>NZ_JACVHF010000040.1 GCF_014502795.1 Heliobacterium chlorum
TATGCGGGTTAGCAGGATCACCAGGTGGAAGAGAGAACCAAAATGTGGTTACGGTGGTAGTTACGGAGGGGCATCTCTGGTGAAGCCATGGGGTTGAAATGGCCCGGTACGCAGGAGAAACCGACGGAGGCAGTGTGCTGACGGCGGTTTTTTGCGTTTCCGATGAGATAAGGATGATACGGTGATGACATACGGTTAAGAAACCGCTTGCAGTTGATTTATTGGACGGTTTAATGTTTTCATCAGAATGATTTAATAAAAGATTGTCATTTTGACGATAAATGTGTTATTTTCTATATAAAGGGGTTGGATATTATTGTACACAAAACAAAGGATAAAATGATTTAGGGGGGTTACCCATCGTGATTCGATGCCTTAGTAAGTTCAGTTCCGTTGGACAAGGTCTTTTTTACAAAGGAGTTGTCCAAATTTACGGTAGGGAATTTTCTTTTGTATATGACTGTGGTACAGATAGCCCTCAAATATTATTAAAAAGCGAAATTACTAGGTTTTGTGATTATTTGAAATATAATTCTGCCTGTTTAGATTTATTAGTAATTTCACATTATGATCGTGATCATGTAAGCGGATTAGAATTTTTATTTGATAATATTAATGTCGATACTGTTGTAATACCATATGTCTCACCTAAAGAAAGATTAATTCTAGGGCTAAAAAACAGAGAAAAACCATTGTCTTATTATAAATTTCTATCAGATCCTGTGAAATATTTTATATCTAAAGGAGTACGTCAACTAATAATACTTGGACAAAATCCTCCGGAAGATAAAACTTCAACTGATGATTTACTAACTAACCCAGATGAAAAATTAGATTCTGAATCGGTAGGAAAAGTTATTATTGATTTAGAAGACGATCACCGATTAATAAACAGAATTCGGAACGAAGAACCAGATATTCTGGGATTTAATAATGTCTTATTTAAGCAACATAACGGCTGTATAAATTTTTATCCATTTTGGGAATTCAAGTTTTTTAACAATAAAGTCGAAGAAAAAAAGATAGCTAAGTTTTTCAACGCTTTGAAAAGTGAAGGCATTGATTTTACATGTTATAATCAATTAAAAAAATACATATCCAAAGGGCGCTATAGACGAGTTATAAAAAAGAGCTATAAAAAAATTTTTCCAGATATAAATGATACTTCTATTGTAATGCATCACGGCCCTTCTAACCAAACGAACTTTTTGTTATATACAGATATTTTTACAGAGAATAATAAATATCCAATGGACAAAAAAATGAGTTTAAGAAATAAATCTATTGTTTCATCATTATCGACATCATTAATAAATAGCTATTCAACCGGTTATCATGAAAACTTTTTGATTTTTGGCGATATAAATCTTAATAAAAATCTAGAAGCCATAAAAAAGCACTTCCGACTTGATTTGCAAAAAAGACTTATAATACTAGTACCTCATCATGGTTCTTCTGAATCTTGGAACTTAGAACTCCTAAAATCACTAAGACCAACTTCAATATGGATAGTTTCGGCGGGCATAGTAAATAAATATAAACATCCCGGTGTAAAATTTATTAACGACTTTGCACGTTATATTTATAAGTCTCTATTATGGTCAAACGAGACCAATGCAATATACATAAAACAGTTATTTTTCAAATTACCGATTTGGAAAATAACAAAATAGTTCATGGATTAGTTAACGTTATCTAACTTCATTCTACTCTTTTTCTATAGAGAAGAAAGGCGTGGGGCTTTAACCTCACGCTATGACGTCAGTTCAGATATCGTCTGAATGAAACAAACACCTACCCCATCTTCCTCGGACTCAACATCCCTTCTATCTTGTCGATTGCCTGCTTCTTCACGTCGGGCAACACGTGACTATAAGTATCGAGCGTAATCCTAATGCTGCCATGACCCAACAATTCCTGTACAACCTTCGGATGAACACCGGCTTCTAATAGCCGGGTAGCGTAGGTATGTCGTAATGAATGCAGATTGGTCTTTGGGATTTCGGCCTTAGCCAGCAGTCGGTGGAACTTCGTGGCCAAATTACGTTGTGAGACCATCCGGCCCTTTTTAGTCGTTACGACCAGTCCATCATCCTCGTATTCCTCTTCCTCACTCATCCGTTCTATATATTGGAGCACTTGCCAACGTTTAAGCTGACGCACCAAATCCTCGGTTATCGGAATCCTCCGATAGCCGTTTTTCGTTTTTGGCTCTTGAATTATCTGATGAGTCTTGTTGGGGCCGTTCTCGTTCTTGACCAGTACGGTTCCCTTGGTGACATCGATATGGCCACGTTCGAGATTAATATCTCCCCATTTCAAGGCCAGCAACTCCCCCACCCTCATTCCGGTCCCCAGTAATAACTTAAAGGCGATCCATAGCCTGTCCTCTTCAGCTACGAACATAAATTCTTTCATTTGATCCACGGTGAAAACACTTATCTGCTTAGGGGATGGTTTAGGTTTGCGTACGTGATCGGCAGCGTTCTTTGCGATTAACCCGTCGTGGATTGCCTGTTTTAATGCCGTTCTTGCGGTCGTGAGAATCAGTTCTACCGTTCTCGTTGATAAGCCAGACTGCCGCTTTTCATTGAGGAGCTTTTGTAACTGGGTGGTCTGCAATGACTGAACCTTCACGTTACCCAACTTCGGCTTCAAATGAAGCCGGGTGATGTACTCGTAGGATTCCCAGGTCTTAGGACGGACGTTAGGTTTCACATATTGTTCGAGCCAGATGTCGAGCCATTCGCTGAAGGTTACAGTGGTTGGGATTACGAAGATTCCTTGACGGTACTCTACCAATGCTTGATCTCTCCACTGTAGGGCTTCGCCCTCTGCTTTGAAAGTTCGACGAGCATACTTTGGTTTGCCGTTATCGTCTACGCCGATGTGGACTTGGGCTACAAAATAGCCGTCTTTACGCTGATAAACAGAACCCTGGCCGGGTTTGTTGCGTTGAGAAGTCATGAAAAAACACCTGCTCCTTTCGATGTTCAAGATCGACTGATTTCAAGGGAGGCAGGTGTAGGTTATCTCTTGTGGGGCGGGAAGTGAAGGAAAAGTTTTGGAGGTTTAACTAACGTCTAAACTTTCTATTCATTGTAAGTATAGTAAGTATGTGTTAGTATTATTTCATAATTACGGAAACTGATGTTTAATCTGGAGTGATTTTTTATGGGTATAGGGAAGGAACTCAATAAAAAATGTTATTGTGGTAGCGGTAAAAAATATAAAAAATGCTGTATGTTAGAAAAAGATAAAGATACATCGATTGAACATGTTAAAAACCTTTTTAGATCGAATAATATAGAGGACATAAAGAATGAGTTCGGTACACTTCATTTACTTGATATTGTGAAAAATCCTGATGGCGAAAAATTTGATCCTGAGAAACTATTCTACAGGTCTTTTTGTAATGAAAAAGAAATAGAAAGTATTTTTAATGTTTCTAACACTAATGATTTTTTGTTAAAAATGAGGGCAGACATGGTAGCCGACAACACAAGATTTTTCAGAGTAATGCTGAATCGACGTAATAAAAATAAGGATTGGAATTTTACAAGTCATTTTGACGATACACAATTTAGACAATATCTATATACGTTGCCAGAAGAAGACTTTACCAAATTAAACGATATTACTGCTGGGTTTATTTATTCTGACAATCCAAACGGCTCTTGTATGAAGACAGAATTCGGCAAAATTATCACCGTATCAGAATCGTTAAAATACTTCCTCTATTATATGAATCTGTACTCTTTAGATTTTAAGGATATGGTTCCAAACGATGTACGATTGAATTCTTTGATACTGGCAATAAGAATAATGTTACAAACCGAAGCACTTGATTTTGACCTTGATCCACGTGGGAACGTGCCAGAATTAATTGATATGTGTATCAACAATGCAGTTGATGAGCAATTACAGTTTGTTATTGGTCATGAATATGCTCACCTTTTGTTAAATCATCTTGACGATAAAAACATGAATACAAGACCATTACTTAATCTAATAAAGGGAAATAAACCATATCGTTTCTATAATCATTCACAAAAAGAAGAATTCGAGGCAGATGTCGCTTCGATCATTCGACCGTTAGGGAACTCAATTAATACTGAGATGAGAGTACTGAACACTTTATTGTTTTTTTCGTACATTGATATTTTTGAAAATGTTAAAGAACAAATATCGCCCACGATTTCGTATTACAAGGAACACCCAGATCCCATTGATAGAATTTGGAATGTGTATGAAAAAACAGAACATCTTCTTAAGGATATAAATAAAAAAGTTGTTAAAAACATAATCCATTACGCATCTGAGGCAAAAAAAATATTAGAAGAAAGTGTAGCATACAATATGGATGAATATGAAAAATACGGATCGGTTTATCTCGGTAGCTGGAGAGGAAAAGTACTAATTGACCGTGTTGATTACTAATTTTTAGCGAGGTC
Organism: Heliobacterium chlorum; assembly: GCF_014502795.1. Taxonomy (GTDB): domain Bacteria; phylum Bacillota; class Desulfitobacteriia; order Heliobacteriales; family Heliobacteriaceae; genus Heliobacterium; species Heliobacterium chlorum. The sequence goes on from NZ_JACVHF010000040.1 coordinate 4,455, forward strand.
TAACACCTCCAAAATAACCTCCCAACCGTACCTCGACATCCCCCACTCCCGTCGAATATAATCATCCCCGTACTTCCTCCGCCACTTAGGGAGCAGTTGGACATGTTGCTCGTACTTCATCCGATCAAACACTTCGAATGGTACCAAGTCCTCAAATAATGAGTAAGTGATCAACGGCCCTGGTCTCCGGTAATCACGTTTGGTCTTACCCGACATCCGATCCGACGGCATAACCATGCTGCCGACACGGCCTAGTCGGGAGGCACGGCCACGGATGCCGGAGGCTGTGGTTTTCTTTTGTTTTACGTCGGTAAGAAACATGCGTTCAATGTCGGTATCAACTGTGGGCATCTCTTCTCCCCTTTCGGACAGTATTGACTTATCCGTACTCTATTTTGCCCAGTGATAAACAGATTGAAGCGTGAGCCATTCGATATGGAGCCACGCTTTTCCTTTTTCTAAAGCGTATTCACAATATGTCGGCGGATGTACGGCCTTCTGTTTATCTGCTCTTCAAACTTCAACCGGCAATACTCTTCCCGAAGTTGGTCAACTTCACGGGAGACCAGGATGGCTTGATTAATCCTACGGGCCAGCAGCAGTCGGGATGCTTCGTGGCGTTTCTTGTGAATTAATTTCAGAAGTTTATCCGCTTCGCTTTTCATCGGCAAGAATCACCCTCTTCCAACATTTGGTGAGTGATTATTCGATGTGGCGAGGGTATTTTCCTTCTTTTTACAGAATCGCAAAAGAAAAAAGCGTTCGGCAGTGGTGGGGCCGGACGCTTTTTCCATGATTATTAATAGAACGTTTTCTTCTACTGTTTTTGATTAAAACTCCTTTATGGGAAAAACAACTGAAAATGTTGTGCCATTTGCTCCAGTTTCGTAGCTAATTTTTGCTCGATGGCGTCCAGCAATACCATAACACACCGCTAAACCTAAGCCAGTACCATTGTCTTTAGTTGTAAAAAAAGGAACGCCTATTTTTTCTCTAAATTTCTTAGGAATACCTTTTCCTCGATCTATTACATCTAATACAACAAAATCGTCATAGGTATATGTTTTAATTGTAACGCTTTCTTTTGGCTGACTCGCGTCTAAACCATTCAAAACAAGGTTAAGGATTAACTGACGAATCTCTTTTTCATCTCCGATAATTTTAGGGACGGATTCCAATTCTAATTTAACTTCTTTATCTAATTTATATGCATGGGCTTGTAATAGAGGATTCATTTTTCTAACAATTTCAGATATGTTTTCTCTCGTTTGATATATTTTATTCGTTTTAGAGAGTGAAAGGAAATCAGTTATAATATAATTCGCTCTTTCAATCTCCGATATCATTAACTCAATATATTCATGGTAGTGTCTTAAATCTTCTTTACCCTGCATAATTTGTAGAAATCCCTTAACTGTAGTTAATGGATTTCGAATCTCGTGACCGATTCCCCCAGCCATTTCACCAATTAGATTTAGCCGATCTAAGCGAGACATTTCTTTTTCAATTCTTTTTTTATCAGTTATATCATACGTCGTCGACAGTAAACATTTTTTCCCATCTATTGTTATTGGTGAGGTTGAATGAAGACCATATCGCTTTTCGCCTATTTTGGTTCGGAAAACGACTTCATTGCTTTGAATTGGATCTTGTAACTTATTACTGTAAGACAGCTGAAAGCTATGCAAAAAATCAAAATCAAACAATGTTCGTCCTATTATCTCCGTTTTTTCATATCCCATTAATGCTTGCCAACTCCGATTAACATCTATATAACGTCCGTCATCTACGGATATTATTGAAATAGGAAGTGGGTTATTGTGAAAAGTTTTTGCAAAACGCTTTTCAGATGCACGTAAAGCCTCTTCAGTAATTTTCTGTTTCTTAATTTCTTCGGTTAATTGTTTGTTTATTAATTGAAGTTGCTTAGTTCTCTCATTTACTAGTTTCCCTAGATTGTCTCGATGCAATTTTAGTTCTTCTTCGAGTAACTTACGTTCCGTAATATCTTCCATTGTTGCAATAACAACATCGATGTTTCCGTTTTCATCCTTTATGGGTCGGGTATTCCAGATAGATACTTTTCTGACTCCATCTTCCCACGTGAATTCGAGTTCTTCACCATGTATTTCAATCCCTAAAAGGGCTGAACGTTGGATAGGCATGAGATCCGGAGTAAGAATTTTACCGTCTTTTCGAATAATTACGCTCGGTGGATTTTGAGACGAGTGGGAAAAATTCTCCCATTCGTTAATTCGGAGAAACTTCGCCGCTATAGGATTATGAATAATCTTACTGCAAGAGATATCTGTAGCTATGGATACACCACCGGGTAATATGTCCAGTAAAGCAAAATGGGTATTTTCCAAATCTTTTTTTGAGTTTAAGGCCGAGGCTAGTTGTCTTTTCACCCTTTTTAGTTCATTTGATAGTTGTTTACATCTGGAATGAGATTTCAAGCGATTGTTTACGGCGGTTAACATTTACTACCTACCTCCGAATATGAATCAATCAATTAGTATTATACTACAACCACCTTTACATTTTTGTCGTTGTTTGTCGATTATTACCAAGCAATGTTAGGTGCTTTATTGTGTTGACTTTCCCGCCCTCTAGAGCGATGATGTCACTGCGGCAACCGCCCACCAAGGAGGAATGGATATCGAGCAATAACCGACCCCAACAAAAAATTAAAAATATAATTCCGCAAATGATTTTTCACCGTTGAAATCAACACGACACGCATTTGATTCATATATCTCAAATAATGGCCGTGTATGACGGGCCAACAGCAAGGAGGTCTGAGTATCGAGGAATGACCGGTTCCAACAACAATTAAAAAACTAATTCCGCAATGATTCTACCGTCGAATCAACACGACACGCATCTTGCTTCATAAATCTTCATATCGGTCCAGTGCATGATGTGCCGAGGTTTAAGGAGTGGTTTTATCGGATTAGCCGGAAAATAGAAAACCCCGCCAGAAACGAAACTGACGGGGCTGGGTAACAAATTTTTATCGAAAAAAGAGCTTAAGCTCAGCGAATAAAGTTTTCAGATTGAGGGTGAGATGTCCGATAATAAATGCGACCATCCCGAATCCTAGCCATATGTGCAGGTCTTTCATAACAGGTACGTTCATTCCAAGGAACGTCCAACCTTGAGAAGCTGCGGGTCCATGAGGAGCGACCATTAGGCCTAGCCCGGTCACAGTTACAATCAATCCAAGAAATGCTAGCGAAACTGAAACGATGCCTTTTATTTTGCCGACCGAGGACCGGCTAGCTACCTTACTGTTACCATTCAGATTCACGAGGGTTTGATTGGTTACGGAACTCATTTTGATAACCTCCCAGATGACATTTAGTTTTTCTCTGTGTTTATAGATTACAGAGACTAACTGAAAGAGATCTGAAAGGTCTGTGAACATCATGTGAACTTGGCTCTTGGGGAGACTAAAGCGACAATACTAGAAGGCCAGTTTACCGTCACGACCAACAGTAAAGTCCGCCCATCCATACCAGAGTCTACGTCCGACTACTTATCAAGCGAGGGTTCTTTAATCTCACAACCGTCGCTTATTTGGCATGGGTTTTTTTGTTATCAAAGAGCGAAACAGCCCCCGTTGCCGGAGGACTGCGTTGGCTTTATTCTGCTCGTTCGGGCTCAGCCACGTTCTCGTTGAGTTTCTCGATGTTCTGGTTCAATCGGGCCAGTTGCTCGGCGATGGTGGCCAGGGATTCAGCGATTTTTGGAACGTCCCGTTCGTAGAACTTCCTGCCCAGGCCGGTTTGATAAAACTCTGTCATTCTGTAATCCTCCCTGCTATTGTTGCGAGGCAGGTACAGCTTATCTAGGAAGCGTTACTAAGTAAAGTTAATTTAATTCCAATGGAAAATGACTTTAAAAAGTTTACTCTTCATAACAAACATTAGCCGCAGCCGATAATTTGCTTTTAAGTTGATTACCAATCTCGACATGTACCGGATGAGGTAAGTATGTCTGGAAGTCGTCCATAGAATCAAATTTTGCAATAAGGGAAATATCATACGAAGACTCAGCATGACGAATGTCCACAAAAACTTTTAAGTCGCGAATAACCTCAATTCTTCCACCCATGCTTAACAGTAGTTTTCTCGTATTTTCGATACTTTCGCTACTTCTATCCTGGAGCTTTAACAGCAGGTTATGAACAATCATTTATTTTCCTCCCATTCTTTTATGGACTGGTCTAAAGTATACCAGTTGGTTTGGAACTCAAAAATAGGAAACGAACCATTACTAGAAGTATCTTCCCTCAATAAAGATAGATTCATGTGAGGACCACCGTTAGGCGATCCTCTCCTTCCTCCCACTCGACTTTATCCCTTCAAAGAAACAAGGTAAGCACCGATCATCAAGAACAATCCACCCACCCATCTGACCGTGGGCACATACTCCGAAAACACCAGCCATCCAACGATAATTCCAAGGAAATGAATTAGCCCTTGTGCCGGGAACGCTGTGCTGAATGGGACCATGGTTAGCAACTTGAACCACACTGGCAAAGCGAGAGTAAGTAACGCCACGCCACCAAGAATACCGGGAGACGTGGCGGCGTTGAGTAAGTTGGCAAACTCAAAACCGCCCATTCGGTCTAACTCCAATCGTATAAGGGTCTGTCCCGCTAAAATTAGTGAGATGTTCAATAACAGTAGTAACCATGCTTTTAGACTCATTGATCCACCTGTTTCTGAGGAGCCCCCTCGAATATCGTTAAGATATCCGTTCCCTGATTTAACAGAGTGTAATCATGCGGTTCTTCTACACTTATCACGATGCTTAAACCTAATCCCAACCCGCTTCGTTTCAAAGGAAAAATTGCCGACTTGCTCCAGCGGTACTTCTCTGTTTGAGCGAACTTTCCATTGAGCTTCATTAAGTTCTGGATATTCGGTTTTGCTCACTTTATCCGGCTGGTTTTTGGAATCTCGTAATATATAATTGGTTAGCCGTTCTAGTTGACGCTCGTTGGGCACCTCCCCCACCTGTTTTACGTACGCCTCTATTAGATCATCAACAGCCTTAACCCGCCATTGAACCGGCATTTGTTGGGTAGTTAAGAGGTCTACAGCTTTCGCGAAGGAAGCTTTATAGTTAGACTCTGTTGAAAATACCATCATACCACCCCTTTTTCTTCATTGACCTGAGCGATCCGTTGAATGGCCGAGCGAACATGCTCACTGACAGCCTGTTGCGAGATATTCATCCAGTGGGCTGCGTCCTTCTGAATGAAGTCTTTGATAAATACCAGCTTTAACGCTTGCTTCTGGCGATGGGTAAGATTTGCTTCTTCAACGGATTGCGCTAAGTCCAGCAATAACAAACTAGCGTCGTAATCACCTCGAAGGAAGCGAGATTCACGAACATGGTGCAGTTGGGTAAGCAAAGCATAGATTCCCCGTTCACTGTCTAATGGATAGGCCTCATCCAATCGCCGTTCCTTTGCGGAGAAATCAATGACTTTCCCCAGTTAGGCCGCCTCCTCGTTTATATGAAGTAAAGTATTGTCGATTAAGCAGTACAGTTCTTTCAAAGTACACTCGTTAGTAATCTCAAAATCGGCGTCAAATTCATCAACGGCCTTTTCGGTTTCATGATTAAACTGAGCCAGATCAATCTGCTCACCCAGTCGTTTCATACGCTGAATCCGTGTGGTCGCAGAAGAATTGATTTTTACAACATCAAAACCAGCTTCCAGCAAGGAGAAATATTCATTCCATTGGCGGAGGTCGGTAATGACGATATCATCATTTGGACCAGTCTCCCTTTCGATTTGCCGTAAAACATAGTTCACCCATACGTCAGGGTCGACGTCTCTCAATGCCTGTCCGACATTTTGATAAAGCTCACGTGGTTTTCCGTCTTGATCAGCGTAGGGGAACAGTTCTTTACAGAGGTTACGAATGGCATCGCCGAAGGCAAACTGCTTGAACCCATAATGATTCACCAGATAATCGGCAGCGGCATCCTTACCGGAACGCATCTTCCCTGTTAACGCGATTTTCATTATGCAATCTTCCTTTCAGATTGTTGTTTATCGATGGCTTCCCATTGTTTGAGAAGGTTAAGCCTTTTCGTCAGATATTGGTAATACTCAATGCCTTGTTTTGAAAAACTGTGAGACTTTCGTAGTCTGGCCATGCCATTCACGAAGGTGATAAACAACCGGGCCTCTCCTTCTGCCAACGCCAGAGCCTTACGGTAATCGATCACTTTTGCCATCAGCACGCCCTCGCTCTTGCCACTTCGGCATAGTCTTCTTCACGTTCAATTAAGATGAAATCAAATCCGTACTTTCGGGCAGCGACCGCTGTACTTCCGCTTCCCCCAAATGGGTCAAGAACGATGCCGCCGGGTGGAGTCACCAGCTTTATCAACCATGCCATGAGTTCAACGGGCTTTACAGTCGGGTGATGGTTACGGCTTTTTACCGGCTTTCGCTCGCGGCCGTCCATGGTGTACTTGCTGTTAATGACGCCACGGCCTGTGCCAGGATAGGTGCGCCGTTCTTCGAGGTCGATGACGTTACCCTGCCAGTCGCTGTTTCGATCTTTTTTACTGGACTTCTTGGAGATTTCTTTGGGCGTGATGTTGAAGAATGGGCTGTACCACTCATCGTTATCGGTGGTCACGCAGTTGGCCGGAAAGCGACCTTCCTCTGTTTGGTCTGAAAGGACTCGGCAATCTCGGATGTTGATCGCGCCTGTACCGTACTCTTCAACGTTCTCGCAAGTATTGCCCTCCATGGGCTTCCTCGCCATTATTATCGGCTCATGTGCGGGTTTGATCGATGTACCCCATCCATCCCATTGCTTGGCTAGATCAGTCGCTGGTTCGGTAATGTAATGAACGATCTTCCCCGTCTGTTCCCCGGCAAAAAGCGACGAGCCATATGCCCTGCCGTGGCCGTTGCGCTTATCGGGCACTTCTCGTTCGCCGATGATATGCCGATCCACCCCAGCTCGCTTATCAAAAGCTTTACTCACGTCCATGCTTTTCGGGAAACCACTGGTGTACAGCCATTCGATTACATCTCTGATTTCAAAACCGGCCATACGAAGGGCGACGGTCATGAGATCTTGGGTTCGAGTACCGGAGAAGCATAAGATATGGCCGCCAGGTTTCAAGACGCGATAAACCTCTCGCCAGATGGCAGGTCCAGGGACAAATGAGTCCCAGGACTTACCCATGAAGCCTTTTGCCTGGTGGGTGTAATCCTGGCCAGCCATCCACTTTGAGAGGACTTCACGGATATTCGGTTCTTTGGATAGGCCGTAGGGTGGATCGGTTACGCAGGAATCAATGGAGTTGTCGGGTAAGGATTTAAGGACTTCAATACAATCACCTGTGAGTACACTATTTTTGGTATTGGTTATCAACGAACAATCCCTCCGATTAAAAAATTTTCTTCGAGGAAAAATAGGAGTAAAAGGAATCCGCTTGGAGTGGATAATAGTTGAACCCCAAAAAGAAAGCTTACTATCTGATGTTTCCTATTTCCCTTGTTGTTGCGAGTATCTACGTTGCCATCGGAGGTTTACTAACAAAACTTATTAGTTATGGATTTGGATTGAACCTATCCACCCAAGATTGCATTCTCGCGGGATTTGTATTACTTGGTGCAGTAATTGTGGTAACCTCTACCTTATTCATGGAAGATGTGAAAGTTGTTGTAAAGTGGTTACGAGATGAATCTTAATTAACTGGCTTTATCCCACATCGTCTTCGGCAACTTCCCAACGGTATCCATAAGCAACTCATACACGTCCAGGTCCATTATGTCGGCCTGGGCGTTGTTGTTTTTAGCCACCAGTTGGCGCAGGGTAGGCCGCTGTTCCCGCAACTTCCGCATCGCCCGGTTATGCCCCTCGATATGGAGACCGTGGTATTCCCGCAAGGTGTCCCATTTCTGGGGGTCCAGAGCACTGACGGCTTCGAACATGGAGTTGACGATATCACGGGTTTCCCCTTGAGCACCTCGTTCCCAGATGCGTTGCTTAAACACGTTCTTCACCAATGCCTCCTCGGAAAAATCCAGCATGAACGGTGGCATCATTACGCCCATGGGGTACAGCGATCGAATGGCTTGAAGTGATTCTTCCGGGTGCTCTTTTCGAAGCCGTTCGCATCGGGCCAGTTGCTCTTCCATCATTCGATGGTAAATCCACGGGTCTTTTGCTTCATTAGGAACCACAAGCCCCCAAGGTTTATTCGCTCGGAAGCCCCCGGCTATCCGGCGGTTACGGATGGTGTAGGTGATGAGATGATCGTAAGCCGTCTTACTCACGCCGATATAAAGGAATGTTACAGTTTCACCACGGATTGGCTCATAGGAATGACCGGCCTTGACCATGCCGTTGAGAAAGCGATTGGTGTTCCCCATGTCGTCATACTTTCCAAGATACAGGGCCGATGCGAAGGCACTGGATTGGCCGGCTTTGTCGGTGGAGCGTAGTGCAATCACGCGACCATGTTGGATAGGTGTGAATCCTTGCTCGACATAGTTCTCATTGATGAAATGCTCTATCTGGCGAATATCTTTGATTCGTTCCGGTTCAAGATGGACACGTTCGTTCCAGCAAATCGGATTAAGGTCAATACTAAACCTTTTCAGTTTTATTACTCCTTTCTCTTCGCTCCTCATTTATCGATTCAAGATTCGCTTCAATCGCATAGGTGATTCGTTCGGCGGCCCAAGCCAAGGCAGATGCTTTGGCTAAAATAATCGGATCGGACTTGTCATTTAGCACCTTGCTACGCAGGGTTTCTTCTTCAAAAAGGATCTCGCCTCGTAATGCGTACAATGTTGCAAAATCATATCCCATTAGATGTTCTCCTTCCTGTATGCCCAAATCCGGCTGTGTTTCGTTCCGTTTTGTCGAGCTTTTCAGATTTTAAGAATACTACGTCATGAAAGACCGGTTGAAAGACCAATTGGGCAACACGATCGCCTTTTGAAATATCAATTGGCTCATCGCCAAGGTTGATAAGAATCACTCCGATATCTCCGGTATAGTCGGCGTCGATCGTTCCCGGCGTATTGAGGACAGTAACACCATGCTTCAACGCCAATCCACTGCGAGGTCGCACTTGGGCTTCCATCCCCATAGGCAGTTGAAGGGCGATACCAGTGCGAACGAGGATGCGATCGGTAGGTAACAGCAAGACGGATTTGAAGTCATCATTATACGGAGCCGCCGTTTTCCTTGGCGATACTGCATCCAAAACATGCAAGTCAAATCCACTGGCAAGCGGGGTTTGACGCTCAGGAACGATGGCATCGAGATGTAGCTGTTTTGCAGAGATATTCAATCCGGTCCCTCCTACCCTGCTTTCTGCAGTTCATTAAATTGCCGCTTCGGATACTCGTAATTCTTCCGAACATCGCCCCATGAAGATACCTTCGTGAAGTAACCGATCACTCGCGTCATATAGTCCACAATGGGCTGTCCACAGATGGGGCAGGTTTTATCTGTTCCGATGACTGAGGTGTGTCCGTTCGCGCAAACCCCGAATCCATAGTTGATTGCGAAGTGTTCCACTCCCTCGGATAAGGAAATCAGGATGAGTTTCTTCATTATAATGGGGTCGGTAATCCGTTCCTGAACGTTGAGATGCAAAATGCCTCCGCCACTAACGTGCTTCATGAAACGACCAGTCAAGTGAATGCGATCAGTAGTCCCCATTTCGGCAATTAAGGGAACGTACTGGTTTGAGTACAGCTCAAAGGGCTGCAACTTCCGGTAGAATAGGCGATCCTTTTTTGCCAACGTCACCGCTGTGCTCTCCGCTGGGATTTCCTCGGTGTTGAATGAATACCCCGTTTCTTGGCTGAAGGCCTGGGCATATTCCTCGGTCTTCTTCAGCACTTTCTCAGTGAACAATTGACCTTCTTCACTTTCCATCGGAATCCCCATAAACTCACACATCTCATATTGACCGTGAATTCCGATAGTGGAGAACAGCATGTCCAGTGAAAACCAACCAAGCGGTTTGAAGAATTTAAGGAATCCTTTCTCTACCCGCCGACGCAGAATTTCTTCCCGGTGAACCAACAGCAAATCCTTAGCGATCTGCGCTCGCCGTTCCAAGAGAGTGAAGAAGTGCTTTTCATCACGGGCATCTAACGCTAATCTTGGGAAGTTGATGGTGACTACCCGATGGGAGCCGATGTTGAGGCCACCGTTGCCAAAGCTGTCAGCTCGGTAGCTCATCCGTTCGGTGTCATTGACGTACCTGCAACACATTGCAATCTTGGAGCCTTCATTGGCGTAGATATTCAGCACGCCGAGCTTGACGTTAATCCGACTGATAAAGTCGAGGAAGTCTTCGTCTAGCGGCTGCCGGTTCTCATCCACACACAAGTTAGCCGTCATGACCGGAAAGCGGTACGGCAGGCCGGTGGCAGGATCCCCGTTGGCAAAGAACTCGGCAATGATTTTCTGGATTTGCATCACGTATTCCACGTCGACTTGGGAGCCATCGGGGTAGCGATATTCGGAGAACAGTTTCTTCAGGTTCTCACGGTCAAAGATAGATACGTTAGAAAACGG
>NZ_JACVHF010000041.1 GCF_014502795.1 Heliobacterium chlorum
AGTTGTCGTGCCAACGGCAGCGCTGGGTAGCTATGTCGGGAGCGGATAAGCGCTGAAAGCATCTAAGCGCGAAACCGACCCAAAGATGAGACTTCCCACTCGAAAGAGGTAAGACCCCAGGAAGATGACCTGGTCGATCGGCCCGAGATGTACACGCCGTGAGGCGTTCAGTCGACGGGTACGAATCGGTCGAGGACTTGACCTTATGCGCAACCTACTTTCCTTTGTGTGGTTTTCAAGGAACAATAAACTCCATGGCGAAGGCCATGGAGTTTTGTTATAAACGATTCTATTCGATAACATAAGGATTGTTACAGAAGAATACTTCAACATAAATCATTTACCGACGCGTAAAGGAATCACCGATGGGAAAAATAAGCCTGATTAATCAGTAAAAGGAAGGGGAGCATGGTTGCTCCCCTTTTTTAACACAGGACGGGGAAGGAAAATCACCGAGCATCCCCGAATTAATCTAATTTGAGGTGATTACATGCCAATTCGAGGATTAATGGAAGGAGCTATGCTTTCGGCGTTGACAGCAGTGCTCGCTCTCCTGGGGATCTATATCGTTCCCTTATCCTTAATCACAAACTTGGTATGGACCATACCCATCGTAGTGGCCATCGTCCGACATGGATGGAAAATCGGCACCATGTGCCTGGGCGCAGCCACAGTACTCATTGCCCTTTTCGCCGGACTGCCAGCAGCGATCATTATGGCGCTTCATTTTGGTGGCTTAGCTATTCTCTATGGTATTGCTTTTCGTCATTCCTGGTCTACCTTTAAATCAGTTGGGCTTGGTACTTTTGTCGTATTGATTTCAACGATCAGTGTATTTTATGTCCTAATGCTCTTGGCTGGGCTAACGCCGGAATCTTTTCAACAAGAGCTAGGCAATGCCGTAAACTATGTTATCGAGTCTTACCGTTCGGCTGGTCTACTTGAACTCTACGCGGAGCAAGGAATCACTGAGGAAGCCTTGCGCAACCAGTTCAACAGTTGGATTCAAATGTTCCGGAACACGCTGCCGAGCCTAGTCGTAATGGCCTCCTTACTGGCGGCCTCTACTAATCTATTTCTGGCGAGACTGATCTTAAAACGCCTGCAACTGCCAGTAACAACGCTGCCACCCTTTCGAGAATGGCGCCTTCCTTGGGAGACCGTCTGGGTCGTTAACATCGGGCTAGCGGCATCTTTGGCCGGTGATTACTGGAATGTCTCTTGGTTATACTTGCTGGGAATCAACGTTCTTTATATCATCATGCCGATCCTGCTCGTTCTCGGCTTCTCCGTCATTTCTTATGCTTTAGACAAATTTACGCTGTCCCCTTTTCTATTGTTTGTCCTCGCGGTAACTATACTTCTATACTTACAACACATCCTCGTCCTGATCATGGTATTCGGCCTCTTTGATCTGATCTTTGATTACCGATCAAAGATGGACAAATTTACGAGCGCCTAAAGCGCTGAGTGGGGGAAGATCGATGCTTCCCGAAGTGAAAAAACGCCTGTCCTTCTGGCTTATGACGCTCCCGGCTGTGCTGACGGCGGGTCTCCTCGTCACGCTCTTGTCATCCGTCCATCAATGGTTGGCTGGAGGGGTGACGGCCTTGTTGATGGCAGTACTTTTTGTGGCCATAGAGTACTACTACCGTTCTCGCCTTCAGGCCGAGGCGAAAGTCGCCCATCTTGAGGAGCAGTTGGACTCTGCAGAATCGGATTTGCTATCCCATCTTCCGCTCGGCATCGTCTTGATCGATTCAGGCGGTATCATGGTCTGGCATAACCCGGAGTTTGCGCGCATGCTGGGAAGGGCAGGCTACCGCTTCAAGGGTAAATTACGAAGTCATCTACCGGAACTGCACTTTAAAAAGAACTCTGCTTTTAGCGAAATGGTCTCATCTCGTTTGGTTATCCGGGATCGACAGATCAAAGTAACCTTGCGACAAGGCCCAGAAGAGGGCCGGCGCTTGCTCATCTTTGATGACGTAACTGATTATGAACAACGATCCAGTCGGGAAGAGGGGCCAGTCATCGGTATCTGCATCATCGATAACTTTGACGAGGCGATCGCCCCACTAGAAGAGGAAGACAAATCGGCAGTCATCGCAGAAGTGGATAAGCTTCTCAGCGAATGGGCCATGGGATTGGAAGGTTTTCTACGCAAAATTGGCGAAGATCGCTATGTATTGCTGATCAATGGCATTGGTTTGCGCCTATGCCAGGCCCATAACTTTGAAATCTTAGATCGAATCCGTTCCATCGATCAAGGGAACCGCCTCCCGGTAACCTTGAGCATCGGATTGGGAGCCGGAGAAGAATCGATGCTCGATTTGGGACGCCTTGCTCGTACCGGCGTCGACTTAGCCTTAGAACGGGGCGGCGACCAGGTGGTCGTCAAATCAGCCGATCGGGTGCATTTTTACGGAGGAAACACGGAGGCCGTAGAAAAACGTACTCGTGTACGAACCCGGGTCATCGCCAAATCACTTCGGAATTTAATTCAAAACGCAGAAAACGTGGTCATCATCGGTCATGCCTTTGCCGACTTGGATACGGCAGGCTCGGCCATCGGTTTATCACAAGCCGTATTGAAATTGGACAAACCGGTATCCATCGTCTTAGATGCTCGTGGCGGAGCTATCGATCGCCTCATAGACATTGTCCGCAGCAACAGCGATCTGGAACGAATCATCGTACCGTTACAAGATGCCCATGTTCTGGTGACCGAGCGAACCTTAGTGATCATCGTCGACACCCACAAACCTTCTCTGCTTCCCGATAAGAGCCTCCTCGATGAGGCGAAGAATGTGGTCGTCATCGACCACCACCGCCGGGGAGAGGAATTTATCGAGAAAACCAGTCTTGTTTATTTAGAGGCTTACGCCTCGTCCACGTGCGAACTTGTGGCGGAGATCTTGCAGTACTTAGGCGATGATGTAGAACTGGGACGTATCGCGGCATCAGCGTTGCTGGCAGGGATTACCGTCGATACGAAACATTTTGTATTTATGACCGGTGCCCGGACCTTCGAGGCTGCTTCCTATCTGCGTCGTTCCGGGGCTGATCCGCAACTGGTCCAAGAAATTTTACGCGATCCGATGGATACGGTGGTCCGCCGTGCCGCCATCATTCAAAACGCGGAAATACATTTTGGGACGGTCGCGATCGGCATGCAGGAAGAAAGTGTGCCCCGTTCTGCCGTCATTTCAGCTCAAGCTGCCGATATATTGTTAGATACAGAAGGGATTCAAGCTTCCTTCGTCCTCAGACCATATGTACAGGGAACAGCGATTTCTGCCCGATCCCATGGGGAGATTAACGTTCATGCGATCCTGGAAAGCATGGGCGGCGGTGGACACCTCACCATCGCTGGTGCTCAGTTGAGCGACCTAACCCCACAGGAAGCGAAAGAAAAACTATTGGTCGTCATTTCTGAATATCTGCAGCGCAACAAACAGGCAGCTCAAAAAGAATCTTAGCCAGAAATATATGCAATTGATACAAGGAGGACGTTCCCATGAAAATCATCTTAAATGCTGATGTAAAAGGCCTAGGAAAAAAAGGCGATCTGGTCAATGTGGCCGACGGTTACTACCGCAACTTCATCCTTCCCCGAGCTCTGGGTGTGGAAGCCACTCCGGCCAACATCAAAAACTTAGAACGGCTCAAAGCGAACGAAGCGAAGAAAAAAGAGCAAGAACTGCAAGAAGCCAAAGAGTTGGGTGCTAAGATGAGCGGCCTGACTGTCACTGTAAAAACGAAGTGCGGGGAAGGCGGCAAACTCTTTGGAGCCGTAACCAACAAGGAAATTGCCGAAGCCATGGAAAAACAGCATGGTTTGAAAGTGGATAAACGTAAATATGAATTGAAGCAGCCCATTAAGTCACTGGGCCATTACACCATCACCGTTAAAATTCACCCCTCTGTTTCGGCGGAACTTAAAGTGGAGGTCATCAACGAATAACTATCTTGACGTACTATTGAAAACTGCTCGTCTGTCTCGTATCGGCGATAGTACGTGACGACGATTCACCCCGGCAACGGGGGTTTTTTTTCGCGGGAAGGAGAAACAACAGAGTAGATGAAAAAAATAATGGACACTCTGGCGCTGAATAGGCTATCCCGCCTAATGGGGAAGAAGTCAGAAGAAGAGATGCTGGAACGTCAAGTGGATGCCTTATTTGGCATGTTGTCCGACATTTACGGTGCGGACAAGCTTGTCTTACGAGCCAGTAAGCTGGAGATATTGACACAGATGCGATCGACCCAGTTAGAAGAGCGTGTCTGGGCTCTCCAAAAACTCGTCTTGACAGGCCCTCTACCCCAAAAAGCGCCGACGATGAAGGATATCCCTGATATCCTTCAGGACGTAGAAGAAGAGATTGCTAGCATCATCGCCCGCCGTTCCGTTGAAGACAAGCTCGAAAAGCTTGTGGCCGACAAGATGCAAGAGCGACACGAAGAATACATGCGTGAAATCAAGATGCAGGTGATCAAGGAAAACGGCGGACCCGAAAACGCTCAGACCTTAAAACGTTTGGCCATTTTGGAGAAGATGAATGCCAACCGCCTGTCCCGTTCGGCCATGGAAGTGCTTCGCCCACAGAAAATATCGGAGGTGGTCGGGCAGGAACGGGCGATTCAGGCCATCTTGTCCAAGCTGGCTTCCCCCTATCCGCAGCATATCCTCTGTTACGGTCCTCCCGGTGTCGGTAAGACGACAGCGGCTCGCTTAGCCTTCTCAGCAGCCAAAGAACGGACCATCGGCCCTTTTAAAAGTGATGCACCCTTTGTGGAAGTGGACGGAACGACCCTGCGTTGGGATCCGAGAGAAGTGACGAATCCGCTCCTGGGCTCGGTCCATGACCCCATTTACCAAGGCGCCCGCCGGGACCTAGCTGATACAGGCATCCCCGAACCGAAGCTCGGTCTTGTCAGCGATGCCCACAGTGGAGTCCTTTTTATCGATGAAATCGGTGAGATGGACCCCATGCTGCTCAACAAGCTCTTAAAGGTGCTGGAAGACAAGCGGGTCTCCTTTGAATCAGCTTATTATGATCCCCATGATCCCAACGTCCCCCAATGGATCAAAAAGATCTTCGAAGAAGGAGCACCAGCCGATTTTATCCTTGTCGGGGCGACGACCCGATCTCCGGCTGACATCAACCCGGCTCTGCGTTCCCGCTGTGCCGAGATTTTCTTTGAACCGCTCACACCAGTCGACGTCCAAGCGATCATCGAGAATGCCGGCGAGAAACTCGGCGTGACCCTCGATCCTGATGTAGCCGAGATCATTGCCGAATACACCATTGAAGGCCGGAAAGCCGTGAATATCTTAGCCGATGCCTATGGACTATCTTTGTACTGTCAAGATGAACTCGTCCAAAAGGCTTCTGCAGAAGCTGCTGCTACGCGAGAGAGTCTGAATACTTCCGAAGCAGGCGATTCCTCCCTTCCCATCCATGTGACCCGCGATGATGTGCTGGAAGTGCTGCGAACAGCTCGGCTCAGTCCCTACGTGACTCAAAAAGGTGAACATAAAGCGGAAGTGGGCCGGATATTCGGCCTTGGTGTGACCGGATTTGTGGGATCGGTGATCGAGATTGAAGCGGTCGCCTTCCCGGCGTCCAAAGAAGGTAAAGGCAGCATCCGCTTTAATGATACGGCCGGCAGCATGGCGAAAGACTCTGTCTTCAACGCGGCCTCTGTGTTTCGCCAGCTTACCGGCAAAGAACTAGCCGATTACGATATCCATGTGAACGTCATCGGTGGTGGTAATATTGACGGTCCTTCCGCCGGAATGGCCATCTTCCTCGCCATGTACTCAGCTGTGATGGAGATTCCTCTCTGGCAGGATGTCGCGATCACCGGGGAAATCTCCTTACGGGGACAAGCCAAAGCGGTTGGCGGCATCTTTGAAAAAATCTATGGCGCCCGCCAGGCGGGTATCCGCCGGGTTATCTTGCCGAAAGAGAACGAAAAAGATATTCCTTCCGGTCTTCATGGGATTGAAGTCATCACCGTACAAACCATTATGGAAGCACTGGAATTGATTCAGGCTGGATCGATCGATCCGTCGAACCCAAATAGAGAACTTATCGGCAACGCCTCTTAAGTAAATGGACTTCGATAAACTTTTTTCACTTTTGGCTGATTCGTCAGATTTGGATCGAATTAGCCATTCTTCAACAATGATTCCACTGGATTGACGGATTTCTCGTCTCATTGCACAATAGAGATAGCGTCCTGACCCGGGTCTCCTGGACCCGGGTTTTCTGTCTTCTACATGCGGAGGGAGATGCGGAGGTGCCATGAGCAGCCTGTTTGATCGTTTGCCCCCCCAGAACATTGAAGCGGAGCAGTCTGTACTCGGCTCGATGCTTCTTGATGGGGATGCCGTCTATAAAGCAACAGAACTCTTAAAACCGGAAGACTTTTATAAAGAAGCCCACCAAATTATCTTTCGGACCTTGCTCACCTTATCGCAGCGAGGGGAACCGGTCGATCTGATCACCTTGACGGAGGAACTGCGGCAGACCGGTAATCTCGAGCGGGTTGGGAGCATTCCTTACCTGATCGAACTAGGGAACGTCGTACCGACAGCGGCCAACGTGGAACACTACAGCCGCATCGTGTCGGAAAAATCGCTCCTTCGCCAAGTCATCCGTGCCTCCACAAAGATCACCCAAAAAGGCTATGATGCGACCGATGAGGTCGATCAGATCCTCGACGAAGCGGAACAAGCCTTTCTGGAAATCGCCCAGCGCCAAACTCGCGACGGGATGGTTTCACTGCGGGAAGTCCTCGTCAACACACTCGATCACATCGAACACCTGTACAGCCGTAAAAGCGAAGTTACTGGTGTGGCGACCCATTTCCGGGAGTTAGACCGGATGACATCGGGACTGCAGCCTTCTGATATGGTCATCGTTGCCGCCCGTCCGGCCATGGGGAAAACAGCCTTTTGCTTAAACATCGCCCAAAATGCGGCCGTTCGAGACAAAGTACCCGTCGCCGTCTTCAGCCTGGAAATGTCGCGGGAACAGCTGGTCCAGCGGATGTTGGCGTCAGAAGCTCTCATCGACCAGCAGCGACTGCGGACAGGGGACTTGAGTGAACAGGATTGGGATACGCTGACCCGAGCCATCACGCCCCTTTCAGACGCGCCCATTTACATCGATGACACGGCCGGTATCACCGTCATGGAGATGCGGGCCAAGTGCCGGCGGTTGAAGACGGAAAAAGGGCTCGGTTTGATCATCATCGATTACATACAACTCATGCAGGGTGCCGGGAAGCGCTCCGAGAACCGGCAGCAAGAAATCTCAGAAATCTCTCGATCCTTAAAAGCCTTAGCCCGGGAGCTAAATGTTCCGGTCGTGGGACTTTCCCAGCTCTCCCGTTCTGTAGAACAGACGACCGATAAAAAGCCGAACTTGAGCCACTTGCGCGAATCAGGTGCCTTGGAGCAGGACGCCGATATGGTCATGTTCATCTACCGGGAAGAATACTACATGCCCGAAACAGAGAAAAAAGGCATCGCCGAAATCATCATCGCCAAGCACCGGAACGGCCCCGTCGGATCGATTGAGCTGGGCTTCTTGAAGGAGTTTACGAAGTTCGTAAACCGTGATTACCGGTAACCGATACGGTTGTATGAAAAAAGTTATTCACAGAAAAAGGGTTGGGCCGTTACTGGCACCAACCCTTTCTTGTTTTATAGGTAAAACTATCTTTGTGAACAACTATTCTCGTCATAGCTTGTGACCGAACGGTTCAGAAATTTTAGTGGGAACTGGTTATCCACGGCTTATCCACAACTTATACACAGAAGTATTTATCTGGTTGACAAGACCACTTTCAGGCAGTTGTCAGTTGTCCACATGCATGGTCGGCAATTTA
This sequence comes from Heliobacterium chlorum, assembly GCF_014502795.1. Lineage (GTDB taxonomy): Bacteria > Bacillota > Desulfitobacteriia > Heliobacteriales > Heliobacteriaceae > Heliobacterium > Heliobacterium chlorum. The sequence continues at coordinate 7,906 of NZ_JACVHF010000041.1, forward strand.
CATAACATTTCGGAATAAATCCGTACAGAGAGTAATGAAAAAAGCCTAGCGGACAGAGCTGTATAAACGTTGTTTTTGTGAGGGAAAGAGCTGGCGAATCTTATGTACGCATTCAAGACTAACAAAGCAGATCAGAAAAGTAGTCACAGAAAGCAGGCCAAACTTGAGACCGATAGGGATAGCGACCGGTTTCATCAGGTAGACCAGCGGCAACAGGACGGGCATATGAAAATAGTAGATTCCGTAAGAGTTTGCCGCCAAACGCCGCCAGAGGAAAGCATCACTGTTGACAAACTGTTGAAAAAGGGCCGAGCAGGCAAAAAACATGGTCATGCAAAAGGCGGCGTGCAGAAATCCGAGACCCGCTTTAGGCAATATGTCAGTAGCGTTCGTAAAGGAGAGGCGATAACCTAAGAAAACGATACCGCTGACGACGGCAGCTACGCTCCAACCGAGCGGGGACGGTTGGTAACCGGAGGAGGTAAACCACCAGCGTCTCCAACTGTAGACACCTAAAAGGAAGTAACAGACGTAAATTCCGATGCGCGTCGGCTGTAAGAGAAATAGGTAATGCACGTTGACCCAGGCATCGGCGTGGTAAAAGAGATTTCCGACAAAAAAGGCCCCCGTCGTTAGAATTAGAAAGACGATAAACAGCAGCGGCGATGGATATGTTCTACCGCCTTTTTCGAAGGATCCCGGTATCACCAGATAGGTCAAGGTAAGCAGCAAAAAGAAAAGGCTGAGAACCCCTAAAAACCAGTAGTGGGCATGTTGGAAGTAAGGACCCCAAAAAGGGCCGAACCAAAAGCTCAAGTAATCGGGCGGTGTATCAGACCGGCTGAAGACGATCATGTACGAAATAAATGGAGCCAAAAAGAGGACACCGAAAATCCAGGGCAAGAGGATCCGTCGAACTTTGTCCAACCAAAAATGGAGCGGGCCTTTTCCGATCAACGTGGGGAGCACAAAGTAACCAGCCGAAAAGAACATGATCGGCATGATGAACACGTCTGTCAACAAGACAAAAAGATCGAAAAACAGATTCCGTTGCTCATCGACCACATACCACCACTCCGGGGCGTAGACCATATAGGACATGGCCGTATGGAGCAAGATGACAAAGAAGATGACAAACACACGCAAGTTATCGATGAAATAGAGCCGTTCTCGAAAAGGTCGCAAAGGTATTTCCTCCTCTTATTGGGTAATATTTTGTACATAGATTGAAAAAAGGTAAGAACTATTTCCATAGTAAATGAAAAAACATGCGTTCACAATAGTGAAAATAATTGTGCTCTCAATTACAATAAGAAATAGGTCTGCAACCACGGTAAGGTTGACGACCCGTTACGATAAAGGTGCTGACGTTTGTTTTAGATTTGTTTTAGAATGGAGAGGAAAAAGGAATGGGTGAAAAAACGCGTAAGGTATTGCAGTTGATCGACCATGACTTTGAAGATCTAGAACTATGGTATCCGGTGCTCCGGTTGCGGGAAGCTGGGCTGACCGTTCATCTAGCCGGGGAAAAGGCGAACGAGAAATATATAGGCAAATATGGTGTGCCGACCTTGTCCGATGTTTCTTTTAATGACGTGAACGCCGATGAATATGATGCGTTGCTCGTACCCGGTGGCTGGGCTCCGGACAAACTGCGCCGTTTTCCGGCCGTATTGGATATCGTCCGCTCCATGGATGAACAGAAAAAGCCTATCGGACAGATTTGTCATGCCGGCTGGGTCTTGATTTCGGCGAAGATTTTACAAGGTAAGAAGGTCACCAGCACCCCTGGCATTCGAGATGACATGGAAAACGCCGGCGCCACTTGGTTGGACGTGCCGGCCGTGATCGACGGACATCTCGTGTCTTCTCGCCGTCCACCAGACTTGCCCGAGTACATGCAAGCGTTCCTATCGGTCTTAAAAAGCTAACTTCCTACCAAAGATAGATGGCTAAGAAGCCGTATGGGAGCCTTCGGCGATGTTCATCATTCCCGATATGCTTCGTTCCCGAAGATACCTTGTAAAACAGCAATTGTACTATTGAAAAACTGGTTATCGACCTTTTTTCAGTAGATTGTGTACAGTAGTGTATAATGTGTGAAAGAAAAAGTCGCCTTTTCCACCGGGGAAAACCTAGGTGGAAGGCGACTTTTTTAATCTCATTCAACGAGTATTTTTAACTCTTGATATACTCATACCCGTTGACGAGCACTTCGATCTCGCCGGTATAAGGATTAAACATAAGGCCGTGAATCGGCACATCTTTAGGGATGAGCGGATTATTTCGGATTTTGCTTACAACTTCCTTCACGTTTTCACAGGGTTGATGGAACCGGTCCAGCCAGGACTCCAGTTCATATTCCACCATGTGTAAGGCTTCAGGAGAGATGCCGCGGGCAAGCATTTTTTGCTTGAGGCCTTCGGCAGTACTGTTGGCCACACCGCAGTCGAGATGGCCGATGACCATGACTTCTTCTACGTTCAACTCGAAGATGCCCACGACGAGGCTACGAATGGTCGCTTCGAAAGGCCCCGTCACCGAGTTGCCGGCATTCTTAATGACCTTAGCTTCCCCACGCCGGATACCCATGGCCGGCTCTAGAAAATCGACGAGACGAGTGTCCATACAGGTGAAAATAGCCAGTCCCCGGCTCGGTGTTTTGCCGACGTAATCTTCCGTGCTTTGTTGAAACTCCTGAGGAAGTCGCTGGACAAAGGCTTTGTTAGCGGCAAGGACTTGTTCGAGTCGATTCATTGATTCCACTCCTTGAAGGAAAACTACCAACATATAACGACTATTGCATAGAGAATGAAGACAGATCAGGTGATGAAAATGATTAGAATGTGTCGCCTAATGGTCTTTTTGAATAATTCGCTCTTTCGAGGGGAATTCCTTTTTTCGCCGTAAGATGGTTATTATTGACTTGGAGGCCCTGTTTTGATAACATAGAAAGGGCTATCCTTGCCTTGGGCAAGGTTTTTTTACTGTATGCTTAACCCAGAGGAATGGGGATATTTTTACGAAGTGGGGGTACCAGTATGTCATCGGTCGTAGTTGTTGGCGCCCAGTGGGGCGACGAAGGAAAAGGCAAAATCACCGACTATCTGGCCCAGAACGCCGACCTGGTGGTACGCTATCAGGGGGGCAACAACGCAGGACATACCGTCATGGTCGAGGGGAAGGAGTATAAACTCCACCTCATTCCCTCAGGGATCCTCTACGGAGACAAAATCTGCATTATCGGCAATGGAGTCGTCGTCGATCCCGGTGTCTTGCTGAAAGAATTGAACTACCTGGAAAGCATGGGCATCTCCACCGATAATTTGCGCATATCCAGTCGGGCTCATGTTATCATGCCCTACCACCGCAAGCTCGATGAAGTGGAAGAAGAGAGCAGAGGCAACGCGAAAATCGGCACCACCAAGCGGGGGATTGGTCCTTGCTACGTGGACAAGTTCGCTCGCGTCGGCATCCGCATGATCGATCTGATGGATCCGGAAGAATTCCGGGAAAAACTGACTCAGAATGTAGCCGCGAAAAACGTTCTCTTTGAAAAAGTCTATGGTACTTCTGGTGTCGATGTTGAAGAAATTTTCACAGAATACCAGGCCTACGCAGATCAACTGCGTAAATATGTGACAGATACGTCCGTACTTATCGAAGAAGCTCGTCTCGCCGGCAAGAATGTGCTCTTTGAAGGTGCCCAGGGCACGCTGCTCGATATTGACCACGGAACCTACCCCTTTGTCACCTCGTCCCATCCCATCGCCGGGGAAGCATGTACCGGCGCCGGTGTGGGTCCGACGACGATCAACAAAGTTATCGGTGTGGTCAAGGCCTACACGACCCGTGTCGGTGAAGGACCCTTCCCGACGGAACTCAATGACGAAGTGGGCGAACAAATTCGCAAAGCCGGCCATGAATTCGGTACGACTACAGGCCGTCCTCGCCGTTGCGGCTGGTTTGACGCCGTTATCCTTCGCTTCTCCGTTCGGGTCAGCGGGTTGACTTCCATGGCCATCACGAAACTGGATGTATTAGATGAACTTCCGACCGTGAAAATCTGTGTCGGCTACAAATATCAAGGCGAAGTGATTCAGCATTTCCCGGACAGCTTGAAGAAACTGGCCGATTGTGTGCCTGTCTATGAAGAAATGCCCGGCTGGATGACGGACACGACCGGTTGCCGCTCTCTGGAAGAACTGCCGGAGAAAGCCCGGAACTATGTAAAACGTCTGGAAGAACTCTGCGGCTGCCCGGCCTCTATTTTGGCTGTTGGCCCGGACCGGGAGCAGACGATCGTCCTTGAATCGGCTTATTAACCGCAGTTTTTCAACGCGTACGCGATGAATCGGGGTTTGAATGCAGCATTCTGTTAAGGGATGCTGCATTCTCTGTTTTGGACCGGTTACATAGATCCCAAAATAATTTAGAAAAAACGCATTGACACGTAATACATGTTTTTGTATACTACAAATCGTGTCAGGCGCTCGTTAGACAAGCAAGCGAACGTAAGGCAGAACGAGCTGATCCATTAGCTCAGTTGGTAGAGCACCTGACTTTTAATCAGGGTGTCGCTGGTTCGAGTCCAGCATGGATCACCATTTCAAATGGCCCGTTGGTCAAGCGGTCTAAGACACCGCCCTTTCACGGCGGTTACAGGGGTTCGAATCCCCTACGGGTCACC
>NZ_JACVHF010000042.1 GCF_014502795.1 Heliobacterium chlorum
CGTATCCCACTTCTCGGCGTCCAGAGTGCGGATAGCCTCAAACATGGAATTAACGATTTCACGGGTTTCGCCTTGAGCACCACGTTCCCAAAGACGTTGCTTGAAAACATTCTTCACCAGGGCTTCCTCAGAGAAATCCAGCATGAACGGTGGCATCATTACTCCAACTGGATACAGAGATCGCATGGCTTGCAGTGGTTCCTCGGGATGATTTGTTAGAACCTCTTCACATCGGGATAGCTGCTGTTCCATCATGCGAACATACCAGTCTGGATTTTTTGCTTCGTAGGGAATCACAAATCCCCAAGGCTTATTTGCTCGGAAGCCTCCGGCAATTCGGCGATTTCGGATGGTGTAGGTAATGAGATGGTCGTAGACCGTTTTACTCACGCCGATAAAGAGGAATGTTACGGTTTCTCCCCGGATGGGTTCATAGGAATGACCTGCTTTGACCATGCCGTTGAGAAACCGGTCGGTGTTGCCCATATCGTCATACTTTCCCAGATATAAGGCCGATGCAAAGGCACTAGATTTACGACCTTTATCGGTGGCCCGCAAGGCAATAACTCGACCGTGTTGAATTGGAGTGAATCCTTCGTCGACGTAGTTCTCATTAATGAAGTATTCAATCTTGTAGATGTCTGAGATACGTTCGGGGTCAAGATGGACACGAGAATTCCAGCGAATCTGATCCATATCAATCTTGAACAGATGGTTGTCCTCCTTTTGAATGATGAAGTTATCAAAGGTTCACACTATAGGAAAAGGGAGGCGATTAAATGTTTTTCTTTTCCGGATTCTTCTCGGGCTTCATTTCAGGGTTCTTCTTCAACTTGCTAACGTTCTTCTTTCCCTGCCATTGTAAAGATCGATTTCATAATGATGACTCAGCCTGTATGACCAAAACCTCTGATTCCACGTCCAGTTAGGTGGATACGATCCTTCAGCGATAACACGACTTCATGGAATACAGGCTGAAACACCAGTTGGGCCACACGATCGCCTTTTGAGATATTAATGGGCTCATCGCCAAGGTGGATTAGAATCACGCTAATATCTCCGGTATAATCGGTATCAATGGTTCCTGGTGTATTCAGCACGGTCACGCCATGTTTCAACGCCAACCCACTACGAGGACGTACTTGAGCTTCCATCCCCATTGGAATCTGAACGGCAACTCCTGTGCGAACAAGAATACGATCGCTGGGTTGCAGCAGCATAGAATCGAATCTATCGTCATACGGAGCTCCTGTTTTCCTGGGCGACACGACATCCAAAACATGCAGGTCAAAGCCACTGGCGAGAGGTGTCTGACGTTGAGGGACGATGGCGTCGGGGTGAAGTTTCTTCACAGAGATATTCAATCTGGTCCCTCCTACCCTGCTTTTTGCAGTTCGTTAAACTGTCGTTTCGGATACTCGTAATTCTTCCGAATATCTCCCCATGAGGAGACCTTCGTGAAGTACCCAATCACTCGGGTCATGTAATCAACAATCGGTTCGCCACAGATCGGACAGTTTTTACCGGTCCCCACAATGGACGTATGGCCACTGGCACAAACACCAAATCCATAATTGATGGCGAAGTGTTCTACTCCCTCCGATAAGGAAATCAGGATGAGTTTCCTCATTATAATAGGGTCGGTAATGCGTTCTTGAACATTAAGGTGCAGGATGCCGCCACCGCTAACAAGTTTCATAAAGCGACCGGTCAGTTTGATGCGATCTACACTGCCCATATCGGCGATTAGCGGGATATATTGATTGGAGTAAAGTTCAAACGGCTGAAGTTTTCCGTAGACTAGGCGATCTTTCTTGGCTAACGACACCGCTGTACTCTCCGCCGGAATTTCCTCAGTGTTAAAGGAATGACCTGTTTCCTGGCTAAAGGAGGTAGCGTATTCTTCCGTTCGCTTCAGTACCTTTTCGGTAAACGCTTGACCCTCTTTGCTTTCCATCGGAAGTCCCATAAACTCGCACATCTCATATTGACCGTGAATACCGATGGTGGAGAACAGCATGTCCAGCGAAAACCATCCCAGTGGTTTGAAGAATTTAAGGAACCCTTTCTCTACCCGTCGGCGTAAGATTTCTTCCCGGTGTACCAACAGCAGATCCCTGGCCATCTGTGCTCGCCGTTCCAATAGAGTGAAGAAGTGCTTTTCATCACGGGCATCCAATGCCAGCCTTGGGAAGTTGACTGTAACCACCCGGTGGGAACCGATATTAAGGCCGCCGTTACCGAAGCTGTCAGCCCTGTAGTTCATGCGTTCGGTATCATTGACGTACCTGCAGCACATTGCAATCTTGGAGCCTTCATTGGCGTAAATGTTCAGCACACCAAGCTTTACATTGATTCGACTGATAAACTCCAGGAAGTCTTCATCTAAAGGCTGTCGGTTCTCATCTACACATAGGTTGGCCGTCATGACAGGGAATCGGTACGGAAGGCCAGACGAGGGATCGCCGTTCGCAAAGAACTCAGCAATGATTTTCTGAATTTGCATGACGTACTCGACATCGACTTCCGAACCATCGGGGTAGCGATATCCGGAAAAAAGTTTCTTCAGGTTCTCACGGTCAAAGATAGATACGTTAGAAAACGGTGACTGCCCACTCGTTCGAAACTTGTTGTTGGCTACATGAACAAACTTCTGCCAGAGGTTAACGATGTAGTCCCGGTCATCTGGGTTTTCCGGATTGCGTCCTTCCTGTTTTAGATACCATGCAAGGTTGACGATAAGATCGCCGGGAGCCACCGCACCGGCAAACTCTTGACTTAGATCCATCACAACTTCGGTCACTTGAGCCATAAAGCTGTCTGACCGTTTGGGCGGTAGGCTTCTCAGTTGACCGTACGGACGGCCTTCGATCATCAAGTTCACCGCGGAGAAAGCGAAGCAGTACGGGATCTGAATCCCTTGCCCGGAGCTATCGTGAAAGTATAACTCTCCTTGCCATATGGCCGATATCAACTGATTGGCCCTGTGGATGCCGAAGCATTTCTTGCTGTACCGCCACAGCAGATAGTACCCTTCCAATTTCAAGATGCCTTTGGTGACCTCGGCCTGATAGTTGTTGGCAGACAGTTCCTCATTGGAGTTTGCGTTCTGATCGACACTGGCATCGGCCAGTCGCTTGGTAAAATAGTCGTGGGACATCTGCCCCACATCAACCTTGTTTGGACTGATTCCTTCCAGTTCCAACATCTTCATTCCAACGGGGTCTTTCGCAAACTTCTGATAGAGGGCATCGAATCCAGGTTCAAACGTTAGGGATATCTTCAAACCACCTTCTCCTTCCGTCGGTCCACAATGATTTGATTGGAGCTGGCCGGGAATCCGCCAGTGTGTAATTCCTGACGGTATTCCCCGGCAATGATAACGTCACATAGGTCGATGATGTCGTCGGAAATCGAGAAGATGTTGTAGCCCGTGTACAGCCATGTACTCAACCCAATGGATTTGACTGCTGCCAACAATACCTTCAACGCATTCGGCTGTTCCATAGGCTCCCCACCGACAAAGACCACGGCATCATAGAATCGTTGATTCGCTTGGATTCGCTGGATAATCTCGTCGGTATCCATCTCTTTCCCACAATCAAATGATTGCAGTTCAGGATTGTGGCAACCGGGACACTGTCGATGGCATCCTTGAAAGAAGATACAAAAGGCGATGCCGTCGGCGTCGGATGTATTCAGGTCATTAAAGCCAGCGATCCGAACCGTGGTCATCATGCCACCTCCGTTACGTCGGTCGCTGTCACTTTCCACTTCCGAAACCCTTGCCTATCGACCCAAACCCAGAACTCAAAATCGATTACTTCATCAATGTTGTGTTCTTTAATGGTCGCTTGGATATCAGCAATCTCTTTTCGATAGGCCGCCATGGAGAACCGCTTGGTTCGCTTGGACTGTACGGCTAAGATTCGTCTACGGCTGATTCCAAGCACATCGACTTTAGAATGGGAACCGGCAGACCTCAACACCAGAAATCCTCGTTCGGTCAACTCATGAACAATCCTTCGCTCAATTTCATAGCCTCGCTGATAATTCGTTCGCCCCATTACGCTGCCGCCCGTTCGCTCACCTGATGGCAGTGAGGTTTATATAGGCAGAAGAAGCATTTCTCCACCATGGCCCGAGGCAGTTCGTTGGTGTAGCACATACCGGCTACGTCTGCAAATTTATCTAACAGTCGATTACGGTCTTCATCGGATACCTTCATATAAAAGGCTCGCATGTCCGGTTTGGCCTCGGCCCCTTTCGTCCATCCGTCCTTCGCTAGGGATTCATACACAATGAGAAACTCATCTAGGCCAAATAACAGTGAGTATGCAACACATTGTTCTTTGTGATCGGCTTGGGCATCTTTCATTTTGTACTCCCCAATAACGCCAAGGGTTGTGGACTTGGTCTTAAACTCCAATCCGATTTTGCTCCCGTCTGGCTGATATTGAAGGACACCATCCATCATGCCGTACAATTGGAACCGCTGGCCGTTGTGGGCAAACTGCTTCACTCGACGGATATTCTTTTCCCAAGCTGGTCGATTGCCATCTTTGGTCCGAACCACAGTAAATCTTGGTTTATCAAGGTGCTTTTCTGCGTACAGTAAGTCTTTCTGCATGGCTCCATGAACGGCTGTGCCGTTCCTTGCCCATCGACGTTGGTATGGAAAGCGGTCGACAAATGATGCTTCTACGTGTTTTACTTTGAAATAAAGTTCCCGTTCACATTTATAAGCGGACGATGGAGAGAAAGTTATGACGCCATCTTCAAATCCTAACTCGCTGGAATCACTATTCACACCGTGTAGTTCATCCTCTAAAAACAGCCTGTCGATTTCACGGTCTTGTTTAACTTCAATGAAATGAATCGCGTCAAAGTGCCTAAGGATAGCTTTGGTCAATTCTGTACCTCGGCTGTTCTTCTCGGCTAAAACTTTTTCTCGTAGATTTATCGCCCCGTTACGGTTTACTAAGCTGCCGATGCAAACCACTCCCCTTTCGGTTTCCCCTCGCCCCATCGGGTCATCAATTCAGTGTCAACTTTTAACGGTACATTTAATTGAGCCGCTGAAGTCATACATTGTTCAATTTTCTGTATTTCAGAGCGAGTAATGTGATCATCCACCAGCATCAACGCCTCGTCGTGGACGGTCCCGCATAAAGACCAGCCTTTTTTCGAACAGTATTGATATAGGTTTAACATGGCTTTCTTCATCACATCAGCTGCAGTTCCTTGAATGATCGCATTGACACTTTGCCGTCGTACCGATTCTACCTCGCCTTTAATATCGTAAAACTTACGTTTCAAGTCCCTGGGGATATCGTTGTTTCTCCAGATGTTGAGCGGAAGTTCGTCGACGCCAAGAATGGAACAGATTTCTTTTGCCAAGGAATCGTAACCCTTTGCTTTGTGTCGGTGTCCCGGAAATCTTCGCTTTCGGCCATACAGGGTTTCCACATACTCATTTTCCTTTACGAACTCATGAGTCTTTTTAATGAAAGAATGGACTTTGGGGTAGGTTCTAAAAAAGTCTCGGATGAACTGTTGGGCTTCGTCGACTGTAATCCCAAGCTGGCTCGATAGCGTGTGCATACTGGTTCCATACATCACCGCTAACAATCCGACCTTCATCATCTTCCGGTACTTTGTTCCATCTCCACAGTCTTCAATAGGAACTTTGAATACCCGACTTGCCAGCGTGGAATACAGGTCTTGGCCGTTCAAATACGGCTCTTGAAGATGTTGATCCCCGCTGATATGAGCCAAAACTCGAGGTTCGATTTGTGAGAAATCGCTGCCGATCAGCAGTTTGCCGGGTGGAGCCACGATTAGCTTTCTTGCTTTGGGCGGCAAGTTCTGTAGATTGGGCTCGCTACTAGAAAACCGGCCTGTCACTGTGGATACCTGATTAAAGGAACCATGAATTCGTCCATCCGGTTTTATTTGTCCCGGCAGAGCCTCAACATACGTACTGAGTAACTTAGATAACTCCCGATATTTCAACAAGACTTCGATACCCGGATGTTTGTCCTTTAAGGCTTTCAGTGTCTTTACGTCTGTTGACCGGCCATTGACTTCCGGTAACTTCAACTCATCGTAAAACTTCCGGGCCAGTTGGATGGGTGAGTTAAAATTAATTTCGCCGAAGTGGTCCACCAGTGCTTTGTTTAGTTGAATGATTTCTAGCCGAAGTTCATCGCCGTACTGCACCGCATAGTCGCGGTCGATGAGAAAACCACTCTGCTCCATATCCACGCAGACATCAATCAACGGGTTCTCTACGTTTTGATGCAGTTGGCGTAAGGCATCCCGTTTTAATAAGTGATCCCGTTGCCATTCATATAGCTTCCAAGTGAGATGTGTATCCTTAGCGGCATACACCAGGGCCACATCTAGCGGAACTTCATCGAATCGAGTCTTTCCAAAGAGATCCTCATAGGTATGGCTAGAATCTTTGAATCCCAGATACTTCCCGTACTTCGTCGCTAGGTTTTTAAGTGCATAGGACGGCTCATTCTCATTCAACAAGGCCATCACCACCCGGGTATCATGAAGCAATCCCTTCATCCGAGTTCGATGGCGAACCAGCATGTGGATGTCGTACTTGGCATTGTGGAGCACCTTACCGATCGCGGGGTCTGTCAATATGGGGTGTAGTGCATTGAGGACCCGTGATCGCTTCAACTGTGTGCCAGCTTTATGAGCCACCGGGATATATACGTGATAATCCGCCTTAGGTAATGTGATCGACATTCCGACAATAACATCGTTGTATACGTCCAGCCCGGTGGTTTCGGTATCGAAGGCAATCACAGATTCGCCCTTTAGGTCATCGACGAGTCGTTCCAATTGGGCTTCTGTCTGAATCAGGCGGTAATTGCCTGGGGTATTTACGACCATTTCAGTAAGAATAGCCTGCTTTCGTTTCTCCTGTAGTTCTCGCCATAGTCGGAGAGCATGGGCCTTCGTGAACTTTTTTAAGCTCTCAACGCCTATCCCTAGTTCACCGTCATCAATCGCGGCCTTGACGGTCTTTAATCGCTTTTTATCTAAGTCCGTTAAGCCAGTTTGAAAAATGGCCTTCTTTTTGGCTCCTGTATGACTGACCCAGCCTGTAACCCATACTTCGTCCCATGTGGGCTCCCGTTGGGCCAAATTATTTTTTAATTGAGCCTCACGGACACGGTCTGTTAGAAGACTGCTTTCCGGCTTTTCTAATCGGCTAAAATCAAGACTGATTCTGCTCACCTCCAGTCGGGTGAAAGGGAGACGGTTTTACCCGTCCCATTAAAAAACACTGTCGGGAGCATCGTCATTCGGCGGAATCGGCACACATTCTTCCTCTTCCGTAACTCCGAAGACTTTCGTGACGGGGAACCCAGCGGTTTGCAGTTCTTTTATCTGTTGTTCACGATTCCGAGGTTGAAGGACTTGTTCGAAAAACGAATCTTCAACAACGGTATCAGCCAGTTGGTCAAACTTCTCACGGTCTTTCGCATTTAGCTTTAGGATGGGGTTTAAGGAGTACACCGTATCTTTCCGACTGCCAGTCCGTTTGAACATAAATGCCACATCGTGAATATCCCCTGCATACTGCTCGATGGTATCAATCAGTCCTAGGGCTTGACCTTTTGAAGCGTCGAACACTCGGAGAATCCCTTCATCTACATCGGCAAAGGCGAACATATACCGGTTCCTGGCTCGCAGTACGTCGAACCCTTCTTCCCCGGAACTGGCTGCCTCACAATGAGCACAGGCTTGTCCTGTTGGCTTGATGCAAGGCTGCGTATAAATTCCATGTGCGAAGGAGCCGTGGGAACGGTATTCCACATAATCCTCTGTGCTTAGGAGCCGAACACGAACGGATTCTCCATCTTTCAATCGCATATACACTTTTTTGAAATCAATGGTGAAAGACTTCTTCGCCATGGATTCTTTTGCCGCTTTTCCCCGTGCTGTTACAATTGACAAAGTAAATTCCTCCTGTACCATCATTTAATATTTATAAAGTTTATTTCATCGGTTATAATAAAACCGATTGTTGTTAGGCAACTTGTTCTTCTGAAGCCAAAAACCCTAACAGCTTTCTCTTTATTCGGGTTATCAATTGACGAGTTTTATCATCGTAGGTTTCAGCACCTAACATCTTTGATAGCTCGTCCATGGTAATTCCGAATTCTAACATTCGAACGATTTTTCCATAATGCTCATGAGTTTTGCAGAACTCATCGAGCATTTTTTTTATGATAACGACGTCATCGGTCATTTCTGAGTCTTCAATGAGGTCGATTAACGTCTCGCCCGTTACGTTGTCCTCAAATTCAAGAGACATCGTCATTTCTGGCGGGATGTTTTTCTTTTGTAAACTTTCTCTGTAGAGTGCGATCGCCTTTTGATTCAGATTGAAACGTAACCGTTGGGTAAATCTTGTTTTTTCTTTGTAGTGAACCGCAGTTACCCAAATCATTTCGTTAAATCCACTGACCAAGTCATCATAGTGGAGAAGCCCTCGTGTATTGAGAGACCGTTTATACGCCTCCTTTCTTACAATCGGTTGCATGAGTTTGAACAAGTCATCGAACGTCTGGCCGTCACCGCTTCTCAAGTACATCGTTGCCAACGCATCTGCTTTTCGGTCCAGTTCTTTGAATGTCAACTTAACTGTCCTTTCTTGTGTAGCGACGGATGTTTGTGGGGGCTTGTAATTACCCCTCTACTACATCATGTCGCTTTTTTTCGTCATTTGTGACGTTTGTAATTGCTTCCAATTTTCATATTCAGTTTTCAAGGAACAAAAAACGGTTATCTGGGTCAGGAACAGATTCCATGAAACCCAGATAACCGTTATCGATTCTGTGACTTTTTGTGTTTCCGACTTACGTGGTTTTTGAGTTAGCTGGTTGGTTAAACTAGCAACACGATAAAGATACCACTATATTGACAGTGCGTATAGATGTAAACGACTGGAATCCATTTCGTTCATAGTAACCTTTCGATAGGGATATCTTAAAAATTGTACTTGATAGAGAGGTATGGGTATGAATGGCAAAAAAGATGACCGCCAAAGAAAAGGGCGAGCAGCTCATTCGCCTTTCCGAAGTCGGTTCATATTTACGAAGCTTGAGAGAAGAAAAGGGTATCACGCTCAATGAACTTGGTGAATCGCTAAAAGTATCGGTTCCCTATCTGTCTGAGCTCGAACGCGGGTTTAAGATGCCCAGCGATAAACTAATCTTCGAACTCGCCCATTTTTTTCAATTAGATATTGAGGATTTATTTAATCGGTTTGGAAAAGTATCGGCGACAGCCGCAGACGAACTGGAACAAAATCCAAACTTACAAAAGACCGTTGCCCAGATCGCAAGAGATAAACGTCTTACCGAGGACCAAAAACAGGCATTATATGATGAATTTTTTAATGTATATCACACCTTTCTTCGGGAGATTGGAAAGGAAAACGGTGACGAATAACAGCAGGGACAAGAAGTGAAAGAGGTGAATTTACTTGACGTCGGGCGACTTAGATCGTTACATTTCCCTTTTTTTGTATAGTCTAGGGTTAATCATCCTTACTTGGACGTTTGGTTGTTGGTTTTTTCTTCAGATTCGCGTCAACCGGGAAGCCAAAGATTGTAATGTATGGCGGATGCCATCCGTTAATGAAGTTAAGGAAACTCTGCATACAAACCCAGAAAGTCTCGGAGAAGTTCTTGAAGTAATCATTCAATTCATTGACCTAAAGCTAAATCCCAATAAAAGGTACGTACTTAAAAATCCAATCCAATCTCGGATGGTCCTTTGGCTGACCATAACAACCATTGTGGCACTCGTTGCCACTGGCCTTTACGGTTTATTCAAATAGCTCACGCCACTAGGAAGCTATCTTTTCCCAGTAACAGCAGTCCTTAACTTGTTGCCTCACTTGGAGAAGTTCAACCTTTGTCAAATCATTGACGTCTTTGACAGACTTCGGCAGTTGAAGGCATTTAAGATGAACGTATCCTCCCAACTGCCGGATTATACTTTCGGCTATCCTTTTTCCAGGTTGGTCGTTGTCGGTGGCGATAATCAACTCTTCGATTGACGATTGCAGAATCAACTCCCGTTGCCGCCTTGATAGGTTGGCTCCCCCGAGAGCGACGGCTGGTTGACCGGCTTGCCAGAGGGTAATGGCGTCGATTTCGCTTTCTACGATACATAAGCGGGTCTTACCCGTCTTGTTGACGATATTTAAGCCGTATAGATGGTTTTTGATGGGTTGTCCATCAGGGTGATACCAGAACCACTTATGGTTTATACTTCTGAATTTAACTGTCGCCAGTTGGCCATCTTTATCGAACCATGGAAACGTGACGGCCTTATTCTGCCGATCGTAACCAATCTGGAAGGCCCGTTGGTACTTTTCTTCGATGCCACGCTTATTCGACAGGTACGGGTGGCGGAATCGATACTGTGTTAACAGGTCGGCGGACAAAGGTCCGACTTTGGGAGATTCTAAGAACAGGTTAAACGAAAGTTGAACATGGTCGATGTCTTGGAGATTCAAACAATAGGACTGCAACAGATAATCCTCAGATTCCCATACAGTCTCGTTCCGTAACCACGACAGCAGTTTTGGAAAACTGCCTTTATTCCATTCATCGCCATCACTACCGCTATCTATCCATACTCCGGTTTTGAGATGAACGGCAAAGGAAGGATTGCGTTCGTTACGGAAAGGGGAGCAGGCCAAAAACTTCTCCCCCCTCCAACGAGGACGCCGCCAATCATATTTTTGAAGTTCTGCTTCGATATCTACGTTAAGCTGATGGTTGAGGATGGTGATCACGACGCTTGGCTTCTCCGCTTCAGGATTTTCCGAGTGAACTCTAGACCTTTGGGAGAAACCAGCGTTCGACATTTGGTCATTAACTGCCCATTATTCCAGAAAGTGTATTCTTTGACGGCAAAGTACCCGCAATCAATATATTTTTGCAGAGGTAGGTTCTTATCAAAGCCATTTTTAATGAGAATGCCTTCTTCACGAAGAATTTGATAAACGCGGTTACGACCATCATTTAGCGACTTGGCCACCTCCGCAATCGTCTGCCAAGCGTGGGATTCGATAAAGGTATCAAACGCTTCTACCTTCGGTGCGTTTGCTTCAACCTTAGCGACGAGCTCTAGTCGCATTTTTTCGGTTTGGACAAGAGCATCCAATGCTTCCATATAGTTTTTGGGAATGATTCGGCCTTCAAAGGTGGCCTCCGACGTCTGCTCTTTCAATCGGTAATATTCGTCGACCAGCATTTCGTATGCTTGCCATGCCTGATCCGTCTGAAGGCTTTTGGCGTTTAGGCAAGCACCTTTTTCGGTCCATAGGTAAACAATTTTGGCCTTTTTAAGACTGATATCAAATTGATGATAGTTAAGAAAATCGCGTTTTGCCTTGCCTTCTAGCGTAAAAAAATGCTTCCCTTCAGTATATCGGTCTTTGTTACGGTTAAAGTTGTTACTAATGATTACAGCTTCCGTCCCAAACGCCTCGGCTAGTTGAGTCGTTGTCAGTACCCGTTGGCCCTGTTGTTCAATCACTTGCAAAGATAAGTTCGTCATTGATGTCGTCCTCCTAATTATTGTTTGAAGTTTTGGTTTCTTCGATGGGCATCCATTAGGAGGCCAGTTTTCTTCGCTTCAGAACATTCCGGATGAATTCTATCCCCGTGGGAGAAACCAGCGTTCGGCAACGAGTCATCCATTGTCCATCTTTCCAGAAGGTGTATTCCTTGACCGAAAAGTA
>NZ_JACVHF010000043.1 GCF_014502795.1 Heliobacterium chlorum
CCGTTTTCTAACGTATCTATCTTTGACCGTGAGAACCTGAAGAAACTGTTCTCCGAATATCGCTACCCCGATGGCTCAGAAGTGGATATCGAGTACGTCATGCAAATCCAAAAGATCATCGCTGAGTTCTTTGCCAACGGTGATCCTGCAACCGGCCTGCCATACCGGTTCCCGGTTATGACGGCGAACCTGTGTGTTGGTGAAAATCGGCAGCCATTAGATGTAGATTTCTTGGACTTTATCAGCCGCATTAACGTCAAGCTCGGCGTGCTGAATATCTACGCCAATGAAGGTTCCAAGATTGCAATGTGCTGTCGTTATGTAAACGATACCGAACGGATGAGTTATCGAGCCGACAGTTTCGGGAACGGCGGTCTCAACATTGGCTCCCATCGGGTGGTGACCATCAACTTCCCACGGCTGGCATTAGATGCCCGTGATGAAAAGCATTTTTTCGAGCTGTTGGATCGTAGGGCGAGAATGGCGCGGGATCTGCTGTTGGTTCACCGGGAAGAAATACTACGTCGACGGGTAGAAAAAGGCTTCCTCAAGTTTTTCAAACCGCTCGGCTGGTTCTCGCTGGATATGCTGTTCTCTACCATCGGAATCCATGGTCAGTACGAGATGTGTGAATTTATGGGGATGCCGATGGAGAGCAATGAGGGTCAGGCGTTTACCGAAAAGGTACTGAAGCGGACAGAGGAATACGCCCAAATCTTCAGCCGAGAAACAGGTCATTCATTCAACACCGAGGAAATCCCTGCGGAAAGCACAGCTGTCACGTTGGCAAAAAAGGATCGGCTGTTATATCGGAAGCTACAGCCCTTTGAATTGTACTCGAATCAGTATGTTCCCTTGATCGCCGATATGGGGACCACCGATCGCATTCACTTGACCGGTCGTTTTATGAAGCACGTAAGCGGCGGAGGCATCCTGCATCTCAATGTTCAAGAGCGGATTACCGACCCTATTATAATGAAGAAACTCATCCTGATTTCCTTATCAGAGGGAGTCGAACACTTTGCCATCAACTATGGATTCGGGGTTTGCACTGGAGGTCATACGTCCATAGTGGGGACCGGTAAGAACTGCCCAATCTGTGGAGAGCCGATTGTTGATTACATGACGCGAGTGATCGGTTACTTCACAAAGGTATCTTCATGGGGAGATGTTCGGAAGAATTATGAGTATCCGAAGCGGCAATTTAATGAACTGCAGCAAGCAGGGTAGGAGGGACCAGATTGAGTATTGAAATCATTCGTCTTCATCGAGATGCAATTTTTCCGCAACGACAAACGGAGTTTTCCAGTGGTTTTGATCTCCATGCGTTAGGTATGTTACCTCCAGATGAGATTCACAATATCGAAAAAACGCTAGGGTATGGAGAGTTCGTGGTTTATCCAGGGGAAAGAATCTTGGTTCGGACAGGTATTGCCGTACAACTACCGGAAGGTATAGAAGCTCAAGTTCGACCTCGTAGCGGGTTGGCGTTAAAAGAAGGGATAACTGTGTTAAATTCACCGGGAACCATTGATGCTGATTATGCGGGTGAAATCAGAGTTATCCTTATAAATCTTGATTACGATCCGTTTCGGATTCGTCAAGGGGATAGAATTGCCCAACTGGTCTTTCAGCCTGTGTTATTCAATGTTGAATTTACGGATCATGAATCACTGCGAAAAACTCAACGTGGCTCTGGCGGATTCGGTCATACCGGTACAGAAGGGAGCAAAGCGATTGCCTAGATTTACAATTGACCTAAATCCTATCTGTTGGAACGAACGTGTTCATCTTGAACCGGAACGGCTCAACGATATTCGCCAGATAGAGCATTTTATCAATGAAAACTATGTCGAGCAAGGCTTTACTCCCATCCAACATGGCCGGGTCATCGCCTTGCGAGCTACCGACAAAGGCCGGAAATCCAGTGCTTTCGCATCGGCTCTGTATCTGGGTAAGTATGACGATATGGACAATACCGATCGATTTCTCAATGGCATGGTCAAGGCTGGTCATTCATATGAGCCTATCCGTGGTGAGACCGTTACCTTCCTTTACATCGGCGTGAGCAAGACGGTCTATGATCACCTTATCACCTACACCATCCGTAACCGCCGAATAGCTGGTGGATTCCGAGTGAATAAACCTTGGGGATTTGTGATTCCCAATGAAGCAAAGGATCCTTGGCTATACCATCGGATGATGGAAGATCAACTAGCACAATGTGAACAGCTTCAAAAAGAGCATCCCGAAGAATCCCTGCAAGCTATCCGATCGCTGTATCCCATAGGCGTAATGATGCCGCCGTTCATGCTGGATTTTTCCGAGGAGGCTCTGGTGAAGAATGTGTTCAAGCAGCGGATCTGGGAACGAGGCGCTCAAGGGGAAACTCGCGATGTAGTTAATTCCATGTTTGAGGCTGTCCGCACTCTGGACACCGAGAAGTGGGATACCTTGCGGGAATACCACGGTCCCCATATCGAGGGGCATAACCAGGCGATGAGGAAGTTACGGGAACAGCGATCGACCCTAAGGCAACTGGTGGCTAAAAACAACAACGCCCAGGCCGATGTGATGGACCTGGACGTGTATGAGTTGCTGATGGATACCGTGGGGAAGTTGCCGAAGACGATGTGGGATAAGGCGAGTTAATCATCGGCTTGAATCTTTTCGACTTTACTGTCGATTAATTCTTCTAATTCGTTTCTTAGTATAAATGATTTCAGTAACAACAATGCAAAGAACTCCAAATATCCTATTAATAACAATTCGGGAATGGATAGGTTCCAGCCTGCAATAAAGCTAATAATTCCGGTGATTAATGAACCCGTACCAGTATAAATAACAATTATTAGCAATATCAGAGTGATTTGGGTAGTTATTAGTTTTTCGAATTCTTCCCTCAATGACTTCCACTCCTAAAGAAAGGCTTATACGTAGCTTTTCTCGTTGTAATTGTTTTTATTTTGATAGAGGGAGTAATTTTCTGATGATAAAACCAAAAACCAACAATGTCCATACTGGTGACTGCCTTGAAGTCCTTAAATCCTTACCCGACAACTCCATCGACTCTTGTGTAACCGACCCACCGTATGGCCTCTCGAAAGAACCGAATGTCTGTGAAGTTCTCTCGAAGTGGATGGCCGGTGAGGACTATATTCACAGAAACAAAGGCTTCATGGGCAAAACCTGGGACTCATTCGTCCCGGGACCCGCCGTCTGGCGAGAGGTTCATCGCGTCTTGAAACCCGGCGGTCATATACTCTGCTTCTCTGGTACGCGTACCCAAGACCTCATGACCGTCGCCCTTCGGATGGCAGGTTTTGAAATCCGCGATGTTATTGAATGGCTGTACACCAGCGGATTCCCCAAAAGCATGGATGTAAGTAAGGCCTTCGATAAACGAGCTAGGGTGGAACGGCATATCATCGGTGAACGGGAAGTTCCTGATAAGCGTAACGGCCACGGCAGGGCGTATGGCTCGTCGCTGTTCGCTGGGGAACAGACAGGGAAGATCGTTCATTATATTACCGAGCCAGCGACAGACCTCGCTAAGCAATGGGATGGTTGGGGTACATCGATCAAGCCCGCACATGAGCCGGTAATAATGGCAAGGAAGCCCATGGAGGGCAACACTTGCGAGAATGTTGAACAGCACGGCACGGGTGCAATCAACATCCGAGACTGCCGAGTTCCATCTTACCAAACAGAAGAAGGACGATTCCCGGCCAACTGCGTGACCACAGATGAAGGCGAGTGGTACAGCCAATTCTTTAATATCACTCCCAAAGAAATCTCAAAGAAGTCCAGCAAGAAAGATCGCAACAGTGACTGGCAAGGTAACGTCGTCGACCTCGAAGAACGGCGCACCTATCCCGGCACAGGCCGTGGCGTAATAAACAGCAAGTACACCATGGACGGCCGTGAACGGAAGCCGGTAAAAAGTCGTAACCATCACCCGACCGTAAAGCCCGTTGAACTCATGGCATGGCTGATAAAACTGATTACTCCACCCGGCGGCATCGTTCTTGACCCATTCGGCGGTAGCGGTAGCACAGCGGTCGCAGCACGAAAGAATGGATTTAACTTCATATTAATTGAACGCGAAGAAGACTATGCCGAAGTGGCAAGAGCGAGGGCGTGCTGATGAGGAAAGTGATTGATTACCGTAGGGCTCTGGCGTTGGCAGAAGGGGAGGCCCGGTTGTTCATAACCTTCGTGAATGGCATGGCTAGACTGCGAAAGTCTCACAGTTTTTCACAACAAGACATTGAGTATTATCAACGATTGGCGAAAAGACTCAACCTTCTCAAACAATGGGAAGCCATCGATAAACAACATTCTGAAAGGAAGATTGCATAATGAAAATCGCTTTAACAGGGAAAATGCGTTCTGGTAAGGATGCTGTATCGGATTATTTGGTGAATCATTACGGGTTCAGAAAGTTCGCCTTCGGTGACGCCATTCGCAACCTCTGCAAAGAACTGTTCCCCAACTCTGATGAAGACGGTAAACCCCGTGCTTTGTATCAAAATGTCGGTCAAGCCTTACGTGATGTAGACCCCGACGTGTGGGTGAACTATGTATTACGTCAAATCGAAAGAGAAACCGGCCCGGATGATGATATCGTCATTACCGACCTTCGCCAATGGAATGAATATTTCTCCTTGCTGGAAGCTGGTTTTGAAGTGGTAAAAATCAATTCCTCAGCAACCACCCGGATTCGGCGAATTAAGCGATTGGGTGAGCCGATTGACTTGGCTCAGTTTAATCATGAAACCGAAAAGGCCGTCGATGAGTTTGACGCGGATTTCGAGATTACTAACGAAGGTACTCTGAAAGAACTGCACTGCTTAATCGACAATGCTTTACTTCATATAAATGAGGAGGTGGCGTAACTGGGGAAAGTAATTGATTTGTCTTCCAAGGAACGGCGATTGGATGATGCCTATCCATTAGACAGTGAACGGGGAATCTATGCTTTGCTCACCCAACTGCACCATGTCCGGGAATCCCGATTCCTAAGGGGAGATTACGACGCTAGTTTGTTATTGCTGGACTTAGCACAATCCATTACAGTAGCTAACTTGACACATCGGCAAAAGCAGGCGTTGAAGCTCGTTTTCATTAACGACTTCATTCAAAAGGACGCTGCCCATTGGATGAACATCTCACAACAGGCCGTCAGTGAGCATGTTCGCTCGGCAATTCAACGGATCGCTCAGGTCAATGAAGAGAAAGAGGTGGCATGATGGTATTTTCAATAGAATCGAACTATAAAGCTTCCTTCGCGAAAGCTGTAGACCTTTTAACTACCCAACAAATGCCGGTTCAATGGCGGGTTAAGGCAGTAGATGATCTAATTGAAGCGTATGTGAAACAAGTCGGCGAGGTACCCAATGACCGTCAACTAGAGCGACTAACAAACTACATCCTTCGAGATTCCAAAAACCAGCCAGATAAAGTGAGTAAAACCGAATATCCAGAACTCAATGAAGCTCAATGGAAGGTTCGCTCGAATAGAGAGATACCGTTGGAGCAAGTCGGCAATTTTTCCGTTGAAACGAAACGGGTTGGTGTTAGGTTTAAGCACCGCGATAAGTGTAGAAGAACCGCATGATTATATGCATCGTGAATGGGGAACGGATATCTTAACGATATTCGAGGGGGCTCCTCAGAAACGGGTGGATCAATGAGTCTAAAAGCATGGTTGCTGCTGTTATTGAACATCTCTCTAATTTTAACAGGGCAGACCCTTATCCGATTGGAGTTAGACAGAATGGGCGGTTTTGAGTTTGCAAACTTACTCAAAGCCGCCACGTCTCCCGGTATCCTTGGTGGCGTGGTTTTACTTACACTCGCTTTGCCAGTGTGGTTCAAGTTGCTAACAATGGTCCCATTCAGTACCGCATTCCCGGCACAAGGGCTCATTCATTTCCTTGGAATTATCGTTGGGTGGCTGGTGTTTTCGGAGTATGTGCCTACGGTCAGATGGATAGGTGGGCTTTTCTTGATGGTAGGGGCTTATCTTGTTTCTCTTCAATGATATGGGAGAGGGGGGAACGCCTAATAGCGATCCTCTCCCACGAACATGGAATCTTTTGTCCGCTTCACTAGATTATTACTCCTAGATATACTACGACTACCTCGGAACTCGTAAAATCGAAGGAGTAATGAAAATGACAGAATTCTATCAAACCGGAATGGGCAGAAAGTTCTACGAACGGGATGTTCCTAAAATTGCTGAATCCCTAGCCACCATCGCCGAACAACTGGCCCGGTTGAACCAGAACATCGAGAAGCTCAACGAGAACATGAGTAAGCCCAAACAGGCAGAATAACGCCCAACAGTCCCCCGGCAACGGGGGCTGTTTCGCTCTTTGATAACTAAAAAAGCCCACGCCAAATAAGCGACGGTTGTTAGATTAGAGAACCCTCGCTTGGTAAGTGGTCGGACGTATCCTCAGGTATGGATGGGCGGACTTCGCTGTTGGTTGTTAGGGCAGACTACCCTCCATGATTACCGGACAAAGTCGCCTATCGTCTTTTTGGGCAGACTGGCCTCTCTGTGGTATGGGCGAAGTTCGCTGATGGCTTACCGCAAACTGCCATGGCTGATGGTTTTGGTAACGTGGCCGGACTTCGCCAAGTCGGACTGGACGTAGTGCCTTTCGCAAACCTGCAAGATGTTCTAAGAACTATATTTACTTAGAATAATTTGCAGGTTACGCTGCCGTCGTAATCCACCGGGGAATCAGAATCTGCGGTCATCATCAGTGGACCCCAACCGGAACTCATAACCCAACCGTGAAGCAACGCTTCCCATATTCGATTTCCAAGAACTGATGGTTCAGCTTTTGGCGTTATCGACCTCCCTCGTATTGAGAGTAATGGCGGGACCGATATTCTCCAGATAGGCAGACCTCCTCTGCGGACTCGAGTTTGATTCGTCGCTGTCTTTAATTGAAGGAACCAGCCATCACCCGATAAAACTCCCCCTTATTATCCGGCCCATCATGCACTCGACCAAGATGAGATTATGTGAAGCAAAATGCGTGTCGTGTTGATTCGACGATAAAGAATCATTGCGGAATTTAATTTTTTATTTTTGTGGAGCCGGTTATGCCTCGATATTCATTCCCCCTAACTGCTGGCCCGTCATGCACTGGGCCTCAATGTGTGATATATGAATCAAAATGCGTGTCGTGTTGATTTTTAAGACGGTAAAAAATCATTTGCGGAATTAAATTTTTAATTTTTGTTGGGGGCGATATTGCTCGATATTCATTCCTCCTTGTTGGGCGGTTGCCGCAGTGACATCATCGCTCTAGTGGGGGAGAAAGTCAACATCAAATGACTTAGAATTTATGCTGCAAATACAAACAATTCCATTGAAGGATATGGCGGGTTGCTGTCGAAAAATTAATAAGATTTCTTTGAAAGAGGGGTATCTTAATGTTGAAAAGGATAATAGCAACTATTAACTGTTGTTTCTTAATAGGACTAATTACGGCCTGTAGCCCTATGTCCCACTCCCCAGTACAAACGATAAGCTCTAATGATCAAATAATGACTGATCGAACTAATCAGTCCGTTGATGAATTACAAAACCAACTTGAGTCTTATAAGGAGTTTAACAACATAGCACTTAAAATAATGACTCACGAACAAATAATTTCAGTCGCCGAGAAACTATGGAAATACTCCTTAAAATTAGACGATATTAATATTCCGGCGAATGGTATGATTGAAATCGATCGAACAAATTTTAGAATAGTTCTTTCTGAGAAAACACAGGCTTACTCTACGGTTCCAGTTGAAATTGAAAATCTCGGTAGACTTAAAGAGTTACATGCAAACGGTAGCTATAGTGAACATTTCAGGATAGTATCAAATACTCCCTATCATATTGAAGCTACAAGCGGTACTGTTGTTTCTAGTTATCAATACATATTCGAAAACATATCTCCGGGGTCTGTAATTGAACTGGAAATAACATCACAACTTCAAAAGCGTCTCGAATTAAATACGAATAGAATTCAAATTTTAGTAAAAAAAGCTTGATACCACTTTAGAACAAATAAACTAGTATATGCCAAGCCGAAGCATTATGGCTGGGTAAATAAAATATTATATAATCGCCAATTCACCGGGAATATGATTTAGAAAAAGCAAAAAGCGTGGCACCATATCGAAAGGCTCACGCTTTTTACTCTTTTAACAACCGACATCGTATCCATCTACGGGAAGGGGTAGGTAGCAAGCCGTCCTTCCGCTTTTGATCGCTATTTAATTGGAGGAAAGCCGGGTTCAAAGCGGCGATCCTGGTGATTGCTGTTATGGAGGGCCGCAACGACATCATCGCTCTAGATGGGGAGGAAGTCAACTGGTAAAAACGTGAGTCCTCAACTCAATGTTCATTCTGTGAAATGATGAACATAAAAAACCATCTCACGCCTTTGCTAATTGACACACGCTTTGGGTAGTAAAACTAAATCCATCATGTTACAATTATGTAAATTAAATTATCTAAAAATTGGTTAATTAGTGTTGACGCTAGGAGGGTTATAATGTCCGAGTTAGCATTAGCCTTGGTGGTAATTATTTATCCATTATTCTTCACCTTTCTGCTGGTAACTCACATCTCGGTTTGTAGTATCGTTTATAAAGACGCAAAAAGACTTGGTTATTCGGCGTTAAATATCTCGCCATTTTTGTGGGGTAGTATTTCATTTATACTTCCGATTTTCGGCATGGTCATTTACTGGCTTATGAATCATTCATCTCTTGCAAAACCGAGGGATTAGGTGAAATCAAATGTTAATACACTTCAAACATCTTTTCAGATATCGAACTCAAATCGCAATAGCACGTGTAATCCTTGGGATTACTTTGGGAAGTCTATCGTTGTTAATGTTATTGGCTCCTGATACTATTCGAAGATTATTTGGAGCGGATGTAACGATTCTTAACATAATAAATTTAAGCTTATTTATTATTCTAAGTGGATTACACGGTATAGCGAAAAAAGACCAATTAGTGAATCTCACTGATGCCACCAACGAGTTATTTGCTATTATGATGGGTGTTGTTATATTTCTTTATGTAATTGTTGTATTCTTTTCATTTTATAACTAGAGCCGCTTCCTTTTTTAATGCAAGGTAGTTCAAGCGAAGAATATCAACAGTACTTTATTAAAGCGTCACCGGCCCCACTGTTGCCGAACGCTTTTTTGCTTTTATGTAAAAAGAAGGAAATAAGCCTCGCCACATCGAATAAATACTCGCCAAATGTTGGAAGAGAGTGATTCCTGACGATGAAAAGCGAAGCAGATAAACTTCTGAAACTAATCCACAAGAAACGACATGAGGCCTCCAGGCTACTGCTAGCCCGTAGAATTAACCAAGCAATCCTTGTATCCCGTGAGGTGGACCGTCTCCGGGAAGAGTATTGCCGGTTGAAGTTCGAAGAGCAATTAAACCGAAGACCATACTTCCGCCGATATATTGGGAGCATGCTTTGAGAAAAGGAAGTGAATTTATTGGGTCAGCTTCTTACTATTTAGCGATTCAATGTCGAGCAATGCATATTTTTGCCGAAACTTGACGATAAATTTTGCTAAAGTTTGTCCAACATTTCATCGAATAAAAAGTTGAGGTGTTGGAAATAGAATGAAAAATAGCAAGCTGTTCCTAGTAAGGTTTTGCACTTTATTTTATTTGATGGGTTTTTTAGGGGTTTCAATAAATTCACCCAGGATTGAAACTTGGCAAACATTAGTTTACTTTTTATTACCGGCTATTGTTCGACTATTACTTGTCAATTACAAGTCAATAACTAGCATTTACCACGTACTATTAGGATTGCTCATGATTTTGGTAAAACTAACGTTTATTATTGAGTTCGGTTTATTAGTTATTACCTGGATTCATGATTTTCTTTTTACCAAAAAGGTATGCCCCGGAGTTACAATGAATAGATTCACTGGTATGTTAAGAATGTCTTTTACACTAGAAAGGTTATTTCATTACAGGAAGTCAAACTATTTAATCAACAAAAAGGAAATTGTAAAGCTATTAAAAAAAGACTTTTTAACATCTATTTCAAATCTTACCACCTATCGTGGACGTAAAATTAAAACTTCGACTAATTTAAAAATATTTAATTTAACATCTGTTCAACGACAGTCTTTAGGTATTATCTTTAATGAAAAAAAGCGGGAGGTACGCCCTCAACCTCTAGATAAATTACTTTTAATATCCAACGTTGACTTGTGGTATCTAATATTTGACATAAAGTTTTGGAAAGATGTTTTTCAGTTAGAAACGATTTGTGACTACGAAATAGTTATTTAGGAATTAAGGGCATCGAACTAACTTCAGACCCATCCAAAAACTTTGACTTCCCATTTCCCAAACTTTGAGATAACCTACACCTGCCTCCTAGAAATCAGTTGATCTGAAACAGCGAAAGGAGCAGGTGTTTCTTTATGCAATCAACACGCAACAAACCTGGACAAGGCTCGGTATATCGGCGAAAAGATGGCTACTATGTAGCCCAAGTCCACGTCGGCCAAGATGAAAACGGTAAAGCGAAGTACGCTCGTAAAACTTTCAAAGCTGAATCCGACGCTCTTGTCTGGCGAGACAAAGCTATCGTTGAGTACCGGTTAGGAACTTTTATCATTCCCTCGACCGTGACATTCGGCGAGTGGATGGATATCTGGCTGGAGCAGTACGCACGCCCAAACGTGCGTCCCAAGACTTATGAGTGTTACGAGTACATCAGTCGGCTTCACTTGAAGCCCAAACTGGGCAACATGAAGATTCAATCGCTGCAAACGACACAACTGCAGAAGCTCTTAAATGAAAAAAGACAGTCCGGCCTCGCAACGAGAACAGTTGAACTGATTCTCACCACCGCAAGAACTGCCCTCAAACAGGCCATTCACGATGAACTGATTAACAAGAACATCGCCGATTACGTCAGAAAACCTAAACCATCTCCCAAGCAGATAAGCGTATTCACCTTAGACCAAATGAAGGAATTTATGTTCATTGCCGAAGAAGACCGTCTCTGGATCGCTTTCAAACTGCTGCTCGGAACAGGGATGAGGGTAGGGGAGTTGCTGGCTCTAAAGTGGGGAGATATCAATCTCGAACGGGGTCATATCGATGTGACCAAGGGGACCGTGCTGGTCAAGAACGAGAACGGCCCCAATAAAACTCATCAAATCATCCAAGAGCCCAAAACGAAAAACGGCTATCGGAGGATTCCGATAACCGAAGATCTAGTGAGGCAGTTGAAAAGGTGGCAAGTATTGCAGTATATAGAACGGATGGCCGAAGGGGAGGATTATGAGGACGACGGGTTGGTCGTTACGACAAAGAAAGGCCGGATGGTCTCACAGCGTAACCTTGCCACGAAGTTTCATCGACTTCTGGCCAAAGCTGAGATTCCGAAGACCAATCTGCATTCACTAAGGCACACATATGCGACCCGACTGCTCGAAGCTGGGGTTCACCCGAAGGTGGTTCAAGAACTGTTGGGCCATGGGAGTATAAGGATTACGCTGGATACATACAGCCACGTCTTACCGGACGTTAAGAAACAGGCCATCGATAAAAT
>NZ_JACVHF010000044.1 GCF_014502795.1 Heliobacterium chlorum
GGCTCTGAAGTCATTGCCTTATCGAACAGCAATCATTATGACCTCATTATATTAGATATTCGGATGCCCGATGTAGATGTATTGGAGGCAGCCAATCAAATTCGCAAACTCGGCATTAAAACTCCGATCTGGTTTATCAGTGTTTTCTCGGACGAACAAATTGAAGAAAGTATACGTAACGGACTTGCTTCGAAATATTTTTGCAAGCCGTTTGACGTTAACGATTTTAGCACCGAAGTAAAACGTTTATTCCAAAGCAAGAAAAGGGCGGTTTGATCCTACTATACAGAAACCAGTCCAACCACGTATCTCTCAAAGCCATTTTGTCTTTCAAGGTAGGGTTGTATAAGCCTGAAACTGGAAATAATATAATTGTCGCGCTGTTCCTTGTGCTCTTTTCAAAACTCGGTTCAGCGTATTTCTCATATCAGCTCCCACGTCCCCTGAAAGAGTCCGTGTTTCACGGGCTTCTTTCGTTTTCTGGACATGTTTTCTAAGAATCAATCATAAATTGTATCGTGCTTTTGCCCTCTAAAGAGTTCCATCCATGTTGCACCCTGCGATTTGCGGGGTATTTTTTTTATTGACAACAGTCATTGTCATACTTTCTAAAGACGAGCATAAATAGTATATTGTCATGTTCGGCTGTCCTGCCATTCCTTTCTCTCTATGTCTTGACCCCACAAGTTTAATGTGGGGTATTTTTTTGAAGTTAACACCGGTATTACTCAGTCAATCATGCATATAGATTTACTGGCACGGTTCACATGACCCTCTATCATTTCGCGGCTTCGCCCTGCGGGTTTATCGCGGGGTACTTTTTTTCTTCTTTAATCACGTTTGAAGAAAACCCGAATATTTTAATATTGTCATTGCATCCCCCGAGTCCCAAAGTGAATCGTCCCACCCCCACATTTGCGGGGTATTTTTTGTCCTTAAAACGGCATTCTAAGCTCGTTGCGTTGTCTAAATAACCAGCCAACCGGATGTTTACCAACGCAATATGGTTCTTGGTTTGCGGCCCGGCGACTGTATTCAGAACCGGGTCTGCTAAATCCTTGAGCACAACTGCTCATCTTTACAGAACTCCCGTATTTCGGGAGGGTAGTACGGATGGGCTTTTGGTTTTTATTCTTGGGGAACCCAGCCCCAGGAGATGACGGTAATGCCGAACGTTTACGCTCAAACTGGGTGTGATAGTTGAAAACTGGGTAATTCCGTTTTTCGAGTAGCAAATGCCTCAACTTATGAATAAAGTATCTATGTGATCGCCCATCTCTCAGTGGTCCACTAGAACAGTCACCTCCTAGTAGATTGACTGAAGATGGGCGGTGTTCATTCGTGTTTAGAGACTCGCGTATCAAGTAAGTGACTTTTTACTCATAATAACCGAGCACAATCGCCCATGTACACTGACCTCCCAACTAAACCTCGTTGTCGGGAGCAGCGTGAATGGGCGGTTGTTTTTTATTACGGGACACTAACCCGGAGGTGATGCGTCTTCATCCAGGAATGGCTTGAATCTCGACGGCAGCGGAAGAGGGAAGAGGACAAGATTGCTTTGTCGGAATCGAATGGTACCGAAGGTACGAGTGAAACTTTACTCAGCGATCTTGAATTCTTCCTGCAACAAATTGAAGCCACGGGGATTACAATTCCAGCTAGCGTCCAAAGATTACTAGAGGAAAGACTAGACGAATTGAAAATTCGAGACAGAATGTTTAGTGAATGTTTACAGCGAGTGAAGGAAATAAAATCAGCCACGGACCCCAAAAAGAGACTTCGCCACTAACGGCGAGGTCGCTTTTTTCGTTTTACATAGAAGATGAGTTTTTTGCGGGATAAGGGAGGCTATTTGTGGCGTTTGAAGGGCCAGTTGGTCGAAAACTCATCTGCTATGGTAACTTAAGCAGACGAAGATAGGCATTTCTTATCTGTAAATTAAAAGGGAAATAAAGAAATTCGTAGAATAAATAGTATATAATGATTTTTACTCGACGGCTGTTTGAATGTGTACCTTGAGACAGGAGTTGATTTATTTTGAAATCAAACTTCACTTTTCTTGAAGAGAAGTGGCCTTTACTAGCATCTCTCGGGAGTATGGCCGAAAAATATCTTTATACAGACTCAAATTCTTGCCTAATCAAATTAGGACTATTTGCTGAGTCTATCGTTCGACATATGTTTGCGTTAGACAACATAACAGAACCACAACCACAACAGGAAAATACTCATGCGAATCGGATAAAAGTGCTTAAAAAAGAAGGGCTTCTTCCCAAAGACATTGATGATATTCTTTATGCGATAAGAACAACACGCAATGATGCCGTCCATGACGGGTACGAATCAACGGAGCGAGCGAAGATTCTTCTAGAATTTGCACATAAACTTGGTATATGGTTTATGCAAACCTATGGTGATTGGGACTATGAACCAGCAGAGTTTGTGTTGCCCGAAGATATCAGTTTAGATAGCAAGTTTAAGTCTATCATTGAAGCACAGGAAGCAAAGATTAAACAACTTACAGACATGATTCAAACCACTCCTGCCATAGGAACAGAGGTTTCGATTTCTGATAGAAGAAAACGGGCAAATAATTCAGCAGATAAAATCAATCTTTCAGAGAAAGAAACTCGATATCTTATCGATGAACAGCTACGAAAAGTAGGATGGGAAGCCGATACGATCAATCTTCGATATTCAAAAGGGACAAGACCTCAGAAAGGTAGAAATTTAGCGATTGCAGAATGGCCTACTGACTCAGAGGTTGGTAATGGTGGTTATGCCGATTATGCTTTGTTTGCTGGAACCCAACTGGTAGGCATTATCGAAGCAAAACGCCATTTCGCTGACATTCCATCCGTAATTGACTATCAATGTAAGGATTACGCCAAAAATATAAAACCAGAGCACTCAGGTTACCTCATTTCTAAATGGGGAGATTACCAAGTGCCTTTTCTGTTTGCTACCAATGGGAGAAAGTACTTAAAGCAGCTTGAAACAAAATCAGGGATTTGGTTTTTGGATGCTCGTAAGTCAACCAATATTCCAAAAGCTGAACAAGGTTGGGCCAGCCCTCAAGGGCTAATGGAATTGCTTGAAAAAGACATTGATAAAGCGGACAAAGAGCTTAGAGACACCGGTTATGATCTATTAACTGATAAAGGTGGACTAAACCTAAGGCCTTATCAGATAAAAGCGATTCAGGCCGCTGAAAAATCAGTCATTGGCGGTCAACAGTCAATTCTTTTATCCATGGCAACAGGTACAGGTAAAACACGCACAATTCTAGGGTTGATTTACCGCCTTCTAAAAGCCGAGCGATTTAATCGAGTATTGTTCTTAGTTGATCGCACCGCATTAGGGGAACAGGCACAAGATGTATTTAAGGAAGTAAAATTGGAAGACCTTATGACCATGGATGAGATATATAATATCAAGGAACTTGAAGATAAGGATATTGAGAAAGAAACAAGACTGCATGTTGCCACCGTTCAAAGCTTAATAAAGCGGATCATGTATAACGAAGGCGAAACTATGCCATCCGTCACCGATTATGATTTAATTGTTGTTGACGAAGCACATAGAGGTTATATCCTCGACAAAGAAATGGGAGACGACGAACTATTCTATCGAAACCAGGATGACTATGTCAGTAAGTATAGAACCGTCATCGAATACTTTGATGCAGTAAAAATAGCTCTAACTGCGACACCAGCCCTTCATACGGTAGAGATCTTTGGAAAGCCTGTATTTAACTACACCTATAGAGAAGCCGTAATAGAAGGTTATTTAATCGATCATGATGCCCCACATAACATAAAAACAAAGCTATCCACTGAGGGGATTCACTATAAAAAAGGTGAATCTGTCGCTATTTATGATCCCGTTACTGGAGAAATCACGAACAGTTATGAACTTGAAGACGAATTAGACTTTGACATCGAGAGTTTTAACAGAAAAGTGATCACAGAACCCTTCAATCGAACCGTTCTGCAAGAAATTGCGAAGTCAATTAATCCAGAGGGCGAAGGTAAAACTCTTATCTTTGCTGTTGACGATAGCCACGCTGACCTAATCGTGAAAATTCTTAGAGAGATTTATGAGGATTACGGTATTGATAATGATGCGATTAAGAAGATCACAGGCTCAGTGGAAAATGGTAATAAGAAGAAGATATCTGAAGCAATCAAGAAATTTAAGAACGAGAAATATCCTAATATAGCTGTGACCGTAGACCTTTTGACGACAGGTGTTGACGTTCCTGAGATAACAACACTTGTTTTCTTGCGTAGGGTAAAATCGAGGATTCTCTTTGAGCAGATGCTTGGGAGGGCTACTCGTCTATGCCCAGAAATAAATAAGACTCACTTTGAGATATTTGATCCCGTGGGCGTATATGAATCACTAAAAGCCGTAACCACAATGAAACCTGTCGTCGTTAATCCAACCGCTACCTTTGAAGACCTTATCAATGGGCTCGAAAAATTACCGACAGAAGAACAAAAAAAGAATCAAATCGATATGATCGTTGCCAAATTACAGAGAAAGAAAAGAAAACTAAGTGGTAAAACGCTAGAACATTTTATCGATCTTTCGGGAGGAAAAAATCCAACACAATTTATCGAGGAGTTAAAGTCTTTACCAATCGAAAAGGCTAAAGAACAAATATTAAAGAATAAAAACCTCTTTGAAATGCTTAACGAGGGGAGCACTAATCCAACCATTCCTGTAGTCATTTCAGATAAAGAGGACGAATTAATTTCTCATACCAGAGGCTACGGAAACGCAGAAAAGCCAGAAGATTACTTGGCTGAGTTTAAGAACTTTATCCAAAACAATATAGATAAGATAGCAGCTCTTAATATTGTGTGTACAAGACCTAAGGAGCTTACTCGCGAAGCATTAAAGAGCCTGAAACTAGAACTTGACCGTCATAAGTTCACTGAGGTACAGTTAAATTCAGCGTGGAGAGAATTAAAGAATGAGGACATTACCGCAGACATCATTACCTTTATTCGGCAACAGGCCATCGGATCGCCTCTTATTAGTCATGAAGAAAGAATTAAAAATGCAGTAAACAAGTTAAAGAAAAAACACAACTTCAGCAAGATCGAACTTGACTGGCTTCGTAGAATTGAAACCCACTTATTGAATGAGAGCATCATTGATAAAGAAACGTTTGATGCAGGAGCATTCAACTCCAAAGGTGGTTACAAGGTTATTAATAAAATATTTGGAAATAAATTGGATGATATCATAGCAGAACTTAATGATTATTTGTATGAAGAATGGAGTGCTTAACGTTGACCAACCAAGAAATTGTCTCCAAACTGTGGAACTTATGCAATGTGCTCAGGGATGATGGTATTACCTATCATCAATATGTGACGGAGTTAACCTATATCTTATTTCTGAAGATGAGCAAAGAAACATCGACAGAAGGACAAATCCCTGAAAAATACCGTTGGGACGAACTCACTAAAAAGAAAGGGATAGAATTAAAAAAGTTCTATAACGAACTATTAAATCACTTAGGCGAGAATTCCACTGGAAGAATAAAAGAGATCTATTCTGGTGCAAGATCAAACATCGATGAGCCAAAAAATCTAGAAAAGATTATTAAATCGATAAACGATCTTGACTGGTATTCAGCCAAAGAAGAGGGTCTTGGAAACCTTTATGAAGGGCTTTTAGAGAAAAACGCTAACGAGAAAAAGTCAGGAGCGGGGCAATATTTTACGCCTCGTGTGCTGATTGATATTATGGTGCAATTAATCGACCCACAACCAGGGGAGAAGTGTAATGACCCTGCATGTGGAACGTTTGGCTTCATGATCGCTGCTGATAAACAAATTAAAGATAAGACAGATAACCTTTTTGATTTATCCATCGAGGAGCAAGAGTTTCAAAAGAAAAAAGCCTTTACTGGCTGTGAGTTAGTACATGATACGCATAGACTGGCACTTATGAACGCCATGCTTCATGACATTGAAGGAGAAATCATCTTAGGCGATACTCTTTCAAACGCAGGGAAGAATCTGAAAGGTTTTGATGTTGTTCTTACCAACCCTCCTTTCGGTACTAAAAAAGGGGGAGAACGTGCGACTCGTGATGATTTTGTTTATCCAACATCCAACAAACAGCTTAACTTTTTACAACATATCTACCGTTCACTCAGAGCAAATGGGAAAGCCAGAGCATCCGTGGTCTTACCTGATAACGTCCTTTTTGCTGATGGTGATGGGGCGAAAATCCGTGCAGACTTGATGGACAAGTGTAATCTACATACCATTTTGAGGCTACCCACAGGAATTTTTTATGCTCAGGGTGTCAAAACCAATGTGCTTTTCTTTACTCGTGGCACAACTGATAAGGGCAATACAAAAGAAGTATGGTTTTACGATTTGCGTACGAACATGCAAAGTTTCGGGAAGACAACACCCTTAAAACATGAGCATTTTAATTCCTTTGTAAAAGCCTATACAGCAGAAGACAGAAGGACAGCTCATGACGAGCGTTTTTCCGTCTTTACAAGGGAGCAGATCAAAGAAAAGAACGACAGTCTTGACTTAGGCTTAATTCGAGACGAAAGTATTCTAGATTATGAAAATCTCAAAGATCCGATAGAGAACGGGGAAGAAGTTGTCGCTCAACTTGAAGAAGCAGTTGACTTAATTATGAGTGTAGTTAAAGAGTTAAAAAGTTTAGGTGGAAGCTACTAATGGCTAAAAAAAAGAAATTATCGTCTGATGATTTAATTAACCAGGCAATTATGAAAGATGACGAAGTGCCGTTTGGGCTTCCGAATAATTGGGTGTGGACAAGAATAAAATCTATTACGCTACCGATGACAACAACTAAACCAGATAAAGAGTATTTTAAGTATATTGATATAGATGCGATAGATAATAGAAATCAAATAATAAAAGATTTTAAGACTATAGAGACTGCCAGTGCTCCAAGTAGAGCGACAAGAGGTCTTGAAGAGGGTAACACACTATTCTCGATGGTTAGACCTTATCTGCGAAATATCGCTTATGTTCACAAAGAGTATTCCGATTGTATCGCATCTACGGGTTTCTATGTATGTAAGCCTTCTAGGGCAATAAATTCAAGATATTTGTATTTTTTGTTATGTAGTGAATATGTAATTGCAAATTTAACGTTACTGATGAAAGGAGATAATTCTCCTTCAATTAGAGGTACAGAATTAGAGGAGTTTCCAATTCCTCTAGCCCCATTACCTGAACAAAAACGTATAGTAGACTTGATTGTATCGCTTTTTGAGAAGTTAGATCGTGCTAAAGAACTTGTGCAAATTGTCCTTGACTCATATGAAAACAGAAAATCAGCAATTCTTCACAAGGCTTTTTCGGGTGAGTTGACAGAAAAATGGCGAGAAGAAAATGGGCTTGGCTTAGAGAGTTGGAAAAATATACTATTTAGAGACTTGGTTTATGAATCTAAGTTAGGCTTAGTCAGGAATATAAATGAGCAATCGATAGACTTCGAAATTAAATACTTAAAGATGAATAATATTCATAAAGACGGTTACCTTGACTTAAACAATTTAATGTATGTAAACGCTCCAAAGTCAGAAATAGAGGCATACAAACTTAAAAGTGGAGATTTTCTCTTTAATACAAGGAATAGTAGAGAGTTAGTAGGTAAAAACGCTGTCTATAAAAACACAACTGAGGAGCCAGTACTTTATAATAACAATATTATGAGAGTTAGATTCACTAAGGAAGTTATTTCTGACTTTGTTTGCTATTACTTAAATTCTGCGAAAGGGAAAGCTGAATTAGACAAGATTAAAAAGGTTACAACGAATGTTGCTGCTATATATGCAAAGGATTTGAATAAAATTATTATTCCGACTCCATCGATTAAAGAACAGCAAGAGATTTGTGCAATTTTGAATAGGTTGATAGATAAGGAGCAAAACGCTATTGAACTTTGTGATGTTATTGAAAATATCGACCTAATGAAAAAATCCATTCTTGCTCGTGCTTTTCGTGGTGAGTTAGGTACTAATAAGCCAGAGGAAGAAAGTACATTGGAGTTGTTGAAAGAAGTTTTGAGAGAACGGGTGGAAAAATAAGAAGAGGCAATCGAGGCTATTTATTACTTGTACCCCGCCACCCACAGCCCACCTATTGAATAGACAGGCAGTTCATCCCATCGTGGTTGGACTGCCTTTTCTATTTTCAAAGAGCAAAGAGGTGGAAAATGACAGCAATCATCGGTGAATTATCGGTTGACCGCATCTATAACATGGACATCCACGACGGCCTCAAACTAATCCCCGACAACTCTATCGACCTCATCATCGCCGACCCACCTTATGGCATCAATTACCGTAGCGGCAGTCGCAAGAGAAAGTTCACCGCAATCCAAAACGACGACATCATCATGGCCGACTGGTTGTCCGACGCTTATCGAGTGCTGAAAGATGGCGGTGCTTTTTACTGCTATACCCGCTGGGACGTCTACACCGAATGGTATCACCGCATCTCCCAATACTTCACCATCAAGAACTGCATCGTCTGGCAAAAGAACGGTGGGGGAATGGGTGACCTTCGTGGAGCCTACAGTCCCGCTCATGAATTTCTCATCTTCGCTGTGAAGGGACGTCACATATTAAATGGAAAGCGAATTTCAGACGTATGGGCTGTGCCTCGCGATCCAGCAGTAACCTACATCCATCCCACGCAAAAGCCGGTAAAACTGGCCGAGATAATTATTGAGAAGTCATCGCAGCCGGGTGATGTTGTGTTGGTTCCGTTCTGCGGAAGCGGTGGAGACTGCGTGGCTGCCAAGCGGATGGGGCGAAGGTTTATTGCGTTTGACGTTGAGGAGCAGTATGTGAAGGCGGCAAATATTAGGTTGAGGGAAGCAGCGTAAATAAAGATAGTTCTCACATATGTGTAAAAATCTCTTAACAAATGTTGATTATTTCTAAGATAAGTTTACACTTGAACAAGGGATTCTGAATAATTTGGGGAGAGGTTTCGGAATGGCTATCACAGATGTAAGGATTAGAAAAATCTTTCAAACAGGTGCTATCAAAGCTATTGCATCGGTTACTATTTACGACTCTTTTGTTATCCATGATATCAAAGTCGTCGAAGGACCAAACGGGATATTTGTTGCCATGCCGAGTCGAAAGAGACCAGATGGGAGCTTTTGTGATATCGCTCATCCGATTACCCAGGAATCTCGAAGCTTACTTTTAAACGCGGTACTTCGTGCGTTCGAAGCAGCATAATCAAGTTAACAACATCTGGTATTCAATTTGCAGATTACAACATCATACAATAAATTGTAGAGATAAAAATAACAATCCCAGGCTATAATCTCGACGATCATTACCTCGTTCGTTTCAAATTAAAAAAAGTGGCTTTTGCCAAGGGGAGTGCATCGTTTTTTGAAAGCCGTGATTATGGCCGGTGGAGTGGGTTCCCGGCTGCGTCCGCTGACGGACACCATGCCGAAACCAATGGTTCCTGTTCATGGTAGACCAGCGATGGAGTATGCTGTTGATTTATTAAAACAACATGGAATAACTGAGATTGCCGTAACACTGTGCTATTACCCCGAGATAATCATGAAATATTTTGGTGATGGAACTCAATTTGGTGTACGGTTTAATTATTTCATCGAGAATGAACCACTTGGTACCGCTGGCTCTGTGAAACAGGCCCAGCAATTTCTTGATGAAACGTTCTTAGTCATTAGCGGGGATGGAATAACGAATATAAACCTATCGAAAATCATTGAGTTTCATCAGAAAAAACAAGCGCTAGCGACAATGGCATTAACCACGGTGGACGATCCGACTCAATTTGGAATTGTAATTACCGATGAGAACGGTTATATTCGTCGATTTATTGAAAAACCAAAACCGGAACAAGTATTTTCCAACACCATTAACGCAGGAATATATGCCTTTGAACCCAGTATCTTCGATTATATCCCAAGTGGTTTTTACGACTTTTCAAAGCAATTGTTCCCGCGACTGTTAGAAGAAAAGTTACCCTTGTTAGGCGTAAATGCCAAAGGTTACTGGAAGGATATTGGCACGATAGAACAGTACAAACAGGTCCACCTCGATATTAATAACGGTTTGGTTTCCAACGAATTAAGAGTTGCAATCTAAACAGCATACATCAACCAGGCTGGACAGATGTTCACCTGGTTTTTTGCTTTCCCAGTAGTGGAGAGCGTAATCACCACAGCCATATCTGTTTCACCATGTGTTCCGACAGAATCCATTGGTGATATAACTCCATACAGAATATAACAGCAAGCCACACGTGGCCACAGCCCGCGACGTGGCCAACCCAGCCGTGCGGCAGCTGGGCGAGCGCGAGGCGAAGGTGTCTCTTGTTCCTCTATGGGGAAAAACGGTTCATATGAGTATAAGGCGTCAATCAACACCTGATTACACAAACATTAAGCAATGTCAAAAGTTTTGACAGGGGTGTCGCGCTGTTTGACATAAAGTAATAACAGTATATATAAGAGAGGGTAACGGTTATAAGATTAATAACGGTTATATAACAGATATACACGTTATACCGCACATTCGACACCCCTACTATGCGCCTCTAACAAATTAAACTAAAGAAAAGTGGCAAATAGGCAAGATTATTTTA
>NZ_JACVHF010000045.1 GCF_014502795.1 Heliobacterium chlorum
GCTTTACCGGCTTTTGCGTTGGGTGGATGTAGGTCACTGCCGGATCGCGAGGCACAGCCCATACGTCGGAAATTCGCTTTCCATTTAATATGTGGCGTCCCTTCACGGCGAAGATGAGAAATTCGTGGGTCGGACTGTAGGCTCCACGAAGATCACCCATTCCTCCCCCGTTCTTTTGCCAGATAATGCAGTTCTTGATGGTGAAGTCGCGTGAGATGCGAGTATACCACTGGATATAGACGTCCCATCGCGTGTAGCAGTAAAAAGCACCACCATCCTTCAGAACCCGATAAGCATCGGCCAGCCAGTCAGCCATGATGATATCGTCGTTTTGGATTGCGGTGAACTTTCGCTTTCGACCGCCGCTACGGTAATTGATGCCGTAGGGTGGGTCGGCGATGATGAGGTCGATGGAACTGTCAGGGAGCAGTTTGAGACCGTCGTTAATGTCCATGTGATGGATGGTGTCTAGCGTTAATTCGCCGAGGTTTTCTGTCATTGGCCACCGTCCTTGAAAAAAATAAAGCAGTCCAACCACGATGGGCTGAACTGCCTGTCTATTCAATAGGTAGGCTGTGGGTGGTGGTGTACAAGAAGACTCAGATTGACTAATCTAAGCAGGCTCTCCTGGATGTTTAATGGCAAAAGGCTCATTATTTAAACCTTCATTAATCGCACCAATATGTGGAACTAACCATTCGAGTATTTCCTGAAGTAATTCATCTCGACCAGCCACGTAAACTATTTCCCCATCCTGATGAGTTTCTGGGAAAAGCCTAATATAACTAACATCTCCAAGTTTTAGTGTGTAAGGATCTTTATTTGTTCCAGAATAAACACATATTACTTTATCAACGATTCTTTTATTAGGTCGATATTTACTAACAGGATAAACACACTTAATGTTGTAGTAATCCTCCAATTGACGCATGTTTTCTGTTTCAACATCTTCAGAACAAATATTCGATAACTTTTTGTGTTTTACATCTATAACCATTCCGCTTAAACAGATATTTGGCTCTCCTAATTGATAAAGTTCAATTCGCAAATCGGGACAATTATGTTTTGATGATGTACAACATGATGTTCCAACCTCACAAGCAAGTTTTTCTGTGGGAGGTAACGATTCATCAAAAACCAAGCGAATCTGATGTAAATTATTTTCCAAAATCAACTCTGTACCTTGAGGAATTCCTTGCTCAATCACATTTGAGAAAACATTTGCATCTAAACCCGCAATAACCTTAAATTCATAACCAGTATCTTTAAGTAAGTCTAAAAACGTTGCAACTACGTAATATTCATAGATTTGCCATGTAGGTTTCCTTATTAGAGTCATTCGGGTACTATTGCCACGCTGTTGGGTTAATTCTTCACTCTGTTTAAAGATCCGATGAATTTGCTTTAATTCACGATTGTTAAAACGATAATTTCCCTTTGGTGGAATTGATTGGATTTCGTTTAACTCCGTGTTGAGAACAAGAAATAGAATACGGTGTTTTACAACGTCTAATGCGTTTACCCATTCTTTAAGATTTTTATTGAGTTTGTTTAATCTCTCTAAACGTTGAGAAGATTTCCAAACCATATTATTAATTTGGTAGATATACTCTTTCGCTACACCATATTTACGACGGCTAAGGTCATCTTTTTTAATTAAAAAGTGATTTTTCTTTTTTTCCTCTGCATGGCATTCCTTTTGTACAGATGTTACTTCATGGTGAATTTTCTTTAGCGCATAATCTATACGGGACAGCCACTGCAAAAGCATATGTTTTAACCTTCGCCCAAGTTCTTCATCGACAGTTAAAACGGTTCCTTTATTAAAATACTGTTCACGACCATAAATATCAAAAGGCTTTCTTATTTTCATTCGAATCCCTTTACTATTTATGGTTGCGGAATAGGGTTTTGAAACTATCACCTTGGTAAGTTTCACAAGATGTTCAGTGCGAACTCGAGACAAAAGGGTGACTATTTCAGCCTCGTGTGTTTTATGAAATCTGGCATATTCGTGATACCACTTCAAAGAGTCAACGTCTATGTTTTCGACTAAACGATTTTGTTCAATAAAATCGTAACAGATTGTTCGTATTCTCTTTTCAAGATAATTGTGAATCGATTGTACTTGATTTCCCTCTAAGTAAATTGGAATAATTTCGACCGAAGTATTGTAAGTAATACCTTTATAATAAAGTTTCATTAACGTATAGCCCAACCTAAAGGGGAATTCGTTGTTGTCCTCACCTAAGTAATCAAATACTGATACCGTATTCCCCAAGGCAATTTTAACAAAACCATCCTCTGATTGTGTCTCTAATTCCAAGTATGCTTCACTTTCAACAGCTTCAGCGGAGTCTGCCATTAATGAAATAGTTAAAGGAATATTTTCTCGAATTATAAATTCACCTTGGGAAAAAAGAGGTACGGGATCAAATACAGTCAGTGGAGTCATGGGGTCCCATCCTACCTTGACCACTATCGATAAAGGAATAGTATGACCACTACATTGTATAGCCATTTATGGCCACCTCTTTAGCCTTTTGCTTAAGAAATTCAATAGATTTATTAAATAACCTTTGCTCATAAATTTTCTCATCTTCATTGCCATAAAAGGCTTTTAAGTGCTCATTAATAGCTTTTAACAACTCTCCTCCTTCAACCTTATCGGTAACAGAATTATATGTTCCCAAAATTTCCTTAACCATATCTCGATGGCCTTTTACCTTTGTAAATACACGTTGACAAAGTTGAAAATCAAAAGCTTCGGAACGAGCCATTAACCTATTTTCGTTATCATCGAAAGGTATATTTTCGATAAAACTAGCAATAGCCCTAACAACTCTAAAGCTGACACCATTTTGAGTATCAACCTTTTTCATTTCTTCATGCAATTTATCTAGTAAAGCTAACTCTTCTGGTTCCATTGCTACCAAGGGATTATTGATTTCCCTAATCCAGCTTCTAAAAGTAACGGCTGTTATAGTGTTATACTTTTTAACTTCATTACGTTCTTCTTTCGCAAACCTAGCATTAAGGAACGATTGCTTATGCAATTGAATTACGTTTGCCCGGTCTAAAAGTCGATTTGAGAATTCCTTAGTCGTTTCATCAAGATTAGCAGTTCCTACAAAGATTACGTTATCACCGATCGAGATACCAGCTCGATACTCCTCTTGTAAGCAGAACTGCCTATCACTAAACAGTCTTAAATTTCTATCCCCTTTGTCCATCTCCATGATAGAAATAAACGGACTGAACCAGTGTTCAACTTGAGAAAGGTTCATTTCATCAAAGATGACCATGTAAACTTTATTTTGATTTTGACTTGCATTATATAGAAAACGAACTAACCCCGTTTCACTTTCGACAAAATAGCCAGTTTGAGGGTTAAGATAACCCAAAACATCCGCTGGTTCAGTGTAGGAAGGACTTATAGGAATAATGAGCAAATCCTTTCCACTTTTTAACCCCAAGGTCTTCGCGTATTCAATAGCGAGCCTCGTTTTTCCAGTCCCACTCATTCCCCCTAATATTGTAAGGAAGTTTGTTTTTAGCGCTGTGTGAAAACTATATAAATCATTTTCATTATAAAAGAGATTTGCCGTAATCATATTATTCTTTAATGCAGTTAAGAACTCGTACTCGGAAATCTGGTCTTTAGCGACTAAGGGAGTTCCTTGAACTGGTTTAGTCGCTATTACCGTTTCAGGTTGCACCACAACCGATTCTCGGACAAGTTGAAAATCTTCTCTTAACGGTCTTCCTTTGGCTTGAAATAATAATTCTAGCTCATGCCCATATTCTGTAGGAATAAAATGCAGCCCTTGGTAGGAGCACTGACTTCTCCGGGTAAAATCATAGGGTATTTCCATTCGAGTAATTTTATCCGGTGATGTGCAGTAAAAGCTATTTACGTTCTGCAAATGAGGACGAATTGAATCTGCCGGTATATGATAAAGGGCGTTTTCGCATATTAAAAATTGCGGAGCAGGCATAACTCCGTTATAATGTCTAAATTGCACTTGGCTTTGTTTTTGTAAAAGAGCTTCAAAACGTTTTCTATCTAAAGTACTTACAACTGTTGGAACAACACGATAAGCCGTTGCAACTGGTTTCTCTTCCGATATGTACACTATGTCGAAATTATAGTAATAAGGATCCTCATCTTCATACCGATTGTTATTTCTATTAAGTAGTGGATGCGCAAGAATGAGTCGGTTAGATAATTTTTCCCTTAGCCAGTTAACTCGTTCGCTATAATCTACGTCCGCGTATCCTATAGTATTAAGACCTTTATAATTTCTATCGTCTATAGTTACAAAAGGTTCTTGCATGTCTATTTTTACGTTATCTATTGGAGTAGGTAAAGGTGAGAGAGTTTGTAAATAGATTACTGTGTTCTCCATTACTCTATGTTTATACCATGCTATTGGGGCAGGTTCATTAGCTAAGTTTCTGTTTGGTACAATATAACTTTCCATATCAGGTACCTTAAATAAGATTAAGTTTTTCTTAATGGATTCTATCTGGTTAACAGTTAAAAGATTCATTACTATTCTACCCCTTTACGAATTAATTCTTTAATCCATTCTTGCTCACTAAAAGCTACAATCTCTTCAACCCTAGACCAACATTCGGCTTCTTCCTTAAAATCTTCGTATTCAATTGTTGTTCCGAACGATTGTCTATGTAGGTAAATAATTTTCCCTGAATAATTAGAAAACACATTCTTTTCAGTAAATGTTGATATCTCAATTATATTCTTAATAGGTATTAATGGCGGAACAATTGTTTTGAAATATGAGTTCGTTACTATTATGTAGTCGTTAGGATTTGGCAACATTGCAAGAAAAACGTCATTTTGATTTTTTAGTTCGGTAATTTTCTCTACCACCATATTAACATGTTTAAAGCCAAAACGCTCTAATATATGCGAAATCTGTAACTTAAGTTCAGAATTTTGTATTTGTATTGTTTCATTATCGTTATCCAATTGCTTAATCTGTTCATTAAGATTACTTACTTGTTCTCCTTTGTCTAATATAATATTTGTTTTTTCTTGATTACTTAATTCTAACTTTTTAACATGCTTATTAATTAAATCAATATCTTTAATTAAATTTTGTATATCTCTTGTTAGATTTTCATTTTTCTGTGTAAGTTGTTCGATTTTTGTACTTGACTTAGATAATTTGCTAGTTAAACTCGTAAGTTCCTCAGATGCTTTCTTATGTTTGGTGGCTAAATTAGTTTTTTGATGTTGAATATTTTCTAATTCTTTAAAGAGTATCCATAGAACAAACGGATACAATAAAGGATTGTCCGGTTCAGTATTGATTAGTTGTTCAGATAGATTTTTTATATGTTCGTCGTGAATACTAGAAAAATCAAAAATTTTATCGGAGAATGGCTTGTCTTCATTATTTACAATATTTTGAGCTAATGATTTAATCTCATCAGCATTTAGTATTTTAGTCTGATTAAAAACAATTTTAATATACTCCTCTTGAGGTATATCTTTAGCATATTCATCAAAAATGTTATTAATCGGTGGATTATCAACCCACTTTTCCATTAGTTCTTTGTAAAGTTCTATATCATTTGCGAATATATAAGCAATAAGATACGGTTCCGGAATATGTAAGTTCATTACACATATTTTTATTAACTCCTTCCCTTTTGCTTCAGGGAGCTTATAATTATTCATTGTGGATTTTCCGATATTATTTAGTTTTTCGTAAAAATTAATACGTGATTTTCCCTTCTTTTGGGCTAGACCGTCCTCGAATATCTGTTTCATACTGCTTTTAAGTAACGCATACGGCATTTTATCGACGGGCATTGGACCAATAGGGTGCTTTATCCGCAACTGTTTTACAAAAGCCCTTAGTCCGTCTTCTGGGAATCTTGAAATAAAAAATGCATATTCATTCATTCATTTATTTACCTCCGA
Source organism: Heliobacterium chlorum (assembly GCF_014502795.1). Lineage (GTDB taxonomy): Bacteria > Bacillota > Desulfitobacteriia > Heliobacteriales > Heliobacteriaceae > Heliobacterium > Heliobacterium chlorum. Next base: position 5,957 of record NZ_JACVHF010000045.1, read on the forward strand.
TTTTTTTAAATAATTACTGTTTCTACGAAAATATGTTGTTTTCCTGCATGTTTCGGGATTGTTTTATGATAGTCGTCTGCTATCCCTCACATAGCAGATGAGTTTGCGATTACCTGGCCCTTCAAGCCTAACAAAAAGCCTCCCTTATCCCGCGAAAAACTCATCTGCTATGTATACTCAAAAAAAGCGACCTCGCCGGTAATGGCGAGATCGCTGTGTGGAGGTTAATACGTGTTGAGTTTTTTGAGGCTTCGTTTATAAGCCCGGGCGAAGGATTTAGAAATAGACAAATTCTTGTCAATGGTCTTTTCCACCTTATCTGCTATGCCTAACCTTGATAATCTTAAGCGTCTCTTGAACGCTTCAAGGTCTCTCACTGATTCTTCATAATGAGCTTGTTTCTCTGATAAACTCATTATTTTCTCACCCCTACGCTTTAGGCCTTGGTCCTCAACCCACTCATACAATAGTCTCACCTCCATAAATTAGAGTTCCAGTTGGAGTGGCGGAATATTTGCTTTGGTTGATTGTTACTTTGTTAAACAAAAGCGACCTCGCCGGTGGTGGCGAGATCGCGGTGTGGAGGTTAGTGCAGGCTTTTGCTATGAAATTCTATCAGATCTTCAAACCATCGGCTTGATTCCTTCGCTCCCTCAAGTGTTTTCTTAAGATGTTCTTGAACGCTTTCAGGAACTCTTATCCCGGCAGATTCAATTTGCTCAAGAAAATATTCGAGATCATTAGCAAACTTCTCGTTCATTTTCTTATCGTGTTTGAAGTTCCCTAATAACTCCACTATTTCCTTGTTCCTCTGTCGCCGTCGAGATTCAAGCCATTCCTGGATGAAGACGCATCGCCTCTGGGTTTAGTGTGTCCCGGAAGCACATCTACAGTATCTGGAAGAGATTAACTAGCTTAGTTACTTCAAATACCTCTTTTACAAAACCATTTACATTAGTAATAACCATTTTCCCTCTACCTATTGCTATTTTCTTGTGAAGATTAACCAAGAAAGATAATCCTCTACAATCGATGAAAATTACATTACTCATATCAATCTTTAACTCTTCTATATGGCCACCTATAAACGGAAATACTGCTTTGCCTAAATGTTGAGCTTCGGTTAGAGTCATTTTTTTCGATGGGATGAGATACATGATATTTTCTAAAACTTTAATCTTATAGCCCATCATATATCCCCTTAAAATAAGTTCTAAATACGAAATTGGTGCTAGCCATTCGTCAAAACGATTATTACATTATTCTTCCTCCTTTGAAAGTGCTCAGAAAAGACATAGAGACCCAGTACATCAATTGTACTGAGCCTCCAGTCTTTCTGGTCAGCTCAAAAAACTATGAAGATTTGTTGTGCTCCAATATATGGAGGTAAAAAGTAATTGGTTACCCCCATTTTTCTTGTCAATAAAAAAATCGCCCATCACTAATGGACTTTCCGTGTAAGGGCGAAAATGGATAGTCCATTAGAACGGGCGACTCTTCTTTAATTTATTCAGTAAACAGCTAATTACTGTTCAGTAGATTTAATAGAATTCCCTTCCAATTTCTTCTTACCTAACTTACGCTTTTTAGGGGAAAGATATTCTTGTATGGATATCAGCGAGGAGGAAGGGAATTTGAGAAAATTAACGGACAGTGAAATCTTGTCCCTTAGAGAGATGCTTCAAATGGAAACCAACGCTTTGGTTCAATCGAGGGCTTTACAGATGATGATCCAAGACGACGAGCTAAGAAGACTTAACGATGCAGGTATTCTCCAAACCGAAGGAACCATTAAGTCATTTCAACAGTTTATAAATGAGAATAATATTATTGAAGTCGCCGAGGTGAAAAACTAAGATGCCATCACTATTTAATTCATTAATGGGCGTAGGTGCTCAAAATGTTACTCAAATGGGCGATCAGGCTATAGCAAATCAATTGTTAGCGGGTAAGAAAGCAGCAGCTCAAGGCTATTTAACAGCTACACTTGAATCCGCTACACCGGAGATAAGGGCGTTGTTTGCTGATAACCTTAGTAAAGCTGTAACGGGGCATACGATGTTAACGGAATTGGCCGTAAAGCGGGAATGGTATAAGCCTTATGAGATACCAGAAGAACAACTCGTACACACTTACCAGCAATCTGAGTCTGTCGTGGAAAACAGATCTAACTCTTAGTTTATGGAAACGATCGTATAGCGTATTTCTTTTAAGTTTAGTTGGCATCCTAAGTTCGTTGCGTTGATCAAATAACCAACCAACCGGATGTTTAATCAACGAAACGAGGAGCCCCCCTACTTAGCGGCCCGGTCCTATTTGCAGGCCTGGGTTCGCTGTTTCGTGTATCTTCAAAAACAATCCGTACGAGTCATCACAATAAAAAACCGCCTTTCCTCACTGGTCTCCTCGATAGGAACAAGAAGGTAGACCGTGATGCGGGCGGTTATACTTCTATTTTGATGATAATTAATCAGGATTAAACACCGACGACTCTTATTTCACCTAATTATTTCCTCCAACCTTCAAACCCGCCCCACAGAATTCCCTGTGTGCCTTCAGAAACTACAGGCTATATAATTCATATTAGAATAGGGGTAGAGTTGAACGTGGGGGCGTTACAGCAGGTGTTGTGGGATAAGGTTATTTTTAGGCGATTATTTAAGCTACTTTTGTATTAGAGAAATCTCCTCTAAACCATCGATAGAAGAAACGAGACGTTAAAAACGTTAGAAATATTGTTATCCAAGTCCAATACCATGTCCAATGAATATAAATTATGGTGTTAGTATATTTTTCGAGTATTGCTTCAAATCCGGATATGCCCGAGGTGTATACCACGTAATGAGTTAATTGCCTAAGAGTGCTGGTTTTTTCTGGATAGAACAAATTGAACAAGACGCATATACCGGGATATACTAAGTATTCAAAAGTCAAACTGGATTTTGTTGCATTAGCTAAAAAACGAGTGGGATATTCGATAAGATTCCATTCAACAACTATAAGGCCTAAAATCCATGTTAACGTCTGCTTAAATAAAAAAATTACAGTAGCGTCTTTTATCTTGTTCTTTGGAACCAACCAGACTACGAGACCGACTGTTACGATTATTGAAGTTATCTCGATTAATCTGTCTAATGGCATAACTTTGCCTCCCAATATAAGAATTACTTTTATTATGCCCCCAAGTACCTCATTTGACACTATTTTCAGAACTAACAATAACCGCCGCCCCTCCCCACTAGCCCGGATGAGGGATAAAAAAATACCCCACAAAAGCGGGGCGGGATGATTCGGTATGGGACTTAGGGATGAAATGACAATATTATAATATTCTAATTTAATTAGAATGTGATGATGGCAAGGAGCAATTCACTCATAAATCAGTTCAGAGAAGTCTCTTTGAAACTATAATCTCGTTGTCTCCAACAACAGTTTTTACACCATAGACTTACATCAAAAAGCTCCTCGACGCGATAAATATGACTGCCACATCTGGGGCAATCGCCTGAAGTCGGTTTAAGTGAAACCTTCGGTTTTTTCTTTATCTTAAATAAATTAGACAATGAAACCACTCCCAGGAATTAATGAACCATCCCACCCAGTACGCTTCATCGATTATTGTAACCCTTCATGTTTGTTAAAAAGTACCCACCACCACTGACCCTCCAAAGTACGAGATGATGGTTATCGTGGGTAGATTAGCATCGTAATTGTTATCCTATTCGAAAATTAAGCTGGTTGATACAAGAACACGGCTTATTTATCCAATTATTTCCTCAAGCCAACAATACCGACCCTCCACGTTTCCCCCTACGCCTCTCAAACCATCCAACCATAGCATTCATACCATAACTGGGGTTAACCTGGACGTGGGCCATTACAACGAGTGTGGTGGGATGAAGGGGATTTTGGGTGATTTTTTTGGGTAGAACAACAATTTGGGTCAGCGTCCACATTAGCTGCCTGAAAAAGTAAAAGCCCGGCCGTTGGCCGAACTGCTTGAACTCACCTATTTAAGATCTATGCTCTCACCCTCACTCGACTCTAACCCAGGGAATCTCATTGCGACTTCGGTGAGCTGTTTACTAATATTATTTTCTGCTTCTACTGTCCCACCGGGTACAGAAGTAAGCTCGTAATTATTGGGCACTACCGTCCACCTCCGGGATTAGGATGCCCATTCAGACTGCCTACCCGATAACGCGGGTAATTTAGGAGTTTAGTACAGACGAGTGATTGTGCTCCTAGGATAAAGCAAACCCGGTCCCTGAAAACAGTTTCCGGGTCGCTAAGCCAGGAGGTAGCCTTATTGCGTTGAGTAAACATCCGGTTGGTTGATTATTTAGTCAACGCAACGAGCTTAGGATTCCGAGTAAAGGATAAAAAAATACCCCGCAAGAAACTTACGAGGTAAAACAAAAAATAGATTGTTTAGGGGGGAATTCAATTTAACGTATTTCAAGTAACATTAAACGGTGATTAACCTCAATCGCTCTGGGTTATAAGCGTCGAAAATCGAAATCATCGTGTTGCTCATTAAATAACCCGTTTTTCATCAAAACCTAGTTGGAATAATGGTTGTGATTAAAAATAAACGACCCGGTAGTGATACCGAGTCAACAAAATTGAATGTATTCCGTTGCGCTTATTTTTACTATCCACCTTGTTATTAGTCAAGCGCACCG
>NZ_JACVHF010000046.1 GCF_014502795.1 Heliobacterium chlorum
GAGTCTGGGCCGTGTCTCAGTCCCAGTGTGGCCGTTCACCCTCTCAGGCCGGCTACCGATCGTCGCCTTGGTGAGCTATTACCTCACCAACTAGCTAATCGGACGCGGACCCATCCAAGAGCGGATTGCTCCTTTGGTTGTCCGGGGATGTCCCCAGACAACGTTATGCGGTATTAGCAGCCCTTTCGGGCTGTTATCCCCCACTCTCAGGCAGGTTATCCACGCGTTACTCACCCGTCCGCCACTAAGAGCTTCCATCGAAACTTCCGCTCTCCGTTCGACTTGCATGTGTTAGGCATGCCGCCAGCGTTCGTCCTGAGCCAGGATCAAACTCTCCACAAAATATTGTAGATAAGCTTGAGTCAAGCTCTTGTTGATTAAATTTCTTATCGAGCTAAGGCCTCTTATAACAGAAGTCATCCACTCGTAAGAAGTTGTCCATCCGTCCCGCTTACGCGGGCCGAATTGACTTTGGTTTCGCACGCTTTTGCTTACAACTGTTTGATTTTCAAGGACCAGACTTACTCTTGTCGTTACCGTTTGCGTGGCGCCGACAAGAATAAATATTACCACAGTGACTGCTCATATGCAACTGGTAAGTTTAAGAATTTTACCGATTTTATTGTTGAACGGTTCTTTCTTTTACCACAGAAAACCAACCAATGAGCTTGTGGTGATTTATCCTAACATTATAGACAAGCCCTGTCAATATGAATGATATGCCATTTTTCGCTGTTTATACGTGGATAAAAACAAGTACCTCATTATATCTTGATGATTTATGACTGTTCTTTTATCAAAAATAGTCAATCTTACACCGTAGCGAACCGAAGCGATAGGACGTTATTTTAATGAGGCCTGCGAATGAATATAAAGTCATTCATCTTTCACTTTTTGAATGGCCCCTACCGGGCAACAATCTGCACAGATACCGCAGCCCGGACAGAGCTTCTCATCAATTTTAAACGACGACCGTTCTCGTCCTTTCCCCTCCAGAGCATCCCAACTGCAGATGTCGACACAGAATCGGCAGCCGATGCAATTCTTCTCAATCCGGTAAAGACGGGGTCCTTTCTCCTCCATGTTTCTGCCTCCTCCTTTTCCTTTCTCGCGACTCTAGACATTCCAAAGAAAATCGGTGTACCTTAGAACATCGGATTGTCCCTTTCACATTATTAGATCCTATCCTATTGAGATTCAGTGGTATGGAGATTCGCTTTCTCAGAATCAACTCAGGCGCTGTAAAATCACTTCAACCACCCGCATCGCACCCATAGCTACAGCCGCCGTAGACTGCCCAGGGAAAATGCTGTCTCCCACGAGCCAAAGCTGGTCAGTGATCCGAGGTCCCCAAAGACGGGTTAAGCAATTTTGGCGATAGCCGCCTACCCACCCTTTCGACCTTCCCGTAAAACGTTGATAGGTGACGGGGCTGCCCGCTAGGATGACCTTGACTGCTGATCGCAGCCCGGGGATAACCTGTTCCGCCGCATCGAGCATCTGCTCCGTGTACTGGTGCTTTCGCCGTTCATAGACGTCTTTTCCTTGTCGGCGGGCCGTCCACCAGGGTTCCAGCTCTGTATGAGTGCTCATGGTCAGAGCACGGCAACGAGACGGCGCTCTTGAGGGGTCCCACGGGGGGCTTAGGGTGAGAAACAATCCGTGGCCTTCTAACGATTCCGGCCGCAAGACCTGATGAGCGAGAGGAAACGTATCCGGTACGACCGATCCATCGAGGCCAATGTAAACCATAAAAGCTCCCCATCCATCATTGGGAACCTTTATCTCTCTACGAGAGAGAGCTTTTTCTATCCACCAAGGTTTCCATGCGGCCTGAAGGCCTGTATCCAGCATGGATACGGCATCGTTCGGGGGAAGATTGAGCAGCACCAGGTCCGCCGGGATCGATGTTCCTTGAGCTGTCTCCACTGCTATCGGTCGACCTTTTTCGCTCCGCACCTGGGAGGCCTCAGATCCGTACTCTACGACTCCACCGGATCGTTGAATCATTTCCACGAGCGCTTCAGCCATTCCTCCGATACCACCTCGCAAGCAACCAACACCTCTCCGGGCCAGTTCCAGTGCGGCAGCGCCATATAACGCTAAAGCCTCCTCAGCAGGACACTGCGCCGCAATCAACAACTGTGCGTCGATAAACTGCCGTAGCTTATCCAAAGAATCCGCTTGGGCTGAACTCGATTTGGATCGTTCAATCTTATCGATTTTATCCCCTACGGTTTGTCTAACTGCCGTAAACAACCCCAGTTGTGAAAGACCCCCTTGGCCCAGCCATTTTAGTCCTTTTCGCCCAAGGGTATTCACTTCTACCCACGACTGGGGCGGCCAATTCGGATTACACTCAGCGAATGACCAAAGTCCAGCGGCCGTTCTTTCCTGCCATCGCCAAAAGGGTTCCGCGTTTTCGCCAAAATGTTGTCGCCGTTCCTGTTGCCACCGCAACGAATCTGCCCAGCAATATACCTTCTGTTCCTTTGTCAGATGTACCACCATCGCTGGTTCCACCGGATGTATGTCCCAAGAAATGTCCAGCGCCTCTCCCAACTGATGCATTGGCCCACCGGGATAAAAACCGCCTGCTAAGGTGGCACCCGCATCAAATCGATACCCCTGATAGGCGAAGGTCCCCGCACAGCCGCCTGGATAGTGATTTCGTTCGAGGACCGTCACCTTCCAGCCTGCCTTTGCCAACAGTGCTGATGATACCAACCCACCCATCCCAGCGCCCACAACTACGGCTTCAAGTATATAAATCCACTCCCAAATATTAAAAAATATCTTGACGTTGTTTGGCATCGTTGGTACGATTAGGTTGTTGAACGCTGTCGAATAAAGTCGAAAAAGGAAAGGAAGCTACGTTCAATGAAGTCAACAGGTATTGTACGCAAAGTGGACGAACTCGGCCGTGTGGTTATTCCCATCGAGTTACGCCGGACCATGGGCATTGACGAAAAAGATCCCCTGGAAATCTATGTTGATGCCGAAAAGATCATTTTGAAGAAATACGAACCGGCTTGTATCTTCTGTGGCAGCGCCGTCGATGTGCAAAACTTCCGCGGCAAAGTCGTCTGCAAAGAATGCGCCATCACGATGGCTCAAAACGCAGAAGCTTAAGCTCAGAACAAGGGTACATACGCCTGGCAGCCCTCTTGCTGCTGGCGATACCTCAAAGATCCTACTGAGCAGTTCCCCAAATCCCTGACAGTACATGAAAGCGGACCTAATTCCCTGGGCTTGATCCTATCGCCCAGAGAAGAGGGTTCGCTTTCTTCATTATAGTCAATTCCCTGCTCACTGAAAAACAGAAAAACCGGGCCGATACAGCATCGACCCGGAATGAAGATAAAAATCCGCTCTTTTTACGCGTCTGGAAAAGCTTTTTGAATCCCTATAAAACGGTCCAAATTTCCGATGAGCAATTCGACTAAATCGGGATCGAAGTGTTCTCCCCGTTCCCGGCTAAAGAGGTCTACCACTTTTTCCATAGGCCAAGCAGGTCGATAACAACGATCATTGCTTAAGGCGTCAAAAACATCGGCCACAGCGGTGATGCGCGCATGGATATGAATTTTATCCCCCTGAAGCCCATAGGGATAGCCCTGACCATTGAATTTTTCATGGTGCTGAAGCGCAATCCACGCGGCGGTTTGAAGAATTTTTCGCTTGGAGTGGCAGAGCATTTCAAAACCGTGCACCGTATGACTCTTCATCATATTAAACTCGTCCCGGGTCAGCCGTCCCGGTTTATTCAAAATGGCATCTTCCACAGCGACTTTCCCTACATCATGCATCGGGGAAGCCAACCGCAGCAGTTCTGCTTCTTCAGAACTCAGCCCATAGAGCCGGGCCAACAGATTGGAACATTCGGCAACACGCTTTACATGGTGACCGGTCTCCTTGGAGCGAGCCTCTACCATGCCGCCTAAGGTAAAGATGATCTCCCGCTGTGTCGCTTCGATTTCATCATTCAAACTGATGTTGTCAAAGGCAATGCCTACATTGGAACAAAACAACTCTACCCAGTTCCGCTCCCACTCATTCCAAAGGTGTGCCCCTTCCAGATAGACCACGTTTTCCGTTCCGCTTAGACTCTGGAAGTATCCCACATAGCGGTTTCCTAAGCAGATGCTGCGTTTCTGAATCACAGCCTGTTCCAGGCTCGCTCGTACCGACGGGCTGAGCACCTTTTTTACGGGCTGATCAACCAACTGAGAAAAATCGCCCGTCGCCGCTAGGATATAAAAGTCGTGCTGGTTCTTCGTGGCGGCAAACCCGGAGAACCGGCAGTAGAGGGCGTTTTTATTCAGCCGCATCAATGCCGTCAATTGCGTCAAGATCCCGGTAGCAAAGGTTCGCATCGATTGAAGCTTAAAAATGCTCCCGGAAGCTTCTATGATTTTCTCCATCCCCTTGCGATTGAGTTCAATCGTCATGATGTCCCGGTACGACCGCAACGCGCCGTAAAGGGTGGAGAAAAGTTTCTGCGATGTCAGTTCTTGAGTGGTTATATAGGCGTTGATATCATATTCAACAATCATCTTTTCTTCCGGTTCACGTTCCAAATGCGAACTCAGCAAGATGATGCGAACATGCGTGTTAGTTAGTTCCTGCCGGATATATCGCAGAAGCCGCCCTTCCACACCGGTGAACACTTCCCCTCGTCCGAGTATGATGATGGCCACATCAGGCTGTTCTGACAAGAGTTTCTTCGCTTCCTGCTCTGAAGCAGTATAAAAAATGCGCAAGGGCTTATCATCAAACATCGCGTTATCTAAACCTAACCGGATTGCCTCATGTATCTCCGGGTTACCATCGATGATTAGAATTTTCCAGTTGCCCACATTATTGAAGGGTAATTCTCTATGCTCATCGGCAAACCAGACCTGGTTGTCAGTGGAGTTAAGAGGGGATTTACACACGATGAATGCAGCCTCATTTCTGCCCTATATCGATGGTGATTATAAATTTACTATTTTGCTGCCGATATTTGCATAAGCAATCACCTTCACATTCGACGGTGTTGGTAATAAATCCTCCCGACTTTTTAGGAAAGGGGATGACTTTCCTAAGGATCGTCACCCCCTTATAGATATGCATTTTTCGTTAGAAACGCCCAATCCACTTTTTTCGAGTCGCGCTTGTACTACGTCAACCCTTTGACGCCCTTGGCTTAGAGATTAAACTTTTGAACGATCTCTTGCAACGACCTGGCCACATTCATCAGGGAAACCGAGGAATCACCGATCGCTTCCATCCGACTGACGGCCATCTGGGTTGCGGCAGCGATCTGTTGAGAGCCTTCCGTGTTGTCAGCGATCAACCCCGCCACATCTTCCATAGCCCGGTGAACCTCATTAACCTCCTCTACGACCTGGTGAATTTTATCATTCGTATCTTGCGTGATGCTATAGAAAAGTTTTGCATCTTCCTCATATTGACGGGCAATATTCGCAAAAGACTCATAATCAGGCACAACCTTTTGGTTGATAAAGGCAAGCAGTTCGTTGGCGTTCTCAACCAAGCTGTTGATCGCCTCTTGAACTTGGCCCGTCTGGGACTGGATACGGCGGACCGTAGCGGAAGACTCTTCGGCCAGTTTTCTCACTTCCTCGGCAACGACAGCGAACCCCCTGCCCTGCTCACCAGCCCGAGCTGCCTCAATCGCCGCGTTTAATGCCAATAAGTTCGTTTGGCCGGCGATTTGAGAAATGGCCTCGGCCATAAGAGAAATCTGGTTGACGATGTTCGCTTGTTCGATCGCTCGTAGAACTTTTTCCCGAATCTGACCATACAGTTCGGTTGCAGAATGCCGGAATGTCTGAACTTCCTCTTTGACGGCGATGGCCTTTTTCTCGATTTGACCTGCTTTGAGATTTCCCTCCTGCACGCCAGTCATGACTGTGCTCAAATTGGCAGCCATATTCTCACTCGATGCCGTCACTTCTTGGGACGTCGCAGAGACCGTTTCAAACGTGGATGCTATCTGCTTGGAAGAGCTAGAGATTCGCTCCATCTCTAAAAAGGTGTTTGTCACCATACCGTTGAAACTCTGGCTGTTTTGATCGAGTCTGTCTGACGCATCAATGATTCCTGCAACGGCGCTACGGAAATGATGGTGCAGCTCCTGGGCCGACCGGGCTAAGAGACCGATTTCATCCTTGTAGTCTTGCAGATAGGCCGGAACTTCCTGAGACATATCTCCCAGCGCCATCCGGGTAAAACGATGAGATACTTCCTGAAGAGGACCAGCAAAGCGACGGGCAAAGATGATCGCTATCACTACTGCTGCAACGAGTACAGCAACCATCGTTCCCAGGGAAGTGTTCAACAAGGATGACAACTTATCTCTCACTTCATCAACAGGAACGGTTACGGCGATGAACCAATCTTGCCCTTCAATCGGCGAAAAGGCCATATAGCGATCACTACCGTTAATCCGGTACTCAGCGAGTCCCTTTTCACCGCTGATCATGCGTCGCCAGGTTTCTCGCAAAGAAGGATCGTATTTATCATCCTTCATCGGATTCACACCGATTTTTTCCTTATCGGGATGGATGATCGTTGCACCATCCGACTCAACCACATAGAGATAACCTGTTTTCCCGATCTTTTGTTGGGCGATGCGGTCTGCAAAATCATCGATGAGCAACGTCCCCCCCACCATGCCTACAACTCCATTATCTTTATTCAGAGGAACGGCGACGACGACCACCCGTTTTCCATCGACTTTGGAGATCACCGGGTCAGAGACGTTTGTCTTTCCACCGATGGCCTGCTTAAAATACTCTCTCTCAGATACATTGTTGGTGGTTCCGTCGGTATACGTGGCATTTCCCATTCGATCGACCGTAAAGAGGCGAAGAAAATGAGCATTATGTTTATTTTCAGATCGCAAATAGGCAATGGCCCCTTGGTTGTCTCCATAAAAAAGTTGCTGCAAGGTATTCCCATACAACTCCATCTCTGTTTTCCGGATGGTCAGCCACTGGCTCACCTCTTTTCCGTAAGCTTCCGTCAGATTGACTAGGTTGTGCTCTGTCTCAGACAGAAACATCTCACGCGCCACCCAGTAGTTGAGCCCGTTTACCGTTACCAGGGACAACAACAGGATGAGGCCGACGATGATGATAAATTTGTTCCGTAAACTGCTCACCCGCACGCATCTTCTTTCGCGTTCATTATGGACGTCACTCCTCTTTTTTTCTTACGGTTTGAACGGAAATCCGTTTGGTTGAAATCGCCGCATTTATGTTCAACCTAATATACACAATTTAAAAACTATGGGTTCTCGAACAGCTTGATTACTAATCTTGGATTTTTTCTCGAAAGGATCGTTGAATAAAATAAAAGCGCCCTCCTGCGAGGACGCCCATTTCTTATTCCCCCTTATCGGGATCTTCATCAGTTTCTGCAAGAAAACCGGTTTTTTGAAGCAAATCTAAGATCGACGGTGTATAAGTTACAAGCGTCGCTGCTTTCCCATCAGCCGTATGGCCGCTGAGTGAAACGCGGTACGCAGTCACCCCTCCATAGCTGACAGCTTCTTCTTTGAATCTCCAGGCTAACTCCACCCGAATCATTCCGCCATTATCCTCATTGACCGCCTCAACGATTACCCGGTCCGTTTCAAAAGTGACTCTCGTCATGCCTTTCGGGAATGCAATAACGTCCCCCATAGGATCGCCTTCTTACTTGTTATTTGGCGATTGTTTCTGATATTATCCCTTGCTGTCTGTTTTTAACCACTTGTCAGTGTTTTTTCTGAACGTTCTATGGGCTCTATATACTATTATACCGCATGTAATCAATATCACAATGTGTACAAACACTATAAAAAGGAAGAAATTAACTTGGCGTAGACCATCTTCGTTTTGTTGCTACCGAGACATACCGGGCGGCCTATTTGGCCAAGAAATTCTGTCCATAGTAGCGAACGATGTTCCCTTCCTCATCCTTCCCAATATCAACGCTTACACCGAGTTCACGAAACTTGTCGTTTGATAGGTTCTCACGGTGACCTTCACTATTGAGCCAACCGAAAATCGCCTCAATGGCATCGACTTGCCCCATAGCCAGGTTTTCCCCTGCGATTTTGTAATCCACTCCAGCCGCCTGGAGCCGGTCACCTAAGTTTCCCTTAGACGGTGACTCGTGGCCAAAGTACCCGTTCTCAATCATGTCCCGATTGTGACCACCGATGACCTCCGCCGCTTCTTCGCTCCAGATTAACGTATGCTGCCCCATCATCTTGCGAGCTCCGTTCGTCAAGTCGAGGATTTGCCGCTCATAGGCTTGTAAGATTGGCTGGGCCTTTTCAACTTGTAAGAGAGGCTCCGGTAATGAGGAAATTGATGTACGCAGACGAGCATGATAAGAATAACGGGGTTCCACCCAAAGTTGGTTCACATCTAACAGGCGAATGCCGCTGATGCGGGAATCGAGATGCTTGTCGATGTAAAAAATTGCGGCAATACCATCTTGTACCCAGAGCGGTCGGGTCTGCAGATCTTCGTCTGTCAATTCATATTCAACAGTCCCTTCGGGAATATCGACTTGAACCTTTTCCTTAAGGGGGTAGCGTCCTTTTAAGGTATTCCGACTATCGCCAATAGAAAGCCCTCCCAACCCAGCCTCTTTGGCTGTGGTGAAGATTGTTTTTACGGTTCCCTTTCCGACGCCCACCATCACGAGGCGAAGCGGGTCGGCGTTATATATCCACCAGTCATACCCGTATTCTCCTGGATCGATTCGACTCGGTTCACCAAGCATTTCTCGTATACGAGCCTCTTTATCGCCCACTTTTATTCCGAAGATGGACCACTCCGTAGCAGTTTTCTGGCTTCGGTTGACGACTGGAACTTTACCGGTCACGGTAATTTCCGCAGTTCGACTGGCCGAATCCCAAGTCACCTCATCCCCCAGCGCTTCACTGAGAAAGCGAAGTGAAACATAAGTCCGCCCGTCAATAATACGCGGCGGAACCTCCATCGGCTTGAGCGTATCATTGACCTTCATCCAATCCAAATCCGGCCATAAGAGAACTGACGTCGTCGTCCCTTGCTCCACACGGATCGTTCGAGTCTCTTCGTCCCAGGCAACGTCCGCACCAATTGTTTCACTGACGGAACGCAGGGGGATAAGAATCCGGTCGCCTACAATCATCGGCGGAAGCGAAAGATCAATTTTCTTCCCGTTCGTAACGATCGAAATGTCACTTCCACTATCGCTGGAGTGAATCGATTCGGCCAACGCTGATGTCGAGGTAGCAAATATTGTCGATACACACAGGAAGGTAAGGAGTAAGCCAGACCTTAACCCTCTTTTATGGTTTCTCCTCATCTTTTACCCCCGCCGTACGTTGAAATTCTAAACACGCTTAGAAACAGTAATGTACATTTTACTATTTTCAGCGAAGCTCCTTACAAACCCTGCTTATTCAGTGCTTTTCGAAAAGGTAACACACCCCTTATGTGTGAAACATGAAACAGGGAAACACAGGACGGGGCAGCTACTTTAGTGAACAAACAAAAGCTATTCTAAATTGATCGGCTTGCCGTAAAACAAAAAACCTTTCTGTCAATCACAGAAAGGTTTTTTACTTCAATATTCGATTCCTTCAAAACTGGACAGAAGTATCGTAAAGCAGTTAAGGTCAAGTCCTCGACCGATTCGTACCCGTCGACTGAACGCCTCACGGCGTGTACATCTCGGGCCGATCGACCAGGTCATCTTCCTGGGGTCTTACCTACTTGCGTAGTGGGAAGTCTCATCTTTGGGTCGGTTTCGCGCTTAGATGCTTTCAGCGCTTATCCGCTCCCGACATAGCTAC
>NZ_JACVHF010000047.1 GCF_014502795.1 Heliobacterium chlorum
AGCCGTTGCCGAGCGGTAAGACCGGCTTCCTCTACGGCATCTGTGAAGTCGATCAGAAGGTTGCTTGCATCATAATCACCCCGGCTGAACCGCATTTCCCGCAGCTTGTGTACGTTAGCCAGCAAGGCGTATATCCCACGTTCTTTGTCTAGCGGATACGTTTCATCTATCTTTTTTTGCTTTCCGGAAAAGTCAATCTTGCAAGTTCCCACCCTCGCATCTCCTCTCTTTTAACGATTTAACCGCCCATTCGATCTGTTCATAAAGCGAACCAATCCTGCCGTTATTTGTGATATCGAAATCAACCGCGAAATGGCCTATATGACATTCAATTTCGTGGTTTAATTCAGCTACGCTGAACTCATCCCCCAAGGCTTCATCCGAGCAAGCCGGTTTATCATCCGTTGAACGTACCCTTACGATAGTAAAACCGTCTTTCAAAAGGGCCACGTACTCATTTGGCTGTCGGAGATCAGAAATCACGATAGAGTCCAGTGGTTCTGTTTCCATTGCGATTTGCCGTAGCATATAGGTCACCCATATCTCCGGGTCTGTTTGCTCTTAGGGCTTGTCCGATCCCCTGGTACAGCGAACGGGGTTCGTACCGCTGTTTTCTACATGGGGGGTACAGCAGATAGGTCACCGCCCGAACTCCATCACCAAAGGCTAACCTCTTAAATCCGTACTTCTCAACAAGATAGGCACCGATTACATCCTTGCCACTTCGCATTCGCCCGGTTAAAGCGATCTTTACCCCGTGCGTTTTTTCGCCACCCTCGCCCGGTCGAATTGCATCCAACTCAGCAAGAGATCATACCGCCGTTCGAGCCACATCCGCATTTAGATGACTTCTGCGTCAGGGCGTTCACAACTTTCACCACTTCTTCTTCCAGTTGATCGAGTACATCCCGGTAATCAATCACGTTCCCCATTTACTCGCCCCCCTTTTCAATGCCGTCCAGGTGTAATCCGAAGCGGAGAGTTCATAGCACAGCTTCCCACCCCAGTGGATTAAAGGTAGCGGATTGCTACCTTTTTTAATGGATTGCAGTTCTTTCATTATTAGTACCGTGAATACTGGACCTAATGTTTGCCAACCGTTTACCCAGATGACCGACGCCTTCTGTTTCAGATAACCTTCTAGCTGATCAGCTTTGAAGCGAAAATTTGTAACAAATAAAAAGGGCGAGGATTATCCCACCCTCGCCCTGGCAATTTCCACGTAATCTGCGTCTCGTTCAATTAAGATAAATCGACTGCCTCCCTCCGTGCCGATACCCCGGTTGAACCGCTCCCGGCAACCGGGGTCTAGCACGCTCCCATCCGGCGAGATGTCCTGCAAGCTGCGATGTAGCGGCTAAGATTACCCGTAACATCTTAAATGCTCGTGCTTTTCTGGGATCATTCATGAAAATTTGAAGAGCGTAAAATCGGTAGTTGAACGAAATCTTGTTGATAGTAGGCAGACTTGAATTTATCAATTTCCGCCGTCCGAACCATTTCCAGGTAAAGTTGACCTACCAACCGCAATTCCTGGGCTTTATCGCTCATTCTGCTGTAAAGTAATAACAAATCGTCTTCTAACCGGTGAACCATCGCAACGATTTCCATATACTCCTTGATCACCCGTTGAGACTCATAATGTCTTGCCTCATCCAATTCCGGTATCCATCTTCGCAGTTTCTTTAATCGCTTCTCGTTCACAGCGTTTATTTGATGTTCGAAATCCTCAATTGCTTGGGATAGTTTTTCCATCTCTCGTTGCGTTCCAGCGATTTCAGCTTGTGCCGATCCGATTCGTATAAGTTCATCGTATTTCCGTTGTAACTCTTTGAAACGAATTATCGCCTCATGCTTATCCAGCCTAATCGCTTCTTCTTCGAACTGAAACCGCATCACATCATCCTGGAAATCTTGAATCATCTTTTTAAGTATCAGATGTACATCCCCCTTCACATCAAAGTTATAAAATATCGACCCATTGGTCCGTTGGATTCCTGTTCGAGCACTGTCCACAGCCGTCTCTTGATTTTTCTTCATATTAAGTGTGTTATCGTTGACCGTTGATCTTGCTGTGTAGGACGAGAATCTCGCGAATGGTATCCTCACTGATCGCCAGTGCAGTACGGATATGCTGTTCAACTTCCGGTAAGAGTCGCTTCTCTTCCCGTTCTATGGAAGATACCAGCGAGGTACTGATGCCGGATCTCCGGGCCAGTTGACCTTGCGTAAGACCCAGATGATTTCGAATAATGCGAATAGACTCGGGAGTTAACGCAACCATTAACAAAAACTCCTTTCGATGGCATTTTCTAACTGTATTTGCAAATGAAATAAAGCCAGTCGGAAAGTGACTGACTCCTCTTTTCTCCCTCTATACTGTTTAGCCCGGA
This sequence comes from Heliobacterium chlorum, assembly GCF_014502795.1. Classification (GTDB taxonomy): domain Bacteria; phylum Bacillota; class Desulfitobacteriia; order Heliobacteriales; family Heliobacteriaceae; genus Heliobacterium; species Heliobacterium chlorum. Next base: position 2,394 of record NZ_JACVHF010000047.1, read on the forward strand.
GATAAATTTACAAGTGCAATTACACAGAGATGTAATGGATTTTATTCGTACGGCTTTCCTTTGTGACAGATTTCTGTTGAATTCCGGCCGGACAATTACCGGTTTTTCACCATGAACCCACTATTACATATAGTTCGATAAATCGGTATGATAGGAATTATCGTCTCCTCTGGGCAAGACTGATTCCCTGTGGACTTCGGTTAGTGCCACACTTCATTTTTGACGCATGCAATAGTGTATTTATCCCGAGCGTAAGGTAAATACCATCTTGCTTTGGTACTGTTCTTACAGTAAAAAAGCGATATTACGGTTATTAAAGTTTGCTCGCGATTAGCTCTATTTCCTGGTAAAAAAGTTGTGGCCGTATCTACAGTTTTTTATGTCTACCGGGGCCGCGTATGCGGACCAAGGCCGAAGCGTAGCGAAGGCCTTCATGCCTCCTGGTTTCCTTGGTCTCCTGTTTCCACTATCTCCATCCCTACTATATAACCGGGATTATATTTTTTGGGATAATAGAAGGCCGACTTCCTGTGAAGGGGCTGAAACCATTGATCTTATGCGATTTTTCGGGGGGTATAAACGAAAACTACAGACACATCTGCGTCCATATAGAGACACGGTGGCGTCCATTTTTATGAGGTGAAATATGATGATTAATCGAAAAAAGCCAGACTATGATGCTAAAACTACCCAACCGAATCTCTCTGTTGCAACTGGGTTCAAAAATGAAACAGGTTCTCCAATTGATGTCTTGTTTCAACTGAAACCCGGTGAAATGATTCGGAAACAGAACAAGATGCCAGAAGGGTTGAAAAGTAAAGAAGATTTTACCGTCGTGTATAGTGAACAGATGAAATTGTTGCTGGCCGACCAGAGCAGTCCACTGACAGAAGCTGAACGAGCCTTTCTATTTACGGTATTGCCATTTCTCACTTACGATGGGCATATTGTCATCGAGCAGAAGCCCGGATGTCCAGTTCGCCTTAATGTAGAACGTGCCGGTAATCTCATGGGTTGGCAACCGTCGAAGACTAAGCAAGTGTTGTCCCGTCTTGAACAGAAGCAGGTTATTTATAAGGATAAGGATGGCATAACAAAGTACATCAACCTTAATCCCCGGTATTTCTTTCGGGGAAGAGCCGGAAAACGCACGAAAGCGATTAAACTGTTTTACTCCCGATTTGAAAAAACGGGATAATATTTCCGGAGTTCGTAACGGAGTAACTAAGATGTGTAAGGGTGCGACTTAAATCAAAAACCCTTCACACTTCGTTAATTTGCCCATAGAGCCTTTACGTTGCCCTGTGTGGCGATAGAATTGTGTGTTTGAACAACTAATTACAGGGCGTATGCTTCGTTGAACGTACGCCAACGTGGGGATTTACTGGAACATCTTATGAGTTTCCATAAGATTATTTTAATGATTCCGTGTTTCCGAACTTCGGGGTTGCAAACCAACTAGCAACTCTGTGGGATCTTGCTCAGACTATATTAATCCTATATACCGGTTTATGAGTAAACGAAGCTATTACCGTCGGTATTTCCTACACTAATATAGCTTTATTACGGGACCAAACCGTTGTCAATGAAAAGGTTCTGGGAAAACAATAAAAATTCTTCCTTCATCGGAAAAAGCCTTCACGTTTCCCTGTATGGCGAGAGTACCAGCAGGTAGGGGATACATATTAACTCTATTATTTCTGTTGAACGTGTGCCCACGTGCAGGGCGACAGCGGAAGGAGTAAGTCAAGACTCGGAAGAAAGAGTCAGTTTACAGTTTTATCTGATAAAAACGTTCTGACGATACCATAGAATATAAAAAGATGCCGTAGTATTTTCCGACACCATAGTTTTATACAATATTAATGACCCTCTGATTTTCTGAGAGTCATTAAGTTATGCAAGGCCCTTTTCATATCCACTCCAATTCCCCTACCGCACGTTCCAAGTCATCAGAACCGGGCCGGGTATAAATAATCGTTGTAGATATAAAGGGATCGCCGTTGGCCTTCTGGTGCCCCATTAGCCGAGCAATGACATCCAGCGGTACCTTATGAGTAGCCAGCTGATGACCGAAGGTATGCAGCTATGGCAGTTCAGGTGGGCTATTCCGGTCAACTCTTTATATTTCTCAACGATAACCTGAGCCGCTCGGGTAGTCATCTTGGGAGACCGGTTCGTGAAGAAAAGATAATCGTTAGCTAGCCGGGGATATTCCGCTAAGTACAAGGCCAGCACCTTTCGCACATCGTTGTTTAACGGGATTTCCCGGTACTTCCCGCCCTTACCGTTGCGGACGGTTATCTGTCCTTTTCGGTCAGTTATTTGAGTGTCGGAAATTCTGACAGTCACTATTTCATTTACTCGTAAACCGGTATGTAAAAAACGGTTATCAAGGCGAGATCCCGCAGGTTCCCCCGTTGACGTACGGTGCGAATGAGCAAGTTCTGTTCATTCCGGGTAAGCCACTTGGGGTTTTGAGCCGGGGTGGGCACGTTTTCGACGTCTACGGCAGGATTATCCGGGATGTCGCCTCGTTTGACGTAAAAATCGAAAATTACCCGGAGTTGTAACAGGGTTAACGCAATGGTACGGGGTTTGTAAGTATTTCCAGCCCACCTTTTGAAACATGATATGTCCGATTGAAGCATCAGACCGAGCCCGGAGACCCCCCGGTGGGGGTGGGGTGGGGGTCCATCATTTGATGCAGCTGTAATTGCCGTGTGCTTCGCATCGAACCAGCGTTTGAACCGTCCCCATGTAGCTGCGTACTGTTTGATGGTGAGTGGGCTTTTCCCCCGCCGTTCAAGGTCTGCAAGGAAGTCTGCGATCATAGCTTCGTCCAACCCTTCTGAATATACGATCAAATATTTATGGGATAATGGGGCCTGAAACGTGGTTTCATGGCTACAGTATAGCTCTTTTGATCGCATATAGTAGAGAAGAATGATCAAACAAAAAAAGAAAAGCAGCCGTCCCAGATTTGGGGATAACTGCTTTAGAAAATGGATTCCCATGGGCATATTCAATTTACACAAGAATAAACCTGTCCAACAAGAGTTAGTTGGATCATTCCCCCAACATCCGTTTTAGTTCTGCAATCTCATCCGCCAGGGATTCATTATTCCGGGTATCTTCCACCGTTGCCGAAACCTCTTTAACGTCCGTCAGCTTACCACGATTCTTTAACAAGAGTTCTAGGGCCTTTAGCTGAGTCTTTTCATTATCAGCCCGCACAAGGCCACGTAGCCGCACGTACGCTTCCGTAAGGAAATCTTCCATCACCATATCGGCAAGATAATTCTGATAGGCCAGGAATTCGGGGTCTTGCTTCCAGCGGTAAATAGTCCGGGCACTAACCCCTACCTGTTCTGCGATCTCCGCAATGGTCAATCTACCGTCCAATTCGTTGCCCACAAAAAGTTCCGCCGCCTTCGCCTGCTCAGGGGCCACAGCGAATACCGGTCGTTTTCTTACTGCCATCCTATGATCACCTCCCTCCAGGACTTTATAGTTTTACCTTCTACACAACAGCATGAAAAAAGACCGCTTTTTCAGCGGCCCGGTCAGTGTCATATGTCCGTAAATATCCGTTCATTATGTCAGCCTACAGTTCGACTACAGAAAGCCACAGGTATCCAACAGCTGCGTTGACAGTAGCCATTTCACGTTTTTCGGGAGTCGCATTGGATTACCTTTATCTCACTCGCAAACAATACAGGTCAATGCCAAAGGCTTACAAGTTGGGGGCTTGGTTCCCTTACGGTATATAACGGTATATATACCGTATATAACAGTTAATATACAGTTATATAACCCTTATCTTTGTATATACGGGATGCATATACCCAATTCATTTCGTATAAGGGTGTTATGCAGTTCTGCATGTATAGAGAATGGTAACTGTTATACCTTGGATCTCGTTATCCTTGTATGATTACCGGGATCTTCTCTTATATTGAAACAGGAGACGCCCGCCAACGCCGCCCTCTCGCCCGCCTCACCCAGCTGCTACACGGCTGGGTTGGGAACGTTGCGGGTTGTGTGCCGACGTGTGCCTCGCAGGCATTATCTGAATGGAATTATATTGGCAATGGATTTTATGGGCACACGTGGCGAAACAGGCATGGCTGTGGCGATTTCTCCCTCAGAAGGACTATGCCGACAAAGTATCAATGGAATAATAAAGTACGGCAAATCAAATACGAGGCTATTAGAGCTAACAGCAAATAAATTATAAATCCACTACTATTCGACTCAACAAAATTAGTGGGTTCATCATTAGCGTCAGTGATTACACAATCATTACACGTGTAAGTGTATTGATCATTTCATGTTTTGCACCATTTTTCTCGATGATCTTCCGGAACCATACCTACCTCCTATTTTATTGTCCACTCAATCTTCGCTGCCACCTCACAAGTAAATCAGATCGACATCGCTGGGCTTTAAGGTCTTTCGTACTTGCCCTCATTTTACCCTCAATAAGAAGGCGACTCGCTGCAATATAGAAATCACTGCGTGTCGCCATCTACATTTTTGATCCGTCATTTATCATCAATATCTTTAACGAATTCCAGTAACTCTTCCGTGATTGCTAACCCTTGTACAATGAAAAGCAGCTTTTCTAAACGTATTATTGTAGGCTCTTCCTTATCGTTAGCAATTCTTACAAAGGCATCCAACGTAGCGGATCTCGGCAACATTCCATGTATAGTTTTAATACATTGGGAAACCCACTTTTCGAACGGTAAAATTAGAGTTATTACTTTGTCGGGCATTGGTTGAAGTAAATTACGCTTGAGTTCCTCACCTATATCGGCGAGAACTCGAAAAGAAATAAAACTATCCTTGTATTGAGAACAACCCTTTCTAGAACAACTAACTGCCTTTCGAGTGATAGTTCTCACCTCCAGGGATTTGTTATAGTTCTTTTCTGTTACTATAACAGAATTTGCCTTGTTACGACAAGAGACTTAGGTCCTAAGAGTCTGAATTTTCCGTTTCTTGTCGCGAGCTACTAAATGCAAGTGGATTATGCCACGTCTACCAACCGCTTTTTAGCCAAAACGACGTATTGCTCCTCAACATCAAACGCTAAAAACCTTCGCCCCATCTGTTTTACTGCCACGCAGTCCCCACCGCTACCACAGAACGGTACAAGCACAACATCACCCGGCTGCGATGATTTCTCAATAATCATCTCGGCCAGTTTTACCGGCTTTTGCGTGGGATGGATGTAGGTTACTGCCGGGTCGCGAGGCACAGCCCATACGTCTGAAATTCGCTTTCCATTTAAGAGATGTCGACCTTTCACAGCGAAGATGAGAAACTCATGAGCAGGACTGTAGGCTCCTCGAAGATCACCCATTCCCCCACCGTTCTTTTGCCAGACGATGCAGTTCTTGATGGTGAAGTGACGGGAGATTCGGTGATACCACTCGGCATAGACGTCCCAGCGGGTGTAGCAGTATAGGGCACCACCGTCTTTCAGAACCCGATAAGCGTCGGCCAACCAATCGGCCATGATGATGTTGTCGTTTTGGATTGCGGTGAACTTTCGCTTGCGACTGCCACTCCGGTAATTGATGCCGTATGGTGGGTCGGCGATGATGAGGTCGATACCGTTGTTGGGGAGTAGTTTGAGGCCGACGTTGATGTCCATGTTATAGATGCGGTCAACTGATAATTCGCCGATGTTTGATGTCATTGGCCACCATCCTTGTAAAAAATAAAAAAAGCAGGTTCAGGCAATAGGCCTAAAACTGCTTTCATGTAAGGCGTAATTATTTTCCTCGAGGAATATTAACGACCGGGATGTAGATGACGATCTTTTTTACACTCTGCTCTGATGTTAAGTTAATCTTCACTTTTGAACGGTCAATTTGAATGTGTTTGGCGATGACTTGTATCATGTCTTCTGTAAGTGACTTGACCATTTGAGGAGTGACCTCTGCGTCTTTATCATCAATGACGAGAATTAACTGATTCGATTCACCGGACAAATCGGTACTCTTAATAAAGTTATTCATTGGATCTTCTCTCTTTCGTTACCGTCAGTAACATTCATTACTTCTAGAAAATCTTCAACGGTATAGTTTTGGCCCTCAACTTCAAGCAGTTGTCGTGCCTCTGCACCAGTTTCGGTTAACCTGATTTTTTCTATGAGCATTTGAACAGAGAGTTTGTTCTGCTCCTTTATGTCAAACATCAGACCACCCGCCTTCCGATAGTATTGACATTTTATTACATGATTCGACAAAATAGCTCATATTCCTGCTTATTCAAGAGTCTAGAGTCCCATGTTTAGTTTTAGAAATTGGGACCAAGGTCATTGGCCACCGTCCTTAAAAAAAGTAAAAGCAATCCAACCACGATGGGCTGAACTGCCTGTCTATTCAATAGGTGGGCTGTGGGTGGTGGGTACAATTTGAATATTATATCGAATGATGTTTAGTCTATACCTTTATGTTGTTCTTAATTAGTAATCTTACGATAACATGTATCGTAGAAAGATAAACATAAAAAATCCAACTCAGCCATATTGGTTTGTCATAGTCGTTTTTTTGCTTGTTATTATGATGTCGAATAGCAAAGTTATTAGCAATATTAAAAAGATCACTTTCATCATTCGACAATAATAATCCCTTCATTTTGGGCCTTAAATATTCAAGTATATCAGCTAACTCTCTAACCGCGTCTCTACGATCTTGTATAGACGAACGATGCCTTCTAAATTTTAGTATCGCTTGTTCTAATCTGGAGTCTACATTTTCTTTATCAAAAGTGGGTATCTCGGCTTTAAGTAAATGTTGTAGTCCACTATCGCCTAATGCTAGAATTTCTCCGTCTACCGATAATTCGTATCCTTCTTGATAATCTTGCAAAATATCGTTAATCTGGGCTCGAAACTCGTTTTGTCCTGCCTTTTTCTCAAAAGTATCATAATGCCAACCACAATCACTCCAACTGTGATAACGCCCTTCAAGAGGTTTGGAGACTAAATCGTACAACAACTCAATAACATCAAAAAGGTCATCTTCAGTGTAGTTTTTGTGTCCCTCATCAATCGGCCATAAATTTGGTTTACGTAGAACTCTAAAGAAATACATTTCTATGTCTGCACCTAGTGTTCCATGAACATCCCCTAAGTTGTAAGCGGTAAACTAAAAGGGACGATTTTTGGCCATTAAAAATGGACGTTTTTCGGACACTTGCCTTGGATGTTTTGATACAATAGGCGGGTTGCCAATAAGATCTGCAAGCGAATCATGCCTGAAGAAATAACGTAAACGCAGGCCAACCTGAGCGTAGCAGAAGAAGCGGCACCTATTGTATACAGCATCATAAGGAGGCAATTGGCCCACATTGACGGAGTGGAAAATGTACACAAAGATTCACCATCAGAAAGACCAAGGACTGAAGCCGACCCA
>NZ_JACVHF010000048.1 GCF_014502795.1 Heliobacterium chlorum
CATTGCAATCCCTCCATCGAATTTCTCTTTCGACATAGAATTGCAATATTCCTTTAAATCCCTGTATTTACCACTAGGTTTTGCGGGTTAACGTTGTCTGATGGGGCACTAGTTTAACCTACTTTTTAAGACAGTTTAGAATAATAGACTCGTTAATATTAGCGTAACCAATATAATACCTAAGTACGTCTTTCGCTAGTTTTAGTCCTACACTTGAAAATGTAGGTCCAATTAAATCTTGAAAGTTTAATTCCTTATCTAGAATAATTTCATGTTGCATAAGTTCTAAGTACTTAATACTTTCTTTACTATGGTGTGATTCTGTAATAAAATTTGCAACTAACTTAATTAGTCCATCAATAAAATCAGATTGCATAATTAATAATTTATTCATTTCTTCGTTAGGCATTTCTGTTTCTAATAGTGCCTTGATTTCATTAAACATATTTCTCTTATTATTATACCCAGCAATCCCCCCGAAACTATATTCTAATACACACGAGGGTATATCTGAAATATTACGATGTAATACGTAATTACAGCAATCCAAAACGATCCTACTTAAACATATAGCTATTTCCAAAATTATAAACTTATGAGATGTAGAAGACTCCTGATTAAATTGCTGGTAAAAATTATTTTTTTGCAACATATTTAACAGGATTCTAAGATTAGAATGCAAAGGATTGTACCAATACCTGCCGGAAAGATAACTATATATTTTTGCATACTCATCTTTAAGTTCATCTATTATTTGATATCTTTTTTTATAATAATCCACGCTAAATAAATCATTATTATTGCTAACGTAATATATTTTTTCTAATTCCGAAAGATTTTTCTCATCGATTGCATAAATACTTAGTTTATCTAAAAATAATCTTGTATTTGAAGATATTTTCTTCTTTATTAAAAATCCTTTCGTTGCTCCTGTAAACTCCATTACTCCCTTGAGCCAATAAGCCCTCTCGGTTGCCTTTACATTTCTTCCGGATTTACAGTCAGCAATATATTTATAGGTAGCAAAATCAGAGTTTATAAGTTCACCATAAACGTCAACATCAGTCAAGTCATGGCGTTTCAGTGACTTAGTATAATCGTCAATAGAATAAGCAAGAACTGGTATTTCTATTCTACTCCAAAAACCCATTTTCCATAATATTCTTTGAAAACTAACTTTATAGGGGAAATCATTATCATCAAAAGACATCCGGTTCACCCTCGCTATAAATTTTATTTATTATACTATTTATTAACTTAGTCGACTTTTCAGATTTAATTAGAGTCTTTTTCTTTTGTAGTACGTGTTTTATGTTGTTTAAGTTACTTAGATTCGGAATATAATCATTAAATGTATACGAAGTTAAATTTTTTCTCAACTCCCACGCCTCATCTATGATACCTCGTTGAATATCGGGATGAAAATCTGAGTCAGTAAAAAGAATACGCTGAGCTAATCTAACGACATTTTTAGCATAATCTGTATCAGCCAGATAAAAACGATATCTTCCTGGGACAATTTCTTCGATTCTTCCTAAACCACAGTCTCTTAATACACCATATTGGGCTTCAATATCAGAATGTGGAGTTTTGCCAATATATTGTCTATCTAATAATGCTTGTAAAAATCTAGACGGACTTCTCAATTCCGAATAAACGGAAAATCTTTCTCCGTACCTTACAGCCGATACGACGTATCTAGCGTGCTTTAACATTTGTTTGTCTTCTACTTTTGTAAAAGGACTAAAAAGAAAATTGACTTGACCTCCAGAGGCCACTATTGCTGGTACTTGAAAAATGTTTTTATCTAATATTTCAAGTATTAAGGGGTCGTTAATTTTCAACAAGTCGAATACAGGAAACCCCGGTTTTGAATTTACTAAATTTAATAGATTTTGAATTTGTTCATCCTTATAGTTATTCATGAATGATAAAATTCTTTGGGGGTTTTCTTCCATGAACAACGGAGAAAATAGGTAAGTATCCCCGTCCGGATTTTGAAAAGTACGAAGAAGTCCGGATTGTTCACCAATTTCTAGCATTATTGAAATATCATCTTTTATATTATAGTCATTCCTAACTTTTTCAATAGGCAAGGAGTTTGATGTTAGATCATTTATAACCTGTATCATTTTCTTTTCAAATTCTACAGGGTCTTCTGTTTTCCACTTCTCTCCTAGTCTGTCGTAAGTAACCTCAAATCTATCAATTAGTACTTCTATTTTATCAGGCTTTCGTTTTGGGCCAACTATGTTAATGTAACGAATTTCATCAAGTATTTGTAATACTTGTGGAAGTTCTACGGAGGTTATTCTCAACTTTCCAGCCAATGCAACTAATCCTTCAAAAGAATCGATTACTTGTACCCCTCGAAGGTGAGAAGCAAGGCTTGCTGCTTTTCCAATTAATATTGTGCTCCCAAGATTTATGTCTAATAAGGTATCGTTATATAGGTAAAGCCCTGAGTAAATATCTAATGTTCTTGCTCCGATATCAACGTTTTTCATAAGTATCCTCCCACTAAATTACAATCACTTCTTTAGTGGGTTATTTCTATATTCTCCTTAATTATCCTTCTAGGAGTCATTAATTTTGTTGACTTCCTCCCCTACTAGAGCGATGATGTCACTGCGGCAACCGCCCACCAAGGAGGAATGAATATCGAGCAATAACCGGCTCCAACAAAAATTAAAAATTTAATTCCGCATAAGATTTTACCGTCGAAATCAACACGACAAGCATTTTGATTCATATAGCTCACATTAAGGCCCAGTGCATGATGGGCCGGGTTTTAAGGGGGAGTTTTATCGGGTGATGGCTTGTTCCTTCAATTAAAGACAGCAACGAATCAAACTCGAGTTTTCCTCGAAGGAGGTCTGTCTATCTGGAATATTGGTCTACCGAGCTCTCAATCTGAGGGAGGTTGATATTTGGACCATAATCGGAACTGCCAGTTCCCGAAAATCGAAAATGGGAAGCGTTGCTTCACGGTTGGACTATGGGTTCGAACTGGGGTGGTCTCAACAATGACCGCAAATTCTGATTCCCTGGTGGAACACGATGGCAGCGTAACCTGCAAATTATTCTAAGTAATATACTCTATAGAACGTCTTGCAGGTTTACCGTTCGGAGGCCACTTGGCGAAATCCGGCCACGTTTCCGAAACCATCGTCCATGGTGGTTTTGCCGATAAGTCAGCAGTGAACTTCACCCATAGAGAGGCCAGTCTGCCTATCAAACTAAGAGGCGACTTCGACCGCTGATCATGGAGGCCAGTTTGCCCCAACACCCAACAGCGAAGTCCGCCCAGCTATACCAGAGTCTATGTCCGACCACTTATCAAGCGAGGGTTCTTTAATCTCATGAACGTCGCTTATTTGGCATGGGCTTTTTTAGTTATCAAAGAGCGAAACAGCCCCCGTTGCCGGGGGACTGTGTTGGCGTCATTCAGCTTTTTTGGGCTTACTCATGTTTTCATTGAGCTTCTCTATGTTCTGGTTTAACCGGGCCAGTTGTTCGGCGATGGTGGCCAGGGATTCAGAGAGTTTGGGAACATCCCGTTCAAAGAACTTCCTGCCCATTAAGGTTTGATAGAATTCTGTCATTGTAATCCTCCCTGCTTTTGTTGCGAGGCAGGTACAGCTTATCTAGGACTAATTCAATAGTAAAGTTAAGTTTGGAGAGGACCGGTGTTTACCGATCCCCTACCCTTCCTATCACTGAAGTGAAACAAGATAAGCCCCAACCATCAGGAAAAGCCCCCCGATCCATCTGACCGTTGGCACATATTCCGAAAACACCAGCCACCCAACGATAATTCCAAGGAAATGAATGAGCCCTTGAGCTGGGAAAGCTGTGCTAAATGGGACCATTGTTAGCAACTTGAACCACACCGACAAAGCGAGTGTAAGTAAAACCACGCCACCAAGGATACCGGGAGACGTAGCGGCTTTGAGTAAGTTCGCAAACTCAAAACCGCCTAATCGGTCTAGCTCCAATCGGATAAGGGTCTGTCCTGCTAAAATTAGTGAGATGTTCAATAACAACAACAACCAAGCTTTTAGGCCCATCGATTCACCTGTTTCTGAGGAGCCCCTCGAATATCTTTAAGATATCCGTTCCCTGATTTAACAGAGTGTAATCATGCGATTCTTCTACACTTATCGCGGTGCTTAAACCTGACCCCAACCCGCTTTGTTTCAACGGAAAAATTGCCGACTTGCTCCAACGGTATCTCTCTATTCGAACGAACCTTCCATTGAGCTTCATTGAGTTCTGGATATTCGGTTTTACTCACTTTATCCGGCTGGTTTTTAGAATCTCGAAGGATGTAGTTTGTTAGTCGCTCTAGTTGACGGTCATTGGGCACCTCACCGACTTGTTTCACATACGCCTCAATCAGATCATCAACAGCCTTAACCCGCCATTGAACCGGCATGTGTTGGGTAGTTAAGAGGTCTACTGCTTTAGCGAATGATGCTTTATAATTCGACTCTGTAGAGAACACCATCATGCCACCTCTTTCTCTTCATTGATCTGAGCGATCCGCTGAATGGCCGAGCGAACATGCTCACTGACGGCCTGTTGTGAGATGTTCATCCAATGGGCAGCGTCCTTTTGAATGAAGTCGTTAATGAAAACGAGCTTCAACGCCTGCTTTTGCCGATGTGTCAAGTTAGCTTCTGTAATGGATTGTGCTAAGTCCAGCAATAACAAACTAGCGTCGTAATCACCTCTAAGGAAGCGGGATTCTCGGACATGGTGCAGTTGGGTAAGTAAGGCGTAGATGCCTCGTTCGCTATCTAATGGATAGGCATCATCCAATCGCCGTTCCTTTGCCGAGAAATCAATAACTTTCCCCAGTTAGGCCGCCTCCTCTTTGATGTGTAGTAGAGCATTGTCGATTAAGCAGTACAGTTCTTTCAGAGTACCCTCGTTAGTAATCTCGAAGTCAGCATCAATCTGCTCAACAAACTTTTCCGTCTCATGGTTAAACTGAGCCAGATTAATCTGCTCACCCAATCGCTTCATTCGTTGAATCCGTGTAGTCGCAGAGGAATTGATCTTCACCACATCAAAACCAGCTTCCAGCAACGAGAGGTATTCATTCCATTGGCGAAGGTCAGTGATTACGACATCATCATCTGGACCAGTTTCCCTTTCGATTTGACGTAATACGTAGTTCACCCATACGTCAGGATCGACTTCTCGCAAAGCCTGTCCGACATCTTGAAACAGAGCACGGGGTTTGCCGTCTTCATCGGCGTGTGGGAACAGTTCTTTACAGAGGTTACGAATGGCATCACCGAAGGCAAACTTTCTAAACCCGTAATGATTCACCAGATAATCGGCAGCGGCATCTTTACCGGAACGCATCTTTCCTGTCAAAGCGATTTTCATTATGCAATCTTCCTTTCAGAATGTTGTTTATCGATGGTTTCCCATTGTTTGAGAAGGTTAAGTCTTTTCGCCAACCGTTGATAATACTCGATGTCTTGTTGTGAAGAACTGTGAGACTTTCGTAGTCTGGCCATGCCATTCACGAAGGTTATGAACAACCGGGCCTCGCCTTCTGCTAACGCCAGAGCCTTCCGGTAATCAATCACTTTTGCCATCAGCACGCCCTCGCTCTTGCCACTTCGGTATAGTCTTCTTCGCGTTCAATTAATATGAAGTCAAATCCGTTCTTTCTAGCTGCGACTGCTGTGCTGCCGCTTCCTCCGAACGGGTCAAGAACGATGCCGCCGGGTGGAGTAATCAGTTTTATCAGCCATGCCATGAGGTCGACTGGTTTTACAGTCGGGTGATGGTTACGACTTTTTACCGGCTTACGCTCACGGCCGTCCATGGTGTACTTGCTGTTAATGACGCCACGGCCTGTGCCGGGATAGGTGCGCCGTTCTTGGAGGTCAATGACGTTACCTTGCCAGTCGCTGTTGCGGTCTTTCTTACTGGACTTCTTGGAGATTTCTTTGGGCGTGATGTTGAAAAACGTGCTGTACCACTCGCCATCATCAGTGGTTACGCAGTTGGCCGGGAATCGTCCTTCTTCTGTTTGGTCAGATGGAACTCGGCAGTCCCGGATGTTGACTGCACCTGTGCCGTGCTTTTCAACGTTCTCGCGAGTATTGCCCTCCATGGGCTTCCTCGCCATTATTATCGGCTCATGTGCGGGTTTGATCGATGTACCCCATCCATCCCATTGCTTGGCTAGATCGGTCGCTGGTTCGGTAATGTAATGAACGATCTTGCCCGTTTGTTCCCCTGCAAACAGCGACGAACCATACGCCCTACCATGACCATTACGCTTATCGGGTACTTCCCGTTCACCGATGATGTGACGCTCCACCCCGGCTCGCTTATCAAAGGCTTTACTGATGTCCATGCTTTTCGGGAAGCCACTGGTGTATAGCCATTCGATGACATCTCTGATTTCAAACCCAGCCATACGAAGGGCGACAGTCATCAAATCTTGGGTTCTCGTGCCGGAGAAGCACAGGATGTGGCCGCCGGGTTTGAGTACGCGAAACACTTGTCGCCAGATGGCTGGCCCCGGGACGAAGGAGTCCCAAGACTTGCCCATGAAACCTTTGGCCTGGTGGTTGTAATCCTCGCCAGCCATCCACTTTGATAGGACCTCACGGATATTCGGTTCCTTCGAAAGACCGTAAGGTGGGTCTGTTACGCAGGAGTCAATAGAGTTGTCAGGAATGGAACTTAAAATATCAAGGCAATCACCTTGGTGTACTGCATTTTCGAAATTATTTTGTTTCAAACGCGTTCCTCCTGTCTGTATTTATGAGAAATAAGCAAACCATGTTATAATTATTTAAATCCAGCCAGGAAAGGTGTTGAAACCTCAATTCTTGATATTTTGATCATACTGGGGATACCTTTTTCGCTCTTGTTCGGCGGATTCATTGCGTATAAAAACTACAATTCTCCGGAACATATTGCAAAAAGAAGATACGCCAAAGGTGAAATCACTTTTCAACAGTTACGAGAAATCCGAAAGAACATCGAGATAATGAAATAACATTAGCCTGCTTTATCCCACATCGTCTTCGGCAACTTCCCCACGGTATCCATGAGCAGTTCATAAACGTCCAGGTCCATTACATCGGCCTGGGCGTTGTTGTTTTTAGCCACTAGTTGCCGCAGGGTGGGCCGCTGTTCTCGCAGCTTCCGCATAGCCCGGTTATGACCATCGATATGAGGACCGTGGTATTCCTGTAATGAGTTCCACTTCTCGGGGTCTAATGTGCGGACAGCCTCAAACATGGAATTAACGACGTCGCAAGTTTCCTCTTGAGCACCCCGTTCCCAAATACGTTGTCTGAACACGTTCTTCACCAGAGCCTCTTCAGAAAAGTCCAGCATGAACGGCGGCATCATTACGCCTATGGGATACAGCGACCGGATGGCTTGTAGCGATTCTTCGGGGTGCTCTTTTCGAAGCTGTTCGCATCTTGCTAGTTGATCTTCCATCATCCGATGGTATAGCCAAGGATCCTTTGCTTCATTGGGAACCACAAATCCCCACGGTTTATTCACTCGGAAGCCACCAGCTATTCGGCGGTTACGAATGGTGTAGGTGATAAGATGATCATAGACCGTCTTGCTCACGCCGAGGAAAAGGAAGGTAACGGTCTCACCACGGATAGGCTCATAGGAATGACCAGCCTTGACCATGCCATTGAGAAATCGATCGGTATTGTCCATATCGTTATACTTACCCAGATACAGAGCCGATGCGAAAGCACTGGATTTCCGGCCTTTGTCGGTGGAGCGTAATGCGATCACTCGCCCGTGTTGATTTGGGGTGAACCCCTCATTAACGAAATTCTCATTGATGAAGTGTTCTATATGACGAATATCGTTAAGCCGTTCCGGTTCAAGATGTACACGTTCATTCCAGCAAATCGGATTGAGATCAATACTAAACCTTTTCAGTTTTATTACCCCTTTCTCTTCGCTCCTCATTTATCGATTCAAGATTCGCTTCAATCGCATAGGTGATTCGTTCGGCGGCCCAAGCCAAGGCAGATGCTTTGGCTAAAATAATCGGATCGGACTTATCATTTAGCACCTTGCTACGCAGGGTTTCTTCTTCAAAAAGGATCTCGTCTCGTAATGCATACAATGTTGCAAAATCATATCCCATTCGATGTTCTCCTTCCTGTATGCCCAAATCCGGCTGAGTTTCGTTCAGTTTTGTCGAGCTTTTCAGATTCTAAGAATACTGCGTCATGAAAGACCGGTTGAAATACCAATTGGGCAACACGATCGCCTTTTAAGATATCGATTGGTACATCGCCAAGGTTGATGAGAATCACGCCGATGTCGCCAATATAATCAGCATCGATAGTTCCCGGTGTGTTCAATACGGTCACGCCATGCTTTAACGCCAATCCACTACGAGGTCGTACTTGGGCTTCCATCCCCATAGGCAGTTGAAGAGCGATACCAGTGCGGACGAGGATGCGATCGCTGGGCAACAGCAACACGGATTTGAAGTTATCATTATACGGAGCCGACGCTTTTCTTGGCGATACCGCATCCAGGACATGTAGGTCAAATCCGCTGGCAAGCGGGGTTTGACGCTCAGGAATGAGGGTATTGGGATGAAGCCGTTTTACGAAAATATTCAATCCGGTCCCTCCTCCCCTGCTTGTTTCAGTTCATTAAATTGCCGCTTCGGATACTCGTAATTCTTCCGTATATCACCCCATGAGGATACCTTTGTGAAGTACCCAATCACCCGAGTCATGTAATCGATAATCGGCTCCCCACAGATGGGACAGTTTTTGCCGGTACCCAAGATAGACGTATGCCCACTGGCGCAAACCCCGAATCCATAGTTGATCGCAAAGTGTTCGACTCCCTCCGATAAGGAAATCAGGATGAGTTTCTTCATTATAAAGGGGTCGGTAATCCGTTCTTGAACATTCAGGTGCAGGATGCCTCCACCGCTTACGTGCTTCATGAAACGTCCGGTTAAGTGAATACGATCGGTTGTGCTCATGTCAGCGATTAATGGGACGTACTGGTTCGAGTACAATTCAAAGGGCTGTAGCTTCCGGTAGATTAGGCGGTCCTTTTTTGCCAATGTAACCGCTGTGCTCTCCGCAGGGATTTCCTCCGTGTTGAATGAATACCCCGTTTCTTGGCTGAAGGCCTGGGCATATTCCTCGGTCTTCTTCAGCACTTTCTCAGTGAACAATTGCCCTTCTTCACTTTCCATCGGCATCCCCATAAACTCACACATCTCATACTGACCGTGAATCCCGATAGTGGAGAACAACATGTCCAGTGAAAACCAACCAAGCGGATTAAAGAATTGAAGGAATCCCTTCTCTACCCGTCGGCGCAGAATCTCTTCCCGGTGAACCAATAGCAAATCCTTAGCCATCTGCGCTCGCCGTTCCAACAGGGTGAAGAAGTGCATTTCATTACGGGCATCTAACGCCAACCGTGGAAAGTTGATAGTCACCACCCGGTGAGAGCCAATGCTAAGACCGCCGTTCCCGAAACTGTCGGCTCGATAACTCATCCGTTCGGTATCGTTTACATAACGGCAGCACATTGCAATCTTGGAGCCCTCATTGGCGTAGATATTCAGCAC
>NZ_JACVHF010000049.1 GCF_014502795.1 Heliobacterium chlorum
TACTTTTCGGTCAAGGAATACACCTTCTGGAAAGATGGACAATGGATGACTCGTTGCCGAACGCTGGTTTCTCCCACTGGGATAGAATTCATCCGGAATGTTCTGAAGCGAAGAAAACTGGCCTCTTAATGGATGCCCAACTATAAAACCAAAACTTAAAACAATAATTAGGAGGACGACATCAATGATGAAGTTATCTTTATCGGTGATTGAACAAAAAGGCCAACGGGTACTGACAACGGCACAACTAGCTGAAGTATTTGGAACCGATTCTTCAACACTAAACCTAAACTTTCATCGAAATAAAAATAGGTATACCTTGAACAAGCACTTCTTCGCTCTAGAAGGTCCCGAAAAGAGAGAATTCATGAACCTATTTCAAAATGAAATCGGTTCCCAAAATAGCTTGAAAAACGCCAAAACCTTATACCTTTGGACTGAAAAAGGAGCTTGCCTACATGCGAAAAGCCTAAAGACAGATCAAGCTTGGGCTGCTTATGAACAGTTAGTCGATGAATATTACCGTCTGAAAGAACAGATATCACGCCCCACCTACGAGGGCCGGCTAATTCCTCAGAACTACGTTGAAGCACTGGATGCTCTTGTCCAAACAGAAAAAATGCGACTAGAACTCGTCGCTAAGGTTGAGGCCGATGCACCGAAAGTGGAAGCTTTTGATACCTTTATCGAATCCCATGGGTGGCAAACCATGTCAGAAGTGGCCAAGTCCATGGATGAAGGTCGCAACCTAACCTATGAGGCACTACGCAATGAAGGGATTTTAATCAAGAGTGGAATGGATAAGAATTTACCGCTTCAAAAGTATATCGAGAGCGGCTATTTCTCAGTGAAAGAATATAGCTTCTTCGCCAATGGATTGTGGCATACCAAAAGTCGCACATTGGTGTCTCCAAAAGGTGTAGAGTTCATTCGGCAAGTCCTTCAAAAAAGAAAGGTTGTGGCTTGAGTTGAGATACCGAGTACTAATATTACCGATTAATTCTAATAAAAACATTGGAGGAAATGAAAATGACGAATTTGCAAGTGATTGAACGTGAAGGACAACGGGTTCTGTTATCAACTCAATTAGCTCAAGCCTACGAAACGGATACGACTACCATAAGAACTAACTTTTCTAGAAATAAGAAGAGATTTATCGAGGGTAAACATTACATTCCACTCCAAGGTGAAGAAAAAATGAACCTGTTACAAAGTGTAACAGGTTTACCCTCGACGCTAAAGAACGCCAGGACACTTTACCTTTGGACCGAAAAAGGAGCCTTCATGCACGCAAAGTCCCTCGAAACCGACCGGGCTTGGGAAGCCTATGAGATGTTAGTCGATGAGTATTACTGTTTGAAGGAAAAGACTCAATCGAAAATACGAGTGGAAGATGTTCTTTCAATGACAGTGGATCGCCTCATATTAAATGAAAAAACGGTCAGTCATGCACTATCTGTAGCGGCAGAGACGAGAAAGGAACTTGACCAACTTAAAGAAGAATTTCGACTGTTCAAAAGAAGTGTTAGTCGTTGGGGTGGTAGAGCTACAGTTGTTGACATTCCGTCCATGGATAATGAGCTTCGGAACAAACTAACAAAAATGATCTATGTATTCTCTCAACAATCAGGAATTCACGTAAAGAAGGCCTGGTGCGTGGAATTCGACAAGGCATTTTATAACAAATACAAGATTAATCCTGGTGAAGGAAAAATTCTAGGACTTACTCGTCCGGTATATCTCTCGGAGAAGGGGATGCTCCCACAAGCCATAGAAGTGGTGAAGGAAATGATTGATTCTCTGGATATATCAGAAGCACAGGCGGCGTAATGACCACAATCCGATGCCATAAAATAGACGTAGACATCGCCAGAGAACTTCAATTGTATGATTGGCAACGGCCACGGTGGATGGGGGAGAAGTTCATAGCCTGTTCCCCCTTCCGATCCGAACGCCATCCATCTTTTGCTGTCCATCTTCATACCGGAGTTTGGATTGATAGTGGAAGCGATGACGAGGAATGGAAAAAGGGCGGATTCGCGAAGCTCCTGTCTTGGTTACGGAATGAAACGATTTTTGAAACGGAAAGTTACCTAATACAAGAGTATGGAATCCTTCTAAAGGACATCGATTCCGTGCAACTATCTTTTCGTCTCCCCGTAGAAGAGACCCGGCTCGAACCCTTGCCGTTGGAACGGTTAAAAGAATTCCGATATCGTCACCCGTACCTGGAACAACGGGGTATTCAGGAACCGCACCAGCGTGCCTTTCAGATAGGCTATGACCGAAAGAATCGGGCTATTACCTTTCCCTGGTTCGACCGTAATGGGGCGTTAGTAACGATTAAGTTCCGTAGCGTCAATCACAAATGGTTCTGGTATGTATCCGATGGACAGCCCGTAAAAAACCACGTCTACGGAATGAACCGTATCTATCAAGCGAGAGCATCTCGGGCACACATCGTCGAGAGCGAAATCGACGCGATCACCCTATGGCAAATTGGACAACCGGCTATCGCACTTGGGGGAGCCCATCTGTCCACACGCCAGCGAGAACTGATTCTCCAATCGCCCATTCAAGAGCTAGTTGTTGCCACCGATAACGACCGTGCCGGGAGAAGGATTGCGGAAAGTATTATCCGGCAGTTGGGAGGTTATGTCCGTCTACAAGAGATTCAACTGCCGGATTCTGCAAAAGATATCAACGATGTTCCTGTGAATGAACGTATGGGGGTGTTAGATCGCACTCGAGAGGTGCCCTATTGGAAAGACGGATATGCGTAATTTATGGAAATAATAGGAGAGAAAGACCAGCTAAGAATAGTATAACGGCGGTTATTCTCATTTTATGAAAAATATAATTTGTCCGAGCTGGATTCTTTTCCACAGCAACCAAATCTGGCGATTTTAACATCATAATGTATTGAAAAATAAGTTCAAAAACCTCGGGAACTTTTTCGGGATTTGTAAAAATAACGTATTTATTTTCTCCAACGGGCATTTTTATCATGGTTTGGTTAACATTTCGATCAATTCGTATATCCAGAAAGAATCTGCTCCCTCGAATCCAAGCGACGATGAACGCAGACATGAACAGTAAAATACATGCAATAATGATTTTTAATACAAACAAAAGTAGTATCACATCCTCTTATTGCATAATTGTTTAACTTTTTCGTTTTTCAATGTCCTGTTTATACGATAAATAGACATTGAAAAATTCATCGTACAAGTCTTGCTTTTCTTCTTCGGAAAGTCGAGGATCTCTAGAAATCGTTGCCAGCGTTTTTTGGATTCCCGGATTCTTTTCTAACACTGTCGTAGCTGTAGCAGAAATCTTGCCAAAGCGATTAAATAAATCCTCTATGTCAATTTCATACAGAACAGCCAACTCCATAATTAATTTATCGCTGGGTGTTTTGAAGCCGCGCTCTAATTCGGATAAATACGCAGCAGAAACCCCCACTTTTTTCCCAAGTTCGGTCAACGTGAGTTCATGTTTTTCCCGTAGACCCCGGAGATATTCGCCGACATCTGCCTGTCGCTCTAATTGGGCTGCTTTTTCTCGGGCCGTTTGTTTCCGCTCAGCCATGGTTTATCCTTTCGAAGCGTATCGTATACCCCCGAAATTACATTCCCCACAACGATGAGAGTCTATGTGCAATTTGGATTCCAGCGTTTTACATCTATTCGCCCTGTAGGAATAGTGGTATCGTAAGGGTGTCGCTAGTTTAACCAACCGGTTGAACACAAATGCCAGAAAGCAAAAGCCTAAAATGGAATCAAAAACGGTTGCAGAGGTTTCACTGGATTCGCTCCATGTTCCTCGCAACCTTTTTTTTCTGCCCTGCGATTACCAATTAGGTCCACGGATTAAATTGGAATTAGCAATCTTGGCTTTTCGATGTCACAAACGGCGAAAAAAAGCGATTTGATAAGTGTAGGGGTTTTAACCTCTCCCACAAAAAAATTCGGAAAGGGTCGGTGAAGTTGAAGTATCAGGAGTTGGACCAAAAAGCGAACGAACTGGCGACCAAGATTTCCAAAGGCGGTGATGCAGAGGCACTTAATGAACTCCTCAAGCTAATGCAGCCCATCGTGAAAAAAGAGGCCCGAAAGCGAAGTATCAGTACCAACGGTCTTCTGGAGTACGAAGAACTTGAAAGCTTGTTCAACGAAACGGTGTGGAAATCGGCGGTTCACTATAAAGGGGAATCAAACTTTACTCAGTGTTTACGATTACGTCTAAACCGAATGGCCATCAAACTATACCGACATTACACCGGCAAAAAGCAGATATCTCCCATGATGAAGGTGTCCTTAGATTATGTAGATAGTGAAACGGGTGAATCGCTCAGCCAAATCTTAAAAGATACAGAGATATTGGAAGATCAAATCATGACAAAAAAATTGCTCGATGAGTTCTGCCAAACTCACGAGCATGATGGTTGGATTATTCGAATGTTAGAATACGGGTTCAAACCTGACGAAGTATCTAAAATGCTTGGCGCACCGTCGTATGATGGGAAATCCCGTCAGGCGATGAGCCGACTAAAGAAAAAACTGATCAATTACCTAGCTCAAGAAGAGCAGGTTGCTTAAACAATGTTCAGTTGCTATTATAACCGAATTTGTCCGTCGATAGTAATAACAATGTTTAACTAGGGAGGAATTGTTTGTGTCTATTGTCACTGCAAGAGGTAAAGCAGCTAAAGAATCCATGACGAAGAAATCTTTTAATATCGACTTTAAGAAAGTCTATATCCGGTTAAAAGACGGTGATTCTGTTCGGGTTCGATTGCTGTCTCCTGAAGATTATGTGGAATACCGGGCACACGGTTCCTATCAACACGGCATATACACTCAGCCTTGTATTGAACCGGCAGGCCACAAATGTGCTCATTGCGATGCGTCCAAAGCAGGGTTAGAAGAGTACCAAGGGCTCAGAGTTCGCAAACGATACCTTTTCGCGATGGCCGATATCGATGAAGGGAGCATTCGTGTGTTCGATGGCACTCGTGGTCAATCGCAAAACATCATTGAGTCCATTGAACAGTATAAGGAAGATTTACACGACTTGGCCTTTGTCTTCAAGCGAACCGGCACGAAAGTGGATACCAGCTTTACGCTAAATCCCATTATTAAGTTGAAACCAGAGGATCGAGAGAGATTCCGGCGATTTGACGAGATGACCGTGGAAGAAGTCTTCTACGATACAGTGCTCCAACCGCGAACTCGGCAACAGCAGATCGATGAGTTAGAGAAAGCCGGGTTTCCGGTGGACAAGTTCTTTGGGAACGAGGCATCTGAAGACGGAGTAAAACCCATCGAAGCGGATGATACACCGGAAAACGTATTTTAAGTCAAAGGAGCAAATCGGTTGAAAACTATAAGAGGTGATGAGGCCGAACTGAATATGGGATTACCGAAGCCCATTGAACCGGATGCATCGGACCGAATTCGTGAGGCTCAGTTACGAAAGGAGATGGCACAGCGAGAACCCACTTGGGAAGAAGTGTGGTTCTCCGGATGGGTTAGTCATACAGGAACCACGAAGAAAGCGATTTTCCAAACGAACCTTTCGAACCTTGACAAGGAACGCCTAAAGTCGGTCAAGTCGGCCATTGATGCCGGTGAAATCGGCGTTGGCGTAGAAAGCCTTAAGAAGTTTACCAAGGCCCATGCCATGCGGTTGTGGCGCGACTTGCAAGACCAGCGAAAGGAATCGGTCCTTAAAGACATGGTCGCCCAGACACCGGAAAACTATCGGCTGGTGCAAACGGAATCGCAGTTGGAGCAGTTGATCATCGATCTGAAAGAAGAACCTATTATAGCATTCGATACAGAAACAACGGGTTTGGACGTGTACAACGATACAATCGTTGGCATGTCCCTAACCCTGCCCCGAGCGGATTATCACGTTTATATTCCGGTAGCCCACAAAGCCGGGAAGCAGTTAAAACGCTCGGTCGTCATGGATGCACTTATGCCGATGCTCACTAACCCGAAGGTAGGCAAAGTGCTTCATAACGCTAAGTATGATATGCACATGTTAATTCGCCACGGAGTACGTATGCGAGGATTGGCTCACGACACTCGGGTAGCCATGGCTCTGCTGAATGAAAATGAACCGTCATATGCCCTGAAGAGTCTGGCCACGAAATACGGTAGGCATTTTGGATTTGAAGATACCAGCCACACCTTTGAAGACCTCTTTGGAAAGACCTGTTTCGATGAAGTCCCATTGGATGTTGCCTTGGTCTATGCGGCTAAGGATACACACCTCACGTGGAAGCTCTATGAGTGGCAACGGCAGCACCTTCAGCGATTGGGTAAGCTGGACCAACTATATAGGGAACTGGAGAATCCGTTAATTGAAGTCTGTGTCGATATGGAACAGTGCGGGTTCCTTATTGACCGGAACTACGCCCAGAAATACGGCGAGGAACTACGGGGTGAGATCTGCCAACTGGAGCTATCCCTAACTGATCACTTCGGAGATATCAATTTTAACTCACCCATCCAGTTGTCCCGGAAGCTGTACGATGAACTAAAGTTGCCTGAGGTCAATGATCGGTCCACCGATGTGAAAACGCTAAAAGCCTTAAAGGACAAGCATCCCGGAATTGAGCACCTATTAAAGTACCGGGAACTCACAAAACTCCTAAGTACCTACGTTGAGGCCTTGCCGGAACGAATTAAGTCCGATGGCAGGATTCATGGATCGTTTAATCAGGTGGCCACCGTGACTGGCCGGTTCTCTAGCAACGAGCCGAACCTGCAAAATCTGCCGACCAATGCAAGGAAGCTGATTATTGCTCCACCCGGCAAGCTGATTATTGGGAGTGACTTCTCACAAATCGAACCTCGAGTTTTAGCCCATATCAGCGGTGATCGCCATTTACAAGAGCCATATCTGAACGGTCAAGATTTGTATTCCACGTTGGCTAGTCGGGTATTCAAGAAGCCCATCGAAGAGTGCGGCGATGGGTCGAAGTACCGGAAGATGATGAAGGTCGGACTTCTGGCGATTCTTTACGGGACCAGTATGTTTACCTTATCAGAACAGTTGGGTATCGAAGTGAACGAGGCACAGGAGTTTATCCGTGATGTTTTTAGAACCTACCCTCAAGTCCATTTCTTCATTAAATATACGCATGAGTTTGTTAAGGAAAATGAGTACGTGGAAACCCTGTACGGAAGAAAACGACGGTTCCCCGGTCATCGCCAGAAAGCGAAGGTCTACGATTCCTTGGCAAAACAAATCTGTGAGATTCTCGGAGTGGAAGAACTGCCCCTTAATGTATGGCGAAACAAAGATATCCCTCGTGACCTCAAGCGGAAATTTTACGATGTCAAGGGAGATGTAGAATCGGCTCGGCGGCAGAGTGTCAACGCTGTTATCCAAGGTACGGCCGCCGATATCATGAAGCGAGCCATGCTGAATTTACAACAGTATTGCTTAGCGAGAGGCTGGTCACTGTGCGGCACGGTTCATGACGAGGCATTGATGCTAGTGGATGATAGTGTTACCGAGTGTGATGTACAGGAAATTGAGGCGTGCATGACTGCTGCGGCCTCACTGGCAGTACCGCTTTGTGTCGATACCGAAATCATGCAACGATGGGGCGAAGGGGTAAAGAAAGGGGAGTGGTTTGCATCGGCAGCTTAATCAATCGAGTTGGAGCAAAGGAACTCCGGCAGGAAGTTTTATATGATGCCAACGATCGTGGTAAAGAGTTGACCAAAGCAATCCTTGAACATTTCGACGCGATTCATTCCATCGAGGAACCGAACGATAACGAGATCGAAAAGTATCTTCTGATGGATGAACTGGATGGTTTAAATAGCGATACGAGCAAGCTGGGCTTTCAACGTGGAGTCATTACCTTCTCGCCTTCATCGGCCTACAAATGTGAACGGGAACTTTATTTCAAGGTTAAAAAAGTAGAAGCCTCTTTTGTTGACCGCTTTCCCTATCAACGCCGATGGTCCCGCAACGGCTCGGCAGTTCACCGGGCGGTGCAACGAGATTTGCTGTATGCCGAGACACATCTGGATGCACCGAAGTTTACGGTGGTACGGACGAAAACCACCAATCGACCGGCATGGGAAAAGAACATTCGGCAGGTTAGGCAGTTTGAGCACCAGGGCCAGCGATTCCAACTGTACGGCATGATGGACGGCGTCCTTCAATACCAACCGGATGGCAGCAAGATTGGACTGGAGTTTAAGACCAAGTCCACCACCCTTGGCGTTATCGGTGAGTACAAGATGAAGGACGCTCAAGCAGATCACAAAGAGCAGTGCGTGGCTTACTCGCTATTATTCGGCTTCGACGAGTTCCTCATTGTCTATGAATCACTTG
This sequence comes from Heliobacterium chlorum, assembly GCF_014502795.1. Classification (GTDB taxonomy): domain Bacteria; phylum Bacillota; class Desulfitobacteriia; order Heliobacteriales; family Heliobacteriaceae; genus Heliobacterium; species Heliobacterium chlorum. Next base: position 8,368 of record NZ_JACVHF010000049.1, read on the forward strand.
CCAAGGACAGCTGGACAAAAGGTGCGGAAGCCAAGCCGGACATGCGAGCCTTTTATATGAAGGTATCCGATGAAGAACGCAATCGACTGCTGGATAAATTCGCAGACGTGGCCGGTATGTGCTACGCCAATGAACTGCCTCGGGCCATGGTGGAGAAATGCTTCTTCTGCCTGTA
>NZ_JACVHF010000004.1 GCF_014502795.1 Heliobacterium chlorum
AGTTGTCGTGCCAACGGCAGCGCTGGGTAGCTATGTCGGGAGCGGATAAGCGCTGAAAGCATCTAAGCGCGAAACCGACCCAAAGATGAGACTTCCCACTACGCAAGTAGGTAAGACCCCAGGAAGATGACCTGGTCGATCGGCCCGAGATGTACACGCCGTGAGGTGTTCAGTCGACGGGTACGAATCGGTCGAGGACTTGACCTTAACTGCTTTACGATACTTCTGTTCAGTTTTGATGGAATGCGAAAGCCTACTGCAAAAATGCGGTAGGCTTTTTTGTCGCTGTTTTTTAGAAGTGTAAGGTCTAGCGGTTCTCTTCGAACGACAACAAACCAAGAATCGTAGACTTGTTATGTATGATAATCTCACCGTTTTTCCGGGACGCTATTTCGCCGATGGATAAGGCACCTTCCACCGGGTATTTTAGGTATGCTTGAATATTGCTTAACTCGGAGTCAAAGCGTTCCTCTAGGAACATGGCCCGGGAAATGCAGTCGAAAAGCAGAGGCCGATATTTGGCGGGCGCCCGTTTCGCACAATATTCCGCGATCTGTATGGAAGAAGCCAACAAGGTATTTGCGTTCCCCTTCAATACGTAGACTTGACTGCCTTTAGGAATATCGGCGATACAGACAATTTCATCATTGTCGTTTACACCGATGGGATCTCTTACGACGATTTCGAAATGGCCTTTTTCTTGGATGCCAAAAGGATGATCTTTAGCAAAACTAAAAAAGTCCTCTTTGCTGATTCTCAGATTCTCTTCTTGTTCGATGATGTCTTTATACACATCAAAGGCGTTTTGGTAGTCAATCTCCGCTAAGGTATTCCCGTTCGATTGTGTAATGGTAAAGGGTCCGTCCATTTTTCTCCAACCATGCTCAACGGCAAGTTCTGTAGATCCTTTGACGATACAAATATAGAGGACATCTTTATAGATCCCTTTGTGGTCATAGATGCACGGTCTATGCTGTAGGTCGTAATGTCCCGCCCCGCCACCGATATAGGTCACATTGCTTCCAACTTTATTGTAGACGGTATCGGTTAAATCTTTGAATTTGCTGGAGAGGCCATCGACGAGAACTAGTGCTGTCGTGTTTTCTAAGTCTTTTGGATCTAGATTAAAACGCATTAAGAAGGGAAGGACAATGGAGCAATAGAGTGGCTCATACTTCTGAACGATAAAGCCTTCTCTCTCCATCTTGTTTCCCGAGAGGAGCGCTGCGTAGACACCACCGAAAAATTGCATGTTTTTGCTGTTCATCAAATTGATTAATTCGGGCACATGGTGAGACGACTTATCTGCCGTCAGGATCATTAATTGTTCTGATGGTAAAATATCTAGTTGAGCGATATAATCTGCTAGCTCTCGAAAGGTTCTTTTGTACATCTTTTGCCCTCCTTTTCGAGGTTGATCGTATCATCTCAGATGGAAAAAGGCAATTGAAAAGCAAGACGACTTACGGTTCTAAAGGAGCAATCGGTCCGAGTCAAAAGTGAGACACCAAAGAGGGAAGGTCTAACTCTGTCGATAATAGAGGGAGCACTCCGGTTATAACGGTGATTCCCAAAAGTTATAATAAGATTGCAGGAAATAGATAAAATGCATAGAAATGATATTCGTGAAAAGGCAAACAAACGCAAGGAGGTTAGAGTGAAATAAACTCCTTCCCTCAAGGGTACAGGTTTTAGTGGATTGTGTAGATAAGGGCCTGCGATGGTTCAGTACTCAGTACATTGGTGTAAAGTAACGGAAGATACCATAGTGATCGAGCTTTTAGGTCAAACTATAAGTGTCACAAGTTAGTTGTACAAGCCGGTAGCGTTACTGGTTGTTCCAAACGACAGAATTTGACGATCAACAGGGGGTAGCTATGAAAAAGACAGTATTTCTCAACGCAGCTAAAGTTGACTTCGATAATAAGCTCGACTTTTCACCGATCTCAAATATCACCGACTTGACGAGATATGATGATAGCAACGACGAGGAAATCATTGAACGGGTAAAAGATCAGACGATTGTTATCACGAAGGAACTGCCAGTCGGAAGAGGTTTGATAGAGAAATTCCCACCCTCTGTAAAGTTTATCGCAGAGGCCGGGACTGGCTATAACAATATTGACATTGCGGCGGCGAAAGAAAAGGGCATCGCTGTATGCAATATTCCCGGCTATAGCACGGAGGCCGTGGCGCAGTTGGCTATCGCCTTTATTTTGAATTTGAGTTCCTCTTTGCATCGCCAACAAGTCATGATTAAGCAAGACGATTACAGCAATTTTACGAAACACCTGCAGGTACCCCACTTTGAGGTGCAAAATAAAACACTCGGTATCATTGGCAGCGGAAGCATTGGGCAGCAAGTGATGAAAGTGGCTCTAGCCCTTGGGATGAATGTCCTCGTGTACAATCGGACACCGAAAACATGGGAGGATCCCAAGGTTCGCACGGCCAGCCTGGAGGAATTGTTAAAAGAAAGTGATTATATCTCCCTCCATTGCCCTCTGACCGCCGATACTAGACACATCATCAATAAAGAGCGGTTAAACCTGATGAAGCCCTCTGCCTACATCATCAACACATCCCGCGGTCCCTTGATTAAAGAAACGGATCTGATTGAGGCGTTGCAAACTGGAAAAATTGCCGGTGCAGCTCTGGATGTGCAGGATCCAGAACCACCGGAGCTGAACAATCCCTTATTCACGATGGAGAACGTAATCCTCACACCCCATATCGGTTGGAAGTGTTTGGAGTCGAGGCAAAGACTGATTCAGCTATTGGCCGGAAATATTGAAGGTTTCATTCAAGGAAACGCGATCAACATCGTGAGTTAATACAAAAAACCCTTCACCACTTCCGATAGGAAATAAAGGTGAAGGGTTTTGTATTTATCGCCCTAGCTTAGCCTTGTTTGTTCTCCGTCGAATCATCACCGGTATTCGGTTCGACTCCAACAGCAACTTCCGCAACGGTTTCCGCATTTGCTTCGGCACTGGTGTTTTCACCTACTTGTTCGCCCGTAGATGCCTCCACAGACGGAGTTTCTTGGGCTGCTGTTTCTTGTTCCGTAGCGGTTACAGCGACAGTCTGTTTCTTTATTTGGGAGATGGCCACACTGATGCCGCCGATAATCAGCAGACCGGCAACCCCCAGGAGAGAGATGGTCGTGGTATTATACTGTTCGGCTACGATGTTGATTTGATTCACTTGACCCGGTTGAAGAAGCCAAGTCAGTTCTTTCCCGTTTTTAGCGATAGTCGTTGCATTATGCTTGGCCGCTGAGACCGGGAGATCGACCGTCAGAGTCAACTTCACCTGTTTCAAGGCCGCTTGGAGCAATGGATTGACTTTGTCATTGCCTGTGAAGCTAAGGTCGGATAGGTCAATCGCTGTATTCAGTGTGTATGTATTTTTCAAATAGGACGACTTCTGGGTGAAACCTTCACCGATTTTCCCGAGGAAAAGATCGCTAGAAGACTCCTTGGCAATACTTTTAACTTGTTTGGAGGCTTGAAAACCAACCATACCATCCTGTTCTAAACTGGTGACGGTAAAGCCTGATTGCTCTGCATTGGCTTTTAAGTCGTCCAGGGGATTATACCCACCGTCTCCACCCAGTAAAGAGGGTTTCACAAGAATGGAGTAGCCGAGGTCCCCGCTGCCGTCGGGATTCACCTTCACATGAATATCCGACTGGACGCAGCCAACCAGGAATACGGTACAAAGGACAATCAGTATAATTGCTTGTAAAACGCGATGTTTCGTCCCTCGCACACTCTCACCTCCTTTAATTATTTGTAATAAATTTATACGCGTACACATAAAGAAAAATGAGTTAAATATAAAGAAATATACTATTCGACAAAATTATAGTAAATCTGTAAGCATGTCCTCTTTTGTGATAGTATCCTTGCAGATATTTATAAATGGGTGCCTTTTTTCGAAATTTTGTGCGGGAGCGTAAAAAAAGATAAATGCATATGCAACAATATTTCCTGATTCTTGGAATATTTTTACTAGTTTCCGTATAAACGTGTTATGAGAAGGGAAGACAGGCGTCCTGATCATACCCTTTCGGGATCTCTCAAAATTAAATTGTTGGAGGTGATGCGTGGGCGATGAGTAATTATGGTGAAGAACCTCGCGATGAGCGTGAACCTGTACAGTCGGTGAATAAGAACCGGGCACTCCTGATTTTTGTGCTCGTTGTTTTGATCATGACGTCCAGTATTCTTACGCTCATGGAGAACAACACTCAGACGATCAAGTTCAATGAGTATGTCAGCCTGTACAATGAAACGGTAAAGGATATTACCGAACAGGCCATGACAGGACTTTCCTTGACCAAAGGGTATGCCGAGGGCTACTCGGAGGTATGGAGCAACGCCATAAAAACGGCGGAATTGGACATTGATTTCGAGAAGATCAAGGAGTCCACTGCGAAGGATAACGTCCTCGTGGAAATGGCCCATGCGAAAGACAGAATCGATGAAAAAATGAAGAAGTTGAAGAACCACCCCAAGGAATGCAAAGAAGCGTATGACACCTTACAGGCGTTATACGATAAATATTGCTCCATCTATGTACAGGCACAAACAGTGAATCAAGTGTCTTCTGATTTTTCGATGACGCTTGAGAACATTAAATCGTCTAAGCCTGCGGAAAAACACTGATTCCATCGTATCTGGATGGGATTCCCGATTTGGCGCGGTGCGATCACACGTGGCTTCAGAAAACAGAAGAGGGGATTCTCCATACACGATGGAGAATCCCCTCTTCTTATCTTTTATCCCCAAAGCGATCGTCATAATAGCTTAAGACCTAAAGGGCCATTAACGTTTTTTTAGGCACTGAAACATGTTGAAAGGCTCAGTCTAGCCGGGAAAAAAGGGACTCTTTTCGCCAGTGTGATAGATATGCAACCGGTGAAGTGCCCGGGTGCATGCGACATACATCAGTCGCCGATCAAAATCATTCCCATAAGTTTTTTTATCCGCCCCGTATAGCAGAACTACGTCAAACTCAAGTCCCTTCGCCGTATGAGCGGAAATGATCTGAATGCCCTTTTCCAAGGTTCCTTCGTGAGGACGGATCAGTCGAAGGGGGGCTTTGCGAGAAAGCCTGTGGTAGACTTGCTCTGCTTGCATCTGGCTTTTACAGATAATCGCCACTGAAGAAAAGCCTTGCTGGATAAAAGATGTCGCCTCCTGGAGAACGGCTTCGTCCATTTCGCCCATACTCGGAAAAGGAACTACGTGGGGTTCAGCTTCGTGACGTTGAAAGGCCAGGCTATCTTCGTCGGTCCCTAGCACATGCCTGGCAAATCGATTGATTTCGTAAGAGGAACGGTATCCCTTGCGGAGAAACAGCTTGATTGTTTTTGCCACTCCGAGGATCTGGATCACATCATCATAGATGGTTTCGTCAACCTGTCGCTCTAGGCTCTGGTGGTAATCGCCAAGGACCGTATACTTGACGTCTTTGAATAATATTTTGAACACTTCGTAGTGTATAGGGGTGTAATCTTGTGCTTCGTCAATGACCACTTGTTTGATGTCGGAAAAAAGATGAGATCCCTCGACACGAAGTTTTAGATACAGCAGGGGAGCACAATCTTCATAACGGACCTGCCCGTTTTTTAAGGCCTCTGCAGTCGCAGTGATGATCCTTTCGATGTCACGTGGGAGGTTCAGGCCTCGTGCCAGGGAAAAAAACAATTTTGGCTGTAAGAAAAGCTGTTGATAAAGCTTGTGGTAGTCAATGCGAGTGAACGCGCGCAGACGTTCTCGAAAGGCTTTCGCTTCTTTCATCGACAGCAGTCGGCTAAAAGGTTTTATCTCTAACTCATGGCCTTCGCTCGTTGCGACGATAGCTTCTAGTTTCTTCAGTCGCTCTTTTTGCACTGGGTGAATTTTATCCAGTATGGTCTTTTCCATGCGTGCCAGTCGAATGGCCATGGGCATGCCAATTTTGTCGTTTAAAAATCGGTTTTTCAACTGTTGTCGAGTTTCTACGACAACACCGTTATAATAAACGTCTTGGAACGGGATGAGGCGATGTTCATAGTACCGAATTAATCGTTCGAGGAGAGTCACAAAAGCTTGAGAGCCTTTAAACTGATAGGCATCGGTTCGTTCGTTACGTTCTGACTCCGTTTGGCTTTGGATTATAGCTTCCAGATGAGAAGACCGGGTTTCTAACTGAACAGAACCGGCAAAGAAGTCGCCGGCTATATCGTCAAAGGTGGTTTGTACCACGTTTTCTTCCCCGAGATCAGGCAGGACCTGTGAGATATACTTGTTGAATAGGGCGTTCGGGGAGAGGATGAGGATGTTATGGGAAGCGAGATTGGATTTCAACCCGTCATAGAGTAAAAAAGCGATGCGGTGCAATGCCACAGAGGTCTTCCCACTGCCAGCCACACCTTGTACGATCAACAGGTCGTTCTCCCGGTCCCGGATAATGGTATCCTGTTCTTTTTGAATCGTCTCGACGATGTTCTTCATTTTCGCCGAAGCATTCTGACTCAATATATCTTGTAGAAATTCGTCGTTGATGAGGATATTGCAGTCGAAGAAATAAACAAGTTCGGACCGTTGAATCTTATACTGCCGTTTTCGTTGGACATCACCGGCGACCAAACCCAAGGGGGCCTGATAGGCGGCTAGTCCCAGTTCATAACGATAAAAGATGCTGGAGATAGGAGCACGCCAGTCGTAAACAAGGACCTGTTGGGTCGCAGAATCGATCACTGTGTGTAGTCCCACATAAATGGGCTCGACGAGGTCGTATCCGTCTTCTTTGAAATCGAAGCGGCCGAAGTAGGGTTTGTCGATAATTTTCTTGTATTTCTTCACCTGCTGCAATGTGTTGTAGTAGGAACCAGTCTGATGATTCACCTCGAAAAGATATTGATTCATCTCGGTCAGTCGGGTGAAGTCTCTTCCGGAATGGCCTGTATTCTCCCACATGTCCCGCCTGGATTCGATGACTTTTCGCTTTTTATCGGATAGCTTCTCTTGTTCTGTCAGCAACTCTTTTTGAATGACCGACAGTGTGCTTTTCAGATATTCCCGTTCTTCGAGAAGTTCCTGTGGATAGCGATCCATGAGAGTACCTCCATTCACAAAAAAAATCGCTTGACTTGACGCGGGAAACGTGTTACAATTATTTTGGGTAATACTAATGAGGCGGAAAACAACGGTAGCTTTTTTATTATACGCTTGTTTTCAGCCTGAGTAAAGACTCACCTTTCTTCGTATAGAAAATAAAAATAGGTTTTGGGTTGAAGTTAAATCTCGTTCGCAATAGAAGAATCTAAGTGTAATAACGTAATACGTGAGAAAAAGGGGTCGGCCTACATGAGATTAGGTCGGCTCTTTTTTAATTTTTACGGTTACCGCTATACAAAGCCCTAGTCATGTGTATCTTCTCGACTGTTCGGTTTCACGAAGAGGATTAACGGAGTCCCTTTTCTCGCATATTAAGGCTGTTCTCAGAAAGGCTTCCGATAGAGATGATAGAAGAATGTAGATAAACGTAAAAAGAAGGATAAAGATGACAGGTTCGACGCAGCAATTTTGGACCCTTCCCTTCCTCACACTACTCGCAGCGACTACAGCCTTTACGGCTACCTATTATTTACTGCTTCCGGTCCTTCCCGTATACATGGATGAGTTGGGGGCGAACAAGCTCGACATCGGTCTCATCATGGGCCTCTTTTTCTTTGGCTCCCTTTTTTTACGTGTGCTCGCAGGGATTTTGGGGGATCGGTACGGCCGTAAAGGGTTGCTCTGGTCTTGTGTGGCCCTTTCAGCGGCGACACCTCTCTTTTTTATCAAACCCTCCTTAGCTTACGTCGCCCTCATGCAACTGGTTTTTGGCTACACGATCGGTGTGTTCACGGTCTCTTCCATCTCGTTGTTGACGGAAAACGTAGATGGAGCCTTTTTAGGCAGGGCGGTTGGGATTCACAGCATCGCCTTGATCCTGGGGAAGGGACTCATGCCGTCGCTGGGACTTTACCTGCATCGGGAGTTCGGGCTCTGGACAGTGGTTGGCCTTTCGGCGAGCTTCACTGTGTTGACGGCCCTCTTGCTTCCGCTGACGAGAGAAGAAAGGCAAGTACAAACGGAAGGGGAAAAGGAGACGCCTTTTCGGGACATCTTAAAAAACCCCTATGTGATCTACCCTGGGCTCATTCTTTTCGTGATCACCTTTACCAACGGGACGATTATAACGATGTTGCCTCTGTTTGCCAAGGAAGTGCACATCTCAGGGTTTGAGTGGTTTTTTACGGTCAATGCGGGAGCGATCATCTTATCCAGATTGTTGATGCCCAAAATAATCTTTACAGACGAAGTGGGCATCGTCAAAATCGCCTTGGCATTTATTATCGTCTCTGTCTCAGCGCTAGGTTTTTCAAAGAGCTTGCCCTATTTGTTGACGCAGGCTTTTTTGTACGGCCTCGGCTTTGGCTTGATGTATCCGGCGCTCACGGTCATCGTGCTCCGGCAGACGCCGCCTTCGTCGAAAGGCAGCGCACTCGGTTTGTTTACGAGTTTTTTTGATATCGGTGTGACGGCAGGTTCCTTCTGGGCGGGGTTGAGTGAATTTTGGGGGTTCCAGAGGGTCTATCTGAGCGCCGCCATTCTGCCAATCGTCGGGTTTCTTCTCCTATCGCTAAAGACTACAAAAAAGTCCAATAGTTCGTGAAATGATTGTCTTGTGAATAATTGCCATACATTACCAAAGGCGCTTGGGAAATGACCGATATGTTCGAACTCAAATCAAAAGGCATTTAAGTAATAGTTGAGTTGCTATGTTGAGTTGCATTAATGTAGAAAGAGCAAAGTAATGAACCTCCGGTGAGGCTGTCGGATAATCGGCAGCCTTACCTTTTTATTTTTCTAGGTGATTTTCCTCTTTGCGCCAGCTTTCAAACAAGGATATAATCTACAATGCAATATACAAATCGCACGGTAAGGTAAGGAGTGAGACTGATGCCTGTTTACCGTTTTCCCCTTACGCATATCGATGCGGCAGAAACCCGCCGTTATGCAGGGCTGGCCAGGGCTGGCGAGGCTTTTCCAGAAGAGATGATTACCAGTGCCTGCAGGGAGGGGCTTCTCTACGCGGAAGGCAGAGCGGCCTGGCACAGTTACTCTTATGATCGGAATACAGCAACGATTCTAGCGAATCCTACCCTCTCGCTTGCAGGGCAGGATATTCAAAAGCATCTGCATGAAGCGGAAGAGGTCGTCATCCTAGCAGCGACCATCGGTCCGGCCATCGAGCAGGCCACCGAGAAGTGTTTTGCCGACGGACACTATACCAAAGGACTTTTGTTGGATGCGGTCGGAACGACGGCAGTGGAAATGGTAGCCGATAAAGCCAACCGGATGATTGAAGAAGAGGCAGCACGCCGGGGATACCGGGCCACATGGCGGTACAGCCCCGGGTACGGTGATTGGGACGTAAGTGTGCAAAAAGCCCTATTACCCCTAGCCGGCCCTTCCGGTCTGGCCATCTCCGTTACAGAAGGGTTTATGCTTCAGCCGCAAAAATCGATTACGGCCGTTATTGGACTGATCCCCCGCCACGGTAACCTGGAAGCAACCGGTGATACCGAATCAAACGAGGGTAAGCTCAAATGGGCTAACAGGGAATCAGTATCGCCAGTATCTTCAATATCTTCAATATCTACGGATAAAGAAAAAGATGTGAACGATATAAAGGGTGACAAGCTCGTCTGCCGCAAAGGCTGTGCCGCTTGTCCCAAAATCGACTGTATCGCACGCAAGCTCTAATCTTGCAGGATAGAGTTCTAACGACGCAGGTGTTTATGACAAGACTATTGCGCTGGGAGTAAAATCGCGCCAGAAGTAAAATTTGGGCGTATAACGTAGCAGTGGAAGTCATTTTGCCCTGATTAACGAAAAGATACTGCACCATAAAGTGCAAAGTTTCTGTGACTTAACGACAGAAAGGAATTATGGCGATGATTAAAATTTTCGATGGTGCCATGGGGACCATGTTACAAGCGGCTGGGCTGAAACCAGGAGCTTGTCCGGAGCAGTTTAACCTGGAAAATCCGGCGGCGGTGACGGCCATTCACCGTCAGTACGTGGAAAAAGGCGCCGATATCATTGAAACGAACACCTTTGGTGCCAACCGGATCAAGCTATCCCACTATGGTTTACGGGACAAGGTTCGGGAGATATGCCACGCTGCCGTGGGAGCCGCTCGGGCGGCTTGTACCAGCGACACGAAGGTGGCCGGATCTGTCGGGTCTACAGGGAAACTGATCGCACCGCTCGGGGAGCTGTCGTTTGACGAAGCTGTCGATGTCTTTAAAGAGCAGATCGGAGCCATGGCTGAAGCCGGCGTGGACTACATCATCATCGAAACGATCATCGATATCCAGGAGATGCGGGCAGCACTGCTGGCGGCTAAGGCGGTCACAGACAAACCTGTCATCTGCCAACTCGCCTTTGGTTCCGACGGACGCACCGTCACCGGGACCGATCCCCAAACGGCAGCGATCCTGCTGGAAGCAATGGGGGCCGATATCATTGGTGCCAACTGTTCCTTAGGGCCAGCCCAACTGCTTCCCGTCGTACAAGCTATGGCGGAGGCGACCGACCGGCCCATCAGCATTCAGGCCAATGCAGGTATGCCCGAACTGATTCACGGAAAGACTGTTTTTCCCATGCAGGCGGACGAGTTTGCTTCCTGGGCACCAAAGCTGGCCGAAGCGGGCGCAAGCATCATCGGCGGTTGCTGTGGGACAACCCCAGAACATATCGCTGCGGTAGCAAAGGCGTTACAGGGCTATACCCCAAAATCACGACCCGTCTCAGAGCGGGCCAAGGCGACGGCCCTTACCAGCCGCAGCCGCACCGTCTTCGTAGGACCTGCCTTCCCACCGGTGCTCATCGGGGAGCGGATCAACCCGACAGGACGGAAAGTACTGGCTGCCGAGATCAAATCGGGCAGCTGGCAGATGGTGAAAAAAGACGCCCTCGAACAAGTCCAGTCGGGTGCAGGGATCCTCGATGTAAACATGGGCGTCCCGGGTATCGATCAAGCCCAAGCGATGGCGGAAGCCGTTACGGAATTATCCATGCTCATCGATGTACCCTTAGCCATCGACACGACCGACCCGGCCGCCTTGGAGGCGGGATTAAAAGCCTATCCGGGCCGGGCTCTGGTCAACTCAGTCAGTGCCGAACCGGATCGGATCAAAGAATTCTTGCCCTTAGCGAAAAAGTATGGCGCCGCCATCCTCTGTCTGCCGATCGGTACCGATGGTGTACCCCAAACCGCGCAGGAGCGGGTCGAAGTGGCCCGTAAAGTCGTTGAAGCGGCTCTGGAAGCAGGCTTCAGGCGCAAAGATCTGCTCTTAGATCCGCTGGTGCTTACCGTGGCGGCTGACGCCGAGGCGGCGAAGGAGACCTTGAATACGCTGCGGCTGTACCGCAAGGAGTTCGGCTTCCCCACAGTCATGGGGCTGAGCAACGTATCTTTTGGACTGCCCTGCCGTCCGCTGGTCAATGCCGCCTTCTGCACATTGGCCTTAGATGCGGGCTTAGATGCGCCGATCCTCAATCCCTTTGACGCCACCTTACGCGATGCCATGAATGCCGCATTGGTCCTTCTGGGCCATGATAAGCAAGGGCAGAGCTTCAGTCTGAAATACAGCGGCGCTACCGTCACCGGTGCCGCTTTAGGAACGGGTCAAGGTGCGTCCGGTGCCCTCGGAGCGGGCGCAGGGACGGCGGCGAAGGCTGGTTCAACAGCGGTCGCTGCGGAAGAAGGGGACGTGCTCTCGAAAATCCGCCGGGCGGTCATTCGCGGCGAAAAAGAGACGATCATCACACTGGTGAAAGAGGCCGTAAAACAAGCGATCCCGGCCATTGAGATTACCGAACAGGGATTGACAGCGGCCATGACCGAAATCGGTGAAGCCTATGGTGCAGGCCGAGTGTTTCTGCCCCAGGTCATGCTTGCCGCTGAAACGATGCGAGCGGCATTCCAGACATTGAAAACAGAACTACCCACCCAGGCTGTGACCAGCAAAGGGCGGGTGTTGATGGCCACCGTCAAAGGCGACATTCACGACCTCGGGAAAAATATCGTCGCCGCCCTGCTCGAGAACAACGGTTTCACGGTCATCGATCTCGGCAAAGATGTACCCGCCGAGACCATCGTAGCTCAGGCGGAAGCCCAACAGGCAGACATCGTCGGCCTTTGTGCCTTGATGACGACGACCTTGCCGGAGATCGACAAGACGATTGCTGCCTTGAAAAAGGCGGGTGTCCCTAGTCTTACGATGGCTGGCGGTGCCGTGGTCAACAGCGAGTATGCGACCCAGGCTGGAGCCGACGGGTATGCGCCCGATGCGGTCTCGGCCGTCAAGCTTGCCGAAAAGTTGATGAAGTTAAAAGCATAAGCGAGAGAAGGCCCCTGTTCTACTGTCTTCAAAGGAAAGATGAACGGGGCCTTTCTCATTACCGGCAAATTATTTGTTCCAAATGCAAACAAGTGCTAGCCGTAGAAGGATTGTCGTGGTAAATTAAAAGTAAATTAGAATGGAAAAATGGGAGCGGTTGCCGATGACATCCAGATGGGCACAGGGTGCAGACGCGCAACAATTGAACCCCTATCGCGAGGAAGAGAATCGCTATCGACTTCTCTTGGAATCGATGAGCGATATCGTATTTGAACTCGATGATCAACAGCGCTATACCGGCGTCTACGGTCGTTGGGCAGGACGATATGGTTTTCTCCCGGAACGGTTCATTGGAAAGACGCCGAAAGAAGTCTTTGCCGGGTACTCTGCGGTTCATGAAAAAGCATACCAACAAGCTTTTCACGGAGAAACGGTGACTTATGAATGGATATATGAAGGTGCTCACCAGGTCTGGCATTTTGAGACGGTCCTAAACCCCATTTATAGCAAGGAAGACGATGTGATCGGTCTTGTCGGCGTCAGCCGGGAGATCACCGATCGCAAGCAAATCGAAGAAGCCCTGCGGGAGAGCGAGACGATTTTCCGAACCTTGGCCGACTCCTCCCCGGCGCTACTCTGGATGTCCGGCTTGGATGGGTTATGCACCCACTTCAACCAAGGATGGCTCGATTTTCGAGGACGAACCTTAGAGGAAGAGTATGGAGACGGATGGGTGCAAGGGGTCCATCCGGAGGACCGGGAACACTGTTTAGATACCTATAGGAAGAACTTCAGGACAAGAACCGGTTTTCGTATGGAATACCGCCTCATGCGTGCCGACGGGAACTATTGTTGGATCGTCGACATCGGAATACCTCGGTTTTCGGTGACAGGTCATTTCATGGGTTTCATTGGCGCCTGTGTCGATATTCATGAGTATAAGCTGGCCACAGCGGCCTTACAGCGAGGGCAGCGTCTGTTTTTCAGCGGACCTGTCGTCGTCTTTCGTTGCGTCATCGAAACGCAGTGGGAGATTGTAGACATCTCAGAAAACGTATCTCAGTTCGGCTATAGGGCAGAAGCCCTTCTAAAATCCGAGATAGCCTACGCCAATATCATTCACCCCGATGACCGGGAGCGGGTCCAGGGAGTACGGGAAACGGACGGACCGTCGAATACCCGAAACATGGACTACCGGCTGATCCGCGCTGACGGGAAAATCTGCTGGATATACGAATATGGCGTCATTCATCGCGATGACCAGGGGAAAATTCGTTATTATGACGGATATTTGCTCGACATCACGGAGATGAAAAAAGCGAAGGAAGCTGCTGAAGCGGCGAACCGGGTGAAGAGTGATTTTCTGGCTACCATGAGCCATGAAATCCGCACCCCTATGAATGGCATCATCGGCCTTGCTGAAGTCTTGATCCATTCCCCTCTCAACCAAGAGCAACAGGATTGCGCCCGGATGGTACTCGAGTCGGCACGATTACTGCTGGTGATCATCAACGACATCCTCGATTTTTCTAAAATCGAAGCCGGGAAGATGAAACTGGAGCAACTTGATTTCGACCTGCCGACGGTCGTCTCCACCGTCATCGGGCTCCTCGAGGCAAAAGCAAAAGAAAAACACCTGCGTTTGTCAATGCAGGTGGACGAACAGATCTCCCGAGAATTGCGCAGCGATCCCGTCCGAATCCGGCAGATTCTATTCAATTTGCTTGGAAACGCCATCAAGTTCACCGATAGTGGAAAAGTGGAACTTGAGGTGAAGCTCCTGTCGGAAGATGAAAAGACGCAGCGGCTGCGCTTTGAAGTGAGAGATACGGGAGTGGGTATCTCCAAAGAGATGATCCCGCACTTATTCCGCCCTTTCACCCAGGAAAACAGTTCATTCACCCGAAGATATGGAGGGACCGGGCTCGGCTTATCGATCACCAAACGACTGGTCACCATGATGGGCGGAGAAATTGGGGTAGAAAGCGAACCGGGGAAAGGCTCTCTGTTTTGGTTTAGCTTGCCCTTGGCTCGAACTCCCTCCAGGAATGGTGGCGGCCGTCTCTCCGAGGCATCTTTGGCCAATCGAATCGAACCGGCATTGATCTCGCGAAATACGGTGCAGTCCTCTTCGACGGAAAGGGCGGCTCCCAAAGGAGAATGGAAGGGCAAGATTCTTCTCGCTGAAGACAATCAAGTCAATCGCAAGCTGGCCGTCATGCAACTGCAACGAATGGGTTTTAAAAATATAGACGTAGCCAGCAACGGCCAGGAAGCGTTAGAGGCTGTGATGAAAGAGACTTACGATGTCATTTTGATGGATTGCCAGATGCCTGTCATGGACGGTTTGGAAGCGAGCCAGCGGATTCGCCAAATCGAACAGGGAAGGCGTACGCCGATCATCGCCATGACGGCCAATGCGATGCGGGGAGATCGGGACAAGTGCATCGCCGCAGGGATGGATGATTATGTGACGAAACCTGTTCTGCTCGAAAAATTAAAGACTACGCTGGGGCGATGGGTGGAGATACCGGAATCGTAGTCTAAAAAACTGAATCGTAAAAACGACAGGGGCCGGTCTGATGGAAACATCGGGCCGGTCCTTTTTGTGTATTTTCCGAAAAATGCTATTGACGGATTAGGTATCATCAAGTAAGATTATAAACACCATACGGGTATGGGGTATAACAACCTAATAACTACCTGCAAGGAGGGCTTGGGATGAATTTCATGCAAAAATACGGTCCTTATATACTCATTGGTTTTGTTGGGTTGGGTTTCTTCTATCCCATGATTGGGTACACGGCCATTATCTGTATGGCAGCACCATGGATCGTGGCCTACTGGAAAGGCCGCCAGTGGTGCGGCAACTTCTGTCCGCGGGGGGCTTTCTACAATCGCTTTATCGCTCCCATAAGCCGGAATCAACCGATCCCCAAATGGGTTCGTACGCCGGCAACTCGGATAGCGGTTATGATCGGCCTTTTCTCCTTCTTCGGGTATCGCCTCTACGCAGCTCACGGCGACATAGCTAAAATCGGTTTTGCTTTTGTGCTCATGGTGGCCATGACCACCGTCATCGGTATCGTCCTCGGCATACTCTATTCTCCGCGTACATGGTGTGCAGTTTGTCCCATGGGCGCCATGGCCGCTGGTGTCACTCACCTCTCCGGTTATCGCAATGCATTGACCGTTTCCCATAGCTGTGTCAGTTGCAAGCGCTGTGAAACCGTCTGTCCTTTCCAAATTGGGATTACTGAATACCGGAATGAGGCAGTAATCGCTGATCCAGATTGCCTCCACTGCCACAGCTGTATGAAAACCTGCAAGAAAAATGCTATCAGTACTCAGTCGTGCCAGATGCAGACCGTCTTACAGGACCAAAATGCCTAAAGATAAACAATCTGACCATATAAGCCTATAATAAAAGAAACCCCGGGATTCACGAAATCGGTGAATTCCCGGGGTTTTTCGTTATACCTTCGTCGAGACAAGATTTTAAAGGATCTTGGCTGAGCGTCTCGTTGGGCTATTCGACGATAAGGGCAATAGCTTCGATTTCAATAACGGCGTCCTTAGGCAACCGGGCGACCTGTACAGCGGAACGAGAGGGCGGGTTTGACGGGAAATAGGTGGCATAGACTTCATTCATAGCAGAGAAGTCATTCATATCACGCAGGAAGACCGTTGTCTTCACCACGTCGGAAAGGGATGCGCCTGCCGCTTCCAAGATGGCTTTGACGTTATCCAGGGACTGTTGCGTTGCTTCCCGGATGTCCTCCGCCATGATGCCGGTTTTGGGGTCAATGGGCAACTGACCTGAGGTGAAGATGAGGTTTCCCATTTTTATGCCTTGAGAATAGGGACCAATCGCTTTCGGGGCGTCAACCGTGTCGATATGAACTTTCATCAATTCGATACCTCCGGTTCCTTAGATACAGTTGTGCAGCAGACAGAGTGCGGCACGAGCATAAAGAATATCGTATGAGATGCCTGTCCCCTCTTTTCAGAGCAAAATATTCCGTTGGAATAAACATCTACATCATGTTCATTATATGCTTTCCTGCTTATTCTCCGATCGGTTTCAAGCGGCAGAGGAAGTGGCGCAGCACTTTCGGCTCGTAGGTGAACTCAAGCCCTTTGATACTCTCGCGGCGTTTCCAGATGGTTTCGAGGGCATCGACGACGACATCCATGTGACGGTCCGTGTATACCCGGCGGGGGATGGTGAGGCGCATGAATTCTACGCCTGCCTTTTTCTGTTTGCCCGTCTGGGGATCGCGGCCGAGGAGAAGGGAACCGACCTCGACGGGGCGGACGCCTGCTTCGAGATAAAGTTCATTGCAGAGCGCTTGCGCGGGGAACTGTTCTGCGGGAATATGGGGCAAAAACTTTCCGGCGTCGACAAAGACGGCGTGGCCGCCCACAGGCCATTGGATCGGAATTCCGCGCTTGCGCAGTTCTTCACCGAGGTATTCCACTTGGCCGATACGGCTTTCCAGGTAATCCACATCCAGTCCTTCAAAAAGCCCGACAGCGAGGGCTTCCATGTCACGGCCGGAGAGACCGCCGTAGGTGACAAAGCCTTCCATGGGGACACAGGAGGCGCTGGCCGCTTGGAAAAGCTCCTTATCCTCTTTAATGGCAATCATACCGCCCATGTTGACGATGGCGTCCTTCTTGGCACTCATGGTCAGAAAATCACCCATGGCATACATCTCTTGAACGATTTCCTGAATGCTCTTGTCGGCGTATCCGGCTTCCCGCTTCTTGATGAAGTAGGCGTTTTCGGCGAAGCGGGCCGAATCGAAGTTGATTTTAATGCCGTATTTATCGGCGATGGCTTTGACGGCACGGACGTTTTCCATAGAGACAGGCTGGCCGCCGGCGGAGTTGCAGGTCACGGTAACGATGATGAAGGCGATGTTCTCTGCGCCTTTTTCCTGAATGAACCCTTCCAGTTTAGCGAGGTCGAAGTTTCCCTTGAAAGGCACTTCTTTTTGTGTATCAAAGGCATCTTCCGTCACGAGGTTGACAGGGATAGCGCCGTTTAGTTCAATCCAAGCCATGGTGGTATCGAAGTGCATGTTACCCAGGACATACATGCCTTTTTGAGGGATAAGGTGTGGGAAGAGAACCTGTTCGGCGCCCCGTCCTTGGTGAGTGGGGATGACGTAGTCATAGTTAAAGATATCCTTGACGGCGGATTTGACTTTATAGAAGGATTTGCTGCCGGCGTAGGCTTCGTCGCCCACCATCATGGCAGACCACTGGCGGTCGCTCATCGCACCGGTACCGCTGTCGGTCAGCAGGTCGATGTATACGTCTTCCGATTTGAGGGCGAAAGGGTTATATCCGGCCTCCTGCAGAGCCGCGACGCGCTCTTCCCGGGAGATCATTCGAATCGGTTCAACCATTTTAATGCGAAAGGGTTCAGCTTTTCTTACCATGTGAATTCCTCCTAAAAATGTGGGTTGCTTTCTGTACGTATGAATATGCAAAAGTCATGCCAATCACATGAGAAAAACAAATGTATCCACCATTAGTTCAAGTCCCTATAAGTTATCCATAGGAACATGAACCGATTGCCGTTCCGAGTGACGATATTTTATGGAGATGTAACGGCAACTTTTCCCTACAAGCTTTCCATGTGGGGAGCCTTGAGTCCTCCTATGGCCGATTTCCTATACGCATGAAAAGATTTTTTGTCAAAAAATCTTGACGCTGATAAGAATACTTATCATAAAAACGTGATTTCTCCGTACGGTCTTTAACGAAAAAAGTTAGATACATCGACCGGGTAATCATTAAAGACAAGGTTGCTCTGAAAGAGCATTTTCAGGGGAAGACAAAAAGTGAGGAGCGCCGGCATTTCGGTGCTCCTCGTGAAAAAACATGGGAAGAGTAAATAAAATTTTTAAGAAAATCTAAAGAATCTACCTACCTGTCTCGGTCAGTCCCTTTTGTTCGGCCGTACTGCCTTTTCCGTTCGTCTTGACCTTATAACCGATCCAGAGAAGGCCGATCCACAGGGGAGCGAGGTAAACCGATATCTGCATATCTTCCATCGTGGCCATAAGGCCGAAGATGAGAGCGAGGAAGGCCAGGCAGATGTAGTTGGTGTAGGGATACCAAGGCGCTTTAAAGTCTAACTTATGGGCCTCATGGGCATGGGCTTTACGAAACTTTAGGTGAGTGACAGTGATCATGGTCCAGTTGATGATCGCAGCCAGGATAGCGACGGAGATGAGGTACATGAATACTTTGCCGGGAAAGAGATAGTTCAGGACGACCGCCAACAGCGTAAAGGAGGAGGAGGCGAGGACACCAGCGACGGGGATGCCGTTTCGGCTCAACTTGGTAAACATTTTCGGTGCGTTGCCTTGCTGAGCCAGGGAAAAGAGCATGCGGGCGTTGCTGTAGATTCCGCTGTTGTAGACAGAAAGGGCTGCCGTCAGCACGACGATGTTGAGGATGGTGGCGGCGGCGGAGATGCCCATCTTGGAGAAGATCTGAACGAAGGGACTGCCGTCCATACCGACTTTATCCCAGGGATAGATGATCATCATGACCGTTAGGGCGCCCACATAGAAGATGAGGATCCGCCACATGACCTGATTGATAGCTTGGGGAATCGATTTTTTCGGATTATCGGCTTCCCCGGCCGTGATGCCGATGAGTTCGATGCCGCCGAAGGAAAACATGACGACGACCAAGGAGAGGAGCAGGCCTGTAGCGCCGTTCGGCAGAAAGCCGCCATGGGCCCAGAGGTTACTAAAACCGGTGGCTTCCCCGCCGAGACCGAAGAAAATGAGCAGGATGCCCAGAAGGATCATACCGATGATAGCGACAACTTTGATGATGGCAAACCAAAACTCAAATTCTCCGTACATTTTGACATTGATTAAGTTGGCTAAGGTGATGACGACGAGAAAGACCAAGGCGGAGACCCACGTCGGGATGTCCGGCCACCAGTAATTGACGTAGATGCCGACAGCAGTCAGTTCGGCCATGCTGACGATGATATAGTTGAACCAGTAGTTCCAGCCGGAGAGAAAACCGGCGAAGTCGCCCCAATACTTGTAGGCGAAGTGACTGAATGAGCCCGAGACAGGTTCATATACAGACATTTCTCCGAGGTGGCGCATGATCCAGAAGATGATGATTCCGCCGATGATATAGGAAAGGGTGATCGCCGGGCCGGCCATCTTGATGGTAGCTGCAGAGCCGTAGAAGAGTCCCGTGCCGATGGCGCCGCCGAGGGCGATCATTTGGATATGCCGGTTCTTTAATCCCCGTTGCATATCGCCGGAACCATGTGGTGTTGCACTCACAGGCATAACTCCTTTCTAAAATGGGGGCGATATTAGGTTGTACTCAATATCACATGCAAGAACCATGCCACTACTGGCCGATTCCGTAGGCGTGGATTTTATTTAAGACGGTCGTATTGGACACGCCCAGAATCTGACCGGCCTGACGGGATGAGGGGTGGCTCTCCAATACCTTTTGTAGTACCGCTTTTTCCACTTCGGCGACGATGCTTTTCAACGGCGGCCAGTTCTGCCTTTCTCTTGAACCAAGCGGAATTTCAAGGCATAATCGCAGTGGCGTAGAGCGATCCTGAATCGTCGCGAAGGGAGACTCTTTCGCTGAGGAACTGTCGACGAAGTTTTTGGAGATGCCACGTACGAAGTCACGGAGAACTTCTTGTGTCGATCCATTTTCATTCTCTAGAGGGATGTCGACGATATCGGTCCACTCTTGCAAATGGTGCGGCTGAATTTCCGGTGTGTCGACTAAGTTGAGCAGCCGTTCCAACGCGTTTTCTAACTGCCGCACATTGCCAGGCCACTGCTGGCCCATGAGCAATTCCACGCTGTCCCGGGAGAGCCGGGCTTCCGGTTTGTTTAATTTCCCGGAGATTTTTCGGATTAGCTGTTGGGCTACGAGGGGAATATCGTCGACTCGTTCCCGAAGGGGCGGGATGCGCAGGGGGATCACGTTCAGCCGATAATAGAGGTCTTCACGGAATTCGCCCGTTTTCGTCATTTCCTCCAGGTTGCGGTGTGTGGCGGCGATGATGCGCACGTCGACGGGGATTTAAGTGCTCCCCCCAACCCGTCGGATCCGGCCCTCTTGCAATACCCGCAAGAGACGAACTTGCACTGGAGGAGAGATTTCACCGATTTCGTCCAAAAAGAGGGTGCCGCTGTTGGCCTGTTCAAAGAGACCTTTTTTTCCGCCTTTAGAGGCACCGGTGAAGGCGCCTTCCTCGTAGCCGAAGAGTTCACTTTCAAGGAGGTTGTCCGGCAAAGCGGCACAGTTGATTGGGATAAAGGGTCCCCGGTGTCGTGGACTTTCCATATGAATCGCTGCAGCGAACATTTCCTTACCGGTCCCGCTTTCACCGCGCAAAAGGACCGTAGAAGAGCCCTTGGCGACGGTCTTGGCCGTGGTGACCAGGCGGTCCATCTTCTCGCTCTGGTAGACGATATCGTCGAAGCAGATCAAAGAAGTACGCCGATCCACTTTGGAGATGATCTCGCGCACCTGGTGAAAGTCCTTGACGGTCGAAACGGCGCCGATGATCTGCCCCTTCTCATTGACCACCGGCTCGCCGCTGGTGAGAAAGTGGATGATCTTGCTGCCGCGTTTGATTTTTCGTTCTAACAGGTGATAAGCCTTGCCGGTTCGCAGGGTCTCCAATATGGGCGGGTTGGGTTGAAAGAGCCGCTCTGCGCCCAATCCGATCGCTTCTTCTTTGGTACAGAGGAAGATCCGGCAAGCGACTTCATTGATGTGGGAAATGGCGCCGTCTTTATCAACGGCGATGATACCTTCGCTGACCGAGTTAAGGATCGTATTCAACTCGTGGGCCCGTTCTTCCGAAGGCATTTGATCGCGAAATCTGATCGACTGGATCCCCGGGATCTTTCTAAGGTCGCTGATCAGCGGTTGAACCTGACCTGCCGATTCACAACGGAATTTAATCATCATACCGCTCTTTGGCGAGGCTTCCATGGCGATTTTATCGACGTTGTTTTTTTCGCAGCATTCGAATATCTCGTATCCGAGACCGGGGCGATCGATAAAATCGATTTGCATCACGTATTCCAGCATGTTCATTACCTCTCTTACAGAAAACCAACAGCGTTGTGCTTTGAGTAAAAAAGCCAACCATTATTATAACAGATAGTGAAAGAAATCACATAACAAGGTGACATGGAAGAGTGTGTAAATGTAAAAGCAAATATTTTCTTAAAGCATATTTAGAAATAAAGGATAATTAATACAATGAAACGAAGGGTAAAAGCAGCTTAAAAGAAAGGGTAGATTGATTTCTCTCTATAGGGGGGTATGCAAAGTCAAGTAAAAGAAATTGCAATTGCAAAGAGCGTGGTCTGTCGCAAAAAATCTAGTGTCCGATTCAACGGTTACACGGAAGGAGTGGTAAATTGTGCCGGGACGAATTAAGCAAATCATTGATAAGGTAGTACAAGTCAAGGGGAGAGGGAATCCCATTTTAATCAAGAGCACAAAATTAAAGTTCACCTTAAAAGGAATTGATCCCGAAGCGTATACCATGAGTTCTCCAGATGATCCATTGCTGATCGCCAGGGTGGAAGACATCGCCCGTTCCTTTGGAGTACCCCTGTAAAGCTGTTGAAAAGGAGGAATAGCTATGAAGCATATGGTCTCAGTCTTTTCTCAGCACCTATCGCCGGAAGGGGCCGTTAGAGAGATTGCAGAACAAATTAAGAGTCAGGCAGAAAATATTAAAATAGTGCTATTTTTTGCGTCTTCAAAGTACGAACCGTTGATTATAGGTCGAGAAATGAAAAAAGCCTTCCCTGATTCGATCGTCGTTGGATGTACGACGGCGGGTGAATTGGCGAATGGAAAAGTGTTGAATGAATCGATCGTCGCTACCGCACTGGATGATCATATTATTCATGATGTAGCCGTAGCCGTCATCAAAAATCTGTCGAAAGACATCAATGTGACGGAAGCGTTCGGTACCTTTGAACGTCACTTTCAAGTATCGATGCAAGAGATGGACTTCGAAAAATACGTAGGCCTTGTCCTTGTCGATGGTCTGAGTATGGCAGAAGAACGGCTTATGGATATTATCGGAACAAAAACGGACGTGCACTTTGTTGGTGGATCTGCTGGTGATGATTTGCAGTTTAAAACTACGTTTTTATTTTGTGACGGAGAAGTATACACGGACGCCGCCTTGCTTGTGGTACTTAAACCGGGCGTACCTCATGAGATTGTGAAGACGCAAAGTTTTGCTGTAACCGATAGAATACTAGTGGCTACAAAAGTAGATGAAGTTCACCGAACTGTTTACGAATTTAACGGAGAGCCGGCTGCTGAGGCCTACGCAAAGGCAATTGGGCGACCTGTTGAAGAACTGGAAAAGTATTTTATGTGCAATCCCGTAGGGCTAGTTGCAGCAGGGGAGCCATTTGTCCGTAGTCCTCAGAAAAAAGATAGGAATAAAATGGTCTTCTATTGTAATATTATAGAAGGGATGAACCTTTACGTTTTGGAACCCACTGATATTATCAAGGAGACATCGCAGGTTCTTGACGATCTGAAACAACGTAGAGGTCAGTTGCTGGGGATTATTCAGTTTAATTGTATTTTACGGACGTTGGAATTGTTGAAAGAAGGCCGTCTTGAAAACTATGGCGAGCTGTTCGTAGATATTCCGATGGTTGGTTTTTCAACATATGGCGAGCAGTATTTCGGACATATTAACCAAACGGCCACGATGTTAGTTTTGGGTGAGTAAATTCGCTAAATCAGCTTTGTTTAATTTTTTTTCAAAAAAGGAATAACCAAATCTACGTCGAATACGATAAACTATATGTAGCCTAGTCCTGGTTTTAGGAAAACCTACAACCAGTGCTTTGGGAAATTATGTATTATGGGGAGGTGTAATTCATGGAACTGTACAGCCAAATGTGGAACGTTGCTCACACCCTGGCCTTTTTCTTTGTCTTTGTTCATATCCCCTTCTATTTCGTCCTGCAAGACGCGTAATCAGCACTAATTTTTTAACGTTTCAACGGGTATAAGCTATACGGGTACATAAATCAGGGAGGCGACTCCCTGATTTATTTTTTAAATAAACCGTTTGTGCTGATGGGGTCACAGGTATTCTGAAACTGATATAAAAAAGCCGAACCCCAAAGGGTTCGGCTGGCTTGCAAACATAAGTCGCGTCCATTCAATATGTAGAATTAACGAGGACCTTTTTTGATCAATCCCAGGGGGGCACCGAGGGGTAGCACGGTCCGGCCAAAGAATTGGTTGAGGAAAATGGCGCCGCAACCGTAAAAGCCTAAGATGGAGATGGCAAACTCAGACCAACCGGCGACCAGGTGAAGGTCGACAACCTTAAAGGACGTCAGAGCTAGGGAGAGCAGCAGAACGTTGATGAGGACTAAAATCGCGGCGAAGACTTTGTTCGTCTCAAAAGATGCGATCATGATAAAGAGTGAGAAGATAAAATACCCCAAAAAGGCCCAACCAAGTTGGACGCCGCTGAAGGTGGCTTTAAAATCCTCGCCGAGCCAACCGAGCGTGATGGCCCAGGACATGGCTACAGAAAACCAGAAGAGACCATAGGAAGTGAGAACTGTCGCGCCGAAATAATTGTTCTTTTTGAAATCGAACATGCCGGCGACAAATTGGGCTAACGCACCCAAGAATATGGCCCAAGGAACAAGGGCGGAGACGCCCGTGGTCCAACCGAGCTTTTGCGTTGAGGCCACGAAGGTGACCATGGCCAATCCGAAAACACCGAGGGCTGTAGGATCGGCTACCGTTATTTTGGTTTCAATCTGTTTAGCTTCGCTAGACATACTCCGCCTCCTAGTCGATTTTCATGGATCAAGTGTACGAATGCATGGGGCAAGCGTTTTAACTAAAGCTTGGTATTTGTATAATTTTCTGAAAACTAACCCTCGACAAATGTATACGTTTTTATACTGTCCCTCCCCTTCGACATAATTAGTGCCCATTGTAAGGGAAAGGCCCCAAAAAAGCAATAGGATATATTGAATATTCAGAGAGTTCCGAAACCGAATATCTGAATAGAACTTTTCAAGGGCCGATACTTGCCAAGCCACAAAGGAGAAGTCATAATTTAAGTACGATTGTATTGATTGACAAATGATTGAATACTCATTGGTAAAAGTGTTGCTGTTCGTGCCGATGTTGAAGGGGTGCGTTCCGTATGGCTTGGATACGACATATTACCTTCCGATATTGGCTGACGATGACTTTGATCAGCCTGATCGGAATTGTCGCTATGGCAGGGCATTATGTTCGCGTAGAAAGCGCTTATTTGGAAGACAATTTACGCAAGGAAGCCGCGTCTCGGGGAAGTGTGCTAGCTTCCGCCGTCAGTTTGGATATGCTCAAAGGGGATTACAGTCGAATCAACTCACTCGTCTATTCCATGATGTCACAGTCTGATGTGCAATATGTGACGGTCTATGATACGGATGGCCAAATCATCAACCAGAGCGGGGAAAATAACGGTAGGGAATTGCTTGTCGAGACGGTTCCGATCATGTATTTTTATAAACCACTCGGTATGGTCGAGGTGGCCATGCGTGCCGATAAGCTACAGGCACAGAAAAGGTTGCGTCTTTGGTATACGGGATCGGTGGCCTTCACAGTCTTTTGCTTAGCCATGGCCTTGTCGACGTTCCTAAGCCGGCGCATGACGGCACCGCTGCGCCGGATGACGCTGGCTGCCCAACAGATGACCGAAGGAAAGCGGGTTTGTGTACAGGTAGAAGGGCCTGACGAGATCGCTGCGCTCGCTTCCGCTTTTAATCAGATGTCGGCCGCCGTGGCGGAACAGGAAGCATCGCTGAATCGGGAGATTCAGAAGGCGACAGCCACGTTGAAAGAGAAATTAGCGACGTTGGAAGCGATGGATCAGATTTTCCGAGCCGTATTGGGGAACACCTTGCGGCGGGAAGAAGTGGTCCGGGCGATTTTAGAACACGTGAAAGACCTCGTTCCAACTCATTACATTACGGTGGCCATGTGGGAAGACGAGAAGAAGACGGCCAATTTCTATATCTGGGAGACGCAGAGCGGCGGGATGATCGTCGATACGGTCCCCATCGAGACGACGCTGATTCCCCGCTTAATGGAAGAGCGAAGCCCGCTGATTCGGCCAAACCTGCAAACGCTAGAACTGTTTCCACATGAAGAAGAACTGCTTGTCCTTGGACTCCATTCTACTCTCTCGGTGCCGCTCACGGCGAATGACAAGGTCATCGGTATCATCACAGTCGGCCATCGAGAGCCCGAATTCTATGGGGACGAACATGTCCAACGACTGTTCGAAATGGCCCATGTGGTTTCAATGGCCCTAGTGAGTGCCAATACCTATGGAGCGTTGCAAGATTCCTTCTGGGCCATGATCAAGACCCTTTCCCGGGCGATCGATTTGCGGGACGCCTACACGGGCGGTCACTCAGAGCAGGTCATGCTGCTATCCAGAGCGATTGCCCGGCATGCCGGAGTATCCGAAGGGGAGCTCGAGACGATCGGCGTCGCCGGCTTGCTGCACGATGTAGGCAAAATCGGGATCAAGGAAAGCGTGCTGCAAAAACCGGGACCGCTTACCGATGTGGAGTTTGCTGAGATGAAAGGGCATTCGGCCATGGGCGCCGAACTGTTGCGACCGATTAAGCTGTTCCGGGAAGTGGCCACTATCGTCTACCACCACCATGAACGCTATGATGGACGGGGCTATCCCCAGTCCTTAAGCGGTGAGGACATTCCCTTGGCTAGTCGAATCATCGCTATCGCCGATGCCATCGATGCGATGGCGAGCGATCGGCCCTATCGCAAAAGACTTCCTGCCGAGAGAATTCGGGAAGAATTGCTGAGACACTCGGGGAGTCAATTTGACCCCCGTTTGGTGGATGCCATTTTGCCACACTTCAATGAATTGATCAGCGTGGCTTTCCGGTAGCCGGACTCGATGAGTTCAGCGACATAAGAAAGCGTTCATCACCTGTTAGGACACAGCCATGATGAATATGTTTTTTCACATAAAAAACGAGAGGGGCTCAAAAAAGAGCTCCCCTCGTTTTTTATGCTCTAGACTGTAGATGATCACGGGTCTTCTTCAGCTATCCTTGTCCACAGTCACGGCGACTTCCGCTCTCGAAAGGTACCGTGACAAGGTATCTAAGAGAATCATTTTTTTCACGGGCTTGGGAAGGAGCATGTTGCAACCGGCCGCTAGGGCCCGTTCCTGATCTTCCAGGAACACGCTGGCTGTCAGTGCAATGATGGGGACAGGGTGTTTGCCCTGTCTCTGCTCCCACTGGCGGATCTCCCGGGTGGAAGTATAACCGTCTTTCACAGGCATTTGAATATCCATAAGGACAAGGTCATAGTGTTTCTGCCGGAACTTTTCGAGGGCCTCCTCTCCGTTCTCGACGATATCGAGCCGGTAGTGCAGTCCCTTTAGGTACAGTTGGACCAGCATGGCATTGACGTGAGAGTCCTCGGCGAGCAAGATGTTCCGGAAAGGATCCCTGCTGTAACCTGCCTGATCGGGCAAGGGAAGCTGATTATCTCGCTCAGGCAACGAAACGGATGATGATGTATCTTCCAGTTCGGAAGTTTCCTGAGTAGAGGACGGTTCGTTCGATGGTGGGTTTTCGAACTTGAAGGATTCAGGCGATTCCAGGTAAATCGGGCGAAAACGGGCCATAAAGGTGAAGGTGCTTCCTTTTCCGGGTTGGCTGTGCACACGAATCTGACCGCCCATGAGTTCGACCAGCTTTTTGCAGATGGAAAGGCCCAGTCCCGTTCCGCCATACTTGCGGGTAGTAGACACATCGACTTGCGTAAAGGTGTCAAAAATACGTTCTTGCTGCTCTTGGGGGATGCCGATGCCGGTGTCGGTTACGGAACAATAAAGGAATACCTCACCCTCCTCTTGGGAGTCCGATGCGGTCAGCCTGTTTGGTTCGAGCGCAACGGAGAGAGTGATCTCTCCCTGTTCAGTAAATTTCACGGCGTTACCGAGAAGATTAAGGAGGACTTGGCGGAGACTGTCCAGATCGCCTTCGAAAAATAAGGGGGCCTCGGCGGGCAGTTGCTGTTTTAGGCAGAGCCCTTTTTCTTGGGCGATAGATACAAAGAGATTCATCGTTTCCCGAATGGCATCGGACAGATTGAAGATGGTTTGTTTGGGCTCCATTTTTCCAGACTCAATTTTTGACAGATCGAGGATATCGTTGATCAAGGCCAGCAGATTATTTCCGGCGTCCCGGAAAATACCGATGTATTTTTTCTGCTCCTCGTTCAAGGGAGTTTCCCAGAGCAGGTCAGCCATGCCGATGATGGCGTTCAGGGGTGTGCGAATTTCATGAGACATATTGGCCAGGAAGGCGCTTTTGGCCCGGTTGGCCACTTCGGCTTCTTCCTTTGCTTGGACAAGTGCTGTCTCCATCTGCCGTCGTTCCCATAACTCCTTTTCCAAGGCCGACGTCTTTTCACGGATTTCATCTTGCAGTTCGGTCGTCTGAACGATGATTTTTCCGGTCAACGGTCGCAGCAATATGGTCATTCCGATGACACCTAAGATGATCAAGGCGATGATGATCCAGGCGATCAAGGCCACTTGGCTTTGGACAGATATATAGAGCTCCTCGGCGTCCATACGGACAAGGATGGCCCAGGAGGTTCCCCGGATGGGCCCGTAGGAGATGATGTCATGGTTTCTGTTATGTTCTTCCGGAACGAGGAGGCCGGTCTCACCGGCAACAGCTTTCTGCATCGCCAGGCCGATCTCTGAGGTGAGGGGGACCTGAGAACGTTCAATGCGATCGGTCTTCTGCGGCGGGAAAAAGAGAGCACATTGACCGTCTTGCACACGGCCGAGGAGCATCTCCCCGGATTGACCGAGACCGGTATTATCGGCTGCGATATCGGCGAGTTCATTCAGCGAAAAAATTACTTTATCGACGCCGAGGCGCTCGCCATGGGTTCCAACGATGGCCCCGCTCACGACTAACAGCGGCCCAACTCCCGCTTGGATGATGGGATTGCCGATTTGAGTGTCTTCGGTGAGGTCCTTAGGGAATAATTGTTCTCCTTCCGGCAAGGGGAGTCCAATCTGAGCGACCACGTTGCCTAGGGCATCAAATCGGGTGATGCCCACCACGCCAGTCGACTGGTTCATTGCATCGGACAGGCGTACAGTAGTTTCCGCAGCTAATTGATCGTGGGTCATTTTCCCGTGAATATAATCGGTGAGCGCTTTTTTGATCTGACTGCGGCTGGTGATCTGTAAGGTGATCTCTTGGCTCTTCGAGAGAAATTGTTCAACGGCCATCGTACGCGAACGGGCTGCAAAAAGGAGCCGTTCGTTTTCCGAATTCTTTAGATGTTGATATAGTGGTAAGATACTGACGAGCGCGATGATCAGGCCAATCGCGAAGATCCCTAAGGCGGAGTACCGCGTGATAGCTTTTTGTAGATGCTGTGCCGATTGCAATCTCATGTTCAGCACCTCCTCATGAGCCCGGGTCGACGGATGCAGTTTCGGGTTTCCTCACGGTTCGTGGAGTGAATGGTCTATCGGACAAAGGTGCCGAAGATTTCGTGATTTTGCATAAAATGATTGTTAGTTTTATCATAACAGTGAAAACGGAATCGGGAAAAGGGGAACCTGGGAAAAATAATATGATTTGTTTGAATTTTTACTGAAAATATGGATTTGGATTAGAGTCAGGAGAGGATGACCTCAGGATGATTGAAGCTTTGGGTTTGACGAAAGAGTTCCGCCTTTTTCAGCGCCGCGAAGGGGTCATGGGCGCCGTTCGGGATTTATGGGATAGGGACTACCAGACGGTGAAGGCTGTCGACCAGATCGACCTCAAGGTAAACCGCGGTGAGATGGTGGGCTATATCGGCGCCAACGGCGCCGGCAAGTCGACGACGATCAAGATGCTGTCGGGGATCCTCGTGCCCTCGTCTGGTCACTTGGTCGTCAATGGCTTCGTTCCTCATAAGGAGCGGGTGGAATTTTGCCGCCGTATCGGTGTCGTCTTCGGACAGCGCAGCCAGCTCTGGTGGGATTTGGCTGTCAGCGAATCCTTTCGCCTCTTAAGCCGGGTGTACCGGATTCCCGAATCGGTCTATCGCCAGCGCTTAGATCGGTTTGTGGAACTCTTGGAGATGGCCGATTTCCTACATATCCCGGTGCGTAAGCTTTCCTTAGGACAGCGCATGCGCTGTGAATTGACAGCGGCCTTGCTCCATCACCCCGATCTGGTCTTTCTCGATGAACCGACGATCGGGTTGGACGTGCTGGCGAAGGACCGTATACGGCGGTTTCTCTCGGAGATCAACCAGGAACTCGGTACGACGGTATTGCTCACGACGCACGACCTCTCGGATATCGAAGCGCTATGCTCGAGGGTGGTCATGATCGACAAGGGGAAAATCGTCTATGACGGTTCTCTCGGAAAACTGCAGGATAGCTTTGGACAAGGCCGGACGATTAAAGTGGACTTTTCCGCGCCGGTAAACTTGGCCGAACTGCATGCATCCTTTGGTCATCTGCCGGTACGGTGGGAAACGCCGGAAAGCCGGCGGGCGATCGCCACTTTTTCGGCGAAGGAAGTGGCGCCAGCGGAAGTCATGAAAATCTTAATTGATCAGTACCCCGTGCTGGATATTGCCATCGATGCGACCAAAATCGAAGAGATCGTCAAGGAAATCTATCAAGGGTCGGTGATGGTATGAACGCCTGGCTGAAGCTGCAGTATGAAGTCATACGCATTCAGTTTATGAAGATGCTGGCCTACCGGGTCGTCTACTTTACGGGGGTCTTCAACTATGCCATCAACATCGGAGCCTATTATTTTCTCTGGGAGGCAATCTACCGCCACCGCTCCCTCATCGGCGGACTCACTTTGGAGCAGATGGTCACCTATGTAGCGGTCGCCTGGATCAGCCGGACCTTTTATTTTAACAACGTAGATCGAGAAATCGCCGATGATGTACGGACGGGAAAAGTGGCTGTGGAACTGGCTCGTCCCTATGATTACCTAACCTTTAAAATCTCCGGAGCCTTGGGAGAGGCCCTTTTCCGGCTGTTTTTCTTTACGGTGCCGGGGTCGATCTTCGTCTACCTTCTCTTTCCCGTCGCTTGGCCGGCATCCATGGCGTCTTTTGGCTGGTTTGGCCTCAGTATTATCTTGAGCTTTGCCGTCAATAACGCCATCAATCTGCTGACAGGGATGACGGCTTTTTACACACTTAACACGACAGGGATCATCCGGGCGAAACACATCTCCATCGATTTGCTGTCGGGGCTCGTTGTGCCCATTTCTCTCTTTCCCGAGGGATTGCAGCTATGGCTCAAATGGCTTCCCTTTCAATCGATCGCCTTTGTGCCGACAATGATCTACACAGGAGCGCTGCAAGGGGATGCCTTAGTGGATGCGTTAAGCCGCCAGTTCCTATGGGCATTGCTGCTGTCGGTGCTGGCTTGGGCGCTCTTTGCCATAGCCCGGAGAAAGATGGTGGTGCAAGGTGGATAGAGAGATTGTCTGGATCTATCTTCAGCAGTATGTAAAAACAAAGCTGGCCTACCGGGCCGATTTCATCATTGAGTCGACCGCCGATCTGTTGTACCAGGCGGTGAGTTTAGCCTTTGTGCTCATTGTTTTTACCCAAGTGCCCGATATTGCCGGATGGACTCGGGACGAAATCATCGGCATCGTGGGATATTTTATGGTGCCCTTTGCCTTGTTCAACTGTCTCTTTCGAGGCTCTTGGTACATTCGTGATCAGTACATCGTGGAAGGGCAGTTGGACCGAGTTTTGATCCGGCCGGTGAACCCGCTGCTGCAGATCTACTTGGAGATGATCGAACTGGAACCCCTCTCTGGGGCTGTCTTTGGGATCGCCCTGATGGGCTACGCCCGGAGCCGTCTTGGGATTGATCTGATCTGGTGGGAGCCATTTGTCTTCGTCATTCTGGTCGCCGGTTCGGTGCTCGTCTATGGAGGTATTTTTACGGCCCTGGCGGCGACTGGTTTTTGGGCGGAAGGTCGCTCCGGTGTATCTCCCTTGATTTACAATCTGACCGGATACGGCCGCTATCCTGTTTCTATCTATAAAGGAGCGGTGCGATGGGTGCTCACTTGGGTGATTCCCTTTGCCTTTGTCGGCTTTTATCCGGGCGCTCTTTTTCTGCGTCACGATGAGCTCGCCCTTTATGCCGGGCTGA
The DNA here is from genome assembly GCF_014502795.1 of Heliobacterium chlorum. Classification (GTDB taxonomy): domain Bacteria; phylum Bacillota; class Desulfitobacteriia; order Heliobacteriales; family Heliobacteriaceae; genus Heliobacterium; species Heliobacterium chlorum. Next base: position 31,758 of record NZ_JACVHF010000004.1, read on the forward strand.
CACCGATCGTCGGGCTGATCATCTTTGGATTGGGCTATCGTTACTGGATCTATGGGCTGTCGCGGTACCGGGGGACCGGTTCCTAAAGAGCCTTTAGGGACGCCCAAGAAGCGTTAAAATATGGACTCCTCTGTAAGTTAAAATTTACCGGGTTGACCAAAGCGGTGATGGGAGGTACAATAATAAAGCTGTCGAGGACACATCGACAGTCTGATTTGGATTCTTAGGCGAAGTTCGATGGGACAAGGAGACCTGTGGCTGTACTGCCATGGAAACCCGCTTTACAAGTGGGCGGCCCATCGATATACTAGTGATACGAGATTTCGCCGATTTGAATTGTTCGTTTTGGCCGTGCTACACGGGGCGTTAGCGGTGCCTTGTAACCCGCAATCCGCTACAGCGGGGTGGACGCCCGTCATGAGGGCCTGTCTTGTGAGGTCTGGCTTCTGCAAGTGGTGCTGACAGTTGGGTCCTGCGCAACGGAAACCTATGAACCCCGCCAGGTCCGGAAGGAAGCAACGGTAAGTAGGCCATTTCGGGTGCCGCAGGGGAGCCTGGCTCGAGCTAACTACAGAGGTAACGCTCGGAAGGCAGCGTTCGAGGTCGGGTGCACGGCCATTTAATATTTAATACAACATGTATAATTGGCCGAGCTTTATAAAGAGGCTTCGGTTGTGCAATTCTAGGAAGGAAAGATGGTGAAAGACCATCTTTTTTCTGTATGTGGGAGGATGACATGGCATATCTGGCATTGTACCGGGAGTGGCGCCCCCAGACCTTTCATGAGTTGGTCGGCCAGGAACATGTGAGCCGAACTTTGCTCAACGCCATCACCTATAAACGGATCGCCCACGCCTACCTCTTTTGCGGCCCTCGCGGGACGGGAAAGACGACGACCGCCAAGATCCTAGCGAAAGCCTTAAACTGTACCAGTGACGGGAAAATCAAACCTTGCAATCAATGCGCCAACTGCCAGGCCATCAACAGCGGTGCCTCTCACGATGTCTTGGAGATCGACGCCGCCTCCAACCGGGGCGTCGACGAGATCCGGGAACTGCGGGAGCAGGTGAAATATGCTCCTCAAGAAGGAATATACAAAGTGTACATCATCGACGAAGTACACATGTTGACGACGGAAGCCTTCAATGCGCTTTTAAAGACACTGGAAGAACCGCCGGCGAACGTCATCTTCGTTCTCGCTACGACGGAAGTGCATAAGATTCCGGCGACCATTTTGTCTCGATGCCAGCGTTTCGACTTTCGACGCCTCGCTGTCGACGAGATTGCTAACCGTCTCGATAAAATCTGCAGCCACCACGGCATTGAAGCCACTCGGGATACGCTGCTCTTTATCGCCCGCAAAGCCGAAGGCGGGATGCGGGACGCCCTGGGGATTTTAGATCAATGCGTGTCTTTCGCAGGGCAGCAGATCGGCACGAGCGATGTGACGGCCATTTTGGGAGCCGTCGCCGACGAGGTGCTTTTTGAATTGAGCCAGGGCTTAGCGGAAGGGCGCTTGTCCGATGTGCTTTTGAAGCTCAATGAGTTGATCAACCGGGGCAAAGAAGTCCGGCCGCTGACGCAGGATCTGATCGAGCACTTTCGGGATCGGTTGATCTTAAAGACGGTGCCTTCGGCAGAAGACTTGGTGGACATGCCGGGGGACATCGCAGCCCAGGTGAGGGAAAAGAACGACGCCTATCAAGCGGAAGAGCTGCAAGGGTGCATCTCCTTGCTGAGCCAGGCCGAAAACGATATGAAGTGGACCACCCATCCTCGCATCCTGCTGGAAGTCGCCTTTGTGCGCATCGCCCGCCGGGAGTGGCCGAACCGCGGGGAAGGAACGCTCGCTGGCAGTACTGCGGCGGCAGGCCGAGGAGCGGCTCCCCTCAATGGAAAGGTAAACAGCGGCACCCCCCGAGGGAGTGCCGCGGCTGCCGCGATCAATGGTGCAGGGACGTTCGCGGGAAATGGGACAGCCATAAATTCAGGAGCAGGAATGGCCCCGTCGCTGGGTGGGGCGGCTGGCGGCTCCAGCGAGATGGAACTGCGGGCCCTTCGCCGGCGCATTGAGAGCCTGGAAGCAAAGTTGCGGGACTTACAACAGGCCGTCGAGAATTCGGGCGGTCCCAAGGGGGAATCGAAAGAGAGCCCTTTTCTAGATAAGCAAATCCGTCCTGCCGTACCCGTCCGTCCCGTTGCCTTCGCAGCGCCCGAGGAGTCGATGACGGCGGTGCCGTCGAAGACGTCGGAACCGCCTTTGAGCTTTGACCAGGTCAACGATTGCTGGCCTGATGTGCTGGGACAAGCTGTTGAACGGATTTCCCCGCTGAAGCGGTCCATTCTGCGGGGACAAGCCCGCTTAGCCGAGGTCGAGCAAAACCGGATTATTCTGGTCCACGACAATCCACTCTTTAATCAGACGAACGATCCGAGGCTGGCTGATGTAACGACGGTCCTCAAGGAGGAGTTTTCGAAAGCCTTAGACCGGCCGGTTATTGTCGTCCTTTCTCACGAGAGCCAGTGGAAACCCAGCCCGGCAGCGCAACGGGGAGGCATCCCAAAGGGTGAGGCCCAAAGGGAAACGGACGCTGCTGAAACCCAAGCTCAAGCTGTTCCTCTTTGGGCCGATCCCAACTATATTCGGGAAAAGGTCTTTCACGATCCGAATTTACCGATAGAATTTGTTGACGATGACCTGGAACAAGGAAAAAGGCCGGAGGCATGATTGCCCTCGGCCTTTTTCCGTTAACGGAATGGTGTGGGATTACCGAAACTGCATCCAGCGGCGGTTACGGAGACTCCAGCGGATTCCCAGACGGGCCACGTTATACATAAGATAACCGCGAAGACCCATCGGTATTAACCGAGCCCACAAGCGTCTCATCCCACCACCTCCGAAGCTAGCTTGCCCCGTTAGGGCGTTCTTATCACCTGCTTGCCGATGTCACCGGTCAGCATCTCCGAATGACCTTCACCGAAGGCTTTTACGGCCGACTGTTCCGTTTCCTCGAAATCGTCCGGGTTCAGGTTTTCGGAAAGTTCTTGCTGCAGGCGAGCGGGATCTTTCGCGATCTTGCCACTGTCGCGACCTTTGTCCATGTTGCCATCACCTCGGCTATAGCTTAAACCGTCTGAAAAAACCTTATCAAAAATTGCAGTTGAAAATATTGACATCCGTTCAAATCTGCTCTATACTTCGCTTATTCTTAATATCCTTAACAGAAACTTAACCGACAAACCGCTATCTTCACAAGGCACGCTGCTCCGTTCGCTGTCCGACTTCGATAGGTCTGCAGAAAATATTCATGAAGGGAGGGTGGCCCCGTGATCGATATCGGCTTGGTCCTCTTGGCTGTCGTCATCACCGGCCTGCTCTTTGAGAGCCTGAAAGCGGCGCCCAGATAACTGAAGGAGGGGTACCTATTTTATCGCGTTACCAATAACACTGCCGCAGGAATGTCCGAATGACTTCCCTCGCGGCAGTGTTATTTTTTTTTATCGGCCTTGTCCGGCCGCTTTTTTCTGGATGCGCACTTTATATCGCTGTAGAATTGTGGTAAACTACTGACGCTATAAAAGGAAGGGGGAACCTCCATTGTTCGGAAATATGGGAAACATGCAAAAGATGATGAAACAAGTGCAAAAAATGCAAGCGGATATGGCCAAACTCCAAGAGGAATTGGCGGAACGGACTGTCGAAGCCACCGGTGGCGGCGGTGCCATTAAAGTGGTTGCCAACGGCAAAAACGAGATCCTCTCGATCAGCATCGCACCGGAAGCGGTCGATCCCGACGATGTGGAGATGCTGCAAGACCTCATTTTGACGGTCGTCAACGAAGCGCTGCGCAAAGCCCAGGAGATGGTCTCTCAGGAAATGTCCAAAGTTACAGGTGGAATGAAAATTCCCGGCCTCTTCTAACCGATGCTGTACTACGCAGAACCTGTCAGCCGGCTGATCGAAGAACTGTCCAAGCTCCCCGGTGTCGGTCCCAAGACGGCCCAGCGGTTGGCATTTCACCTGCTGAACGTGCCCCGAACCGAGGCCGTTGCTTTGGCGCGGGCCATCGTGGAGGCCCATGATAAAACCCTCTATTGCTCGGTCTGTACGAATCTTACCGACAGCGACCCCTGCCGGGTCTGCGGTGATACCAATCGAGACCGCAGCGTCATCTGCGTCGTCGAAGAACCGCGGGACGTGGTCGCTGTGGAAAAGACACGGGAGTACCGCGGGTTATATCATGTCCTGCACGGCGCGTTATCGCCCATCGAAGGAGTCGGCCCAGAACAGCTGAAAATCAGCCAACTCATGACCCGGCTCGGCGATCCGGAGCTGCGGGAAATCATCGTCGCCACCAACCCCACCGTCGAAGGGGAAGCGACGGCGGCATACCTGGCCCGTTTGATCAAGCCCATGGGAATTAAGGTGTCCCGGATCGCCCACGGCCTCCCCGTCGGCGGCGATCTGGAGTATGCCGACCAGGTGACCCTGTTGCGGGCTATCGACGGCCGGCGAGAACTATAAATATACACTTAAGGAAAGAACCGGACAGCCTCGGTGGAGGCTTGAGCCGGTTTTTTTGTTCTGTTTTTTAGGGACAAGCGTAGATTGGTATGGGGGTGAAAAATGTGGACATCTCTGCCCAGCAATTGACCCTGATCGGCCTGGCGGCGCTGCTGCTGATGGTTGCCGGCCACCTGTTCTGGCGACCCATGCGTTGGGTCTTCACTATCGCCTTTAATTCCCTGCTCGGCATCCTCATGCTCGGTGGAACGAACTTAGTTGGGGGCTATTTTGGCTTTACCTTGCCGGTAAACTTAGCAAGCGCCTTGATTGCCGGGTTTCTCGGAGTGCCTGGTATGATCTTATTAATAATGTTGAAATATTTAATGATCTAACAAGATCATTGACGGAAAGGAATACCATTTATATAATTCTTCTTGGGCGAGCCCACTGTCCAATCCCTAGACGGATATATCCGGAAAAGTATACATTATACTTTCTGTTTTTTTTGTGCATGAAGGCAGGAAGATTAGGCTAACCGTCGAACTATATTGACTTCTGAGAGCGAATCATGGGAACATTCAGATAGCCCTAAGATTCAAACTTTTAGAATATTCTTTGAAAGGGGATTGTGAACCTTGCCCAAAGTCATGAAAACGATGGACGGAAATAAGGCTGCCGGCTATGTATCATATGCTTTTACCGAATGTGCAGCCATCTACCCCATCACTCCTTCCTCCAACATGGCGGAATACGTCGATGAGTGGAGTGCGCAAGGAAAGAAAAACATCTTTGGACAGACAGTAACCGTTGCCGAAATGCAATCGGAAGCGGGTGCTGCCGGGGCCGTCCATGGCTCTCTGACTGCCGGTGCGCTGACCACTACATACACCGCTTCTCAGGGCTTGCTGTTGATGATCCCAAACATGTACAAAATTGCCGGCGAACTGCTGCCTGGCGTCATGCACGTATCGGCTCGGGCCGTTGCGGGACACGCTCTCAGCATCTTCGGCGACCATTCTGATGTCATGGCTTGCCGCCAGACCGGATGGGCCATGCTGGCCTCCGGCGGGGTACAAGAAGTCATGGATCTGGCTGGTGTCGCCCACCTGTCCGCCATCAAGTCGCGTGTGCCCTTCCTGCACTACTTTGACGGCTTCCGGACCTCTCATGAGATGCAGAAAATTGAGGTCATCGATTACGAAGATTTCGCCAAACTGCTTGACCAAGATGCCCTGAAAGCCTTCCGGGCTCGTGCGCTGAATCCAGAGCATCCCGTCATCCGGGGCACCGCTCAAAACCCGGACATCTTCTTCCAAGCGAAAGAAGCCTGCAATCCTTACTACAATGCCGTTGCGGACATTGTGGCCGAATATATGACCCAAATCAGCGCGCTCACCGGCCGCGATTATAAACCCTTCAATTACTACGGCGCGGAAGATGCCGAACACATCATCGTGGCGATGGGATCGGCTTGCGATACGATCGAAGAGACCGTCGACTACCTCTTGGCGAAAGGTGAAAAAGTGGGCCTCATCAAAGTGCGCCTCTATCGCCCCTTCTCGGCCAAGTACTTCTTCGACGTGCTCCCCAAAACCGTCAAGAAAATCGCTGTCCTCGACCGATGCAAAGAGCCCGGCGCTCTCGGCGAACCGCTCTTTGAAGACGTGCGTACCCTCTTCTACGAGTGTGAGAACAAACCCCTTATCATCGGCGGCCGTTACGGCTTAGGCTCCAAGGAAGTTCTGCCTTCCGACATCAAAGCTGTCTATGACAACCTGAAGGCAGCCGAACCGAAGCAAGGCTTCACCGTCGGCATCGTCGACGATGTGACCTTCACTTCGCTCGCTCCGGCTGAATTCATCGACGCGGCTCCCGAAGGAACCATCCAGTGCAAGTTCTGGGGCCTTGGCTCCGACGGCACCGTGGGCGCGAACAAGCAAGCCGTCGAGATCATCGGGAACAACACCGATATGTATGCCCAGGCATACTTCGCCTACGACTCGAAAAAGTCTGGCGGCGTGACCGTTTCACACCTGCGCTTCGGTAAAAAGCACATCCGCTCGCCTTATCTCATCCACTCGGCTGACTTCATCTCCTGCAGCAACCAGGCCTATGTCTACCAGTACAACCTGCTGGCCGGCCTGAAAGAAGGCGGCGCCTTCCTGCTGAACACGGTATGGTCGCCGGAAGAACTGAATGAAAAACTTCCGGCCAAACTCAAGCGCTATCTGGCCGAAAAGAAAATCAATTTCTATACGATCGATGCCGTCCACATCGCCAAGAAACTCGGTCTCGGCAACCGGACCAACATGATCATGCAGTCGGCCTTCTTTAAGCTGGCCAACGTGATCCCCATCGACACGGCTGTCGGATACCTGAAAGACAGCATCAAAAAAGCCTATGGCCGCAAAGGTGAACAGATCGTCGCCATGAACGAAGCTGCTGTCGAGCAAGGTATCAACGCCCTGGTCAAAGTGGAAGTACCGGCCGCATGGGCAGGCGCCGTCGATGAAGCCGCCGTCACGCAAGACGTACCGGAATTCATCGAAAAAATCCTGCAGCCCATGAACGCGCTGCAAGGCGACAGCTTGCCCGTCAGCGTATTTGCCGATGCTGCTGACGGCACCTTCCCCTTGGGAACTTCCCGCTATGAAAAACGGGGCGTCGCGGCCTTCGTTCCCGAATGGAACAAGGACACTTGCATCCAGTGTAACCAGTGCTCCTTTGTTTGCCCTCACGCAGCGATCCGTCCTTTCCTGCTCAATGCCGACGAACAAGCGAAGGCACCGGAAAGCTTTGAAACCATCAAAGCGATCGGCAAACAACTGGAAGGGCTCACCTACCGCATGCAAGTAAGCCCCTTAGACTGCATGGGCTGTGGTGTCTGTGCCGCTGTCTGCCCGTCCAAGCAAAAGTCGCTCGTTATGCAGGACGCCGGCGGTCAGGCCGAAACACAGCTTCCGAACTGGAACTTTGCCTTCTCCAGTGTATCGGTGAAAGATAACCTCCTGAAGCTGGACACCATCAAAGGCAGCCAGTTTGCCCAGCCGCTGCTGGAATTCTCCGGCGCCTGTGCCGGCTGTGGCGAAACGCCGTACGTCAAGCTGATCACCCAGCTCTACGGTGACCGTATGATGGTCGCCAACGCTACCGGCTGTACCTCCATCTGGGGTGCCAGCGCACCCTCTATGCCGTACTGCACCAATGCCGAAGGCAAAGGACCAGCTTGGGCGAACTCCCTCTTCGAGGACAACGCCGAGTTTGGTTACGGGATGCATATCGGGGTTATCAAACGCCGGGAAAAACTGGCCGAACTCGTCCAAGCAGCCCTTGCCTTGGAAATCGACGGCGCCTTGAAGGATGCCTTCAGCGAATGGCTGGCCGCTTTCGATGATGCAGAGGGCTCCAAAGCAGCGACGGCCAAAATCCTGCCGATGCTTGAAGGCCAAGACCATCCTGTGCTGGCCCAAATTGCGGACCGGGCAGACCTCCTGATCAAGAAATCTCAGTGGATCTTCGGCGGCGACGGTTGGGCTTACGACATCGGTTACGGCGGCCTGGACCACGTGTTAGCCTCCGGCGAAAACGTGAACATCCTCGTCCTCGACACGGAAGTCTACTCCAACACAGGCGGTCAGTCTTCCAAATCCACGCCGACGGCAGCCATCGCCAAGTTCGCAGCCTCCGGTAAACGGACGAAGAAAAAAGACCTCGGCATGATGGCCATGTCCTATGGATATGTCTACGTCGCCCAGATCGCCATGGGCGCGGACATGAACCAGACGATCAAAGCCATCAAAGAAGCCGAAGCCTATGACGGTCCTTCCTTGATCATCGCCTATGCGCCTTGCATCAACCATGGCATGAAGTCGGGTATGGCCAACTCGCAAGCCCAAGCGGCGAAAGCCGTCAAGTCGGGGTACTGGCACCTCTACCGCTATAACCCGCTCCTCAAGGAAGAAGGCCAAAATCCTTTTGTCCTCGACTCCAAAGAGCCGACGGAATCCTTCCGCGACTTCATCATGAGCGAAGTGCGCTTCAACTCCCTCATCCGGACCTTCCCGGATCAGGCGGACCAACTCTTCGCCAAGACCGAAGAGGATGCCAAAGACCGGTACGCCATGTACAAACGACTGGCTCAATAAGATTAAAAAGCGCTCTCGAGGACGGGGTATCACCCCGTCCTCGCTGCATAGGAACCCCTTTTCCAAATATTTCGTCGGCGGCTTAAGAAAAGAATAACTTGGACGGTGCTCGTCACGGATGAGGGGCGCTATTGAAATGAAAAAACGGGGATGATATCCTTCAGGGAGACGAAGCGCGTTTCGACGTTTTTCTAGGGATAGTTACATACTGACTAGGGTCTTTTTAATGACGATGGCAAAAAATAAGCCCTATTCGGCTCTTTCGTGGGAATAGCGGCATGTTTTTACGGGCCTCGGGGAAAATAAACGATAGCGGAGGTGGTGCCCAATCACTGGCTCAGAACAACAGCGGGTCGTAGAAGCATATATCGGCGAGTATGCCAGCGGCAAGAGTGAAAATGCCGTGAACCGTGCTCTCGAACTCCTGGAGCAGGGCCGCCCAGTGACCTTGGTCGACTTAGATGTGGTGGAACCCTTCTATACCCTCCGGCCGATCAAGCGGGAACTGGAAGCGAAGGGCATGACCGTAATCGCCTGGGAGACCCGGGACACGATGGGACTCGGCGAGGCTGGTACCTTGATCCGGGGGGACATGCTCTGGTCGCTTCACCGGGAAGGGGACATCGTCCTCGATATCGGTTACGGCGTCGAGGGGTCCAAAACGCTCAATCTCCTTCATGGGGTAGAAGAGCATAAAGCCCTGCGTGTCATCGCCGTCATCAACGCCTCCCGGCCCATGACCTCTTCCGTCGATGACATCCTCGAACATGTGCGAGGACTCGGACGGGTCGACGCGCTCATCAACAACACCCACCTCGCTGATGAGACGGACATCGCGCTCATTCGAGAGGGAGCCCGCCTGGTATCGAAAGCCGCGCAGGTACTCGGTCTGCCCGTGGAAGCCACTGCGGCCGACGAGAGGTTTCGCGGAATCCTTACCGAGGACGATGTCTTGGGACAACCGATCCGTTTTTTAACGCGCTACATGCCTCGAACCTTTTGGTAAAACATATCTAGCTTCAGGAGGTGCTCCTCACTCATGGCAGACAAGCCGATTCAAGGGGAAAAACGCATGTTCATGACGGGCAACGAAGTGTGCGCCTATGCCGCACTCGCTGCAAACGTCGATGTCATGTACGGCTACCCCATCACACCTCAAAACGAAATCATGCACTACTGGACGCGCTTAGCGCCCAAACACAACCGGACGTTCCTCCAGACGGAAGACGAGATCTCGGCCGGCTTTACCACCTGCGGCGGCGTTATGTCCGGCAAACGTTGCTTCACCGCGACGGCTGGTCCTGGGAACACGCTCATGCAAGAAGCCATGTCCATGGCCGAAATGATGCGCATTCCTGCCGTCTTCATCATCCAGCAGCGGGGCGGCCCATCGACAGCGACGGTCATCTATTCCCAGCAGGAAGTGACCATGACCTGCTTCGGCGCCAACGGCGAAGGCCTGCGTGTCGTGTACTCCACCTCGTCGCACCAAGAACTCTTCGATTACACCATTAAGTCCTTCAACGTGGCTTGGAAATACCGGTTCCCCACTTTCGTCTTAGGCGACGGCTACCAGGCGAAGATGCGCGAGTCTGTGACGATCTATGATCCGGAAGTCCGCGGCATAAAGATGGTGGACACCTATCCGCTCGTCGGTCTGCCCGGAATGCCCGGTGTCGATCGCGATCCGGCGCACCTGCGCAACACCTACAACACCGAAGAAGAACTCTATGAGGTCGTCAAGGATCTCGTTGACGCCTACGAGAAAATGGCACCGGAGATCGTCGAGCACAGCACCATGGAATGCGATGACGCCGATGTGGTCATCTTGTGCCACGGCATTGTCTCCCGCGCCGCCATCGAAGCGGTTCGCAACCTCCGTGCTGCCGGCGTGAAAGCGGGATTCTTCCGGCCGATTACCTTGCGGCCCTTTGCGAAGGACGCCCTGCGCCCCATCGCCGAAAAAGCGAAAAAACTGCTCATCGTCGAATCGTCCCAAGGCCAGTTTGCTAAAATCGTCACCGACGCTCTCTATGGCCTGACGACGCCCATGGAAACTATCTTTAAGCCGGGCCTCGGCATCACGTCCGACGAAATCGTAAATAAAGTCAAGGCCATGATCTAAGGGGAGGGTCGAAGCACCATGACAGTAGCAACGGTATTAGAACCGAAAATGCCCAAATGCTGGCGGCAGGAGACGAAGCCTCATAAATTCTGCCCTGGCTGCGGTCACGGCGACATCTTAAAAGCCCTAGGCACGGCCATCGATGAACTGGGTATCCAAGACCGGGTGGTCTTTGGCTGTGATATCGGTTGTTCCCTCTTGTCCTGGGACCTCTTTAACTGCGACTCCATCCAAACCCACCACGGACGGACCACCCCCGTTATGACCGGTGTCAAGCGGGCTCGTCCCGACCGGATCTGCATCGCCTACATGGGCGATGGCGGCGGTTATGCCATCGGATCGCAGCACCTTGTCAACGCCGCCAGCCGGAACGAAAAGATCCTCGTCATCGTAGCGAACAACGTCCAGTACGGCATGACCGGCGGCCAGATGGCGCCGACGACCCTGCCGGGGATGAAGACCGAAACGTCTCCCTACGGCCGCGATCCCGAATCGACGGGGAATCCGACCCTCGGTCCGGAAATGGTCGCCGCCATCACACCGGCCAGTGCTTATGTGGCCCGGGGGACCATGGCGAACTTGCGCCAACTGACCCAGATGTTCAAAAAAGCCCTGCAAAACCAGATCGACGGCAACGGCTTTTCTTTCGTCGAAGCCCTATCGGCCTGCCCGACCAACTGGCGGACGAATGCGGCGAAGACCTGGGAGTTCGTCGAGAAGGAAATGACCAAATACTTCAAGGTCGGCGAACTGAAAGCTCCCGCCAAGAAGGAGGGGCAGTAAGATGTCCAAACTCGTCAAGATCGCCCTGGCCGGTGAAGGCGGTCAAGGGGTGCAGTCGGTCGCGGAGATTATCACCGAAGCGGCCAATGAAGAAGGCAAAGAAGCCCTCTATATTCCGAACTTTGGCGTTGAACAGCGGGGCGGCGTCTCCATCGCCTTCGTGCAGATTTCCGAGAAAGAAAAAGTCGGTTCACCCAAGTTTGAAAAAGCCGATATCGTCATCGCCTTGTCCGACCGGGCCGTCCGCCGCTGTGCTCAGTATGTAGACGGAAACACCGTTTTCGTCTATGACACGGCCATCGAAGGCGTCGAAGACGATCTGCCGAAGGGTGCCAAAAAGGTCATTGGCATCCCGGCCATCGAAACAGCGAAGAACGAACTTCACCCCCGGGTCTTCAATATCATCATCATGGGCGCTGTGATCCGATCCACGCACGTGGTTAGCGAAGATCAGGCGAAAAAAGCTTTAGAAGATCGACTAGGATACAAATTCGAACAAGACCCCAAGCTACGGGAACTGAACTACCGTGCGCTGGAACGGGGTATGCAGTTGGTTGAAAGCCAGCTGTAAGACAAAGGAGGAACTTCTCCAAATGGCCGAATGGAAGGTATATACGATCGAGAGCGGAAAAGGGCGCCATAGCGTATTCCCGGGCTTGTGCAAAGGCTGCGGACTATGCATCGAGAAGTGCCCGACCGACACGATCACCTGGTCGAAGAAGCTCGGCGTCTACGGCACACCGGCCGTAGAAGTGCAGCAGGACCCTGCCTGTATCGCTTGCGGCATCTGTCAGAACGTCTGCCCGGACTGCGCTATCGTCGTCGAGAAGCTGAAGCCGGAAGAGCAGAAGCAGCCGAAGGCGTAAGATACGCAAGATTATAAAAACCATATGGGTAGAAAAGGAGGCCGGATGCGACTTGCATCCGGCATACCTTTGCGCTATAATATTTTTTGTCACGTGGGGGTGTAGCTCAGCTGGGAGAGCGCCTGCTTCGCATGCAGGAGGCCAGCGGTTCGATCCCGCTCATCTCCACCATTGAAAAACTCAGTAAAATCAAGGGTTCCGGGGTTTTTGGCTGATGTCTCAGAGTGATGCCAAAACAGGGTTGATGCCAACGCTGATGCCAACGATTGATTTTACGTTGAATTTACGGAAGGTCGAGCCATTAGACTTGACCTTCCTAGCCAAGCATAGTCCATCTATCCGATGGGCTTTTTTATTTTTTACCGATGAGTGATTGCATTCGGTTAGATACATTTTCCATCTCTTCGTCGTCGATATAATCGGCGTAAATGTCCATCGTTGTACTGAACTTTTCGTGACCAGAAGATTTTGGACGTTCTTTACTTTCTCGCCTGCCTTGATGAGCAGGACAGCGACGGTGTGTCTGAGTGCGTGAAAGGATACCTTAGGTACTTCTGCTTTTTCTAACAGTGTTTCATATCGACGGGTGAACGACCGTGGATCGATTGGTTGGCCTTCCGATCCGCAAAAAACGAGACCTTGATCAGAGTAGCCCGACCCTTTCGCCAACCGTTCCTCAGCCTGCTTTACCTTATGGATTTTAAGTTCCTTCAAGGCGTCGGGCGGAATTTTGATTGTCCGTTGTGACTTCTTCGTTTTAGGTGCTTGAAAAATAAGTTGTGTTTTTGAATCTGCTTCTTGTACAGCCACTCTGGATAGGCTCTGATTGACCTTTAAGGTGCCCTTTTCAAGGTCGATATCTGCCCATCTTAGTGCCAATAATTCGCCTCGTCGAAGGCCTGTTGTCAATTCCAGCAAAAAGGCTGCATAGTGCCTGCTGTCTTTGGCAACATCGAGAAAGTTATTGACCTGCTCTAAGGTCAGGGGTTGAATTTCAGTGTACTTGATGGATGGGAGCTCGACTGCATCTGCGACGTTCCGGAAAACTTTCTGTTCTTTCTCGGCTTGCTTTAATGCTCCTGATATTATCTGATGGATTAAGTGTAGGTTACGGGTTGAGAGACCACCTGAACCGTCTAGCTTACCATTCTTGGCCTTATAATTTATAAGTTTTTGAATCTCTGCCGTTTGCAGGTTTTGAAGTGTCTTTTTACCTAAAGTGGGTTCAATATGCGTTCGGAACGTCATTTCATAGAGTGCGTAAGTGCTAGGTTTCAAAACAGGCTTTTTATAAGTATCGAGCCATTGGTTTATCCATGTTGCTAAGGTGATTTTATTCGGATCGATGAACCTCCCAGTTTCTATTTCGTGCATGGCCTTTCTCATTTTTGCCCCAGCTTCTTCTTTGGTACGACCATATACCGCCATGCGTTTACGTTCCTGGGTCAACGGATCTATTCGCCAGAAGCGTGCTTGCCAGCGACCATCTTTAAGCTGACTAAGAGATCCTTCGCCGTTCGCACGCTTCGGCTTTCTGATGGGTTCTTTCGCTTTCCTTGGGGCCTTTGGTGCCATGATTTTTTTCCTCCTTGTTTTGTGTATCTGAGCCAACGACGTGCTATAACTAACAATCATGCAAGCACGTGTATGGTAATTCTGCCCAACTGCTTTCTCTCTTAAAAAAATTTTTTGGTCAGAAATAAAAACGCCCCCCACTTAAGATGGAGAGCGTTACTTCCGATTTACCTAATCACCGAACGTTCTTTATTCAATATGGAACGGTTTTCACCTAATCACCGAAAGGGTATTTTGATTACACAAGCAGGTCCGACTATTACCACTGAGTAAGGCTTATATGGCGCGGATCCCTGATAAATAAGGCTTTTTAAGGTTCGGTAATTAGGCGTGTACGGGATACTGTTGTTATGTTACTAAATTTTTAATAAGAGAAAGACCGTTCATCGAGATTACAATGATAACTAGCGGTCTTTCTCTTGATTTTTTTGTCTATGAATAAAAACAAAAGTCGTGACATATTTCGACAAAATCTTAAACGTTTTGATGATAAAATACATATATTGGCTTAATTGCATGGGGGGGTTACGATCCTAATATCAAATGAAGAAGTTTATTCAGAAATGAATGCTGAGAAGTATCAAATTCTAAAAGGCTTAGACAAAAGTAACGGGAATTCTAACAAATACGAGATAAAGCAAACTGTATCAATGTTTAATATAGAATAAGGAGAGATTATATTGGCGAAAAGAATCTTTATTAGTTTTGCTATTGAAGACAAGACCTTGAGGGACTTCTTGGTGGGGCAATCTAGAAATGAAAAATCTCCATTTGAGTTTGTCGATATGTCTGTGAAACAACCTTGGGATTCTGCATGGAAAACAAAATGCAGAACTAAAATCAAGGGATGTGATGGGGTTATTGTAATTGTAACGAAGAATACAAAAAATGCAGATGGACAACTTTGGGAAATAAGATGCGCCAAAGAAGAAGGTATTCCTTGCATAGGTATTTGGGGGAACCATGATAATCGCCCAACTATTCTTCCAGATGAGCTAAAAGGCGTAAAGGTTATAAACTGGACGTGGAATAACATTGCTAACTGGCTTAAATCGTTAGACTAGGAAAGTAGGTGGCTTTTAATGAGAAAGGCACTGGTCGTTGGAATTAACAATTACCCTCAGTCAAAACTAAACGGATGCATAAATGACGCTAATGCATTTGCCGGAATTATTGCGAAAAACGGTGATGGTTCACCCAATTTTGATGTTAAACTAATTCATGATATTTCGAATAAAGGTGAGTTGAAATCTTTAATCGCAGAACTCTTTAAGGGAGATAGCGATACTTCGTTATTTTATTTCTCTGGTCATGGCTTTATCGATGATGTTGGAGGTTATATTGTAACCCCTGATTATAAGGCACATGATGTAGGTGTTTCTATGGATGAAATACTTTATATGGCAAACAATTCGAAGTCTAAAAATAAGATTATCATTCTTGATTGTTGTCATTCTGGTGCATTTGGTTCACCTAAGGTAAACGGAGGGGCTAATGCACAGATTGGAGAAGGGGTTTCAATACTTACTGCTAGTAGAGATTATGAGACATCCTTAGAGATAAATGGACATGGAGTCTTTACAAATCTATTATTAGATGCTCTACAAGGTGGTTCAGCTGATTTACGAGGCAGCATAACACCGGGTAGCGTTTATTCTTATATTGATCAAGCTTTAGGACCATGGGACCAAAGGCCTGTTTTTAAAACCAATATTTCCCGGTTTACATCATTGCGTACAGTAAATCCCCAAGTTTCTATTGATGTCATAAGAAGGCTTATTGATTATTTTCCTAATCCCAACGCAAAGTTTCCGCTAGATCCCTCATTTGAATATACCAATACGGAAGATATAGACCATAAGGTAATAAAACCATATGCGGTTCCAGAAAATGTTTCGAAATTTAAGGATTTACAGAAGTTCCAAAGTGTTGGATTGGTAGTTCCAGTTGATGAGGAACATATGTATTTTGCTGCGATGAATTCAAAAGCATGTAAACTTACTGCTCTAGGGTATCATTATTGGAGACTTATAAAAGATAATAGGATTTGAAAATGAGTACGTTATGTATATACTTCGGCGTACAGTAAGATTTTCATTTTAAAAAGATTTGATATTTATGCTTATTTTAAAGGAAGAAAATGTGGATAAAATAAAAATATATATAAGCTACAGTTGGGCTGAAGAGGACAATGAGGTTTGGGTTGATAAATTAATACACGACCTATATGATGAGAAACTGGAATTAGTATTTGATAAAAATGAAATTAACAAAGGGACAAGCCGGGATATAGATCGATTTGTCTACGATAATATGCTAGATTCAGATTATATTATAATCATTATTACCCCCTCATACATAGAAAAAGCTAATTTGAAATACGACCCAACAAAAGAGAGAAGTTGGGTTGAAAAAGAAACAGATTATATAATAAAAAGATTTCACAATGACAAAGAATCCTTAATACCAATATTGTACAAAAGAAAAGATAACCGAGTCGAATTACCCAAAAGCGTATCTGGGTTAAGCTACTATGACATGTCTAATCAAGAAATGTATGACACAGAACTAAAACGAATAAAAGAGATAATTAGCAGAAGAAAAAGTGATAATGAGAAGAATGAAGTAAAAGGGAAGCTCATTCACTATTCCGCCAGCGCTAATCAAGACATTGATATGAGTTATTACTATAGTGAGTATCCGGTTAGAATTAGCTCTACCATAAGTTATGGGAATCTGGCTTTTTACTTAAATCATAACCAGACCGTAGAGTTATTCTTAAAAAGTTATAAAGAAACACTAAATATTAAAAACAACTTAATATCATTTAACACTAATGCTTTTAATATGCTAGTCCCTAGTGGGGTTTATAAAAAACTAAATAATAAGGTTTTTAAAAACAAAAACTTATTATTAAATAAGTTAAAAGAGTTTGAAGCAAAATTTGAAGTCACCAATTTTGATCTAATAGACAACAAATACAAATATAAATTATTGAGAATAGGAAGGGAGCACTGGAAATTATTAATTAGTGTTGCCAATGAATATGATTGGGAATTAAACAAAACAAAGTGGAATATCTTTCAACACAATAATGATTATATACATGTTTACACTCCTACAACATTAAATGATGTAGGGTTAAATAGGGGTGAACATGCAATCTTTAGAGCTGAGAAAGATAAACATTTACTAAATGACGATGTAAATATTTACATTAGTATTAACGATATTACCAAGAACAGATTCGAAGAAGTAAAAATTAATAAGAGCGATAGTTGGGGGGTTCGAACAGCTTATACTTGGTTAACCAACTCATTTATTCCGTTTATTTGTGACAAGAACCGCATAAGAGTGGAAGACTTTATAAAACAAGACTATTACAAATTATTTTACAACGATGATATATTTTCAAAGATGCAAAGCTTTTATAGCTTATCAAACGTTATAGTTAGTTATGATGAAATTATTATTTTAAGGGATATCTTATGCTTTTGTTTGAATAGGGTACATCCAGTAATGGATTACTACTATATTGCATCAAAAATTTCTGCTCCGAAATTTGACAATTCTGATTCACCAAATATTATATCAAGAAAGATAATAGATTATTTGGGAGGAAAAAGATTTGAAAGCATAATTAACCTGGATGGCAATAACTCCCAGTTAGCTGATAGCTTACTAAGATGTATCAGAGTGTTTACTGATTTAAACGCGGAGTACAAGCAATATAAACTTAATTCAGAAGACCTAACGTATATAGAAAACTTGGCGATAAACCTAATTATTAAGATGAAGGAGATACAACTACTAGAGAAATATAACTTCTAAGAAACCAAAAATTAATTAATAGGTGTACAAGGGTTCTATATTAAGGGATGTTGCTAAAGCTTCGCTAGAAAGTAATGAGTCAAAACGTATCTAATATGATAGTTGCTTTTGTTGTTGGAAGATATCCTTAAAATTACTTATTTCTCTATTACAGATTAACGATCGAATCTTTCTAAGGGAAACACTCGTTAATTTGCTGTCGGCCCCCGTCTCTTTATCAATTTAAAATGGTTGATAGAGCAACGTGAGAGCATTCAGACGTTGTTTTTTTAACCGCAAAAAATCAAGAGGGCATTTTTCGCATCGGTCGAAAATGAAGCTACTAAATTAATCGGATTCGTAATTTCGGTTTACCTTATATTCGATGGCTCGGAGGCAAAGCAGAGGAGTACGTAGTCTAAAAGTTCAAGCGATTATCCTTAAGAAACACGTAAAAAGGTAAAAAGTTCAGTCCCTTCAACCTTCTGTTACTGTGGAATAGCGAAAGGAAAAAAACTGAGGCAAATAATTGTAACCGACTATTCTCTAGGGCTTAAGATCCATGGGTGAATCACTCTCTGTTATCGTTTTGCTGATGCCAACACCGATGCCAATGATGCCAACGATGATGCCAATGTACTTGGGATTAGATACGATTAGATGATCCTTGATAACATAATGAGTGGCAAAAAACGTTGATGTTATAAGCTTTTTTGGTATTCGTTAAGATTCGATGGGATCGGTTGTGAAAGGCAAAAAGTATATACCTTAAAATTCGCATGCAGGAGGCCAGCGGTTCGATCCCGCTCATCTCCACCAATATAGTCGTTTATGTCGGGGTACCCGAGGTTACAAGACTTTAAGGACCCCGATTTTTGTTTAATAGGTCGGGAATTAGTAGAAAAATGGGCCGTTACAAAGAACGTTGATCTTTGTAACGGCCCATTTTTGATTTCCGATTTCATTTTCCCTGATAAGGGAGATAAAAGTTTTTTACCCCCGTTCACCGTAGCTTAAAGTAATCCCGGACACCTTTAACAAGCCCCGACACCGCTTTGTTTTGAAAATCCTGCGATTTTAATAAAGCTTCCTCTTCGCTATTGGAGATAAAGGCCAACTCCACCAGAATACTCGGGACTTCTTCCGGTTTTAACACCCAAAGGTTGCCATCTTTAACCCCGCGATCGGTTCGTCCCAGTCCAGCAGCTAGATCTTTTTCAAACACTGACGCTAAATTGGCATATTCCTCGTACCGGTACCATGTCTCTGTTCCATGGGCCTCCGGGGAGTCTGCGGAATTCACATGGATACTTAAAAACAGATCTGGGGCTTTATCATGACTTAGTTCGGCCCGGTCTTCCAACTCGACAAAGGTATCATCGGAACGAGTTAATATGGTTTCAATCCCCATTGCCTTAAGCGCGCTTGCTAATTTCAAGCTGACACTCAGCACGACGTCTTTTTCCTGAACGCCCGCATTCCCGATGGCCCCTGTGTCTTTTCCACCATGACCCGGATCGATAACGATCCGAATCGCCTTGCGGTTGAAATCGACAGTAATACCGGTGGGTGTTTGCGATATCGTGTATTTGATTCGGGTCCCAGTATCCGGTTCTGCGAGATCATAGACGATGCGAATTCCTCCATCGTCTCGAATCCCCAGGCGGACACCGTTTACGGGACCGCCCGATACAGGGAGGCTCCCTTTGGGGATATCAGTCGTCACATTCGACAAATCAACTACAAGCCGATGTGGGTTCGATAACTCAAAAGCTTTATATGTAATATTGGCCGCACCAGTTATGTTCAATGAGAAAATACCGGCTCCCGATTTATATACGCGAGTGAGTTGTGGTGTCGTTACCACGGGGCTAGAGGTTGATCCGCGTGAGGGTGAATCCGGTGGAGTTACGGGACTTGGCGCAGTTGGCCCGGGATTATCGGGCATGGAAATTTGAACCTGTCTCGTCGCGTCATCAAAGTTCACCGTACATCCAAAGAGTTCGGCCACAGCCCGGACGGGAAGAAAGACGCGGTCATTCATCAACTGGGCCGGAACATCGATTTCCTTTCGTCCAAAGGTACCGACGATCTCCTTGGAATCGACAGTCAGCTGAATGACCGTGGAACCCTTTGTCACCACGACCGTTTTCGTCTCGTTATACCAATTTACTGTGGCTCCCAGTGACTCCGAGACGGCTCGGATAGGGACAAGGACACGATCATTACTGATCACCGGCTGTACATCGGAATTAACGGGATTGCCGTTTACCAAGACGCTCAGGGTAGGCTGAGCCGCCACAAATAGCGGTGTCGACAAGGTAAAGATAGAAACCATTAAGGCGAGAACCATGCTGCGAAGTAAAGATTTCATGAATAGCCTCCGGAGATTTGGTCTACAAACCCGATAAGTTTGCGAAAGGGTTAACCCCATGAAGATATGTACTATGATATACCCGTCCGAAGGATTAGTCAGTCCATATATCTAAATTAATTGCAGACTACCCCCAATTAAATTGTAACGTGGTTTTTTACGAATCGTTTTTAGCAGGTATTAAGATTTTGTTAAGAAAAAAGGACTACACAAACGTCGTCCTTAATAACTAAAAGCTATATTTAGGCTGGTGCATTTTTTTATTGCCTGTTTGGATTATAGAGGGCGAGGATTACTTCGTGCGGTTTTCCCTCGTTAGCCCCGGGGTAATCTGTATATAAAGGCTGAGAGGGCCAGTTGCAGACTTTCACACACAGAATGTGAGATTAGGGGAAAGCGGTCGTTCGTAGAGAATTGCGAACGACCGCTTTATTTTTTAAAAAAGTAAAACCAAAAAGAAATCTCCACAATTTATAAAAATCTGTTTGTTACACTGGTAAGGAATAAAGCACACTGAGAAAAAACCTAAAACTGGAGTGTTTAGTCTGGAAAACAAAAAACGCATCATCGATGCGCGCAACATCATTAAGGAATATCAGACAGGGACAGAGCTTTTGCGCGTTCTCGATGACGTGAGTATTACAGTTATGGAAAACGATTTCACGGCGATCTTAGGCCCCTCCGGTTCCGGTAAGTCAACGCTGATGAATGTCCTTGGCTGCCTCGATCAGCCCACTTCCGGTACATATTTTCTCGACGGGGTTGACGTTCTTCAAGCGAACGAGAAGCAGTTGGCCCATATGCGAAACCAAAAAATCGGCTTTGTCTTTCAGAAGTTCAATTTGCTGCCGCGTTTGACGGCGATTCAGAACGTGATGCTCCCTCTTCTCTACCGGGGTATCGACGAAGCTGAGGCCTATGAGCGAGCAAAAGAGAAACTCATCCTGCTCGGTTTGGAAAACCGCCTAAAACACCGCCCCAACGAACTATCGGGGGGGCAGCAACAACGGGTAGCCATTGCCCGCGCCATCGTGGGAGATCCGCCCCTGCTTTTAGCGGACGAACCGACCGGTAACTTAGACAGCAAATCGAGTTTGGACGCCATCAAGATATTTCAAGATCTGCATCATCAGGGGAATACCATCCTCGTGATCACCCATGACACCGAAGTCGCCGAAAAAATGCAAAAGGTTGTGTTTATCCGAGATGGAAGGCTCTACGAAAACTAAGGTTCAGTACATAGCCCAAAAAATCAAAGCGAAAAAGTGGATCGCCTTCGCGGTAGTCGCTTCTCTCGTCGTCGTAGGCGGTTACGCCGCTTGGAAACATCAAAAAAGCAATACTCAAACAGAGGTCCAATACGACCAGGCAAAAGTGAAACGAGGAGATATTGTCGTCGGCCTTCAATCCGATGGAACCATCAAATTTTCCGAAGTGACATTGCAGTTCAACGTCAAGGGCAGGGTGAATAGCGTTCTCGTCAACGAGGGGGACATGGTGGAGGCCGGGGCTGTCATCGCCAGGCTTGATGATAAAGACTACCGAGACCAGTACGACCTCGCCGTCGCCAAACTCAATGATACCCAAGAGCAGAGCCGGACAAGCAAAAACTCACAGTACACCAGTTTGATGGATTCGGAATTAAAGCTGAAACAGATGGAAACGAATCTGCAAAAGTTACGAGACGACTATGCTATGATGCAACAGTTGCCCGATGCCTACAGCGCCAATGATATAAAATCCAAAAAAGCCGATTTGGAAAGCAGCGAAATCGAGTACAGGAACCAGCAAAAGAAGTACGAACTGGCCAAGTCCGAATATGAACGGAGCGATTCCTTCGCCCAAAGTGAAATGTCTGTAAAAATGGCCAAGGAAAACTTAGAAAACACCGTGCTGTATGCACCGGTATCGGGTAAAGTCTTAAAGCTGGTCAAAAAGGCGGGCGAGAATGTCGCCGAGGATCAGGACTTTGCTGTGCTCCACGAAAACAACGAAATCGATGCGACGACGAAAGTAATCGAATACGACATCGGCAAAGTCAAAATCGGGCAGAAGGTAAACATCGCTGTAGACGCCGTTCCTGACAAAAAGTATGTGGGGGAAGTGACCAAGATCGACCACCTTCCCGCCACAGACTCGTCCGGGCTGGTAAGCTATCCTGTGACCGTTCGGATTACGAATGCGGACGACGATCTGCGCGATGGCATGACGGCCAGCTTCACCTTTGTGATCAAAGAGGTCGATCAATGCCTAAATATCCCCTATAGTGCTGTCAAAATAGTCGACGGGAAACAGGCTGTGACCGTTCTCAATGATCAAGGTGTGATGGTGGAAAGGCCGATCAAGACCGGCTTCTCCGACGGGACTACCGTTGAGGTGCTCGAAGGTCTAAATGGGAATGAAACCGTCGTCATTCCGAAAAGGCAGAAAGCTGCTGCGACGGATGCGAAGAATAGCAATCAAAGTACCACTAAAAACACTACCCAAGGGAACAACCGGAGCGGCGCGGGAAATAACGCAGGCAACAATGCAGGTGGTTTCCGATGAAAGTTCGGCAACTGATCAAGCTGGTCTTCATCAATATCTACCACAATAAGTTTCGCAGTCTGCTCACCACCCTCGGGGTGATAGTCGGTACAGCGACGATTTTCCTTGTTGTCGCCATCGGAGCCGGCGGGGAAGCCCAGGTGAATCAGCAATACTCCAAACTCAATGTGGGCACGATTATGGTCACATCAGCTACGCGGGGGAAGGTCAAAGACCCACTCACCAAAAAAGACGCAGAACGCCTTACCGAAAGCGCCAATGTGGCCTCGGCATATCCGGTGATCAACGGATCAGGGACGATGAAATACGGCAACTATGGAAATAAAGGCTCCTTTTTTGGGATCGTACCGGAGTACCAAGAGGCCAACCATCTGAGCGTTCAAATCGGCCGGTTGCTGGAAGATGACGATGAGAGCAAGCACAGTCGCGCTGCCGTCGTTGGCTCTGAATTTGCCAATACCTACACAGACGGCAACCCTGATGAGATCGTGGGCAAGAGTATCGAGATCAACAGCCGATCTTTTGAGGTTGTCGGTCTCTTGAATCGCGTCGGTGATTCAGGCTCCTTCATGAGCTATGACGACTCCGTATTTCTACCCATGAGCGTGGCCGAGAAATACCTGCTTGGGAACCGATCGAATCCCAACATTACGGTTGTCGCCAAAGACTTAAACTCCGTGTCTTCGGCCATTGACGATATTAAATCGATTCTCGATGAAACCCATCGTTTGGGCGGATCCGATCAATTCCGCATCGTCGATGCCGGGAGCCGGTTGGCCTCCGCCCAATCGACAGCCAAAACGATGTCCATGCTCTTGCTGTCCGTCGCTGTCGTCGTCTTAATCGTCAGCGGGATCGGCATCATGAACGTCATGTTCGTGACGGTCAAAGAACGGACGAAAGAGATTGGTACGCTCAAAGCGATAGGGGCGACCCGTTCCGAGATCCTCA
This sequence comes from Heliobacterium chlorum, assembly GCF_014502795.1. Lineage (GTDB taxonomy): Bacteria > Bacillota > Desulfitobacteriia > Heliobacteriales > Heliobacteriaceae > Heliobacterium > Heliobacterium chlorum. The sequence goes on from NZ_JACVHF010000004.1 coordinate 55,441, forward strand.
GTCAGTTTTTAGGTGAGGCTGTCGTCATCAGCTTTGTGGGCGGCATCTTGGGCAGCATCATCGGATACAGCATGCTACCTGTGCTCAGTTACTTTGAACTGGCTGCACTGCCGACTTTGAACGGCCTCATGCTGGGTCTATTGTTTTCCGTAATCACCGGCGTGTTTTTTGGATTCTATCCCGCCTGGAAAGCGGCTGATCTGAATCCGATTGAGGCATTGCGCTATGAATAAGCGAGGGAAGACACTATGAAAAAACAACTGCTCTCCATCTTTGCCGTAACTACCCTTTTGGCGTTCCACTCGATACCGGCCTATGCAGAGGAAAATACGTTCAACCTGGAAGAGGCGACTGTCTTAGCCATCAGCCACAGCCGTGACTTGGAAAAATCACAGCTTAACATCGACCGGGCACGAATCAACTATGACCAAGCCGAACGAAAATACGATAATGCGGACTCGCCGTCGTCTCTGGATACCTATGGGCGAGCCCTATCAGTGCTCGATGAATACTATAATCAGAAACACATACTTGAAATCAAATTATCCGATGCTCAAGCTCACGGCTACCAAGACCAGATCAATGACATTTCTTACGAGATTGCATTGTTACAAAGTAGGATTAATGTTCAAGAACAAACAGTGGATTCGGCAGAAAGTACCTACCGTAAGGACCAGCAAGATACAGAGTCCTTACGAGACAAAATGAACGATGCCAAAGACAACTATGACGATGCGACCATCGCCAAGGAGCAACAAGAAGAAGCCCTGAAGTACGATATCCAAAAGCAATATGCGGCCATCTTGCAACAAGAACAGAACATACTCGTGCTCCAGCGAAAACGAAATTACCAAAAAAGCTTGCTCGAAGTGGAAAAAAAGCGCCTCGCACTCGGTGGAAGCAGCAAGGATACGGTGTCCCAGTTGGAGCAAACGGAATCGGCTGCGGAAAGTTCCCTTGCAGAAGCGCAGCGCAGTCTGGCCACACTGAAGGGGAATTTCAATGAGCAGATGGGCCGGGACTACAAGGCTCAGTTGAACCTGAAACCACTAGAAGTGAAACGAATGGAATCAATTCCGACCTTCGACGAATTGTCTCCCATCGTCAGAAAGAAGACCGTAAAACTATCCCAGTTGGAGCGCGATATCCAGAAGAAAGATCATGCCGTAAGTGATATTGAATCAGATCGTTGGGACACGTCGAAAAGCGCCGACGATCTGGACTACCAGGAAGACCTTCTTCACCTCGATAAAAAGGGATTACAGGTGGACCTCAAAGAACAAAATGCTCAGGTTGAGCAGAGCATTCGCAAATTGCTTTCCGATCTGGCTTCAAAACAAGAGTCGGAGACACAATTCAAGAACCAAGTGGACACGGCCCAGCGCCAATATGATGCAGATAAAAAACGCTATGAACTCGGATATGCCACATCTCTGCAAGTCATGAAAAGCGAGATGGATTTATTCGAGGCCAATCAAAAACTGTTCAATAACGAACGGGATATCTTCCTGACGCAACAGGCACTGACCCTCTTGCAAGAAGGAATCACGGTGAACTAAGCAAGACGCTCATGACTTGTTTCGTCAAGGCATGAAGGCTCATCCGATCAGGTCACCATGGAATTGATTTTTCACAGTAAAGGGGAAGGTAGCCTTCTGAGAATCGAAGACTACCTTCCCCCATAAGTATGTACATCTTTTTGTGCGATTCAGACACCTAAACAGGTACTTCCCAGGTCGAACGGTTTATCTACCGGGAGTTGTTTCCATCGGGTCCCCCAGGCCGTGGATTGCCATTACCCGCCTGACCGTTCCCTGGTTGCTGGTTTGGCCGCTGACCCCCGTTCGCACCACCGAGGAGTTGCACAAACTCAATCGTATCGCCGTTTTTCCAGAAGCGGACGATTTGATCCTTTTTTATATCGGTTAGTTGGGCAGATACGGCAACGCGACTGCCCCGTTGCATCGTCGCAATCGGTGTGCCTACGGGAATGAGAACGGTCTCGGTTTCATCGGTAAAGGTCATTCGTCCCATGCCCGCCGGTCTCTGTCCGTTATCTCTTTGGGTGCGGGTTTCCCCGTTTTGACCGTTTTGGCTATTCTGGCCGTTTGGGTCGTTCTGACCAGTGGGGTTATTCTGTCTGTTAGGCCTGTTTTGGTTATTCTGGTTTTGCCCGTTGCCATTTGCAGCGCCATTGCCACCGCTGTTGTTCGATGCAGTACCGTCCTGATTTTGCTCGACTTTTCCTTTGTACAGGGTGACTTCGTTACCTACGATATCTTTGACTTTGCCAACCAGTTCCGGTTGACGGTTAGGAAGGGGGATGGTGGCACCGTTTGTGGTACCCTCTTTGCCTGATTGGCTTTGCGCCGTCGGATTGGCAGTGGAAGCCCCGTTGCTGTTACAACCGGCGACGACGGCCAAGGCGATGAGAAGCGCTGCGACGGAAAGACCTTTCTTCACGCTGCTCATCTCTCGATGAATGCTCATGGTTTCCCCTCACTTCATTGGTATTGTTCACTCGACAGGTGAATTCGATGATCCACCTTTAATTATCCTAAGCAAATCTTAATATGGTATCAGCCAGATTTTAAGATTTCTTTTAGAAAAACAGTCCTTCGATGAATATTGAAAAAGATAGGACAATCACTTTAATGGGTGCCAGGGTACTGCTATAATCGATATAATACGCTCGGGACAACGGACTTACTCCTAGCATTTATATAGAAGATAAAATAAACAAAGATCGAAGTAACGGATGTGGTTATATGGATGCAAACGTTAAATCTGACGTAAATAATCGAGAAAGCCAAGGAAGCTCCTTGAGATTGCTCATCAGCGCTTCCTTTATTGTGCTGATGATTGCGACGATCGGTGTCATCACTTTTGTCGTCTTTTCAAACTGGAACTCTTCCATGGTCAGCCACATTACGAAGATGGAAGCAGAAGCGAATCGGGCGATTTACGATAAAATGGAAACCGCAGTCTCACTTCCCCTATACATAAATGAAATGAACGACGATTTGATTCGCGATGGAATCGTCGATCTCACGAATAAGCAAAAACGGAATGCCTTTTTTGCCCGGGTGATTCAATCTAACCCCGAGGAGATTTACAGTTTCAGTTATGGCACGGAAAAGGGCGAGTATTTTGGAGCTCGCAGAAATAAAGACAATGAGATAGAAATCTACCGAAGCGATGCAGAGACCAAGGGGATTTCGCGCTATTATCGACTTACCGAGGACTTTACCGAGGGTGGATTCATCGGAGACTTTGGAAAATTCGATCCCCGGACGAGGGATTGGTACATCATCGCCAAAGAAAAAGGGAAGCCCGTCTTTTCTCCAATTTACAAACACTTTGTAAAAGACGATTTAGCTCTTTCGGCGGCCTATCCGATCTACAACAGAGACCATATCCTTCAGGGCGTGTTAGGGACACATATTACCTTATCGAAACTGAACAGCAGCCTCAAAGAGATTGTACAAGATCAGGGTGCTGTCGCTTTTATTGTGGAAAAGGGCTCGGGAGAACTGGTTGCCAACTCATTAGAAAATCGGAATTTTGATGTTCTCCCCGACGGGAAGCTCAAGAGAAAGACCATCGCGGAGATTGAAAACAAGCCGATCATTGAGGCATACGAGGATTACAAAAATAGTTTCAATCATGAAATTATCATCTATAAAGAACAGGATATCTTTCATGTGAATTTTGCCGAGTATAAAAAAGACGGTTTAGACTGGCTGATCATCACCGCGATCCCAGAAAGCTTTTATACCGCCGAAATCAATAAAAACATTTACACTGCCCTGGGCTTATCGCTCCTTGGGGTTATCCTATCCATTCTCATCCATAAGAAAAGCACCGATTTCATCCTGAAGCCGATTAGTGAACTGATCAACGCCGCCGATAAGTTTTCAGAAGGGAATTTATCACAGCGGGCGACGATCTTTCGCAATGATGAAATCGGAAAATTAGCGACGGCTTTCAATCATATGGCTGAAGAATTAGATACCCTATTCAACAATCTTGAGGAGAAAGTCAAAGAAAGGACATCGGAGTTAGAGAGAACGCAAGAACAACTGATTTTTGCCAAGGAACAGGCAGAAGCGGCGAACCTAGCCAAAAGCCAGTTTCTTGCCAGTATGAGCCACGAGATTCGAACGCCCATGAACGGGGTGGTCGGCTTTCTGCAACTTTTGGAGACGACAGAGCTAAATGGGGAACAGATGGAATTTATCCAGTTGATGAAGACGTCTACCGATAATTTGCTGAACGTGATCAACGATATATTGGATATTTCTAAAATCGAATCCGGCAAGATGGAGATCGAACATATCCCCTTCGACATTCGTGCCATGGTTGAAGCGGCCGTCGTTCTCTTTGAACCGAAGGCGAAAGAAAAAGGCCTCGACCTGAACGTGATGATCAACTCGACCGTTCCTCACTATGTAGTCGGCGATCCGACGAAATTGCGCCAAGTGATCAGCAATATGGTCAGCAATGCCTTGAAGTTTACGGAACAGGGCGAAGCCTTTGTTGAGGTGTTGCTGCGTCGACAAACAGAAAAGACGGTGGAGATCGCTTTTTGCGTGTCTGATAGCGGTATCGGGATGACAGAGCAGGAAATGAAAAAGGTTTTTGCCCCATTTACCCAAGCTGATTCTTCGTCTACACGGAAATACGGTGGTACGGGACTCGGTCTTGCCATCTGCAAAAGACTTGTGGAAATGATGGGGGGAGAGATCACTGTCAGCAGTGAAAAAGGGAAAGGGACGACCTTCTTCTTCACCGTACAGATGGACAAGGCAGAAGATCCATTGATTCCGGTCCTGCCCGATTACTCTGTCCTTAAAGGCAAACGCGTTTTAATCTTAGACGACCTAGCGATGAACCGCTTTATTGCCAGGGTATACCTAGAAGAAGTCGGTTGTACCGTTATCGAAGCTCCTAGTTGCGCCGAAGGGTTGAGTACGCTTATCAATGGGGAAGGTGGGCAGAACTATCATGTAATCCTCGTGGATTATAAAATGACGGGGATGTCCGGGTTTGACTTTTCCGAAGCGGTTCAGGCTGTGCCTTCTGCACAAGAGATTCCCTTGATCCTTGTCACATCAGTGACGACAAATGCTGAGGCTAAGCACGCCAGAACAAAAGGCTTTACCGGCTATATTTCCAAGCCCTACAAGAGGACGGAACTGCTTGACTGTGTGGCGATGGTTCTTGACGGGAAGAAAGGGAGTAACCGAAAAGAGGATATCTTCATCACTCGACACACGGCCCGGGAAGCGAAATATAACCATAAGCTTAAAATACTGCTGGTAGAAGATAACGAAGTGAACCGGAAATTTTTTATTAAGCTATTGAAGATGAAAGGGCTTAGCTGTGACGTTGCGGTCAATGGGGCTGAAGCGGTCAAGGCTTGCGATGATAACGATTATGATATCCTGTTCATGGACTGCCAGATGCCCGTCATGGACGGTTATGAAGCGACGCGCCAGATACGAGCGGCGGAAAGTGGGCAACGACATAAGACGATTGTCGCGTTGACGGCCTATGCGATGAAAGATGATAAAGAAAAATGTCTTGAAGCAGGCATGGATGATTATCTAAGTAAACCGGTAAACCTGGACCAAGTTCTGCAGGTGTTAGAGAAATACGGAAGAAGCTCGGAGGAGCAGTACAAAGAAAAGACGGATCGAAACGATTATGCCGAAGCGATGCGTTTCCTGACAGATGAATCAGGCCTTGACAGGGAGGATGGCAAAGCGCTTTTGCGTGACTTTCACCAACAGTCAAAGAAACTAATCGCAGGCATAAAGGAACAGCTATCTAAGAATGACCTTGCAGAAGTAAAAGCTCTTTTGCATCAATTGAAAGGGTCCTCCGGCAGTGTAGGAGCGAAAGAAATCGCGAGATACTCCTTCAAGGCAGAAGAGGCCGCAAAAGCTATGGATGTCCAGAGGCTCGGCTACTTGCTGGAAATTCTAGAAGAACGGGTCGTCGGTTTTAATTAGGGGAACGACGATATAGTGAGGAAATAATAGTCGTTTCCCTTCAATTGCTTTGAGTATTTTTAGTGGTAAAAAAGGTCGTACCGAATTAAAATCGGTACGACCTTTTCTAAATATGATCCTGTTTAGGTAACTGGCAAAACTTGCTTATTGTACATCTCAATGCCTTGTTTGAGGATATTCCCTTTAAAATCTTCGTTGCAGGATTTATTGAAGTTAACGAGATCGATTTTATAAATGCAATTCAGTTCGTCTAAATCGAAGAAGAGCTGGGTGGGGATATCATCTTTTAAAAAGAGAGCGATATTAATGTCGGAGTAATTTTTATAATCGCCGCTGGCTCTAGAACCGAAGATAAGCGCTTTTTCGATTTCTTTGTAATTAGAAATCGTGGAAACAATGTTTCCGAGCAATTGTTTGTTAACTCCAAGGGGAGTCATTATAAGGACCTCTCGATTTGTTCAATTAAAAGGTTTAGTGTTTCGAAATAGTCATCTTTGATTCGATGATAGATAGCGATGGCAGTTTCCTGATCATAGGTATGACTGGTCAAGTTCCTATCGGTAAGCATCTTAAACCAGACATCACCATTCTTTATGATACCAACAGCGAAGGCTTCTCGAAAAACATCTCTCGGCGATCTTGCCTCGACAATCCCTTTGTATTCAAGCGTTAACTTCATTAGTTTCCAAGCGACCTCATACGTGAATTCAAATCGCCGAATAACGGCGTCATATATATAGTCGTTTGAAATTTCTTCATTAAGAATATCTTCTAGCCTGCTTATCGCCTTACGATACGTATCAAGTTTTTCTTTAACCTTTTGATTAACCATGATAAAGTCACCCTCACAGCCTCTTGTCGGAAAATTTACCATTTGGGTTTTGACCGTTTAATATGTTTCTCATAGTCTTAAGTCAAGCGTGTTCACCTACATTATTGACTGAGAATTTATTATCAATTACCGATTTTTGCAAACAAGCCTTTTGGGGGGTACACCCCCGATCAACTGAATGGAACTAATTACCGCTAACGTTGAGCCGTACCATTTGCAATAAGCCCTATAACTGTTCATAGACTAAAGTGCTGCAATAGGCGCGTGTAAACTTGTAAAACGGAGGGATGACGTTGGTAGAACGACGGATCTGCCCCAAATGTGGGGAGCCCCTTTTACAGAGCGATCTTTTTTGTGGTAACTGTGGTGCCAAACAAACCGTTGGTTTGGAAACTGAACAGACACAGGCGCAGGCGCAGGCACAATTGCAGTCGCAAGGAGGAACAACGTCTTTCGGACAACAAGCAGCGATAAAGCTGGACGGCAAGACAGGTATACTCGCAATTGTAGGCGCTGTCATGGTCGTCGTACTTTTGGTGTCTGCCGCCGGCTATTACACTTGGAAGCTATTAAAAGCAGATAAAGAGATGATGGTCAAGAGGGGAAACGTTCTTCAACAAGTCAGTTTACAGAACGAAACGTTGGCCCAAGTTGCGGAAGATAATCTGGCCCCAACGAAAAAGGCTTTGATTCATGAACGCTTAACAAGCCTTCACACGAGTATGGATAACTTTTTAGGACAAGGGAAACTATACTTTGATGCCAAGAACGAGTCCGAAGATTTTCGTCAGTTTGAGCAGTACATACAGAAGGAAAAAAGGCTGATTGAAGAAACGGAAAAATTGCTGCAGGAGACCGACTATGACGACGCCTTATCGTCTAATGGGGAAGCCCTGAGGTTGATAGACGAAGTAAAGGCTCAAGCGGGGATATTGAATCAGTCCTATTCTTTTGACAGAGAGGCGGGTCTATCCCGGTTAAGGGAAGAATTACAGAAGAATGTTCAGGTGCTAGCCCCAAAACGAGTAGAGCCAAAAAATCCGGGAAAACAGGAAAATCCTAATTCGGCTGAGGAATCGAATGGTCGGCAGTCGTCAGTAACCATCATACAGCAATACGGCAATCCATCGAGCATACCGGGCCGCTATCCCTGGACCGCCTACCGCGCCGTGACTTACGATGACCTCAATGGGATGTCCAAAGAAGAACTGGACATCATGCGCAACGAAATCTACGCCCGCCACGGTTGGATTTTTGAACTGGCTCAATTTCGAAACTATTTCGGCCGGCAGTCATGGTATCAGCCTGGGGGAAGGTTTAGCCAGCGGCAGCAAGTGAATGAAGCGGTGTCGAATTCCTTGACGCCCTTGGAAAAAGCAAATGCTGAAAAGATTTTGGAATACCAGAAAGCGAAGGGACAATGGTGATGGTAAAGGGAAGAACACTCATTGCTCTCCTGACGGCAGTGCTCATTTGCGGAGCTGTTGGGATCAGCGGCTGTAGTGAAAAAGACGATAAAAATGTTAGAAATGAAAAAGCCCTACATGATGCAGTTCTATCCTCATCAGAAACTGAAAGTGTGGTTGGGAAACAAGCAAAGACGGTCCTGTGCATCGATCCTGGTCATCCTTCCGATGGGGACGACGGGTTGGAGGTGCAGCATGGTCTTCGCGAGGCAGACGTTACCCTCCAAGTGGGCCAACGACTAGCATCGATTCTGGAAAAGAAATACGGTTTCCAGGTGATCTTGACCCGCCAAGATAAGGAGACGATCGTATCGAATCAAGCCAGAGCGAGGAAAGCCAATGAAGCTCAAGCCGCATTATTTTTCCGGCTCCATTGTGACTCAGAGCCCTCCGAGAAAAGAACAGGCTTTACGGTGTACTATCCGGACCGTCAAGGAACGGTCGACGGTGTAACGGGCCCGTCGACAGCTGTAATCGAAAAGAGCCGTGTAGCTGCCGAAGCGATTCATGGAGAACTCGCTGAGGGGATGGGTGAACAGTTAAAAGACAACGGGGTTCGTACGGATGCCCAGACCTATATCGGGAGTAAGCAAGGGGCGCTGACGGGATCCATTTACAGTCAAGTGCCTGTTGCCTTGGTGGAGATGGTTTTTCTAAGCAATCAAAAAGACGCACAGTTTATCGGTAGTCCGGAAGGGCAGGAAATCATGGCCGCTAGCTTGGCGAAGGGGATTGTAAAGTCTCTAAAAACAAATTAATTTGATAACGAAGTGATTTGATGAAGTAGAATCAAACAGAATTAAATACCCACAGAAGAAAGACGATAACTCTTTTTCCGATAACCGGGATAGAGTTGTCGTCTTTTTCTATCCTGCTTATTCCGAAACTTGTTATCAATATGTATCGAAAGTACACGCAAGATGTGGTCTTGAAAATGCCTATTACATAGGATAAACCGCATTTTATTATCAAAGTGTATAAACAAACCCATTGCGTTTTCCGTAACATGGTATAGAAAAAGGTCTAATTCGCCTATAGAAAGGGTGTATGCGGTGCATTTTAGTCTGAAGAGGACGGGTAGCGTAAAGACATTACGGATAAGAGTATTGCTAATATCCTTGGCAATCGCCTTGATTCCCCTGTTGGTCAGCAGTATATATCAGATCAACAGTTATCGAGATGAAGTAACATCACTCATTATAAATCGTCAAAAAGAAGTTGCTGAAGACAAAGCGGAAGAGTTAGATCTGTGGCTTGAACACAGAGTCGATGAATTGGCCAAAATAGCTAACGTCTACCCCGAGTTAAAAACCGCCACTATCAATGATGTTGTTCCAATTTTACAGAAAATACAACGCCAGTACGATGGCATCGAAAGGGTCGTATTTGCAGATAAAACAGGGAATTCCATCAATGACCAGCAACAAAAGATCAACTTATCCGATAGAACCTATTTTAAGCAAGCACAGCAATCGGATTCAATTGTAATCAGTGACATTATCATCAGCAAGACAACAGGAAATAAAAATGTGGCCTTTGTCCTTCCGTTAAAAAATGAAGCAGGGCAGTTTATTGGTATCTTTGGGTTGATGTATAACGCGTCGGGGATTGAAACGATCGTTAAGGATATCAAGGTAGGAGAAACGGGGTACGGTTATTTAGTCTCTAAAGACAGAGTATTCTTAGTTCACCCGGATGCTGAAAAGGTTGGGAAAATGTTTGAAGAACTCAACCCCAGTCAGTTAAGTCTTTTTCAAGAGACAGTGTTCAAAAAAGATAACGGGGAAATAGAATATGTAGCTTCAGATCAAACAGAGAGGCTCGGTTTTTATCAAAAAGTGCCCTTAACGAATTGGAAACTTGTCGTCACCGGCAAGAAAAATGAGCTCTTTGGAGGAATTCAAGCTTCGGTGATCACTACGGCGGAACTCGTCGCGGTCACCATCATCATCATCGTTATCGTTGCTGTGTTTGCAGTGAGGGCTTTTACGAGACCGATAGAAAAAATCAACCATCTCCTCGGTCAAACCCGAGATCTCGACTTGACTTACGATCCATCGAAGGACCAGGAATTGAACTCTTATTCTTATGAATTTAGAAGTATGGCAGATTCGCTGATCAATACCAGGCAATTATTAAGAGAACTGTTGAGCGAAATAACAACGACGGCAAATGTCGTCGATAACCACTCCCGAAACTTAGCGAAGCTGATCAGTGATACGGCTGTCTCCGTCGATGATATTGCTCATGCCACAGACGACTTAGCGAAGGGCGCCTCGGAACAAGCGAAGGACTCGGAGGAAGCCGTTCATAAGCTGAGTGACCTATCTGAGAAAATACGCCTATCGGTGGAAAACTCCGACACCATTCAGAGCGAGATCGAGGGGGTGGGAAAAGCCAACGAGGAGGGGATCAGTGCCATTAGCGATCTAAAGCAGGCGGTTAAAGAAAATGTTGACGCCACATCAAATGTGGGGCTCCAGGTCGATGTGCTGGATAAAAAATCGAAGTCAATTACGGCCATTACCGATATGATCAAATCCATTGCCAGCCAGACGAATCTGTTAGCATTAAATGCGATGATTGAATCAGCCCATGCCGGCGAAGCGGGAAGGGGCTTTGCGGTAGTCGCTGAGGAGATCAAAAAATTGGCGGAGCAGGTATCTAATCATGCCGAAGAAATTGAAAACACCACGAGCGATATTCACGAAGAAATTACGAAAACCAAAGAGATCATGGAATCGACGAAAGACGTCATTCTCAGAACGTCCTTAGCCTCGGAGGCTACAGAGGGGAAGTTTGACAAAATTAATGCATCGATCAATCGCATCGTCGGTAAAATCGGCAGTCTATCTAGCAGTATCATGGTCGTCAATGAGGAAAAAGATATCGTAGTCAGTTCTGTTGAAAGTATCTCCGCCATCGCCGAGGAGTCGTCAGCATCAACGGAGGAGATCTCCGCATCGCTACAACAACAGGCTAATGTTGTCGATGAGATCGCCAAATCGGCGCAGCAGCTCAGTGACGTTGCCGATAGGTTAAAGCATACCTTGGAGCAGTTTAGATTGTAATTCACTCAAGAATAAAACGTCGTAAAAAAGAAGTCGTACCGGGATTGAAACCGGTACGACTTCTTTTTCTGGAATTATCGAAAATCAATTTTAGATTAACATGATGAGGACCCCGAAAGCGGCCGAATAAACAAGCAGGTTTATTCCCAGAATCATAGTTCCGATCATCGCGATTTCTGACCCGCTGCCAGTGAGCCGCCCCTTGCGCCAATCCAGGAAAAGTGTAAGCCAGAAGAAGGCGACAAAGAAAAAGATCATGGGCACACCCTGTAACCAAGGTGCCTTATAATAGCCGAAAATCAAGCCAGCCGCGATCGACCAGAGCCAGCCGTCGAACCATTTTTTTTGTTTCCCCGTTAGCGGTAACATCCGAATTCCCTTCTTTCATTCGCGGATAGCAGTCATTCTCTAAGCGGAACTATCGTTGAGCCGATGGGACGACCGCTTCAAAATCTGCCGACAGTACGAGCATAACATTCTTCGCCGCATCCCGTGCCGCTCGAGCGTCTTTCGGCGAATTAGCACCGAATATGTAGTCTTCGAGCTGCTTTTTCTGTGTTTCCACGGATAGGGCCAGTGCTTGGGCCGATTGTATCGTTTGGGGTGCAGGGGACGAGGAAAGATGATCGAGTAAATGGCTGATGCTTTGACTAAACCGGTTGCGCACTTGGCATAAGTCGTCCCGGATCATCTCATCGTCTTGGGCGAGCAGACTGTTGAGTACCGGTGAAGGAAACGAACGGGCTGCTCCCAGACTGTAGGCTCTAACGCAGGCTTCTGAGGTTAAAGCGGCTTCTGACTGCCCATAGCTTTGCAGCGTTTCTTGAAGGTGCTCGAGCAGCACGTCAAGCATGTACAGGTCACGCAAGGTTTGACCGCTGTGATCTGTACTGTCTGTTTTCACTGTGGAAGCAGGTTGAGAGAAGTGATACACGTTTAGGGAAATGGAAATGAACAAGGTAAAGAGGACTACCATCCAGCGATGAGGCAGCTTAGTTTCTGGATTCAACGAATACCCCTCCAAGGGCTTTTTCCCTCAGTATATCAGTGTAAGGCTTATAAACAAAGATAGGACAAGGGGTTTAGCTATGCTGAACAATCAGCAAAAAAGATAGCCTAAAGTTTTATCTATAGGCATAAATCAATAGATGGAGATATCGTGTTAGCATCAGGGCTTCTTTCTAGAGCGACTAACTATCATGCAGATTCACTCACTATTCTATGTTCCGAGAAAGGACAAGTTGATTCGAATGAGGGAGGATGTAGAAAAGCTTATGGAACTTGAAAGAGAACAGGCGGAAAGGCAAGAAAAGGAAGAGAACAACCGCACCGTGGTCAGATACCTTTGCGGGGGCTATAAACGCAAGGTCATTTTCAACGGCCGCTGGTTGATTCGGGACGTCGAAGGAGAAGGGGATGTAAATACGCTCTACTCAGTAGCCCTTACGGCTAAAGAGCAGTTGTTTGTACTCATCGTCAACAGGGAGACAAATGAAGGTGATTATCTCGTCTTCCCGACCTTTGATGAAATGTCCGATTCTGACCAGGTTCCGCCGAATATTTTGGAACTGGTCGCTGGTGAACTTGGAGAAGAGTGCATAGAGTTTTTGGATATCTAGGCCTGTTCCAAACCTAAACCACCACTTTTCTTCCGATAGAACTCAATGCCATCACGTTCGATTTTTGACCGGAGGTCTTCATTATGAATAGTCTTCATATCAATGACATCGATTTTATAAATTCCGGCAGCTTCATCGAGGTCTAAATATAGACTCGGTGATAAATCACCACGGTGATAAATGGCGAAATCAATATCGGATTGCTTTTTGTAATCTCCTCTTGCTCGCGAGCCAAAAATAATGACTTGCTCTACCTCCGGATACTGGGAAAAGATATCAGTCAAGGCGAGAGTGACAGATTCATTCAATCCAAACATGGCGTTCACAGTTTCCTCTCGAACGTTGTTTTCAAGGTTGTTAGATGCACAAAATAAATCGCTTTAACACGGTAGTAAATGGCACGTGCGCTAGACTCATCGTAGATGTGGCTGGTTAGGTTTCTGTCTTTTAACATAGATATCCAAACCTCGCCATCTTCAATGATTCCTGTAACGTATGCTTCTTTAAAAATGTCTCTGGGGAAGCGTAAGTCAGCGCCCCCTTTGTATTCCATGAATGACTTCATCAATTTCCAAGCCATTTCGTAGGTAAACTCAAACCGTTTTATTACTGCGTCATAGAGATATTCAGGGGGATTCTCTACGTTTAAGGCACCTTGCAGTCGTTCCAATGCTTTTCGATAATTGTGTAAATTTCCCTATACTCGTTCCTCATTCACATTTACTCCTCCAATTATCTTATAAGATACCCATTTGGTAACGAACTTTAGAGATTCATATACCATATTTTACCAAAAACATTGTTTGATTGATAGAATCGTAGGTTAGAAAGACATGAAAAAAGCTCTGCAAGGCCGAGGCTCTGCAGAGCTTTTTTTAATCTCTAAAGTTGGCATTGGTGATGTTGGTTAGAATCGTTGGTTAGAATCGCAGAAGGACTGCCACGGCGACAGCGCTCAACAATGCGACGATGACCATGATATCGACAGCCCCCGGCTTTTCCGTACGGTAATAGGTTCTCCCCGGCAAACCGAAACCTCGTGTTTCCATGGCCATGGCCATTCGTTCGGCCCGCTGCAGCGAGATCATGACCAAAGGGAGCGCCAAGGGAAAGATAGTCTTTAATCGAGCCAGCGGTCCGCCGCCAGAAAAGTCATGGGCCCGGGCCTCCTGGGCTTGGCCTATCAGTCGAACCTCTTCTAGAAAAGTGGGGATGAAACGAAGTGCTGTAATGAAGAGGAAGGCGTAATCATAGGGGACTTTCAAGTATTCTACCAGCGACAGGACGGTGCTACGGGCTGGTGTCGTCGTTAAAAAGAGCAAGAAACTGGTGACGATGACCATCATCCGCAGGGCTATGGAAATGCCGAAAAGGATCCCTTGGTCGGTCACGGCCAACCCTGGCAGAGAGGAAACGGGAGCGAAAAGAACCGTTCCCTCGGGATAGAAGAACATCTGCAATAGTACCAGGAAAAAAGCCACCTTGAGAAGCCCTTTTACGGCGGAGAGGATTTCTTGGCTTACGGAGGCCAAGGCGGCGATACCGAGCAGGCTGAAAAAGAGCAAAAGTAGAGGCAGTGGCTGGGAGAGCAACATGCTGATGGTCAGCACGGCTAGGGCAAAGAGGAGCTTGGTCAAGGCATGGAGCCGGTGAACGGGTGAACCGGTGGGAATATATTCGATACTTACTGACATGCGGCTACACCCCCTGAGCAGTTCTCGTCGAACGAATCTCTGGCAATAATCCGAGACGAACGTCGGGCGATGGACGTGGCAAGTGCTTCCACAGTTCCAGCGTCGCTGTGGATACCGAAGGCGGCCAAACGCTGTTCTAACTCTGCCGTCGGCGGCAGACGCAGTCCGGCACTCGTAAGGGCCTGTTCTTGGCGAAAGAGTTCTTGCGGTGGAGCGTCGATGACCAGTTTTCCGTCATCGATCAGCAAAACGCGATGAGCATGTTCCTGCACTAGTTCCATATCATGAGTGATGAAAAGAATCGTGTGACCCCGGCGGTTTAATTCCCGCAAGATCTCCATGATCTGTTCCGATTCTTGGTAGTCCTGGCCGCTTGTTGGCTCGTCAAGGATGATCACGGCTGTTTCCATGGCGAGCACCGACGCTAAGGCGGCTCGTTTGCGCTGTCCGCGACTGAGGTCACCGGGATCTCGATCCCGATACTCAGTCAGGTCGACGGCTTTGAGGGCACTATCGACGCGGGCGGTCAGTTCATCGCCCCGCAGGCCAAGGTTTCGGGGGCCGAAAGCGATCTCGTCAAAAAGGCGTTCATGGAATATCTGATGATCGGGGTTTTGAAATACGTAGCCCACGGTTCGTGCCAATTGGGCGACGGGAAGTTTCGCTGTGTCCTGGCCATCAAGAAGAACCGTACCGGCTGTTGGCCGCAAGAGGCCGTTAAAATGTTTGGTCAAGGTGGTCTTGCCGGCACCGTTACGACCAACGACGGCGATCATCTCACCGGTGTTGATCGTGAGATCGATTCCTTTGAGGGCTTCTCCGCCGGAGCGGTAGGTATGTTTTAACTGCCGAACCTCTATCAAGGGCCGGCCTGTCAGCTTTGCGGGCATTGATTTGTCCTCCCTGGTGGATAGAGCAGCTTGCAGTTACAGCAACTGGCGGCTCAACGTAAAGGCCTCTTCAACCGTCAACGGAATCGGAGGAGCGTCCGGTGAATCGAATGGCGGAAGCACTCCTTCTTGAACAAGGGCATGGGCCAGTCGGGCCGGTGCAGGCAGTTCCACGCCGAGTTTTGCAAAGATGTGGGGGTGCAAAAAGACTTGGCGGGGCGGACCCTGCAGTGCGATGCGGCCCTTTTCGAGCAGGACGAGCCGGTCACAGAGGGGGGCCAGGAGGGTCACTTTTTGTTCGGCGATGATGATCGTAATTCCGTGATTTTTGTTTAGTTCGGACAGCACGTTGAGGACAGCTTCGGTTCCGTCGGGGTCCAGTTCTGACGTTGGCTCGTCCAGTACCAGGATTTTTGGGGCCAGAGCCAAGGCCGCTGCGATAGCCACCCGTTGTTTTTGCCCACCCGATAAGCTGCTGGTAGCGCGGTGACGCAAATGGGAGATGCCGCAATCGGCCAACGCTTTGGCGATGCGGCCGTCCATTTGGGCGGGGTCAACGCCTGTATTTTCTAAGCCGAAAGCGATCTCTTCCTCTACAATAGGGGAAACAATCTGCCCTTCCGGATCATCGAAGACGCTGCCGATAAACCGAGCCAGTTGGGGGGCGCTTACACGGGCCACCGGGACTCGTCCCGAGGGAGTGGCCCCGTCCAGCCAGACATTTCCCTGCAAGGTCCCCGGTTGGAAGTGAGGGATGACGCCGTTAATGGAGCGCAGCAAAGTGCTTTTCCCGGCACCTGTAGCTCCTGTGATGACGATGAATTCGCCCGCTTCCATGGTGAGATTGATTTCATGCAGGGCTGGGGACGAACAATCGGGGTAGGAAAAGGTCAGATTTTCTATCGTGATCGATAGCAACGGGGATACCTCCCAGGCCTGCCGGGCGCAGATTATTTGCTTTTTCCTCTTCGGGCGTTTATCAGAGAGGGAGACACACATAGGCTTCTAAAAGAGAGGCCTATGTCTTATTGGCTGTCGTAAAAGTGATCCGGTAAGGAATTGTTGAAGGTCTACAGGCGAAGCAGCTTTTTCGCCGGCAAGTAAATCGCTTGAGCGATAATCGCGTTGAACAGGGTGACCGGGAGTACGACGCCGACCAAAGCTCCTTGAGCTACCGCGACGGGAAGATTCAAGGCAAATTTGTTGATTAGTACATAGAGGCCGCCGCTAACGAGTGTACCGATGACGGTGGCGACGAGCGGTTTGAGGGAGAAGCGGCCAAGGGCCAAGTCGGACAATGTAGCGACGATAAAAGCGCAAGCCATAGCGCCGGCAGGTTCCGTGATCAGGTTTATGTAGGGAATGGGGGATTTCGAAGAAACCATGCTGACAGCGCCGCCGACGATACCGATGGCCAGGGCTTCACCGAGTTTCGGCCGAATCAGGACGATGGCGAGACAGTACATGGCGATAACAAAGTTCGGGGTGATCCCGAAGATGGCTGGCGAAACCATGCGCAACACGGCACCGATGGCGATCAACATCGCCACGACGGCTAACTGCTTGCTGCGGCCGGCGGTACGATTTCCAGTAGTCAGGGCATCTTCTTGAAGTATAATCGGTTGATGTTCTTTACTCATTTTCAATTTCTCCTCTATATGTTTTCTGTGATTGAGTGGTGTTTTGCCCAGAAAAATTAAAAAACCAGACCGAAATTGGCCTGGTTTGAGTGGGCAACATAAAATATAGATCCGAAAATCCGAAGAATGACGGAAACTTCTCGGCTCAGCTCAACTCGGCTCAACTCCTCTCTTATGCAGTTTTCACTCATACTCTACTCTTCTCGTCTCGAACTGACCTCTGTCAGCCCGTCTCCGCATCCTTCAAGGAGGATGATTGCTGTTACTATACCATACTGGTTGAAATGAGACAATGGGTATTTTCGCAAGATGATTTGGAAGGTGACAAATCATCGTCGACGTGGGGAATGTAAAGTATAAACCGTCGTTCCGTTCTCAAATGGATAACCAGCGAAGTGAAAACATCACGGCCATACCGAGCCCTAAAGTGGCTGTCACATTGCGTGTTTTATAAGCGACGAGGGCAGCGACGAGCCCCGCCAAGAGATAGTGATTTTGTAGAGAAATGTCCAGCCTGCCCTGGGGGAGCAGCAAGGCGGGCACGATGAGGATGGTCAAGACGGATGTGGGTACATATTTGAGCCATTTTTCCATCCAGGGAGGCATGAAGCGAATCAGCCCCAGAGAACTGATTCGGGTCATGTAGGTGACGGCAGTCATGCCGAGAATGAGCCAGAAGATGTCACTGCGCACCGCCTTTTCCTCCTTCCAGATAAGCGCCGACGGCACTGGCCGCTAAGCAGGCGATAATGATGTACCATTTCCCCGGCAACAGGAGCGCTCCTGCAACGGCCAACACGGCGGCGATGGCGCAAACAATTTGTTGAATGCGGTCCTCCATCAAACGGGGGATCAAGAGGACCATAAAGGTGGCCGGCATGGCGAAATCGAGGCCCCAAGCCAGCGGATCCGGGAAATAGCTGCCCAAGTAAGCGCCAACTGCCGTCGATACGGCCCATGTCGTGTATAAAAGAACGCTGGCACCCAGTTGATAAGCACCGCTGTAATGGCCATTGTGGGTCCGGCTGATTGTAATGGCGTAGGACTCGTCCGTAAGGACGAAAGCTAAGAGCGCTTGCAGCGGTTTGGGCAGTTGCGACATGTACGGCGCCAGGGAAGCACCCATCAGCAGATGGCGTAAGTTAACCAGTAGCGTGGTGAAGACGATAACGCTCCAACTGGTAATTCCGGCACCTAACATGGATATGGCCACGAACTGAGAGGCACCAGCGAAGACCATAATCGACATCATGATCGTCTCCAAGGGTGTCAGTCCGGCCGTAAGTCCCATGACACCGCAAGTGATGCCGAAGGGGACAATGCCTAACAGGATGGGTGAAGTGTCTCGAAGAGCGATGCGAAAATCCTCTGTTGACGGTGTAGGAATGATTGCGGCTGAACTTTTTCCCGCTTCCATTAGCGCTGCCCCCTCCTTGAAAAATTACTGATTGGTCCTTATTGTAGAGGGCAGGAAAATCATCGTAAATATCCAATTCGTTGATGTAGCGAGTAAATTGGATATTAAAAGGAGTAAACAGAGCAAATGGACGCATCCAATTGTTTTGCTGACGTGAAATTGGATCCTTGTTCGACGAGGCCGCTGTACCGACAGATTGCCGATATGGTGATTCAGAAAATTCTCCATCACGTTCTGCCGCCCGGTGCCAAACTGCCGCCGGAGCGAGAACTGGCCCATATTTTCGATGTGAGTCGCACGACCGCTATCAATGCCTACCGCTGCTTAGAGCAAGAGGGGTGGATAAAAACCCGGGTGGGGAGCGGCACCTATGTGGAGAGACACGCCGTGGCGAATTCAGGAACGACCAGCGATATACCCTGGACAGAACTTTTCGCAGCCGCGCCGCCGTCGGCCATGTCCACGGTCTTGCGCGATTTAGTCTCGGCGCGAATGGACCGGGATAATATCTCTTTGGCTGCCGGTATGGCCGATCCGGCTACGTTTCCCATTGAGAGCATGAAGTCTTTGATGGAACAGCATATGGACCAGATGGAAAGGTCTGATTTTGGTCACATTCCGACGGAAGGATACGAGCCCTTGCGCCATTCCCTGGTTAAACACCTGGCCGAAAAGGGGATTGTGGCGACAGCCGATCAGGTGATGACCTTTGCCGGTTCTCAAAACGGGCTTTATCTGCTGGCCCGGGTGATGCTGGAACCGGGTGACTATGTCGTTGTGGAAGCGCCCACCTTCATCGGTGCGATTCAGGTCTTTCAAGGGGCCGGAGCTCGCATCTTGACGTTGCCTGTTGGTGACGGCATGACCCTGGCACTGTTAGAGGACTATCTCATTCGCTACCGTCCGAAGTTTTTATACATCAATCCCACCTTTCATAACCCTACCGGCCGGGTCATGACGGAACAGGAACGGGTGGACCTATTGGAACTGGCGGCACGTTATCGCCTGGTGATCGTGGAAGACGATGCCTACGGCGAGTTGCATTTTGAACAAAAGCCGCCCTTATCGCTGAAAGCGAGGGACGGCTACGGCGGGGTAATTTATCTCAATACCTTTTCGAAGATTCTCTTTCCGGGTCTCCGTATGGGTTATGTAGCGGCTGCACCGACACTAATCAGCCGGCTCGCTTTAGAAAAGCAATATATCGATCTGCACACGAGCAATGTGAGCCAGTGGCTGTTGCATCTATACTTGGAAAGCGACGAACTGCCGAGTCATCTGGCAAAGGTGAGAAAAGAATACAAACACCGCCGCGACGTGATGGCTAAAGCGCTGCGACGGTATGCCGGGGAACAGTTGACCTTCCACGTACCTGACGGCGGCTTTTATTTCTGGTGTCAAATCGAAGGGGACGTCTATTCCCGGGATCTTTTGCACGAGGCGATCAAATCGGGCGTTTCTTTCGTCCCCGGTAGCGCCTTTTATACGACCCCGGTCGGAGACCAAGAATTTCGCCTCTGTTTCACGACCCATCCGGAGGAGGTACTTCAGGAAGGAGCGAGACGGCTCGGGGATACGCTACGACGCATGGCTAGTGGAAAACGACCGTCTTTACATAGATTTTCAGTCCACCCAATTATTTAGAGCCCCAACAGCACACCCGATTCAAAACACCTAATCATTGAGCAAGAATGCCATTAGACAGAGAGTCTGATATCAAGGAGCGAGGAGTATGTAATTTTAGGTAAATTATTCGTTCATGACACGTTGGATCACAGGCTATGATGAAGAAGGTTTTTCACAAAAAGATGCCCCTGCAAGTCCGAATTATTCGGAGACTGCAGGGGCATTCCGATTAAACCATCTTTTCAACCATCTCTCGGAAATAACGGCAGTTTTCCACCAGGTTTGGACCATGGCGGAAAAGTCCGCCTCCGATGAGGAAGGTGACATCTCGTCCATACACTTGCAGCATATCTGGGATAGCTTCGAGGCTCATTCCGCCGCCGGGGCAGGGGAAGATCGGTTGGATATGTCCCATCGGTGTTTCGGTTCCTTCGGCGATCCGCCGGCACTCCTCCCGGCTGAAGGAGAAGCGGCCGCCAAAGTTGGGGTAAACGACGCCATCGGCTCCGGCGAGGCGGGTGATTTGGCCGAAAAGGGCGAAGTGGGAAATGCCGTTTTCGGCAGAGGTGACATAGCTGCCTTGAAAGGCTGGATGGCTGAAGATGGGCAGTGCTAAGCTGTCATCATCGGCTAATTCCCGCATAGTGTCCAGGCCAGCCAAGGCTGGCGAGATCATGAGCCCTTGGGCACCCACCTCTTTGGCAAAGCGGGCTCGCTGGAACAACTGGTTATAGGGAGCCGTCACGTTGGGAACGTAGATGGCATTAAAGCCAGTCTCCCGATTGGCTTTGGCTACCGCTTCGGCACAAAGGCGTACTCGTTCCTCGTAAGGGGCGAAGACCTGGTTCGTCAGGCCGTGATCATCTTTGATGATGTCGATGCCGCCAAGGGCGCACTCGTATGCCATTTTAGCCAACTCGGCGGCGGAAAGCCCCATCGGTTTCAGCGCCGTAAACAAGAGCGGACGGTGAGGAACACCGAGCAGTTTTCGCAGGCCTTGCCGCCCAAAGCGAGGACCGCGAAAGGATTTTAGCAGTGATTCGGGAAGGCAAATCTCTTCGACGACAATACCCGGTTTAATACTGATGTTCCCAAAAATCACGTTAAGCAGCTGCGTCAATTCTCCAGAGGTTGTTTCCACGGCATAGCTGATGGTAACCCGGCAGGAGGGGCGGGAGCCTTCCGTCGCTGACGCTGTCCCTGCACATACCCCTGCTGTTGCCCCGGCCTCCGTACCGGTTCTGCCACATAGTCCGTCCCGAACGGAGACGTCGCTGATGGGCGTTACCGACTCAATACGTCCCACCACATGATCGCGGATCATGCCGCGAGGCACCAGTTCTTCCGGGAATTCAACCGTCTGCTCCAGGCAAATATCGAGTGCCTTCTTGATCGCCTCTTTCTCTGATCCTACCAGGCGGTAAATGACGGAAAAGCGTTCTCCTGAAATCATTACAACGCCTCCGCTTTGGCCAGGCTGTGCACCGGGGCGAGGTAGGTTTGGGCCAGTTCGCTTTCTGCGATGCCAAAGCGGTCATCGACGAGGCGCTCCACTTCAGCGATGAGCGCCATGGCGTCGATGCCGTATTCACGCATCAGATAAGGCTTGCTGGCGCCGTGGACGAAGGTGTCTTTCAGGCCGATGCGGACGAGTTTTTTGCCTAACCCGGCCTCGGCCATCACTTCAGCGACGATGGTTCCGAGACCACCGATGATGGAGTGGTTTTCCATCGTGATGACACCGTACTTTGCCTTTGCCGCTGCTTCCAGCACCGAGGGGTCATCGAAGGGTTTTAAGGTCGTCACATGCATATGCTGGATCGAGAGCCCTCGCTTTTGCAGGACCTGCACCGCCCGCATGGCTTCTTCGGTGCAGATGCCTGTCGTGAGCAAGGTGATATCGGTGCCTTCTTGGATGACCCGGGCCTTGCCGAACTGCATTTTGTCGGAAGGGTGGAACAGACGGGGAATCTCTCCACGGAGCATGCGTACATAGACGGGGCCGTTTACAGCATGGGCCACGTCAAGCACCGATTCCACGTCGGTGGCGTCACCGCATTCGAAGATCGTCATGTTGGGTAGGGCACGCATGACGGCGATGTCTTCAATCGCTTGATGGGTGGCGCCGCCGGGAGTCATGATGCCTGGCAGAAAGCCGAACATCCGAACAGGTACGTTCGGGTAGGCCACAGACATAGCGATCTGATCGAAGGCGCGCCGGTAGATAAAGACGGCAAAGGTATGGATGAAGGGATATAAGCCCTCCCGAGCGAGGCCGCCGGCAAAGCTCAGCATGTTCTGTTCAGCGATGCCCATCGAGAGAAACCGGTCGGGGTAGGTATCCCGGAACAGGTCAATCTCGGTGGAGCTCGTCAGATCGGCCGAAAGGACGAGCACTTCCGGCTTATCCTTTGCCCATTGGACGAGGTTTTTGGCGTGTACTTTTGACAATATCTCCATTTCGGTACTCCTCATCGTGTACTTTACAAATCAACTTCACATATCGACGCGATTATCTGCAAAAATCCGCTAAGAAGGATTGATAGCGTTGGCGTTCGTCCTCATTGACAAAACGAACATAATGGAGCTTCGGGATTCGCGATTGGAGAATCGGCATTCCGGCACAGGGATCCGTATCGGCGAGAACGACGAGGGGCCGGCCGTCCCGCTCCAGTTCGGCCGGTGCCGCCAAAGCGTCAAGGTCGTGCCCGTTAACCTCAATCACTCTCGCCCCGAAAGAGGCTAGCCGTTCAGCCAGGGGGTCCATATTCATGACGGAACAGATAGGTCCGTCGCATTGCTGCTTATTCACATCGACATAGATGCCCATGTTGTCGAGTTTGTGGTGAGACATGGCTTGTAGGGCTTCCCAGTTTTGGCCCGACTGGAGCTCGCCGTCCGACATGAACACCCAGACCCGGCCGGTTTCCCCGCGCAGTTTGCGGGCCATGGCGATGCCTGCCGCTTGGCTTAAGCCTTGCCCGAGGGAACCGGTCATCACTTCCATACCTGGAGAGTGTTCGGCACCGATCATCTCTACAGTGCTGCCATCTTTGTTGAACTGGTTCAATCCGTCCGGATCCATGCGGCCCAGTTCGATCAAGGCTGCATAGACGACGAGAGCGTACTGGGCCGGTGAAAGGATGAAGCGATCCAAGTGAGGCGCTTTCGGGCCGTTGAAGATAGCACCGGTAAAGCTGTTTGGGTTATTCGGACCGGGCACGCCCGGGAAAGGCGGTGGAACGAGAGGACGCTCGACAGGTCCTACGTTCATCACTTTCAGATATAGAGTGGCGAGCATCTCAGCAGACGAGCAGGCTTGGCTGAGATAGCCGCCGTTGTTTTTGACGGTGTGTTCCAGCACGCGCCGGCGGATGCCTTGAGCCACCCGGCGGACATCATCGTGCCAGGAAGGGCAGTTCGGTTGCGATTGATTGTCCATAAACGCGATAAACTCCTTTTTTATGTCGAAATCGTACATCGGTTTTCGGTTGGGGCGATTTATCAGGATAAGTGTATCTCATTTTATGGAGACTGTTAAGCGAAAACAAGCAAAAGGGACATCAGCGCAGTGATGTCCCTTTTGCGTCTAAATGTTAGTTTGGTGGATAGACGACGACTCGCGCTACGGTACCGTTCTGATGCTCAAATACTAACCAGTAGCTATAACCGGATTGTGGTAAGAACAAGGTGGTGTACTCAACGATATTCTTTTTTGTGGAAGAGTCATACGTATCACGCTGGGGAATGCCGTAGCGCTCTTTGACGGTCGAAATCGGATCGCCGATGTGGATACCGCGCTTC
This sequence comes from Heliobacterium chlorum, assembly GCF_014502795.1. Lineage (GTDB taxonomy): Bacteria > Bacillota > Desulfitobacteriia > Heliobacteriales > Heliobacteriaceae > Heliobacterium > Heliobacterium chlorum. Next base: position 79,517 of record NZ_JACVHF010000004.1, read on the forward strand.
GTCACGCCCTCTGATTTCATAACGTAATAGGGGAGTCCGCTGGCCTCTTCCGTGTATTCGATGTAATTGCCATCGTTCACGTTCACGTCATCTAGAGACAATAGATTTTCTGTAGAGACCCAAACGGTCGGTTCATCGAGAAAAGTCGCATCATAGTAGACGTTCTTGCCCAGAGATTCTGAAATAAAGCGGAGCGGAACCATCAGGCGTCCCTCCATGATCTGCGGCGGCGGATCGAGATAGACTGTTTTTCCATCAATGTCGGCAGTGGAACTCCCGGCTGTAAGGTAGATGACCCGGTTGCCCGATTGTATGGTCGCCGTAGACGTGTTCGGGTCCCAATTCACATTGGCTCCCAGACGCTCGCTGACAACCCGGATAGGGACGAGTGCACGGTTGTTGACCAACAACGGTGCGACATCGCTTTGAACATAGGTACCGTCAACGATGAGCTTGATGGTATTGGCGAAAACAGGCGAGACGAGGAACAGAAGCATCACAGCGGTCAGTAGCGTAACCAATGGCAGGGTCCATCTCTTCATCTTTCCTGGCCCCCTCATGAAATTGATCCAACTCTATTGCATATGAGCCGTCACCGTAGAGGGTGTATGGACATAGAAAAACAGATCTTGGGTATCCTACCATGAGAAGTTTAGCGGTAAAAAAGCTGGAATCTGTCAGTGTGAGAACCATGCTATACCGGGAGGCCCTATGGATAAGATAAAACGATATATGGCCGCTAACCGTTGGGACGCCCCCCATATCGATACAGCAAAACTCATCAAAGACAAAGACAAAAAAGCAAAGCTCGATCAGGCCTTGGAGGAATTCCGGGACAAGCCTGGTCAACTTGTTCGTGTGCTGCAGAAAGCCCAGGAGATTTTCGGTTACATTCCGGAAGGAGTTCAAGTTTACGTGGCCGATCGCATGTCCATCCCGATCAGTGAGGTTGCCGGGGTGGTCAGTTTTTACAGTACTTTCTCCACCCGTCCGAAAGGCAAGTATACCATCGGAGTTTGTTTAGGTACGACCTGCTATGTCAAAGGAGCACAGGATATTGTCAAGGCCCTGAAAAAAGAACTGTCCATCGACGTAACAGAGACGACGAAAGACGGTCTTTTTTCTTTGACGAGCAGTCGCTGTGTCGGTGCTTGCGGGATGGCGCCGGTCATGGCAATAAACGGTGAAATATACAGCCGTGTCAAAGCGGAAGATGTCCCCTTTATCCTGGCGAAATACAGAGACAGGGTTGCAGAAGAGGAAAATTTTAATGGTCAATCGTAACGCTATCGGGCCGATTCGGTCCGTTGAAGACCTGGAGAAAATTAAAGAACGCTACCGCCCGGTACTCACACAACGCCTTACAAGTGGAACGCTGGGCAAAAAGGCAGACGAAAACATATCGTTCCCTCGCCAAATTCTCTTCTGCCGGGGGACAAGCTGTATGACCGGTCACAGTGAGACACTGCAAGCCGCGTTCGAAAAAGAGATTGAACGGCGAGGCTGGAGCGATCAGGTCTATGTGGGGATGACAGGGTGTTTTGGCTTTTGCGATTTAGGTCCCGTCGTCATCGTTCACCCTGAAGGGATCTTATACTGCCGCGTGAAGATGGAGGATATTCCGGACATATGCGATGAGCATCTTGCGCAGGGGAATCTGGTCGAACATCTTTTGTATCGTAGCCCCTCTGCGGGAGAGCCCATCAAAAGGTTGGACGAAAACGATTTTTTCCGTGGTCAGGTTCGGGTGGCCCTTCGCAATTGTGGCCTCATCAACCCGGAAGATATCCATGAATACGTCGCCCATGACGGGTATTTTGCCTTGGCGAAAGCGTTGACGAGCATGTCCCCGCAGCAGGTCGTTGAGGCGGTAGAGGCCTCTCAGATCCGAGGACGAGGCGGGGCCGGCTTCCCCTCAGGCAAGAAGTGGTCCTTCGCAGCGGGAGTAAAGGATGAAAAAAAGTATATCGTCTGCAATGGCGACGAAGGCGATCCGGGGGCCTTTATGGATCGAAGTCTCTTGGAAGGGGATCCTCACGGGATCATTGAGGCGATGATCATCGCCGGGTATGCCGTCGCTGCTCATTTAGGATATCTGTATGTGCGGGCCGATTATACGCTGGCCGTCCACCGGCTCGAGACCGCCATCGGCCAGGCCAAAGCTGCCGGTTTGCTAGGCAAAAACATCCTCGGCAGCGGCTTTGACTTTGATCTGGAACTTCGCCTTGGCGCCGGCGCTTTCGTCTGCGGCGAAGAGACGGCCCTGCTTCGGTCAGTGACAGGCCGTAGGGGCGAACCTCGTCCTCGTCCGCCCTACCCGGCCGTGTCAGGACTGTGGGATCGGCCAACCCTTTTGAATAATGTGGAGACCTACGCCAACATCCCCCAGATCATCTTGCGGGGACCGGAGTGGTTTGCCACCATGGGGACGGAACGCAGCAAAGGGACAAAGGTCTTTTCCATTGCCGGCAAGGTGAACAATACAGGACTGATTGAGGTGCCCATGGGGACTACCTTAAGAAGGATCATCTATGACATCGGCGGGGGCATTCCAGAGGGGCGCAAGTTTAAGGCGGTACAAATGGGAGGGCCAACGGGGGGCATTCTGCCGGAAGCGCATCTCGACATCCCCATCGATTTTGATAGCCTCCACGAAATCGGTTCCATGATGGGCTCTGGCGGCATCATCGTGATGGATGAGCAGGATTGCATGGTCGATATGGCTCGGTTTTACCTGCAGTTTTCTGTCGATGAATCCTGCGGAAAGTGTGTGCCCTGCCGGATTGGCACGAAGCGGCTTTTGGAAAAGGTCATCGCGATCACCGAAGGGCGCGGCGAGATGGAGGATTTAGAGATTATCGAAGAATTGAGCCGGGACATCAAAGAAGGCGCCATCTGCGGTCTAGGGCAGACGGCGCCCAATCCGGTCATCAGCACGCTGAACTATTTCCGGGACGAGGTTCTCGCCCATATTCAAGATAAACGCTGCCCCGCAGGCGTCTGCAAGGTCATGCACCGCCCGAAGATGGCTCGAAAAAACAAGGCCCTTTCCAGGGGGTGATGAACATTGCAGAACCAAGAGAAAAATCCAATTCCTGTAATGAATGATCAGGAGGACACAGAAAAGCAGATCGAACGAGTCAAGTTGGAAATCGACGGGCAGCCGGTAGAAATCGAGAAGGGGACGACAATTTTGGAGGCGGCCCGCAATATCGGCGTCAACATCCCTACCCTCTGTTATCTCAAAGATATCAACGAGATCGGCGCTTGCCGGGTCTGTTTAGTGGAAGTGGAGGGGAGAAAGTCGCTGCCCGCGGCCTGTATCTATCCGGTCGAAGAGGGCATGAAAGTCCGTACGAACACGTCGCGAGTACGAAAGGCCCGGAAAAAGATCGTCGAGATGCTCCTTTCCAACCATCACCGGGAGTGTACAGCCTGCATTCGTAACTTAAACTGTGAGCTTCAGAACGTAGCCGACAGTCTGGGCGTCCGCAATATCGAACCGACCGGCGAAACGATGCGCTATGAGATCCACCAGAACAATCCAGCCATCCAGCGAGACTACAACAAGTGCATCCACTGCCGCCGTTGCGAGAGCATTTGTTCCAAGATTCAAGAGTGTTACGTCTACTCGGCCCAGAAGCGGGGCTTCGACACCGTCATCGCGCCGACGTTCATGCGCGATCTGGGTGATGTGGCATGCATCATGTGTGGACAGTGTGTCATCGCCTGCCCTACGGCATCCCTCGCCGATAAAGAGAACATCAACCCCGTTTGGATGGCCTTGGAAGATCCCCAAAACCATGTGGTTGTCCAGACAGCTCCTTCCATCCAAGTGACCTTGGGGGAAGAGTTTGGTCTGCCCGTGGGGACGAAAGTGACCGGTAAAATGGTGACGGCCCTGCGTCGGCTCGGCTTTGATCAGGTTTTTGCTACCGACTTCGCAGCTGACCTGACCATCATGGAAGAGGCCTATGAGTTTGTCGAGCGTCTGGAACAAAACAAACTTCCTTTTCTTACGTCCTGCTGCCCCGGCTGGATAAAGTTTTGCGAGCACTTTTATCCACAACTTATCCCCTATGTATCCACATGTAAGTCGCCCATGGCCATGTTCGGTGCCCTTTGCCGCCATTATCACTACCAAGAGCGGGGCATTCCCAGGGAGCGAATGATCTCGGTAGCCATCATGCCTTGTACCGCCAAGAAGTATGAGGCGGCCCGTCCCGAACATGGCGATGGGGAACGGCCGGATATAGATTATGTGCTCACGACCCGGGAATTGGCCCGGATGATCCGCCAGGCTGGAATCGATTTTGCGAACCTGCCCGATGACGAATTCGATGCACCGCTCGGCACTTACACAGGCGCAGGCACGATCTTCGGTGCCACCGGCGGTGTGATGGAGGCGGCACTGCGAACCGCTTGGTGGGTGATGAACGGCGGGAAAGAGATGGCCGATGCACCGAAAAAGCGGACCCGAGAGCAAACCGTCGAGTTTCGTGAGATTCGTGGACAGTCGGGCCTAAAGCTGACCCATGTGATGCTCGGCGGGCGGGATATTCATGTGGCTGTAGCCCACGGGACCGGCAACGCCCGGCGCATTCTCGACGCCATCTTAGGCGGCGAAAAGATCGACTATGTGGAAATCATGGCTTGCCCCGGCGGCTGTGTCGGCGGTGGCGGTCAACCGATCCTGTCCGGGCGGGATCATAAAAAGCTATCCTTAGATTACCGCCACAACCGAGCTGACGCTCTATATGAGATCGACTACAATAAGCACCTTCGCAACAGCTATGAGAATCCGACGATCCAGCGAATCTATGAAGAGTACCTGGGACATCCAGGCAGCGAGGTTGCTCAGAAATTGTTGCATACCCATTACCGTGCACGAGGAAATATGCCGAATGTACGGGAGTAATCCAAAGAAGTCCTGAATCGACATGGGTTCAGGGCTTCTTCATGTTTAAACGTGTCTTATAGAGGTAGGGGGGTAAAAGTTTGGAGTACTTTTTGTTCGCTTTGTCGAACTGGTACTAAACAGGTCTCTGTGGATGGGCTAATTCACGGGTAGATACCTGATGTCACAAACTCACATTTATTTATATAAATATGCATAAAAAAGCATATAACAATCTGGGCAAGACTAAATATGCTTCAACAAACATATTATTTGTGAAATGAAGAAAGAAAAAGGGGTGAAACAAATCATCGTACATGCCAAATATCCAATAAATTTGTTTAACTCAACAGAAGGTTTTTTCTATTTTATGCATAAATATTTCAAAGAATATACATAGAAAACAGATACACAAATCTCAACTTACAGCGTACCAGGAAGTGCCAAAACCATGAATCCTGAGGAGGTTACCATGAGCAAGGTACTAATCATTTCGCCGGAAAAATGTTTGGGCTGCAGAAGCTGTGAACTCATCTGCTCCTTCCACCGGGAAGGCGCCTTTAACCCCAAACAAGCGGCCCTGTCAGTGCTGACCTTTGAAGAAGCCGCCATTTCCGTGCCGGTCATGTGCATGCAATGCGAAGAGGCTGCATGCAGCAAAGTCTGCCCGTCCGGAGCCTTGTCGAGAAACGCATCAGGTACGGTCGTGGTCGACGAAAACAAGTGTATCGGCTGCAAATTTTGTATCAGTGCCTGTCCCTTCGGCAATATCAGCTATCATCCCGCGGAACGAAAAATCATCAAGTGTGATCTTTGCGGCGGCGATTCCAACTGCGCCAAGGTCTGCCCTACCGGGGCTATTGAGTTTAAAGAGGCGAATGTGGCCAATCTGCGTAAGAAGAAGGCTGTGGCCGACAAATTCAAGGAAGTCTTCGGGGAGGCGAGCGTATAATGTTTGGCTGGAAAGGCACGCTGTTGCGGGTAAATCTGACGGAAAAGACGATTCAGAAAGAGCCACTCAACATGAAGGATGCCGAACTGTACCTCGGCGCCCGCGGGCTCGGAACCAAGTATATGATCGACGAAGTAGACCCGAAGGTGGAACCCTTCAGTCCCGAAAACAAGGTCATCTTCATGACCGGTCCGCTGACAGGCACCTTTGCCGCTTGTTCCGGACGGTATGTCGTCGTCACGAAAGCCCCGTTGACAGGCACGATCGGTGCATCCAACTCAGGGGGACATTTCGGCCCTGAACTCAAATTCGCCGGCTATGACGGGATCATTTTTGAAGGCAAGGCCGACGGCCCCGTTTATCTCTACATAAATGACGATCAAGTAGAAATACGCAGCGCAGCTCACCTCTGGGGAAAAGACGTCCACGAAACGACAGACCTCCTCGTCGCAGAAACCGAAGAGGACGCCCGGGTGGCCTGCATCGGACCTGCCGGGGAACGGCTCGTCAAGTTCGCCACCATCATGAACGATAAGCACCGGGCTGCCGGACGTTCCGGCTTAGGCGCCGTCATGGGTTCAAAAAACTTGAAAGCTGTCGTCGTCCGAGGAACCGGCGCCGTTGCTGTCGCTCAGCCTGACGCCTTTTTGGCGACTTCTATGGATGCACGGACCAAGTTAAAAGCACATCCAGTCACCGGTGTGGGTCTGCCCACATATGGCACAGAAGTCTTGGTCAACGTGCTCAACCAATCGGGCGCACTGCCGACGAAGAACTTTGCCTCAGGCAAATTCGATCGTGCTGACGAGACCGGCGGCGAAACGCTGCGCGAAAAATACCTGGTCCGCAACAAGGGCTGTTTCGGCTGTTCCATCGGCTGTGCCCGGGTCACCCGCATCAGCGACGGCCCTTACCAAGGATTCGGCGAAGGTCCCGAATACGAAGCAGGCTGGTCTTACGGGGCCAACTGCGGTATCCACGATTTGGCCGCCATCACGAAGGCCAACTTTATCTGTAATGAACTCGGGCTCGATCCGATCACCATGGGTGCGACGATCGCCTGTGCCATGGAGATGATGAAAAAAGGCAGCTTGAGCCGGGAGCAGGTTGGCCGGGACCTAGTCTTCGGTGACGCGGAAGCGATCGTCGAGCTGACCCGTCAGACGGGCTTGCGGGTAGGCTTTGGCGATCAGTTGGCCGAAGGTTCCTACCGCCTGGCCGAAAGCTACGGTTGCCCCGAGTTATCGATGACCGTGAAAAAGCAGGAGCTCCCAGCCTACGATCCTCGTGGCGTTCAAGGTATGGGCCTTGAATATGCCACTTCCAACCGGGGCGGATGCCATGTTCGCGGCTATCTGACGGCGCCGGAGATCCTCGGTGTCCCCGAAAAGCTCGATCCGCTGACGACGGAAGGCAAAGCCTTCTGGTTGAAGATTTTTCAAGACCTGACGGCAGTCATCGACTCGGCAGGTATCTGCCTGTTCACGTCCTTGGGGATCGGGCTTCCGGAAATCGCCGCGCAGATTCGCACCGCCGTAGGCTGGGATTGCAGCGATGAAGCGATTTTGGAACTGGGGGAACGCATCTGGAACCTAGAAAAGCTCTTCAACCTGAAAGCCGGATTCAGCAAAGCTGATGACACACTGCCCAAACGGCTCCTCGAAGAACCACTGCCCGATGGTCCGGCGAAAGGAAAAGTCGTAGAACTGGAACCGATGCTGGAGGAATACTACGCCCTTCGTGGTTGGGATGCCGATGGGATTCCGACCGCGGAAAAAACAAAGGCCCTCACCATTGAAGGGTAAGGCGGCGTAGGCTCGCTTTCTTTGGAACATGTCGGAACTATCGATCTGCAATCGGCCGGCTCTTACCCGGCGGGCCGATTGCAGATTCTTCATTATGGGCGCTTGACAGGATGTATCAGGACGAAGGTGAAGTCTATTGAAGGTGAACTTCTATGCCTATTTTCGCGAGTACGCCAACGCGAAGGAACTCACGGTCGACCATTGTGCCACGGTGGAAGAACTGATCATACTCCTCGGCCAGCGCTGCGGCCCCCGAATGCACAAAGAATTGCTGAACGAGGGGACGGTGAGCGATCAAGTCATCATCCTCGTCAATGGGCGCCATATCGCTCATCTGGGCGGTCCGCAAGCGCGACTGCAGCCCGACGACGAGATCTCCATCTTCCCGTTAGTGGCCGGAGGCTAACGGTCATTCACGGAGTAATTCAGAGCAGAAGGTGAACATCTTGACTCTTTCATCCGGTATGCAGCACAGGTCACCGGACCGGGTGGCCGTCACCGGCAGGATTCTAGAAGGCTACCCTAAAGAACAGCGGTACACTTTGGCCATGCTGCAGGATATTCAAAAGGAATTTCAATTCATCCCTCGGGAGTCGATGGAGTTGATCGCCGACCACTTGGAACTTCCCTTGGGCAAAATTTACAGTTTAGCCACCTTTTACAAGGCCCTTAGCTTACAGCCGAAAGGGAAGCATGTCATCAAAATTTGTGATGGTACGGCCTGCCACATCCGTTCTTCTCAGATGCTCGCGAACGAATTATACACATTGCTGAAGATTCGGCCTGGTGAAACAACGGGAGATGGGCAATTTTCCGTCGAGTTGGTCAACTGCCTCGGTGCCTGCGCCATTGCACCGGTCGTGGTCATCGATGAGACCTTTTATGGCAAGGTCACCCCGGCCAAACTGCAGGAGATCATCGCTCAGTACGGCGATGCCCCTGAACAGAGCGAGCGTTCAGGAGGTGTAGCCCATGACTAACCCTGAACTGGCAGGCACCAGGGTGAGTGAGGCCCATTTGTCCGAAGAAACTCTTCGCAGAGACTGCCGGACGGTGCTCGTCTGTTGCGGCCCCGGCTGTTTGGCCAACGACAGTCCGGCGATTGCCCAGGCATTGCGGTCGAAAATCGACGAGGCCGGTCTCGACGTTGAGGTCCGTCCCCTCATCAAAGAGACAGGCTGTCAGGGACTCTGTGAAAAGGGACCGATGCTCCGGATCGTTCCCGATGATATCGCCTATTACAAAGTAGCCTTGAAGGATGTAGAAGCCATCGTCGAGAAAACGCTGCGCAGCGGAGAGGTGATCCCAAAGCTGCTCCATGTCAGTGCAAAAACAGGCAAGCCGGTCCTATCGCTGAAGGAAAACGAATTCTACACCCCGCAGGTCAAAATCGTGCTGCGCCATGTCGGCGAGATCGACCCCCATCAGATCGACGACTATATCGCCCATGGCGGCTACGGCGCTTTAGAAAAAACCGTAAAATCAATGACACCTGATGTTGTCATTGAAGAAGTGCACCGTTCCGGCCTGCGTGGGCGCGGCGGCGCCGGCTTTCCCACGGGGCGAAAGTGGAAACAATGCGCCGGCTACAAGAACTTTCCGAAGTATGTCGTCTGTAATGGCGATGAAGGCGATCCGGGCGCTTTCATGGATCGAAGCATCATGGAAGGGGATCCGCACAGCGTCATTGAAGGGATGATCATCGGCGCCTATGCCGTCGGTGCGGCCGAAGGGTTTATCTACATCCGCGATGAGTATGCGCTGGCCGTAGAGACGATTCGGAAGGCGGTAGAACAAGCCCGGGAGCGGGGCTATCTTGGCCGTAATATTTTAGGCAGCAGCTATTCTTTCGGCTTATCTATCGTCCGGGGCGGTGGTGCCTTCGTATGCGGCGAATCGACGGCACTCATGGCTTCGATCGAAGGAAAAGTGGGTGAACCGCGGGCCAAGTACATACGATCCGTGGAAAAAGGCCTCTGGGGTCAACCGACGGTCCTCAACAACGTCGAGACCTGGGCCAACATCCCTGTGATCCTTACACAGGGCGGGGACCAGTTTCGCCAGATTGGGACGGAGAAGAGCACCGGGACGAAGGTCTTCTCTCTAGTGGGCAAGGTGAAAAATACGGGACTCGTCGAAGTACCCATGGGCATCCGCTTGCGGGAGTTGATCTTTGATATCGGCGGCGGCATCTTAGGCGGGCGGAAATTCAAAGCTGTCCAAACAGGCGGCCCCTCCGGCGGCTGTATCCCCGAAGAGTTGCTCGATTTGCCCGTCGATTTTGACAGCCTCACCGAGGCGGGATCGATGATGGGATCGGGCGGGATGATTGTCATGGATGACCGCACTTGTATGGTCGATGTCGCCCGCTACTACGTTCAGTTCCTAGCGGACGAGTCGTGCGGAAAATGTGTGCCTTGCCGCGAAGGGATCCGCCGCATGGCAGAGATCCTAGAGGACATCTGTGAAGGACGGGGGCAAGAATCGGATCTGGACCTCCTGCTCACCATCGGTGAGACGATGGCAGAAGCAGCCTTATGTGGCTTAGGTAAGAGTGCTCCCAACCCGGTGAGTACCACCATCCGGTACTTTAGGGAGGAATACTTGGCTCATATCCAGGAACGGCGCTGTCCAGCCGGCGTATGCCGGGAACTGACCACCTTTGAGATCGACGGTGCTCTCTGTAACGGTTGCGGCCTTTGTCGACGGGACTGTCCTCCCGATGCCATCACAGGCTCGACGAAACAACGACATGTCATCGACCAGGAGAAGTGCATCCGCTGCGGTAACTGTGTCGATAGCTGCAAGCGTAATGCCGTCAAGGTTCGTTAGGAGGTGGTATCATGAAAATCGTCATCGACGGAAAAGTTTGCGAGGCGGAACGGGGCGAGTATCTATTGACGGTGGCTCGGCGAGAAGGAATCCGTATTCCCACGCTCTGCCACAATGATGCGCTGCCGGGGCTGGCCAGTTGCCGTCTCTGTATCGTCGAAGTGGTAGAGAAAGGCTGGCACAAGGTTGTCACCTCCTGCGTATACCCCGTCTCCGCCGAGATTGAGGTGTTCACAGCTTCCGAGAAAATCCTCCGCATGCGCAAGACCCTGATCATGCTGTTGGCCGCTCGGGCACCAGAAAACGAGACCATCGGAAAGCTGATGCAAGAGTACGGCCTCGAAAAGCCTGACCGGTTTAAAAAAGAAAACTCCTCTGACTGTATCCTCTGCGGCTTATGTGCCAGTGCCTGTGAGAAAATCGGCGCCGGAGCCATCTCGACGGTTCACCGAGGTGTTACCAAAAAGATTGCCACACCGTTTGACGATCCAGCCGCCGACTGTATCGGTTGCGCTGCCTGTGCCTCCATCTGCCCGACCGGGGCCATCAAGGTTCAGGATAAATCAGGGACGCGGCAGATCTGGAACAAGGCTTTCGAGTTGTTGATCTGTCCCGATTGCGGGAAACCAGTCGTAACCCGGGAACAGGCAGAATACCTGCGCAAGCAGATGCAAGGAAATCCAATCGAGTACTCTGGCGATGGAACTGTCCGCTGTGAGCGCTGTAAAAAAGCGGCGGCAGCCGATCGTTTCCGAACCGCCTTTTTGTAGAGGTATATAAAAGTCTTTATATTCGTAGAAAAGTCTTTTCAGATGAAATAGAGTCTGAAAAGACTTTTTTTGTTTTAAAATCAAGGTGTAAATATGAATAGAAAAACATATATTAGATTATTTCTAATCTTTTGTGTATTGAAGCAGGGATTTTAATGTTTTTGCCTAATTACATAAATGAGTGAATGAGGGTGCAAGTTCAAATGAAAATTTAATATCTTCATGTAAATCCGAACCGACCCTCCTCTGCACCAACGAAGAAAAACCAACCATAGTCAGCATTGACACTGTACCGATTCAAGCGGATTTTCCGACGATATCTTTTTGCAAATCGAACCGGCATCTCTTCGTTTGTGAGAATGCTTTCAAAGAACAAACTGCAGACGTAATCACAATCAACATAAATCAAAGGAGGATTTCTCATGCACGCCTACGTAGGTACCATTCTTCGCATCAACTTAACAGAAAAGACGATCAAGTGCGAACCCTTGGATGTGGAAACGGCCAAGAAGTTCATCGGCGGACGGGGTCTGGGCAGCTACCTTCTTTCCCAAGAAATCGATCCGGAAATCGATGCTTTAAGCCCGGAAAACAAGGTCTTCATCACCACAGGTCCGTTGACCGGGACAACGGTTCCTACCGGTGGTCGCTATATGGTGATTACCAAGTCCCCTTTAACGGGCACGATCGCTTCCTCTAACTCCGGCGGATTCTGGGGACCGGAACTGAAAAACGCCGGCTACGACATCGTCGTACTCGAAGGCAAGGCGGAAAAGCCGGTCTATATCAGCATCAAAGACGATCAAGTGGAGATTAAGGATGCGGCTCATCTCTGGGGGATGAAAGTCAACGAGACGACAGACACCCTGCTCGAAGAATTTGGCGATCCGAAAGCTCGGGTCCTCTGTATCGGTCCAGCCGGGGAAAACCTCTCCCCCATGGCGGCGATCATGAATGAGCGCTACCGTGCCGCTGGTCGCTCCGGTGTAGGTGCCGTCGTCGGTTCAAAAAACGTAAAAGCTATCGTCGTTCGAGGCTCTGGCAAGGTGAAGATCGCCGACGAAGAAAAGATGAAAGCTTTCGTCAAAGACGCCATGAAGAAGATCCGTGAAAACGGCGTCACCGGTCAAGGTCTGCCCACCTACGGCACAGCCGTACTCGTCAATATCATCAATGAAAGCGGAGTGCTGCCTACCCGCAACTTCCAAACAGGTGTCTTCGCTGACGCCGAAGCGATTTCTGGTGAGACCTTGGCGGCTGAGTATTTAGTGAAGAAAGACCCCTGCTACCGCTGTCCCATCGCTTGCGGCCGCTACACGAAGGCCGATGAGATGGAAGGCGGCGGGCCGGAGTATGAAACGATCTGGTGCTACGGTTCCGACTGCGGCATCAATGACATGAAAGCGATCATCAAAGCGAACCACCTCTGCAACGAATACGGTCTCGATACGATCACCGCCGGCGCCACCATTGCCTGCGCCATGGAGCTCTTTGAAAAGGGGTATATCAAACCAGAAGAAGTCGATGGTCCGGAACTGACTTGGGGCAATGCGGAAGCGATTATCGAGTGGACGAAAAAGATGGGTACCAGCGAAGGATTCGGAGCTAAGTTGGCCCAAGGTTCCTACCGGCTGGCTGAATCTTACGGTGTCCCTGAGTATTCGATGACCGTGAAAAAGCAGGAACTCCCTGCCTATGATCCACGGGGCATTCAAGGACACGGTGTCCAATACGCCACATCCAACCGGGGCGGCTGCCATGTTCGCGGCTATCTCATTTCACCGGAAATCTTAGGCCTGCCGGAAAAACTGGACCGTTTCTCCCTGGAAGGCAAACCGCTCTGGGCGAAGATCTTCCAAGATCTGACCGCCTCCATCGACGCATCAGGTATGTGCCTCTTCACCTCCTTCGCGCTAGGAGCCGGCGATTATGCGGACCTGCTGAGCGCTGCCTGGGGTGTGGAAGTGACGGCGGAAGATGTGCTGACCGCTGGGGATCGTATTTACAACCTGGAGCGTATCTTCAACCTGAAGGCCGGTCTTACCAAAGCAGATGACACCCTGCCGAAGCGCTTGCTTGAAGAGCCTATGCCGGAAGGCCCCTCGAAAGGATGGGTCCACAAGCTCGATGAACTGCTTCCGAAGTACTATGAAGTCCGCGGTTGGGATGCCGATGGAGTACCGACGGCAGAAAAACGAAAAGAACTTGGATTGGAATAAGATGACGGGGGAGGCATGAGCGCCTCCCCTTTTGCTAAAGGAGGGGGGAGCCTATGGGGGATCATCTGAACGGCTATGGAACGTCGGAACAGTTTGTGTTGAATGAGGCGGCCCTAAAACAGAATATTACCGTCTTCATCAAATTGTTTGCCACTTTTCGTGACAAGCGTTTTATGACGCAGCATATGGATTTCCCGGTGAGAAGTACCGTTCGGGAAGTCCTTAAGGCAATCGAGATTCCGGAAGAAGAGGTGGCCATCTGCATGGTGAACGGCCGTTCGAAAGAGATTGATCATGAATTGGCGGATGGGGATACCCTCTCGCTCTTCCCTCCGGTCGGTGGAGGGTAAAAAATGAAACCGGGCATTCTAATGGCGGAGGTGATAGGCTTGCCAAAGGAGCCCGAACGTTCGGCCGCCGACAAAGAAGTGGTCTTAGGCAATCAAGAGAAACGGATCAAAGATGCTCATGATGCGGCAGGCATCGCGACAGAAACATTCGGCGTGAATCCCGAAGAATCGAGACAGGTAGATATCTAAAAGCACGGCCAATCCCTGTAGAAGATGAAACTTCGAAGGAGATTGGCCGCTTTATTATTTTGAAATTCATGAAGGATCCGTGCGAAAAGCTGGACATCTCCGGTACTTCACAGTAAGATCTCTATATTGTTAGCTTTTTCCTCCATGACGAAAGGAGCTTTTTTCATGAACAACAGTGTTCGTCCGAGAGTCTTTGTCACTCGCGATATGCCTCAACCAGCCATCGATCGCTTAAAGGAATTCGCTTATGTGGATCTGTGGCCGGCCTTTCCCGCGCCAGAAAAGCACGAGCTCCTCTACCACGTATCTCAGGCTGATGCCTTATTATGCATGCTCAGTGACCCTATCGATGAAGAGGTCATGGCAGCGGGAAAAAAACTGCGCGTCATTTCCAATTATGCCGTCGGTTACGACAATATTGACGTGGCAGCCGCGACGAAAAGAAATATTGCCGTGACAAATACCCCCGATGTACTGACAGAGACAACGGCCGATATGGCATTTACCTTGTTGATGGCGGCCGCACGAAATCTGATCGCTGCCGACCGTTTTACGCGGGACGGTTTCTGGATTGCCTGGCATCCGCTGGTGCTGCTAGGCCACGATGTGAGCGGAGCTACTTTGGGCATCGTGGGCTTAGGTCGAATCGGACAAGCTGTGGCTCGACGGGCACGAGGTTTTGGGATGCGTATTCTCTATACATCGAGGCACCGCAATCCTGCTGCAGAAGCGGAACTTGGCGTGGAATACTGCTCGTTGGAAGAACTGTTGCAGCAGTCTGACTATGTCTCCCTCCACACCCCGCTGATGCCGGAGACTTATCATCTGATCGGAGCGAAGGAGCTGCAATTGATGAAACCGACGGCCATCTTGATCAACACGTCTCGAGGGAACGTCGTCGATCAGGAAGCGCTGACGACTGCTTTGCAGGACGGAACGATCGGTGGAGCCGGGCTCGATGTCTTCAAAGAGGAACCTATTTCGCCGGACGATCCGCTGTTGGAGTTGTCCAATGTGGTGGTGGCTCCTCACATCGGAAGTGCTACGATTGAGACACGTACCAAGATGGGGATGATGGCGGCGGAGAACATCAAGGCGGTGTTGGAAGGACGGCGTCCCCCCAATCTGGTCAATAAGGATTTATATAACACACCAAGCAAATAAACATCTTAGGAAAGTGGTCGTTTTTTCGGCCGCTTTTTCTTTGTAAACATTATCAGAGGATTTTGGCAGATTTAAGTCGAATCAAATAAATAGCGAAACGGGAAAGGGACGGGAGGGTCTGCCATGCAGGGTAGGCGATGTGACAACGTGGACGGGAATATGAAATCGGAATTGGATAAAATCGCCCGTTCGGTCGTAGACAGTTTGACCACCCAAATCGCTATCCTCGACGAGACAGGCGTTGTGATCGCTGTCAACCAGGCATGGCGAGACTTTGCGCTCAAAAATGGATTTTGTCCCGACGACAGTGGCGTTGGATTAAATTATTTAGCTGTTTGCGAGGCCACCGATGGGGACGATGCTTCTGACGCAGCACGGTTTGGAACTGGTATCCGAGCGGTGATGAACGGCCAATTGGAGGAATACGCCCAAGAGTACCCCTGTCATTCCCCAGTGGAGCAGCGGTGGTTCGTCGGTCGTGTGACTCGTCTTTCCTGGGACGGACCTTTGCGAGTCGTTGTGGCCCATGAAGATGTGACGGATCGGGTTTATGCTGGGATTGAGCTCAAAAAGGCCAAGGAATTGGCAGAGGAAGCGAACCGGGCGAAGAGCAACTTTTTGGCCGTCATGAGTCATGAAATCCGGACGCCGATGAACGGCGTTTTAGGCATGGTCGATCTGATGCTTGACACGTTGTTAACGGATGAACAGAAGGAATTCGCGTTGACGATTCAGAGCTCAGCCTATTTGCTGCTTACCATCATCAACGATATTTTGGATTTTTCCAAAATCGAAGCAGGCAAGATGCCCATTGAGACCGTTGAATTTGATGCGGAATGGGTCATTCAAAATACTTCTACCACGTTAGCGGGCAAGGCACGTGAAAAGGGGTTACATCTTCATACATCCTTCGATCCGAAAATCCCTCGGATCCTACGAGGCGACCCGGTCCGTTTACGGCAAATCCTCTTTAACCTGTTGGACAATGCCATCAAGTTTACGGAGCAGGGACAAGTGGACCTGCAAGCGCAACGGATGGCTGTCAAATCGGAGAAGGTCTATGTGCGCTTTCAAGTATCCGATACGGGAATCGGCATGTCTAAAGAGGTCATTAAGCATCTTTTTCAACCGTTTCATCAGGCAGACAGTTCGATGACCCGTCGCTACGGGGGAACAGGGCTGGGGCTGTCCATTGCGAAGCGGCTTATCGAGCTGATGAATGGAACGGTCGGTGTACAAAGCGAAGCCGGGAAAGGATCGACCTTTTGGTTTTTGATTCCCTTTGAGACGATGGGGGAAGCATCCCCCGTCATGTCAACAGAGGAAACGCCAACGGGCGGCACCAACGCGAAAGTTACGCTGCGGGATGCCTCTGATACAGTACCCGCTGACGGTGTAAGCAAGTTGATGAAGGGCCCTATACTGCTCGTGGAAGATAGCCCTGTCAACCGCAAGCTGACGGTGATGCAGTTAAATAAGATTGGTTTCGGCGATGTGGATGTCTGTGTCAATGGCCGGGAGGCGGTCAAGGCGGCATCGGCAAAACCTTATGGGATTATCTTGATGGATTGTCAGATGCCGGTGATGGACGGGTTTGAAGCGACCAAAGCCATACGTCGAATCGAAGGCGTCATGGGCCGTTATACGCCGATCATCGCCCTGACGGCTCATGCCATGGAAGGAGACCGGGAGCGCTGCCTGCAAGCTGGCATGGATGATTACATCAGTAAACCCGTCAAGCTGGAAGAGCTGCACCGTGCCTTAGGGCAGTGGAGCGGAGGCGAACCCCTCTAATTTTCCATATCTTTGCGGTTTGTTGAATACCAGTGGAAATTCGGTATGGCTTTAGTATAATGAATGATGAGGTGAGGCGAACAATATGGGTTTTTTTAATAAACTCTTTGGCGGCGCCAGTGCCAAACCGGCACAGGCGGAATCGGAACGAAAGTCGGCAGCGCCCGGTTCCCTTCTGGGGAAGATTAAGGCGGACGAACAGCGATGGAATGTGACGAGCTTGACCAATGCCGACCCCCATTATGAATTGGGAGATATCGTGATCGTCCATTCGGACCGGGATTTTTATGTGGACTTCCCGGAAAACTTGAAACCGGCTGTGTTGGCGAAGAACCCCAACTTTATCTTTCATCATGACAAGTCTTTTGACGGTTTTCATTATTACTCTGACATCCCCATGCGTTCGGGTATTTATGACTTGGTGGAACGGATTGACAAACACCGGGTACTCGCGGCGCAGGAATGGTTGGCAGAATCGAATGGAGAGTACATAAACCGCCGCCGCTGGGGTGTGCTGCACATCAATCCGTACGGGACGACGGGCAGAGCCGGTCACAACGCACTGGAACTGCAGATGTATGAGACGGACGAGTTTACCCACCGCGTGTTCCGGTCGATCTTCCGGGAACTGCAAGCGGGCGATCCCGATATGCTGAAGATGAAGACGGCTACTGAAGTAAACCGCTATAACGCCTTCTTGACGGACATCAAGGTGCATACATGGGTTACCGTTTCATCGGCCCAAGGGGAACAGCTTGTTTTCGGTCAACGAGGCAAATTGGACGTAACCCTCTGTGACGAGTTGTCTGATGCGGACCGGATCGAAGGGACGCTGAAATTCAGCTTTGCCAACTGGCTCACTCGCTGCCTTGCGAAAGAACTGGTCATCAACCAGGACGCGCTAGCCGGGCTGGAAGGGAATATCAAAGGCTATGACTTGTTCCTGGACAAGTCGGACTACACCATCGGCTTGACGGCAGGTATCAGCCTGGACCAAGGCCGGGCGTCCGTCGTTCAGCCACTCGCCTCGCAAGGAAGGGTCGTTCCTTGCACCAAGCCGGAACTGGGACGGATGATGCAACAAGGGATGACGGCGACCGGCGAATACGCCTTACAGGCACTGGCGGCCCGAAATGGGATAGATTTACGGTAATCGATAAAAAAGGAGATGCCTACAAGGCATCTCCTTTTTATTACCCCGCCATCTCTGGATTCGGCCAAGAGATCGTACCGGAGTGATGGTCTTTGAGGATGAGGTCGGCCGCTAATTTACCGCAGGTGAGGACGACGGGAACCCCTCCGCCGGGATGCACGCAGGCCCCGACGAAGTAGAGGTTCTTCACATTTTCCGATGAGATATGGGGACGGAAATAGCCTGATTGCAGCAGTGTCGGCGCCAAGCCGAAAGCAGCCCCTTGATAGAGATTAAAGCGTTCTTGGAATGTATAGGGCGTGTAGATGCGTTCAAATTCGATATGTTGGCGAAGATCGGTCAGCCCGGCCTTTTCTAATTTCTCCATCACTTTTTCACGGAACTGAGGCAAAGCGGTTTTCCAGTCGATATCGCTGGTGAGGCTTAGCTTACAAATACGCTTTCAGGCATAAACCAAAAAAGGAAAAAGAAAAAGCCGAGAAGGCACCAGTATGGTTGCTTCATCGGCTCTGTTATTCCCGTAGGATGGTTATAGGCAGTATTCTTTTTTAGCGAACCCGTACTTTCACCGGGCCGAGGATGGCGGCCTTGCAGGCTAACCGGACACCGTCATCAATGCGGTCAAAAAGCTCGTCCACTTCATCGATGTCAGGCTCACTCAAGTTCTCTTCGCCTTCTAACACGGTGACTTGGCAAACGCCGCAGCGGCCGTCTTTACAACTGTATTCGATATCAACGCCGTTTTTCAGGCCTGCTTCCAGGAGAGTGGTTCCTTCGGCAGCTTGCACAGAAATTTCTCCATCGTGGGTTACGAACGTAACAGGGATCATTCGTCAAATCACCTCCGACGGATAGTATTCCATTTCCGGCTCTAGTTTCCTTTTGAGCTCCAATAAAAGTTTGCAACAATGTCCCATAAGCGGAGTTGCGAAGCGGGATAGACACGACCTAGAAGTGCAGGTCATAACATATAGAATAGACTATCAATTAGTCTTTTTTCAGGGTTAGGGGGATGTTTACACTTGGGGGGCTCTCGGCGTAAATGCGAGGTGAGGGGGACGAAAGGAGGACGTAAAGGATGATCGTGCTGTCTCTGTGCACAAGCGGCTGCTGCCCGACGGTGGAAATCGTCGAGGGGATGGTCGTGATCCAAGATGACCATGGCGGAAAAGTGTCACTGACCCGGGAGCAGGTGAAAATCTTAGTCGACCGCTTCCCGCAGATTGAGGGGATGTTCTAATGCTGGTCGATCTGCTCTTTGCTTTGGCCGTCCGTTTCTTTGTATTTGATTTTATCTTATTTAAGTCAATCCGGGAGCGCCTGAAAAGCCTGCATTATTTCTTTAAAAAGCTGCTCAGTTGCCCTTTTTGTCAAGGTTTTTGGTGTGGTCTTTTTGTGTACCTTTGGAACCACTATCCCTTGTATTCCTTCGCAGAGTTTATTCAGTTTGGCTTTATCGTCGCCTTTTGCGCCTTTACCTGGAGTGTAGTCATGCATCCCTTGATCGAGTACTTCGAAAAGGATCGGGACATACACTTGACCTAGAGGCAACAGGGCATCCTGATCGAGAACCGGGAGAAGCGTTCTTCCCGGTTTTTTTGTGTATCGGAAGTTCGTCGATAGGAATCTTTTGCTTGTGATCGCAAAAGGGGCTATATTACACTGGATTTGGGATTATATTGAAATATCGGGCTTTGCAAGATCGAAATGGGAGGACCCGCCGATGGAACGATGGAAACCGGTGCTGCAACGATTGGAAGAGCAATTCTGGATTTCGCCCGAGATGATGCAAGCGGTCGCGCAAAAATTTCAAAATGCCATCCGAGCGGGTCTAACCGGCCAAAGGAGTTCGCTGAAAATGCTTCCCTCCTACCTGGCGAGACCGACAGGACAGGAGCAGGGGCTCTTTTTGGCCCTCGACTTTGGCGGGACGAATGTTCGAGTGTCCCAAGTGGAACTGGGAGGAAGAGGACGAATCCGAGTCTTACGGCGCGTCGCTAAAGCCATTAAAGGGCCGAAGGGCGATTATGACTATACGCGAGAACAGGTGACGGCGGAAGAGCTCTTCGACTTTTTAGCCTCCTTGATCGCAGAAGCCATCGACGGGTACACCGGAGAGGCGATTCGATTGGGCCATACCTTTTCCTTTCCGAGCCGCCAGAAAGACATCGGTCATGCGGAACTGATTCACTGGGCGAAAGAGTTTCGCACCAGCGGTGTGGAAGGACAAGATGTGGGGAAACTCCTCACCGAGGCCCTGGCTCGCAGGGGCCTCGGCGGACGAGTCGAGCCGGTAGCGATTATCAATGACACGGTAGGAACGTTATTAACGGCGGCCTACGGAGACAAAGATGCCGATATAGGTTCGATTCTCGGCACCGGCCATAACACATGTTATATGGAAACAAACCCTATTTCCGGTCTGGGGCCGATGATCATCAACATGGAATCAGGGAATTTTGATCGGTTGCCATTCACCGCTTATGACGAGGCTTTAGATTCGTACAGTCACAAGCCGGGGGAACAGCGGCTCGAAAAGATGGTGAGCGGTCATTATGTGGGTGAACTGGTGCGCCGTATGATCCTTGACCTGATGGAAAAGGAAGGCTGGCTGAGTTTTCAGGAACAAGGGATTTTTGCTCGCGCTTTCGCCATTCGCGCAGAGGATTTATCTCTCTGGCTGTCAGACCGGAGCTCAAATCTGGAAGAGATTGAGCGTTGGCTGCACTTTCGAGCCGCAGTCAGACCATCGAAGTTCGGTGAACGCTATACGCTTCGCTCTTTGGCCGAGATGGTGGTTCGGCGTTCGGCCCGACTCGTCGCGGCAACCTATCTCGCTGTGCTGAATCATCGGGATCCAGAGGGTAAGTCAAGTCATACCATCGCTGTAGACGGTTCGCTCTACGAGAAAATGCCTGGTTACGGGGAGGCCTTACAGGAAGCCTTAGCCGAAGCGCAGGGGAGTCACCCAGTTGAAGTAAAAATGCGCCTAACGAAGGCGGGGTCGGAAGTGGGTGCGGCCATCGCGGCGGCAGTCGTATCGTCTCGGCGAAGGCTACTGTGAAAAAGAGAAAATCTCCCGTCTAGATAGGCGGGAGATTTATCAATAAATAAACAAAAGTGATACATTGCATTTAAATTCAGAATACCATTACAATAGAGTTGCAGTTTTTCAGGAAAGTGCTTGATAGGAAGAGGGAGTAGGCATGCAACAGACGATTTTGCTCGTCGATGACAACGCCACTTTCCGAGCTAGTATCCGGCAAGTTTTGACTTCCAGCGGATATGAACTGCTGGAAGCAGCCGAAGGCAACGAAATGATGGCCAAATT
Organism: Heliobacterium chlorum; assembly: GCF_014502795.1. Taxonomy (GTDB): domain Bacteria; phylum Bacillota; class Desulfitobacteriia; order Heliobacteriales; family Heliobacteriaceae; genus Heliobacterium; species Heliobacterium chlorum. The sequence goes on from NZ_JACVHF010000004.1 coordinate 100,973, forward strand.
GGATAATCTTCTTCCCAAAAAACCAAATCTGATTTTGATGGATTACATACTGCCCGGATTGGATGGCTTTCAGTTGACGAGACAGTTGAAAGCTGACGATATGTATAAATCAGTTCCTATCGTCATCGTTACCGGACGGGCGACTCGTCAGGTTATCGAGAACGCCTTAGCCCTCGGTGTATCTGATCTGATCGCGAAACCGATCAACCCCGATACGATGCTGACCAAAATCCAACGAGCCCTTGCCCAAGACCGCAGAACGAAGCTGGTGAGCCACAGTTTTTCCGTCATTATGCTCATGTTTAGTTTCGTCGCCGGGGAAGACCGCGTCATCGACGAATCCAACGAATATGAGCGGGTGATGGAACTGATCAAAGGGGCCGTTCGTACGGACGATACGGTGGTCAATGTGTCCCAACAAGCGGTGGTGATCATTCTGCCAGCCACTCAACGGGACGGAGCTGAGGTGGTCTTACGCCGGCTCGATGACCGTTTAAATTCACGATACAAAAAAGGAGAGCAACTCTCCTGGTTTTATACCTGTCATTCCTTCCCCTAAAAGGGATTAGTTGAATTTTCCGTTCGGTGAAGTGAGCCGTTCGGAAAAAGCCTTAAACTCCTGAGTCAGACCGTTGCTTTCGATGAAGGCCAGAAAAAGGTTGTTCATCGATATAGCTTCATCGAGGCGTTGGACAAGTTCCCGCGTTCGTTTCTGCAGATCATCGGTCCGTTTCTCGACTTCCTGCATACGCCGATGGAGTTCTCCGCTCTGCACTTCGAGTTCCTGAGTCCGTTCCTCAAGTGACATACGTTTCCCGCCTTTCATTACGCGACACAAATTCTGACGGCGAAAAGGTTTGTATATTCTTTATAGTAACATTGTAAATGTTATCGAAATGCTTGTCGATAATCCTTTGGTGGTTTTATCCATAAAAAGAGCCGCCCATTCTCAAGATAATAAGCGGCTCTGAGCGTATATATTTATGCGAAGGCCGATTGGGCCTCTTGCTGATACCGTAACACCCGGGGAACATAGGCTTGCGTTTCGGAAAAAGGCGGGATTCCTCCATACTTGGAGACGTTACCGGGACCAGCATTGTAGGCGGCAAGGGCCAATTTCACATTGCCCCCGAACTGATCCAGCATTTGTCGCAGGTAACGGACACCGCCGTCGATATTCTGGGCCGGGTCAAAGGCATCGGTAACACCGAGCGAACGAGCTGTGCCGGGCATGAGTTGCATGAGCCCTGCGGCACCGGTCGGCGATACATCGCGCGGATTGAAGCTGGATTCGGCTTTAATCACACCCCAGACCAGTGTGGGGTCTACATTATATTTTTGGGCGGTCTTGCGAATCAAATCGCTGTATTGACCGGCAGGAATGTTTTTCTGTGCGGTGTAGGCTTTACCGGCTTGTTGGGAATTGACAGTCGCCGTGGACGATGTAGTCACCATGTTCCTGTTCAACAGCAGATCCGAGGCCGTGGCGACGTTCAGCCGGTTCGGGTTCGCAGGCGAATAGTTTCCCAGGGCTTGGGCTTTAATCGTGGCCTGCAAGGTTGCGGCAAAATCAGCGAAGGAATCCCCTTTGGGACACTGAGCTTGCACCTGCTGGCGAATCGCTTCAATTCCCGAAACAACCATGTCATCCACCTCCTGTTTCACTATACCCCGATTGGGATGAGCCTGTAAAGGGTAGAAACTGAGGAAAAATGCAAAAATATGTAAAAGTGGCGTTCGTCCTCACAGCGGCGGCACATAGGGCATTCTTACATGGGCTGATTCATGATTTATCCCGCTTGGACGGGCGCCGGATCCCCTTGGGGTGCATAGAATGCAGTCCGGCGGTTTCAGGAGCGGGATCCAATGTCCATACTAGGAAATAGGCATTATTATGAGGTGATCCGATGAATTTAGGAAAAGTATTGCCCGTATGTTCCGCATGCCGGTGTACACCCCCCGAAGGGCTCGCCGGGGGAATTTGGTTCAAAGGTCTTTTTCTCTGTGAGGACTGCTTGAATAATCTCTCCGAATGGCAGGAGAATGAACGGCCTTATCTCCTGTTGAAAGAAAGTTTGGCAGGGTTATGGCGTCACCATCCCGCTTGGCGGCACCATTTGGCGTACGGCAGCAAATCATGATAAAATAACAATTATAAACAAATTGACGAATGGGCAAAGGCCTTCGACCATCGCCAGCGCTTTTGTCTAATGAAAATATGAATGTAACGGAGGTCCTACGGTGACAGAACAACCCTTATGGGAGGCCTTGCTCGCGTACCGCCGTGAGGGAGTCAAGGGGTTTCATATGCCCGGTCATGGGCAAGGGCGGGCCTTCCAAGGACTTGGTCTGACGCCGGACCTGGATGTAACGGAAATTCCCGGACTCGATGACCTCCACGCTCCCGAGGAAGCTATTGCTGAGGCCCAAGCCGCTGCTGCTCGGGCCTTTGGTGCTCAGGCCACTTTTTTTTTGGTTCAAGGGGCGACGGTGGGGATCCATGCTCTCTGCATGTCCGGATTGAAACCCGGCGATGAGATCGTTCTTCCCCGTCACTGTCACCGGTCTCTCTTCGGCGCTCTTGTGCTCAGCGGTGCTGTACCCCGCTACATCCCGGCAGTTTGCGAAGCAGAGACAGGGCTACCTTTAGCTTCCGATCCCTCTAGGCTGGAAGAAAGCGCCATCGGCGCCAAGGCGTTGTTTATGCTTCGGCCGAGCTATTTCGGGACGGCGGAGGATTTGGCGCCTTGGCTCGATTGTTCCCATCGGGTAGGGATCCCGCTGTGGGTCGATGAGGCTCATGGCGCCGCCTATCCCTTCAGCGACCGGTTGCCGGAATCGGCGCTGAAACTAGGAGCTCATGCGGTCGTTCATGGAAGTCATAAAACACTGCCTGTTCTCACTCAGGCGGCCATGCTCCATATCGGCTCGGGGGAATTTTCGCCTCCCAGCTTTGCGGTGGACAAGGTCCGCCGAGCCCTCTCGGTGCTGCAAACGACAAGCCCCTCCTATCTGCTGCTGGCTTCTCTCGATCTGGCCCGGAGCCGCATGGAAGAGGAGGGCCAGGGGCTGTGGGAGCACACTGCCGAACGAGCCCAGCTTTTACGAAAAGAACTGAATCGCCTCAAAGGAATTTCCTGTTGGGGTGAAGAAATTAAGGCCTATCCCGGTGTCACCGACTGGGATCCGACGCGTCTACTCGTGGTCATCCGGGATTGGCCGATGACCGGGTATGAACTGCGCCGGCAACTGAGAGAAAAGTATGGCATTGAAGCCGAACTGGCCGGTTCGGCCCATATCCTGTTTCTCATCTCTCCCTTTGACGATGACGATGCCGATACCGTGCTGCTGGCGGCCTTCCGCCATCTCGCCGGATCCGTAGAGCGGCGTCAGCCCGGGAGCATTAGAGATGGAAGTCTATTTAAAGACAGCTACCGGCAGTGGCCCCAGATGGTGCTGACACCGAGGGAAGCATTTTTCGCCTCCCATCGCGTCGTTTCGCTGTCCGAGGCCCGTGACCAGATTGCGGCAGAATTTATCTGTCCCTATCCCCCCGGGATTCCCCTCGTCGCGCCCGGTGAGAAAATAACGCCGGAAATGGTGGAACTGATCGGAGAACTCCAACAAGCCGGAGTGCACTGGCAAGGGTCGGCGGACCCCAAGCTGACCTTGATCACCGTGATCGATAAATAAACGTTCCGATTCAGCTTGTGGCCTATTGAGTATTCAGGCATTTTGGCCGATGATATAGTAATGAGCGTAACTATGCAAAGGGTAAGGCGAGGTGCCATCATGCCTGGGCTATTTATCACTCTCGAAGGAGCCGATGGGGCTGGAAAGACGACCCAAGGGGCGTTGCTGGCGCAGGCTTTTCGAGCTTTACAATACCCCGTGCTGGAAACACGGGAACCGGGTGGAACGCCGGTGAGCGAGGCAGCCCGCCGGGTGTTGCTCGATCCCTCCTTGACGGGAATGGTGCCGATGGCGGAAGTCTTCCTGTACGCCGCCGCCCGAGCTCAGTTGGTCCGTGAAATAATCTTGCCAGCCTTAGCCGCCGGTATAGTTGTTATCTGTGACCGGTTTACCGACTCGACGCTGGCCTATCAAGGGTACGGCCGTGGTTTGGATATGGAACGACTGCAAAGCATCAATCATTGGGCGACAGAAGGGCTGGCGCCTGATTTGACATTGCTTCTCGATATTGACAGCGATAAAGGCTTGAGCCGGGCTCGCCGAAAAGGTGCTGACCGCATGGAGATGGAGACGGCTGCCTTCCATCAGAAGGTTCGCCGCGGTTTTCTGGAACTGGCGGCCAAAGAGACGAGCCGAATCCGGGTCATCCCGGCCGGCAGCGATATCTTCGGGGTTCACCGGCAGGTTGTCAACGCGGTCCGTGAGAAAGTGCCGGAACTGGTTTGCTGTCAGGAGGGATAAAACATGTCTGATAACATTAAGATTAAAAACTTCCCGACGGGAATCAGCGATGCCCGGCAAATCGCAGACAGCGACCGGAACGCTGGCTCTAGTATCACGAAAGAAGCCTTTCTTTCAGAGCTGCACAAAGCCCGCTCTGCCCGGGACCAATCGGATTTGCAAGACCTGTTGGAACGCATTGACAGTGCTGCCCAGAGCCTAGTGCAAAATCGAACGGTAGGTCATCTGAAAAAGTACCGTGAGATGGTAAAGAAGTTTTTAGCTCAAGTCGTCGGCGGTGCCTATCAGTTGAAGGAAGAAGCAGGCTGGGATCGGCGGGGACGGCATAAAGTACTCATTACGGTGGAAAAGGTGAATCGCCAGTTAGACGAGCTTGCCTCTGCCGTTTTTTCTCAACAGTCGGAGTCTATCGATATCCTCGGTAAAACCGGTGAGATTCGAGGCCTCCTTTTGGATATCATCACCTAGGGGAGATGGCCGTGCGGTTATCCGAGATTGAGGGCCAGGAGCGGGCCGTCCAGCAGTTGATTCGTGGATTATCTCGGGAACGAGTCGCCCACGCTTATCTTTTTTCAGGTCCTCAGGGTGTTGGGAAAAGGACAACGGCTCGGGCCTTTGCCCAAGCGGTTCTTTGTCTGGAGCCTCAAGAGGGTGAGGCTTGTGAGAGCTGTGCTTCTTGCCGTCAGTTTTCCGGAGAGAACCATCCGGACTTTTTTCATATTCGTCCCGACGGGGCTTCCGTAAAGATCGATCAAATACGTAATCTGCAAAAGCGGATTCGTTATCTCCCCTACGTATCGGCCCATCAAGCTGTGATCATTGAACAGGCCGAAACGATGCAGGGACCGGCGGCGAATGCCCTGCTGAAGATACTGGAAGAGCCGCCAGGGCCTACGGTCTTTATCCTTGTTACCGACCGAGGCCATGGGATTCTCCCGACGATCCTATCTCGCTGCCTGCCCGTTCATTTTCAACCCATCCCGGGCGAGGCGATCGGCCGTTTCTTGCGTGAAAAAGGTGTCGATCCCCAGCATATTCCCTTGCTGACGCTGTTGTCTGACGGACGTTGGGACCGGGCAGGCCAACTAGCCGAAGCAGGACTGCCGCCGGGACGGGAGAAGGCCCAGCAGATATTGGAACGGTTGCCCAGGATGAGCGACAGCCAGATCTTTCAACTGGCCGAAGAATGGGACAAGAACAAAGAAGCCATTGCGGAGTTCGTCGACTACGGAGCCCTTTTGCTGCGTGATTGGTTGCTCTTGGCGGGGCAGTCGGCGGACCGAGGGGACAAGCTGGCGGAGGAACTGATCATCAACCGCGATATTGTTGGCGGTGCTAACTGGTCACTCCCGGTTTTGCTGGCAGGATTGGAACTTGTCATGAAAACACGACGCCTGCTCGAGACAAACGCCAGTGCCCGCTTGCTGGTGGAAGATTTGCTGTTGCGGCTTCGGGATCTAACCCGGAAATAACATAGAAAAACATGGGCCGAGGGAGACAGGAGGAAACATGTTGGTCAAGATAGTCGGTGTCCGGTTTAAAAAAACCGGTAAAGTTTATTATTTCGATCCGGGCGATCTGGAAATCCAGGCGCAGGATCGAGTGATCGTCGAGACGGCCCGCGGTATCGAGTATGGAGAGATCGTCATACCTCCTCGGGAAGTACCCGAAGACAGCCTCGTTAACCCTTTAAAAAAGGTGCTGAGAGTCGCCACGGCCGAAGATGCCCAGCAGGTGGAAGAGAACCGTTCGAAAGAAACGGCCGCCTATGAGATTTGCCAAAAGAAGATCAGCATCCACCAGTTACCGATGAAACTGGTCGATGTGGAATACACTTTCGACGCCTCCAAGATCATCTTCTACTTTACTGCCGATGGCCGGGTCGATTTCCGGGAACTGGTGAAGGACTTAGCTGCTGTTTTCCGGACCCGTATTGAACTGCGCCAGATCGGTGTTCGTGATGAGGCCAAGATGATTGGCGGCATCGGTTGCTGCGGCAGGGTGCTCTGCTGCTCCTCCTTCCTGGGGGATTTTGAACCGGTTTCGATCCGCATGGCCAAGGACCAGAACCTTTCCTTAAACCCGACGAAAATCTCAGGAATCTGCGGCCGCCTCATGTGCTGCTTAAAGTTCGAAAACGACTGTTATGAACGAAAAGACATACCTCCCCGGCCTTACCCAAAACCGATGGACATGCCCGAATCAGAACAGGGCTGACGATGTTATTCTGACTTGAGATGTTGCGGACAGCGCAAACCACGAGAGGTGGAGCGGGTGAAAAAGGTAACCTCCAAGCTGATCGCTCTGGAAGAGCAACTGCGGGAACTCCTGTCGGAAGTGGAAGCATTGAAAATGGAAGTCTATACGCTAGAGGAAGAAAACGCGCGGCTGCGGGCGGAACGGGCCAATGTGACGCCGGAGACGGTCGATCGGGTCGAGGACAATGTGCGCCTACTGGAACGGCAAGGCCATGAGAATCTGAACCGGCTATACCGGGAAGGTTTTCATATCTGTCACGTTCACTTCGGTCAGCCTCGGAGCGGCGACGATTGTTTGTTCTGCGTCAGTTTTTTAGAAAAAGAGTAGGTGAACCATGAACCAAGCCGAAGAGAGCCCTTCCGGGGCGGGGAAGCTGATCGTCTGCGCCACACCGATCGGCAATCTTGAAGATATCACCTTGCGAGTGCTGCAAGCGTTAAAGAGGGCTGACCTCATCGCTGCCGAAGATACCCGCCATACCCGGAAGCTCTTAAGCGCCTATGATATCCATGTGCCGCTCACGTCGTACCACGAGCATAACCGCTTTGGCAAAGGAACGGAGATTCTCGATAAAGTGGCTGCAGGCGCTGTGGTGGCGCTCGTTTCCGACGCCGGACTACCGGGGATCTCTGATCCCGGTGAAGACCTGGTGCGGCAGTGTGTCGAACGGGGCTTGCCGGTGGAAGTGCTGCCCGGGCCGACAGCTTCCCTGACGGCACTCGTCCTTTCAGGGCTGCCTACAGGCCGGTTTGTCTTCGAAGGTTTCTTGCCCCGCCAGAAAAAAGAATACCGGGAACGGATCGCCTCGCTCGCCCGGGAGGAGCGCACCCTGATCATCTACGAGTCACCCTACCGGGTGAGAGATACCGTAAAAGACCTCCGGGACGCCTTTGGCGGGGAACGGAAAGCGGCTTTGATACGAGAGCTGACCAAGAAGTACGAGGAAGTCCGTCGCGGTACCCTCGACGAACTGGCGCTCTCTTTGCAAGAAGGAGTGCGGGGGGAATGCACCCTCGTCGTAGCCGGTTTTGATGGTCAGGGACAAACGAAAGGGACTGGAGAAGGGGAACAATCCGAAGGTGAAGAGGAAAGTGACACCGAAAAGGCCCGACGACTGACCGAACGGATAAGGATTCTGGAAACAGAAGGAGACGACCACAAAAGCGCCCTGAAAAAAGCCGCCCAGGAATTGGGTCTCCCGCGACGAGAAGCGTACCGCTTGAAGCTTCTCCATGAAGGCAAAAGCGATTCCGATGAAATAGAAAAATAACGGGACGGGGTTTCCCCCGTCCCGTTTTTATGGCATGTTCGCCATAATATAGCCCGTTTCTTTTTTTCAGTTGGAAATAATGGTATTATGTAGCCAATCAGCCTGCAGCGTTTTGAGCCATGCTGACGGCGCATTCACGGCAGACCACTTTGCCACGGAAGTTCTGAACATCAACGGCGCTTCCACAGAAAACGCAGGCAGGTTCATATTTCCTCAAAATAATCTTCTCGTGATCGACGTAAATCTCCAAAGCGTCTTTTTCATCGATACCGAGGGTTCGCCGCAGTTCAATGGGGATGACCACACGTCCCAGTTCATCGACTTTACGCACAATACCTGTAGATTTCATGAAAAATTGCCTCCCTTCGTTCCCCAAAATTCGACAACGTTCAACAACCTGATGGTACCATTCGTTCCAGGAACAGTCAACCCCTGCTTTTAAAATTTGACAAAAATCCATAAAAATCATCTTTTCTGGGGTTACAGCCAGGTTTTTGGGAATAAGAGAGATGATGATGAACAGGAGGCTACCGCATTGAGTCAAAACCGCCCTACCTTTTATTTGACGACGCCCATCTATTACCCCAGCGGAAAACCGCACATCGGCCACGCCTATTCGACAGTCATGGCCGATACGATCGCCCGTTACAAGCGCCTGCGGGGATTTGATGTGCGCTTCCTCACCGGGCTCGATGAACACGGTCAAAAGATAGAGCGTTCCGCTAAGGCAAAAGAGATGGAACCGATTCAGTACTTAAACCAACTGGCCGATACTTTTTTAGCCGTCTGGAAGCAGTATCAGATTGAATATGACGACTTCATTCGCACGACCGAAGAACGTCATAAAAAGGCTGTCCAGACCATCTTCCAAAAGATCTGGGATAACGGAGACATCTATAAATCGGAATACGAAGGCTGGTATTGCACGCCTTGTGAAGCCTTCTGGGTGGAACGGCAGCTCAAAGAAGTGGATAACCAAAGGCTCTGCCCGGACTGTGACCGTCCTGTCGAACTGGTGAAGGAAGAGAGCTATTTCTTCCGCATGTCCAAATACCAGGACCGCCTGCTCAAACACATCGAGGAAAACCCCGATTTTATCCAGCCGACGAGCCGGCGCAATGAGATGCTCAGCTTCATCAAGCAGGGGTTGGAAGATCTTTGTGTCTCCCGGACGACCTTCAAGTGGGGGATCCCCGTACCGATCAACGAAAACCATGTCATCTACGTCTGGTTTGACGCCCTGTCCAACTACATCACCGCCTTAGGCTATGGCAGTGATAACCAGGAATTGTACCAACGGTACTGGCCGGCCGATGTTCATCTCGTTGGCAAAGATATCGTCCGTTTTCACACGGTCATCTGGCCCATCATCCTGATGGCATTAGGGGAACCCTTGCCTAAGCAAGTTTATGGTCACGGCTGGTTCATGCTCGATTCCGGAAAGATGTCTAAATCGAAGGGGAATGTGGTCGATCCGGTAGAGTTGGCGAACAAATATGGTGTCGATGCCATGCGGTATTACTTCGCCCGGGAAATGACCGCCGGTCAAGATGCTTATTATTTGGAGGAATCGCTCATCGGCCGGATCAATACGGATCTGGCCAACGATATCGGCAACCTGCTCCACCGGTCCTTATCGATGGTGGAACGCTTCTCCGGCGGTGTCGTGAAGAAAGCATCTCCCGAGGCAGAAGGTCCGCTGGAAAAAGAGATTCAAGCCCTCGCTGAAAAAGTCGTCCATGAGTACAGCACTCTGATGGATAAATATGACCTGTCCGGCGCCCATGCCGCCATCTTCAAGCTCGTCGGACGCATGAACAAATATGTGGACGAACGGGCTCCTTGGGCATTGAACAAAAAGCCTGAGGCTCGGGCTGAACTGGAAGCTGTCCTCTATCATATGGTGGAAAGCCTTCGCTTGGCCGCGATCTTGCTCAAGCCGGTCATGCCCAATATCCCGCAGAAAATCTTTGCCCAGTTGGGCATAGCCGACCGGGAAGATTTGCAGGGCTGGGAAGGGACCATCTGGGGGGAATTCCCAGACGGTGTCACCGTACAAAAAGGGGAACCCCTCTTCCCCCGGATCGATCCGGCGGCCTTACAAGGAGATGCCGAGGCAGGCAGCCAAAAAGACGCCAAAACAGAGAAAAAAGGAAAGGCAGCGGAGCAAAAAATGACCGATACGAAAGCAAATGATACAACAACTGTCGTCCCAGAAGGCGCAGCGCAATCAGCCCTAGAGGGCACCCAAGCATCAACGACGGAAGCTGTCGCAGAAAACCTTCCGGTTATGGAACCTCTGTTACCGGAGATTACCATCGACGACTTTGCCAAGGTGGATCTGCGGGTGATCGAGGTGGTAGAAGCGGAGAGAGTTCCCAAGACAGAGAAACTGATGCAGTTAAAAGTCAAGCTAGGCGATGAAATCCGCACGGTTGTCTCTGGGATCGCCCAATACTATACGCCGGAAGAACTCGTCGGGAAAAAGCTCGTCCTCGTGGCCAACTTAAAGCCGGCCAAACTGCGGGGAATCACCTCACAAGGCATGATTCTGGCGGCCTCCAACAATGGAGTGCTAGAAGCGTTGACCGTCACGAAAGATATTCCCGCTGGCAGTCGGGTGAAATAGATGCGCCTCTTCGACACCCATGCCCACATGGACGACAAATCTTTTCGAGACGACCGGGAAGAGGTCTTCGCACAAGCCCAGGAGGCTGGCGTCGAATTGATCGTCAATGCCGGCTACGATATTCCTTCCTCAGAACGCTCGATCGCCCTAGCAGACCAATATCCCTTCATCTATGCGGCAGTGGGCGTCCATCCTCACGATGCGGAAGGAGTCACCGAAGAGACTTATGAACAACTCCGCACGATGGCGGCCCATCGGAAGATGGTCGCCGTCGGTGAGATTGGGCTCGATTACTATCGAGATTTGTCGCCTCGGCCTGTTCAGCAGGAAGTCTTTGTCCGGCAGTTACATCTCGCCCAGGAACTTGGCAAACCGGTGATTATCCATGATCGGGACGCCCACGGGGACGTCATGGATACGCTGCGCCGCGAGGCTCAAGGGATCGAGGGAGTATTACACTGCTTTTCCGGCAGTTGGGAGATGGCCAAATTCTGCCTCGATCTCGGTTTTTACATCTCCTTAGCCGGCCCGGTCACCTATACAAATGCCCGGCAGCTATTGGACATCGCAAAAAAAGTCCCCGCCGATCGGCTGCTCATCGAGACCGATTCCCCCTACCTATCGCCGCACCCCCTTCGCGGTAAGCGCAACCACTCAGGGAATGTAGCTTTGGTTGCCCAAAAGGTGGCACAACTGCGGGAGGAGGATCCCGAAGAACTGGCCGAACAGATGCTGCGAAACGGATGCCGGCTCTTTCGAATTCCAGAACCGAATTCAATTCCATAATCAGGAACCGGAAAAAGAACCCACTTGGGTTCTTTTTTTTATTGGCCCCTAATAGATTGGACCATGCCCGTTCTTGTCCCCGTAAAGGGGATTTATGGGGAAAAGAAGGGGAGGGTTCTGATTGGATAGATCTAGCACACCGGCGACAGAATCGAAAGTGAAAGCTCGTCTTACGTCTCCTTGGATTGTGGGAACAGCTGCTTTCTTCGCACTTGTCGGCATGCTTACACCGGTGATGATGAGTGATGCCTTTCGTTGGAAGACCCTTTCCGTCGAATCGGAAGGGCAGACACGGATTGTCCGTTCCCGCGCGAAGACCGTAAAAGATGTGCTCACCAGCGAGGGGATTCCTTATGAGATTGGCGATCGATTGACTCCGATGGAAGAAGAGCCAGTCACCGACGGAATGGTTATCCATGTGGAGAAGTCTCAATGGCACGAATTGGCCCTGGACGGACGAAAGATGAACTTTAAGCTTACCGGCAGTCTCTCGAAAGAGAAACTTCAAGAAATGGGCGTAGCTTTCGGTAAAGAGGACCGCCTTGAGGCGGTGGCGGAAGATGGTGTATCGCGATGGCGAATCGTCCGTGTAGAAAAGCAGAGCCGGAATCGGACAGAGCCCATTCCCTTTGAACGGCAGGAATTGACCGACGGGACGATGCCCAAAGGACAAAGCCGTGTCGTCGTTCAAGGAGAAGAGGGCCTGAAGGAAATCACCGAAGTGGTCACTCTCGAAAATGGAGTCGAAGTAGGGGCCGAGAGGCTGAGGGAAGAAGTACAAAAGCCAGCTCGGAATGAAGTGGTCATCCGCGGCGAAGGATCGGACAGAGGCGGAAGTAGATTGGCCATGGCATCACGGGGGCGCTCCACTCGCCTTGGGCAATCTGGAGGAACTGACAATGGTCTTCCCCAGGGATCCAAGATCGCCTCTTCCTTCACGGTGAGTGCCACCGCCTATACGCACACGGGCAGCCGCACCGCCACAGGCCGTTGGCCGTCGGTCGGTGTGGTTGCAGTGGACCCAAGGGTGATCCCTCTAGGGACCAAACTGTTTGTGGAAAATTACGGTATGGCTACAGCGGCCGACACTGGCGGAGCCATTAAAGGGAATAAAATCGATGTTTTTTTCGACACGGAAGCGGAATGTATTCGTTGGGGAAGGCGACCGGTAACCGTACATATCGTGGAGGAATAGTGAGAATAGCTTAAAACTTTCGGCACAAGCACAGTTGATTGGGGAAAAGAGGAAACCACGTCGAAGGATCAGTGGCTCTTTTTCCCATTTTTCAACATTCTTAGCTTTGACAAGCCCCCGTTCCTTAAGTAAAATGAGTACAACCTAAAATTGGTTAGACTTGGTCGAAAGGGGGCCCCGTCATGCCGGATGACACCACCACTAACCCGACCGAGCCGCTATCCTTTCTCCAAAGACTGCAAACAGTGGCCAAAGATCTCACTCAGTTTCGCTCTCAGCCGCCGGGGCGGCAATGGAAGTTGGCTTTAGGCCTTCTTGTCGGTCTGCTCTTTGTCACCTGGGGTTTATACGATTGGTTGCAAAAAGACATCACATTGGACATCGATGGACAAAAAGTCGTCGTGGGTACCTTCTCCCACAGCGTCGCCGAAGTGTTGAAAGAAAAGGAAATCACCTTGGCTGAGAAAGACAAGGTCGAACCGAGTCCAGAGACAGCGCTGACAGACGGACTTACCGTACATATCATTCGAGCCTTTCCTGTATCGCTGGTCGTAGATGGCCAGCGCAAAGAAATCGTCACAACACCTGTCTTCGTCAAAGATCTGGTTGAACAAACATCGATAAAATTGCAGCCCAAGGACCGGGTTGAACCATCTCTGGAAACATTGGTGGACAAGCCTGGGCAGGTTCGCATCGTTCGTGTACAGGAAACAGAAGTTGTTGAAAACGAACCCATTCCTTTTCGCACAGAATCGAAACCGGACAACAGCTTGGAAAAAGGCCTTCAAAAGATCGTTTCTCGAGGAAAGAACGGCATCGTTCGCCAGGCGACCAAGGTGATCTTTGAAGACGGTCAGGAAGTTAAGCGGGAACTGATTTCGCAGGAAATCGTTCAACCGCCCGTCAATCAAGTGGTGGCTATGGGTACGATTGATCAGGTGTCTCGGGGCGGTCTGCGCTTTCGCATCAAAGAGGCACTGTACATGACAGCGACTGCCTACACCCATACGGGCAGAAACACAGCCTCTGGCGCATACCCGGAAGTAGGCATGGTCGCCGTGGACCCCTCCACCATCCCTATGGGTTCTAAGCTATACGTGGAAGGATACGGATTTGCCCGCGCCGCTGACCGGGGAGCGTCCATCATCGGCGACCACATCGATGTGTTCGTCGAAACGGAGCAAGATGCGAGACGATGGGGTAAAAAGAACACGAAGGTCTATGTACTGGACGAATAAGCAAATTCAATGGTGAACCATTGAGCCCGCCCTATTTGGGGCGGGTTTGGTTTCTTTCCGGCGGGAAAACTATCTCGATGATGAGGTGAACAAGTCTGGAAAAAGAAAGAATCGCCGAAGTGATCGTTGTGGAAGGGCGGGACGATCTGGTCGCTGTAAAGCGTGCTGTCGACGCCGAAGTGATCATTACCCAAGGGCTCGGTCTGAGCCCGAAGACGCTGCAGGTCATCAAAGAAGCCCAACAGCGATGCGGGGTCATCGTGTTTACCGATCCGGACGGGCCAGGAGAGCGAATCCGCCGGTGGGTCACCGAAGCGGTACCCGGTGTCAAACATGCCTTTTTGCCGGCAGCAGTGGCGAAAAAAGAAGGGAAAGTCGGCATCGAACATGCCCGTCTGCAAGATATCCGGGTTGCCTTGAACCAGGTCCGTTCGCCGGCTACCAAGCGGGAGACTTTTAACCGCGACGACCTGCGCATCTGGAAAGTCGACGGTGTGCCCGGCGCCGGTCAACGGCGAGAAGCCCTAGGGGAAAAACTGGGCATCGGCCGGGTCAATGCCAAACAGTTCCTCCAGCGAATCAATCACTTCGGATTAGGACGGGGCGAAATCGAAGACGCCCTAAAAGAAATAGGTGAGGTTCCATGTCCAAAGAACTGCGACAACGCATAGCCCAATACGGTATTCGGGCCAAGAAAGGTCTCGGACAAAACTTTCTTTCTGACAGTGAATATGTATACCGCATCGTCGACGCGGCGGAACTTTCCTCGGGCGATGTGGTTGTAGAAATCGGTCCGGGACCGGCAACATTGACACCCCATCTGGCGGAAGCGGTAGGTCCAGAAGGTAAGGTGCTGGCCATTGAGGTCGACGAAAGCCTGCGTCCCCTGTTGACGGATCTCTGCCGGGAGTACCCACAGGTAGAGATCCTATGGCAGGACGCACTGAAAGTCGACTATGATGCGGTGACGGCGCCCTATCGAGGGGACAAGCCCTTCGCCTTGGTCGCCAATTTGCCCTATTACATCACGACACCGATCATGATGGGATTGCTGGAGGGACGGTTTAACCTGTCCCACATGGTCATTATGGTGCAAAAAGAAGTGGCAGATCGGATGCTCGCCCAAGCCGGAACGAAAGACTATGGTGCCTTGTCCGTGGCGGTGCAATATCATTGTGAAGTCAAGCTCGTCACGAAAGTCCCGCCAGGGGCTTTTATTCCCCCGCCCAAGGTGAGCTCCGCCGTCGTCCGATTGAACCGTCGTCGTCAACCGCCTGTCTCTGTTTCTGACGAAAAGGCGTTCTTTCGAGTCGTCCGGGCTGCCTTTAACCAGCGTCGTAAAACATTGCTGAACGCCTTAGGCGGACTCGGCTTGGAGATGACCAAAATGGAAATGTCAGAGCGGCTTGCACGGGTCGGCATAGATCCGGGAAGGCGTGGAGAGACCCTCAACCTGGACGAGTTTGCTCGGGCGACTGACGCACTGTACCGGTAGAGACGGCGCCTGACGGCAGGATTCTTTGAAGTCGAAGTCAAATCTATATGTTACGGCTTTTACAAGCAGCCGGATGCCTCGTCGATGGAACCGCTCAAGGGGATCCCCTTGAGCGGTCGACGGTAAGGTATTCCGGCTTCAATTTTTATCTCGTCCGAAGGGGGATATGAGCCTATGAATTACTTTCCCAGCGTATGTCCCTTAGACTGCCCCGACACCTGCGGATTGCTTTTAGGTGTTGAAGAGGGGCAAGTCTGCTCTTGTCAAGGAGACCCGAACCACCCCTTCACGAGAGGCTTTATCTGCGGCAAGATGAAAAGGTATCCCGAATACCTGAACTCCCCGCAGCGGCTGAAGGTTCCCCTTCGTCGGACCGGCCCGAAAGGAACGGGCGCTTTTGAACCGGTCTCCTGGGACGAAGCGATCGAGACCATTCAGAAGCGATGGCAAGGGATCATCGATGAATATGGTGGGGAAGCGATCCTTCCCTATTCCTATGCAGGGACAATGGGGCTCGTCCAGCGGAATAGCGGTCACGCCTTTTTTCATCGACTCGGTGCGAGCCGGCTGAAACGGACCATCTGTTCTACGACAGCCGACCTAGGCTGGACGATGACGTTGGGCAGCACCATGGGGAGCGACGTAGAAAACATCGTCCATTCCGACCTGATCATCATTTGGGGGATGAATGTGGCATCCACACACGTTCACTTTCTTCCCTTCCTTAAAGAAGCCAGGTCCCGGGGCGCCCGGGTCATCCAGGTCGATTGTTATCAAAACCGTACTTCACCGTATGCCGATGAGGTCGTCCTGATCCCACCCGGGACAGATACGGCCTTAGCTCTCGGGATGATGCATGTCCTAATTAGGGAGAACTTGTTGGATCACGCCTTTATTCAGGAGCAGACCAGCGGTTTTTCTGCTCTTACCGAGAAGGTGCTTCGAGAATATGATCCGGAGCGAGTCGCCCAGATCACAGGGCTGCCCGGTTCAATCATCGAAGAGCTGGCCCGAGCTTATGGTTCGGCTCGGGCGCCCTATATCCGTATCGGCAACGGACCTTGCCGCCAGTGGGATGGTGCGATGATCTACCGGACGTTGGCCTGCCTGCCGGGGCTGGTTGGAGCTTTTACGAAAAAAGGCGGTGGGATTCACTGTTCATCCAATACGGGCCAGGCGCTTCCGACGGGCGTCGTTACCCGGGAAGATCTGTTAGCATCGCCCGTTCGGGAAATCAACATGATTCAGTTGGGCAAGGCCTTAACGGAACCGGGCGGAGTCCCTGTGAAATCACTCTTCGTCTATCATGCCAACCCTGCGGCGGTGGCTCCTGAATCGGATCTCGTCCTCAAAGGGCTGGCCCGGCCTGACCTCTTTGTCGTCGTCCATGAACAGGTGATGACCGACACAGCTCGTTATGCCGATCTTGTACTGCCGGCGACCGCTTTTCCGGAACATGCCGATCTGTACCGATCCTATGGTCACTTTTACATTCAAAAGACGCAACCTATCGTCGCTGCACCCGGTGAAGCGAAGAGCAACCTGGAGGTCTTTACGCTGCTCGCTCGCGCTTTCGGTTTCGAGGAAGAGCATTTTGAGAAGAGCGCCGAAGATCTGATCGAGGAACTGCTCTCACAAGGTACGCCCTTGCTGGAAGGAATCGACCGGGCCGCTCTCGAGGCTGGGAAGGCAGTTCGGCTGAACGTGGGCGATAATCCGCCGCTGCGATTCGGCCGGTTCCAAACGGCCTCAGGCAAATTGCTCTTTGAAAACCCCGATTTAGCCGCTAAGAGCTATCCCACCATACCTGAGTATCGGCCTAGGGAGAAAAGTGAGCCCGAAAAGGACTATCCCCTGCGACTGCTGGCCAACCCGGGTCATCACCTCTTGAACAGCACCTTTGGCGGAAGAGAAGATACGGAGCGATTAGAAGGTGCCCAGCGGATCCTAATCAGTGAGCAGGACGCCTCGGTGAGGAAGATTGAACAGGGGCAACAGGTCAACGTATTCAACCACCTCGGAGAAGCTTGCTTTGCCGCCCATGTGACAAAACAGGTACCAAAGGGAGTGGTTGTCGTCGAGGGAGTGCGGTGGCATTCACGGGTGCCTGGCGGTAAGAACGTAAACCACCTTACCACCAGCCGGGGAACCTTGTTGGCCGAGGGATCCTCTTTTAATGATAATTTCGTAGAAGTCGAAAGAAAAAACTAAAAATCGTATTAAAAAGGGGATTGCCAAAGAGCTCATATACCGCTACAATAAAACCAAGACAGAGACGTCTGATTGAAATAATCAGACGTCTCTTTTTTTATTTATCACCATGTCAAACGGATTTTGTAGGGGGAGAGCGAAGTAGATGAAAAAAATTGAAGCGATCATTCGTCCAACCAAGTTGGATGAAGTCAAAGAAGCCCTGAACAAAGTGGGTGTCCGCGGAATGACTGTCACTCAAGTGGCTGGTTGCGGACTGCAAAAAGGGAAGAAAGGATTCTACCGCGGCTCTGAATACGCCATCGACCTGCTGCCTAAGGTAAAAATCGAAGTGGTCGTGTCCGATGCCGTTGTCGCCGAACTGGTAGATGTCATTTCCCAACAGGTACGTACCGGTGAAATTGGTGATGGTAAAATCTTTGTTTACCCTGTCGAAGATGTGATTCGCATTCGTACCGGTGAAACCGGCGACGTCGCACTATAAGAGGTTAAAGTCCATGTCGTGTATACCTAGGGGAGCATAGAGGCTCCCGAGGGAAGAGGTAAAACTTCCTTCGGGAGCCTTGTGTATTTTTCGAGAGTAAATGACGTAATGTTGAGGAGGAACGGCGATGAAAAGATTTGCCTTACTTGCAGCCATATTGCTGCTCTTTACCTGCCTATTCGGTTTACCTGCCTTTGCCGATGAACCGGTGAAAGCGGATGCAAAAGCTGCTGTTACAGAAACGAAATCCGATGCAAAAGCTACCGATGCAAAAGCCACTGATGCGTCTGTCAAAGAAACTGCCCCAGAAGCCGCGGCAACTACGGAAGCGGTAGCCACAGACGCCGCCGCTGCAGCAGAAACTGCCGCTCCGGAACCTCCAAAAGTTGATACCGGTGATACAGCCTTTGTCATCTTGTCCGCAGCTCTTGTTATGTTAATGACTCCCGGCTTGGCCTTATTCTACGGTGGTATGGTTCGTAAGAAAAACGTTCTCAGCACCATTATGCATAGCTTCATCGCTATCGGCCTGGTTTCTGTGCTTTGGGTTCTCTACGGTTACTCCTTGGCTTTCGGCCCGGATATCAATGGTCTGATCGGTTCTCTTTCCTGGGCCGGTTTCAACTCGGTCGGTGCCGACCCTAACCCCGACTATGCGGCCACCCTTCCTCATAACGTCTTCGCTATGTTTCAATTAATGTTTGCAATTATTACGGTTGCTCTGATCAGCGGAGCCTTTGCGGAACGGATGAAATTCTCGGCTTTTCTCCTTTTCTCTGCATTGTGGGTATCGTTGATTTATTTCCCTCTGGCTCACTGGGTATGGGGTGTGGGCGGTTGGTTGCGCACCCTAGGTGCTCTTGACTTCGCCGGCGGCACGGTCGTTCACATCAGCTCCGGTGTCTCTGGTCTCGTCCTCGCCATCATGCTCGGTAAACGTCGTGGGCTCGGAACGACTCCGATGCCGCCGCATCAACTTCCTATGACCGTTCTTGGTGCAGGTCTCCTCTGGTTCGGTTGGTTTGGATTCAACGCCGGCAGCGCCTTAGGTGCTAACGGTCTGGCCGGTAGCGCTTTTGTCACCACCAACACGGCTGCGGCTGCAGCGGCGATGGCCTGGATATTCGCCGAATGGATCCGCCAAGGAAAACCGACGGTCCTCGGTGCCGCCTCCGGTGCTGTTGCCGGTCTGGTCGTGATTACCCCGGCTGCAGGATTTGTGACTCCCATGTCTTCCATCATCATGGGTGTTCTCGCAGGTATCATCTGTTACATCGCTGTCGTCTTGAAACCCCGCTTGGGTTATGACGACGCTCTCGACGCATTTGGCATCCACGGTGTAGGCGGAACCTTCGGCGCCATCGCCACCGGTATCTTCGCCACCACTTCTGTAAACTCGCTCGGAGCTGACGGTCTGCTCTACGGCGGCGACCTGCTCACCAAGCAATTGATTGCCACCGGTGCGACCTACGCCTTCGCCGCTGTCGGGACCTTCATCATCTATCAAATCGTCAACGCCATCTTCAAAGCCCGTGTAAGTGCCGAAGACGAAGAAACCGGTCTGGATATTTCGCAACACGGTGAAGAAGGGTATCCGGACTTCGTAGTCCACGGTGGAATCTCCAGCTTCAGCTTTGTAGAAAGCTCTGCAACTGCAAAATCACCGGCCAAAGAAATGGTGCACGGTCACTAAAGGGAAGCAAATCCCTAAAAAATCATAAAAACAAGAACAAAAAGTCCAAGGCTGGGGTAAAATCCTCGCCTTGGACTTTTTACGCACCCCCCTCCCCTCGCTCTCATACTCATAATAGCGAGGTGAAGTATATTGAGCGCTACGTATAGGGGAGATGCTGCGGATGGAGGACTTGCGCATCGGGACCATCGTCACCCGCAACTCGTACGGCAATGATATCTTTTTTCGAATCATGGAGATATGGCCGGGGGATGAGGAGCCCGAGGTTCGGTTGCAAGGACTGGATATGCGGCTGGAGGCAGATGCGCCGGTGAGCGACCTCGAGGTACCGCCCCTGTTGGAGGTATTTCGCTATAAGCAACGGGTCGTGGTGCAGAACTATAAACGGATCGGCCGGTTGGTCGATCGGAGACAAAAGAGAGCTCTGCCGCTAGCCGATGATCCCGCCGGGGATCAGCAGCGTAAACTGGCCTGTCAACGACCTGGTTCGGTATTGCATATCGATGGCAATGAAGAGTATCTGGAAATATGTATGGATACCTACCGCCAGTTGAACATCAAAGCCCATGGGTTTCATCACTCGGAAAAAGAGTTTCCCAATGTGGTCTGCCGGTATCTGGAGAAGTATTCTGCCGATATCCTGGTGATCACTGGACATGACAGTCTGCTCAAGAGCGGTGGAAAACCTGAGATGATCGAGTCCTATCGCAACTCACGCTACTTTGTAGAAGCGGTAGAGGCGGCGCGAAAATTGATACCCAGTCCTGATGAACTGGTCATTTTCGCTGGGGCCTGCCAATCTAACTTTGAAGCGATCCTGTCGGCAGGTGCCAACTATGCCTCTTCACCGGAACGAGTCATGATTCATGCCTTGGATCCAGTCTTAATCGTTGAAAAGCTGGCTTATACTCCTGTACACGAGTATGTGGAGCTGGAAGAAGCGATCGCCAATACGATCACTGGCCCTGACGGGATCGGGGGCATCAAGACGCGCGGTTGTTTTCGTTGGGGAGACGCGAACCAGGTCTATTAAACGGGGATAATCCATTCAAAACAAAATTGGCAACCAAAAAGCCCGCTGCATTTAGTCAGCGGGCCGATCTAATTTATAAAGCAATGGTCCTGGAACTTTGGGTATTTCTTCTTTCCATAAACTCCGTTCAAGCCATGACCGCAAACGCTCGCCCGGTGCCGCTTCCTGCAGATACCGTTGCAGAATCGTTATGATTTCCCAGGTCACCTCATCGTGGCTAAGCCAATGCCCTACTGGAACAGCAAGTTTAGGAGTGCGCCCCAGTTTACCGCCGGCAAGCAACGTCCAGCCACTTTTCCCTGGTTGGAGAGTGCCGCTTGGACAAGCGCGAACACAACGTCCGCAAGTGAGACATTCATCGGAAATCACAGGGCCGTCCTCATTCAACTGCATAAAGCCCTCCGGGCAGGACTGGACGCAGGCATGGCAGAACAGGCAGGGCTCATCGGTGATCAAAGGCTCCAGGCGCCCCTGTAATCCAAAGTCGCGAATTTGCGGTTGCGAGCAACTATTGGGACAGCCGGACAGGGCCAATCGCAGAACCGAATGGGCTGAACCAGCCTGAAGGTTTTGGCATTGCCTTTGCAACAGGTCGTTCAAGGGCGTGGCCAAAGAAGCCGTATCTAGAACTTTGTAACGGCAACCGCTATCGCCACGACAGGCAGTGAGCGCAAAGGGGGGCAAATGGGTCATATCCACCATCCTTAGCTGAGAATACTGGTTACAGTATACGCTTAGCGGTAGGGGGAGAACGTGATGGACATCATACTTCCTATGTATACTTCATGAAGCGGCGAATATATTAGAAAAGCGGGGCGGCCCTTGCCCGTTCGCGAAGGCCAAGCGAAAACACCGGCAGGACAGCTGCCTTGCGGAAATTTGTGAAAAAAGGCTCCATCTTTTCCGACCTCTTTGATTAGAGTGAATGGAAGGATGGAGTTTTTGTCAAATAAAAAGGAAATTAGAGGCTATTTGCGGAATATACAAGCAAAGATTGCTTGGAAAGGAGTTGGTCCCCATTCTGCGTATGCAGGCGCCAGCCAAGATCAATCTTACCCTTGATGTCCTGGGACGCCGGGCCGATGGGTATCACCAAGTCGTCATGGTTATGCAGACGGTGGACTTGGTTGATGTGGTGATGGTGAGTGTCAATCGGAACCATCAAACCATACTTCTCCAGGGCGGTTCGGAAGAAGCTCCGCCAGACCAAACCAATCTCGTCTACCGAACGGCAGCGCTCGTTCAGGAACAGGCTCAACTTCCCTATGGAGTCGAGATTGAACTGGACAAACAGATCCCCGTCGCAGCGGGACTCGCCGGCGGCAGTTCTGATGCGGCGGCGACGATGAAAGCGCTGAACCGTCTGTTCTCGTTGGGCTGGGACGATAAAAAAATGGAATCCCTGCTCGCCCGGCTCGGGTCTGATATTCCCTTTTTGGTCCGCGGCGGCACAGCCCTGGCGACAGGGAGGGGAGAAGCCCTACATAGTCTTCCGGCTGCGCTCGACTTTTGGGTGATCTTAGTCAAACCGCCTTTTGGTGCCTCTACCCCACAGGTGTACAAGGCTTTAAATGCGAAGTCCCTTCCAGACCCATTGCCTTGGCCGGAAGAGATGACCCCGGAAGATATCCCTGAAGAGGGCTATTCGGCGAACATGCTGAAGGCTCTTCGTACCGGTTCCTATCAAGCTGTTCTAGACGCGATGGGCAATGACTTAGAAAAGGTGACGCTTGAATGGTTCCCTGAACTGAAGCTTTTAAAAGAAAAGCTCCTGCGCCTCGGTTGTGACCGGGCGATGATGTCGGGAAGCGGCCCCACCATCCTGGGCTTTACCGACGAAGAAGCTAAAGCGAGATCTATCGCTGAAATACTGGCTAAAGAGACACAAACGCTGAATTACCGGGTCATGGTTGCCCGGACATTGGGACGAGAGGAGGCCGACGAATGGATCGTCGATTGCTGCCGATAAAACTGGATAACTATCGGCCCTTGCGGGATATTGTTTTTGAAAATCTAAGAGAGGCGATTATTTCAGGTATATTAAAGCCCGGTGAGCGTCTCATGGAGATTCAATTGGCTGAGGAAATGGGTGTTAGCCGTACTCCCGTTCGAGAAGCCATCCGTAAACTTGAACTGGAAGGTTTTGTCGTCATGGTTCCCCGGAAGGGTGCTTATGTGGCGGGCATTTCGGTTAAAGATATTACTGATGTCTTTGAGCTCCGGGCAAGTCTAGAGGCGTTGGCCGCTGGGCTGGCCGCTCAGCGTATCACCGAAGAAGAGACCGAACAGATGGAACGTCTGCTGGTAAAGACAGCCTCCTATTTCGATGAAGAAAAGATCGATGAATTAGTGGAAGTGGATATCGATTTTCACGATATGGTCTACCGGGCGAGCCGCAACCAACGGCTGGTTCAGATCATCGGAAACTTGCGGGAGCAGCTCCGCCGATTCCGCACCACCTCACTCAGCCATCCTGGGCGTATCAAGGAGGCTTGGGAAGAACACAGTAAGATGGTCGAAGCGATAGCCGACCGCAATGTGGCTCTGGCGCAGACCTTGGCTTGGGAGCATATCGAGAACGCCGAAAACAGCATGCTCGAAGCGATGGGGATTGTCAAAGAGAAGTTGCAGTCATAAAAGACGAGAAGAGGGAGGGAGCTTTCGATGGACGCCCTGATTCTGGCGGCAGGCAGGAACGACGGTCCGCTTAAAGCCTATGGCGTATCTATGGAAGCCTTGATCCCCCTCTCTGGTCGGCCGATGACCGATTATGTGGTACAAGCGTTAGCGAACAGCCGCGACATTGAGCGGGTAGTTGTAGTGGGACCGGTAGAGTTGAGAGCACGCTATGCAGGTGATCGCCGTATCACCGTCGTCTCCGGAGGCGACGATCACCTGGACAGCTTACGGCGAGGGCTAGCGGCCTTGCCTTCCACCGATGGTTATATCTTAATCGCCACCGGCGATCTGCCTCTGCTGACTCGGCAAGTGGTCGCTGATTTTCTCAGCCGCTGCCGGGAGATCGACGGCGATGTGTACTACCCCGTTGTCCGACGGGAGAAATGTGAAGAGCGCTTTCCCGGTGTTCGACGCACCTTCGTTCGGATGCGGGAGGGGGAGTTTACTGGCGGAAACTTGTTTCTCGTCCGCCGTCGAGTCATCGACGGTGCCATGGGGAAAGCCCATCAGTTCATCTGCCTGCGCAAGCGGCCCCTCGCGCTCAGCCGTTTGCTCGGCTGGCCCTTTGTCCTTCGCTTTCTCTTTCGCCGGCTCAGTATTGATCAGGCCCAAGAGCGCATGTCAGCAATTTTCGGATTCCGGGCGGTTTGTGTCATTTCCCCTTGTCCTGAGTTGGGCATCGATATCGATAAGCCTGCCGATCTGGAAATGATCGGTCGATGGTTTTCCAAAACATAATTACACCTTCCTGTCCATAGGAATGGGATAAGGGACCGGAGGTGAAATTGGCTGATGAACGATTTCCCTGCAACAGGCTCTGAGAAGACCAGGGTGATTCCAGTACGCATTCAAGTCCTGATGGGACAATATGCAGCGCTGGAAGAACCGCTGGTTTTTTCTTTTTCTGAGGACAAACCGCCGTTGCCGGCACGGTTTCAGCTTGAGCTCGATAAACTAGGCGGTGAAGCCGTCTATCTCAGTTCAGTGACCGCGGAATACGGCGGTGCACACTGTTCCTTTGGGAAGGAAGAAGTACGGATCCATATGGAGTTCGCCCTGTCCATCGTCCTTAAGTCTCACAGGGGGACTTTTACCCTGGTGCAAAAAAACTACCGAGCCCGTTGGATTCGCTCCTGGGACGAATTGCTACCCGGCCGAAGGGATATCGTTGATCCAGGGCGATGGGTAGCCCAAGTGGAAATCGGCCCTATTCATTGCGAAATCGTCGATTGGCATCGGCAAGGAAGCCAGATGATCCTAGAGGTAATGGGGCGCGGATTGATGAAGATTGGTTTCTATGAATGGTGTGACGTGGATGTAAACGTTTCGGCAAAATCATCGGAAGAGAGCTATCGCGAAGGGGAGCAAACGCAGCCGGAAGGGCAGAGACGGAAGGTCAGCCCTATTGTTAAGGCGCAGGAATTACCGGGGGCGAAGGTCGCCAAAAAGATATTGAAATCGAAAAGGGAACAGATCGTACAAAGGGAAAGTGAAGCAGCCCCATCGTTGGGGACCCTTTTGTCAGCCGATGTCATAGAGGTAGCCCGGCGACCTTTCGGGGAAGTGGAACGGAGAGCGATCCCGGTGCCGTCCCATCTACCTGTCGATGGAAGTCACCGTCGACCCAACGATCCTCCTGAACGAGACTATCGGAAACAAGCTCAAGAGAGAAGGACGGGCAAAAGCTTCTTTGGTACGGCTGGGCCTGCCCCAACGGAGCGGCAGTGGGAGCACCGTCTGATCCAATTGCAGCGACAGATGGCGGAGAAGGAGCGAAAAGTGACCGAACTGATGACAGAATTGCAGCAAACGCGAGCCGAACAAGAGCGGCTTAAACAGGAGAACCGGGATATTCTACGTCGAGTGGAAGAGCAACAGATAAAAGGGCGGCCGTTCTTTTCTCGCGTGTTCGGCCGTACCGGTGCTTGATGAGTTAACCATCCTCACCAAATAGACCCATGTTTCATACAATGGGGTAGGCAACACACCATAACCGGCTGAGAAAAAGAGAAGCCACAGTTCACCGATTCGCAGGCCCGATCATAATATGTGGCGAGCCAGTATGGTCTGAAAGCTTCGAATTTGGAGGTCTATCGTAAAAGGAGGATGTGCATGGATACCAAAAACGGCACCATCGAGTTGTTCGCTCAAGTCGTGGTGGCGAAAAACGTTCAACGGGATGAACCGATCTTCTTTTGCACCGATCCCGTCAATCCGAATCGGGTCATCCCCTTTCGGATCTGCCTGGAGAACGTCGACTGTGACCCCATCGTCGCCATCGAAAATATCATCTTCGACTTTAACCGCAAGGAAGATGTCACGGTCAACCTGACAGGGAATGTGACCATCACCTTGAAATTTGACCTGGTCTTCCTGGTGAAAGACGCATCGGGCAATCGTGCCGTCCGAGTCATCCCCGGGACCTTCACCAAGATCATCCAGCTGCATGAATTCTCGCCGTCCCTTACGCCGGCTGAATTGGCCGAAGAAGTGGAAGACGCCGAAGTCCTGGTCCGTAACGTACGCTTTGATGTCATCCTGCACAGAAATGACGAATGCACCAGCCAACAAGGAAATCGCGGGACCCCGGCCGATGTTCTCGTCTTCGCCGATTTGATCGTCAAACTGACACGCTTTACCGACGTCGTTGTTGTCGGCGAACTGGATATGCTCGAAAAGATTTAACTCATCGCTTTATCACTGGAAGTCTGAAAGGCAGGGATTTTCCCTGCCTTTCGTTTTTTCTGGAACCGGAACTAGGGATGTCGAATAGGATATGTTGATCAGGCAGAACGCAATTTCATGAAAGGAGGCAGGAAGGGGTCATGGGAAGAACGAAGGAAAACATACTGAAGGCGCTTGTCTACGAACAAGCAGCCTATTATAACTACCGCAAGTTTGCCGAAGAAGCCAAAAAAGACGGCTTGAGCGAAGCGGAAGACTTGTTTTTGGAACTGGCTGCACAAGAGATGGAACACAAAAACCGCTTATTGGGGCAATTAAAAAACCTGGTTCCCCCCGACTTAACCCGCGGTAAGCGACGATTGTCCTTAGTCTCCAATCACGTCCAAGGAAATTCGCAGGATTAGGCCGGACCTCTGCCGCTGAGCCGAACTTTGCGGCAGAGGTTCAGGGCTTTTTAAAACTGAACGATGCATAAGAAGATGGTGGAACTTGGAAGAATAACACGCGTAGAAACTATCAGGGGGACAAGGTCGTGACGGATTTTAAAGAGATTTCCTTTGAAGATATTCAAAGGGCCGCCCAGAGATTAGAGGGGAAGCTGCATCTGACGCCCCTGGAGCACTCGCAGACTTTTTCCCGGTTGAGCGGCTGTGAGGTTTGGCTGAAATGTGAAAACCTTCAGCGCACAGGCTCTTTTAAGATCCGAGGTGCCCTGAACCGGATGTTTCATCTGACCGAGGAAGAAAAAAAGCGAGGCGTCATCGCCGCCTCAGCGGGAAACCATGCTCAGGGCGTCGCTTTGGGGGCGTCCTTAATCGGGGTTGCGTCGACGGTGGTCATGCCAACAGGCGCTCCCATGGCGAAAGTGGAAGCCACACGCGACTATGGTGCGAATGTAGTTCTAAGCGGAAACAACTACGACGAAGCTTATCAAAAAGCCCAGTCACTGCGAGAACAAAGCGGAGCGGTTTTTATCCATGCCTTCGACGATCCGAAAGTAATCGCCGGGCAGGGAACCTTGGCCATTGAGATCCTTAAGCAATTTCCCGACATGGACAAGCTGACCGGTATCGTCGTACCTGTTGGCGGTGGGGGACTGATCGGCGGCTTAGCGATGGCTGTAAAAAGCCTTCATCCCAAGGTACGCATCGTCGGTGTACAGACCGAATCAGCACCGGCTATGGCTCAATCGTTGGAACATCACAGCCACAGGATCGTGGCCTGCCGGTCAACGATCGCCGACGGCATTGCCGTAGCCTGCCCAGGCGACCTCACCTTTCGCTTAGTCAATGATTTTGTGGACGAGATCGTCACCATCGATGATGAAACGATCGCTAAGACGATGGTGATGCTATTGGAACGATCGAAACTGGTCGTTGAAGGATCCGGTGCTATCGGCCTATCTGCTTTAATAGAAGGAAAAGTGGGTCGACCAGGAGAACGGTGGGTCGCCATGCTGTCGGGAGGAAATATTGATGTATCCGCTATCGCCCAAATCATCGAACATGGACTGGTCGAAAGTGGACGCCGTTGGGAATTCCGCACGATCTTGCCGGACAAGCCTGGGTCACTGCAAAACTTGCTCTCCGAAGTGGCCTTCGGGGGGGCCAACATTATCTCCGTCGTTCATGACCGGCTTCGTCCCGGCTTGTCCTTGAGCCAGGCGGAAGTTAGCGTAGCCCTGGAGACGAGAGATGCGGAACACATCCAAAAGATACGCCATCAGTTTGAAGCAAAAGGTTTCCGGATTATCGATGTGTAAGCATAAAATACCTCTGTCCATATTATGAAGATAGATGTTAAACAAAATAGTCACAAAAATTTCAAAAAAGTTATTATAGTTAGAAGGTATTGACTGCCATTGGTCGAATAACAAAAAGGACTAGCAGGATAAGCATTGGGAAGGTGGTGAGAGCGTGAATATCACCGATGTCCGCGTAAGGAAAGTCAACATGGAAGGAAAAATGAAAGCGATTGTTTCGGTCACCATCGACAATGCTTTTGTCATCCATGACGTGAAAGTTGTTGAAGGGCAAAAAGGACTGTTTGTAGCCATGCCCAGCCGACGGACTCCGGAGGGAGAGTACCGCGATATCGCGCATCCGATTTCGGCCACGGCTCGTGAGCTCATCTCCGAGGCCGTATTAGATGCTTACCAAAGTGCTGTTGCCAATGCGATCGCTTAATGATTGTTTGACTGATATATTACGCATGGCTCCATAAGCAAAAGAGATGCCAAGTGCATCTCTTTTTTCATTGCCCTAGTTCCCAAGTACTACATAGATCGGCTTCTTCGTCCCATTCCTGTTCCTCATCGATCATCTGCCAAAGGGGTTGTAGGTCAGTGGCATAGTCTGAATAACCGGGCAGAGAGGTTAAATCTTGCCGAAGCTCCTTCACGGGCAGGCGAAAGTATTCCTTATCACCCTGGTAGAAGGCCCGAACGGCGCTCAAATCAGCAAAATAGCTGCGCTCAAGACGAGGGGCATGTTCGGCGACCAGCTTTGCCAGGCTCAAAGCGGCCAAGGTGATGGCTGGCGAGACGAGCCAACTCGATGGAGCACGATACTCAAAGCGTCCAGGCCCTTTGGGCCGTATGTCACCGACACAGCCGTAATACTTTCGACGCCGGATCGCAGTCCGTTTTCGTTCGATACAAAACAGAGGGATGAGCAGGTAGTTGTCTAAGGCCTGCAGCAGCCGAAAGTTTAAGTTTAAGCTGCCGAAATGGATATGACCGCCGATAGGAAACTGGGCAAAGGGCATGGAACCGGCCATCAAGGCGACCCGTTTCTTTTGAACTTTCTCGGAGGCCTTTGTTAAGAGGGAGCCGATGGCTTCCGTCAGCTCTCGAGGAGTCGATTTCGGGCGAGGGCGCAACTCACCAATCGCCTTGCGTTGATCGCAGCCGATGGCGCCTTTTACGGCGAAAAACCGATTGGCCGGGATCATTTTGCCGGTGCGGACGCTTTTCAACATGAACTCGGGGTCGGCACCAAGCTGGATCGGGTTAGCGTTGGTTGGAACAGAATCTCCCTTTCTGTGGGCGATCGTTTTGCGAAGGGCCGTGGCATAAGCTGCCGCCAATTCTTTAGTCAGGACGGGGGCGGCGGTGACCTTGTTGACCCAAGGAATACCTCGGGACTGGATGGACAATTGAACAGAACCGAAATCGATACCCGCCAGGTAGAGAGCGCGGATGGCCGTACCAAAACATTTCTGCCGTTCCGTCGAGGTGAGGCGTTCTCGAGTCTCCATAGCAACCACATTGCCGTCGACGACATGAATGGTCAGCGAACGGCCGCTTTTTTTCGTCAGGCTATAGGGGAGTCGATGGAGTCGATAGAAGGCAGACAAAGGGGCTTCTTTGAGACGGAGCAGGGCTTGCCGTCGGTTGAGTGTGAACAAGCTGCCTTCTTCACCCCCGGCGGCTCCGAATCGGATGAGCACTTCAGGAGGTTGGTCTGGACTGGTGACGGCATGAGGGCATTCCAGAGCGGCGGCTAAGCGACGGGCAGACAGGCGGTTGGGGTGAAGGACCAGCAACTCCACTGCGTTCACCTCGTCGACAAAATTTTCTCGGAAAAAAGGAAACCACACAGTTATGTGGAATAGTAGACGAGGACTTTGGCTCTTGCATAAAGTACGCAATATTGCGAGACTATGGAAAGAGTATGAAAGCATCGGCATTTACAGGAGGCGCAATCTATGCATATGCGGACGGCTGTCGTCCTGGCCGCAGGAAAAGGGACCCGGATGAAGTCGCGGCGGCCCAAGGTGCTTCATGAAGTAGCCGGTCGACCGATGGTTCATCATGTTCTGGAGGCTTTGGCTGCTTGCGACGTAACACAGCCGGTATTGGTCATCGGCCATGGGGGAGACCAGGTGCAGGCCTGCTTGGGAGAACGAGCGGTTTATGCGTGGCAGCAGGAACAATTGGGAACCGGCCATGCGGTCATGATGGCCCGGCCTTTGATTTCGGAACAAGTGCAAACGGTCATGGTGGTCTGTGGGGATACGCCCCTGTTGACCGGAGCGACCCTAGCTGCCCTTTGGCAGTGCCATGAAGAAAAAGGCGCGATGGCTACGGTGCTAACGGCTCTCTTAGATAATCCGACCGGATACGGACGGATCATCCGGGACGAGATGGGAAATGTGGCAGCGATCGTCGAGGAAAAAGACGCTTCTGAGACCCAAAAGGCGATTCGGGAGATCAACTCCGGAACCTACTGTTTTGAGCGCGCGGCTCTGTTTTCCGCGTTGGATGAGATTACGCCAGCAAACGCCCAAGGGGAGTACTATCTCACGGACGTGCTGGCCATCTTCCGTCAACGGGGCGGCTTCGTCGCTGCGCACAAAATCGACGACAATCAGGAAATCGTCGGTATCAACTCCCGTCAGCAGCTCGCCGAGGCCGAGGCGGTGCTGCAGAATCGTCTGCGGCGGAAGTGGATGGACGCCGGCGTCACGATGATCGATCCGGCGAGTGTCTGGCTAAACGCTCAGGTGAAGATTGGCTCCGATACGATCATCTATCCGAATACGATCTTAGAAGGGGACACCGTCATCGGCGAGGGATGTACGATCGGCCCGGCTACACGGGTGCGAGACAGCCGCATCGGCAATCACGGGGTCGTTCAGAACTCGATTGTCCTCGAGAGTGAAGTGGGGAACGACTGCAGCGTAGGTCCTTTCGCGTACCTGCGTCCGGGAACTGTCCTGTCTGATGAGGTCAAAGTGGGCGATTTCGTAGAAATTAAAAAGTCTGTGATCGGTCAAGGGTCCAAGGTGCCTCACCTCAGTTATGTCGGTGATGCTACCGTCGGTACCGGTGTAAATATCGGTGCAGGAACGATCACCTGCAACTATGACGGTGAGAAAAAGCATTCCACCACGATTCATGATGGCGCCTTTATCGGCTCAAACACCAATTTGGTAGCTCCTGTCGTAATTGGTGCCGGTGCACTCGTCGGGGCTGGCTCGACGATCAGCAAGGATGTTCCGGCTGGGGCGCTGGCCGTAGAACGGGCCCACCTAAAGGTGAAGGAAGGTTACCGCAGCGGGCATAAGCAGAAAAAATCATCAGACTAACATTGGAACAACCGAAACCGTTAGGAGGTACCCCCTATGTCATTCTTTAATAAAAAGTTAAAAATTTTTTCCGGTAACGCCAACCCAGCCCTCGCCGAGGAGATCGCCGAATACCTGGGCGTTTCGGTGGGAGCCGCCAAAGTCAAGCGGTTTAGCGACGGCGAAATCCATGTGGATATCGATGAAAGCGTACGGGGTGCCGATGTATTTGTCGTTCAGCCCACGAGCCAACCGGTGAACGAACACATCATGGAACTGCTTATCATGGTCGACGCCCTTCGTCGCGCATCAGCTCGCCGCATCACTGCTGTTCTTCCTTATTATGGATACGCACGGCAGGACCGGAAGGTGCGTGCCCGCGCGCCCATTTCGGCAAAACTGATGGCGAACATCCTGACGGCAGCCGGTGCACGCCGTGTCGTTACGATGGATCTCCATGCCGGTCAGATTCAAGGCTTCTTTGATATCCCTGTCGATCATCTCCCCGGGGTGCCCATTTTGGCCGAGTACTTCTTGAACAAAGGGCTGCAGGACATTGCCGTTGTGTCTCCCGATCTAGGCGGCGTCACCCGCGCTCGCGATCTGGCGGAACGCATCGGTGCTTCCTTGGCCATCATCGATAAACGCCGGCCTGAACCAAACGTATCAGAAGTCATGAATGTGATCGGCAATATTGAAGGGAAGACCGTAGTGATCACCGACGATATTATCGATACGGCCGGCACCATTGTGAACGCGGTTAAAGCGCTGTTGGAACGGGGCGCCAAAGAGGTGTACGCTTGTGCGACTCATGCTGTGCTTTCCGGACCGGCCATTGAGCGCATTGCCAATTCACAACTGAAAGAAATGATCGTCACCAACACCATCCCGCTGGCACCGGAAAAGCAGATCGAAAAAATCCGCAGCCTTTCGGTAGCGCCGCTGCTCGGTGAGGCGATCATTCGAATCCATGAAGATTTGTCGGTCAGCAAACTCTTCGACTAAGGATCATTCAGCCGCTTCCTGTTAATATATTGCGGAAATCGAAAAAACGCCTCCGAGGTGGTGAACACCTTGGAGGCGTTTTTTTAATGCACCATTATATGCTTTTTGCTTGTCACGATGGTCTGCTCGTCTTTTCCCTAATTAGTTGCGACTCTCCTCCGTCGGTGATGCTGTGGGAGCCCCAGGCAGGCTCACCGGACCAGATTCGACAGAACTGGCGGTGGTATCCGGTTCTGCTGCTGAAACCGGGTCGACCTGCTCTGTTGAACCTTCTGTTGACGTAAGGACAGAAGCATTCGTCGCAGGAACCAATTCAGTCGTTTCAGGAGAAGCAAAAGCTACGTTCGAATTCTCAGCGGCCCCGGAATCCGGGAGAGGATCCTGCTTCCCGGTACTTTCCTTGCTGGTGACCGTAGCTGAAGAGAGCGCGGTCGCTGTACCCTTTGGACTCGATACTGCTGAGGGTGAAGATGAGACGTTGGAATTACTTCCCTTGTCTGACGAGGATGGAAAAGAAGGTTCAATGTCGATACCTGTCTTGTTGGGACGACGAAATAAGTCTTCATCCTGTTGGATGGGAGCGGAAGAATCGGGTGCCTTCCAAGGACGAACGTCATCATCTTCCTTATCGGAAAAGAGATCGTTTGTACCGAGGCTGATTTTTTCGAGGGAACGGCTGAGCGACTCCCCAACCTGTTTGCTGGTGCTGATGGTAGAATCCCAGAATTTCATCGTCGTCTCAGTTAAACGCTTTAACGAGTCTTCCACCGGATGGGGCATGGGGGTCAAGCGTTCGATAGCGTCTTCATAAACCAGTACCATTTCCTGGCTGATGGTGCGAACGGCAGCGGCGGGCAAGGCGGCTTTGCCGTTGAACCAGCCTTCACCGAAATGACCCCGTATTTCCAAGGTGAGCAGCTTTCCTGTCTTCTCATCGAAATAGTACTCTTCGACAATGCCGACTTTTTGTCCAACCGTGGTGAGCACCTTGGAGCCGATAATGCCGATTTTATCTTTCATCAATTGAAAGAGATGGGGAAGATTGGTGACTCGCTGAACCTGACTCGCCCGGTCAATGACGATCGCTGCTTCACCGATGGAGTGCACTTTCGAATAGGGGATGATCTTTTGTTCGCGGAAGAGGCCCTTTTGGTCCACCTGCAATGCGACCACTTCCAAGGCCTCAGGATCAACGATCAACCCGCGAACGGCACCGAGTTTTTTCCCTTCGTCCAGGCTGACGATGGGTCGGGTAAGCAAACTTTTACTGCCGAGCATGCGGTGGGGGCCCCCTTTTTTAAAGATTTCTTTAGAAAAGATATGCCTGTCAGTGCGAGGACATGACCAGATCTACGGTTTAGCCGGACTGTTCCTGGTCATACTAGGGATGGAAGCAATAGGAATCGAACCGGAGGTTTCTCAACATGGAAGCGAATCAGTTACGGGTTTCGAAACGGGAAAAGGGAACACAAGCTTATGTAAAGGAATTGCGTCGCCGCGGGCTGCTGCCGGCCGTTATCTACGGGAAGGATTCGCCCGATCTGCTCGTATCGGTCAACGCCAAGGAATTGCAAAAGCTGCTTAACGCCAAGGGGAGCGCAACGGCTATCCTGGATGTCGCTCTTGAGGGCGGCGAAGAGCCGAAAAAAGTGATGGTCCGGGAGATGCAGCGAGACCCAGTAGCCCGGACGCTCAACCACGTCGATTTCCAACTGGTCAACATGAACGAGGTTATCTCAGCGGAAGTGACGATCCATCTCATCGGTACACCGGTCGGCGTCAAAGCGGGCGGGGTGATCCAGCATGGTCTGCGCACGTTGGAAGTGGAAGGACTCCCGGCCGACCTCCCGCCACGTATCGATCTCGATGTGAGCCACCTGGACTTGCACGATAAACTGACTGTAGCCGATGTGACGCCTCCGAAGGGGATCGATATCGTCTCTGACCCCGATCAAGTCATCGCCTCGATTGTCGTACCACGGGCCGTGGTAGAAACGACAGAGGAGCCGGCGAAAGCGGAGGAGCCTAAAGAAGCGGAAAAGGCTAACGGCGCCAAAGCCGAAGAAGCGTAAAGCCACCTGTGAGCCACAGGTGGCTTTACGCTTCCCCAAAAAGAGAGTATTCTATATAATCGAGACTCATTTTAGAACATATTTCCCAAAGGGGAGAGATAGATGAAAGCGATCGTCGGTCTTGGCAATCCCGGCCGTGACTATGAAAAAACGCGGCACAACATCGGTTTCATGGTCGTTGACCAGTTAGCGGAACGATGGGGCCATGATGGCTTCAAAGCCAAGTTTCAGGGGCTCTTTAGCGAAGTGCGCCTTGGAGGGCAGAAGGTTTTCCTGCTGAAACCGCAGACCTATATGAATTTGAGCGGGCAGGCTGCCGGTGCCATGGCCGCTTTTTATAAATTAGCTCCGGAAGATATCCTTGTCGTCTATGACGACCTCGATCTTCCGCCAGGAAAACTGCGAGGTCGAACAAAGGGCAGCAGCGGCGGTCATAACGGCATTAAATCGTTGATCGCCTGCCTAGGCAGTGAAAACTTTCCTCGATTGAAGCTGGGTATCGGCCGCCCGGTGAGCCGGCAGCCGTCGGCCAGCTATGTCTTAGAAAGCTTTCGGTCCGAAGAACAGGTCCATATCGAAAAAGCGATCGATACGGCTTGCGATGCCGTCGAGCTCTGGTTGGAGCAGGGGATGATCGAGGTGATGAACCGTTTCAACGGCGGCGAAAAAGCCTAGTCTTTCAGGGAGGGACATAACTCTTCGGCCAGCCCTTTGCGGACTTGATCCCGTACAGACTGGCGCAGCCAGCGAGATGTCACTTGATCGACCGGATAAGCAGCATAGATCGACGATAATTCTTCTGCCTCTTGAAATTTTACCAGAAGCACCTGATCGATATCGGCGTGGGCGACCATGCCCTTTTTGATCTCAAACATCTGACGGCGCGCCTCGCCCTCATACCAGAGGGCTTTCTGAAAATCCCAGCCGTAGGCGACAAAGCGCCGCAGCAGATCTAAGAGCCTGTAGGCGTGAAGAGCTTCCTTCGTGTCGTAACCGAACTCCTTGACTAGATGGGCCGTCGTTGATGTTCCTTTGCGCAGATTCTTCAGTTTCTCCTTCACCGTGCCGATGCAGTTGCGGAAAAGTCCCGGCCGATTTAACTGGGATAGAGCTTCTTTTCGAGAGAGAAGCTTTTGACCCAGTTCGATATGCTGGGGAGGGACGACCACTTCCTGGCTAAAGAGGATTTCGAGAAAATAGGGATTCCCCTTCAAGATCAACTCGGCGAAACGGCGTATATCGTGGACAGTATAGTCCACTTCCGGTGAAGTCTGAGCAGAGGAGAAAAACTTCTGGCTGTAAAGATCGTCAAAGGTAGGCAACAAGAGGTGTTTCCAATCTTGATCAGAGGTGCTGTCATGGAGGTTGTAATTGGGGGAGCCCACCCTGGCTGAGAAGAGAATCTTTCGCCCTGCGATAGTTTCAAGCATATCTTACATTCCTTGCAGAAGAAGTTCTTCAACCGTAATTTTCGGCGACAAACTGCAAAAAGGAGTCGTAGATATCGGGGGCAAACCAGACTTTGTTTTTCGCCAGATATTCTTTCGCTTCGGCTAATGTCCGTGCTTTCTGGGTCACCCGGTCTTCGCGCAACATAGCGAAAACGTCACAGATGCCAAGGATCTGGGCGCCACGTGCGATGGACGAGCCTGTTAACTTTCCGGGATAGCCGGAACCGTCGTAATGTTCGTGGTGCTGCTCCACCATCTCGGCTACTTCAGGCGGAAAGATTCCTCCTTCGCGGATGATGGAAGCACCATGGTTGGAGTGGACCTGGATTAAGATTTGTTCGATGGCGTCGATACCATGTGGCTTTTGCAGGATACTGGAAGCTACACGCAGTTTGCCAATATCGTGAAGCAAGGCGGCTAAGATGATCGGCATGGCTGTTTCACGAGGCAAATCGAGATGGTGGATGAACTCCTTGGTCACCTTCGCTACGTCTTGTGTATGTATCAAACTGGGAAGATCGTGTTCTTCCAGCTTCTTCAGAAGCCGTTCTGTCTCCTCGAGAAGTAAGGGATACTTGTCCGCCGAAACGGGCACGGGGACCCACCTCCATGGAATGTGGTTTCCTTCATTGTAACCGATTCCCATAGGGAACAAAACATCCTTTTCTTGACCGGACAAGTGGGGTAACAATATAATGAGAACGAATTCGGCCGTCCTACTCCGGTGCCGGGAGGCGGGGGGATCGATTCTTCCTGCCCAGAAAAGGTATCGAGCCAAGGACGAGAGGAGAGAGCGTATGGCCGAAAAGGCGACAGCAAACAATCTTTTTGATTATATAGCGGAAACTGCAGAATTTCAGCATCTCTGGACCAACTGGAAACGAGGCCGCGGCGCCCAGGCTGCCTTTGGATTGACCGGGAGCCAGCGAACGACCTTATTGGCGACCTTCGCCAACCGATCGGGGCAACCCCTCTTAGTGGTGACCCATTCGATACAGCAAGCAAAAAAAATCGTCGAGGATTTGCAGTCCCTCTTGCCCGATGATGATATCTTGTTCTTCCCGGCGACGGAAGTGATGCCCTATGAAGTGCTGTCCTCTAGCCATGAACAATTAGCCCACCGATTGAACACGTTGCTGCGGTTAGCCCGCAAAGAGCCGGTTACCGTGGTCACTACCATAGACGCTTTGATGAAAAAAATCGTACCCCCTGCCGTCATGGCCCAGGGGGCTATTCCTATTTCCGTAGGCGAACGGGTCGATCTGAATGGTCTGATCGAATCCCTTCATTTTTTAGGCTACCAGCGGGCCAACCAAATCGAAGGGGCCGGCCAATTTTCCCTCCGGGGCGGCATTCTGGATATCTTCCCGCTCACACAGCCCCAACCGGCACGGATCGAGTTCTTTGACGAGGAAGTGGACTCAATCCGGCTCATTGATGTGGAGAGCCAGCGTTCCCTCGAAAAAGTAAATACCTATGAGATCGGACCTGCCCGGGAGATGCTTTTGACGGCAGAGATGATGGAACAGGGCCGGGCGAGACTGGCCCGAGAAGCGGAAACAGCGCGAGCAAGGCTGCTCAAAGCAGATCAGCAGGAGACGGCTGCCCGGTTACAGGAAAAGGTGGATAGTTACCTAGAGCAACTATCCGAAGGGATCTGGGTGGAAGGCTTGGAGCAGTTCCAAAACTTTTTTTATCCCGATCAGGTGCTACTCACAGACTACCTGCATCCAGAGGCGATCCTCTTTTGGGACGAGCCGACGCGAATCAAAGAAACGGCTGAGGCGAAGGAGCAGGAGATCACTGAGACTTTCTTGCACCTCCTTGAGTCTGGCGGTGTGCTGCCGGAACAGAGGAACGTCTACACCTCCTATCACGACTTGAGCACCGAAATGGGCGGCAAGCCGATCATTTACCTCGCCCTGCTCGCCAAAAAACTGGATCGGGTCAACCACGAAAACACGGTACATTTTACGGCCAAGAACATGCATCCCTTTTTGGGCAAGTTGGATATGTTGGCCGATGAACTCAAGCAGTACCGGAAGCGGAAAGCGGCGGTACTGATTCTGGCGGCGACACCGTCCCGGCGTGACCGTATCTTGGAGGCCTTGCGCGACTATGGGGTCGAGGCCCGGTCTGTCGAAGGCATTGAATCGGAAATCGCCTCCGGCACGGTGTCGGTCGGTGTGGGCCATTTGGAAGCGGGATTTGAAATGGTATCGTCCCGGCTGGTCGTCATCACTGACTATGAGATTTTCGGCCGGGAGAAAAAGCCCCGCAAACCAAAAAAGGCGGCCCGGGAAGGACAGAAAATCGATTCCTTCGTCGACCTAGCTCTTGGTGATTACGTCGTCCATGTCAACCATGGGATTGGCCGCTACATGGGCGTTGAAAAGCTCGACGTAGGCGGTATCCAAAAAGATTACCTGGTGATCAAGTATGCTGGGGAAGACCGTCTCTACGTTCCTACGGAGCAGGTGCACCTGATCCAAAAATACGTCGGCACCGAAGGGGTAGCGCCGAAACTATATCGCTTAGGCGGAAACGACTGGCAAAAAGTCAAACAACGGGTCAAGGAATCGGTCCGGGAGATGGCTGGTGAACTGCTCAAACTGTATGCTGCTCGAGAAAGCCAGCCGGGTTTTGCCTTTCAGGCGGATTCGCCTTGGCAGAAAGAATTTGAAGAGGCCTTTCCCTATGAGGAGACACCTGATCAGTACCGCTCGATTATCGAAGTGAAGAGCGATATGGAACGACCCAAGCCGATGGACCGTTTGCTCTGCGGCGATGTGGGCTACGGCAAGACAGAAGTGGCCATCCGGGCCGCCTTTAAGGCGGTGCAGGATAGCAAGCAAGTGGCCGTTCTGGTTCCTACGACCATCTTGGCTCAGCAGCACTATAACACCTTTCGGGAGCGCTTCAGCGGCTACCCCGTCCGGGTCGACGTGCTCTCCCGCTTCCGCACGGCCAAGGAACAGAAGCTCACCATCGAAGGTCTGAAGACAGGTGAAGTCGATATCGTCATCGGTACTCACCGGCTCGTCTCCAATGATGTATGCTTTAAAGAACTTGGACTCTTGATCATCGACGAGGAGCAGCGCTTCGGTGTGGCCCATAAGGAGAAGATCAAACAATTTAAGGAAAACGTGGACGTGCTCACCCTATCCGCCACACCGATTCCTCGCACCCTGCACATGTCCATGGTGGGCTTGCGGGACATGTCGATCATCGAGACGCCGCCGGAAGATCGCTACCCCGTGCAGACCTATGTGGTGGAATACAACCCCGAGCTGATCCGGGAGGCCATCCGCCGGGAACTAAACCGGGGCGGCCAGGTCTATTATGTTCGCAACCGGGTCGAAGACCTAGACCGCATCGCCCGTGATTTGATGGCGATGATTCCAGACATTCGCGTCGCCGTCGGTCACGGTAAAATGCGGGAGGACCAGCTAGAACAGATCATGCTCGACTTTTTAGAAGGCGAGTACGATATTCTCGTTTGCACGACGATCATCGAGACGGGACTCGATATTCCCAATGTGAATACGTTGATCGTCGATGGTGCCGACCTGATGGGCTTATCTCAGTTGTACCAACTCCGGGGCCGGGTGGGACGTTCCAACCGGTTAGCCTATGCCTACTTCACCTATCGCAAGGACAAGGTGCTCACCGAAGTGGCTGAAAAACGGCTCCATGCGATCCGGGAGTTTACCGAACTGGGATCGGGCTTTAAAATCGCCATGCGGGACTTAGAGATTCGCGGTGTCGGCAATTTGCTCGGCCCGGAACAACACGGGCAGATGGCTTCCGTCGGTTTTGATCTATATTGTCGTTTGCTTGAAGAGGCGATCCAAGAACTGCGCGGAACAAAACCGGAAGAGAAGCCTGATGTGCTTGTCGAAATCAAGGTGGATGCCTTTATCCCGGACGGCTACATGGCCGACTCGGCGTCCAAAGTCCATTTTTACAAGCGCCTCCTCGATGCCAAGATGATCGATCAAGTCGATACGTTGGAAGAGGAGATGGAAGACCGCTTCGGGAATTTACCGGAAGCCGTCCAAAACTTAGTCCGCCTCAGCCG
This sequence comes from Heliobacterium chlorum, assembly GCF_014502795.1. Lineage (GTDB taxonomy): Bacteria > Bacillota > Desulfitobacteriia > Heliobacteriales > Heliobacteriaceae > Heliobacterium > Heliobacterium chlorum. The sequence goes on from NZ_JACVHF010000004.1 coordinate 140,743, forward strand.
GATCAAAGCTCACGGGCAGGCTCTCGGTGTATCGGCGGTGCAGCAGGAAAAAGAAGAAGTTCGTATCCGCTTCTTTCCTCATGCCAAGGTGGACGCGTCGGCCATTTCGGCGCTGGTGCAGTTTTTAGGCCGGAAAGTCAACTTCTCTGCCTCGAGTGGCTTTGAAGTGAGAATCAAGACGACCCGCCAAAAACCACAGGAGACGCTGCTGATTGTCGATAAAGCGATGGGTCTGCTCGCGCAAGCGAGCAAGGGCAAAGAGGGGAATGGGGAAGCCCATAAAACCTTGGCCCTACAGGAGCCGGAAGCACACGCCGTACAGGTTGTTCCTGAATCGACAACCGGACGAAACCGTGGGAACCAGTGGCCGCCAAGTACTCGCCATTGATCCGTCGTTCCCGATGTAACGCCGCACTTCTCTCGGCAAACAACTGCAACTTTTCAGCCCATAAGGTCCAATGTTTTACAGAGTCATAGCAACATTTCCCAACCAACTTGTCGCCTCGGAGATCTTGGTGGTATAATCGAGTCGTTCCTACACCAATAAGGAGGACTATTTATTTTGAAAAAATCAGCGAAATTGCTGGCTGCGGCCTTGTTAGGGATGTTTATGTTGTCCCTGGTAGGCTGCGGCAGCAGTAGTACAGTAGCCACCGTCAACGGCGAAAAAGTTACCCGAGCGGAGCTGGACAAGCGAGTCAACCGGTATAAACAAAGCCTAGAGGGAGATCCGAACCAGAAAGAGGTCCTCGCCAGCCTGGAACAGCAGGAATTAGAACGGCTGATCGATGAAAAGCTGCTCATGCAGGAAGCGAAACAGCGGAATATCCAGGTGACCGACGCTCAGGTCGATGAAGAACTGACGAAAGGGAAGCAGAATTTTCCTTCTGATGAGGAATATCAGAACGCACTGAAACAGAACGGCTTAACAGAATCAGAACTAAAAGAGATGATTCGTTCGAACCTGATCATCTCGAATCTTTATGATGCCCTCAGCCCGGACGTGCAAGTGAGCGACCAAGATATTCAGAAGTACTATAAAGAAAATCCCGATAAGTTTAAGCAAACCCAGCAAGTCAAGGCTTCGCACATTCTCTTAAAGACGGAAGATGAAGCCAAAGCTATTATCGATCAACTGAAAAAAGGCGCCAACTTTGAGCAGTTGGCTGCGGAGAAATCCACCGACCCGACGGCTGCCCAGAACAAAGGTGAACTCGGTTTCTTCGACCGTGAAGCGATGGTTAAGGAGTTTTCTGACGCCGCCTTCTCGATGAAAAAAGGCGAGATCAGTAAAACCCCCGTTAAATCCAGTTTTGGCTATCATGTGATCCGCGTCGAGGACATCAAAGAAGCACGCCAGTTGTCCTTAGACGAAGTGAAAGATCAGATCAAAGTCGACCTGGCGGCAGAACAGAAACAACAGAAATTCGAGACCTGGTACGGTGATGTAAAAGCGGCTGCTAAAATCGAACGGAAACTTCCCCAACCGGCGACTCCGCAGACCGGAACAGGAACGCCCAATTCGTCGCAGCAGCCTGAACAGACGCCGGCCCCCGCTACACCCGCTCCGGAAGGACAACAACCGACTAAATAATGACAAAGAGCCCGATAACCGTCCAAAAGCGGCTATCGGGTTCTTTTTTACGGGAATGTCAGAGCCGTCGGGGATGGAAAAAAATGAATAACCCCAAAGGGTCGGATATATACTATCACTGAACCAAGAACCCCAAGTCACGGCCCACAAAGGAGGGATGGTGAAGGAATGAAAGCAACGGGCATCGTACGGCGAATCGATGATCTCGGGCGTGTGGTCATACCCAAGGAGATCCGAAGAACCTTACGTATCCGAGAAGGAGACCCTCTGGAGATCTTTGTGGATCGCGAAGGGGAGGTCATCCTAAAGAAATATTCGCCGATTGGCGAGTTAGGCGATTTTGCCAAAGAATATGCGGACTCCTTGAGCGAGGCCACGGGCCATATCGCATGTATCGCAGACCGGGACAACATCATCGCCGTAGCAGGAGCCCCGAAAAAAGAGTTTTTAGGCAAGCCGGTCGGGCCTGCGGTCGAACGGGTGATGGAGGAGCGGAAAGCTGTTCTTATTCAGAAGCCAGGTGAACATGCCCACTGCAAAGGTTGCCCTTCTACCGAAGAAGAGGTCGATTGCAAATTTTCTGCTGAAGTTATTGCTCCGATTATCGCGGAGGGTGACCCGATTGGCGCAGTCCTTTTAGCATCGAAAGATCCGAACGTCAAGATGGGCGAGATGGAGATGAAACTGGCTGAGACGGCTGCCGGTTTCCTCGCCAAACAAATGGAACAATGACTTTACCCGGATTGGGCAAAGTACTTGTGCCAAAGCATAACCGACCGGTTATGCTTTGCCGCGTTTAGGGGGTATATTGCATAGATGGCCTGGCAGGGGACAGGAGGACGGCGGTTTCTCATGGGTGCCCTCTGGCTGACCGGGGCGGGAATCGTCAGCAAATTTCTGGGTGCCTTTTACCGGATCCCTTTGGCTCGCATTTTAGGTTCCGAAGGTGTCGGATTATACCAGATGGTATACCCCATCTATACAGTGGCATTGAGCCTGGCGACAGCGGGGCTCCCGGTGGCTATCTCCGTGCTGGTCGCACAGAGGGCAACCCATGGAGACCACCGGGGAGCTTATCGGGTCTTTTTAGCTTCCTTTGGGCTGCTCTTTGGTCTCGGATGTGGGGCTACATATTTGATGGTCCACTATGCCCCCTTTTTGGCCAGGGGAGTCCTTCAGGATGAACGGACCGTTTTTTCTTTATGGGCGATTGCGCCAGCGGTGCTGCTGACGGCGCTCATGGCTGCTTTCCGAGGCTATTTTCAAGGGTATCAGCATATGATACCGACGGCTTTATCGCAGGTGGCCGAGCAACTTGTCCGCGTCGGAACGATTCTTTGGCTCAGCCTATACTTGCTGGGGTACGGCGTCGACGTGGCTGCAGCCGGTGCCACCTTTGGAGCGGTCACCGGCGGAATGGCCGGGTTGATCGTCTTGGGGGGATTTTTTTATTACTGGCAGCGTCAAACCCAAGGTGGTATTCCTCGGGAAAGCCTTTTTGATGATGAGAGCGCGGCGGCTGAGTCGGCTCCGCCTGTCGTTCACAGCACGAGTATTTTCGGCCTCTGGAGGGAATTGCTCATCTTATCGCTGCCCATATCCCTAGGCGGACTCGTCACGCCCATCATGCAAACAGTCGATGCCGTTCTCATTCCGCGAGGTTTGCAGTTAGCTGGTTATACGGCGTCACAAGCGGCTTCGCTCTTTGGAGAATTTTCCGGAATGGCCGCGTCCCTGGTGGGCATGCCGTCGATCGTAACGGGAGCTGTCGGTGCCAGCTTGGTTCCCGTCATTTCAGCCCTTTGGAACCGGGGTGATCGCCGTCTCGCTATGGAGAGGTATCTCTCGTCCGTACGGATCGTGGCGCTTCTGTCTTGGCCGGCCGCCGCAGGGTTGGTCGCGTTAGCTGAGCCGATTGGGGCTCTGCTTTTTCATGCCCCCGGGTCGGCTCAGCCCATGGTCTGGTTAGCGCCGACCATTCTCTCGTCGGCTTTCTACCAGGTGGTCACATCGGGTCTCCAGGGCATGGGGAGGACAGCCTTTCCCGTCGTCGCCCTCATCATAGGTACAGTGTTGAAAGTGGGCAGCAATATCGTTCTGATGCCCCGATGGGGTCTATTGGGAGCGGCTGTCGGTTCGAATGTGGGTTTCTTGGTAGCGGCGATACTCGTTCTCTGGTATATTCGGATACAGAGCGGCGTTTCCTTTCCCTGGTCGGCTGCCTTGCTCAAGCCTTTGGTTGCTGCTACAATGATGGCGGGTTACGCCCTTGTCGGCGTCCCTTATTTGACAAATATAGCAGGGCCTTGGATCGGGCTGGGCTTGTCCATGGTCACCTCGTCGATCGTTTATGGTCTCACTCTTCTGGCTATCGGTGGGATTCAGGCGGTCGATCTGGCCATGATCCCCCGGATGGGCCCTCGGCTGGCTCGTTGGCACCGGCAGTTTTGGGGCGCTTAAAAGCTGTTTTTAGCGCCCCCCTCTACATTGTGAACGAATCGGAGGAGCATCATGGAACCGAACATTACGATCGTCGGGTTAGGCGCGGGAGATGCAGGACATCTTACACTGGCAGGCTGGCAAGCTCTGCAGTCGAAGCGTCCTCTTTTTCTTCGCACCGCTGTCCACCCGACTGTGGAATATTTAACAAAATCGGGCTTGACTTATCGTAGCTTTGACCACCTCTATGATCAGGTCGATTCCTTCGATCAACTTTATCCTCGCATCGCTGAAGAAATACTTCAGGAGACGGAAAAAGGTCCCTTGACCTACGCCGTACCCGGCCATCCCCGTGTAGGGGAGAAGACCGTTGAAATTCTCTTAGCCGAGGCGGGACGACGGGGATTGACGGTCGATGTCATCCCTGGTGTGAGCTTTTTGGAAGCCATGTATACGACCCTCGGGTTAGATCCTTCCCGGGGGCTGACGGTGTTGGACGGTTTGGACTTGAAAGCTAGCGATCTAGCGGGGCGTCAAGGCATCATCATCACCCAGATGTATTCACCGCTGGTCGCCTCGGAAGTGAAATTAACCCTGATGGAGCGGTACCCTGATGAGTATCGAGTCACCGTCATCCGGGCTGCGGGCGTGTCGGGGGAGGAACGTGTGGAAACGATTCCTCTTTATCAACTCGATCGCTTGTCTTGGGTGGATCACCTGACGAGCGTCTATGTTCCGCCGAAGGGGGAAGGTGACGGGGCTGATCAGGAGTCGCCGGCCGAAGAAGTCGAACGAGAATCGGGGGCACAGTCAACAGCTGACCGTTTTTCTTCGGGAAAATATCCTCTCGATCCCCTTGTCGATGTCATGTTTCGCCTGTTGGGCGAGGGCGGTTGCCCTTGGGACCGCGAGCAAACCCATGAATCCCTGAAACCCTATCTCCTGGAAGAGTCTTACGAGGTTTTAGAAGCGATCGATTTGAAAGATGACAGCAAAATCCGAGAGGAGCTGGGCGACGTGCTTTTGCAGGTCGTCTTCCACGGTGTTATCGCCCAGCAAGAGGGGCGCTTTCAGATCGGTGAAATTGTACAAAGCATAACGGAAAAAATGATTCGCCGGCACCCCCATGTTTTTGCCGATATTTCGGTCGCTGATTCCAAAGAAGTGCTCGTCAACTGGGAAGCGATCAAGGCGCAAGAAAAAGGCGAGAAGGTGAAGAGTCCCAGCGGTATCGATAAGGTCACGACGGCGCTGCCGGCACTGTTGCGAGCGGAAAAACTACAGAAGCGGGCAGCTCGCATCGGTTTTGATTGGGTCGACTGGCATGGCCCAAGAGAAAAAGTCCGGGAAGAGTTGGCCGAGTTGGTAGAGGCGATCGATAGTGGCGATAAGAGGCACATCCGTGATGAGCTAGGGGATCTTTTCTTTGCTGTCGTCAATCTGGCGAGGTTTTTCCAGGTTAACCCAGAAGAAGCCCTTCACCGCACCAGTGATAAGTTCATCCGGCGTTTTCGATATGTAGAAGAATGCTGTCGGCGGGAACAAAAAAATATGACCGATTGCTCTTTAGAAGAGATGGACAAGTACTGGGATGAAGCAAAAGCACAGGGTCTATAGGAATAATTTGGCTTAAAAAGTCGAAAATATTAACAAGCCGGAAGGAATAAATGGGTATATAGCGAATACCTTCACAGCAATCCAATACTAGGAGGGGTAACGGGTGAACAAAACAGATTTGGTGAGTGCCGTCGCAGAAAAAGCCGAACTGACCAAAAAGGATGCCGAAAAGGCAGTTAATGCGTTTTTTACTGTTGTAGAAGAAGCTCTGAAAGCGGGAGATAAAGTTCAACTCGTCGGATTTGGCACCTTTGAGATCCGGGAACGGAAAGCTCGTACAGGCCGCAATCCGCAGACCGGGGAAACGATTACGATTGAAGCCTCGAAAGTGCCGGCCTTCAAAGCAGGTAAAGCACTGAAAGATGCTGTCGAAGCTTAATCCCGGAAGTACAAAAGAGTTGAAGTCAGGTTTCCGGCAGGGAACCTGATTTTCATTCGGGGGGATCATCGTGCGTCTCGATAAGTTCCTAAAGGTGTCCCGCATCATCAAGCGGCGCACCGTCGCCAAGGAAGTTTGTGAGGGCGGACGGGTTACTGTCAACGGACGTCCGGCTAAAGCGGGGACGGAGGTGCAACCGGGCGATCGGTTGATCCTGCGGTTTCCTCAAAAAACGTTGGAAGTGGAGATTCAAGAGATCAAGGAAAACGCCCGGGTGGAAGAAGCCCGGGACCTATACCGGATCCTGCGGGAAGAGAACCTTCCCCGAGAGGAATCCCCTTTGTTCTAGGAAAAACGCCTGCCCACATATGCATGATGGGGGGGCGTTTTTATTTTGTCGATATTGAGGACAAAGGAGGAACTTCCGTGGATGTTCATAACGATAAAAGCCACGGCTTTGTCGTGGAAGACCGTAAGAACATTATGATTCGCGGTGTGACCCAAGTCGGCGCTTTTGACGAAAACGAGATCTACACGGTGACGGTGCGGGGGCCTCTGCTGCTCCGTGGCGAAGGTTTGCAGATTATCCAGCTGAACTTAGACGAAAAGGTGCTGTCGGTGGAGGGTTATATCACGGCGGTACAGTACCTGGAGGAAAACTCTCCGCAAAACATACGGCAAAAAGGCAAGAACTTATTGAGTCGCCTGCTCCGGTAGGAGTAGGGGCGGGGAGGAATTTCGGTGACACCACTGGCCCAGCAAATCTACGGTTTTGCCTTATCGGCGATTGGCGGGTTGCTTTTAGGTGCCGGATTCGATCTTTATCGAACCCTTGTCAGGGTGGGCCGCCGGCGATGGTGGACGTCGGTGGCCGACTATTTCATTTGGCTTTTTGGCGCTGCCGTCTTTTTTCTTTTGCTTCTCTGGGGCAACCTGGGCGAAGTGCGGGTCTATGTCTTTATGGGGCTCGCGTTTGGACTCTTCCTTTACTTTCGTTTTGTTTCGGAGGAAGTCCGGGCCTTTTGGGAAGGCATGCTTGAACTGATCTTGCATGTTCTTCGCATGCTCCTTTATCTCGCCACCTTCCCCTTTGTCTTTGCCTACCGGCTCTTTCGAGACTGTATGAGCTATCTCTACCGGAACATGGTCAAGTTGAAACGTTGGATTAACCAGAAGATAGGGATCCCTTTACGACGAACGATACAGTTTCTTCGGGTCCGTTTATTCAGTCTCAGTTCTCGATGGAAAAAGATCAAAGGACGCATCGGACAGCGTTTTCGCCGCCCCCCGCCAGGACCTCCGCCTAATGAGGATTGACATCTAAATAAATCTATATATTTTTTATTGAGTTGCAGGAATTTGAAAGAGCCTTGCAGAAAGTACCAAATTAAGTATTCTGGGGAAGATACCTATTCCAGGGAAGAGGGGTTTCGGTGAAACGAGCCAAGGCACGATCCAATCGAAAAAAGATGATATTGCTCATCGGGGCAGGGATCGGCTTATTGGCGTTGGCAGCTGTTCCCCCCTATCTTCAGCATCGGGAACTAGCCCAGGAGGCGGACAGGCTGTCTGCCGATCTGGAACAGGTGCGAACGGAACATGGGCAGATGCAAAAAGAAAAAGAATGGCTTTCCTCGGACGCTTACGTGGAACAGGTCGCTCGTCAACAACTGGGGCTCGTTCGACCTGGCGAAGTGATCGTCGTCAGGGCGAAACAAGGCAACGGCGTTCCTTTGAAAAAAGACGCCAATGGAAATATTCAAATTCGAGACTAATGAAAAAGCATTTCCGACCGTCGCCGGTGGAAATGCTTTTTATATTCGGGAGGTTATAGCGATGATCAATCAAGGGAAAGCGTGGGGAGCCATCGACATCGGCTCCAACTCGGTGCGATTTCTTGCTGCCCGCCTGGATGGAGAGGAACTGATGCCTTTGTGGCATCACCTCGATACGACGAGGTTAGGCCGGGAGGTAACCCGTTCCGGGATGCTCCACCCCGAAGCGGTGGAACGAACGATGGCCGCCTTAGGCCACGGCGTAGAGTCTATGCAAAAATTCGGCATATCCGTTCAGAAGGTGGCCACCTTTGCGACAAGTGCTGTTCGAGAGGCTGACAATGGCCGGGATTTTTGCCGGCAAGTGTATGAACGATTCGGGCTGGAAGTGGCCCTTCTGTCCGGAGAGACGGAGGGGCATTTGAGCTATCAGGGAGCCGTGGAGGGGCTTCCAGAAGGGACTGCAGCAGGGAGAATTCCTGTCGTCTTAGACATCGGCGGCGGCAGTGCCGAAGTGGTATTTCACCATAAGGACCGGTGGTGGCGTCAGAGTTTTCCCCTTGGTGCGGTCCGCCTGACCGAATCGCCTTTGAGCAGGGAGGGGATTGCTTCGGTCTGGGCACCAGCGGTGGAGAAAGTACGCTCTCTGCAATGGGTGGGCAGGCCGATGCTAATCGGGGTCGGTGGGACGATTACGACCGTAGCGGCTATTGCACTGCAATTGCGTAAGTATGCTCCTGACAAGGTTCACGGTTATGAAATCCCTCAGGAAAAAGTAAAGTCCATCGCCCAAAAACTGCGGGCGATGGACGTAGTGGAACGGAAACAAGTGGCCGGGCTGCAGCCCCAGCGGGCTGACATTATTCCGGCAGGATTATCGGTGTTAGAGGCCTTTATGGAGGATGGGGGATTTGAGGAAATCGTCGTCAGTGAGACCGATCTGTTGCATGCGGCCTTGAAGCGAATCGCTGTGGGAGAGTGGCCGCCGCGAGGTGAATAGCCGCCACTTCGCCCAAAGCGCTCACTCCGTCAATGCGCCCCAAATCGTGCCTGATGGAGAAGATTTTTTCAACCGTGCTAAAAAGTCGCGCTGGTTATTTTTTCCCAAACCTCTGAGCTACCGAAAGATGAGCCCGGTTTTCCCAAGTATCATGAAGGGTGCTCAGGCTTCCATCGCCGTACCGGCGCTCTAAGGCTTTGCTGAGCAGCCAGTCCGCTAAAGCAGGGTTTTTAGGCAGCACGGGCCCGTGCAGGTATGTGCCCACAGCGTTTTTATAGACGGCGCCCTCCCCTTTATCATCGCCGTTATTGCCGAAACCGGCAGTGACCTGGGCGAGAGGCTGGATGCCGCCGCGAGAACCGAGGTAGGTGCGGCCCGAGTGGTTCTCAAAACCGACCAGTGTGGCATTCTCGCCGAGCAACGGGGCTTGGGCGACGACGTTGCCGATGAGGCGTGTCGAACCGGCTTCGGTCCAAGCGTCAAAAAGGCCGAGGCCTGGCATTTCTTCTCCCGTGTGGGTGCGGTAGTAGAGGCCGAGCAGTTGATAGCCTCCGCAGACCGACAAGAGGGGGAGACCGCCTTCGGCCGCTTCTACGAGGGCAGGTCCTTTGTGCTGTTGAAAGTCTTGAAAGAGCAAGGTTTGTTCTCGGTCTGAACCACCGCCCATGAAGACCAGATCGGCATCGTCGAAGGATGCTTTTTCACCTAAGGAAGCGGAATGGACCTGTAAGGTGATGCCGCGCCATTCACAGCGGCGACGGAGGGTGATGATGTTTCCTCGGTCGCCGTAGAGATTGAGCAGGTCTGGATAGAGGTGAATGAGGGTTATGGTGCGGTTTGATGATTTACTCATGGGCTATTCCTCCCAATAGTGAGGCGAGTGCCCCAGGCGGGTCAAAGCGGCTTTAGATTCGAGAAGGGCCGTATAGGTCGGCAGAATGTACAAGGTTTCACCGGGCTCTGTCATCTCAAGGGCCGAACGGATGGCTTGTTCGACGTTTGCTTCATAGTGAATACTTGCAGCGGGAATGCCGGCGTAATTCAGGCGCAGAGCCATGTCTTCACCGCGCAGTCCGGACGTAAAGATGCTGCGAAGTTCCGGGTAAACAGGCTCTAGAGATTCGAAATCGGCATCCCAAAGCCAGGAGATGTCTCGACCATCGGCGGCATTGTCGTTGATGATGACGAGCAGCCGTTTGGGACCTCTGTTTTGGACGAGTGTGCGGATCACTTCGTCACAGCCCGTCGGATTTTTGATCAGCGCCAAAAAGGCCCGGCGGCCGTCCTCCAATTCGATCCGTTCCATCCGTCCGAAATTCGTCCGGTATCCCTGTAGTCCGGCCCGGATGGCTTTTTCGGGCAGATCGAGCCGGATAGCGGAAGCGATCGCCGCTAAAGCATTGTATATGTTGTAGAAACCGGGTGTGGACAGTTCTAACTGCCAGGTACCGCGAGGCGTTTCGACGGTGAAAGCGGAACCCTCTTCGCCTTTGAGTTGAATGCCGGTCACCTTGATCTTCGGTTCGGGCCGTTGAAAGCCGCAGTGGGAACAGCGGTAATGACCGAGCTGGCCGAAGAAGAACCAGTCATAGGTCAAGGGATGACCGCAGAGACGACAGAAACGGGTCTCTGCTGATTGGAGCATTTCCCGGGCGCCGTAAGAGCGATCATCAATGCCGAAATAGAGAACTCGTCCCGGAAAATCTTTGCCGAGGGAAGCGACTAGAGGATCATCGGCGTTGAGCACGGCGATCGACTGAACCGGCAGCAGCCGAAGGGCTTCGCCGACCAGGCTGACCGTTTTGTCCAGTTCACCGAAACGGTCCAATTGGTCCCGGAAAAAGTTCGTCACGACGACGCCTTTCGGCTGAACCTCTCGGACGAGTTGGGGAATCGTCGCTTCATCCACTTCGATGACCCCTAAATCGCTGGTGATGCTACCGCCGATGGTGGCGGAGTCGATGAAGGCGGTCGTAATCCCTCCGACAAGGTTAGCACCGGCCCGGTTATGGGTCAGTGTCAGTGAAGACTTCTCCACGATGGCAGCGAGCATCTTCGACGTTGTCGTCTTACCATTCGTACCTGTAACGACCATGGCTCCCTTTTTTAATTGTCCGGCGAGAGCGGTGAGGATCTGTGGAGCGACACGCCGACCGATTCCTCCGGGGAAAGACGTTCCTCCGTGGCCAAAACGGCGGTTTAGCCAGATCGCCGTTTTGCCCATCCACAAACCGGCTAGTAAACGAGGCGATAACAACAGGGAGCACCTCCGTTGCAGTCGTACAATTGCGAACCGAATCTTTCAGTTCGGCTATTTACTATTGTATATTACCATCACAACAGTTTACGCGTTTTTTTATCTCGATAAAAGCTTGACAACCTTTTTTTCTTATGGCATAATATCAAAGTCGATTGGGCGCACTTGCTTGAAGGCGCTGAAGCGATGATGATTGACGCGGGATGGAGCAGTTGGTAGCTCGTCGGGCTCATAACCCGAAGGTCGCAGGTTCGAGTCCTGCTCCCGCAACCAAATCTGGCGGTGTAGCTCAGTTGGTCTAGAGCATACGGTTCATACCCGTAGTGTCGTAGGTTCAAATCCTACCACCGCTACCAAATATTCATGGCCCGTTGGTCAAGCGGTCTAAGACACCGCCCTTTCACGGCGGTTACAGGGGTTCGAATCCCCTACGGGTCACCAAAATGAAAAAAACCCTCACCAAAATTTACAGGTGGGGGTTATTTGTTTTTGTCCAACTGAATATGATAAGGGAAGATGAACCTTTTACAACATTGCCTTTAGGTAGAACAAACTCGAGAAAAAACATTATCATTTTTTTATCGGGTCTTTCACAAATGGTTTGAATCGAGTAAAATGGGGAAGGACAAGGTACTCGCGCGGTTGAATCATTCTTTTATTTATCGATGGTCGGATAATTCCGTAGGATAGAGAGGGTGGTGCCATGTTTATCTTCGTCGTCGGACTCAACCACAAATCGGCTCCAGTGGAAGTCCGCGAAAAACTGTCCTTTACTGAAGCGCAGCTGAGTGAGGCATTGCACAAGCTACAGGGCATGGCTGGGATTGAAGGTTGCTGTATTCTTTCCACGTGCAACCGGACGGAGATATACGGTGCGTCGACCGATATGGAAAAGGGCATGACCGCGGTCAAACGGTTTGTCCTTGAATGGGGACAACTCCAACCACAGGAATTTTCTAAATACTTTTATGTACATACATTGTACGATGCCATTCGGCATCTCTTTCGTGTCGCTTCGGGATTGGACTCGATGGTTCTTGGAGAAACGCAAATTCTCGGGCAGGTACGTACGGCCTACCAGCGCTCCTGCAACGAAGATTGCAGCAATGGGATCGTTAACACCTGGTTTCAACAAGCGATTACAGTGGGTAAACGGGTGCGGACGGAGACTGGCATTGATCAGCATCCCGTATCCATCTCATATACGGCAGTGGAACTGGCCGAACAAGTCCTGGGCGGCTTGAAAGGCCGTACGGCCATGGTGCTCGGCGCCGGAAAGATGAGTGTGCTCACCTTAAAACACCTTGTGGCTGAAGGTGTCGACAAGATCATCATCGCTAACCGCTCCGTCGAAAAAGCGGAAGAACTGGCAAAAAGCTGTGGTGGCGAAGCGATTCCTTTTACCGATGTGAATCATCGCCTGGAGGAAGCCGACATCCTCATCTCCTGTACAGCGGCGACCCATTATGTCATTCGCAAATCCATGGTTGAACAAGTGATGGACAGGCGTGGCGGAAAACCTGTCTTCCTCTTCGATATCGCTGTACCTCGTGATATCGATCCGGAAGTGGCGCAAGTTCCCGGCACGCACCTCTATGACATCGACTCCATGCAGCACGTGATCGACCGCAATTTGGCCGAACGGCGTAAGTGTGCAGCGGAAGCGGAGATCATCATCGAACATGAGATCAACCAATTCATGCGCTGGCTCAATTCGCTCTTTGTCATTCCGACCATTGTCGGTCTGAAAAACAAAGGCAATCAAATCAAAGAAAAAGAGCTTGACCGGGCCTTGTGCAAGTTAAAGCATTTGTCTGAAAAGGAAAAGAAGCTGGTCGGTTCCTTAGCCAGTTCCATCGTCAACCAACTGCTTCACGATCCGATTACGCAACTGCGTCACTATGCGGCTTCCCCGGAAGGGCATTTGTACTCGGAGATTCTACAAAATCTTTTCTGCCTGGATGTTCCGGGCCAACGGCAAAAACATGTCGTTGTTCAGTACCCCGCTGTGGAGCAACGGCAAAATCGGGCCTAATAAACGGACTTATGTTAAATTTTTTTGAATACATGTTAAAAGTCTATTGATCAATGTTTTATGAAATGGTATACAATGATTGAATGAAAATTAGCTGAAAAACGAGTGAGCTTTGACTGGAAGCATCACATCCGGTGCGGCTGGTCATGTAATAATCATTTAATCTTTAAGTCCGGTTCTTTAATTTATTTGGAGGTGAAGTGAAGAGATGAAAAATTTCAAACTCATCGGTGTTGCTGCGGTTCTGGGTCTGTCCCTCGTGACGCTGACCGCATGCAACGGTGGCAGCCAAGCTCCTGCTGCTCCTGAGAAGAAAGTGGAGACTTCTGCACCCAAAGCCGAACAAGCTCCTGCTCCGGCTCCTAAGGCTGAAGCTAAAACCGAAACCAAAACTGCCGATGCTGGCAAAGGCAAAGAACTCTTCAACGGTAAAGGTGCTTGCAATTCCTGCCATAAGATTGGTACCGAAGGAACTGCAGCTATCGGTCCGGATCTCGAGAAAGTTGGCGCCAAGTATGACGCTGACAAAATCGCTAAGATCTTGGCTAACCCCACTGGTGAAGGTCTGCAAGCTACCATGCCTCCCGCTGCCGCTCTGAGCGACGACGAGAAGAAAGAAGTAGCTAAGTTCCTGGCTTCCCAGAAGTAAGCGTGACTTCCTCGAATCAGAGGACGTACATAGCGAGAAAGAGCTCCCTACGGGGCTCTTTTTTATGCACTTGAACATAATACGTAGTACATTTGTATAGGATCTATGCAAGGATAAAAGAACGTGTTATTATACCATAGCAGGAAAACGAAGCTTTGGTTGCCAAGCATCCTGTTATGCCATTTTGGAATAATACAGTGCATTTGTCCCGGCTCCAGAAACAGCATGTATATTTTGTGACTTCGACGTGGCGCGATGAAGGGGGTAGGGAACGATGAGATGACACATCGGAGGAGCATTCATAGGGGTGCCGCTACGGTGAGATTTCAGAATCGTTTCCTAATCTAAGCGCTATGGCCTGAGTCACTTTAATTTATAAGGGGGGGTAGTCATGAAAGCGCCGGACTATAAGGCAGGTATGCTCAACCTAATTGTACTAACCCTGATTGCCCTGGCGTTGGTCGCCGTAGCCTTCAAAAAGTTGGCTGACGGAGACTTTAACGGGGCGGCGATTTACATAGGGTTCCTGTTCATCGATTTTGGCGTAGCCCTGTATTCTTTCCGGGTAGCCATATGGGATGGAACAGGGTATAAGGAGGTCAAAGACTAATGGATCAGAACGTATCCAGAAGGAAGTTCCTGGGCGGTGTCATTGCGATTCCAACATTGGCCGTTCTCACAGCGCCTTTAGCGGCTGTTGGCGGATTTGTTTATCCTCCCGATAGACTGCTTCAGCCGCCATCACCGAAGAAAATCGCCAAGCTGGCCGATTTGAAACCGATGGAAGCGCTTCACTTTGATTACAACGATGTTCCTTGTATGGCTATCAAAACCAGCAAAGGTGAAGTAATCGCCTACAAGCTCAAGTGCACTCATTTAGGTTGTACTGTCGACGTTCCGAAAGGCAGCCTGGAAGGCAAGAAACTCGTTTGTCCCTGCCACGGTGGTCAGTTCGATCCGGAAGGCAATAACGTAGGCGGACCGCCGCCGAAACCACTCGTCCGACTGCAAGTAGCCGTAGAAAACGGCGATGTCATCGTTAAAGAGGGGGTTGCGTAAGAGATGAATTGGTTGGAAGAACGCTTGCCCGGTATCGGGAAAGTGGCGGAAGATATCGCTGAGCACCCGGTCCCCTCTCATACGCTGAACATCTTTTATTGTCTCGGTGGACTCACGTTACTCGCTTTTCTCGTCCAGTGTGTAACCGGCTTGTTCTTGGCATTATACTACAAGCCCACTCCGGAAGCGGCCTTTGCCAGTGTGCAGATGATCACCAACGAAGTGCGTTTCGGCGCCACCATTCGTTCCTTGCACCACTGGGCGGCCAACCTGATGATCTTGCTGGTTTTCCTGCACATGCTGCGCGTTTACTACACAGGTTCCTTCAAAAAGCCGCGGGAACTGAACTGGCTTGCCGGTTGCTTCCTGCTCGTGTTAAGCCTCGGTCTGGCCTTCACCGGATACCTGCTCCCTTATGAACAACTATCCTACTGGGCATCGGTCATCGGTGCTGAAACGGCCGGTTCCTTGCCGGTTGTCGGCGCGACTATGAAGATCATGATGCAGGGCGGCATCAAGGTAACCGCAGAAATGCTCAGCCGGTTCTATGTATTGCACGTGATGATTCTGCCGCTCGTAACGATCGGCTTCCTGGTTGCTCACTTTATCATGATTCGGGTTCAGGGCATATCCGACCCCATGTAAGGAGGTTGATCCTGTGGAAAAGAAGCGGTTTACAATACCCTTCATGCCGGTGCATATCACCACCGAAGCTGCTATTGCGATGATTTTCATCGGCGTCTTGTTCATCCTCGCCGGCGTCTTGCCAAAAGAGATGATGGAACCTGCCGATAAACTGGTGACACCGATCGGCTTAAAGCCGGAATGGTATTACCTCTGGGCCTATGTCATTTTGGAAATGGTACCGAACAAGCTCATGGGGATTCTGATTCCAGGTGTGATAGTTGGCGCCCTTTTCGCCGTTCCTTGGCTCGAACGGGGTAAAGAACGTCGTCCGGCGAAACGCCCTATCGCGGTAGGCGTGTTCACCGCTATGATGCTCGTTGTTGCCGCCCTGACCTACTATGGCGCAACGATCCAAATCGGCGGCTAAGCGTCTGTCGATGACGGACAGTCTTACGAGACTTTGAGGACAAGGGGGAGACGAATTGGGAACCCGTAAACTGATTATGTTTGGCGGGACAGCTGTACTCCTGGTTGGAATTTTGTTGGCCCCGAGCCTGCAAGCCAAAGGAGAACTCGTTCGCGGCCACGAATTATATAAGACAAACTGTGCCTCCTGTCACGGTGAGGACGGTAAAGGTGTCAAAGGCGTCAAGGCAGCCACATTGAACAATGAAGGCTTCCTGAAGATTGCCAGCGACGACTATATCCTCAAAAGCATGCGTGCTGGACGGTTTAACCAAAACATGACTGCTTTTGACCATACGAAGATCCCTGATGAGAAGGCTCAGCTGATCATCAAAAACATTCGCAGCTGGCGTCCCGACATTCAGCCGCAAGAGCTGAAAAATGAGCGGATCGTCGGCGATCCCGTCAAAGGTGAGGCCTATTACAAACAAGTCTGCGCCGCCTGTCACGGACCGAACGGTGAAGGTGGTATTGGCTCTTCCATCACCGATCCTGGCTTCCTCAATGCGGCTACAGATGAGTTTATTCTCAAGTCTGTGACAACGGGTCGCCCTGGCACCTCAATGCCGGCCTATCCCGATACGCAGGAACTGCGCAATACGATTTCGTTCCTGCGCAGCAAACAGATTCCTTTAGACGTGGCTCAGGAAAACGCGGAAAAGAAAAAGGCTGAAGAAAAAGCCGCAAAATAAACCCCTTTATACCTACAGAAGCAGCATCAACGAAAGACTTACTGGAGGAATGAATCATGAGGAAGATCGTAGCGCTACTATGGCAATGGCGGCATTTGGTCTTCCTCATATTTTTTTCTTTAATGGCGACGTTTTTTCTGGACTTGACGATGACGATCGTCCGTAAGTGGATCGACGGAGAACCTGTCGGTATATCCCAGGCGATCATCGGTCCTGTAGGCTTGGGCATTGGCGGATATGGCCTCTTGCGATTCGTCTATCGCCATGATAAAAAAACGGGTCGTGTCAAAAGGAATGTCAAATGGCTTGAATAATGTGAGCATCTTCGGTTAGGACGAATTTGGGATACATAGTGCAGTAGAGATTTTATAAAGCTCTTATCTCGTCATAGAGCGCTACCGGAGTTGCGGGGCGGGGACGAGGATGGAGCGATGGGGGTCAAAAATGAACGTAGCAATCAATGTCCTCAAACTCATCGCGAGCATCATCATCTGCCAGGTAGCGAGTTTAATTGGCGCTAAGTTCACCATTTTTCCGGCCAATATCATATGGTATGCCCAACTGGCCAAACCTGCATTCAACCCGACGAATGACGCCTTTTATCCCGTCTGGATAGTACTATATACGCTCATGGGAATCGCCCTGTATCTGGTGTGGCGAAAAAACCTTGAACAAGGCGAAGTAAAAGTCGCCTTATCCTTGTTTTCAGCGCAATTATTATTAAATGTCTTATGGTCATGGATTTTTTTCGAGTTACAAGCTCCCTTTTACGCTTTTTTCGAGATTATTTTACTGGCAACAGTAATTTTAGCGACTGTAATCGCTTTTTATAGGCAGTCTGAATTGGCGGCTGTCTTGATGATGCCCTATTTTTTACGGGTTTGTTACGAAGCGATATTGAACTATTATATTTGGCAAATGAACCCGTAAGCCTCTTGAATAAGCTAAGTATAAGATTTTTGGGGAGTTTGCCAATGCAAAGAGTTGATCGACGGTGGATTATGCAGTATAATTCAACCAACTGAGGAAAACGGGCAGCTCCACCAGCAGAGGGTGAGCGACATCGGCGATGTAAATTATGGTAAAATTGGTCCAAATTCGATTATTCAGACAGTTGCCGCATTAAAAGAAAAGTACGGAGACGAAAAAGCGGACGACATTCTCCGTCAAGGCGGCAAAGGGTATTTGATAGATAACCTTCCCAGCGAAATGGTCGATGAGAAGGAATTCATTTCACTCGTACATATGTTAGCTTCATCGATAGGGCATACAGAAACCAAAACCATACTTCGCCGTTCCGGAGAATTGACGGCCAAGTACCTCTTGAAACATCGGATTCCAGGTCCTATCCAATGGTTGTTAAAGGTTATGCCGGCGCAACAGGGATTGCGAATCTTGCTCTCGGCGATCAGTAAGAACGCCTGGACCTTCGTCGGCACTGGTAAATTCTCTTACGATAGTGAAAATGAGAAAAAGATTTATATCGAAAATTGCTTATCCTGCCGGGGATTGCACTCGTCACAACCGATATGCAGTTTCTACGAGGGAACCTTTGAAAAGCTGATTCAGACATTGGTAGTTTCCAGAGCGCAAGTTCGGGAAACAGAGTGCATCGCCTTAGGGGCAAAGACATGCACCTATCGAATTGAATTTCCTAAATAAAGATTGGCATAAACGTTGACCAAGACAAATACATATTAAAGGAACCACAGGAAGCCCCCTAAAATCGTAGTTAACCCGCTCCGGTACTATGGCTGAGATGCGGTGGGGCTCCCTCAGCAATAACAGAAGAGTGGGTGCCGAAATGAGTGTTAACATCAATCGAGAGAGTCCAGCGACTCTTGACGCAAACGCTACCATTCCTGATTCGGCTACCATATGGCGGGTACGACTTAAACTCACGAAACCACTGACATGGATCGGCCCTGTCTGGTCTGTTGGATGCGGTATCGCCGGTGCGTCGGAAGCCCATTTAAGCCTTTGGACAATCCTATACGGTGCCTTATTGATGTTCCTTATCGGGCCGCTAGTACTCGGGATGGGACAATCCATCAACGATTACTACGATGCCGATGTAGATGCAATCAATGAGCCTGACCGCCCCTGTGCTAAATATCCGAAACTGTTCAAAAAGCTAGCGCTCACAAACGTGGCTGTCCTGTCCTTGGCAGCGATGGCTGTCGCTTATGTAGCCTTTCGAATTGAGATATTCTATCTGGTCGTTGCCGGTCTACTCATCGCTGTCGGATACAGCATGCCGCCGCTGCGCTTTAAGCAGAACGGCTGGATCGGAAATGCGGCTTGTGCGCTTACATACGTCACCCTTCCATGGATTGCAGGCCTCTTAGCTTTTAACAGCTTAACACCGGAACAGACCATAGTCGCTTTTGTTTACGCCATCGGATCCCACGGATTTATGACCATGAATGACTTCAAGAGCGTCGAAGGCGACAAGCAATGGGGTCTACGTTCCATCGTCGTCATGTACGGCGTTGAAGGCGGATTGAAAATCGCACTCGGCATGCTCATGGCATCCCAACTGATGGTAGCTGCTTATGTCGCTTATCTAGGCGATTACATAGGTTCCATTGTGTTAGTCAGCTTGCTTCTTGCCCAAGTACCTTTTCAAAAGAAATTGAAGCAAGACCCCAAAGCCAACGCCCCCTGGTATAACGCAACAGCCAACAGTTTTTTTATTCTATCCATGATGGTTGCGGCGTTTATTCTCAGATAAATTTCTACCCATCGAAGTCCACATCACAGCACTGGACGTAGCCGGGGGAATAACTCAAGGTTACCTTGAGGGAATCGATAGGAGGTGGGAGGACAATTTAGCGGTCCACTCGGGCACCGCGGAAGGTTCCAAAAACATGGGATACGGCCATAATACCAATCTTTACTACGCCAGACCCGGGAACCACTACGCGGGGCTGCAAAGAATCTAACCACAATTCGGTAAAGGAGGTCGTACCTATGGCAACTGCCGATGCGGCATTCAACCCGCGTGCGCAGGTCTTTGAATGGTTCAAAGATAAAGTTCCTGCCACCCGTGGCGCCGTGCTGAAAGCCCACATCAACCACCTGGGCATGGTAGCCGGTTTTGTTTCCTTCGTACTTGTTCACCACCTGAGCTGGTTAAGCGACCAAGTTCTGTTCGCTCCCACTCCGATTTTTTATGCTCGTCTGTATCAACTGGGCCTCGACGCTTCTGCTCGTAGCGCCGACGCTCTGATGGTCGCTCGCCTGCACTTGCTGGCCGCCATTATCTTCTGGATTATTGGTCACATCAAAACTCCTCGGGAAGATGAATTCCTCAAAAACGTAACTTTCGGTAAGACCCTCGTTGCTCAGTTCCACTTCCTCGCTCTCGTAGCTACTCTCTGGGGCATGCATATGGCTTATATCGGTGTTCGTGGCGCTAACGGCGGCATCGTTCCCACCGGCCTGAGCTTTGATATGTTTGGACCCATCACTGGCGCTACCCTGGCTGGCAACCATGTCGCTTTCGGTGCGCTGCTCTTCCTCGGTGGTGTTTTCCACCATTTCGCTGGCTTCAACACGAAGCGCTTTGCTTTCTTTGAAAAAGATTGGGAAGCTGTTCTGTCCGTATCCGCTCAAGTTCTGGCGTTCCACTTCGCTACCGTCGTGTTCGCCATGATCATCTGGAACCGTCCGGATCAGCCTATCCTCAGCTTCTACTTCATGCAAGACTATGCTCTGTCCAACTACGCTGCTCCTGAAATTCGGGAAATCGCTTCTCAAAACCCTGGTTTCCTGATTAAACAAGTCATCCTGGGCCACCTGGTCTTCGGTGTCATGTTCTGGATCGGCGGCGTATTCCATGGCGCTCACTTCATGCTGCGCGCTACCAATGATCCCAAGTTGGCTGAAGCTCTGAAAGACTTCAAAATGCTGAAGCGCTGCTACGACCATGACTTCCAGAAGAAATTCCTGGCTCTGATCATGTTCGGCGCTTTCCTCCCCATCTTCGTATCCTACGGTATCGCTACCCACAACACGATTGCTGACCTCCATCACCTGGCCAAGGCTGGCATGTTTGCCAACATGACCTACATCAACATCGGAACCCCGCTGCATGATGCGATCTTCGGCTCCCATGGCACCGTCAGTGACTTCGTCGCTGCCCATGCCATCGCCGGTGGCTTGCACTTCACCATGGTTCCCCTGTGGCGTATGGTGTTCTTCAGCAAAGTATCTCCCTGGACCACCAAAGTTGGCATGAAAGCTAAGCGGGACGGCGAGTTCCCCTGCTTAGGACCTGCTTACGGCGGTACTTGCTCCATCTCCCTCGTTGACCAGTTCTATCTGGCCATCTTCTTCTCCCTCCAAGTTATCGCTCCGGCTTGGTTCTACCTGGATGGCTGCTGGATGGGTTCCTTCGTTGCTACCTCCAGCGAAGTCTACAAACAAGCTGCTGAGCTCTTCAAAGCTAACCCCACCTGGTTCTCCCTGCATGCTGTTTCTAACTTCACTTCCGAAGGTTACTTCAGCTACATCATCTCTCAAACCACTCGTATGTTCAAATACTACGATGGTCACCTGGTTCAAGCCCTGCTGGGCGCTCACTTCATCTGGGCCTTCACTTTCTCCATGCTGTTCCAATATCGCGGATCCCGCGACGAGGGCGCTATGGTTCTGAAATGGGCTCACGAACAAGTTGGTCTGGGCTTTGCTGGTAAAGTGTACAATCGTGCGCTGAGCCTCAAAGAAGGTAAAGCTATCGGTACCTTCCTGTTCTTCAAGATGACCGTCCTCTGCATGTGGTGCCTCGCGATGGTGTAATGCCATCAATGGCATAGCTCTTCTCACCCCCTGCGCCCTGAGAGGGGCGCAGGGGTTTTATTCTCACTAAGGGAAAAAAGTCGGCCTGATCCAGGCCAATATGGCATATATTTCCTCTAGAATATTTTTTGGGAGGTGGAGGCAATGGCAAACGAAGTAAATTCCTATGGGACGCAAAAAGAACAAGTGCGGCAGTATTTTGACGGTGACGCCTTCCAACGTTGGGCAGCCATCAGTAAAGGTGAAAGCAAGAACTTCGCACAACAAAAGCTGATTGAAGGAAGACAAGCCATCCACCGCTGCCTGTTGGATTGGATCGGGCCGATCAAAGGAAAACGACTGCTTGATGCCGGTTGCGGCGCTGGATTACTGTCTGAAACCTTTGCCGATCAAGGAGCCATCGTCAAAGGGATTGATATATCACAGAAAATGATTCAAATGGCTCAAAATCGAAACCAAGGGCGAGATAATCTCGAATTCAAAGTGAGCGATCTTCTCTCAGCTTGTGGAGAATATGATATACTCGTGTCAATGGATGTTGTAATCCATTACCCCTTAGCGGACATGCCTAAGCTGTTGGGACATCTTTTGTCCTTAACAAAAGAAAGAGCTTACATTTCTTTTGCTCCATCGACAGCGTGGTTTCGCTTCCTGAAGATGATTGGGGAGCGGATGTCCGGAAGTTCACGGACCACTAGCGCCTATTTACATCCCATGCCGGAAATCGAAAGAATCTTGAATGAACTGGGCTATGAAATCACTCGCGAGAAGCTAGTTTCCAACATCATTTATAACTCAATGCTGTTGGAAATTAAGCCGAAGAGATGACTAGGAGGCTTGACATGCGCATACTGATGATCCAACCGAATTACCATTGTGGTGGCGCCGAGATAGCAGGCAATTGGCCGCCGAGCTGGGCAGCGTATATTGGTGGAACATTAAAAGCGGCTGGGTACACCAACATCAAGTTTATCGATGCCATGACAGAGGATCTTCCAGATGACGTGCTGGCCGAAATCATCAGGAAAAACCAACCTGATGTAGTCCTGGCGAGTGCAATTACGCCTATGATATATAAAGCGCAGGATACCTTGCGGGTTGCTA
Source organism: Heliobacterium chlorum (assembly GCF_014502795.1). GTDB lineage: Bacteria > Bacillota > Desulfitobacteriia > Heliobacteriales > Heliobacteriaceae > Heliobacterium > Heliobacterium chlorum. The sequence goes on from NZ_JACVHF010000004.1 coordinate 163,238, forward strand.
AAGAAAGCAACCCTAACTGTAAGACCGTCTTGGGCGGAATTCACCCGACCTTCATGTACAGTCAAATACTGTCTGAAGCACCTTGGATCGATTATATTGTCCGCGGCGAAGGGGAAGAGATCGTCGTCAATTTGATGAATGTCATCGCCGCTGGAACAGACATTAAAGACCGCAAAGATGTCCTGGGGATCGCTTATTTGGAAGACGGGAAAGTGGTGGCGACACCAGCCCATCCGCCGATTAAAGATTTGGACAGCCTCACACCGGACTGGAGCATCCTCGATTGGGATAAGTACATATATATTCCTCTAAACACGCGCGTAGCCGTGCCCAACTTTGCTCGCGGTTGTCCTTTTACCTGCCGCTTCTGTTCACAGTGGAAGTTCTGGCGGACTTATCGCGTACGGAACCCGAAAAAGTTTGTCGACGAAATTGAAACTCTCGTCAAAGATCATAAAGTGGGCTTTTTCATCTTGGCCGATGAAGAACCGACCATCAACCGCGACAAATTCGTCGCCATGTGCCAAGAGCTGATCGACCGGAAACTGGACGTTCACTGGGGTATCAACACCCGCGTGACCGACATTCTGCGGGATGCTCACCTACTACCTTTCTACCGGAAAGCTGGACTCGTACATATCTCCCTTGGTACGGAAGCAGCCACACAGATGAACTTAGACCGCTTCCGTAAAGAAACGACGATGGAAGAAAACAAACGGGCTATCGATATGATCAAGGCCAACGGTATGGTCGCCGAAGCCCAGTTTATCATGGGCTTAGAGAATGAAACTGTTGAAACGATCGAAGAAACTTTCCAATTGGCCCGCTACTGGGATGCCGACATGGTCAACTGGAACATGTACACTCCCTGGCCCTTCTCGGAGCTCTTTGAGGAACTGGGGGACAAGGTTGAAGTTCGCGATTACTCGAAATACAACTTTGTCACACCCATCATGCAGCCAGACCACATGGATCGCGAAGACGTACTCAAAGGGGTCTTGAGAAGCTACGCTCGTTTCTATATGCGCAAGAGCTTCCTCGACTATCCCTTTATCAAGGATCCCTGGAAGCGGAAATACATGATGGGCTGCTTGAAAGCCTTCTTGAAGATGACTGCCTCAAAACGATTCTATGACATCGGCCGGGTCAAGCGAAAAGGTCTCAGCACGGAAGTTGACCTCGGCTTTGACGAAAGCAAGATCGTCAGCAAAGAAGAGATCGCCAAGCTCAAAACAACTCGTCCCGATTTGAAAGCCGATATGGATTTTGGCACGATATCCGCCTGCGGTGCTCCGAAACAAGTCAGCCTCAACAACGTCTCTGCCTGTGGTGCTCCCAAAGACCTCGAAATCTCCGCTTGCGGCGCCCCGCGGGACTTACCGTCTCTGGACAGCCAGCAAGATGACAACACAGCAACGAGAGGCATGATGAAAATATGATCATCGCGGTCTACGGAAAAGGCGGCGTTGGCAAGTCCACGACGACATCCAACTTGGCCGTGGCCATCGCTAAAGAAGGCAAACGGGTCCTGCAGATCGGTTGCGACCCCAAAAGCGACTCCACCTTCACCATCGCCGGGAAAATGATCCCGACGGTGGTGGAGATCCTCGATAAATTCAACTATCACTATGAGTCGATTGAGCCAGGCGACTTGATTTTTACCGGTTATGGCGGCGTCGATGTGGTAGAGACCGGGGGTCCCCCTGCCGGAAGCGGGTGCGGCGGCTATGTAGTCGGTGAGACCGTGAAACTCTTAGAGAAGATGGATGTCATGACCCGGTATGATGTCATTCTTTTCGACGTACTCGGTGACGTCGTTTGCGGTGGCTTTGCTACACCACTGCAATATGCCGACCTTGCCTGTGTAGTATCTTCGAACGATTTTGATGCGCTCTTCGCCGCAAACCGGATTTGCGAAAGCGTCGTTGAAAAAAACATGTCTGGTTACGATGTAAAAATGGCCGGAGTTATTGGCAACCGTTGCGATCAGGTCGATTTGCTGGAGACCTTTACCCGGCGTATTGAAACGCCCTTGATGGGCGTCGTCCCCCGGAAAGAAGAGATTCGCCAGTCCCGCGTAAAGGGGTACACCTTATTTGAATTGGAAGAGATGGGCGAACCGGTCCAAGACATGACCGCCGAATTTCGGAAAATGGCCCGTTATCTCCTGAGCAAACCGGACGGTGTCATCCCGAATGCGGTCGGGACCCGGGAGATGTTCGAACTCTTTAAAGGGGAGGACGTGCCGTGGAAAGGGTCGAACGGGAAAACGGGTGCTTCCACACCTTCTGCCCAATAGCCAGTGTCGCTTGGCTGCATCGTAAGATTAAAGACTCCTTTTTCTTAATCGTCGGAACGCATACCTGTGCACACTTTATCCAAACAGCGCTGGACGTCATGGTTTACGCCCACTCCCGTTTCGGATTTGCTGTGCTGGAAGAATCGGATCTCGTCTCTGCCTCGCCGACAGAAGAGTTGGGCAAGGTGGTCCAACAAGTGGTCGACGAATGGCACCCCAAAGTCATTTTCGTCCTCAGCACCTGCAGTGTGGATATCTTAAAGATGGACCTGGAAGTATCCTGTAAGGATCTGAGCACTCGCTTCGGATTCCCTGTGCTTCCAGCGGCTACGTCAGGAATCGATCGCTCCTTTACGCAAGGGGAAGACGCCGTTTTACATGCGCTGCTTCCCTTTGTTCCCAAAGAGGCGCCAGCAGTTGAACCGGTGGAAGAGAAAAAGCCTCGCTGGTTTTCCTTTGGCAAAGAGACCGAAAAAGAGAAAGCCGAACCGGCTCGCAACCTGGTTCTCATCGGTGCCGTTACCGACTCGACGATACAACAACTCCAATGGGAATTGAAACAACTCGGTTTGCCGAAGGTAGATGTTTTCCCTGATGGCGACATTCGTAAAATGCCTGTCATCAACGAACAGACTGTCGTGGTACCGCTACAACCGTACCTCAACGATACCTTGGCAACCATACGCCGCGAACGGGGTGCCAAAGTGCTTTCCACCGTCTTTCCGATCGGACCGGACGGCACGGCTCGATTCCTCGAAGCCATCTGTTCGGAGTTCGGACTGGTTACGAGCCGAATTAAAGAGAAGGAAGCTCAGGCTTGGCGGGATTTGGAACCTCAACTGCAAATCTTAAGAGGCAAGAAGATCATGTTCCTGGGGGACAACCTGCTGGAGCTGCCGCTGGCACGGTTTTTAACATCCTGTGGCGTTCAAGTGGTAGAGGCGGGCACCCCTTATATCCACTCAAAAGATCTGCAACAAGAATTGGAACTGCTGCAGGAACGAGATGTCCGCATCGTCGAAAGCCCCGACTTTACGAAACAGCTGCAACGCATGCAAGAATATAAACCAGACCTTGTCGTAGCCGGACTTGGCATCTGTAACCCTCTCGAAGCGATGGGTTTCACGACGGCATGGTCGATTGAGTTCACCTTTGCCCAGATTCACGGCTTTGTCAATGCAATTGACTTAATCAAACTGTTTACCAAACCGTTGCTTAAGCGGCAAGCGCTGATGGAGCACGGATGGGCGGAAGCGGGGTGGCTAGAATGAAACTAGCCTACTGGATGTATGAAGGCACCGCGCTGTCTGGGATCACCCGTGTCGCCGGTAGCATGCAAAAGGTACATACGGTGATTCACGGACCTCAAGGAGACGGGTATGTCAATGTGATGTACTCTATGCTCGAGAGGTTTCACACCATCCCGCCGTTTACCCTGTCTACGATCGGGCGCCGGGAAATGGCACAGGGATCAAGAGCTCGCTTGGTCGAGACGGTTCGTCGCGTCGATGCCCAGCATCAACCGGATATCATCGTCATTACACCGACTTGCTCGTCGACACTGTTACAAGAAGACCTGCTCGCAGTGGCCCGTACCTTAGGCAAGCAAACGAAAGCGAAGCTGATTGTTCCAAACGTGAACGCCTTCCGCGATCTAGAACATCGCGCTATGGACGATTTTCTGACTCAGTTTGTCGCAGAGTTTGCAACGGAACAACCGAAGACAGAGCAATTTTCCGTAAACCTGATTGGTCCCTCTTATTTGGGTTTTCATCAATTGCACGATATGCAGGAAATTCGCAGCATGCTTGAGAGCTTAGGCGTTGTAGTCAATGCTGTGTTGCCGTATGGTGCCTCTATAGGGACTCTTCAGGAATTGACAAAAGCCCATCTCAACATTTGCCTTTATCATGAATACGGTCAAAGTGCCTGCGAACTGCTGAAAGAAAAATTCGGCATGGATTATATCGTCGCTACCCCGATTGGCATTCGTTTGACCAGCCAATTTGTCAAAGCCATCGGGGAGCGTGCCGGTCTTCCCGTAGAGTCTTACATACGCCAGAACTTGGCTCCATCCGGTACGATTGCCCGTTTTACCAAGTCTGTTGACTCCTTGTCGGCGCTCTTTGGCAAGCGAGCTGTCGTTTTCGGCGATTACAGTCATGCCGTCGGCATGACTCACCTGCTCCGGGAGATCGGTGTCCGAGTCGTCTGGGCAGGCACATATATGAAGACGATGGAGAAGGCTTTTCAAGCAGCCATTGGCGACTTAGCTGATGAGGTCTTCGTTTGTGACGATTTTCAGGCGATCAGCCATAAAATCCGGGACACCCATCCTGATATTGTATTTGGCACGCAGATGGAGCGGCACAGCTCGGCACGGTTTAACTTTCCCTGTATCGTCATCAGCAGCCCGGCCCATATCTTAAACTTCCCGCTTTTTCCGGCTCCGGTGTTGGGCTATCAAGGCATGACACGCATGCTCGATACGATCAATTCGACCATCAAGCTGGGACTGGAAGAGCATTTGGTAAATATGTTCGGTGAAGACAGCCCCGGTATGGGGGAAGAAGAAACTGCTCAAGAACAAGTAGCGGTGACCAGTGATTTGCCGAAAGCCCCCGATAAGACTACCGCGGGGGAAGTCGAGCTGAAGTGGGACGCTGAGGCCACAAAAGCATTGAAACAAGTACCCTTCTTTGTACGCGGAAAAGTCCAGCGAAATACAGAGAACTATGCCCGGGAGCGTGGATACAGCGAAGTCACATTGGAAGTGATCTACGCCGCCAAGGCCTATTTTGAAAGTAAGTCAAACCAAGGCGAACGGTAGTTGCCAATGGGAGGAAGGAACCGATGACGGAAGTGCAAAACAATCAACGGGACCGGCAACGGCAGCAAATCAAGGTACCGACCTATCCGTTTACGGCCATCATTGGACAAGAGGAAATGAAGCTGGCCCTGATTCTGAACGTGATCGATCCCCGCATCGGCGGGGTCATGATCATGGGTGATCGCGGAACGGGAAAATCGACGACCGTACGGGCGTTAGCGGAATTGCTTCCGGAAGTGCCCTCAGTGGCAGATTGTACATTCGGCTGCAATCCCCATAAGACAACGGAAATGTGCCCGAGCTGCCGAGAACGGGTGGCTGCAGGAGAAGAATTACCTACGGTATACCGCAAGACCAAAGTGGTCGACCTTCCTCTGGGGGCGACGGAAGATCGGGTTTGCGGTACCATCGACATCCAAAAGGCCTTGGCCGAAGGGGTTAAAGCCTTTGAACCAGGCTTGCTGGCCCAGGCGAACCGTGGGTTTTTGTATGTCGACGAAGTTAACTTGCTTGATGACCATCTCGTCGATGTGCTCCTTGACAGCGCCGCTTCCGGTGTAAACGTGGTGGAACGGGAAGGGATCAGTATCCGCCACCCAGCCCGGTTCGTGCTCGTCGGATCCGGTAACCCCGAAGAAGGGGAACTGCGTCCGCAGTTGTTAGATCGTTTTGGTCTCCATGCTCAAATTCGCACCCTTCGGGACGCTCAAAAGCGGGTGAACATCATTCGCAGCCGAAGCGAGTTTGACAATAATCCGGAGATTTTTATTGATAAGTTTGACGCGCCTCAGAAAGAACTGCAGGCCAAAATACTCAAAGCGCAAGAATTATTGGCTGATGTGACGATCAGCGATGATGTTCTGTTAAAGATCGCTCAGTTGTGCATCGAACTGGAAATCGATGGGCACCGCGGCGAACTGGTCTTGGCTCGAGCAGCTAAAGCCCTCGCAGCTTTTGAAGGACGGACAGAAGTGATCGACGAAGACGTTCGCCGTATCGCAGTACTGGGCTTGCGGCACCGTCTGCGCAAAGACCCCCTGGCCACGATGGACAACGGACGTCGCGTCCAGGAAAAGGTCGTGGAGATTCTCGGGGCTGAGAAGGCGGGAGCATGAAAGTAAACACCCTACCATTGGCGGCCATCACCGGTCAAGAGGCCGTAAAACTGGCGCTGACCCTCGCCGCGGTGGACCCCGGTCTCAAAGGGGTAGCCATCGCGGGCCGACGGGGTACGGGCAAGACCGTCCTGGCCCGTGGACTCAGACATCTGTTGCCTCCCATCGACCAGTTGGAAGGGTGCCCTTGTCACTGTAATCCCGCAGAACCGCATAGCTGGTGCAATCGCTGCCGCGAACGGTTTACCGAAGAATCGAACCTATTCGGAGCAGAGCTGCCGGTAGTTCGGCGAAATGCTCCCTTTTCTGAAGTCCCTCTAGGAGCGACGGAAGATCGCCTTCTGGGTGCCATCGATGTAGAACAGTCCTTAGCTGGCGGTGTCCGTGCTTGGCAGCCTGGTCTGCTCGGAGAAGCCAACCGAGGTGTTCTCTACATCGATCAGTTAAACTTACTCGATGACGGACTGGTCAATTCTCTCTTTGACGCTATGAGCGGCACATGCCGGCTGGAGCGGGAAGGGATTTCCGTTCAATACCCCTCGAACTTCGTCCTCATCGGCACCTATGACCCCGATGAAGGAGGACTAAGAGGACACTTGGCCGACCGCATCGCTATGCATGTCAGCAGCGGTGTGATCGTAGATTTAGAACAAAGACTGGAAATCATGCGTCGCCAGGAACTCTTCTCGGAGGCGCCGGAAGATTTTTTTGAGCTCTATAACGATGAGCAGGAACAAACTTTACGGAAGATTGCAAAGGCGAGAACGGTCCTTCCGCAAGTCACTATTTCGGAAGCCCAGACGCTCTACTTGATTGGACAGTCCTTAAAACGGGGAGTACCTGGTCACCGGGCTGATCTATTTTCGGTGCGTTTGGCGAAGGCCCATGCGGCTTGGCAGGGAAGGACGGCTGTGGAGCCGATCGACTTGGCTGTAGCTGTCGAGTTCGTCATCAAACCACGTCAGACAGTGGACTTGCCTGACGAAGAAGAACAAATGCAGCCGCCTCCACCGCCACCTCCGCCCCCGCCGCCACCAGAGCCGGATAAGCCGGATGATCCGGAGACGCCACCCGACGAAGCTCCGAAAGACGAGCAGACCTTGCAACTACCCGAGGAATTCTTCTTCGATGCCGAAGAAGTGCCGATGGAAGATGAGCTGCTGTCCTTGCAAAACAAGGTACAGCGGCAAGCCCGCGGGGGAGCGCACGGGAAGCAAAAAAGCCTTGAACGGGGTCGTTACGCTCGTGCCCTGTTACCGCCGCCCGGCAAAAACAGCCGTGTCGCTGTGGATGCCACATTGCGGGCCGCTGCGCCCTATCAACAGCAGCGCCGCGAATCGGGGCAGTATGGCGATCGTCAAGTCATTGTGACCAATTCGGACATCCGGGCGAAGCAGTTTGTCCGCAAGTCAGGTGCTTTGATCATCTTTGTCGTCGACGCCAGCGGCAGTATGGCTTTTAACCGGATGAGCAGCGCCAAGGGTGCCGTATCCGTATTATTAAACGAAGCTTATGTCAACCGCGATAAAGTCGCTTTGATCATTTTCCGTGGCCAACAGGCAGAGACGCTCGTACCGCCCACGCGAAGTGTGGAAATGGCGAAAAAGCGCTTTGACCAGGTACCGGTCGGCGGCGGCTCGCCTCTTGCCGGCGCTATCGCGCAATCGATCGAAGTAGGTGTCAATAGCATCGGTAGTGACGTCGGACAGGTAATTATCACCCTGATCACAGACGGCCGCGGGAACGTTCCGATGGATCCGCAAGCGGGACCTAAGAACCGTGAGCAATTAAATGAAGAAATCCTCGCCCTTTCCCGGCTGGTTCCGGAAAACGGCTTTTCTATGCTGGTCATCGATACGGCCAACAAGTTTACATCAACTGGTTTTGCCAAAAAAATTGCCGACGCTGCTTTTGCCCAGTACTACTATCTACCCAAGATGACGGCGGCATCCTTGGCCGAAACCGTGAAGAGCGGCGTGCACGCGCTGCGGAAATAAGGGGGGATAACCGGTGTCGAAAAAGGTCATGCGGTTCGTACATGTCTATCTGGAACGGCAAATTTGCACTGCTTTTAGCCGGTCCGCTGAAACTATCAACCGAACTCAACCCATCGATATTCAAATCACCTCCTTTTGCGTGCATGAACTGAAAGAAAAGGTCAAGATCGATGAGTTCCGGCAAGCAGTACTGCAGGCAGATTTACTCTATGTAGCGCACGTCTTTGTCGATGACATCGCTAGAACTATCGCCGACGTCATTCGGAATGAAGGGAAACAGGTTCCGACGGTCGTATGCGTTAACGCGATGCCGGAACTGATGAAGCTGACCCGGATGGGCGGCTTTGCAATGGGCAGCGATCAGTCGAAAGAATATACCAACATCCTAAAGCGTTTTAAAAAGAATACCGATAGTGACGAAGGAACAGGGAAGAAGTCAGGTCCGCCGATCAATACGGACGTGATGATGACCCTAGTCAAGACGGTTCCGAAACTGCTGAAGTACATACCCGGTAAGATGCAAGACCTGCGGGCTTACATGCTCTGCTACCTTTACTGGTTAAACGGTTCTCCCAAAAACTTAGGTAACATGCTGCTGATGCTGGCGAAACAATACTTTGCACCAGAGGCAGACATTCAGTTCGACGCTCCGGTGGAATATGCCGAGGAAGGCATCTACCATCCCGATGCCGATATCTGGTTTCCCACCCGGGCCGAATATGAAGCTTGGTATAAAAAACATGCTCCCTCAGACCTGCGCATCGGTCTCATCGTGTTGCGTACTAGCTTATTAGCGGAAAACCACGACCATTATGACGCGGTCATTCGCGCTTTAGAAGCCAAAGGGTTAGGCGTCGTCCCCGGTATCGCCAAGGGCCTCGACTACCGCAAGGTTGTGGAAGAGTTTTTCATGGGCAAGGGGACCGAGAAAAAGGTAGACGGTGTCATCTCGCTCACATCCTTCAGCTTGGTCGGCGGACCTGCTTCGAACGATGCGGAAAGCGCTGTCAAAGTCCTCAAAGGATTGGACGTACCGTACCTCTCGGCGATTCCGCTGGAATTCCAAACGATCGACGAGTGGAAGCGGGACCTCTCGGGGTTAAACCCGGTGCAGGTGGCCCTAAACGTAGCTATTCCCGAACTCGATGGTTTGGTGGCACCAACGGTCTACAGCGGCTACCCCATCCATGGCGGTGCCAAGGCGATTCCCATTCTCGATCGGATCGAATTGCTCACCGAACGGATGCGGCGCATGGTGCAGCTGCGCCAGAAATCCAACGCCGATAAAAAGTTAGGCATCGTCATCTTCAGTTTCCCGCCTGATAAAGGCAACGTAGGTACAGCTGCCTATCTGGATGTATTCCATTCGATCTACAACCTGCTTCACCGGCTGAGAGATGAAGGCTACGACGTCGAAATACCAGAAAGCCGCGAAGCGCTGATTAAAGCCATCATCGAAGATGAAGAGTCTCAGTTGCCCTCAGCTAACTTGCATGTGGCTGACCGGATCACTGTAGAACAATATGAGAAGCTAGCTCCCCATTGGCGGGAAATCGCCGAAACCTGGGGACAACCGCCTGGGGAGTTAAACACAGACGGACAGGATCTGCTCATCTTTGGACGCCACTTTGGCAACGTCTTTATCGGTGTTCAACCATCCTTTGGTTATGAGAGCGATCCTATCAAGCTGCTCTTTACCCGTTCCGCCTCTCCGCACCACGGCTTCATGGCTTTCTATCGCTGGCTCGATAAAGTATACAAAGCCGATGCGCTGTTGCACTTCGGCACCCACGGCGCCTTAGAGTTCATGCCGGGACATCAAGTGGGCCTTACTGACGCCTGCTGGCCCGATCGCCTCCTCGGCCCGGTACCAAACTTCTACCTCTACAGCGTCAACAACCCCTCCGAGGCGACCATCGCCAAACGGCGCAGCGCCGCTACCTTGGTCTCTTACCTGACACCACCTGCTGAAAATGCCGGTCTCTATAAAGACCTGAGAGATCTCAAAGATCTGATCAGCATGTGGGGCGAAAACCGGCACAATGGCCGTGGTCAGTCTATCTTGGAGACCATCATAGAGAAAGTGCTCGCCTTACATCTCGACAAGGATGTGCCCATCCCGAAAGAACCCGGTCAGGAATTCATCGGCAAGCTCTACGTGTACCTGACCGATTTGGAAAACCGCCTCATCCCGACAGGATTACATATCTTGGGCGAAGCGCCTCACGCTCAGACTCTCGGTGACTATCTGATGGCCATCAGTTACTTCGATCGCCCTGAACTTGGAGTGCAATCACTCGCTGGGTTAGTGGCCACAGCCCTTGGATCTACCTTTGCCGAGATCGAACGGCGCTCCGAATCGGGCGATCAGACCGCCATCGAGCAGTTAGAACTCGTCCGGGAAACGGTCCATCTCGGTATTCAGAAGATGATCAGCGAGTTCCTCGAAAAAGACGAACGGGGAGGATTCCGCTTCTTACGGACCAAATCGGAAGTCATCGCTGCGAAGTCTATGCAGGAACATCTCAAAGAAAAAGTCCATCAAGGTTTTGAGTTGGACACTGCTGCTGCGGCCAAGTCCTACTTATACCTACAAAACGTGTTAAAAGACATCATCACGGCGGAAGAGATGAACGGAATCTGCAGGGTCTTATCCGGCCACTACGCGATCCCCGGACCGGGCGGCGATCCTGTTCGTAACCCGAAAACCCTTCCGACGGGGCATAACATCCATGCTCTCGATCCACAGGCAATCCCCACCTCTGTGGCTATCCGAGCTGGTCAGCGGGTTGCCGATATGATGTTGAAGAAGCTTTACGAATCCAATGGCAGCTACCCCGAGTCCATCGCCGTCGTCCTTTGGGGTACCGACAACATCAAGACCTATGGCGAAGGCATCGCCCAAGCCATGGCATTGATGGGGGTACAACCGATGCCAGACGATCTGGGCCGGATGACCAGGCTCCGCCTAATCCCCCTGGAACAACTGGGAAGGCCCCGTATAGACGTCGTCGTCACCGTCTCCGGTATCTTCCGGGATATGTTCCAAAACCAGATGGAACTTCTCGACGAAGCCGTCAAAATGGCGGCTCGTGCTGAAGAACCGCTAGAGATGAACTATATTCGTAAACATACCTTGGCGCAGGCCGAAGAAATGAATATTTCTATAGAGCAGGCGGCTACGCGGGTCTTCTCTAACGCTCCCGGCAGTTATGGCGGCAACGTGAACCAGATGGTCGAAAACAGCGCATGGGAAGAAGCTGGTGAGTTAGCCGACACCTTCATCAAGCGCAAAGGCTTCGCCTACGGAAAACAAGTTCGCGGAGAAGTGGCCGATGAGATCTATCGTTCTGCCCTCTCCAATGTAGACACAAGCTTCCAAAACGTGGACTCGTCGGAAGTGGGCATCGTCGATATCGACCATTACTACGAGTACCTTGGCGGTGTGTCGGCAGCGGTCAAGAGCATACGCGGCGAAAAACCGAATGTCCTCGTTGCAGATACGACGACACCAAAAGTACAGATTCGCAATATCGAAGAAATGGTCCGATTCGAAACTCGGACTAAGACTTTGAACCCGAAATGGTATGAAGGCATGCTCAAGCACGGCTATGAAGGGGTTCGCGAAATCCAGTCTCGGGTAGACAACACCTTCGGTTGGAGTGCCACGACAGAGGCCGTCGACAATTGGGTCTATGACGAAATCACAGAGGTTTATATCACCGACGAGAACATGCGCAACCGGCTGAAAGAGCTGAATGCCCACGCTTTACGGGGCATTGTGCGCCGCCTCCTTGAGGCGAACAACCGCGGGTTCTGGGATGCCGATCCAGATAAGCTAGAAAAGCTCATGGAGATTTATCAGGATATTGAGGATGAAATCGAAGGGGTCAGCGTCCCGGCATAAGGGACCGGTTGCCAATAGCCGCAATCTAGTGCCCCCAATGCAGCATTGATCTTCGACAAAAAAGCACTGATATGGGGTGTAATTGGCGTGAAACATACAGCAAAAAACCTGGGTAAAGTGATTGTGGTCGGATCCGGCGCCGGCGGCTTAAGTGCCGCCGTGCGCCTGGCGAACCAGGGCTGGGACGTCACCGTTCTGGAAAAGGAAGCGACCCCGGGCGGCCGTTTGAGCGCCATTCAGGCCGAAGGGTATAGCATCGATGTGGGCCCGACCATCATGATGATGAACGATGTGTTTCATCAATATTTTAAGGATCTGGGCCGGAGCATCGAGGACTACCTGGACCTCGTCCGGGTGAATCCCTGCTACCACCTGCATTTTACTGACGGAACCTGTATGAAGCCGTCTATCGACCTAAAGGAATTGCTCGACGAAATCCGGTCCTTCAATCCCGACGATGTGGACGGTTACCTGAAATACCTGGCCCAGATTCACCGGCGCTACCAGGTGGCCCGAGAAAAATTCATCGAAAAATCCTTTACCAAACCAAGCGATTTTTTCAACATCGATACACTCATCGGTATGATGCAGCTTCGCACCTTGAACAACATGTACGATGACATTGCGCGATTCATCAAGGACGAACGGTTACGTATCTCCCTGACCTTTCAAGCGATCTACCTGGGTGTATCGCCCTTTGATGCCCCCTCCATCTACACCCTGATCGGTTACGTAGAGCACGGACTGAGTGGTGTTTGGTATCCTAAGGGCGGTATGAACGCGATCACCCAGGCGCTGGTCAAGCTTTTGGGTGAGTTTGGCGGATCCTTGCGGGTGAATGCCGAAGTCGAGCAGATCCTCATCGAACAGGGTCGTGCTGTCGGCGTCCGTCTGGCAAATGGCGAAGTGCTCAAGGCTGACGTAGTCATCTCGAACGCCGATTTTCCCTACACCATGGAGAATCTCGTTCCGGGGTCCCATCGTGGGAAGTATACGCCCCAGAAATTAAACAGTATGGAAGTCACTTGCGGTGCCTTTATGCTCTATTTAGGCGTAAATCGCCGCTACGATAATTTGCATTTACACAATATCTATTTCACACCGGACTACAAGTACAGCATGGACGAGTTGTTTACGCGTCAGCAACTCCCACAAGATCCGGCTATGTATGTCTATAGACCTACCAAATATGATGATACTGTCGCTCCGCCGGGCAAAGATATCATCTATGTGCTGGTCCCGGTTCCCAATCTGTCCAGCGGTATCGACTGGAAAAAGGAGACTCATCGTTATCGCGAACTGGTGATCAAGAAACTGGAACGTCAAGGATTGACCGATCTGAGCAAACATATCGAGTTTGAGCGAATTTACACGCCGGAAACTTTCCAGAATCGTTTCAATACATACCAGGGAGCCGCTTTTGGTCTCGCACCGTCACTCTTCCAGTCCGGCTATTTCCGTCCGCACATCAAATCGAAAGAAGTTCCCAATCTCTATTTCTCTGGTGCGAGCGTCCATCCCGGCGGTGGAGTACCCGTCGTGCTGGTCTGTGGGAAATTAGTTTCGGAACAAGTGCTGGTAGATCACAATTTAAGCTGGCAACCCAAGATGATGACAGCGGGCTTGTCGGCTAGCTACTAATACAAAGATCATTAAATCTCGAAAATAATGTAACAGAGCATACGCAACGGTTGTGATTACCCATCACAACCGTTTTTTTATTAAAAATTTGCAACATAGTCTTAAACTCAACAGATTCACGAACGAACAATACGGTAATGCGCTCAGTTTGTAGGATTTTCTCGAAATATTTAGCGATATATCTTTGCATACCCGACAAGATTCGCCCCCTCTGCAAATGTATAATGGTAAAAAATACCATTACATTGTAGACTAGTTGTAAAGCGGGGGATGGGGCTTGTGGGAAGAGCCGACTGTGTATCCCTTTCGCCGGGAACGGGTGCCCGATTCTAAAAAAGCGAGTAGGCAGAGAGATCGCAAAACCAAAAAAGGCGGCTCCTCAAGCGGAGGATTTCAGGGAAATGCGGTCAAAAGTTTAGTAGCCTTCATAATGTCGCTAACAGGTTCGGTACGAAAAGTGTACCATCGGGTCGGGGGGATTACCCAAGGCGTACATAAGCATTTACAAAAGGCTCTCGCAGAATTAAAAGAGCCGACACAGTGGGTTTGGTGGATAGTTGTATTCTTATTAGCACGAGGAACCCTGCTTGGGGGATTAGCTGTATCCGCACCGGCTGTGCTAGCGGTGATCGCCGTACGACGTCCGGACCGCCTGATCTGGAGTTTGTCAGGGGCCTTTGCTGGATGGCTCAGTTTGCGGGCCTCTTGGTCCTATCCCTTGGGGATACCAGATGATCCATTGGGCCTACACCCGGTCGCACAACTGACGGCATGGATGGTCGCCGCTATTGGGGCAGCCGTTCTGGTCCGAAAGCGTCAGTGGCCTGTCGGAGTCTTAGCTGGACTTACGGCGGCGTCTTTATGGACAGTGGAAGGCATAACTATGGCATGGCTGACACCGTCCCTTTACGGCGGCATTTTAGTTGCCTTTGAGGGCCTTTTTGCAGCTGTCGCGACGGTCATCTTCTTTGCGGTGGAAAAGGCGATGCAAGTGAGGGACGGAGACAGGCTCAATCGGGACGAGCTGACTTGTATCACCGTGATGGGATTGTTAGTCCTATTAGGCATTCCACTAGAACCTGTATACGGACTTTCCCTTCAGACAATAGCAGCGAATCTTATCTTGTTGTTCAGCGCTTACATCTTTGGCGCCGGCGGCGGAGCCGTCGGGGGAATAGCCGTAGGATTGCTACCCTCATTGACTTCATTTGGAGCTCCCTCATCGATGGCGCTGTTTGCGCTGTCCGGGTTGTTAGCGGGAGTCTTTCGACCTTGGGCAAAGCCGGGTGTGCTTGGCGGTTTCTTTTTAGGACATCTGCTGTTATCTATCTATATGGGTGGAAGCAGGGAAGTACAGCAAGCTCTATTAGAAGCGACCGTGGCAGGAACAGTGCTCTTTTTCTGGCCTGTATCATGGCTTCAGGCGCTTCGCAAGCGGATAACCAAGCGAGACGCTGCAGCCATCGCTGCGTTAGAGTTAGAAAACAACCGTAAGAAGCTGGCCGAGAAGCTGGAAGAGATGGGCCGCATGTTTGGACAATTGGCGGTTACTTTTGACGAAGTATCGCAGCCGGTTTCACTAAATCCAGAAAAAATTCGCGACCCCTTATATAAAGCCATCGAAGAGCGGGTATGTAAACTCTGTTCTAGCTATGGCTTGTGCTGGGAGCGCGATGCCGAACGTACACGACAGTACCTAGAGGAACTTTTTAATCATATCGAGGAAAAGGGGATGGTCTCCTCCAAAGAATTGACACCGCAACTGGCTCGCCGATGTGCTCGACTGGGGGAACTTTCCGCGGCTATTTCCAGTTTGTTAGAGAGTATCACCATAGATCGGTATTGGCGTCGTCGCCTGCAAGAAGGAAGAGGCCTTGTTGGCGCTCAGTTCCGTGGGATCGCCGGTTGGATGGCTTCTTTAGTCAGAGAATTGGAGGCAATCCGATCACCAGAAAAAATCACGGAGCATCTAAGCAGAGCATTGCAGGAACGAGGATTTCGTTTGGACAAGGCGAACATTTCTGACGACATTGATGACTGGCACGTCGATGTAGTTGGCCCCGGTTGTTCCGGCAGCTGGCCTTGTGCCGAGTACGCTGCGGCAACAGCAGCAGACTTGCTGGGGAAGCCCATTATGGTAGGAAAGACGGATTGTCATTCTTCCTCTGCCTGTTATTTTCGTTTACTTCCCGCACAGCCTTACCGTTTAAACGTGGCTGTTGCTCAGACACCTCGCTACGGCAGCGCCGTCGCCGGCGATAGCACCGGCTATTGGGATGGGCCGGGGGGACGAAAGGTGGTCGCATTGAGCGACGGTTCCGGAGTAGGCCCGCGAGCAGCAAGAGAAAGCGCATCCACCCTCTCCATGTTAGAACATCTCTGCCGGGTGGGTATCTTCCCGGGAGAGGCGTTACATTCGGTGAACTCGCTCGTTGCTCTGGCGACAGAAGAGGAATCCTTTGCGACGGTGGATATGGCCGTTATTGATGTATCTACGGCGGAGGCAGAGATATTCAAACTTGGTGCGTCGCCGAGTTACTTAAAGCGGGGGCACCGAGTGCAAATCGTGCAAAACGCTTCATTGCCTCTGGGTATACTGAAGAACCTAGAAGTAGAATCGATAAACCTCTCGCTGTTGCCGGGAGATCGATTGATTCTGGTGAGCGACGGAATCTTTGACGCACGTCGTGAGAAAAATTCGCAAGATTGGCTGATCCCCCTATTAGAACAGTTGGCCGTAGACGATACAAAGGAACTGGCCCAGCGGATCTTGCAAGAAGCACTGCAGCACAATGACGGCAAGGCTAAAGACGATGCCACCGTTGTCGTCATCGACTTGCAGGGCCGAAGGGGTTCCGCAGAAGGGGACCGTAAAACGGTTTGACGGTGGCAAATTCAGGAGAAGCTACAGGATAGGTGAAATTCGCCAAGGCGGGCAGGGAAAGGTAAGATTGATGTAGAAATGATGAAGCTAAGCGTAAAGTTCGCGGTGAGACAGGGTGAACCATTTGCTACAGCGATTTTCTCAATCCCTTTGCCAGCTTGGAATCAATAAGCCCAAAGAACGAGTCTTAATCGCCCTATCGGGTGGAGCCGACTCGGTCAGCTTGCTCCTCTTGTTCAAAAAAGTATCGCCTCAAATCGATCTTGAACTGGCTGCAGCCCACTATAACCATAGCATGCGAGGAAAAGAATCTGATGCAGACGCGGACTTCGTGGCTGAGTTAACCAACCGGCTGCAAGTACCGCTCTATTCAGAAACGGCACCGCCAAAATGGTGGCTACAAGAACCAGGAACAAAGATGGAGGTAGCTCGCCGCCTGCGCTACGACTTCCTCCGTCGCGCAGCGGAACAGGCCGGAGCCCAGTGGATTGCACTCGCCCACCATGCCGACGATATGGCTGAAACCGTGCTATTTCACATGCTTCGCGGCAGTGGAATTAAAGGGTTAAGCGGAATACCTGCAAAACGGGGACCTTTCGTGCGTCCGCTGCTTCCTTTTCGCCGGAAAGAGCTCGAAGCGTTCTTGAACGCGGAAGGGCAGAACTGGCGTCATGACAGCAGCAATGATTCTGATGCTTATACGCGTAATCGGATACGTCATCAGATCATGCCAGCGTTGCTGTACTTTAACCCTAAGTTGGTAGAGACACTCTGTCGGAACGCCGATCTACTACGCGCTGATGCAGAATTCCTAGACAGGGAGTGTGAACTCGTTTACGGTCAGGTGCAACAGGAGGAAGGACTAAAGGTCAAAGCGCTAATCGATCTTCCCCTCGCCCTTCGACGGCGAGTCCTCCGTCGATTTCTCGAGCCTGAAAGCCTTGGCTCGGAAAAAACCGACGCGATTTTGGATCAACTCCAAAAAAACCTCGGCCGAAGTGGAATCGTCGATCAGGTCGGGGGAAAGTACTTAATCAATGAGGGCGGTATTCTTCGTATTTACGAAAAATTGCCCTGGTTGGGGAACTGTGACTTCCTTTACCCGATTGCGATCCCTGAGGAGAAGAATCATTCGGTATTGTTGGAGATACCTGAAGCGGAAGGTAGTCTCGAGGTAACGCTTCGCACGGAGAAACCGGTAAGTCTCATGCATGACGAGGGTCCGCCGACCCAGGCGATGAAGAGCACTTTGCAATTAAAAGCGGAGGTGCTCCAACGGGGTCCACTCTCGATTCGCAACCGTAGACCGGGCGATTGGCTTTCCCTGGCGGGTGGAGCCGGAAGAAAGAAGCTCAAAGAGTTCTTTATTGACAAGAAAATCCCAAGGCAACTCCGTAATCGAATTCCGTTATTGACATCAGGAGAGGAGGTTCTTTGGGTAATCGGTTACTGGACCGGTTGTCACGACACCATCGAACAACCGGAACAAGACGTGATAACGTTTCAATGGTATGGCAAAACTATTTGATATGCTGAACGATTCTGTGCTAAAATGACTAGGAATGGCTGAAATTTCCCATTAACTCGCTGCCAGTTCACCCGTAAAAACTTAGAATCTTGCGGGCGTGCCGGAACAGTGGGAGGAGGTTACGCGTGAGCCGGATTGTCAAAAACCTGGCAATATATATCCTCATCGTTCTCTTGGCCATCTCCGTATTACGGGTGACCAAGACACCGGAACCTGCGCAGGAACCCATCTCGTACACTCAGTTTTATCAGCTGCTGGTGACGGATCAGATTAAAGAACTGAACGCAGTCAGCGAACGGGACCGCACAGAGATTACCGGCGTGAAAAGAGACGGAAATCGATTTACCACCATTGGACCTGTTGACATCAAACGCATCACCGATATTGTGCTGGACAAACAGATTCCCTTTACCCAAAAGCCTGCTCCTGAGCCACCGTGGTGGACCGGATTGTTCTCTACACTGCTCCCCATCCTGGTACTCGTCGGACTGTTCTTCTTCATGATGCAGCAGACCCAGGGCGGCGGCTCTCGGGTGATGCAGTTCGGCAAAAGCCGGGCGAAACTGCATACGGATGATAAGAAAAAGGTCACCTTTGAAGACGTGGCTGGTGCCGACGAGGTGAAGGAAGAGCTTCAGGAAGTCGTCGACTTTCTGAAACACCCGAAAAAGTTCGTGAAGCTGGGAGCGAAAATCCCCAAAGGCGTATTGTTGTTCGGACCTCCCGGAACCGGGAAAACCTTGCTGGCCCGCGCCGTCGCCGGGGAAGCCGGAGTTCCCTTCTTCAGCATCTCCGGTTCTGACTTCGTGGAAATGTTCGTCGGTGTCGGCGCATCGCGGGTTCGCGATCTCTTTGAACAAGCGAAGAAGAACTCGCCTTGTATCGTCTTTATCGACGAAATCGACGCTGTCGGTCGTCAACGGGGCGCCGGCTTAGGCGGCGGTCACGATGAACGCGAACAGACTCTAAACCAGTTGCTTGTTGAAATGGATGGCTTCTCCGCCAATGAAGGCATCATCATCATCGCCGCTACCAACCGGCCGGACATCCTCGATCCAGCCCTGTTGCGTCCAGGCCGTTTTGACCGGCAGATCGTCGTTGATCGTCCGGACATTCGCGGACGCAAAGAGATCCTCGGAGTGCACGTCAAAGGCAAGCCCCTCGATGAAACCATCGACCTCGACGTATTGGCTCGCCGGACCCCTGACTTTACAGGTGCTGACCTGGCCAACATGGTGAACGAGGCGGCACTGCTGGCCGCTCGCCGAGGCACGAAAAAAGTAGGCATGCACGAGATGGAAGACGCCATTGAGCGGGTCATTGCCGGACCTGAGAAAAAGGCACGGGTAATCAGCGAATTCGAGAAAAAACTGGTCAGTTATCACGAAGCCGGTCACGCTCTCGTTGGTGGTTTGTTGGAACATACCGATCCGGTTCACAAGATCTCGATTATCCCTCGCGGTCGATCCGGCGGATATACCTTATTGCTTCCCGAGGAAGATCGTCACTACATGACCAAGTCCCACCTACTCGATCAGGTCACCATGCTCTTAGGCGGCCGTGTGGCGGAAGCGATTGTGCTGAAGGAGATCTCCACCGGCGCTTCGAACGACCTGGAACGGGCGACCGATCTGGTCCGGAAGATGATCACCGAATACGGCATGTCCGAAGAACTTGGTCCCTTGACCTTTGGACACAAGCAAGAACAAGTTTTCTTGGGTCGGGATTTGGCCCGCGATCGGAACTACTCCGAAGCGGTCGCCTTCTCCATCGACAAAGAAGCTCGCCGGATCATCGAAGAATGTTACGGCAAAGCCAAGAAGATCCTCGAATCCAATGCAGACAAACTGCACCTCATCGCGCAGACGCTGATGGACAAAGAAACCATCGAAGCATCGGAGTTTACGGAACTCATGAAAAAGGTATCCTAGCCCGATAACCGGGGGCTGGGGCCATACGGCTCGTGCCCCCGGTTTTTTAATAGGGAATTCCAAGAATCTTGTGAAAAAGGGGAACAAGCAGAAATGGAACGCACTTATCTGATGATCAAACCCGACGCTGTGCAGCGGGGCCTTATCGGCGAAATCGTAAGCCGTTTTGAGAAAAAAGGCTTCAAACTGGTCGCCATGAAGTTCCTCCGACTGACCAAAGAAATGGCTGAAAAACACTATGCCGAACATGTAGGAAAACCCTTCTTTGCCGGCCTTGTTGAATACATCATCTCCGGTCCGGTAGTTGCCATGTGCTGGGAAGGTAAAGATGTTGTCGCTGTCTCCCGTGAAATGATGGGTGCGACCAATCCGGCGAAAGCTGCTCCCGGAACCATCCGTGGAACCTTCGCTGTCGACATCGGACGCAATGTCATCCATGGTTCTGATTCGCCTGAATCGGCTGAACGGGAATTGGCCATCTATTTCGATTCCTGCGAATTCGTAGAATGGGACCGGAGCGTCCAAGCCTGGATCGTTGAATAAGTAAATCTGTCTATATGCAAAGGACTCACTTACGTGGGTCCTTTTTCCGTTATGGCTTAATAAAGTTCGACTATCGCTTCAGGCTCCCCCTACCAGGAGTTTGTTGCGAAAAGAATGTATAGTTAAATGGGCTCGGGTTTTTGCAAGAAAAAATAATATTATGCACAAATATAGCAATAACTACGTTTTATATACAGGTAAATTTTCAAGACGAAAGAAATAGTGAACACTATAACTTACTAAAAACGGCTTTTTACTTACGCAAATGGAATCTATTAAAAAGAAGGATTTGGCAGAGATTACGTAGAAAAGATTCGTAAGAACAAAATACGTTGCATATGATGAATATAGAGGGCCTGTCTATTTCAAAAAAGCTGAGAAAAACCTTTACAAATTGCGTACGAGTTCTATACTTAAAGTTAAGATGCCATTCATTTCACTAACTTGCCAAAAGACTGGACCTTTCATCGCCGTTCGAATCTGGCTACAGTCGTCTCCATCCAACATAGTTATATGCGCAGAAATCAAGGAGCGAATACATGAATAGATACTATCGCATCTGGCGGATTACCAGCATGTTCGTCGCCTTCTTCGTTCAAGTTTGGTGGTACAAGAAACAGGAAGGGCGAGTTGGCGAAGAAGCGATGGCGGAACGGTGGTCAAAGCTATATCATCGCATGGCCGCCCGGTTTTGCAGTACAGCCACCGAACTGGGTGGATTATTGATCAAAGCGGGTCAATTTTTTGCCACCCGTGTAGACGTTCTGCCGCCGGAAATCACCTCAGAACTAGCTCAACTACAAGATGCGGTGCCCCCAGCACCCTTCGACCATATCGAGCGAACAATAGCCGATGAATTATCTCAGCCGCTGGAGGCCATCTTTACGTCATTTGAACGAACGGCCCTGGCAGCGGCCTCGCTCGGACAGGTACACCAAGCCACCTTACCTTCAGGTGAGAAAGTCGCCGTCAAAGTTCTTCGGCCCCGTATTCATGAGATCATCCATGCCGACTTTGAAGCGATTCAACTGACCATGCTTTTGGCTAAAATCTTCACAGATCTGCCGAAACAGATGGACATGGACGCGATCTTCCGGGAAATGCAGCAGACCTTCTCGAATGAATTGGATTACCGTCTTGAAGCAGCCCATTCAGAACGGTTTAAGAAGAGCTTGGCTGTATTTGAAAAGATCTACGTACCCAACATCTACCGGCAGTACTCCACGAAAAGCATCTTAACGATGGAATTTATCGACGGGCGCAAGGTCGACGACTACGCTTTCATCGAGGAAAACGGCATTGACCGCAAAGAATTAGGCCACCTGCTCATTCGCTCCTATCTGCACCAGGTGGTAAACGACGGCTTTTTTCACGCAGACCCTCACCAAGGCAACATCTATGTGAAAGCCGACGGAACCTTGGTCTTTCTTGATTTCGGAATGGTCGGAGAAATCCGGCCGATGATGAAAGAAAACCTGAAAAATCTCCTTTTTGCTCTGGTCGAGCGGGATAGTGAAAAGATGGTAGAGGCGATGGGCAACCTGGGCTTCCTTCGTCCTCACGCCAACGTCAACCTGGTCCGTCGGGCGATGCAATTTTTCCTCGATCATCACTCGTCCGAACAGATGAAGGAAATGGAGCGGACGAAAAATCTCGGTCCCCTCGGCTCTGAGATTCGTGAATTTATCTATCAACAACCGATGCAGATTCCGGCCCATTTGATTTTTCTTGGACGCGCCATACTAACAGTTACGGGCGTGGCATTCGGACTCGATCCGCAAATGGATGCTCAAGTAGCTGCCCCGTACATTAAAAAACTGATGGATGACACCGACGGCGGCCTCGCCAACATGGTACTCAAACGGGCCAAAAGCTTTGGCAGTACCGTCTTGTCTTTACCGACGCTGCTGGCGCGAACTCTCAAAAAAGCCGATCTGGGTGACCTACACGTCAAAGTCGACAACTTAGGGGATATCACGCGAGCCGTTATGTTCCAGTCACGGCTGGCAAATCGCTTAGTATTGGCTCTCCTATTGGCGACATCGATCATCTGCGGGACGATTCTGTACACTCAGCAATTTATCCAGGAAGCCAAAGGTGCCGCCTCGATTGCAGCGCTGCTGGCCCTGCTTCTCTTATGGCATTCTCGCCAACGCCCCCGGGATTCCAGCCAACCCTTTCACCGCAATGGCCCATTTTGACCAAAATTCGCAATAAAGGAGGTGAGCGCCAATGACGGAAGCTCATGAACAGAACGGACAAACCTGCGAACAGGAACACAAAAAGTCTTGTGGTTCCTGGGAGTTTTCTTTCAAAGAAACTGAAGATGGATTTACCATCAACATCAAAGGTGACAAAGAGCGATTGCGGGCCAAGCGGGAAGCTATTGAAGCATTTAAGGAGTTTCAAAGCAAAGCAAAAAAAGCTGGTTTTTATCCTCCCTTTTTACATTTCTTTGCTCAGTATGATCGAGATCGTCGCTAACCGGGGATTTGGAATTGTATATTATTTTTTATCGAAAACGAGGAGCAGTCGACTCCTCGTTTTTATTTTTCTTGACATAATTACTAGAGATGTGTACTGCTATAAGAGGGGGGCATGAAAATGAATATCCTCGTAACGGGAGGAACCGGGTATATCGGCAAGGCTCTCGTAGAGTCGCTAGCCAACGCAGGTCACCGGATTTGGGTGACGACGCGGAATAAGGGTGACGCCACAATGACGAAAAAATCGATCTTGTCGGTCCCCATACCACCCTCGCATAAACGGTATCCAGAGGAATTTTTCGAGACCATCGATATAGTCGTGAATCTTGCCGGGGAAAATATCGGCGGAAGTCGATGGACGGCCGATGTGAAAAAGCGAATTGTCGACAGCCGACTACAAGTAACCGGACAAATCATAGAGAGCTGCCGCTACAACCGAAAGGCGAAAAGATCCTATCCGAAGGTGTTAATTCATGCTTCAGCCGTAGGCTATTACGGTGTTCATGAACAAGCGACATATACTGAAGCGAACGGACCGGGAGAAGGATTCCTAGCGGAGGTATGTAAAGAATGGGAAAACGCAGCGAGGAAAGGGACCGATGAAGGAATCCGAGTCGTCATTCTGCGTTTTGGCGTGGTGCTCGCTGCTGGTGGCGGGATGCTCGAAAAGATGGGAAGACCGTTCCAATGGGGTGTCGGCGGTGTTGTCGGTGAGGGAAACCAGTGGATCTCGTGGGTGCACCGAGATGATCTACTGCAGGTGATCGAACATGCGATCACTGACGAACGGATGCAAGGTCCCTATAACCTGTGCAGTCCGAATCCCGTAACCATGACGGAGATGACTCGAGCCTTAGCCAAGGCCATCGGCAAACCGGCTTGGACAAAAATGCCGTCCTGGGCGGCTCGCCTCGTCTTTGGTGAGATGGCCGACGAAATGCTCTTACAAGGGCAACGAGTGATTCCAGCCAACCTAGAAAAGTTGGGTTATGCATTTAAGTACCCGAGCCTGGAAAGAGCACTCAGTGCGATATATTCAACCGTTTCAGTCCTGAAATAATTTGAGTTTCAACAATTATCCACAGAGAAGTGCGATCAAATCGTGGGCAAGCTGAATTTAGCCACAGCAAAACCCCTATTACTCACATCTGTGCCCCCTTTATGCACATACTAACTACGGATATCCACAAGTTATGCACAAAATGGTTTCGAATAGAGAATGAAACGGATGACACACTCACATATATCCACGACTTATCCATGAACTTATTCACGGTTTATCCACAGCTTATTCATGAAACTATGAAAAGGTATTCCCCAACTTACGAGGACCTTTTCATCTCGTCAGTTTCACCCTTTGATTCTCCTGGAATATAAGAGAGGGTGAATCACATACACCAAAGAATGCGAAAGGGAAGGTGGATCTCATGGAAAACGTAAAAGTGGGTCTGCAAGGTCACAAAGAGGAACTGGTTACCGTTCAAAACACCGCCGTCAAGTATGGTTCCGGAGGGGTACAAGTCTATGCAACACCGGCCATGATCGGACTCATGGAAGGGGCTGCCGTTGCCGCTGTTGATCCTCTGCTTCCGGACGGCATGGGGACGGTCGGCGTCTCCATCCAGTCGAGCCATATTGCGGCGACCCCCGTCGGCATGAAAGTACGAGCTGAAGCCGATTTGATTGAGGTAGACGGAAAAAAACTGACCTTTAAGGTCGCTGCCTACGACGAAGTCGAAAAAATCGGCGAAGGCATCCATCACCGCTACATCATTCAAGTGGAACGGTTTATGGCCAAAAACTTTGCCAAGAGCAAGAAGTAAATCGATAGAATTAGCAAGGAAGGGAAAACAAGGGCGATAGTCGAATAGTAAGCCAACAGAATAGCTAACAGACCGAATACTGAGGAGGGTACCCGGTGAAAACGGACATCCAAATCGCCCAAGAAGCCACGATGGATCCTATCACAGATATCGCCCATACCCTGGGAATTCCTGACGATGAGATTGAATTGTACGGCCGATACAAAGCAAAAATCTCCTTAAAAGCCTTTGACCGTCTGGAAAGACAGGCCGACGGAAAACTGATTCTGGTGACAGCCATCAATCCCACCCCGGCGGGGGAAGGTAAGACGACGACGACCGTCGGTCTCGGCGATGCCCTGCACCGGCTGGGAAAAAAGGTTGTCATCGCTTTACGGGAGCCATCCCTCGGTCCCAGCTTTGGCGTAAAGGGCGGAGCTGCCGGCGGTGGATACGCGCAGATCGTTCCCATGGAAGACATCAACCTCCACTTTACCGGTGATTTTCATGCCATCACATCGGCCCACAACCTGCTGGCGGCGATGCTCGATAACAGCATCCAGCAGGGCAACCCCCTTAACATAGACCCTCGTCAAGTCGTTTTCCGCCGAGTCGTCGACCTCAATGACCGGGCACTTCGGAACACCATCATCGGCCTAGGCGGCAAGGCTGACGGCGTGCCGCGCCAGTCGGGCTTCGACATCACCGTCGCCTCCGAACTCATGGCCATCCTCTGCTTGTCGAAGGATCTGATGGATTTGAAAGCCCGCTGTGCCAAGATCGTTGTAGCCTATACCTACGACGGACGACCGGTTACAGCGGCAAACTTGGAAGCGCAGGGTTCCATGGCCGTCCTCATGAAGGATGCCATCAAGCCGAACCTGGTGCAGACGCTGGAACATACGCCGGCCTTTGTCCACGGCGGCCCCTTTGCCAACATCGCCCATGGTTGCAACTCCGTCATCGCCACGCGAATGGCCTTGAAATTGGGCGACTACTGCGTCACCGAAGCCGGATTTGGCGCCGACCTGGGCGCCGAAAAGTTCTATAACCTTAAATGTCGTTTTGCCGGACTCAAACCAGCTTGTACGGTCATCGTCGCTACCGTCCGGGCGCTCAAGTCCCATGGCGGCGTTCCGAAAACAGAACTGAACCAGGAAGACCTCGAAGCCCTAGCCGAGGGTTTTGGCAACCTGGAAAAGCATATCGAAAACGTATCCAAGTTCGGCGTGCCGGCTGTCGTAGCCATCAACGCCTTCCCCACCGATACGAAAGCGGAACTGGACTACGTCTACGCCCGCTGCCGGGAAATGGGCGTCGACGTGGCCCTATCGGAAGTCTGGGCCAAAGGCGGTGAAGGCGGAATTGAGTTGGCCGAAAAAGTCATCGCCGCTATTGAAAACAAGCCCTCCCGCTTTCAAGTCCTCTACGACACGGAACTTCCCATCAAAGCGAAGATCGCCACTATCGTGCGGGAAGTCTACGGCGGCAGTGATGTCACCTTTTCTGCCGAAGCAGAAAAACATATTCAAACCTTCACCGAACTCGGCTATGGGCACCTGCCGATCTGTATGGCGAAAACCCAGTATTCTCTCTCCGATGATATGTCGAAAATCGGCCGACCCTCGGGCTTTACGGTGGGCGTGCGCGAAGTTCGCCTGTCTGCCGGTGCCGGATTCCTCGTGGCGATCACCGGGGCCATCATGACCATGCCGGGATTGCCGAAACGCCCGGCTGCCTGTTCCATCGATATCGACGAAAACGGAAAAATCGTCGGCTTGTTTTAAGCGGCAGAACAGTCCCCGGATGGGAATTTCCCTATCCGGGGATTTCTTAATGGACATAACGATTTTTCCCACAAAAAGATCCTTGGGAGGGTGTACGCTGAACAGGGTTCGACGCATCTTAGAACAACCATTCTTTCTGCAATGCCTGGAACAAAACGCAGCCTGGGAAAAGGACCGCTTGTTTTGCCACCACGATCTCACCCACCTGCTCGATGTGGCCCGCATCGCCTACATCCTCGCTTTGGAATCTCCTGACGAGTATCGGCAGTTCACCCAGGCCTTGCACCAGAGGAGCCACGCCGCCGATGCTAGAATTCAAGGTGTCAGCGAAACCGTGAAGGACGAAAAAGCTGAGGCCGTGGAAAAGGCAAATCTAACGATAGATGATCAGATCAAGGCAAAGGCCAAAGAAGTAATCTACAGCGCGGCTTTGCTCCATGACATGGGCAAGTGGAAACAGTATGAGACTGGGGAAGACCATGCCAAGGTCGGTGCCGAGCTTTGTAAACCCCTATTAAAAGATTGTGGATTCAGTGACATCGAAATTGACCTGATCGCTGAGGCCATTCGCCACCACCGGAAAAAAGAACGGAAAATGAGCCCCACCTTTTTGGGACAAATCCTCGCGCGAGCAGACGGATACTCCCGGCTTTGCTGCCGCTGTGAACAAACGAACGACTGTAACTGGAAGAAAAAGCAGGAAACGTTGATTTACTAAGTAGGTGACATGGATGGGACCTATACAAGTGCTGGATATTCAGGATAAGAGGGAACTGGAAGCATATATTGCAGCTACAGGCTGCGATCCGGCTGGAACAGCGATCATGACGGCAAAAGGCTCCTATCGAGTCTTGCGGGTCACCGGTGTTTCCGCCAAAGGAGCCAACCTGTTGAAGCAGGAGATGCTTGCCCGGGGTGGAGACTGCGCCGTCCACCGCCTGACCTGCGTCCTCGACGTCGACAAGACCGACGTGATCCTCATGGGAACGGAGCGGCAATACAGAGATCTTTGCCGAAAACTACAAGTCCAACCCTTTGGCCTAAAAAAATTGGGACAAGCGATTTTAACCACCCTGGAAAAGGTAGAACGACGACAATCGTACCGACTCGATTGCCGGGGTAAATCGCTGCCCATTGGCGAACGAACCTTGATCATGGGCATCTTAAACCTTACGCCAGACAGTTTTTCCGACGGCGGTTCCTACCCAACGGTCCGGGAAGCTCTCCGGCGAGTAGAGGAGATGGTCGAAGAAGGCGCTGACATCATCGATATCGGTGCCGAATCGACTCGTCCCGGCCACAGGCCTCTGACCGCGGAAGAAGAGATGGAACGACTGCTGCCCTTCTTGCGGGAAATCGTTCCCCATTGCCCTGTGCCCATTTCAGTAGATACCTATAAAGCCTCCACGGCGAAGCAGGCCCTTGAAACCGGGGTGCACATCCTCAACGACATCTGGGGACTGCAAGGAGATCCTGAGATGGCTGCCGTCGCGGCCGCCTACGGTGCGCCTGTCGTCGTGATGCATAACCAAGAGGGGACCGAATACAACGATCTTATGGGAGACATACTTACTTTTTTACAAGGGAGCATCGACCGGGCGAGAGACGCTGGTGTGCCCCAAGAAGCGATCATCATCGATCCAGGGATTGGCTTTGGCAAGACCTATGATCATAACCTAGAAGTGATGCACCGTCTCGGCGAACTAAAAGTGCTCGGCCAGCCGATCCTACTGGGCACTTCGAGAAAATCCATCATCGCTAAAACGCTCAATCTGCCTGTCGATGAGCGCCTTGAAGGCACCCTCGCCACGACTGCCTTTGGCATCGCTAAGGGTGTCGATATCGTCCGCGTTCACGATGTCTTAGCCAATGCGAGGGCAGCGAAGATGACCGATGCGATGGTGCGCAGACCCCGAATAGGGAGTAACGCTTTGACGATAGGGGGTGAAAGAAGATATGAAAGAGAGCGGGAGTAAAGACCTGCCGTCGACAACCGATCGTATCTTACTGGAGGGCATGACCTTTTACGGCTACCATGGCGCTCTGCCGGAGGAAACGGTGCTCGGGCAACCTTTTCAAGTCGACCTAGACCTCCATGTGGACCTCGCGCGGGCAGGCAAGTGGGACAAGGTGGAAGAGTCAGTCCATTATGGTGAAGTCTACGAAGAAGTCAAGCGAATCCTAGAGGGTCCGCCCAAAGCCTCGATTGAAGCTGTGGCGAACAGCATCATCGAAGCCGTCTACGGGCGCTTTCCCAAGGTGCAAGGCATCCGAGTCCGTGTTCAAAAGCCAAAAGCCCCGGTTCCCGGCATTTTCCGTTCGATGACCGTGGAGATGTTTCGGTCGGCACCGACGCCTTGCTTTATCGGACTGGGCAGCAATATGGGCCATAAAGCCGGTAACCTTACGCAGGCGCTGCGGATGCTGGCCCAGGTGCCCGGCCTTGCCGTGGTGGACCACTCCTCCTGGTACTTATCAAAACCGGTCGGTTTTACAGACCAAGATGATTTCATGAACGGCGTCGCCCGCATCCTCAGTTGGTTGACACCGCAGGAACTGCTCCGGGTTTTACTGGAGACGGAAAAGGAACTGGGACGGGAGCGAACCTTACGCTGGGGACCGCGGACGATCGATTTAGATTTGCTCCTTTACGGCGATCAAGTCGTTCGCACGGACGACCTAATCGTCCCACATGAACGCATGTACGAGCGGGCCTTTGTCCTTCTGCCGCTGGCAGAGATCGCCCCCGACTACATTCATTTAGACGGCATGACAACGCGCCAGCATGTAAGCCGTCTGAACGATTCCAGCGATGTGATCTTGCATGTACCGAAAAGCTCCGTTACAATATAAAGTGCTGAATTTTGTAGGAAGGCTGTATTCCAATCTCGATGGAAGCGGCACTTTCAAGACAGCAGCCCCAAAAATGCTATCCATTTCACCGCTTGGAGCCTCCTGGGACCGAGACGGAAGGAATATCGGAAGCAGGTCAACAACGTCTTAAAAATTCGGCATGGACGGCAGCATGGCAGTTCAGTGTCGATTGTGATGACGATAGACTCGACCTCCTTCTTCCTCACCGTTTCCTCACGGGAAAAACGGCGGAAGAAGGAGGTTTTTCCATATATGCGCCTTATCAGCAGTGTTAACGAAATGATGGCCTGGGCGAAAGAACAGCGCCGGGTCGGCCATACCATCGGACTGGTTCCCACCATGGGCTACCTCCACGAAGGGCACCTGGCCCTCATGCGCCGGGCCAAAGAAAATTGTGAAAAAGTCGTTGTGAGCATCTTTGTCAACCCTCTTCAGTTTGGTGCCGGGGAAGACTATGAAGAATACCCTCGCGATCTCACCCGGGACAGCCAATTGGCCGATTCAGCCGGAGTGGACGTCATTTTCGCACCCGCCGTCAAAGATATGTACCCCAAGGGATACTCCAGCTTTGTCGAAGTGGAGCAGGTCAGCGATCACCTCTGTGGCGCCGCTCGTCCCGGTCACTTTCGCGGCGTGACGACGGTTGTTTCAAAACTCTTTAACATCGTTCGGCCTGAAATTGCCTTTTTCGGTCAAAAAGACGCCCAACAGCTCGCCATCATCCGGCGGATGGTGGAAGACCTGAACATGGGTATCGCCATCGTCGGCGTCCCCATCGTCCGCGAAGCCGATGGACTGGCCCTCTCTTCGCGGAACGTATACCTCTCCCCAGCGGAGCGGAAAGCCGCCCTCGTCTTGTCACAGTCCTTGAAAAAGGCGAAAGAGCTTATCGGAGAGGGCGAAGGAGAGGCGGAACGGATCCGCCAGGCGATCATCGAGGTCATCGAAGCGGAACCGCTCGCCAACATCGACTATGTGCAAATCGTGGACAACCGCTTCATCCAGCCGATGGAGCGCCTCGAAGGCGAATGTCTCATTGCCTTAGCTGTGCGCTTTGGTAAAACTCGACTCATCGACAACCTGGTCATGGAGGTGTAACCGAATGATTCGCATGATGCATAAATCGAAAATTCACCGGGCCACCGTCACGGAGGCCAATTTGAATTATGTCGGTTCCATCACCATCGACGAAGACCTGATGGATGCTGCCGACATCCTGGAGAATGAAAAGATCCAGGTCGTGAATAATAACAATGGCGCCCGTTTTGAGACGTACGTCATCACCGGTAAACGAGGCTCCGGCATGATCTGCTTAAACGGTGCAGCCGCCCGGCTTGTCCAACCGGGCGACAAGGTCATCTTGATCACTTATGGCATGTACACCGATGAGGAAGCTCGTCGACACAAGCCGACCGTCGTCTTCGTCGGCGATGACAACCGGATCATCCACCAAACGACCGTGGAAAAAGCTCGGACGACGGGGCCGACCGACCTTTCTTGACAATAAAAAGCTCCCTGGGCTAGAATAATCATATATTTTGCCTGCCTCACAAAATTTTTTTCGGCAGGCCGGGGAATGGAAAGGGGTAGGCACTTGAGTCCTCGACCGATGGACCCGGAGAAGTTCGCGTCCTTATCCGATACACTGACAAAACTAAAAAAAGAACGCAATGCAGTCATTTTAGGACACGTGTACCAGCGGCCCGAAATTCAAGAAGTGGCCGATTATGTCGGCGACTCATTGCAGCTTGCCCAGCAGGCCGCCAAAACCGACGCGGACGTGATCGTCTTTTGCGGTGTTCACTTTATGGCGGAAAGCGCAGCCATTTTATCACCCGATAAAATCGTCCTGCTTCCGGAAGAGAATGCCGGTTGTCCCATGGCTGACATGGTGACGGCAGAAGCGCTGCGCAAACGCAAAGCGGAGATCCCCGGCGTCCAAGTCGTCGCCTATGTCAACTCCTCGGCTGATGTAAAGGCCGAATGCGATATTTGTTGTACCTCTTCCAATGCCCTTAAAGTCGTCCAATCGCTTCCGAAAGACCGGCCCATTCTCTTTATTCCTGATAAGAACCTAGGGCACTGGGTCGCTCAGCAAACGGGGCGCAAGGACATCATCCTCTGGGAAGGTTATTGCAACACTCACGACCGCCTCACCGCAGCCGACATCGACAAGGCCAAAGCGGAACACCCGGAAGCCGAAGTGATCGTTCACCCTGAGTGTCAACCGGAAGTGGTAGCAAAAGCCGACTTTGTCGCTTCGACGACGGGTCTCATCAATTACGCTGTCAATTCACCGAAAGACTCCTTCATCATCGGCACGGAAGAAGGCGTGCTGCATCCGCTGCGCAAGAAAGCGCCCCTGAAAAATTACTACTTGGCGACGCGCCAATTGATCTGCCCCAACATGAAGGCGACAAGCTTGGAAAAGGTCCTTTGGTCCCTCCAGGAAATGCGCCCCCGCATCACTGTTGACCCGGTTATCCGGGAAAAAGCACTGGCTTCCTTGGAGAAAATGTTGGCGATCGTCTAGGCGCCCTCCGCAACGAAACGTTATAGAATCGCAGAAGTGAGAGCAGCCACCGGCGTACTGCCGGCGGCTGTTTCCGCATTAAGGAGGCTTTGCCGTGTTCCGGCGCTATTTAGTCCCCTTCGACATCACCCGCCTGCCGGAGGTCGAGACGGATTTTTTGATCGTAGGCAGCGGGATAGCCGGTCTCTATACGGCGCTGAAAGCCGTAGAATACGGCCGGGTCACCTTGTTGACCAAGCGCAAAATCGAAGACTCCAACACGGGACAGGCCCAAGGGGGGATTGCTGCGGCCATCGATCGCAGTGACTCACCGTCGCTGCACTTGCAAGACACCTTGGAAGCCGGCGCAGGACTGAACGACGTGATGGCCGTGGAAGTGCTTGTCAGTGAAGGCCCGACAAGGGTCGAAGAACTGATTCGCATGGGTACACAGTTTGACACTATCGAAGGGGAATTAGCCCTGACCCGCGAAGGCGCACACTCCCGGCGCCGGATCCTCCATGCCAGCGGCGACGCAACCGGGGAAGAAATCCGTCGCAGCCTCTGGGAACAATGCCAGGTTCACCAGGAAATCGGAATCCATGAAGATACCCATGTCATCGACATCCTGCTGAACCAAGACCGCCAATGCATGGGCCTGTTGGCCTGGAACTCCAGCCAAGGCTTACATATATACCGGGGTA
Source organism: Heliobacterium chlorum (assembly GCF_014502795.1). GTDB lineage: Bacteria > Bacillota > Desulfitobacteriia > Heliobacteriales > Heliobacteriaceae > Heliobacterium > Heliobacterium chlorum. Next base: position 196,078 of record NZ_JACVHF010000004.1, read on the forward strand.
AGTTGACGGTGCTGGCTACCGGCGGAAACGGCCAGCTGTACAAATACTCGACCAACCCGGAAGTGACGACCGGCGACGGCATTGCCGCCGCCTACCGGGCCGGTGCTGAAATCATGGATCTGGAATTTGTCCAGTTTCACCCGACGGCGCTTACGAAAGCAGGCTGGCCGACCTTTCTCATCTCCGAAGCGGTTCGCGGAGAAGGAGCAAAGCTATATAACAGCCGTGGCGAGCGGTTTATGCCTCGGTACCACCAACTGGCAGAACTGGCCCCGCGGAACGTGGTCGCCCTGGCGATATGGAAAGAGATGGCCGAAACCGGTGCTCCTTCCGTCCTTCTCGACGTGAGTCACATGGAAGAAGATAGCTTTGCCAAGCGTTTTCCTTGGATATCGAGAACCTGCCACTCCTACGGCATTCAAGTTCCTCAGGAACGCATCCCCGTAGCCCCGGCAGCTCATTACCTCATGGGTGGGATCCGTACCGATCTCTGGGGGCAAACGAATATCCCCCGCTTATACGCCTGTGGTGAGGCTGCCTGTAACGGTGTTCACGGCGCGAACCGTCTCGCCTCGAACTCTCTCCTCGAAGGGCTCGTCTTTGGTGCCCGTATCGTGGAAGGAGGACTGCACTGGCTGGGGAAACGCTTAAACCGGCAGATCTACCACGGTCCCTGGGGCAAAGACAGCCTCTATGATCGCCTTCCTGACGGGGAAGCTCCGGAAAAGGCCGATCTGGTCGCGGCGAAAGTGCAGCAGATCATGTGGGAAAAAGTCGGCCTCTGGCGCTCCGCCGACAGCTTACGGTCTGCCCTGGAAGCCCTCGGTGGGATCGACGGAACTGTCGCCCAGCAAAGCACGGTCACTCGGGCAGTGGAAGCAGCCAATATGCACTTGTTAGCCCGGCTAACGGCCAAAGCCGCACAGACGCGCAGCGAAAGCCGAGGCGGACACTACCGTGTGGATTATCCCGAAAGCCGCTTGCAGTGGCTCCGGCACATCATCATGTCCGTATAAACAAGCGCAGTTAGAGAGGGTGGTACGATGGAACTGTTCGATCCGGAAATTCGTGAACTCGTTACCCGGGCGCTGCGGGAGGATATTGGCAACGGCGACCTGACGACGATGAATCTGGTTCCCGCTGATGCCTACACGCGAGGGATTATCCATGCGAAAGAGGCCGGAGTGATCGCCGGACTTCCGGTGGCCCAAAGGGTCTTTGAGACTGTGGACCCGAGCTTGCGTTTTGAGGCCATGGTCCAAGAGGGAGATAAGGTGGAGAAAGGGACCGTCATCGCCGAAGTCTTCGGCAGCGCCCGTTCGGTGCTGATCGGTGAGCGGGTCGCCTTAAACTTTCTGCAGCGCTTGTCCGGCATCGCGACTAAAACAGCCCGTTGCGTCGAGCAAGTCGCTTATTATCAAGCTCGCATTGTGGACACTCGCAAAACCACACCGGGACTGCGCTCGGTAGAAAAATACGCCGTCCGCATCGGCGGCGGCAAAAATCACCGCTTCGGCCTTTACGACGGCGTGCTGATTAAAGACAACCACATCAAAATGGCTGGCGGCATCGCTCAAGCGGTCAGCCAAGCCCGGCAGGCTGTTCCCCATACCGTCAAGATCGAAGTGGAAGTGGAAGATTTGGCCGGTGTCGCCGAAGCCTTAGAAGCGAAGGCCGACATCATTATGCTTGACAACATGGCACCCGATGTGATGAAGGAAGCGGTACGCATGATCGGCGGAAATGCTTTGATTGAAGCTTCGGGCGGCGTTTCGGAGGAAAGCCTGGTAGAGATCGCCAAGACAGGAGTGCACTTGATATCCATGGGATCGCTGACCCACAGCATCAAATCTTTAGACATCAGCCTGGACGTGGAAGAGATTAAACGGGGGAGCGCCGATGCCACGTAAAGCCATATTGGCAGCCTTAAAAAAAGCCGACGGATATCTTTCCGGGGAAGATTTAAGCCGCACATTAGGAATGAGCCGTTCCGCCGTATGGAAACATATCGTCGCCCTCCGTCAGGAAGGCTATGAAATCCAAGCGCATACCCGACTTGGTTACAAACTAGAGCGGGCGAGCACCTTTCTCATCCCTGCCGAAGTGGAACCGCGGCTGGAGACGGAACGCTTCGGCCGTAACTATCATTTTCATACGAGCTTGCCTTCAAGCAATATAACCGCCAAGGAACTGGCCCGGCAAGGCGCCCTGGAGGGCACCGTCGTGCTGACGGAAGAGCAGACGGCCGGTCGAGGCCGCTTAGGCCGCGGTTGGTATTCTCCGCCTGGCCTGGGTATCTACATGTCCCTCATCATGCGTCCTCGCATTCCCTTAGGACAGACGCCCCAGGTGACGCTGCTCGCTTCGGTGGCTGTCTGCAAAGCCTTAGAGGCAGTCACAGCGGTCCGGCCCCAGATCAAGTGGCCCAACGACATCCTGGTGAACGGAAAAAAACTCTGCGGGATCCTGACAGAACTGAATGCGGAGATGGAAGCCGTCAACTATCTCGTCGTCGGCATCGGGATCAACCTAAACCAACAGCCGGCCGACTTTCCCGGTGACGTGGCTAACGTAGCCACATCGGCGGCCATCGCCGGCGGTGAACCGGTCGACCGGATTCGATTCCTGACCACATTGCTCAGTTTCTTTGAAGCCGACTACGACCACTGGCTGCAAAATGGTTTTGGACAGCTGCGAGAGGAGTGGCTGGCCCGAGCGGCGGGGATGGGGACAACGGTACGGATCATCGCTGGAAAGCAGGAATGGCTAGGTCAGGCGGAAGGCATCGACACGGACGGCGCCCTTCTGGTCCGAAACGAAGACGGGGAACTACAACGCCTGATCAGCGGCGAAGTGAGCCTCCGGCCGGAAGGAGGACAAGGCTATGATTTTGGCCGTTGATGTGGGGAACAGCGACATCGTGTTGGGGATCTTTCAACTGGAGCCTCAACCGGAGTTGAAGTTTCACTGGAAACTATCGACCGATCGCAACCGAACGTCTGACGAATATGCCATCTTGATCCGCAACCTTTTTCGCTTTGACGGCGTCGATCCGAAGGCTGTCAAAGCGATTGTCATATCTTCGGTCGTGCCGCCGCTCACGCCGACACTGGAGCGGATGAGCCGCGCTTATTTCGGACTCACCCCTATGATCATCGGCCCCGGGACGAAAACAGGTATGCCGGTGATCATGGAAAACCCCAAAGAAATCGGTGCCGACCTGATTGTCAACGCTGTGGCCGCTTTTGAACGCTATGGCGGACCGTTGATCATCGTCGATTTCGGCACGGCGACGACTTGTTCGGCCATCTCTGCAAAAGGGGAGTACATCGGCGGCGCCATCGCTCCAGGTGTAGTCGTATCGGCGGAAGCGCTCTTTGCCCGGGCGGCGAAACTGCCCCGGATCGAACTGGTCAAACCGCCGCGGGTCATCGCGAAAAACACTGTCACAGGCATGCAGGCCGGAATTATCTACGGTTTTGCCGGACAAGTGGACGGAATCGTGACACAGATGAAGAAGGAACTCGGCGAAGAGACCCAAGTGATCGCGACCGGTGAAATGGCTGAGCTCATCGCAGCAGAGACGAAGACGATCGATCTGGTCGACCAGTGGCTTACGCTGGAAGGGCTGCGGATTATTTATCAAAAATCACGGGCAAATTGATAATAGGAACGCTCACTCTGTCATTACACCCCAGATTCTTCTATGAGGTTCAAATCTGCGAAATCTAATATTTACGAGGTACAATAGCCCCGTAAAATAGCGATACAGCAGCATGGAAATCTGACATATGTGATGAATGATAAATGGATGGAAGCATGAATAGAGACGAAAAAATTATGCCCCAGCAACAGCATAGGGAAGGAAATCAGGGAGAAGAGAGGCAGCCACTGGTCCAAATGGGCTTGAAGCAGGTAAAACCGGTACGCATCGGTCCCTGGACCATCTCACTGCCCTTTTTTGCTGCACCTATGGCGGGAATTACGGATAAACCCTTCCGGTCGGTGCTCAAAGACCATTGCTGTCCCTTAGTCTACACAGAGATGATATCGGACAAGGCGCTCACCTACGGCAATCGCAACACCTTAGAACTGTTGGATATCGCGGGGGAGCCGCGGCCTATTGCTCTGCAGATCTTTGGTTCTGAACCGAATGTGATGGCGAAAGCGGCGCAGATAGTGGAAGCGGAAGGCGCCTCGATTATCGATATCAATATGGGCTGCCCGGCGCCGAAGATCGTCCGCAATCAGGAAGGCTCCTGCCTCCTGAAGACACCGGACTTGGCCGTAAAAATCGCCGAAGCTGTCGTCAACGCCGTCAAAGTTCCTGTCACCGTCAAGATGCGATCCGGCTGGTCTGGCGGCCAAATCGTGGCTCCGGAACTGGCCCGGCGACTGGAGAGTGTCGGTGTCCGAGCGGTCACCGTCCACGGGCGGACGCGGGAGATGTTCTATTCCGGCAAAGCCGATTGGTCTATCATTCGTGCGACAGCGGAGAATGTCTCGATCCCGGTCATCGGTAACGGAGACATCTGGGAGCCCGAGGACGCTATGCGGATGCTAGCTGAGACAGGTTGTGCCGGTGTCATGATCGGCCGTGGCAGTATGGGTAACCCTTGGATCTTCTCTCGCCTGGTCCGCTGGGTCGAAACAGGTGAATTGCCGCCTCCTCCCACTGCAGAAGAAAGGATCCGGCAAGCCCTCATTCACCTGGAACGCATGGTAGCGATGAAGGGGGAAGACCGGGGCGTCCGTGAGATGCGGGGGCACTTGAGTTGGTACTTAAAAGGCATACGAGGCGCCTCGCGGCTACGAGCGGAGATTAACGCCTTAGAGCGGATCAATGAGGTCGTCCGGCTGCTGCAAGCTTATCTGGAACAACAGAAAATCATTGAAGAGTCAAGATAAAGACGGGTTTGTCTCCTTTCATCGGGGGCAAGCCCGTTTTTCTTTCTGTCTAAGTCACTTTCAGGGTTGTGTTTCTTTTACTGTCTTGGTACTATCTATACGAAGAATAAAACTGTACTACGTTCAAAAACATACGTAGTCAAAAAACATGCGTAGTCAAAATATATACGTAATCGAAAATATGCGTAATTCAAAAGTCGCCAAGGCCCAGAAATCTACGATACGGAACAACAAAGATAATAAAATTCTTTCTAGGATGTGAAATCGATGCCCACCAACGAACCTATCGGCCAGGGGCGGATGGAGAGAAAAAAGGAAGAAACCAAAAAGAAGATCATTGCCGTTGCTTTGCAGTTATTTAAGCAACAGGGTTTTGAGGCGACGACGATGGAGCAAATCGCCCGGGAGGTCGATATCGCCAAAGGAACCCTTTATAATTACTTCCCCGTCAAGGAAGCGATCATTGACGAGCATATCAAGAGGACCTTTCGTGTAAAAAATGCCGAAAGGATGCTGCGCTTACAGGAACTGCCGGACACACGCTCTCGCATGACGGTCATCTTCCACGAATTGATGGAAGGAGTATTGGCGAACAAAGAGTTTTTCGAAAAATACATCGTATACCGAATGCGGAATATGGTGTCCTTCAAGCAAGACGATAGTGAGAAAAGTGGATTTTACTTAGTAGCACAGGAGATCATCCATATGGGACAAAAAGGCGGGGAAATTCGAGACGATGTGCCGACCCATGTGTTGGTCGATCTCTGTGAGTTTGCCTTCGTCGAGGTCGTAAAACAGTGCTATTTAGAACCTGAGGGGCTTTCGGTTCAAAGTAGTATCGAGCAATGCATCGATCTCTTTATTCAGGGAGCGAAAGCGTGAGTTAAACCAAATTACCTAGAGGAGGATTAAAATGCCGAGCATCCAGGCTCGTTTATTTCGTTTTGTACTGGAGCACCGCCATTTATTGCGCTTTCAGCGCAAGCGAAGAACCCATTTTGATTTTACTACGTCGATCGCTGAGTTCCGCGAAGACTGTGAAAAGGGCGCTCGCTTATTTGGGAAGTTACCGGAAGGGATCGACGTAACACCCTTGCAAATCAACAACATCACGGCAGAATGGATCCAGCCATCAGAGCAGCCGAAAGATAAACTTATCGTCTATGTTCATGGCGGGGGATATGTTTCAGGCTCTTGCAGTGATCACCGCGCGATCGTCGCAAGAATTGTCAAGAGCACCGGTATAACGGCATTGCTCTTCGAGTACCGTCTAGCGCCTGAGCATCCCTACCCGGCCGCTATCGACGATGCCGTCGATGTATACCGATGGCTTTTAGGCCAAGGGTTTTCACCGTCGAATATGCTGATCGCAGGAGAATCGGCTGGCGGCGGTCTAGCCTTAGCCCTGTTGCTGGCCCTCCGGGACTTACAGATCGCCCTTCCCGCTGCTGCCGTAGCCATCTCTCCTTGGACAGATCTGAAGTGCACAGGAGACTCTTACCGGTCAAAAAACGAAGTATCCCTAGCTCCGTTGAATTCGTGGACCGTGTTCAGTAAATATTACGCCGGTGATAAGGACCCCACGTTACCATGGATATCCCCGCTCTATGGTGAGCTTCACGGGCTGCCTCCTCTACTCCTCAATGCGGGAGAAGATGATGAGCTATTCGATGATTCCATCGCCTTCGCGAAAAATGCGAAAGCAGCGGGTGTCGATGTCACTTTGCGAGTGGGAGAGAGAATGGTTCATTGCTATCCTTTTTTGCCGGCCTTTATACCAGAGGCACGGCAGGCGATGAATGAGATCGTCGAATTTATCCAAGGACATCTCGCTGTGAAAAAGTAAAGTAATGACTTCAAAATACAGGAGGATAATGGTGATATGTGGAGAAGAAAGGTTTTACAGTCATCATTAATCACCGTAGCTGAGTAAAACCTTTCTTAAGGAGAAAAGGTATGGACAAGTATTACCTCGATGCAAAAAGTACGGTCCTGATGATCATCGATATTCAGGAGCGACTCTATGCGGTGATGGAGCGGGGCAATGAAGTAGTTCGTAAGACGGGCGTCCTCATCGCTGCCGCCAAACGTCTCGGCGTCCCGATCATTTATGTAGAGATGTACCCGAAGGGGTTGGGGAGAATGGTCACAGCCCTTGCGGACAATCTTAAGGACGCCCACCACTTTGAGAAAATCACCTTTTCCGGCTGTACGGGAGAAGTCATGTCCTGCCTTGTTCAAATGAAGCGTAGAAAAATCATCGTGGCCGGGATGGAGACCCATGTCTGCGTCTTTCAAACCGTTCGGGACTTACTGCGCGATAAATATCGTGTGTTCGTGGTTTCCGATGCAGTTTGTTCCAGAGATGATGATAACCGCCGGAACGGACTCGAGTTGATGGCCTCCATGGGTGCCGTCGTAACAAACACGGAAACAGTGTTTTTCGACCTACTCAAGCGAGCGGGAACAGAGTTATTCAAAGAACTGTCTCCATTAATCAAGTAATTTCGTAGCCGCTACGATAGCACCTTGTACATAATAGACTACGGGAAAGAAGTAGGGAGGAGATGAAGTATGCCGCAAATCATGATACGAGGCATGGAACTAAACGACATTAAAAGGATCAGCAAGCCTCTCGTCGACGAACTCAGTGAGGTCATCGGTTGCCCACGAGATTATTTTACTATCGAGCAAATCCATTCGACTTTTATCGCCGACGGGGAGATCACGAAGGCCTATCCCTTTATTCAGGTAAACTGGTTTGACCGGGGACAAGAGATTCAAGATAAAGCGGCGAAGGTCATCGACAGTTATGTCCGTGACGCCGGATATGAACAGGTGGAAGTCTACTTCATCGTGCTGAACGAAGAAAAGTACTATGAGAACGGGGAACATTACTAATCGACCTCATCGGATGGGTAAAGGAAATGAGTGGACAATTAAAGACTAACTCTTGATAAAAAAGACTGCCCGATCTAGAGGCAGTCTTTTATTATACTTTCACCGGTGACATACAAATCGTAAAGCTTCATAAATTTACTATTAAAAATGAAAAGTAACGCTTGAACAAGGGAGGTCGTCCCATGCGTCGGACTTTACTGGTCTTCGGTCTCTTCGGGGTTTTGGTCTACTGTATTTATGGCTATTACCTGGGATACCAGCATGGAGTATTCGAAGCTCTCATCAAGCAAGCTGTTGCAGACAACAGTTTGGCTTTATATTGGGATGCAACAAGTCGGTGGAATAGGATCAACGCACAACATGCGCACGGGATTGGTTTTTCGATTTTGGTACTTCTCGCAGGGCTAATGTGGAATGAGGTCTGGTTTTCAGAAAAAATAAAACGATATCTAGGGTTCGCGCTGATCGGTGGATGCGTCAGTGCAAATCTAGCTATCGCCGTTTATTACATTCCAGTCATGATTTTAGGGGAAGTAATCCTGCTCATCTGCTTAGGTGCGACGCTGGTTGGAATCGTGAAAAGAAGCGTGAATAAATTTGAATAAAGGGAAAGGGACAGCCTTTTGCTAGTTGAAAAAAGGGGAACCTTTCTATTCCAGAAAACGTCATATATACAACATCTAATAAGTACATAACATCCCAATCCTATTGGAGAAAGGAAGAGAACGTACATATGCGCAAACCGGTCCCCAAGCTTCTCGCCGCCAGTTTGACGGCCCTGTTGCTGACTTCGGCAGTCCCAATCGGATTTGCTGAAATCCCATCAACGGCAAATGTGGAGGTGCTCTCCACAGCACAAGCCAAGAAGAAAAGTGCTTCTACACTGGCAGAAGCGATTCAATTGGCCCGATCCTGTTTTGAGCTCCCTCCAGAGTATGACCAATTTACCTCTAATTACGAGACCTCTGATAAAAATCACTTCTGGTCGTTAAATTGGAGTTGTCAGAAGGTAGGGGAAGAGGGAAGTATCAATATTCGCATTGATGCCGACACAGGAATGATCTTGAACATGTTCGAATCGAGGGGCGGCGGCAGTATGCGTCCAGACGCCTACAAAACACGAAACATCTCCCGCCAGGGGGCTCTGGCCAAGGCCAAAGCTATCATGCAAAAAACTCTCGGTGACGAACAGATCGCTGAAATGGAATTACTTGATAACTCCGTCGACGGTGTTCAATGGTCTCCTTGGGAGAGAGAGGGATACTACCATTTTGAATGGCGGCGTAAAGCCAACGGGATCCCCTTTCCGGGAGATGGCGTATCCATTTCTGTGGCTGGCAGCGACGGTCATGTAAACAACTATAGTTTTACATGGAATAAGGAGCCATTGCTTCCTCCGCAGAACTTGATTTCTATCCAGCAAGCGGTAGAAACCTTTAAGAATACGCCGATGCTGGAACTGCAATACATACTGCAGGAAGGCGTACATTCAAATCCCAAAGAGAAGAGGCAGGCCAAAATTGTCTACCGGATGTACAACCGGGCCGACGGGAATATCGACGCGTTTACGGGCAAGCCTATCACACCACCGCCTATGTTTTATGAAGAATATGGTTTTGTAGGTGGCGGTATGGGCGGAATGGGAGGTGGCATCCCGGATAACGCTAAATGGACACCGCAGGAACAAGCAGCCATAAAGCTTTCGAACGATCTGGTGAAAAAAGAGACGGCCCTCGCAGCGATAATGAAGTGGTTGGCACTGCCTCCTGATTCAATCTTAAATTCTGCCCAATTACTGGACAATCCCGACGATAAACAAGGCCCGGTTTGGTCTTTTTATTGGGTAGCAAATAAAAGTCATGAGATGGTTGCGAGTGCCGCAGTCAGTGCCAAGACCGGAGAATTATATCGCTTCGAAACATTTACGGCATCGGAGAATCTGCCAGGTCAAATGAACCGCCAGGAAGCACAGCCGATCGCTGAGGAGTTCCTTAAAACGGTGCAGTCGAAGAAATTTCCCCAGACAAAACTGGACAACTACGACATGAGAAATTTCGTTCGTGCAGATGGAAAGAATATGCCCTATCAAACGTTCAGATACCGGCAGATGGTCAATGGCGTGCCCTTTATGCAAAACTATTTAGAGGTCAATGTCGATACAGTGAACAAACGCATTGCCAGCTTTACTAGTGAGTGGAATGAAGATGTCTCCTTTCCAACCCTCGATGGACTGCTTTCTCCGGAGCAAGCAGCCGATAAATACCTTGCCTATAGTCCAATGACCTTATGCTATACGACGGCGCTAAGCCCCCTTGATGCCAAAACACCAAAGTTAGTCTATCAACCTGTTTTAAAGCCAGGGATGAGCGGGTACAACAGCATCGATGGGAGGACAGGTCAGCCGCTCGACTGGAGCGGACAAGCTATCGCCCTTCCTATAAGGGATATCTTTCAAGACACCCGTGGACATCGAGGCGAAAAAGAGATTAAACTTCTCGCTCAGATGAATCTGTTCCGCGAATATGGCGAGGACTTTCATCCCGATGAAGAAATCACAACCGTTTCACTGCTGCGGGCCATCTATGATACTCAGTTTGGAAAACAGGTTGGTCCCCTATCGAGGGATGAAGATGTGATGCGCTACGCTCGCCAGAATAATTGGATTGATGCCGATGTAAAGGCAGAAGATAAAATCGACCGGTTGAACCTAGCGAAAATTATTGTCCGCTATTGTGGCTTGGAACGTTCTGCCCGGCTAAGTCAAATCTATAAAGTTCCCTTCAGCGATGCCGATGCAGTCCCGGCTGAAGGAATCGGCTATGCTGTCATTGCCGATGCGCTTGGAATCGTACCGGCTCAGGATGGCCGATTTGTACCTGACCAAAAGGTTACTCGTGCCGATGCGGCGGTGGCCGTAGCGAAGATGCTTAACCTAAATCCGGACCTCTAAATGGGAGTCTATCCTCAGGGTCTATGTCAGGATTCCTTTTCGAATCAAAGAAAGCCGTCTCCAATATGGTTTTACATCGGAGACGGCTTTTTTGCGATGAATCAGATATAGACTTATTACCATTTGGTGATAGTAATCGACTCGATTTGGTGACGAGGAAGGTTATTCTGCGTTCCGGTCACAATAGATATGCATCGCCTCACACATAAAGGCGGCAAGACCCGGTTTTATGCCGTCAATGTTCGCCGTAAAGCGCTCATCCTGCACATATAGATCGCCGAGGCCTCGAAAAATTTCTAAGGTGCAAGTGTAAAAGTGATCCGTAATGTGCTGACGCCATTGACCGATAGCCTCTTGTACCTGAGGCTCAGATGGCTCATAATCCATCAAATCGGCGAGGTTTTGATAGATTTTATTTGCCTTTGTCTGAATCACCGCCCAGTCATCTTGCGAATAGCCAGCCGTTTTCTTTTGGCTTTCTTGATATGCAGAAGAACGGACATATTTCTGGCGTGTTTCTTCTGCATATTGCTGCTGATGCCGTTCGATTTCGGTCATGTCGAAAGCCTCGAACATTTCCTTTTTCGCCATGAGGTCTCCTCCTTCGATGGTGTAGAGTGTTTTGTCCACTAAGTCGATAATCGCGTCAAGCCGTTTCCGTTTTTCGAGTAGTAATTTCTTTTGGGAGGCCAACGCTTGCATTCGGTCAAAGCCGGGGGTGTCCAAGATTTCCCTAACTTCTTGCAGACTGAAGTCAAGTTCTTTAAGGAACATGATTTGTTGCAACCGTTCGAGGTCCTGGTCCGTATAAAGCCGATAGCCGGAATCAGTGGTGGATGTGGGCTTTAACAGGCCGATCTGATCGTAGTGGTGAAGGGTACGCACGCTCACCCCGGCCGTCTCAGCCACGTCTTTTACTTTATAGGTCATCCCATCACCTCGTGAATTAGAATAAACTATGACGTTACGTCAAAGTCAATAGAGCCGTTTATCAATCAATCGCTTTTCTAAGACACAAATGTCGGAAAGTGTTTTTTCATATATTCGGCTAAAGATTGAAGCACTTTATCTGACCATGGTATTATAAATATATCCAGAATACCATTTTATTTTCAGTAACCGCGACAAAAAGATATTGTGACTGTGGAACCGTTTTAGGTGCCATATGGAGAAACGAACAGATGGAAAGAGAGATCAAAGCGCTTACGGAAGCGGGGGGCATCATACCGGATAACCTAAGGCGACCTGGTACTGATGAACAGGAAACATCGGAACATGCCTTAGAAGCGGAAAAATGGATGAAATTCATTCGTGAGGTTATATCCTCCGGTTATACGTCACGAATGGGATTATTGTACCATTGGTATAGCGGAGGTGTTCGAACAGAAGAATTTACGATCAAATCAAGGCTCGATATCCCCATCTCAGAAGCTTCGCCAGATCTTTTTATGGAAATGGAACAAGATCGACTGTACCAATTCTGCCTAGCCTAAGTCGGTGGGAAAAAGCGTTAAGATGTACATGCATCCCGAGAAAAACCTCTCATTGATGGAAAACTTGAAGGGATACCACTTGAGCGGATTCATCGGTAGTTGACGATGATTCATCTACCAGATTATCTAACCTGGTGGCTAAAACGAACCTGATGGCTAAAAAAAGGGAGGGATCGTACTCGTGAGTTGGATTTATGACATAAAAATCTCTAAAAAGATCATCCTCGTTGTTCTCGTTGGTGTTTTGTTCAGCATTACCATCGGCGGAGTGGGACTCTATTTCATGAAAGAGATGGATCAGGCATCACAGCGGTTGTATCATGATCAGTTACTTCCCATACAGTGGCTGAACGAAACGCGTGCACTGAACTTGATGAACGATAAATACCTTCTAGAAATCATCAACGAACCGGATCTAAACAAACAAAAAGAGATCAAGCAGCGTCTCGATGAAAATGTTAAGCAATCAAACGAACTGTTTGCCCAATACCAAGAAAAAACATTATCGGAACAAGAGCAAGCGATCGTCAAAGTATTGGTGGACATTATTCCGAAAAACCGTGAAGCCCGAAACCATGCGATCCAACTGGCGATGGAAGGAAATCGCCAGGGAGCTATAGACGCCTATAGGGCCAATTTAAACAACTCCGTGACCAACACACTTCTTCGCCGGGAATTAGGCAAATACAGAGAAGCCCAAGCGAATCAGATCCAGCAAAAAGTAGAGGCCGATTTTTCCCGGTCGATCTACACCATGTTGGGAGCCATTTTATTATCGACGGTGGTATCTTTCGGGCTAGGGGCATGGATGGCCCGCCTTATATCCAAACCAGTTGTCGACATGGAGCGATTAATGGCTAAGGCTGGGTCGGGTGACCTGACCGTCTTCGGTGACGTTCAGGGTATGGATGAAATCGGTGACCTGACTGCCTCTTTCAATAAAATGGTCAAAAGCCAAGCGGCAATGGTGGAGCACGCACGCAAAGCGGCCGACGAACTAGCCGCAGGGTCTGAAGAAACGGCTGCGTCGGCAGCAGAAGTATCGGTGGCTGTCCAGGAAGTCGCCCAGAACATGCAAAATGTAGCCGAGAAGTCGGAGCGAGGCACTGAGGCTGTATTGGAGTCATCGGAAGTGCTGTTGGAGCTTTCCTCGCTCATTCAGATGGCGAAAGAGAAGGCCAAACAAGCCTCAGCTACCTCCCACGCGACCATGGATACAGCCGAGATTGGTAAAGAAACGGTGAAGCAGACCGTACGCCGGATGGAAAATATCAACCAAAAGGCAGAAGAGACGGGCAAACTCATGAACCAACTGGTCCAGTTTTCTCAGGAAATCGGGGTCATCACGGAGACGATCACCAATCTGGCGAACCAAACGAACCTGTTGGCCTTAAATGCGGCGATCGAAGCTGCGAGAGCCGGGGAAGCTGGTCGTGGCTTTGCCGTAGTTGCCGAAGAAGTACGCAAACTAGCCGATCAATCCTCTCAAGGGGCGGCAGAAGTCTCGGCACTGGTCCAAAAAATCTCCGCCAGCACGCAGGCAACGGTACAAGCGACCAACGAGAGCCGAAAAGAAGTGGAGGAAGGCGTTCGGGTCGTTTCGGAAGCTGGCAAAGCCTTGGATAACATCCTTCTGGCGGTTCAAGAAACAGAGCAAGCCATCCAAGGTATCGTCAAACTGACCGAGGACGAAGTAGCCAGCTCCGACCGCATCGTCAGCCTGATCAACACGCTTGCGACCGTCATCGACTCCCTGGCGATTCATGTCCAGCAGGTGGCAGCATCGACGGAGGAAACGACAGCTTCTGTGGAAACGATTGCCGCCAGTGCTGAGGAATCGAGCGCCATGGCGCAAGAACTGAGAAATTTGGTGGAGCTATTCAACGTCGATTCATCGTCTAAAAATTGGTCGAACGAAGAACATCTGATCAAAGCGAAATCAGACCACTTACTCTGGAAGGTTCGAATCGTCAACATGATCAACGGAACAGAGCAAGTGCGTCCCGAGGACGTGAATACTCACCGCGAGTGTGCATTAGGCAAATGGTATTTTGATGCAAATAACTCCTTCAAAGACGATAAACATTTCCTCGCTATCGATGAGCCGCACCAGAAGGTTCACGAATACGCCTTGAAAGCAGCCCAGGCATACCAGGCTGGTAACCACGATGAAGCACGTAGAATGCTCAAACAGCTGGAAGCCAACTCGAAGCGAGTCATCTCAATGATCAACAAGCTGATGAAAAAGGTATAACGAGGATAATCTGGGGGCTTAAGAATTATGGAACTGAGAATCAGAGAAGCACAAGTCGCAGAAAGCGAAACCTTGACGGAGATTTCTTTTTCGTCGAAACAATATTGGAACTACCCAAAGGAATACTTCGATGTCTGGAGAAATGAATTGACCATTACCCCTGCTTACGTAGAGAACAACATGGTCTTCGTGGCTGAAGTTGACGGGCAGATTGCCGGGTATATGTCTGTGGTGGAAGTAAAAGAGGACTTTTGGGCAGGAAAAGTATTTGTACAGAAAGGGTTCTGGTTGGAGCATATTTTCATTCGTCCTGTGTACATAAAGAAAGGCATCGGCTCCAAACTGATCTCTTTCATCAAAGAGATTTGCCGGGAAAAAGGAATCGCCGATTTATTCATATTTTCCGATCCCTATGCGAGAGGTTTCTATGACAAGCTGGGAGCCACGTATATGGGTGAATCGCCTTCGAGTATCGAAGGACGAAGCGTATCGTTATATCGCTTATCTATGATTCCTAAATCGTAATTCATTATAAGGAAGAGGTTACAAGGGAAGGAATGATTCAACGTGATGGAAAAAATCGGTCAACTAAAAATCATCGATGTGCCTTCCATCGTTGATTCCGTAACCGAAAAGTGGATCAATGTAACCCTTTCGCAGGTAAATGATTCACTAGTCCGGCTCGGTGTGATCGAGGGGGAGTTTCACTGGCACCAGCATGAACAGGAGGATGAGTTCTTTTATGTTGTGTCCGGCAAGTTGTACATCGATCTGGAAAATGAGTCGATAGAATTACATCCCCAACAAGGCTATACCGTTCCGAAAGGGGTAGTCCATCGTACAAGAGCTCCGGAGAAAACAGTCATTCTCATGGTCGAAAAAGACAGCGTAAATCCGAAAGGCGATTGAGGCAAGTCATTTTTCACGAGCGAAGCTTAGATTGCAGGAACGCAAAGAAGAAGTGGCTCAAGCTTGGTAAAGCGATGAGCCACTTGAATTTTAAGCGATATATATTTGTGTCATGGGAATGCACCGAACCGAGAAAATAAGTGGTAGACGATGAAAGAACGCTAGATACTATCCTATCCGCGAAATTCAATCATCTCTTCGTCAGGACCGAGAAATACCACTCGTATCCAGCCTTCTTCTTCGGGAGTTCGTGCCGCCGAAGAATGAGGGAGTTGGGCTATCGGTATGCCAGCAGCTTTTAGACGGTTAAAATCTCCGTCAAAATCATCACTGAGCAGGCAAAAGTGATAGCCGCTGTTTTTCGGACCCTCAGGCATGTGGATCAGTTCGAGGACTGTATCTCCCAAACGAAGATAGGCAATTTTCTCAATCCCCGGGGCGGGAACATCGTGCTCATAGTATTTTTGAAAACCAAAATGCTCTTCATAAAAGCGAATTGAAGCAACGCGGTCTTTTACGGTGATGGCGACATGGTCTATCTTTTGAAACATCTTTCCGCTCCTTTCGCTGTTCGTAAAATCTAGTTTCTGAAGAATCGATGTAGGTATGCAGTGAAAAGTTTACCATCGCCTTCGGAAGTATCTATTCTTATGGAAAACAAATCGTGGAAAAATATATACGTGAGGGTTGAACCAACAGTGAGTCCTCGCATATAATTAAAACACAACAAGAATCCTTATGGAAGAGCTCACCAGAAATACTGGAGGCTCGGTACTTTTGTACCGGGCCTCTTTGTTTTTGTCGCGGGCTCGGAGAGGGGGAAAAACGATGAGAATATTACGATGTTGGCGGTTCATTTATTCACAGCGGTAATAAGGAAAAGAAATAACTTACGCACTAAAGAAATAACTTACGCACTTTTATTAAATTTTCAATACTAGTAGTAATTATTAATAAACCTACTTTATAATGAATTTGCGAAGAAACTTTACAGTTTACCCAATTAGACAATTTAATTTCGAATGTGGCGGAGGTGTCATGATGAAACAGTCATTAGATTACGAGCATGAAAAGCGGGAAAGTTTTGTTAATGGCATCGAAGTGATGGTTACCGTAATCTTATCTGTAGTTGTCATCTGGTCGGTATTTTAACGTATAGACAAGATTTGGCCCGTTAACAGCCTAGGAACATACCTAGGCTGTTTTTTATGTCGCTCGTTTTTACAGTCGATACCATGTGATTCTCCTAATGAGAGGAGGATTTTGTGATATCTTCCACGAAGGGTATCAACGATTCTAACGGTAGAGGAGGCGAGAGGATGGACTCCTTTCTGTTGGTGGCTGTTATAGCGGTTATAGCTATAGTCATGAAAATCTTCCGTGGTCAAAGATTCGATCGTGACGGCGGAGATGTCGACTTTGGAACTGGCGATGATTGCAGCAGCAGTGACGGAGGTTGGAATTTCTGGGGTAGTGACGTCGATGGAGACTGTGACAACAGCGGTAATGATTGCGGCGGTGACTGTGGAGGTAACAGTGGCGGCGATTGTGGCAGCGACAGTGGTGGAGACGGCGGCGGAGGCGGAGGTGGGAGCGACTAGACTGAGGTACGTTTCGGGGTACCGGAGAGGGAGCCTCCAAACAGGTGAGGGTTACGGGAGTGACAAGGTTGTTTTCTACGAAAAGAACGATAGTGATGATGGTTGTCTTTATCCTGATGGTGAGTTCTTACGGGCTGTTCACTCTGTTCGTCCATGGCCAAGTTGTTCAGCCCGAATCTGTGATCATCGATCAAATCAAAGAGGAAGGTGATAATGCGCTGTATTTGAAAGGGGACACTAGGAGCAGTTCTCTAGGATTCAGCGGTTATCACTACAGGGTTGATCATAATATCATTTATTTGCAATTGCGTTATAGTCTTGTGAGCCGCATACATCGGACGGGCAATTTTGAAATTAAAATACCGGAAGGGCTAAAAGATGTGACCAAGGTGTACTTAGAAGGAGCCGATGAAAGGGATATCAAACTAATCTGGAGCAGATAAAAGGGAGTCAATCCAGGGGATCTAGAACTACGTCCTGAAAGTGAGCCGCATACTGATCAGCGCGGATCGTTGTCGTCATCTGGTATAGATCTTTTCTTTCTGCAAAGGTTCCTTCGATACCAAAAGCGGCTTTGGCAAAGCCGACCTTTCGAATCGCCTCACTGACGGCTTCGAGTTGATCGGGGCTATAGAGAGTAACAGGATCGCCAATGGCGATAGAAAAGGGTGGAACAAAAAAACCGCTAGGGATAACTGTCATGGCATGGACCAGGGCACCGACAGCAATTACCGCACCGGAGCCGATTTTCGCTCCTTGGAGCACGGTGGCCCCCGTCGCGATGTACGTACAAGAATCGACGGTACATCCTAGGAGCGTAGCATGGGGACCGATAAACACATGATCGCCAATGTGTACGGGCAGGTCCGTAGACGACCTGTTCCCACGGAGCACGGCATTTTCGCTGATGATGGCATACTTGCCGATGGTAATCTCCGATGATTCAGCGTTTACAACCGCTCCGAACATGACTCTCCCATGAGGACCCACAGTCACCTTTCCCACCAACGTCGACGTGGGAGCGATGTAGGTAGTCCGATCCACCTTTGGCTCATAGCCGCGATGGCGAATCAACATCATAATCACCTTCCAAAAATAAACTACATGGGTATATTCGCCTCTCGGATAACCTTACCTTTTATTTTTGAATCACGATCAAGAAAAGCGTGACCGAAGCGGGCCACGCTTTTTTACTACGCCGATATGGCTAAGCTGGTTGTCCTGTGTTCTTTTTCGTAACGAACCGGTTGGAATTTGACAAAGAATGTAGTTCCTTCCGAGCCTGTGATAAAATCCATTTTTGCGTTATGACGTTCGGCGATTTTGTAACAAGTCGCTAACCCCAGCCCTGTCCCGTTCGCTTTGGTCGTATAAAAGGGAAGTCCGATTTTTTCCTGTGCTTCCTCTGGAATTCCTGTACCTTCGTCTTTGATAGCAAGAACGATAGCTTCCCCTTCGCTATAGGTGCGTATCGTTACTGCACCTTTTCTTTCGGTGGCGTCGAGACCGTTGTTGATCAAGTTTAATAACAATTGACGGATCTCATCTTCGTTAAGAAGAATCTTTGGAATGGGATGTAAGTCGGGGGTGATCGATTTATCTTCCTTCCAGGCTTTTGCTTGCAATAAGGGCATAAGATGATCGATGATTTCATTCAAACTATGCTCGCTTTGATGAGAGGACTTTGTTCGGGTTAAGGAAAGGAACTCTGTGATGATCGCGTTCGCCCGGTCGAGTTCACTGATCATCAAATGAAGATAATCATCGTATTTTTTTAGCTCCGCATTATTGGCAAATATCTGTAGAAATCCCCGAACGGTGGTTAGGGGATTTCTCACCTCATGGCCGATTCCTGCTGCCATTTGACCGACGATATTTAAACGGTCTAACCGGGTCAGTTCTCTCTCATATCTGTTCTTTTCGGTGATATCGATAAACTCATAGTAAAGGTACCGATTGCCGTTGAGAAGGATAACTTCCGTGTTTAAAATAGCCTCTCTGATATGACGCTGTTTGGTGTTGTACTTGATTTGGAGATTACTTACGGGTCCGTTCGCAATCAATTGGTGGGTGTCCAGTGCTAGACAACTGATTTCTCGTTGTGTTTTGCCGATGACGTCCTCTCGGGTAAAACCGGTGTTGTTTAAATAGGCTTGATTGACATCAATAAATCTATAGTCTTTTACAGAAACGATAGCCTTCATCACGGGGCTGGAATGGAAAGATAGCATGAATCGTTCGGACGATTGTTCCATCTGCTGATACGGATAAATAATGGTGTTGGCAAAAATGCCTTTAAACAGGTAATAATAATAACAGATTTTCAGACAATGGCCCCAAGCACTTTGAAAAGAAGTCGTGGAAGGGAAGACGGCGAAGATGAGTTCCGCCGGGATCGCAGTCAGAATCGCTAAGACGACATGACGTTTATTAAAAAAATGTTCACCCGCATAGGTACGATAAATTTGTATCAAACTTAACGAAAAGATGGCCACAATCGTATATTCAATGATGGCTTTCGTCAATGTAGCGCCTACCCCTACCAGATACAGAGGAGGAAGTAAGTTAGGAAAACGCCAAAAGGCGAATGAAAGAAGGGACACCACAGCAAATGTAACAGAAAAGCAAAGCCAGCGATTATACCGAAAAGAAACCCCTTGTGTCGTTAAATATAATACAATTGCTTCTACTAACCTGCCGGCGACCCAATACCGACCGGCTAAATCATAGGTAACCAGTGAGTTCGTAATGACTCCCACGGAAGATAGGATGTGAGCAGTATCAAATACTGCTGCTGATAAAAAGCCGACGCCGAGTAACTGGATCTCTTGGGGAGCCCGCTTAAATAAGGTCAATGCGATAATAAAACCGGTGAATGCAAGGTAGATACAGATGCCTTCAATCAGGCTATGTGTTACCTGGTAATGGGAGCTCCAAAAAGGCTCGAAGGCAATCGACGTTAAAGTAGTGGACACCATGATGATGGGAAATAAATAAAGTAGGTTAAAGTCCGATTTATGCGTTGGTTTATCAAGTATATACGACAATCATATCACCCGATATACTGTTTTTTCTTCATTATGCACTATGAATCGAGTGAATCTTGTCGAATTATGTAATTGCATTAATTATTTTTACACAAAATTGAAACCAGTGGTTCCTTCGGGTATAAGCAACATCCCTAGAAAAAGTCATGATTCGTTTGAAATCGTAGGAAAAATAGGCGTATACTTAGTAAGAAACATTGGATAAGGAAGTGTACGTTGTGAACGGGATTTTCTCTGATAGAATCACCGATGTACCGAGATCTTTCATTCGAGAAATCTTAAAGGTTACCGTCGATGAATCTATCATTTCATTTGCCGGTGGTTTGCCCAATCGAGACCTTTTCCCTGTAAACGAAATCAAAAGGGCCACCAACAAAGTCCTCGATTTATTCGGTGCTGATGTCTTGCAGTACAGTGCATCGGAGGGCTTTCTGGGACTGAGAGAGTGGATCGCACAGCGGTATAAGACGAGAAAGAACATCGATGTTGACCCTGATGATATTCTCATCACAGCCGGGTCCCAGCAGGGATTAGACTTATTAGGAAAGACGATTCTCAATGACGGCGATGATGTGGTGATGGAAGAGCCTGGTTACTTGGGGGCGATTCAAGCCTTCTCCTTATATAAGCCGACATTTCATCCGATTCCGTTAGAGACCGACGGCGTTGACATTCAAAAATTCGAACAAGCTGTTCGAAACCACAACATAAAACTGTTTTACTGCGTTCCCAACTTTCATAACCCGGCCGGCATTAGCTACACCTTGGAAAAGCGGAACGCAATCGCCGACATCGTGAGGGGAACCAATACCATCATTATCGAAGACGACCCTTATGGCGAATTGCGCTTCTTAGGCAGTGAACAACCCTCTTTTTACAAACTCATTCCGGAAAACACGGTGTTACTCGGTTCCTTCTCGAAGATCGTAGTTCCTTCGTTCCGGATCGGCTGGATTGTGGCACGGAAAGAAGTCATGGAGAAGCTGATCATCGCCAAGCAGGCCTCTGATTTACACACGAACTATTTCGGTCAACGGATTATTCATCAACTGTTAACAGATTACCCGATCGATGATCATATCCAAACTATCCGGAAAGCCTACGGGATCCAAAGGGATGCCATGGTAGAAGCTATCGAAGAGTATTTCCCCAAAGATATCGAATACACCAAACCCGAAGGGGGAATGTTCCTCTGGGTCACGCTCCCCGAAGGCGTTTCCGCGGTTGAAGTGTTTAACGAAGCCATCGCGAGGAAGGTGGCCTTTGTTCCCGGTGACCCCTTTTATATCAACAAAAAGGGAGTCAATACATTACGACTGAACTTCTCTTGTACGAATGAGGATACAACCCGACTGGGCATTCAGCGGTTGGGGGAAGTTATTACGTCAAGGATAGGCTAACGGTAGTACTTCTCAGGAGAAGTACATCTATTAGGAGTGCATGAATGTAAAAGCTCGCCAACTACGGCGAGCTTTTGTTGTCCCTGATTGTCGGTAAATTCATACGTGAAAGACTCTTATCCATGAATCTTTTTCAAAATCCACGCCATGTTTTGACCAAGATTCTTCATATTAGACATGCCTTCTTGGTCTTGCTCTACCTCTCCAATATCTCTTCCATAAACCATGTTCCAGTAAGTTGACCCAACTAGAAACATTTCCTTGCTGTGCAGAAAATGATGCAGCGTATCAACGGCACTGATCGCACCACCACGTCGGACAGCCGTTACAGCGGCACCAACTTTATGTTTCAAAAGACCTCTGTTACTCGCCAAAACGATGCTGGCCCGGTCAATTAAAGCTTTTATTTGCGAAGTGACTCCAGCGGAATATACCGGGGAACCAAGTATAATGCCGTCGGCAGCAATCATTTTTTCTAAGCAACTGTTAAAGGAGTCGTCAACGACAACACATTGTTTGTTTTTTTGAAGGACGCACCCACCGCACGCAATACAACCCTTAATCGGATGATCGGCTAATTGGATTAGCTCGGTTTCGATTCCGTGCTGATTAAGTTCTTCAAATATCGTTTGAATTAAGATGCATGTATTACCGTTTCTTCGTGGACTTCCATTAATACCAATTACTTTCATGTACTCCATCTCCTGATTTAGCTAATTCGTTGTTATTGAAGTCTTCTTTTCCTGAGAGAAATATCCCTGTTTTATGCTTCGGAAATGATAAATTGACTTAAATTTTCCCTAAAAATTTTCACCTAACCCATTATCCACATAAAGCCACTGTAATGACCAACGTCCGATTTGCCCCCCTTGGTGTGGATGAATAGTAAATAGTATCGTTGGTCTTTTAAGAGGAGCAGGGGGCATGGAGGGGAGAGTTTGTACCTGTAATCAAGCAATGCTATAAAACCTCAAAGAAAATTATGGAAATAGTTGAAATGTGTTGATATAATGAGATTTGTCTGAATGATTAGCCCAGATTGTTCCTAGCAATCGAGTCGCTTATTAGGGGAAAGGTGACATTCCTTGTTAAGCATAGGAACGAAGAGGTTAATTGAGCGTGAGTCAAATGAATTAGTCGAGGTCCTAGGCGAAATGAGCCGAGAAATGATGGAGCTAGTACTAGTTGAAGCATCGCTCAAACGAGCCCAGGGAAGGCCTGAATTGGAGAAGTTAATTCAGGCTATAAATCGGGTGAAGAATCTTAAAAACGAGCGATATCAGAGTCGCCAAATGATCGGATAAAGGAAAATCGTCAAATAATTGTTTTTACAATTGCATAAATGTATGATGAGTCTTTATTCGGGAATGGCTTGAATCACAACGGCAGCGGAACAAATCGGGCCGAGCTGTTTTGAGATCAGTATGACCAAATGAACAAACGCGTCCTTTTATATCCGAGCGATCTCTCCATTATTGGCGGGGTCGCTTTTTTGTGTTTACGTAGCAGCTAAGTGTTTCGAAGGATGAGTACTCGTTCTCTGTTCACGGATACCACAATGATCATTTTTAGATCGCACATTCGACACCCCTACTATGCGCCTCTAACAAATTAAACTAAAGAAAAGTGGCAAATAGGCAAGATTATTTTA
>NZ_JACVHF010000050.1 GCF_014502795.1 Heliobacterium chlorum
GAGTCTGGGCCGTGTCTCAGTCCCAGTGTGGCCGTTCACCCTCTCAGGCCGGCTACCGATCGTCGCCTTGGTGAGCTATTACCTCACCAACGAGCTAATCGGACGCGGACCCATCCAAGAGCGGATTGCTCCTTTGGTTCCCAGAGGATGTCCTCCAGGAACGTTATGCGGTATTAGCAGCCCTTTCGGGCTGTTATCCCCCACTCTCAGGCAGGTTATCCACGCGTTACTCACCCGTCCGCCACTAAGAGCTTCCATCGAAACTTCCGCTCTCCGTTCGACTTGCATGTGTTAGGCATGCCGCCAGCGTTCGTCCTGAGCCAGGATCAAACTCTCCACAAAATAGTGTAGATAAGCTTGAGTCATGCTCTATGACATTATAACAAATCCATTCTTCTGTTTAAGCTAGCGCCTTTTCATCATGGCATACATTCAAGCTTTACGCTTAAGTATACCGACAGGACGCCCATGCTTTTCAGAAGGCTTATCCGTCCCGCTCGCGCGGGCCGAATTGACTTTGGTTTTGCACGCTTTGTTTACAACTGTTTGATTTTCAAGGACCAGATTAGCTCGTTTGCCGAGCAGAAAATTATAATATCATGGTTAATCCTCTAATTCAACTGGTATATTTAAGCATTTGTTTGCTTAACAACACCTTTTGAAAATGGACACTCTCGCAGAGTACTACGAAGATACTGACCTCGATTGAAATATGGTGCGCCCGGCAAGAATCGAACTTGCGCACCTGGTTCCGGAGACCAGTGCTCTATCCACTGAGCTACGGGCGCATATAAAAAAGTGGGGATGCAACAACTCCGATAGCCCAGGTTCTGTCCCAATGTGGTTCTAGGCTTCCCAGCCTCCCACAGAAGGGGCAATCATTTTTCTACGATCATATGTCGATCGTCCCGGCATTGATTCATTTCTCTCAGCCAGGTGCCTCTACACACTGAGTTGCTCGCTCGTGGGGTTTAGTCGTTCCACTCGTCGAGTTTCCCCGACGACTCGTCTCTATCCACTTTCAGGGTACTTGCACCATGGCCAAGTTGGCTGTAGGATGCTTTCCCCGCCGTCAATCTGCTAAAAAGCTGACTGCCCCGCCATTACGAACGGGCACGAACACTACATCCATCGCAGGATGTGCGAGCCTGGAACTTCCTCTACCGGGATTATCCCGGCAGCGATTGCCTGGAGTTATTGCCACTTTTCTTTTGTCTGTCAATTCGCTACTTCGGCACAAATAATAAAATGGCGCGCCTGGCACGATTCGAACGTGCGACCAACCGCTTAGAAGGCGGTTGCTCTATCCAACTGAGCTACAGGCACAAAAAGTTAAA
Source organism: Heliobacterium chlorum (assembly GCF_014502795.1). Classification (GTDB taxonomy): domain Bacteria; phylum Bacillota; class Desulfitobacteriia; order Heliobacteriales; family Heliobacteriaceae; genus Heliobacterium; species Heliobacterium chlorum. The sequence continues at coordinate 1,338 of NZ_JACVHF010000050.1, forward strand.
AAGATGCAAATGGAGCCGATGGCCGGACTCGAACCGGCGACCTGCTGATTACGAATCAGCTGCTCTACCAACTGAGCTACAACGGCTTAAGAATATGGCGGAGTGGGCGAGATTTGAACTCGCGCTGGCCTTACGACCACTAACGGTTTAGCAAACCGTCCTCTTCAGCCACTTGAGTACCACTCCGTGTCTTAAAAATGACCTCTAGTATTGTGGCGGAGAGAAAGGGATTCGAACCCTTGAGACGAGGGTTACCCGCCTACACGATTTCGAGTCGCGCGCCTTCGACCAACTCGGCCATCTCTCCTTAGAAGTTTTCAAAACTTAATAAAGCAACACTTTATTTGGTTGCGGGGGCAGGACTTGAACCTGCGACCTTCGGGTTATGAGCCCGACGAGCTACCAGCTGCTCCACCCCGCGAAAATAATGGCTCCTCGAGTAGGATTCGAACCTACAACCTACCGGTTAACAGCCGGTTGCTCTACCATTGAGCTATCGAGGAATTATAGACCACGTTCATTTGGTGGGTCTAACAGGAGTCGAACCTGTAACCAACCGGTTATGAGCCGGGCGCTCTGCCAATTGAGCTATAGACCCAAATTTCTTATCCCTTCGCCGGGCGGAAGATTATATTAACACGCATTATCCCTTGAATCAACTGGAATTTATAGCCATGGACTTTTATTTTTTACTCATGTATATCATACGAAGAGCAAAATACGAATATAATCTTTCGCTTTTGTCTACGCTGAAAAAGAAATGTTCAAGAAAGAAAATGTATTGTCCAAGACAGGAAATATATTTTATCATATGCCCTGTGACTTTTCAACCGGAAATATCATGGAAATATTTTGTCTTTCCTTGTGATTTGAACTATTCTATGCTAATATACAATGTACTGGATATTGTCCAGCGAAAATAGATTCCTAAACATACGATTTTATCAAAAGGGTGAACTTGATGCGCAAATAATCCTATTCCATAATCAACATTCGTTATCTATCAACGAATCTGTTTTCTGGATAGGATAGGTATGCGCATTTTTATACCGTTTTTTAGTTCCCACTGCGCCAGTTCGCTCTGGTCTATGGGGCTATGTGTTCTTGCGCATTACCTCCTGTCTATGAAAATGGACGCAGGAGGTTTTTTTATGCACCCATTTCGTTCCGGTTTGTTAGCGAACCGCGTTGTTCAGGCTATCATCTTATCCGAAGTGTTTCTCCAAATCGGTATCTGGATACGCAACTTCGCCGTACTGCTCTACGTAGTAGAGATGACCGGGGAAGATCCCTTTGCCGTCTCCATGGTCTCCGTAGCGGAATACGGACCAATTTTCTTGTTCTCCTTTATCGGGGGAACCTTTGCCGACCGCTGGCGGCCCAAGAAAACGATGATCTGGTGCGAACTGCTGAGCGCTCTCTCCGTCTTCGCTGTTCTTTTCACCTTGATGACAGGGTCATGGCAAACTGTCTTTTTCTCGATGCTCTTTTCAGCGATATTATCTCAGTTCTCCCAGCCGTCCGGACTAAAGTTATTTAAGCTGCACGTCCCTGCCGAACAGGTTCAGGAAGGGATGACTTTGTACCAAACGGTGTTTTCTGTTTTTATGGTCTTTGGTCCCATTTTAGGGACGCTGGCCTATCAGAAATTGAGTATCTATGGAGCCATCGCCATTACTGGGGTCGCCTTCCTGCTTTCGGCTGCTGCCCTGTTGGTACTTTTGCCGGAGAAAGATCCCGATCAAGTTAGGGAAACTCAAACTTCGGTTCTGAGAGAGATGAAGGAAGGCATCCAATACTTGCTCTCCAAACAGGTCTTAACGCTGATGGGAGCCTGTTTTCTGGCGGCTGGATTGGCCATGGGATTGATCCAACCCCTCGGCGTATTCCTCGTCACAGAACGTTTAGGTCTAGCAAAAGAAAGTCTGCAGTGGCTGCTGACGGTATACGGGATTGGCATGATGCTCGGTGGCGGCTTATCGTTGACGATGGCGCGCAGGGTGGCTCCCCAAAAGCTGCTGGTCGTTGGTATGTTCGCAAATGCTGTTGGAATCGTGGCCACAGGGCTTTCCACCTCGTTAGGGTTGACCTTGGCGGCGCAGTTATTGAGCGGTATGTCTCTTCCAAGCATTTCGATCGGTATCAATACGATGATCATGCAAAACACGGAGAGCCAATTCGTAGGCAGGGTCAACGGGATTCTCAATCCCCTGTTTACCGGGGCCATGGTGGTTACGATGGGCATGTCCGGTGTGTTGAAGAATTACTTCTCCCTGGTCACCTTGTACCAGGCATCCGGTATTTTAATGTTCATCGGCATCTTGTTTATCCTACCGGTCTATCGCCGTTCCGCTATAGGGGAGGAAGTGGAAGCCTGATCATACAGCCAAGGCTGCGCGGCCCTGGAAAAAAGGGTCAACGTCAGTAAGACGTTGTAAGGATTAGAAATAGTAGCACAGGTAAGCGACGTCTTGCTCAGCCTCTACCACAAAGGAAACATTTTTATCGACAACAAAAAATTCGCCGCTCATGACAGTTTGCCAATCCTGGTCCGGCAATTTCACCCGCAAGGAACCTGCCGTGATAACCATTTTCTCCTGGGTTGACGTACCGAAGGTGTATTGTCCCGGTGTGATGACCCCGACGGTAGCGACTCCATTTTCCGTGTGTAACTCTAAGCTCTGTACTTTCCCGTCAAAATAGCTGTTGTGTTTCATGAAATCTCAAATCCTCCTTTTATAATCAGCCGCCGGCCCTGGGCCGCAACTTGCCACTATTATACAGTATCGATAGCATCCTGCCATCGAAAAAACAGTTTTTTCCGATTAAAAATGTAATATTGTATAGGTAAGCCGGGTGAAATCGATTTCGCCTGGCTATTTTTCTTGCCATGAACGTTTACAGAACCATAAAACCCTTTTAACATAGGCATGCTACGATTGTCTCATCACAGCGCATTAGGAGGGTTTTGAATTTGGCTACGATCCGTACAGGGATTATTGCTTCCGTGATGAGCACCGCCATTCTTCTCAGCAGCGTTGCAACTGCTGCCCCCAACGCATTTGCCGCAGATAAGTCAACTACTACATCAAATGGAAAAGCAAAAAACGTGATTTTCATGTTATCGGACGGGAATTCGATCGGGGGAACCACATTGACTCGTTGGTACGATATCATCAAGAAAAACGATCCGAATTACCGGTTGGCCCTCGACGATCCAAGTTTTGACCTTGCTTTACAACGCACTTACTGTACCAATTCCATCATTACCGATTCCGCTCCAGCTGGTACCGCCTATTCTGCCGGTTATAAAAGCGCCGACAAATTTATCAGCGTCATGCCTGATGAGGTAAAAATGCCTGGTCTACCGCCTGTCAATGAGGCCGATAAGTATAAGCCCCTGGCGACCGTCTTGGAAGGAGCTAAGTTAAAGGGCAAAGCCACCGGTATCGTCTCTACTTCCAATGTACAGCATGCATCCCCAGCTGCCATATCCGCTCACTGGTACGCACGCAGCAATTATGAAGAGATTGCGGAGCAGCAGGTATACCAGGATATAGATGTGGTCTTTGGTGCCGGTTCCAGGTATTTATCAAACCGAAAAGACGGAGAGAATCTGCTTGACGTCCTTACATCTCGAGGCTATGTCTACGCGGATACTCCCGCTTCGATGGCAGCCGCCTCTGGAAACAAGATCTGGGGCATGTTCGCCGACACCGCCATGACCCGTGATATCGATCGCGATCCTGCCAAACAGCCGAGTCTGGCAGAGATGACCAAACAAGCTATCGACACGTTGAAAAAAGACAAGGATGGTTTCTTTCTTTTTATCGAAGGCAGTGAAGTGGACTGGTCGGCCCATTCCAACGACCCCGTCGGCTTGATCAGTGACATCAATGCCTTTGACCAAGCCGTCAAAACAGCCCTGGACTTTGCCAAGCAAGATGGAAATACCCTTTTGATCGTGACCACCGACCACGGCAACGGTGGGATCACCATCGGCAGCAAGGAGACCGATGACACCTATTCTAAACTGCCGATCGACAAAGTCGTCCAACCTTTATTGAAAGCAATCAAATCGGCAGACTTCATCGCCCAGCAGCTACCGAAAGATGCCTCTGACGAACAAATCAAGGCTCAACTGCAAACATACTGGGGGATCACGGACGTGACGCCGGAGGAACTAGCCGAAGCGAAGCGTTGGCTGGCCAAAGAGGGCGTTCGAGACTACGGACTCGGTCGGATCATCAGCAGCCGGGCAAACCTGGGCTGGACGACCCACGGCCATACGGGAGAAGATGTGCTCGTCTATAGCTACGGACCAAACAAACTCTCCGGACTTATCGAAAACACCGATACGGCCAAAGCGATGGCGCAAGCGATGGGCATCAACCTGCAAGAGTTGAATAAAACGCTGTACGTGAACGCAGAAGCAGCGTTCAAACAACTCGGTGCCACCTATCGAATCGATAACACCGATGCCGCCAATCCCGTCGTCCTCGTGGAAAAGGGAACTGTAAAAGCTGAATTGCCCCTCAGCAAAGACATTATCAAGATCAACGGGAAAGAGACTCATCTTACAGGTATCGTGATTCGCGGTAAAGAAGATCGACCTGTATTCGTCCCTCAAGAAGCGATAGACCTGTTCAAAAAAGTCGTAGCTGGTAAGTAGGTAATCGGTATTACCAAGAGCCCTGGTTATGAGAGGCAAAATCCATGGCCAAAAAATGGCCATGGATTTTGTTTAGACGACAAATTCTTCGATCGTTTCACGCAGCTTTTCAAGTTTTTCAATTTTCTTATCAGAACTGTTTTTGATATCGGTGACTTTCTCTACCACGGAAGTTGTTTTTTCGGCAAGCACATTGATGCCTGAAGAACTCTCATTCACTGCTACCTTGACCTGCTGTACCGATTGCACGAGCACATTCGTAATATCTTTAAGCTGCACCGATATGGATTTAAATACTTGTATATATTCCTCAAAACGATTGGAATCGCTCTCATATCGCTCTCCAGTTTCAAGTAACTTGCCATATCCGGCGACGACTTCTTCATCAATGTATTTCACGGCGATTTCCGATGTTTTGACGAGGTTGTCTACGGCTTCTTGAACTGATGTTGCAGTCAGTTGAATATTAGTAACCGTCTCGGCAGATTCTGACGCGAGTTTTCGGATTTCTCCAGCCACAACGGCAAAACCTTTGCCACTTTCACCAGATCGAGCGGCCTCGATTGCCGCATTTAACGCCAATAGATGGGTTTGCTCAGTGATGCGTAAAATTGATTTGGTCAGTACTCCAATCTTCTCAACTTCTCGTGATTTCTCGATGGCTGTCGTTAGTTTAGTTTTAATATCAACCAGTATTTCTGATGCCTTATCATTCAAAGTTATCGCTTCATCTTTGATATCGATCGCCCGCCTACATATGTCCTGTGACAGACTCACCCCTTCTGTCGCTTTATTATCCATCGAACTCGCCAAATGACGAACATTGGCTATGACAGAGTTGATCTCATCGATCGTAGCACTCGATTCTTCCATAGCGACACTGAGTTCTCTGGTGATGTCGGAGGTCTCAATAGATTTTTCATTTAATTCATTACATAACCGATTGACTTCAACCGCGTTTAGGTTGATCTGTTCCGAAGCTTCCCTCGTCTGCCTGACGAACTTACGTACCTGTCCGTTTGTTTCATTAAGCGCTGTTGCTAAGTGACCGATTGCATCTATATTCTACGAAAAGGTTCGGAAGTCCTCCGAGTTTTCTGAAAATTAAAAACTCTTTTGTCCTTTAACTCTGTAAATGTTTTTTTGATTACTGGGCTAATTCTTTCAAAACTTCCGTCGGGTCGAATCAAATTGTTACGTATGAACTAGGGGGCGGCGTCTGGACGGGCGATTTGAACACTGCCTACCGGATCGGTCGCGGCATAAAAGCTGGTTTCCATTATTAACTCGGCAAACAGTCACAAAAAATCCATGACCTGATACAACGGCCATGAATTTTTCTCTTTCTTACTAGATCTGCTTAACTCAAAGATATATGATTTGCTTAGATTATTTTAACGCAAAGCTATTCAGACCAGTTTTTGCCTGAAAATACTAATATTAAATCACAACCATCTACTTTGGAGAAGGAGAAGGAAACTACGATGACCGGATTATTTACAATCAATCTCCGAATGAAACGGATCACCGGATTAATTGCTTTCTTGGGTTTATGTATTGGATTACTGATTTATGGTTTATCCGATAACGACTCTCCATCAAGTTCGGTATCATATATTGCGAAATCTTTATGGCAGTACAAAACCACCTACGTAGGCAATAACAGCAAGGTAGTTAATCTCCTTAGTCACCTGCCCTTTGGTGACTTACGACGAGAGGTTTCGTTACAAACGCAGCAGTCACCTTACGGAGTAACGGTCCAATATGATTTCAGTAAATTAGCTATGGAAAAGACACAGATTGAACCAATATTATACAATAACGCCATAACCATCTTTGCGCTCATTGGTAATGCCGATCAACTTACGTTCAAAGTGCAACGGACAGATACTCCAAGTGAATACCGATATACCAGAGCCGACATTCAACAAGCTTTAAATAAAGACCTCCGGGATTATACAAAAGACCTCTCAAGTTTCGAAAATTTATTAGAACAGCTCAACTATACGGGTAACCTTTCCTATTAACCGTACTAGTAACAAGAAAAAGCGGAAAAGCCAAGCACCCTCGATATCCGACTTAACACTTCTATAAAATATCCTTATGGTTGAATTTGTTATGCCACATACGGCTTTTTCAAAAACCCTAAAAAATAAGAAAAGAGGTCTATCGCCTTTAGTTGCAATAGACCTCTTTTTTATTCCTTGAAAACCACACAGAAGTAATTTGTAAAGCATAAGGTCAAGTCCTCGACCGATTCGTACCCGTCGACTAAACGCCTCACGGCGTGTACATCTCGGGCCGATCGACCAGGTCATCTTCCTGGGGTCTTACCT
>NZ_JACVHF010000051.1 GCF_014502795.1 Heliobacterium chlorum
CTGGCATGTGGAATAGTTAGGAAGGATAATATTAAGATATCATGTATTTGATATTGAAAAAAGGGACTTTAGACCCAGCACCTCCTAATAATTTCCTCCACCCAACAAAACCGACCCCGCACGTTCCCCCCTACGCCTCTCAACGTGACCTACCATACCCTTCAAACCACCACGGGGGTTTAACCGGAGGTGAGCCATTACAGCGGCCTTATGGGGGGATGGGGGGCTTTGGGTGATTGTTAGTGGTGTGTTCACGCAAAAACAGTTGGTGCTGTTGGGCCAACGATACGCGGCCGACTAAATGAAAAACAGCCGGGCGTTGGCCGGACTGTTGGAACACTACTTAATAAGTTTTCCTCTAATATCCTGCACCCGAAAGAACCCCTAAAAGTCTCGTCGTTAATCATAGTTTGGTTACAACTTAAATTATCGCTACAGATTTACGGTCAACTTGATTCACAGAGTGTCGTATTTGTCTGCAGATTAGATCGAATCGATTTTCCTCTAGAAATGTTAATGATAATTTGCTCGCCTGATCAAATCGCTGCTTAAGTTTTAAGGAAGAATGAGCATTACCGTATATGCACCATTCACATACTGTACTTTTGGGCTGGTTAGACAAGCCTAGAAAACCAAAGACATCTTTTAATGGATAACCAAGAGCAAAACCAATCTCATGGGGAAGTCTTCCGGTTATGCACCACTTTTCTTTTAGATGGAGTAAAAACTCTTTCTTATCGACAGGCCAAGGATATCCTTTTTTTCGAAATCGTCGAATTCTATGCAAACGTTTCAAAGCAGTTTTTAATTGTTCATCCCGGTAAAAAATTACCCACGCACACTTCTCACATCGTTTTAACAAAAACATTTCCACGTCCCATTGAAGAGCTAGATTTTTTGCGTCCTCTAACGTGGATTCGATTGTTTTTCCATAGTTTTGTTCCTGGAACCGAACACATTCGCCTGCTTTACCAGCAAAAAGCACTCTCGATAGAGTAAAAAAAAGCCATTTTTCAAACTGTGCTTGTTCCCCTTCCTTGTTTCTAAGATCGTCTTTCCATCGTGCGAATAAAGGAAACATTTTTCATTCCCCCTTAACCGCATTACTTTTCCTAGCTCCTGTGTCTTTTATCCTTTAGTACTTAAACAAAAGGAGACCCGGAAAAACAAATTTCCGAGCCTCCAGTTTTCTGGTGAGCTTTTTACTCTCATAATTAAGTTGTAAATTCTTATTGGATTATATTCTATTCCATACCGTGAATTCTTGTCAATATCTAGTGGAAAAACCTATCCGAATTTCCACCCAACGAAACCGACCCTCCACATCGCCCCCCTACGCCCTCCAACGCGACCAACCATACCATTCATACCACAACGGGGATCCAATCGAACATGGGCCATTACAGCGGCCTTATGTGGGATATGGGGGATTTTAGGGGAAAAATACGGGCGTTTAACTGCGAATATGCCGCTGTTGGGCCAGTTGGGTATAGTCCGGCAGCGATAAAAGAAAACAGCCCTGGCTTATGGGCCGTTGGGCTGAATTAAATTGCTAAATTCTTTTTAACTTGAATTCCCTCTGATAAAATCTCTTCAGTCAATTCTGTAGCTTTTTCCACGAATTGTACGCAATATTGATGATGTTCTGGAGTTCCCCACTCAACTGGGCGTGTTAAGACCCTGCAGCATGTTGCATTAAATTCTCTTCGAAATTCATCATGAAGTTTAGCAGCGGACTCAAAGGAAGGAGCCTCCGATTCGTCAGCACTTTTTCTTCCTTTTACCACACTTAGTACCATAACCCCACCTGTTAATGATCCGCACAGGCATTTCGACGCACCAAGTCCAGCTCCGAAACCAGTGGCGATTCTCATGAATTCATCATTCAGCCCCAAGTTGTATTCCTCATTAAAGGCTTTTAGAATCGCTTCGCTGCAATAAAGCCCTTCTTTGAAGTATTGGACTGATTTTTCGACCACTTTACTTTTCATAGCTCCCATGTCTTTTCTCCCTTCTTACTTCATTAAAACAAAAAGAGACCCGGAAAAACAAATTTCCGAGCCTCCAGTTTTCTGGTCAGCTTTTACTCATAGTTAAGTTGTAAATCCTTGCTAGATTATATTGTATTCCACAGCTTCAACGTCGTCAATAGCAGCTCTATAAAAACAATACAATCTAATTAACGTCTTGATCCATAAAATATTTCTTCTTAAATCTTAACGCTATGTTAACTAGGCCAATCATCACAGGGACTTCAATCAAAGGACCTATTACTGCGGCAAAGGCGGCCCCAGATTCAATACCAAAAACACCGACTGCTACAGCAATTGCAAGCTCAAAGTTATTGCTAGCTGCAGTAAAGGCCAATGTCGTTGTTTTTGAGTAATCTGCCCCAACTTTTTTCCCTATAGCAAATGATATCAAGAACATCACAACAAAGTAAATTAAGAGAGGAACGGCGATCCGAACAACATCAAGTGGTAGTTGGACAATGACTCTTCCTTTCAACGAGAACATAACTATAATTGTGAACAATAATGAGATTAGCGTCAAAGGACTAATACGACGGATTAGTTGGCTCTCATACCATTCTTGACTTTTTATTTTCAAAAATATAGTTCGGGTAGCCATGCCTACCAAAAAAGGTACCCCTAAATAGATGAAAACACTTTCTGCGATTTGTCCAATAGTAATATTAACCTCAAAGCCTTTAAGACCAAACCAACTTGGCAAAACTGTGATAAATGCATATGCATACACTGAATAAAATAATACTTGAAATATGGAGTTAAATGCCACTAAGCCTGCCGCGTATTCCGCATCTCCTTTTGATAATTCGTTCCAGACAATGACCATTGCGATACAACGTGCTAATCCGATAAGTATGAGTCCGATCAGATAGTCCGGATAGTCTCTTAGAAAAATTACTGCCAATCCAAACATAAGTACAGGTCCAATTAACCAATTCTGAACCAAAGAAACGACTAGTATTTTATAATTCCTAAAAACTTCACCCATTTTCTCATATCGAACTTTAGCTAAAGGTGGATACATCATTAAAATTAAGCCAATAGCAATGGGGATGGATGTTGTCCCTACCTGAAATTGATTTAACCATCCTACAACACCCGGAAAAAGGTTACCCATAGCAACACCAATAAGCATAGCCGAAAAAATCAAGAGAGTTAAGTGTCGGTCTAGGGCCGATAACTTCTTCTCGTTATTTTCCATCGTTTAAACTTCACCTCTTAAACCAGAAATTAAATAAGCAATTCTCTTTTTCCTTGGTAATAATAGCATTGGGACTAATTATACACTGTGTGCTTTTATATGAAAGATACACAAAATCTTAATTGATTAATTTTATCGAAAACATGCTCGTTGTATTCTCATTTTCTTAGCTGTTGCCTTTTTCTGTAAAGACTTCCCATTTTAATACTTAATCCCCCTCCCCAAAAAAAATCCTTTCACCCCCCCTATGCCAACCCAAAACTGCAACTCATCCTTCAAGATTGGATTCCTCTGTAGTCACTCCAATTCATTTACCAGAATAAGGTATATTGGGTTGATTATTCTGGAAGGGAGGGAATGTTTATGTTGCATACTCACAGATTCTCATTCTTAACTAGACTTGCTCGAAATCACCGACACCGAATGTCTGGTTTTACCACGTATCAAGCTGACGTTCGTGGACACAGGCACGTTTTTTTCGGCAGCACAACTTTGAGTCTTGATCATGTACACTTTTTTACCAATGTCACTGGGCCGCCAGTACGTGTTCGAGGTGGAGAACATTTTCATAGAATGAGAGGTCGTACGAGTTTTATTCTAAGGCATTCGCATGCCTATAATGGTCGCTCACAACTAGACCGGGATTTGCCTAGGAATAGATAGTTTTCTGAGTTGTCCGCCCTTATCGGGCGGGCTTCATTATTCTCGATAGAACACGTGACTTCCCCACTCCTCCCAATCTACAGTATCCACTGGCCCTCAACAATATTGCCAACATGAACCACTCACGACCAAACGCACCAACGGTGGAGGCAACTATTATCTCCGTAATATTTGTTTTCAAATAGATTAGACAGTGTTAAACATACGATGACTCTATTTTTAATCGAACATCTCCCTACCAGAATATAGTACTTATAGGAGAATCGTTATGGAAGGAGGCGATCGTTATTCACACTCACAAATACTCGCTTTGTACCACGGTTAATAAAAAACACCTACATTATATGATCGGAATAACTTCTTCTGAGCCCGATATCCGTGGACATAAGCACCGTTATTCAGGTAGGACTACCTTAAATCATAAGCATATTCACTATTATTGCGGAATAACTGGCCCAGCAGTTTATGTCCCGGGATATGGTCACTATCACAGCATGGAAGGAAAAACCTCTTGTGATTTGGGGCACGTACACTTTTATTCTGGTCGAACGAGTTGTTCCCGCTAGGTGTAATCATTAATAATTCTTCGAACTGCCCGCCATACATCGGCGGGCTTTTTCTGTAGTCCCACTGTAGTTCCCCTTACTGTGAACCGACGCTGCCCCCTAAACGAAATCGCTGACACGTAAAAACCTCGCCTTAACTGGTGGGCCTCTAACGCTATATCCCCTTAAACAAATCCCTTCATCTCCCAACCAACGCCGACCTAATATCCCACATCTTACTCTCTGTTCAAATTTTCAAAAATTGGCTATAATCTTACCCAGAGAATGACCGTCTTCCAACAGAGCAACTGACTTGTAATCAGTAGGTTGCGGGTTCAAGTCCTGTCGCCGGCTCCACTACATATGCGGGTTAGAAGGATCATCAGGTGGAAGAGAGAACCAAAATGTGGTTACGGTTGTAGTTACGGAGGGGCATCTCTGGTGAAGCCATGGGGTTGAAATGGCCCGGTACGCAGGGGAAACCGACGGAGGCAGAGTGCTGACGGCGGTTTTTTGCGTTTCCGTTATTAACGAAGCCCGGTACGGGCCACGCTCCCTCCCCACTGCCGACACGGCAAAAGTAAAAAACCGGCGAAAGCTGTTGTGGGCCAGGGCCGGTTTTTAATCTTTGCGAATACTATAGCAAAACTATAGTCTAAAACCCTAATTTCCAGATGGAGTCTTTTCTGTTTTTATCGGATTAATTACGAAACTTCTTGAAGTTGAACGATCTAGCCTGTCAACAGCGTTTATTACGATATCGTATTCTATTCCTTTTTCAGGATAAAATGAATAAAATATATGAGAATTATCCGATCTTAATACTCTGTTTCCGTTTATATATATTGCCATTGCTCCAACTCCACTTCCAGCGTCTTCAGCTGTTGCAGAAATTTCTGTTTTCTTACCTACAGTAAATTCATATGTACTTTGATAATCTGATAAGGGGTTTTCTAAATGAATTGTCGGGGCCGCTGGATTTATTGGAGTATTTATTATTTTAGGGGTCGGCGTTCTACCAATAGAGAATAATAGAATCGTTAACGAAAATAATAATAAAGCAAAAAATCTATACTTCCAAAGATTATTCCCAGATTTTCCAACCCTATTGTGGGGAAATATGTTTGTTTTTTGACGCTCCTCAATATTTGGGGCTGTTTTTGAGATATGCTTCTTTTCGGAAATCGTATTTTTAATTACGTCGTCCTTTTCCAATAAATACGCTAATATGTCCGGAATTAATTCATGTCGACTTTCAGGATACCAAATGGGGCTTATCGAATGTTCAGATAAATGACGACGTTTTTTTATAAACTCATTATTATCATTAGGTTTCTCGGTAATAGCGTAATGAATTAATTCTTTACGGTCTTTAGTTACTTGGCGAAGCATCGCGACTGTACGATCCTGGTTTAAACTACAACCCAAAAAGAGCAATGGACGATTTGTTAATAGATCACCAAGAAGTTTTGGAATAGGTCGTTTAAGATCTATTCTCTGATTTCCGTAAGCCTTTTGATATTCGGTTAGTGTTAGTATTCTATCGCTATGATTATCTACGTCGCCATGCAATTTAAATAAGACTCTTTGGTCTTGGTGTAACGCCGCTATTATTAAGTCTCTTTTGTTAGCGTCCCAAACAGCATGTTTGAAACTACAACCAGCTTGTTCAAAAACATTTTCTAACACATGATCAAAATTTGTTGTTACTACAGTCGAACTAGCTAATCGTGGAATATAAGTTACTGCTCCTTTTAACTCGTTATTAGCTATATTATCATCACCAAAATACCTAGTAAGCTCATCATTAAATGCACGATGTTTCATTTCATTATACAATAATTCTGCAGCTTCCTCATACTTTCCTATACGTATGAGCTCCTCAGTTTCTTTTTCCATATTACGGCTTTTAGCCATTAATAAGAGAAATTTCCCCCATTCCGGAAAACCAAATGGTACCGACATACCTGCACCGACAAAGGGGATTACTTTCACTGTCGTTTTTAATTGTTTGCTTAACTTCTTCAAAGTATTCTCATTTGTAGGTTCAGTATCAAATACCAGTTTAATTGATTCATCATTATAAGCCATACGCTATCCCCCGTACTTTCCTTATTTAGTTGTTCATTCGAGGTACGGATAGCATTTACCTTTTTTTTCAAAGCTTAAATTCCCACATTTATTAGTGAAATAATATTTCTTAGTCTTGTCCCTTATATCACTCCGAGACTAAATTCAACCTACCACCTTCCCCATCTTCCTCGGACTCAACATCCCCTCTATCTTATCGATCGCCTGTTTCTTAACGTCGGGAAGCACGTGACTATAAGTGTCCAACGTAATCCGTATACTGCCGTGGCCCAGCAGTTCCTGCACAACCTTCGGATGAACCCCGGCTTCGAGCAACCGTGTGGCGTACGTGTGCCTCAGTGAGTGCAGATTAGTCTTCGGAATTTCCGCCTTAGCTAACAGCCGGTGAAATTTAGTGGCCAAGTTCCGTTGGCTAACCATCCTTCCCTTTTTTGTCGTCACAACCAACCCGTCATCCTCATACTCCTCCCCTTCTGCCATTTGCTCAATATATTGCAAGACCTGCCAGCGTTTAAGCTGTCGGACCAAATCTTCGGTTATCGGAATCCTCCGATAGCCGTTTTTTGTTTTGGGTTCCTGGATAATTTGATGAGTCTTGTTTGGGCCGTTCTCATTCTTAACCAGTACGGTCCCTTTGGTCACGTCAATGTGACCTCGTTCCAAATTGATGTCTCCCCATTTCAAAGCCAGCAACTCCCCTACCCTCATTCCCGTTCCAAGCAGCAGTTTGAAAGCGATCCAAAGCCGGTCCTCTTCGGCAACAAACATAAATTCCTTCATTTGATCTACGGTAAAGACACTTATTTGCTTGGGTGACGGTTTAGGTTTTCGGACGTGGTCGGCGATGTTCTTGCTGATTAGTTCATCATGGATGGCCTGTTTGAGAGCAGTTCTTGCGGTAGTGAGAATCAGTTCAACTGTTCTCGTCGCTAGGCCCGATTGCCGTTTTTCGTTAATCAGCTTCTGTAGCTGGGTGGTCTGCAGTGCCTGGACCTTCACGTTGCCTAGCTTCGGCTTCAAATGAAGCCGGGTAATATATTCATAGGACTCCCAAGTTTTAGGCCGCACGTTGGGCTTTACATATTGGTCAAGCCAGATGTCGAGCCATTCGCTGAAGGTTACAGTGGATGGGATTACGAAGATACCGTGACGGTACTCAACTAATGCTTGATCACGCCACTGTAGGGCTTGTCCCTCTGTTTTGAATGTTCGACGAGCATACTTTGGTTTGCCGTTATCGTCTTGGCCAATGTGGACCTGGGCTACAAAGTAGCCGTCTTTGCGTTGGTAGACGGAACCTTGTCCAGGTTTGTTACGTTGAGAGGTCATGAAAAAACACCTGCTCCTTCGTTTGATCAACTGATTTCTAGGAGGCAGGTGTAGGTTATCTCTAGTTGGGCGGGAAGGGAAGTTAAAGTTTAGAATTACCTCTAGGCTAGATTGTTTTAAGTACCCCAATACGTTCACTCAGTAAGGAGCTTTTTCATAAAGTAATAGTGGGTATCGAGGATCGCTATGATGATAATCAAAATGGCTAAAGCTACAATGCTTAACCGCTGGGATTGACTTTCCCGGCGGTTTTTTTCGTTCACACCAAAGCTCCTAAACCCATAAAATGGAATTGTAGTTGTTCCTCAATCAATTCGAGAGGAGGCG
>NZ_JACVHF010000052.1 GCF_014502795.1 Heliobacterium chlorum
TGGGTCGGCTTCAGTCCTTGGTCTTTCTGATGGTGAATCTTTGTGTACATTTTCCACTCCGTCAATGTGGGCCAATTACCTCCTTATGATGCTGTATACAATAGGTGCCGCTTCTTCTGCTACGCGCTCAGGTTGGCCTGCGTTTACGTTATTTCTTCAGGCATGATTCGCTTGCAGCTCTTATTGGCAACCCGCCTATTGTATCAAAACATCCAAGGCAGGTGTCCGAAAAACGTCCATTTTTAATGGCCAAAAATCGTCCCTTTTAGTTTACCGCTCACAACTGCTTCTCAACATCACCCAATGAACCTCCTACCCATCCGCTTAGCGGCCACGCAGTCTCCACCGCTTCCACAGAACGGGACCAGCACAACATCACCCGGCTTCGACGATTTCTCAATAATCATCTCGGCCAGCTTTACCGGCTTTTGCGTCGGATGGATGTAGGTTACTGCCGGATCGCGAGGCACAGCCCATATGTCTGAAATTCGCTTTCCATTTAAAATGTGGCGTCCCTTCACAGCGAAGATGAGAAATTCGTGGGCTGGACTGTAGGCTCCACGGAGATCACCCATTCCTCCGCCGTTCTTTTGCCAGACGACGCAGTTCTTGATGGTGAAGTTTTGGGCGATGCGGTGATACCACTCGGCATAGACGTCCCATCTGGTGTAGGAAAGCGTCGGTCAACCAGTCGGCCATGATGATGTTGTCGTTTTGGATTGCAGTGAACTTTCGCTTTCGACTGCCGCTACGGTAATTGATGCCGTATGGAGGGTCGGCGATGATGAGATCGATGGAGCTGTCGGGGAGAAGTTTGAGTCGGTCGTTGATGTCCATGTGGTGGATAGTGTCTAACGTGAGGTCGCCGAAGTTTGCTTTCATTGGCCACCGCCCTTGAAAAAATAAAGCAGTCCAACCGCAATGGGCTAAACTGCCTGTCTATTTAATAGGTGGGCTGTGGGGTAAGGGGTACAATCGATTACCAAGTTAAGTACAGAGCTTAATTTGTTTTTTTCTGTGAGTTTAAACATAAGTAACTCTCATACCAATCGATTCTATGTTTTTTAATTAATGAAAGTGCCTCAGATAATGCTGTACCTTTTAATTTACAAATCTTTTCATAATCTATTTTTTGAGTCCTTACGTATACTAGACCAATAGATTCGCCACAGCTTGCAGCTATCATGTCATTATTACTATATAAGTTAGAAACTTCTATAAGGAAATCAATAGTTTCTTCATCATCATAATTATCTCCTAATTCGATAACCGCGTCATCTTTCTCTGCGTCGTTTGAACTAGGGTCTAGCAAAATTTCAAATAATTGTTTTTTATTTCCCAAAATAATCACTTCCCTAAAGGTATATGTGTTCCAACACCACGACCACCAATTTCACCTGTAAAAGGATTGATATACGTCCCTTTATCATCTAGCCTAGCATCGCAATTTCAACCAATTCTAGTCCCGCAGCTATACCGAATACAAATCCTCCGACTCCAGTTTCGGAAAATGCTAACGCTGCTCCTTCCACACCTGCATACTCGCTCGCTCAGCGAGTACTATCCTTGAGTAAAGCAGTCCAGCCACGATGGGCTGAACTGCCTGTCTATTCAATAGGTGGGTGGTGGGAGGAAGGGAAAGAATTGTTAATATGAAGACAACTTGAACTAATTTTCCAGATAATGTTTTGGCTTTTTGATACTTAAAAACACTTTGTGTTATAGTAAGAAATGTTAATTATGTTTGAACATTAATAATCCAGAATTGGATAAAGAAAAAGATGTATAATCAGAGTGATCCTCTTGGTTTATGATAATATTTTCGAAATCAAAACCTATTTTTAAACTTCCTAAATAACCATTTTTTCGTATGTATATGTAATTTTCCGTTAAATCAAACGTGTAGTTAGAAGAAGAATAAAGATTATCACTCGTTTGTTTAACCGGAATCCACTTGTTTTTATCTTTACTCCAAACACCCAGAAAAACCGGCATAGGGGAATATAATTTAGAATGACCGATAAGAATTAGGTATAGTTTATCACTTTTCTTAATAGTTTTTACGTCCTCAACAATCTCGGCACAACCTTCATTAATTAGCTCAGCTTCTTTTCCATCTTTTATACACCACCAATATTCCCCTAGTTGACCTAGGGAACTGGGAGCGGAAACTGAATACAACGATAACATAGGAGCAATATTTATTCGTCTAATTTGCCTTGAAAAGGTACTTTCAAGCTTTTTATCATCAAAGTCTATTGCTTCATCTGTAGTTAAAAATTTGCAAAAAAGACTTAATCCATTTTTCCAATGTTGTTCCCTCTCTTTATATGTACCACTTTCTTTGTTAGAAACGTCAAATTCGTTGTTAATCTTTTGTATTAGGTTATTGGTTAACAATGTATTGTTGTTTGTTTCATTTTTACTATTTGCAACGATAGATTGTTGAATACTTTCAAACTCAGTCCCTTTGTTCTCTGTGCATCCGACCGGTAGGATGATTACTAATAGAATTAAAAATACAAATTTGTTTAATTTCAATATTATTACCTCCTTTCTAAAATTGTCTATTGAGTGTTATAATATAGTCATTTAAGTCATAGTATTTTCCATGTGCTGTACCATTACCTGTAGCAATTGTTAGCTTTCTTGATCTTACATCTTCAATGTAAGGTTTTATTACCGTACTGAAAAAATCTATGATACCAATGTTAGGCAATTACTAACCTTCTTCTAAGGCATATATCTTTGTTGGTTTACCACTGTCCCAATCGAAAAAGTATATTCGTTCACATTTAGGACATTTCCACACATCATATTTGGGAAATGGGATCTGTAAAGGTTCAATAACATCGTTTTGGAGTATTAAATCCCATTCTCTATCTGTATAAACCCTTAACTCAATATCATTTGGAGAGTTTGTATTTGACAATTTTTTTCCACATTTACACAGATAACCTGCCATATTCTTAACTCTCTTTCATACTTATTAGAAACTTCATTCTAAAATAACAGTTCCGTCTTCGAGTGATATCTTTTTCGGAGGGTCTTGCATAGATACTCGATTAAGGACCCTTCTCTACCATAAATTCCTCTCCATTTTTCTATTTCCATCGTAATTATTTAACCACTCCCGTGCTTTTCCACAAGCGATTAGAACATCATGATGATTAAATCAAATTAAATATTCTGCGTCTCTGTTAGTCAAATAAAATTCGAATCCGTATGTTTCACTTAATAAGCAAACAACGTCATTACCATTCCTAAATACAAATCCGATTTTTTCATCAGATTGGTTAAAAAACATGACACTAACAGCTTCACCGATAAAATCTCGTATCAACCGCCATGCGTCCTTATTGGTAACCCCAAAACTTTCTTTAAGATTTTCCCATAACGGAGTAACCTTATTATCAGGCTTATCTATAGAGTATTTACTTTTTACCAAGTCTATTAGGGTCTTCATCTCTTGAATCGAGACTTCCTGAATGCCAATATTTAACGAATTGGCCACGGATATTATTTGCCCTTTAATACTCCATATGTTTATTACCCCCATAAACTATGCGTTGTCGTAGACTACTTTTTATTTCAAGTATAAATTTTTATTCTAAATCAAACTTAGTTTTTCCTTCAATCCCATCATTTAGTTAGACAAAATATCTGTAAACTATATGAGATATAACTTATCTGCTTAGGTACCAATAGCAGACGAGTTTTGTCCCACTTACCCCTCCCAACCCCACAAACTCCCCCATTTATCCCTCAAAAACTCATCTGCTATGTAACCGCAAAAAAAGCGACCTCTCCGATGGTGTGGAGGTCGCAATTAAATCACTAAATTCTTCTTCATAAGAATCTTGTATTATTTATCTCTTAGAGCTTTTATTAGTATTCTTTCTAACTCATCTATAGTGGAACTTTCAAGTTGAACTTTAGTAACTCCGTTCGTATTTGGGGATTGGATTAGCATCAATCCTAAGAAGATACATCCTAAAAATAAAAGTAATGTAAGAGACAACAAAAATAGCATTTGTGCCGCACGTAAGAAGTCAGCAATATGATCGTTAATAACCTCATTATATATGGCACAATCTAAATAATCATAACAACACTTTGAAGCTTTATATTGATTATAGTCTACTTTTTCAAAATCAATGATTGCCGAAATAAATGGTTTATAATGGCTCTTTACTCTTATACATCTATATATCGCTAATAAAGATAAGAATGAAAATATTACGACCGAAGCAAATAATGTCAAAATTAAGTGGTATTCAATTGTAGAGTAACTCGTTTTATCCTTATAAGCAAAAGCAATTAGTCCACCAATCACTGTTGATGATAACGAAATAAAACCTAATAATTGCTGGGCTTTATTTTGAATTGCACTGAAGCGTTCTACCGAAGACTCATATATTTCCTTACAATGAGGTAAATATTTTTCTGCATCTTGTTCCGAAAGTTTTTCGTAAGTTGGTAGTTCAAGCTTTGGTTTAGTTGGTTCGTTGTCGTAACTTATAAATAGATGCTTTATCAAATATTTTATACTTCTAAAATATCCTTTTATGGCTTTATGCAAAGGCTTTTTTTGGGGCCTATTTGGCAAAAAATCAATTATTTTAGCCATTTCGAAGATCCTTTTTGTGTCTCAAATAAAGATATCAAAGCCTCTCTCATACCTAATTGTAACTCTCGATCAAGCCAGGCCCACTCGCCCGCAGGATTGACTTCTAAAAAATAGTATTTACCGGCCCGATCCCTAATTAAATCAAATGCCCCGTAAACTAAACCCAGTCTCGACAACATTATCTTGCAGGAATTAATGATATCATTAGGTATTTTTGTAAGTTCATACAATAGCTTATACTCAGGTTTCCTCCAGTCAAGATAAACCTCCTCATTTATTCCCTTAATCTGTACTGGGAAATAATTATCCCCGAAAAAAGTCAAACGAATATCAACTTCTTTTTCAATACGACGTTGATATAACGTCGGACAATTCTTTATTGCTTTGTAATCTTTCAGGTATTCCCTATTAATTTCATGAGTATAAACACTATAACCTTTGTTTTCTGTTATCTGTAAACCTGAATAAATCGGTTTGCAAATAATATTCTCATGCTTGTTTGCGAAAGCATTAATTTCTAATGGATCATTAGTTATAATGGTTTCCGGTATTGTTAGTCCGCAGTCAAGTGCTATACTCAACTGAAATATTTTTCTCTCTGAAGACATTACGGCGGGTAAGGGATTTACCCATGGTACTTGTAGCGAAAGTAATGTCCCCTCTAAGAAATGTCGAATCTCTTGTTGAACGAAAAGCGAGTTTTCTACGCCGAAAATTGTTATGGGCGGTGGATTTAATGATCTTCTATACCAAACTACCGACACGTTCTCAAGATTAGTTTTATTATTAAACTTTTTTAGATTACCAGATAAATAATTGCTTTCAAAACTTCTAGATATCTTACATTGTTGAGGAAACTCGTCTGTATTAAATCGAATATATGGAACATCTTTTTCTCTTAACCCTAGAATAACGTAATCTGCCGTAAAATCATCCCTATTAGTTATAATAAGTAACATTTTATACCGTTCCGATTCCTTCGCCGATTTGGTCTATCCCTTCTGAAGTTCTAGTAATGATAGTACGCCCCCATAAATTATTTAATTCTGTTTGTTCTATGATCTCGGATTGATCGATACCTTCACGGGTAAATGTGTTTGATGTTCTTCCCGCAAGGTCTATAGTTACAGGTTGATCCAATCCTTCTCGAGTATCGGTAATAGAAGTCCTGGACAGTGACTCTATACAAACGAGCGGTAGTTTAGATGTGCTAGATTTCCATATATCTTCATTAACGTCATAATAGGCATCTTCAACTGAGCAAGGGGAATTCGAGATACAATTTCTTTGCCTCAATACCAAAGGAAGAAAATTACCGTTACTCTCTTCTCTCATACTTCTAACTCCCTCCGTTATATGTACCATCATAGTTTTTACAGATAAATGTTCTACTAATAATTAGATTTTCCTCCCTTTGAAAATCTTGTATTTTTACATTAAGTCGCAAAAAGTTTTTTCACAGAAAAAACGCCCCCGCCAATAACGGCGAGATCGCTGTGGAGGTTCAGTGGGTGTTGAGTGTTTCGAGATGTTTCCTAGACGCTTTAGCCATGGCTTTATAGATTGACAAGTCCTCGTCGATTTGCTCTCGAAGCACATCTGGTATTTCTATACCAGCCGACTTAACCCGCAGAAGAAACTCTTCTATTTCATTAGAAGCCTTCTCACATCGGGCCTTTTCTTCGATCATCATGGACTTTTCTTCAGCTCTACGCTTTTGGCGTCGTTCCTCAAGCCACTCAAACAATAGTCCCACCTCCAGGATTAGGATGCCCCAGTTGACCACTAAAACAAAAGCGACCCCTCCAGTGATGTCGAAAGTCCAATGCTGGTATTATTAGCTGCCGTCGAGATTCAAGCCATTCCTGGTTGCAAGACGCAACACCTCCGGGGTCAGTGTGTCCCAAAATTAAAAACGACCTCGCCGATAATGTCGCAAGATCGTGGTGTTAAGAACCAAACTTTTACGCAACTTTCCCTATGTAATATTAATTATTTTAAGAAAATAATTATATGTATATTTTAATTAAGGATGTTGATATCGCAACTACAAGCAATAGGATTAGACATAATTTGATTAATTTTATTGCTCGACGAACTCGCTGAATTTTTAATTCTCTAATGTAGCATAGCTTTAGAAACTCTTTACTTAATATACTTAGAAATTCTAATTCAGTTAAATTGGTAATTTCCTTTAACAATTCAGAAGACTTTTTTCTCAAAACAAAAAAGCCATCTTTATCATTTAATACGTTTAAAAAGCTAACTTTAGGAGTTATTTGCGTTAAGTAAAAAGAATTTGGCGGATTCAGCTCGTCAACAATGATGCTTTTAGTTGGGTTTGAATTTGGAGCAATTGCAGTAACGATAATCCATAATGCCAGTGAAAAAAGGACTAGAATTACGAAGCAAATTAGCAATAATAAGTCATGTGTTATAACTGCCCATTTCATTTTAAGATTAAAAAGAAGAGAAAATACGTTAAAAATTGGATCTATGAATCTTAGCAAGAAGTTTATTGCAATCCCGGTTAATACCAATGTTATGCTAGCTTTGGTATCCGTAAATCGTATTGTACCTTGAGTATCTTCGATCAACTTATACATTAGTTCTTTTTTTACGGAGAAATCTAATGTGTCACTTGTTTTTTCGAATTCACCACTTTTGATATCTGTTGATATCTCTTCATTACTTTGCGAGAACCCGCCGACCATAACATTAATCAAATCATTTATTTCACCATTTTCTTTTATCTGGACTTCCAAGTAAACCACCTCTAGATTAAAATCCTATTACCTAGAAATATGTTGTTGTTCCTCCTAAAATAACATCTCCCCACTGGTCATCCCTTAGCGTGGTTTATGGTAAAGCCGTGAAAACAGTCGTTTAGGTAGGCCGAATCATATCTTCAATCGACGCTAAAAAAAGCGTCCATTCACGCTGCTCCCGACAACGAGTGGTATTTGGGAGGTCAGTGTAAATGGGCGATTGTGTGAGGTTGTTAATGG
>NZ_JACVHF010000053.1 GCF_014502795.1 Heliobacterium chlorum
TTGGGCAGTTTCACAGCGTCAGCAGGGTTCTTCAATAACTTGCCTTCCTTGATGGCTTGTTCGAAGGCACCGGAAATGACGTTATGAATGTGGCGGATAGTTCTGGGGGCTAGGGATCTGCCGGTGTCAGCTCTGGGTTTCAGTTTGGCGTTGTACATTAGTTGGATATCGGAGGTCTGGATTTTCTGGAGAGCCAGTGATCCCAGTGTAGGGATGATGTGGACTCTGGTCATCGTTTCATACTGTGCATAGGTCGTGGGCTTCACGTTCGGCTCGATACATTCGGCAAGCCAATAGGTCATCCAGTCCTTCACGGTCATCCTTGTAGGCTCTACAAAATTACCGGTAATTATCTGTGCTTTCGCTGCCATCATCTTGTTGTAGGCTTCTTCGTGGGATTTACCGAGATAGTTGTAGCGTTTTTTATTGCCGGTGGTGGGGTCAGTGTGGAAGAAACGGGCTTCCCATCGGCCGTCCTTGCGTTGGTATACGTTGCCTTCGCCGTTGGTGCGTTTGGTCATGATGCAGTTGCTCCCCTTTCTCAAAAAGCCTCTTGGGTCAGTTGAGATTATTGCTCGAAAAAGCAGGGGTAGCAAGTTGTTTAGCGATAGTAGGGGAGTGGATATCGCCTAAAAAAGACCAAATGGCGTGGCTTATTAATCGGGAAGATACAATTTTTTATATTCTTCAAAAGCATAATTATCCGTCATACTTGCAATATGATCACAAATTAATCTTGCAAATGTGTCATTGTCTCTCATAGAGGCCATTTTGTTTTTTGATAACATTAGTCTAGAAAAGTTTCCAGTCGGATTTCCTGGTTTAGTAAAATATTTTTTTAGTACATAATCCGGTAGTTGAGTAGGGTTTTCCCAGTAAGCCGCAAATAAACTTTTAATAATTTTTGAAGCACGTCCATCCATTACACTTACCTCAACTGATCCGAGATAAAAATTGTACATTAGGTCAGATAACTTTTTCTGCTTTTCCTTTATTGGTTTTGAAAAAGAAACAATCCATTTATCGTATCCATTTTCAGGAAAGACTCCACTTGGGTAATTTTCTTGTAGCATTATATCAGTGTTATCAGCAACATCATCAATAAGTAACCCAACTAATGGGCCAATTATATAATTTCTAAACTCACGTGTACTAAATTTCCTTACAGTTGAAATATATTCAATATCACTTATTTTGTAACTTTTGTAATCATCGAATAATCTTCTTAATCTGATAAAGGCTGAATTTATAAGTTCATCTTCCAGGAGGTCATCCGGTTTAATAATACCGGCTCTAAGTGCGTCTTCTAAATCATGGGTAGTTTGGGCTATTTCGTCTGCAATACTTACCACTTGTCCTTCTAAAGTAAATGGACAGTCGCTTTCCAATGTAAGATCTCTTAAATCTACGTTATATTTTACTTTCTCTATTTGTCCGTTTTCTTTCTTGTAATTTAATTTGGTGTGTTTTAGTATGCCATCTCTTACAGCTAAAGTAAGGTTTAAACCAATGTTTTCATTTTCCCATTGCTCTAAGTGGTCGCATAAATGAACACTCTGTAAATTATGCTTGAAACCACCAAATTTCGGTACGCCTACGGTATCTTCGTGTACTCCACTCATAATATCGTGCAAAGTTCGTTCACCGATATGACCAAAAGGAGTATGCCCGAGGTCATGTCCTAATGCGATTGCTTCAGTGAGTTCTTCATTGAGTCCCAAGAGTTTTGAAATAGATCTTGCTATTTGCGAAACTTCTAATGTATGGGTCAATCTAGTCCTATAATGATCGCCTTTGTTAGACACTAATACCTGAGTCTTATGAATAAGCCGCCTAAAAGCTCTCGAATGAATAATCTTATCTCTATCGAACTGGAATTCTAACCGTCTATCTTTCGGTTCTTTGCGAAGTCTTGTTATAGCTATACCATCATTCAATTGAGCGAAATTTTTCAAATTTTCTTTTTCTAACTTCTTATGTGTGTGGTAATCACGTAGATACTTTAAGTCCATGGGTGAGCATCACCTTTACTTATAATGTTAATCTCCGTACAGCATATTAGCTCGTCCTTTCTGCTATTCCAGCTTGGTTTAAGAAAAAACATCCGCACAATTAAATCGTCTGTCGTACGAGCAATTCCCGTTAATTTTCATAGCCTAACCAAATTACTCGTTGTTGGGAGGTTTATTGACGTCTGACATCGCCTAAGTGGTCAAATACTATTAATATGTCGATAAAGACTGAATTTTTTACCCAAAATCCCCCATCTCCCACCACACCCGCCACAACACCCCACATCCAATTCGACCCCCATTCTGGCATGAATGGTATAGCCAGTCATTTTCAAAGGCACACGGGGCTTTCTGTGGGGACGGGTTTGAAGGGTGAAGGAAATAATTAGGTGAAACCGTCGATGCTCAAGTAATAGCTGGTTTAATTGCCGGTGAAAATAACAGAGCAACCGCCCGTCCTCATAGCCTTACCGATAATCCACGTTATTGGGAGGCCAGTGGGGAGGGGCGGTTTTGTTTTGGAGAAATAACTCCTTAAAAAACATTTAAGATTCGAATTCTATAAACGTGACCATAAAACATAAAAAGGGGTGATTTAATTTGTCAATCGCAAAGAAAATTTCTGTTGCCGTTGTAACGACGATCCTGATAGGTACCATTGGGACAGCGGTGTATGCTGCCACAGCAGATACCGACATCCTTCAAGTTGTGCGAAGTGTTTGGAATAGTATCTTACCGGGCCAAACACAATTTGCTGCTCAAGCCATTGCAGATAAAGAAGCGGAGTCTCTTAACAAGCTAAACCAGTATATCGACAGCACGAAAGCTGAAATCAATCAAGTTTTAGAGACGTATACAAAAACCAAAGTTAATCAGGCGACCGCAATGCTAGATGATCAAGTAAAATCTGTACAAACACAGATGGATAGCGAAAAAGCTGCGTTCATTGAAAGCCAAAAACAGGCTATTGACAAAGCTGTGGACCAAGAGTTAGACAAGCAACTTCAACAACTGAAGGTAGATATCCAAAAAGAAAAAGGTAATAAATAGCTTTAAGGTACCGGAAGGCGGCGTTAAAGTCAGTCGAAAATAACACGGATCACAACGAACATCATAAGAAAATGGAGAACCGTCCGTAAGTGGGCGGTTTTTCTATTGTTATTAGCAAGTAAAATATAAACCTTCAAGGTTAAGATATACCAAAGATTACCTTATCCCACATAAGGCCGCTGTAATGGCCCATGTTCAATTGGACCCGAATGGTATAGCCACACCTTTTTGAAGGCACACAGGGCATTCTACGGGGTCGGGTTTGAAGAACGGAGGAAATAATTAGGTGAAATAGCCGATATTCTTGTATTAATCCGTTCATAATAACAGAACCGCCCTTTCTCACAGCCATTCCGATAAGCCACGTTATTGGAGGCCAGTGGGGAGGGGCGGTTTTTTATTTAAGACAACTTTATCTACAACATTTGAACTCACTTGGTGGTTATTATTTCCGCAAACACACTCTAAATTAGTGCATATAATATCTTACCCAATCCAAACTGCTTTTTAGCAAGGGGGAAAGTATTTGAAGAACGAATATAAGGGACCTTTAATTCTGATAATTAGTTTCTGGATGGCAATTTTTTTCTCCGCTATCGCTTACGGAAGTAGTAACGACGCAAACATTATCATTTACGGAAAAGAAACTGGGGTTAAGACCACATTTATTGATGATAGAATATGGGTACCGTTTATAGACATTTTTGCTTTTGACGGTTACAGCGTCGCGTGGGATGGGAAAAGCTCCAAGTTGGTTGCTAAGAAGGTATTATCTGATGGTGAAAGAAAGAAATACAATACTGATACATTTGAGGACTATTATATATTTATTTTAGGAAGGTCTGACTACGATCAAATCTGGACCGATACAAACGGTGGGATTAATACGGGCGGGGGAATCAACATTGAACCCGTAAGAGTTATAAATGGCGAACCCATGATTAACTTGATGACATATCTTGGAATTGTTCATGATGGCGGTGGCGTACATTGGGACCCTTTCAGTAGAACGGTAACTGTTTATAACCCTCATTAATGATGATATAGATTAGAATGTCGAGCTGATTTTTATTAGCAGTGATGAGGGGCAGGGCGACGACCCCAAATACCATGATTATCTTAAAAATCGCATATATCCAAAGAGACCCGCTGTAAACCCCTTTGTCCATTTCAACCCCCATTCTGGCATGAATGGTATAGCTGGGCGTTTTCAAAGGCATACAGGGCATTCTGTGGGGTCGAGTTTGAAGGGTAGAGGAAATAATTAGGTGAAATAGGCAATGAACAGCTAATAGCCAGGTAAATTGCCGGTCAGAATAACAGTAAACCGCCCTTCTTCACGATCTACCCGATAAGCCACGTTATTGGGAGGTCAGTGGGGAGGGGCGGTTGTTTTTCGGTGGGAAAAGTTATCACTGTACCAGATCACAAAAAAGGTTTTAACTAGGAGGTGCAAAATATAAATAAAGTAAATAACTTCAAACCAAAATCTATAACGTCGGAGGGGCATTTGAATTGAGTATAACTCCTAGAGGTATGACCATACAGGAAGCATATCGTCTATACAGAGAAAACCGGTTACTTGTAAACAGAAAGTATCAAAGGAAGTTAGTCTGGTTTCTTCATGAAAAGCAAAGTCTAATCGAAAGCATATTAAAAGGATACCCCATACCTTTGATACTCTTAGCCGAGCATGCCGAACACGATGGAAAAGGTATCTATGAAATTATTGATGGCATCCAGAGATTAAACGCTATTTTTTCGTACATTGAACAAAATTTCTCTTACAAAGACAAATATTTTGATATTAAAGAACTTGCCAGAGCGAAGCAACATGCAGACGAAAAAGATTTTATCGAAGTTTCACCTCTATGCGAAAGACTGAGTAGAACAGAATGTGCGAATTTTGTGGATTATCAACTGGCAGTGACTATTTTCCCTGCTACAAAAGAAAGTGAAATTACTGATGTATTCGGAAGAATTAATTCAGGCGGACAAAGGTTAAGTCCTCAGGATAGAAGGCAGGCTGGTGTAGTTACAAATTTTTCTCAACTTGTAAGGTCCGTATCCTCACAAATAAGGGGGGATGTTTCTAGGGACACACTTCCATTAACGAGGATGCCCGAAATAAGTATAGAACATCCTCAAGATCAATTAGGATATAGTATAAAAGCCGAAGACACTCTATGGGTAAAACAGGGAGTTATCACTATAAAACAGCTACGAGAGAGTGAAGATGAACAAATTATAGCAGATTTAGCTTCCTCAGTACTTTTGAATAAACCGATAGCAGCGAGTCAAGAACTTTATGATGACTTGTATTCACCTGATAATGAGTTATCAAAGCAGGTAGAAAATGCTTTAGCTGTTTATAAACCATCTAGACTATCACAAGAGTTAATTTCTACTTTTTCTGTTCTTAAAGATACGATTGAGAATTTCAGTAGCGAAAGATTTGCATTAAGAAAACAAGTAAACCCGAAAAGCGGGAATCCTATTAAGAACATCTTCTACACAATATTCATGGCCTTTTTTAAACTGGTTGTTGAAAAGCAAAAAACTCCAGTTAGTCCCTGTGACATAATGCAAAGCTTATATAATTTATCTAGCAGTATAACAATTAGTGCACATTACTCAAAAACAGAAGACCGTGTTAGAAACATAGATATCACAAAGGGTCTAATAGAAAAACACTTTGTTACCAGAAACCCTCCTTCACTTGGACATGGTCCAGGATTAATAATAGATTTTGAAAACTCCTTAAGAAGATCCAAGATTGAATCGGCTAAATATGAATTCAAACAAGGTATATTACAATTATCTAGCAACCGACAAATAGATAAAGATTTACTTGATAGAATTATAGAAACAATTTGCGGAATTGCTAATGTTGGTCCTCAATGTGATGGTTACTTATTTTTTGGGGTATGTGATACTGAGCAGGACGCCAAAAGAGTTAAGGAATTAGATTCGATAACTCCCCTTTTAGTTGGCGAGCATAATGTTGTAGGCATAGACAGGGAAGCAAAAAAGTTAAAGAAAAAGTTAGACAACTATATTCAAATTATCATAAAACATATACAAAACTCTAGTCTTACAAATCCCCTTAAAACACAAATCTTAGCAAACATCGATACTTTTGATTATAAGGGACTATCAGTGCTAAGAATAAGAATTCCGATACAAAACGATATATCGTTCGTGGGAAAGGTTGCTTTCACTAGAATAGGTAACTCTACGGTGAAAGTGGAAGGACCCGATTTATTAGCGTTAAACGCTCAATTTAAGAAGTAATTATTCGAGACGTAAAACCGCTGTTCCCGGAGGTGATGCGTCTTCATCCAGGAATGGCTTGAATCTCGACGGCAGCGAGATTGCTTTGGCTAACCTTAACGACAAGTGTGAGAGAAACGCCACCTTAGCTAAGGACCTCGAGTTTTTCCAAGAGCAAATCGAAGCCGCAGGGCTTACTGTTCCGAACAGCGTTCAGGAATTATTAAAGGAAATCCTTGAGAAATCGAGTAACCGGGCAGAGCTGTTTTGTGAACAGCGTGAACAGATGAAGAAACGCGTTCATTGACCTCCACAGCGATCTCGCCATCATTGGCGGGGTCGTTCTTGCTTTTGTAGCCTAAGCTGTAGAAACCGTCACTAATCCTGGGTATCCTAACTTATGGAGGTGGGACTATTGTTTGATTGGCTTGGGGAACGACGCCTAAAGCATAGAGCAGAGAAAAAGTCTATTCTGATTAAGGAACAAGCCCATAGTGAGAAAACCGCAGAAAGAATCGAGGAGTTTCTTCTACGGGTGAAATCGGCTGGGATAGAGATTCCCGCTGAGATTCAAGACTCCATCAATGAGACTTTGTTGTTCTATAAAGGGAGTGCTGAGGCATGTCGAAAAGACCTCAAACGAATCTACGCCCATTAACCTCCACTGCGATCTCGTCAATCATTGGCGAGGTCGCTTTTTTTGCGTTTACATAGCAGATGAGTTTTTGTTGGGATAAGGGAGGCTATTTGTGGCGTTCGAAGGGCCAGATGGGTCAAAACTCGTCTGCTATTGATACCATAGCAGTTGAGTTTTGAAGAATAGATCTTCTATCGGTTTAGAACACCCAGTAAAGACTGGCGTATAGTATTCAATTCTAACCTCGCAGTTTCGGCATAAAGACTCGTAAGAAAAAATGCATATAAGTGTTTTGTAATAAAAGGATATTATTGATGGCTAACGAATTACAGATTTATTATTAACAATCCCCCAATGAAAAGAGGTATCTAGTTGATGGTCGTACGAAGATATTATTCCGTAAGAACGGGTAAACATCCAGGTTTGGAAAAAATTGAGTTACCTTTGTTGAGGCGACTATTTTATGCAATCTACTCACAGTTTAACGAAAAAGATTACTTTCAAGAAGCATTTGGTTATACTTGCGTAGACTTATGTGATCGGTCAATAGTTTTGGTCGAAAAAAGGACATTAATTTTGGACTTTTTTTGGCCACTACGCATGGCCGTTTT
>NZ_JACVHF010000054.1 GCF_014502795.1 Heliobacterium chlorum
TGAGCCTAAAAGCATGGTTGCTGCTGTTATTGAACATCTCACTAATTTTAGCGGGACAGACCCTTATCCGATTGGAGCTAGACCGACTGGGCGGTTTTGAGTTTGCGAACGTACTCAAAGCCGCCACGTCCCCCGGTATCCTTGGTGGCGTGGTGTTACTTACTCTTGCTTTGCCAGTATGGTTCAAGTTGCTAACAATGGTCCCATTTAGCACAGCTTTCCCGGCTCAAGGGCTCATTCATTTTCTTGGCATTATCGTTGGTTGGCTGGTGTTTTCGGAGTATGTGCCCACGATCAGATGGATAGGGGGACTGTTCCTAATGGTCGGGGCTTATCTTGTTTCGCTTCAGGGTTGAGATTAGGGGAAGGGGATCGCTTGACCGTCCTCTACCAAACTTAACTTTACTTTAAGACGCCCCCTAGATAAGCTGTACCTGCTTCGCAACAAAAGCAGGGAGGATAACAGAATGACAGAGTTTTTTCAAACCGGCATGGGCAGGAAGTTCTATGAAAGGGACGTTCCCAAACTCGCTGAATCCCTGGCCACCATCGCCGAACAACTGGCCCGGTTAAACCTGAACATCGAGAAGCTCAATGAGAACATGAATAATCCCGAACAAGCAGATTAATGCCAACTTAGTCCCCCGGCAACGGGGGCTCTTTCGCTCTTTGATAATTAAAAAAGCCCACGCCAAATAAGCGACGGTCTAAGGTTAGAGAACCCTCGCTTGATAAGTGGTCGGACGTATCCTTATGTCTGGATGGCGGACTTCGTTGTTGGTCGTAGAGGCAAAATGGCCTCCATAATTATCGGCAAAGTTGCCTGTTGGTTTTATGGGCAGACTGGCTTCTCTGCGGTAAAGGCGAAGTTCAAGACTGCCATGACCGTGGGTTCCGGTAACGTGGCCGGACTTCGCTAAGTGGTGTCGCATAGTTGGCCCACCCGGATTGCCGATCGGTAAACCTGCAAGACGTTCTAAAGACTATATTTACTTAGAATAATTTGCAGGTTACGTTGCCATCGTTTATCCACTATCTAACCCCCGCCCAACTGTGAAGCTACGCTTCCCGTTTGCAGTAATCAAAGAACCGGTCAACTCAATGGCCCATCTATCGACCTCCCTCTGGTTGAGAGTGTTGGCGGACCGATATTCCAGTTAGGTAGACCTCCTCTGCTGAACTCGAGTTTGATTCTTCGCTGTCTTTAACTGAAGGAACCCAGCCCATCACCCGATAAAACCACTCCTTATTATCCGGCCCATCATGCACTAGGCCATTATTGAGTCATCTGAAACAAATGCGTGTCGTGTTTATTTCAACGGTGAAAAATCATTTGCGGAATTAAATTTTTAATTTTTGTTGGGGCCGGTTATTGCTCGATATTCATTCCTCCTTGGTGGGCGGTTGCCGCAGTGACATCATCGCTCTAGTGAGGGAGGAAGTCAATAGATATTAGAACCGTCTAAAAAGAGGCTTGCTAAGAACAATCTTCGTAAAAACTAGGGAGGGGAAACGTTGAGGTTTTGACATAGAGGTATGTTAATCTTAAAAAATTAGGAGAGCGTGTTCAACCACGCTCTCCTATACCTAGCTAATTATTTGTTCAATATGAGAGATGTTCAATAAATAGTCATAGTTGTTTGGAAATCTAAAAATCGGAATCCAGAAATTCTCGCCTTCCCATCCTTTTTCGAAACTGCCAGATATTCTATAAATATATAATGTCGGATGGTCTTCCACAGCAAGCTTTCTGTCATCTTCAGAGAGTATAGTACTAATTGAACCGTCTTCTAACATTTTGATATCACGATCGACCCTTACGATTACAAATCCATGTGGATATGTTTCCTTCATACCTTTGATTAGAGGTTCTATTAATTCAACAAATCTTTCATAAGAAGACTTCATAATCTCCAATATACCTAATATAAAATTAATTTCGACTTTTATTGGCTTATTAGAACCTGAACCAACATAGTCGATTAACTTTTCATTTAATTCGTTAGTTATAGAGGACACATTTTTATGTTTAGGATATCTAGGGTTATATGATATGCCACCCCGTAAACCGAAAATTTGACTGGTGTCATAAACTGTTCCTTTAGTTGGTAAAATACCTTTACCAACCGGAATACTAATATGGGTACTCTTATTGTCTATTATCATTTTTCGGAGCTCGTTTTCAGCTCGAGTAATTTTTAGAAAGTTATCACACAGACTTTCGGATATAAATATTCGCATTACATCGAGAACCGATTCTCTATAACCAAACATTCTAGCATGCTGTCCCATAGTATCCATCTTAGGTGCACTGGAACAACGGCTATAATATGTCGTAACTAAATTTTTAATGGTAATTCCTCTACTAAGTCTATCCCCTCCAACTAGGAAGTTGATTCGAGCGTCATATAATATATCTTTACTCTCGTCAGAATTAACTACTTGAACAAAAAAGTCATCGTTTATTAGTTCTGATGCCTCCGCATAAACATCCTCGTATGGTGGGATATCTATAACACTTTGTTTGAAGTCATTATAAATAATGCCAAATCTCTCGTCTACCAACTCTTTTAATTTGGAGTATTCTGATATGTTAATATTATTCAATGAATTATTGATTATGCTTAATAATTGCTTTACGTACTTCTTAAAAAGATGGTGTCCTTCTTTTTCTCTCCCTACATGAGCCATATAGGTAAATGTGCTTTCTTCCTCTTTAATGGTTTTTATTGAGGCAGCGATTATAAAACTTAAAAGTGAGTCAATGATACTATTAGCCGTTTCGATCGTAAGATCTTTGTCTCTGTGAACATCTCCATTAAACATATGGTCATCTTTAATAGGTTTTAAGTAAGGGCTAGATTCACTTCCAAACAACTCGTTGGCACCTATATAACCGGTACCGGGTTCAAGAATGGTAATGAAATCAGGAAAAAATTTAGATCCTACATTTTGCAATAGAATAGCTTGCGGTGTGGCCGTAACTTGAATGTATGCTTTAATTTGAGAACAATCGATTAAACTATCAATTAGACCATTAATCCTGGATGGCGATTCTTCCTGGCTATTAATATTATTGTTTAAACTTGCCTGATCTGCTTCATCATCAAATATTATCCAATTAAGGTCACTTTTGATTTCACGTAGTTTTTTATTAAGAGCTGTAAGATAATTAACGTTTTTTGGACAAACAATTACTACGTTTCGTTTATTCTGAAGATAACTCTCAACGTCTACGTGAAGTTGTGTTTTATCTATTACTTCGAATTTTAACTTAGAATCTTTTAACCGCTTAACTGTTTGACTATTCAATGAATTGTCGTTAGAAACAAGCAATATAAAAGCTCTATACTTATTATCCATCATTAGAGCCATAGTGCTAATAATACTATTTGTTTTTCCACTTTGCACTCTACCAAAAATAAGCCCAGTCTTTCGACCTTGATTTTGATTTACTTTTTCGACTGTTTCTTTTGCTTTTAATAACACATTATCAATATCATCTTTGTCTACGTTAGATTGTTTCATAAATATCCTGGCATACCTAACATTAGAACCTTCGTTCAACACGTCCAATAACCTCCTTGGAAGAATACTATAAAAATATTTTACCATAAAAAACAAAAATGTGGTGAAAATAATTTTATTATTCTAGTTTTATTCTCAAATTGGCAGGTGGGTTAGGCTGGTAAAATACTAACTTGTAAAAAGAAGGAAATCTCCCTCGCCACATCGATGTTGGAAGGTAGTGAATTCTTGCCGATGAAATGAGAAGCAGATAAACTTCTCAAATTAATCCATAAGAAACGCCACGAAGCCTCCCGACTTCTGCTGGCCCGTAGAATTAAATCAGGCCATCCTCGTATCTCGTGAAGTTGACCAACTCCGGGAAGTGTATTGCCGATTGAAGTTCGAGGAACAAGTAAACCGAAGAACCGTACACCCGCCGATATATTGGGAATGCTTTAGAAAAGAAAAAGCGTGGCCCCACGAAGAAAGGCTCACGCTTCATTCAGTTTATTATCGGGCAAAATAGAGTACGGATAAGTCAAACTGTCCGAAAGGGGAGAAGAGATGCCCACAGTTGATACCGACATTGAACGTCTGTTTTTCACCGACGTGAAAGAAAAGAAAACCACAGCCTCCGGCATCCGTGCCGTGCCTCCCGACTGGGCCGTGTCGGCAGCATTGTCATGCCGTCCGATCGGATGTCGGGCAAGGCCAAGCGAGACTACCGACGGCCAGGGCCATTGATCACATACTCATTATTTGAGGACTTAGTACCCTTTGATGTGTTTGATCGGATGAAGTACGAGCAACATGTCCAACTGCTGCCGAAGTGGCGGGAGAAGTTAGGCGATGATTATATCTGTCGGGAATGGGGGCTGACGGGATACGGGTTCAAAGTTGTTTTAGAGACGTTGGGACTATCTAGCCACAAATCAAAATCAACGATACAATGATTTAGCGTTTGGCTTCTTACCAACAAACGCTTTTTCTTTGCTCAAGTTTTGGGGTGGAAATAGGGGCTGCTATGGCAGCATCACTCTTGGTTATAAAAGTAATATCTTAGTTGTCCTTAGCAGGAAACTGATTATCTTCGAAGAATCTAGGTAATAATAACCATTGAAAATTTAGGGTGTTAAGACTGCAATTCTTATTAATATGTACGGGAGGATTATTTATATGAAGTTTGAAGGAAGTAATGATAGAAGCGTCTTTGCAAGATGTGATTGTGGGGCCTTTCATCGCTTTGATAAAAATGAAGTTACTATAGTTGACACGAACATTTACATAAATGATACATATGAATGCCAAAAGTGTAAATATAAACATACTTCAATTGACGGCTATTTAAGCGAGGAAGGAAATAAAGCCCAAGAGTTAATTACATCTCACATAGAAGCGGTTAAAAGAATGAAAGCAGCAGCAGAAGAAGAGATAGAAAGAGAAAAACATACAGTAAAGTGTAAAAAGTGTGGTTCAAGTCAAGTATCAGTCGGGGATAAAGGTTTTGGATTAGGAAAAGCAGCTATAGGTGGAATACTGTTAGGCCCCGTTGGTTTATTAGGTGGTCTTGTAGGCAGTAAAAAAACAGTAATTATATGCCTAAAATGTGGACATAGATGGGAAGTCGGTAAATAAAAAAATTGTCGAAGTTATTGGTCCTGTCGAAACTCGTCGAAATATTTTTCCAGGAAAAGAAAATCTCCCGTCGAATTAACTCAGACGGGAGGGGGTTTCTGTGGAAGTAATTATCGTACTACTAGTGATTTTCGGCTTATGGTATGTTCTCAAGGGTTCTTCATCTGAGAAAAACAGTTACCCTAAATCGAGAAAAAGCAATTCCTCAAACCTGTATCCATTTAAGCCAAAAACCAAGTTTTTATGCGACATCTGTGCCTACGACTACGATAGAGCCTGCCATCATTCCGCCAGACCAAATGCGAGGCAGTGCCCGGATTATAGGGCGAGGTATTGAACGTAAAATAAAAATCATAAATACCACATATAGGGGAGATTTATATGAGTTTTTCCGATTTCCAGTTTGAAAGTGCGTTTCGTTTAGCATCTCAAGTGTATTTAGATGTATATGAGAATATAAATGAACATTATCCATCTGATTTATTTGATAGCTCTGATAGTAAATTTCAACAGAAAATATTAATACCTCATAAACAAACATTGCTTCATGATTACATAGCTTATTGGCACGAATTTTATCTAGATTACGCTATAGACAAAACCGGTTATGATTACGTTATTGAAGAGGTAATTAAAGGACTTGATCACTATGGAATTAACTATACTTTGGAAGATGAAAGCGATGAAAGTTATTGTAATTTAGTTGAGGAGTATAAAAAACTTACACCCAGAATAGTAAACGAAACATTTACACTTTTATTTAATGATAAAAGACTTGTTAGGGCATTTAATGAGGATATTGCAAGAATTATTTTTGATATGAAAAAAACAGATTACCCTGATCTTTTGTCCAAAGATGGTGTCGTTTTAAGACGCCAATATTTACCCCAATGGTTAAAGGACGGCGTTTTCTTTCGGGACAAAGGAAGATGCCAATTATGCGGCATAGACTTAACGAGACTTCTAAATGCTGGTAGTAAGATTCATTATGATCACATAATTCCTCTAGAGTTAGGAGGGAACAACGACCCGACTAATTTTCAAATTTTATGTGAGTCATGTAACACTTCAAAAGGGGCAAGACATTCTGGCACAAGAAACTTAATCCCAATTTATTGGTCATTCGATGAGGATTAAATAGAAGTACCCGGGATAGTTACGTTTCAGTTCCAAAGATCTGATAAACACACGCAAAAAAGCCAGGACTTCTCATCCTGGCCTTAATTATTTCCTCAACTTTTAACTCTTCAAACCCCGGTAGGCGTCACGTTAGGGTCAAATCCAAACTGCAATGACGGTTACATACCTTTTAAGTGATAGGGTACTGAAGCCACAATAGTGTTCTTTTTTAGAAGCAATACAGTTCGTAGAAGAAAACCGGTTTGGTTATGCAATAAATAGTGCCACCAAGTGTGTGTAACGAACTCAGGGACAATAACTGTGATTACTTCGCCTGGCTTTAATTCTTTTTCCAAGTTATCAATATAGTTGACAAAGGGGCCAATCAATTCCCTATAAGGCGATTCCACTACCACTAATTCAAAGCTGATTTGTTTTTCCTTGAGTTTATTCCTTAGCTTCTCTGCTGTTTCTGGATTTGAGGAAACATGGACGATTGTTATGTCCGTATCTTCGTTTGACATTGATTTAGCAAATTCCAGTGCATTGAGTGCTGGTTTCGATAAAGACGACATGGGAATCAGAATGTGATTCTTAACGACATAATAAGGGGCCTGATTCTGTGAGGATAATTGATGCGATATGTCGGAATAATGCTTTTTGATTTTCTTGAATAGTAACACCAACAAGGGTATTGCGATTAGTACTAGCCACGCACCAGTCATAAATTTGGTTGACGCAATGACGATGGTAACGATTCCAGTTACTGTACTACCAATACCATTAACTAACGCATTTGCCTTGTAACCTTGAGGCTTTAAGGTATTCCATCGAACGACCATACCTGCTTGAGCAATTGTAAAGGCTAGAAAAACACCGACAGCGTATAAGGGTATAAGAGAATGAACAGAGGCATGGAAAATAACGACTAAAGCGATTGCACCCGCACAAAGGAGTAAAATACCATTATGGAATACAAGACGATCTCCTCGCAAAGCAAAAATTCGAGGAATATATCCTTCCGTCGCCAGTTTAGCGGCCATGATTGGAGCACCAGCAAAAGCAGTATTAGCTGCTAAAATGAGAATGATAGCAGTAGCGGCTTGTAAAATATAGTACATCAGGTTCCTGCCGCC
>NZ_JACVHF010000055.1 GCF_014502795.1 Heliobacterium chlorum
GATGAAGCGCTCAAAGCGCTACCTGAAGACAAGCGCTCGGCATCGGTAGTGGCCAAAGAGGGATTTGACTTTTGCAATCGGCTCTTTGCCATTGAACGCGCGACCATTGAGGAACGTTATCTAGCCCGATTAGCGCTCAGCCGACCTGTGCTGAACGCTTTTTTGACATGGCTGAATACCTAAAGTACTCAAGTACTTCCCAAAAGTAGCGCTTGGCCAAGCCATTGCCTATTGCCTAAACCAGTGGCAGAAACTCGAAGCGTTCCTACTCGATGGCCGCTTAGAGATAGACAACAATCGCAGCGAACGTTCGATCAAGCCATTCGTGATCGGGCGCAAAAACTGGTTGTTTGCCAACACCCCACGCGGTGCTCAGGCCAGCGCGATCATTTACAGCATTGTGGAAACCACCAAGGAAAACGGATTGAATCCTTTTTCTTATCTAACCTATCTCTTTGAGAAGCTTCCGAACATTGACACTAAAGACCATCAGGCTCAAGATTCACTGCTTCCTTGGTCCAATACGTTACCCAAAGTCTGTCGAACAACAAAATAAGCATACTCAAATCCCCACCCTGGCAACAAGGTGGGGATTATTTTACGGTTACCATGGGTAAGCCTGAAAAAGCTGAATAACGCCAACAACAGTCCCCCTCAAGGGGGCTGTTTCACTCTTTGATAACTAAAAAAGCCCACGCCAAATAAGCGACGGTCATCAGATTAAAGATCCCTCGCTTGATATGTAGTCGGACGTATCCTCCAGTATGGATAGGCGGACTTCGCTGTTGGTCGTTAGGGCAAACTGGCCTTCATGTTTAGCGGTCGAAGTAGCCTGTCGGTTATTTTAGCAGACTGGCTTCTCGACGGTATGGGCGAAGTTCACTGCTGACTTATCGGCAAAACTGCCATGGCCGATGGTTTCAGGACGTGTCCGGACTTCGCCAAGCTGAGTCTAGCGTAATGGCCCATCTGGATTGCTGAGTGGTAAACCTGCAAGACGTTCTATGAGGTATATACTACTTTGAATAATTTGCAGGTTACGTTGCCATAATCCACCGGGATTCTGTACCTATGATTACCATGGCTACCCCAGATGGAACCCATAGTCCAACAGTAAACCAACGCTACCTATATTCGATTTTCGTACAACTGGCTTTCCGTTATGGTCCATCTATCGACCCCCTCTGATTGAGTGTATTGGCGGGACCGATATTCCAGATGGGCAGACCTCCTCTGAGGAACTTGAGTTTGATTCGTTGCTGTCTTTAATTGAAGGAACCCGGCCATCACCCGATAAAACTCCCCCTTATAATCCGGCCCATCATGCACTGGGCCATTATTGAGATGAATCAAAATGCGTGTCGTGTTGATTTTAACGGTGAAAAATCATTTGCGGAATTAAATTTTTAATTTTTTTGGGGCCGGTTATTCCTCGATATTCATTCCTCCTTGGTGGGCGGTTGCCGCAGTGACATCATCGCTCTTGTGGGGGAGGAAGTCAAGGAAGATATGAAAGGACTGTTGTAAATTAACAGTCCTTTATCCTAGAGTAATATTTTCTAAAAACTAAACGTCTTTTACGAATTAAATATTTCATTAGTCGTCATATTTATTAGTTGATGGGTATATTCTCGAAGGTCACTTTTTAAACGATTTGAAAGTAATATAAGGTGCTTTGCTTCCTCCGCTGTACCAAGAGACTCATGGATAATAAATCTACTTTTTTCTTCAACTATACTTTTGAAAAATTCCCATAGTTCACTATAGGCAGCAATCATGTTTTCATTTAAAGATTTAAATCTTTTATCCAAGTTTTCATTAGCGGATTTAATTTTATTTTCAATAAAATCGGCTTTCCGTTTATCTGCATTAAAAGTAAGCTTATGCGTTATTATAGCAATAGTACCTATTGCGGCAACCCAAGGTATTGCAGGAGGAAAAGATATTGCTACAATAGAAGTAAATATTTTTTCAACCAATCCTAATGTTACCCTACCTCCAATAAACCCCGCTCCACCTAGAAAAAACAAAGCATTTTTCGTATTTCTTTCAAAGGCATTAACGATTTCATCGATCTTACAAAATGTTGATGTAGCAAAGTGACTGGTATTACATATATAAGAAAACTCGCCATGTAATGTCTTAAATTCATTTATATTTAATTCAACATATGAATCTAATTCCTTAGAGAAAATATCTGCTTGTGTTTTCCAATAGTTTAATCTTTCATTTATTCTTCGGTTAAAATCCGTCATATGTTTTTGGACTATGCCATCCGCTGTTTCGCGATTAAATAAACCCCATTTTTCACTATTAGAGTAGTCTTTCCCTAATTCTCGTACCTTTGTTTCAATAGCACTTCTAAAGTTAATTTCAATTATCTTTCTTGTTTGCTCTATGTCTTCTAATGAATGATTATAGTCCATAATTAGCCTGTCACATAATGCTTGTAATCTCATGTTAATTTGATGATTGTGTGAAGATATGAAGTTTATAAGCTTTTTTGACATCTTTTCAAATAGCACAATGTTTTCTCTGTTGAAGAATTGGGTATTTGATAAATCTATATATTGTTCTGATTCCTCCTTAGCCACAATCATTAATTCATTTAATCTATTGTTTAACCAGGATAAATATTTCGAATCCCGATTTGAATCTTCTGCTACCGTAGATAAATGATTATAGAAATTATTAAAACCATCTGACTCGGCGGTATATTCTGATGTATCTTGCCTTGGAAATCTTGCATCGAAAGCAAATACGTTTACGTTTCTTAGTAGTTCTTGGTGTTGCTGATTACTTGATACATTTCTAATCCAAGAATAAACTTCATTAAAAATTCGGCTTTTTTCTTCATCATTAGAAAGTCTATCGATATGAGTTAATACGATGATTAATTCGAACAAGTTCCCTGCTTCTAAAAGATTTAACAAAAACTGTCGTTCGGATTCAGTACCAAACTTATCGGCTCTCATTACAAAAACAACACATTCGGCAACTTTTGCCTGATCATACGTTATTTTATCCCGTACTTTCATAGGATCATTAATTCCGGGTGTGTCAACTATTATCATCCCGTATTTCAGACAATCCAAGGGGGAGCCTATTCGTACTAACTCAATCGCGGATGAAAATCTGCCTCGAGCTGATATATAATTATCTACAACTTGAGCTGAAGAAGAAAGATTTGATATGACTCCACCGGGAACGTATTCTTTTGAAGAAATTATATCTTCTAGAATTAATTTATAACGAAGAACGTGCTTGTTATCAGAATGAACATTGATGTAATTTAATATTTTATTATATGTGTCCTCGCTTAACCATTTTGCTTCATATTTTGGTTCTTCGGAGTAGTAAAGTTCTAATACGGAAGAAGTGGTAGCCGTACCTTCCCCGATAGGACTGAAAGACTCCCCAATTATTTTGTTAAATATACTACTTTTCCCGTGCTTAATTTCACCGACTAAAACTACTCGAAAAGGTTTTGGTTCAATTTGAATTAAAAAATCGTCGACTTTTTCTTTCAAACGTTTACTATGAACTATTTTTGACAACTCTTTTACTTTCGAAGCGAAGTCCTTCCCTTTTTCATTTTCAACCTCTCTTGGAATTTTAATTAATCTTTGATTCTTGGTTAGTGAGTGGTTTTCACTCTTAACGAGCAATACGTTTTTAGCATCAGTTATTGTTTTACCAAGAGTATCTTTCCAGAAATTTGTTTTTTCAAATGCGGAGACTGAATTAAATTCCTGCCTGGCGTTTGTTGTATCAAGATTATCAAGTATTTTAGAAAACTCTGATCGAGGTAGGTTAAATTTAGCAATTAGTTTCTCAACTATGTTTATCCCAATATTTTTATTTATCTGCGTTTCGTTAAGCAAGTTAAGAATATGAAGAACTATATCTTTTTTTGCATTATCCGTAACTTTTTCTTTTATAACCGATAATATTAGATCGTTTGTTAATGTTTCGAATTGAGTATTACCGTTCAAGAACGTTTTTAATAAAGCAGCTCTTAGAACGCTACTCTGTAACAATCTTTCCTTAAATAAATTCCCGGCCAAATTCTTGTATATTTCAAATTTAGCCGGTAACAAATAGCCATCTAGATTAGCGATAGCTGCAAGTAATTCAATGGCTTTATATTCGTAACCCTCTTGGTGGATAAACTTATTTAAGTCAAGTTCTTCTTGGACTCTAAAAGGTTGTAGTTGAAATCCTTCCATATATGACCCCTCCAAAAAATCTTGTATTGTTATTCTAGAATGACATAATTCCACCAATACTATAAAATTCCTTTTAGAATATTGTCTTTTCTTCGTTAATTTTAATTTTTGGTCATTTATCTCTTGTCAACTTGTCGTTCTTTTGAACTAAAATTGGTTATTCAGATTATTTGAGTAAAAAGAAGGAAATAACCCTCGCCTCATCGAATAATCACTTACCAAATATTGGAAGAGAGCGATTCCTGCCGATGAAAAGCGAAGCGGAACAACTTCTGAAATTAATTCACAAGAAACACCACGAAGCCTCCCGATTGCTGCTGGCCCGTAGGATTAATCAAGCCATCATGGTATCCC
This sequence comes from Heliobacterium chlorum, assembly GCF_014502795.1. Lineage (GTDB taxonomy): Bacteria > Bacillota > Desulfitobacteriia > Heliobacteriales > Heliobacteriaceae > Heliobacterium > Heliobacterium chlorum. Next base: position 4,584 of record NZ_JACVHF010000055.1, read on the forward strand.
GTGAAGTGGACCGTCTGCGGTAAGAGTATGCCAAGCTGAAGCATTATGGTCGGGTAAATAAAAGACTGTATAATCGCCAATTCACCGGGAATATGCTTTGGAAAAGGAAAAGCGTGGACTCATATCGTAAGGCTCACGCTTCAGTCTGTTTATTACTGGGCAAAATAGAGTACGGATAAGTAAATGCGTCCGAAAGGGGAGAAGAGATGCCCACAGTTGATACCGATATCGAACGCATGTTTCTCACCGACGTGAAAGAAAAGAAAACCACAGCCTCCGGCATCCGTTACCGTGCTTCCCGACTGGGCCGTGTCGGCAGCATGGTTATGCCGTCAGATCGGATGTCAGGGAAGGCCAAACGAGATTACCGGCGGCCGGGGCCGTTGATCACTTACTCATTATTCGAGGACTTAGTATCCTTCGATGTGTTTGATCGGATGAAGTACGAGCAACATGTCCAACTTCTCCCCAAGTGGCGGAAGAAGTATGGCGATGATTATATCTGTCGGGAGTGGGGGCTGACGAGGTACGGGTGGGAGGTTATTTTGGAGGCGTTAGGATTATCAAACTGTAAGCCAACGACTTTACATTAAGAAGCGTCCGGTGTCACCACTACCGAACGCTTTTCTTATTAAATATTCAGTTTTACAAGAGTTAAACACTAACAATAACAACGCGTAGTTCTGGGTTCCAGTTAACCTTGGCGTCTATTGACTCGGCAAAAAAGCGGAGTGGAATGAGCGTTCGCCCGTCTTTAATACGAGGGGGAACGTCCATCTTGACAGTTTTTCCCTTTACGATGGCATAGGTACTGTCGAGCGTAAGTTTTAAATCGACATAACCAAAGCCTTTTGCCGTAACCGTCCGGGTTTTGTCATCGTAGGTAATGGTCAGTTTCGGTCCAATAGCCTCCAGTAATGTTCGAAGAGGAACCGTAACCGTAAAATAATCCCCACCTTGTTGCCAGGGTGGGGATTTGAGTATGCTTATTTTGTTGTTCGACAGACTTTGGGTAACGTATTGGACCAAGGAAGCAGTGAATCTTGAGCCTGATGGTCTTTAGTGTCAATGTTCGGAAGCTTCTCAAAGAGATAGGTTAGATAAGAAAAAGGATTCAATCCGTTTTCCTTGGTGGTTTCCACAATGCTGTAAATGATCGCGCTGGCCTGAGCACCGCGTGGGGTGTTGGCAAACAACCAGTTTTTGCGCCCGATCACGAATGGCTTGATCGAACGTTCGCTGCGATTGTTGTCTATCTCTAAGCGGCCATCGAGTAGGAACGCTTCGAGTTTCTGCCACTGGTTTAGGCAATAGGCAATGGCTTGGCCAAGCGCTACTTTTGGGAAGTACTTGAGTACTTTAGGTATTCAGCCATGTCAAAAAAGCGTTCAGCACAGGTCGGCTGAGCGCTAATCGGGCTAGATAACGTTCCTCAATGGTCGCGCGTTCAATGGCAAAGAGCCGATTGCAAAAGTCAAATCCCTCTTTGGCCACTACCGATGCCGAGCGCTTGTCTTCAGGTAGCGCTTTGAGCGCTTCATC
>NZ_JACVHF010000056.1 GCF_014502795.1 Heliobacterium chlorum
ATTTTATCGATGGCCTGTTTCTTAACGTCCGGTAAGACGTGGCTGTATGTATCCAGCGTAATCCTTATACTCCCATGACCCAACAGTTCTTGAACCACCTTCGGATGAACACCAGCTTCAAGCAGACGTGTGGCGTACGTGTGTCTCAGCGAATGAAGATTGGTCTTCGGAATCTCAGCTTTGGCCAGCAGTCGATGGAATTTTGTAGCGAGATTCCGCTGAGAGACCATCCTACCTTTCTTGGTCGTCACGACTAGCCCATCATCTTCATACTCTTCACCCTCACTCATCCGTTCTATATATTGCAGTACTTGCCAGCGTTTCAGTTGGCGGACTAAATCTTCGGTTATCGGGATTCTCCGGTAACCGTTTTTCGTTTTGGGCTCCTGGATGATCTGATGGGTTTTGTTCGGGCCGTTTTCATTCTTCACCAGTACCGACCCTTTAGTCACGTCGATGTAGCCACGTTCGAGATTGATGTCTCCCCACTTGAGGGCTAGCAGTTCCCCCACCCTCATTCCTGTTCCGAGCAGCAGCTTGAAAGCGATCCACAGCCGGTCTTCTTCAGCAATGAACATGAATTCCTTCATTTGATCTACGGTGAAGACATTTATCTGCTTGGTGGATGGCTTTGGTTTGCGGACGTGATCGGCAATGTTCTTGTTGACCAGACCATCATGACCAGCTTGCTTGAGGGCTGTTCTTGCGGTAGTGAGAATCAGTTCGACCGTTCTCGTCGCTAGGCCGGATTGCCGTTTATCATTTAATAACTTCTGTAGCTGCGTTGTCTGCAAGGCCTGAACCTTCACGTTACCCAACTTCGGCTTCAAATGAAGCCGGGTGATATACTCATATGATTCCCAGGTCTTAGGACCACGTTTGGCTTTACATATTGTTCGAGCCAGATGTCCAGCCATTCGCCGAAGGTCACCGTGGTGGGGATTACGAAGATACCTTGACGATACTCTACAAGAGCTTGATCACGCCACAGTAGGGCTTCGCCCTCTGCTTTGAACGTTCTTCGAGCGTACTTCGCTTTACCGTTATCGTCTTGACCAATATGGACCTGGGCTACAAAATGGCCGTCTTTTCGCTGGTAGATGGAGCCTTGTCCAGGTTTGTTGCGTTGGGAGGTCATAAAGAAACACCTGCGCCTTTCGATGTTCAAGATCGACTGATTTCGGAGGCAGGTGTAGGTTATCTCTAGTGGGGCGGGAAGGGAAGGGAAGGGAAAGTTTGAGTTGGCGTCAAAATTACTTTAATACCCCAATACGTTCACTCGGTAAGAAGCTCTTTCATAAAGTAATAGTGGGTAACCGAGGATCGCAATAATGATGATCAAAATGGCCAAAGCTACAATGCTTAACTGCTGGGATTAAATTTTCCCGGCGGTTTTTTTCGTTCACACCAAAGGCTTTATATCCATAAAATGGTATTGTAGTTGCTCTTCAATCAATCCGAAAGGAGGAGTTCTGTATGGCTACAGTTGCTGGTGGTTACATTGGATTTTCCACCGTAGTCGGTCTTGTTATTGCTCTTATCGTTATCGGAGCTTTTTATCCTGCGATTATTGGCGTCGGGTACGTTGGTGACGGTTGTTAGTTAAGAGAGGAGGTATGAACATGGGTGCATGCGGGTGCGGCACAGGCGGAGGCTATATCGGAAATAGCATTGTTGCCTTGGCTATCTTGATTATCATTATAGCCATCCTCGGCACCGGTTTTGGCATGGGTTTTGGTGCTTATTAAGCGATAAACTTATTGAAGCGTGTGGCGGTGTAAAATCGCCCACGCTTTTTATTTTTTGGTGGGTTTAGGTGATAAAGAAACACCTGCTCCTTTCGATGTTCAATATCAACTGATTTCTAGGAGGCAGGTGTAGGTTATCTCTAGCGGGGCGGGAAGGGAAGTTAAATTATCGTTAAAAATCATTTTTTCCATTTCATAATTGACTTTCAATATACTGTAAACTATAATGTATTTCCATACTAAACCAATCGGATTTCTTTGTTCTTGAATTAACTTTAACATTGGTTATTAAATTTTGGGGGTTAACTAGTAATGAACAACAAAATTCAATTCCCTTCCAGTCAGAAACGCCTAAGAAAAACCAGTGTTCAGGAAGAGATCAGATTGCTTAAATCAAATTTGGAACAACTGAGATTTCGCGATTCGCTTACCGGATTACATAACAGAATATCTTTTTTTAACATTCTAGAGAATAACAAAAACCGGGATATTGGAATTATTATTTGTGATGTTAACGGTTTGAAAAATATTAATGATAGTCTTGGAATTCAAAAAGGCGACTCTATTCTGGTTGATGTAGCCAATATCCTGAAAAATGCGTTTAACGAGAGCATAGTTGTTGCTCGAATTGGTGGAGACGAATTTGGTGTTGCTATACTTGAATCTTCGGGTAAGGAAACCTTAGAGTCGTCTCAGCTAGTCTTCAATATAATAAAAAAATACAACGCAGATGTGGGGCACGAGAAGGCAATTAGTATTTCCGTTGGTTATTCTTTTACAAAAGCTATCGGCGAAAGAAATATTGAGCGTTTATTTCGTGAAGCGGAAAACTCTTTATACCGACGTAAGCTTCACTTGAGTCAAAGTGCTCGAAGTGCGGGGATATTAGCAACCAAGAAAATCCTTGAAGCGAGAGATTCCAATACAGAAGTTCACGCAAATAGAAGTAGTAAGTTAATGATTCAATTAGGAATAAAATTGGGCCTTTCCGCAGGTCAAATCGCCGATTTATGTCTTTTGGGACAGTTTCACGATATTGGTAAAGTCGCGATTCCGGACCGTATTTTACTGAAAGAAGGTCCTTTAGATCAAGAAGAGCGTGAAGAGATGAAAAGACATAGTGAAATAGGTTATAACATTGCCCTTTCGACACCGGACCTAGCACCTATAGCACCATTCATTTTGAAACATCATGAATGGTGGAATGGGAAGGGTTACCCAACCGGGTTACAAGGAAAAGCTATTCCTCTTGAATGCCGAATTTTAGCTGTAGTTGATGCGTACGACGCAATGACTAACGATCGACCTTATCGAAAAGCGATGAGTCATGAACAGGCAAAAGCCGAATTATTACGATTCGCCGGTATTCAGTTCGACCCATTAGTTGTAGATTTGTTCTTAAGTTGTTTTACTGAATATAAAAAAGTAGATTACATAGAATATTATATATAAGTTCGATTATCTAATCTTTAGGGACTCAAAGCCCCCAAAATAACCTCAAACCCATACCTTGTCAGCCCCCACTCCCGACAAATATAATCAAAGCCGTACTTCTTCCGCCACTTAGGGAGCAGTTGAACATGTTGCTCGTACTTCATCCGGTCGAAGACATCGAAGGCCACTAAATCTTCAAAAAGCGAGTAAGCGATCAACGGTCCTAGCCGCCTATAGTCACGCTTAGCCTTCCCCGACATCCGATCGGACGGCATCACCATGCTGCCGACACGGCCCAGTCGGGAGGCACGGCCACGGATGCTGGAGGCTGTGGTTTTCTTTTGTTTTACGTCGGTGAGAAATAGCCGTTCGATGTCGGTGTCAACTGAGGGCATATCTTCTCCCCTTTCGGATATCCTGCGTAACTGCTCTCTATTTTGCCCAGTAATAAACAGACTGAAGCGTGAGCCTTTAGATAAGGGGCCACGCTTTTCCTTTTTCTAATGTATATTAACAGTAAACTTACGATTATACGGTCTTCTATTAGATTGGTTGTAATGCTTCAGCTTGGCATACTCTTCCCGAAGTCGATCGGCGTGTTTTCTATTTTTGCGACCACATAACACTCAATCATTTTATATTCCGAGGTAAGTCATCAGTTGGATCGCTCTGTCATATACATGTTGGCGCATGGACATACAATGACAGGAGTGAAATCCCCATGCCGCAAAAGCTAGGGCATTGGAAACTTTACATATTTAGTTCAATAACAACTGTCTTACTTCTAGTGTTAGGCATTCCCCTAATGATAATTAATAATCCACGGAGTTCAATCGCTAAAGAAACCACAGTAAAAGAAACGAGAGAGTTAGCTAGTTCAGACGAACATAGAATTCCACTCCAACTTAAAGATGGAAAGGTCATTGAAATACCTATGGAAGAATACCTGGTCGGTGTATTGGCTGGAGAAATGTCTCCACTTGATCCGCTTGAAGCCTTAAAAGCGATGGCAGTGGCAGCCCGTAGCTATGCTTGGCATCGCACATCGAACGGCGACCCAATTTGTACCACCATACACTGTCAGGTCTGGTTATCGCCAGAAGAGCGCCAAGAGCGATGGGGACAAAAAACATCGGATTATACAGGGTTAATTAAACAGGCGGTGAAGGACACTCAAGGACAGTTCTTGGTATATGATAATGATGTGATCCTGGCCACCTATTCTGATTCGTGTGGTGGTCATACAGAGTCAGCCGCAGATGAATGGGGTTCCGATATACCATATTTACGTAGTGTGACTTGTCCGGAAAAACCTGTAATTAAAGATATTCTTTTTTCCCCAGATGAACTGGATGCAAAGTTAGGTACTACCCTATCGGCAATGAAACCCCGAGAACGAATAAAAGCCGTGCAAATAACGGACAAAACATCGAGTGGACGAACCAAAACTGTCCAAATTGGGTTGACCGAAGTAAAAGGTTCGAGATTACGCGCAGCACTTGGGCTACCCTCGACAGATATGAAAATAAATTGGAATCATAACGAGATTGAAATTGAGACGAGAGGGAATGGTCACGCCGTTGGTATGTGTCAGTCTGGAGATATCACTATGGCCATAGGAGGTAAATCATACGATGAAATTCTTGCACATTATTATCCAGGAACACAATTAAACAGGATGTATTAACCTGTTTATCTATTTTATCGTACGGAAAGTTTGTTTCCATTTGAACTGCCTCCCGGAATTCCCATCTCCCTTCCACATTATTTTTAGTTCTACTTATGCAAAATTATCATATATAAATCACAATAGTGATGTAGAAAAGGAAAGGCGAGTCAACAGCCCTAGCATAAAGTCAAATATCTTATTTTAAGGGAAGTGAAACAAGCATCCCATGATCCTATCGATTGAATTCCTCCATACTATTGGGCGCATAATGGTAGCAAACGGAGCCGAAATTTATCGTGCAGAAGAGTGCATTAAATATGCAGCCTTAGCACTTGATAATATCTGTGATATACATACCACGGTAACACCTAATAGCATTACCATCAGTGCGACTGATGTAAATAGACAAGTTCACACGTCCGTACGTAGAGTAACTCGTCAAGGTGTTAATCTAACTAAAATCGCCTATGCTAACGATTTATCTCGTCGTTTAGTGAACCTTAAAGTCTCGTTGGAAGAGGCAATTGAAGAAGCAATTGCGATTGAACGAATGCCTGGCATCTCTCAATTTTATAAAATCGGGTTACTTTCGTTTAACGCGGCCATGCTGTCACTACTTAGTGACGGTACAATGACCCACTTCTTTATAGCAATTTTCGTTGGTTAGTTTCTATTTGGTATCTTAGAAAAACTAAGCTTTATTGGTCAGTTATCTTTTGTACGAGAAATTTTCTTAGGGTTTG
>NZ_JACVHF010000057.1 GCF_014502795.1 Heliobacterium chlorum
GTCAAAGGTGTTTGACATTGCGAAGTCAAAGGTGTTTGACACCGGACGTCACGGTGCTTGACATCGGACGTCGAGGACGTTGACATCGCTGAAGTCAATATGTTTGACATCGACTCTTCGCACTTCATTCAGCTGAAGTGTTTTTTGTTTTTTTCCAAAATAATGTCGGAGGTGAACAAACCATATACAGCCTTAACCGTGATGAGCGACAAGAACGAATGGAGCTGTTAGAGCGGCGAGTTCAGTTATTTAACGAAGTTCGTGCAAAGCAAGAACTCAGCCAAACCATGCAAACCGAATATATTACCGATCTCAAAGAACTCTATCGGCTTCGTCGGATTGACCGCTCAGAATTTGATGTCCTGTTCTTCATGTATGAGTATTTTTCGGATGATAAAAACCCAGAGAATGAGCAGAACCTCATCCCGGCTGGAACCCGCATTGACGATGCGCCACGATTTCACCGGGAACTTTGTGATCTTCTGCGCGTAGTGTCATTTGAGAACCCCATAGCTCGGATTGCCTGGGCGGCTCCACGGGGCCATGCAAAGTCAGCATATCTCTCTAACGGTTTTCCCATCCATGAAATCGTCTTTGATAAGCGGAAATACATCCTCATCATTTCGGAAACAGACTCGATGGCCAAAAAGTTCATTGAGTGGATTTCTCTCCAACTCAAATTCAACAAGAAACTTCGTGAGGACTTTGGTGAGTTATTGTCCGATCGTAAGGCGATGAATGAGCGGGATAATCAAGAGGCGTTTCTAACGCGGACTGGCATCCTGGTTGAAGCGGCATCGATGGGAAAACAACTGCGGAGGAAGCGAAATGGCTCATATCGACCAGACCTCGTTATTTTGGATGACTTGGAATCGGCCAAGAACACCAATACACCGGAATTGCGCGAAAAAAACCAACACTGGTTCAACTCTGTAGTGATGCCGATTGGCGATCCAGCGAAGACAGCCTTCATCTACATGGGCACCATCGTTCATGCCCGAGGACTGCTTCCAACGGTGTTACAACGATCAGACTTCGAATCCCGCACGTACTCCGCCATTGTTTCCCCGCCAGAGCGGGGTGATCTGTGGGAGCAGTTTGAGTCGACTTGCCGGAATCCAGAGAATGAAACCCGACTCGATGATGCACTATCTCTTTACCGGACAAATCAAGAAGAAATGGATAAAGGCGTCGAGGTCTTATGGCCGGGGCGCTTTTCTTATGACCGGTTAATAATTGAGAAGGTCAATATCGGCTCCCGAGCCTTCGGGTCGGAATATCTCAACAATCCCATTGACGAAGAAACCCAGATTTTCAAACCGTCGATGTTTACATTTTTCGATTACCCAGAACTCCGGGATAAGATGGGGCGACCAATACCCCTCGACTACCTTGGTGCTTGGGACATTGCTATGGGAAAGAACAATCGGTCGGATTACAACGCCATCGTCATCATTGGACGAGATCGACGAACTGGCATCCTGTATGTTGTGGAAACATGGGCGAGAAAATGTCCGGCCCATGAAGCGTTGAATGAGGTCATCAACAAAATCGGCAACTATCGCCCAAGAATTTTCGCCATCGAAACCGTGCAAGCGCAGTTTGACCTGTTCCGGCAGGCCAGGGAACGGATGGCCAAGGAAGGTATCTACACGACCAAGCTTAAAGCTGTGACCAGCAAGACCAAGAAGGAAGAACGGATTGAATCGCTGGAGCCAATCGTTGAGCAGGGGATTCTGCGTTTTATGCGGCATCAGAGAATTTTGCTGGAACAGTTAGAGCAGTTTCCTAACCACGACCATGATGACCTACCCGATGCTCTCCAAATGGCTGTAGAACTCTGTGGCGGGGGACGACGACGGACGTTCCATCAAAAGCCGGTAGGGTTGTAATTGACTGCAACGGCATACCTAGATGGGTGAAAATGTAGAGAAAGGAGGTCTGGGATTGTCGTTATTCAGCATCGGCAATTACTACCCCGCACCGGCTCATCGTGATCGGATTCGACGATATCGAGAGAATAAAAAGCTCTTTTTGGGTAGGCATTATGACGTATTTCAGCGAGTTCAGAACAAACTTTCACGCAGACAAAATGAACTGCTCTATATATCGACCAACCTTCCCGGCGTGATTTGCAAGAAATCCGCCGATTTTTTATTTGGTGAGCAGCCCACATTCTCCGCCGGGAAAAACGATAACTCCAGCGAACAACAAGCCATTGAGCGGTTTGTCGAGGGGAATGACCTCCACATCCTCAATTATGAAAGTGCCTTATCGAACGCCTACCGGGGTGACTCTTTCTATAAGATCCGCTACGGGCAGGAGTACGGTGGGATGGTGGGGAAGGAGAGCGACCCCTTTCGGGTCATCATTGAAGCCCAGAATCCAGAGTATGTGTTCCCCGAAACGGCTCCCGGCGACGCCAACCGCATCATCGCGTACCACATCGCCTATCCCGTGCTTGTGAAGCATGGTGATGCCGAGGATTGGTTGTTAATCACAGAATCGCATTATCCCGGTCGCATTGTTTATGCCAAATTCAAGCTGGACCCGATTGTGGTGACCGTGGACAATGAAATCAATGAATGGCGGTTATCTGCTGAACTCACATCAGAACGGCGTGAAGTGATGACCGACGTACCATATCCGCTGTTGGTACACGTGCCTAACTACGCCACCGACGATTGCTGGGAAGGCATCGATGACCTCAGTGAAAACAAGCCTTTGTTCGACGAAATCAATCATCGACTGTCGCAGATCGCTTCGATCCTTGATAAACACGCAGACCCAGCCATGGCGGTCCCGGCGGGTACACTGGGTGAAGACGAACAGGGCAATCCCATCTTTCGGGTAGGCGTCGATAAGGTCTTTGAAGTGATGGGGAAAGACGAAGTAATTCCGCAGTACATCACATGGGACGGTCAATTGCAGGCGGCTTTCATGGAATTAGATAAGTTGGTGAAGTTGTTGCTTATCAACGCGGAAATTCCCGAAATTGCTTTGGGTTCTGGCGATGCGGGAACTAGCGGCGCATCGGGATTGGCTATCAAGTGGAGGCTTAACTCGATTCTGGCAAAGGTCAACCGCAAGCGGCAGTATTACAATAAAGCCCTAAAGAGAGTGTTGTTGATTGCCCAACTCCTTGAAATTGCCTGTAAGGGGCCGCAGGGTTATGAAGTGACGATTCCAAAAGTGAAGTTCAAAGACGGTTTGCCGGACGATGAAACCGAGATGGCCAACATCATGTCGATTCGAACTGGCGGGAAGGCAACAATCTCCCAGAAGTCAGCCTTAATGTGGCTGGATGATTTGACCGAAGAACAAGCCGATGTTGAGTTACAACGGATGAAGGACGAGGAAGCCATCGCCGATCCGTCTATCTTCCAGCAACCCGGTGACGATGAATGAGGACTGTGCCAAAGCCCCTTTATGAACGGGATGTGAAGCGGCTTATCGGATATTATCAGAAGGCTTTTACCGAAATAGCCGGTCGGTTAAAATCCATTCCATCGAGCGGGATAGAAAAAGCCTACGCCGAATCGCTCCTATCGCAAATCATGGTCATCCTTCGAGACTTGGACGGCTCCACAAAGGTATGGTGTGAACAGGTTATCAAGCAAGCGTTTACGGAAGCACAGGCTCAGACCATCCTTACATTGGGCGATGCATCCTCATTATCTGAGGCAGCATCGTCAGTTTCTTTTTCCATGCTGGCTCGGGAACGGACCGAAGCATTGATTAACGACACCTACACCGATTTGCTGATAGCTACGCAAAACACAGAAAGAAAGATTAAGCAGATTGTGAGAAACGCCGTGAGCGAGACCTTACGTGTGAAGGCGTTAGAGCAAATGGGTCGTCGAACGATGAAAAAGGCCATCGTCAGCGATCTCACCCACAAAGGAATGTCGGCCAAATTAGACAGCGAAGCATGGGTTGGTATCGTTGATAGAGCCGGTCGGCGGTGGAATTTATCGACCTACGCCGAGATGGTGGTTCGAACGAAACTTACACAGGCTCACATCGAAGGAACTCGGGTGGAGACGATGGAGCGGGGCGTGGACTTAGCGGTAATTTCTTCGCACGGGGCCAAAGACGCCTGCCGTTCATTCGAGGGAATGGTGATTTCTGTCCACGGCTTAACACCGGGATACCTCTCATATGACCAAGTCCGAGCAACCGGTAAGATATTTCATCCCAACTGTCAACATCATATCAGCCCGGTACGCAATATTAACCTGTTACCGAAAAGGCTACGAGAAAAACACGATCAACAGATGAAAGCACTCCGCATCTAACGCGAGTACTTTTGATTATTTACCGACCCATCGGCGTTATGTCGTAAAACTAGCCGCCCAATCACCCCCACGCGGACGCGACCGCGAAATCAAGCGTAGGGTAAGGAGGACATGATTTTTGGCAGATGAAACGCAGGTTCAAGAAGCCCAGCAGACTCCCGTTGAGAATACTCCGGTAAAAGCAGACCTTACGCCCCAAGAACACCTCGTTCCCAAATCTCGATTCGATGAAGTCAACACCAAATATAAAGAAGTCCAGGGTCAACTGGACCAACTGTTGACCGAGCGCGAACAGCAAGAAAAACAAGCCAAAGAACAACAAGGCAAATTTGAAGAACTCTACAAAACGACAGCCGATGAGCTAACCAAGACTCAAGATGGTTTCAAGATCGTAAATGGCCGGGTAGAACAATTAGAGACTGTCATTAATGGCTTGTTAGAAGCCAAGCTAGAAGGCATACCGAAGGATTTTCACGACCTCGTTCCCGGCAACCTCACACCGGAAGCTAAGCTAGAATGGCTGGCGGCCGCCGAAAAGAAAGGATTATTTGGCTCAAAACAAGAACAGCCTGTCGGCCA
>NZ_JACVHF010000058.1 GCF_014502795.1 Heliobacterium chlorum
TCTTGTTTTATAGTCTTCGACTGGTAAGACTTTTTGTAATATCCCTTGCTGCTATATTTGGTTTTTACGGTGTATTATTGGGTCTTATTGGACTATTATCCCACCTTGTAAGCCTCAAATCGTTGGGAGTCCCTTTTCTTTCTCCCATCAGTCCGTATAACTCCAAAGGGGAAAGTGTTTTAGTTCGAACAAGATCCTATTTACTTCATAGACGGCCACCATATCTTAGGCCTTTAGACCCCAAAAAACAATCGTTTATTTCTAGACCCTGGTCACCTGATACACCCAGAGAACTGTTTATATTGGCAAAAGAACGTTCCAGTTCACAGAGAAAGGAACCACTTTAAGTGAAATTAACGTCACAGGACGGCTACGTTGGACAAATTGAATCCATCAGTCTGATTTTTATGTTTACAATCGTAAAAACGTTGCTGTTTTTTCCTCGTAATCTTCAGATGGAAGCTGGCCCCGCTGGTTGGATGGTACCTATCCTCTCTTTAATTGCGGGCGTCCTTGCGTTTTATTTCATAGAACAGTTAACAAATAACTTCTCTCGAATGTCCCTATTGGCCATTATCGGACGAATATGGGGGAGTCCAGTACGTTGGCTATTGGGTGTAGTGTTTTGTGTATCTTTTCTTTTATTTGTAGGCTACCAAATCCGAATTTTCGGCGAGGTAATCAAGGCGACGTTGCTTCCTGCAACACCCATATCTTCAATCATATTAACGTATTTAGTTTTGCTAGTATTTATCGCACGTCAGGGTTTTGAGCATCTTACCCGACTTGCGTGGGTAATTTTGCCTTGGTCTTTACCACTCATGGTATTTGCCTTACTATTAGCTATTCCTTTTGGTGACATTTACAATTTAGCTCCATGGTTTGGCCCTGGGGCATTCCCCCTTATTCAAAGAAGTTTGATGGAAACTAGCATGTATAAGGAGATCTCTTTGTTAGCCTTTGTAGCTCCATTATATCGGACGCAAAAAACCTTTCGGAGAACAGGGTATTATAGTTTAATTTTGTGCGGCATAATAATTGCCTTTTCGCAAATTGTTTTTACAATGGTATACCCTGAACCATCTGGACATAAGGTAGGATTTCCTCTTTATAAAACAATTCGTTTAATCCACTTTGGAGCTTTGTGGCAGCGATTGGAGGCTTTGTTTATATTTTTTTGGGCTACTATGATCACCCTTGGTTTGGCTGCAGGTGTTTACGGAAGTGCGATATCTATTGCTCAGGCATTTGAAGCACCTGATTATCGGCCTTATCTATTTCCGATAGCAGTTATCGTAATATGTATAGCATTTTTACCTGAAAGCGAAATTGAAGCTGTTGATGGATTTACAAGCATATCAAGATCCATCGCTATTCCATTCTTAATAGTTCCCTTTGTAGCTTGGCTATGGGGAAAACTATTTTACCGCAAGAAGGCAGAACCGGCATGAAATGTCTAAAATTTATGTATGTAATCCTTCTGCTATTATGTGCGGGCTGTTGGGACAATCGGGAGCTGGAACAACAGATTTTTGTACAATCGATGGGCGTAGATAAAGGGTTAAATGGTAATGTCGATGTTACGTTCCGGCTCGCCGTTCCAAGAGCATTTGGAACAAGTGCACAAGCTCCTTCAACAAAAAACGTAGGAGAGTCCACGAAAAACATTACCATTAGTGCTCGATCGATTCTAGAAGCGATGACGTTGGCCGATGTAGTAACAGAACGGACCCTAAATTATCGGCACATACGAGCTATCACATTTGGAGAACAAATCGCTCGGGAAGGTTTAAGCCATCACTTGGACGCATTTGTTCGCTTTCCCGAGTTTCGTCGCTCCGTTTATTTTTTTATTGCGAAAGGGACTACCGCACAAACTGTAATAAAGACCGCCAATCCCGTGGTGGAAACATCAGTTTCTAGATATATAGAAGGTTTAGTACGCAACGCGAATCGAATGGGCTTTGTACGTATGGTTACTCTTCATGAGTTTCTTGTGGAAACGGAGCAACCAAATGTTAATGTCGTACTCCCGTTAATCATAACCAATCCAATTGTAGCATCCGAAAAAGATGGTTCGAGTAAATCCCTTACATCACTTCCTGAATTACACCAAAAGAGTTCCTCAGAAATGATTGAAGCACCGGGAGCGAGTAAGGTTACTCCACTCTCACGTGCAGGAGGTAATTCCTCGGAGTTTATTGGTTTAGCGGTGTTTAAGGGTGGAAAAATGATTGATGACTGGTCTGGTTGGGATTCAATGGTTTACGGCCTTCTTCGGGGAACGTATAAGAGGGGAGTATGGACATTTCAACATCCGAACAATAAATATACCTTTTCAATGGAAATTAAACCATCCCGAAAAGAAAACGTAGTCGTGGAGTGGAGCGATAATCAAGCAGTTCTTAACGTAGATCTTAAGCTAGAAGCTAATGTGTTAGAGCTACAATCATTAGAACAGCATGTATCCCCCGAAGATAAGCCCGTTCTAGAACAAACGATGAACGACGTTATCCGAGAAAGGACGGAAAAACTAATCAGTAAAGCACAGGCGGATGGGGTCGATCCAATGTACTTTGCACGTTTCATTCGGACACAAATGTTTACTACAGATGAATACGAAAACTTAAACTGGCTAGAATGGTTTGCAAAAGCAAAAGTGAACGTTACTGTTGAGACAAAAATACGTCGCCCTGGCTTACAAATTCAGCCGCCCATCTTGAGGGAGTAATTTACTAACTGTTATATGGCAGTTCTTATCTTTAAAAGAGCAGATAGTACTTGAGATGTTTCCTATGGAGGAAGACTATGGATATGCTTGATACAGAAATTGAACATTTATACTACTCAGAAGTAAAAGAAAAGAAAACCACGGCCTCCGGCATTCGTGGCCGTACCTCCCGACTGGGCCGTGTCGGCAGCATGGTGATGCCGTCCGATCGGATGTCAGGTAAGGACAAACGTGATTACCGGCGACCAGGACCGTTGATCACGTACTCACTTTTCGAGGACTTAGTACCTTTCGAAGTGTTTGATCGGATGAAGTACGAGCAACATGTTCAGCTGCTCCCGAAGTGGCGGCAGAAGCATGGCGATGATTATATCTGTCGGGAGTGGGGGCTGACGAGGTATGGGCTTGAGGTTATATTGAGGACGTTAGAACTTAGAAGTTGAAAAAAATTGAAGCATTAAAATTCTCATTATTTCACACACTATCCTTAAATAAGGCAAAAGTAGGATTAGGGTGTCGGATTTGAGTTTCAAACTGAAGGTAAACACATATAAAAACCCTGTCATGGCTGCACTTTGGTCAACGGTGATACCGGGTTTTGGGCAGATATATAATCGTGAATATCTCAAGGGTTTTATCCTAATATTTTTGGAAATTTTAATAAACAACTTTTCAAATCTAAATGAATCTATTTTTTTACGCTTTTAATGGAGACATAGAAAGTTCCATTAACGTATTTAACATTCAATGGGGTATGTATTACCCGTCGCTATACGTGTTTAACATATGGGACGCTTATAACAGGGCAGTCGATATTAACCACCAACTGGAAAAAGTAGGAATAGAGAGACCGAAAGAGATATCAGGCCTAAATGGCAGTTTGTTTGGGTTTGGGATAGGCCTACTACTAGGGGTCATTTGGTCACGCTTTATTTTCATGAGTCCCATCACGAGTGGTTTGGCTGCGGGAGCTGTTGGGGCAGCGATCGGATGGGGGATAGAAAAATACTTAACAAAATCATAATATGTCAATTTAGAGCAATAAAAACAAGCGTCTGGCCCAACACTACCGAACGCTTGTTTTTATCCTTTTTCAGGAGGATTTACTGGCTTTGTAGCTGGCTGAAGAACGAGGCTTATCAAATACCCTCTACGGAGGTTACATACTTTTTAAGTGATATGGTACTGAGGCTACGATTATATTCTTTTTTAGGAGTAATACAGTCCGTAGAAGAAAACCAGTTTGGTTATGCAACAAATAGTGCCACCAAGTATGTGTAACAAATTCAGGGATAATAACTGTGATCACTTCGCCCGTTTTTAATTCTTTTTCCAAGTTATCGATGAAATCGAATAAGGGACCAATTAATTCCCTGTAGGGTGATTCCACCACCACTAATTCAAAGTTGATTTGTTTTTCTACGAGTTTTTTTCTAAGCTTTTCTGCTGTTTCTGAATTAGAAGAAACATGGACGATTGTTATGTCCGTATCTTCGTTTGACATTGATTTGGCAAATTCTAGTGCATTGAGTGCAGGCTTCGATAAAGACGACATGGGGATCAGAATGTGGTTCTTAATGACATAATAAGGTACCTGATTCTGAGAGGATAATTCGTGCGATATGTCGGAATAATGCTTTTTGATTTTCTTGAATAGCAACACCAACAAGGGTATTGCGAGGAGTACTAGCCACGCACCGGCCATAAATTTGGTCGACGCTATGACCATGGTAACGATTCCAGTTACCGTACTACCAATACCATTAACTAACGCATTTGCCTTGTAACCTTGAGGCTTTAAGGTATTCCATCGAACGACCATTCCTGCTTGAGCAATTGTAAAGGCTAGAAAAACACCGACAGCGTATAGGGGTATAAGGGAGTGAACAGAGGCATGAAAAACAACGACTAAAGCGATTGAACCCGCACAAAGGAGTAAAATACCATTATGGAATACAAGACGATCTCCTCGTAAGGCAAAAATTCGAGGAATATATCCTTCCGTCGCCAGTTTAGCGGCCATGATTGGGGCACCAGCGAAAGCAGTATTAGCTGCTAAAATGAGAATGATAGCAGTAGCGGCTTGTAAAATATAGTACATCAGGTTCCTGCCGCC
>NZ_JACVHF010000059.1 GCF_014502795.1 Heliobacterium chlorum
AATCTTGCCTATTTGCCACTTTTCTTTAGTTTAATTTGTTAGAGGCGCATAGTAGGGGTGTCGAATGTGCGTTTAAAAGAGCAGATAGTACTTGAGATGTTTCCTATGGAGGAAGACTATGGATATGCTTGATACAGAAATTGAACATTTATACTACTCAGAAGTAAAAGAAAAGAAAACCACAGCCTCCGGCATCCGTGGCCGTGCCTCCCGACTGGGCCGTGTCGGCAGCATGGTCATGCCATCCGATCGGATGTCGGGCAAAGCCAAACGTGACTACCGGCGTCCGGGGCCGTTAATCACCTACTCATTATTTGAGGAGTTGGTACCTTTTGAAGTGTTTGATCGGATGAAGTACGAGCAACATATCCAACTATTGCCTAAGTGGCGGAAGAAGTATGGCGATGATTATATCTGTCGGGAGTGGGGGTTGTCGAGGTTTGGATTTGGGGTAATTCTAGAGGCCTTACAGAATTAACCTAAGCTTGTCCGACAATTTACTTCAATATAATTCAAAAATATTTTAATTTCAAACTTGTCCCTTGTAATATAACAATTTGTGCACGAGTATTCATTTCTTAAAGAAAAGAAGTGAAAGGGTGCACAACAATGAGTTTTACTTATCGTGTGATACCCCTTAATCAAATTGATATAGAATTTGAAAGATTAGATGACGATATAACCACTCTTTGTCAAGATATAGAGAATAATGGCCTTACAGATCCTCTGTGTGTAGAGCAAATATCGAAAAACCACTACATACTGGTTTTAGGATATAGACGTTTAAGGTGTTTGAAAATCTTAGGTAAGGACGCTGAATGCATCGTTCGTCCCGATTCAGGAAAAGTTAACCGGATAGTACATCGTATTAAAGCCGATCTGCAGAAGAAGAGTTATACTCCATATGAAATTAAGACTATGGTAACTGATTTAATTAAAGAACGCTTATCTTTGGACGAAATTTCTAAACGAACAGGTCTTAGCAAAAAGACTGTAGTTAAGTACTCAAAATACAAGGATGTAAAAGCAAAGGAACCAGGTACAGAAGGTGGGACTTCAAAAGGAAAAAATCAAAAAATTAAAGAACTTCATTATATGATTGAGTCACTTCCTGTATCTGACGGTATTAAACAATGGCTTGTTAATATGTATGATAACAAAATGTTTAACCGCAGTCACTTTAAGTCAATTGACAAAATTGTTAGAAATGTTAAGTTCATTGACGCAGATGAAGAAATTCAAAAGGAATATATTCGAAAAACTATAGAACATGTAGACTTTGTCGACAAATTTCAAGAGGAGATTTTTAATCAAGTAAATAAACAAGCTAGCAAAAAAGTAAACAGTAACGATTATGATAAATATTTAAATCTTAAAGAAAAACTAGGAAATATTCTAAATTCGGATGAAGTAGCTGCCTTCTATAACTTTGAGAGTGAACAAAAAAAGGATATTATATCTATTTTTTTAGAAATAGCTAAAGCTATTGGATTAGCATACATTAAAAGAATAACTAGATTCAGAAGGAAACATCAAGCATATTCCTGTAAGGATGATAATAACCATATAACCGGGTATTCTCCACCCACATGTTAATTAAAAATGTATAAATTATATTTAAACAAGCGTCCGGCCTAACCACTGCCGAACGCTTGTTTATATCATTCTTGAATTCTCTTGAATTCTTTTCTCTTACTCATCCAGTGTGCCAGTAAATAAATCACGAAATAGATAGGTACTCCATAATAGTGTCGCCATGTAAGTGGCTGATATATTTTTACCCATATTGCCAACGGTTCGGCAATAAACGAACTACCCAGTGCAAATATAGCCGCTTTCAAATAAGAGGGAAGTTTAGGCTTAATTTGAATCATAAGCATTACGACTACAGGAAGAACAGAACCATCCCATGGGAGAAAAAATGAGTGAAGATAGGGAAGTGGTGTGACTACATAACACCACAAGCCGAATGCGACTCCGGCAGCGTCTAGAATAGAACTTATTAAGTACACCCAAAAACCAGCATATAGCAATCTGTGGGTACTTTCTCTCTTTCGAAACGTTAACCAGATTATCCATGGTAGTATAAGCAATGCTACAGTAATCCACCATCTACTAGTAAGAAAAACGTTTTCTTTCCATAACGTGATGTATTCACTGTTCATTTGTGAAATGATGACGCTGTCATTAATGACGTGCTCAATAACCTTATCGATCACTAAATCACTCCATAAACCGGAATACGACGAGTTTCCTAGAGTACCAGAATTATCAGCACACCCCTTCCCACCCAACTAGAGATACCTAACCTTAAAAATTAGTTGAACCACCAATATCAAGGAGTCTCCACCATGTGTAATAAAGAACCACCAGCATACCGACGATAAACCACCAGCCTCTTGAAAAGATTTCGGATTATAGGTAATGCTGTAATGATAGTTGGTTAAACAAGATTCGTGCGTCCAAAAGCATAGCGTCAGTAACCATTTTAACCCTACCTTCTTGCACAACGTATGATAAAGGTTCCCCCGCGAAAAATAATTTCATACCAGATTATTAAGACAAATAGGTCCAGGACTTTACTTCCTGAACCTAATAGCATGAAAGATCCTAATGATATAAAACTAAGTTATTCATCCCATGGAAGCGGTATATTCGGGAAGGGTCTCCGAATAACGGTGCATCGTCTGGCACCCTGGCGAATGAGCCTTAATGCACGATCCAAAGGAGTGCGAACCAGCACTGCCTCATCCGTACTGTTTTCAATGTCGAATATACGGAACGCTTTTTTGCCATCGATGAAAATACACTTAAATTCTACTTCAAATCCGGGCATTGCTATTGGACGGTTATTTCTGATACGACATAGTTTTACGCCGTCATTAAGCAGTCTTCTAGCTTGAGTATTAGTAATTCTTATGATAACAATTGGATCAATTTCAACTCCCGGTACTTTTGCTTCAATCTCAGCCAATAAAAAAAATTTTCCGTTTACTTTGAAAATGCACCGAGATCCGATAGAAAGAGCTTCTTCGTCCATTTTTAAAAGCCCCCTTTACTCAGATAGTGAAAATAAACCCTTCAATTTATAATATGGACTTTGGGTTAAAATGGAAACGGATGATTGGCTGCGACTCTTCCTTTTTGTTTGGATAAAGTAAAAAAACCGCTTATACAGCGGTTGGTTATTAATTTAATCAGCACTTACAAGAAAACCTCTGGCTTAACTACATAAGAATTTCACGAATTACGGCAAAAACGAGTACAGTAATAAAGAATCCACACGAAAGGAGGGACTCACATGGCCGTTCGTGTTGTTAGGATTACACTTAATGAAGGCGATAGAGCAGTTATTCGTGTACGTTGCCGCCGTCGCAACGGGGGTTAAAACTCAATGATGTTCCAAACTGCCGGAGGTATTACTTCCGGCAGTCTTATTACTAATCTCCTCTCAATAACGTCGACGTGGATAAGGATAAAATGGCGGGTAATAAGGATAGGGTCGATAATACGGTGGATAAAAGGAGAAAGGTGAAAAATATGGATAAGGCAACGGAAAGTATGGTGGGTAATATGGTGAAATCGGCTGTTGTGAAGAAAATTGATAAGAATGTCCATCCTCATGTTCAGACATCGAGTTCCCCCCCTCATATATTCTTAGAAGGCTTAGATTTTCAATACAATATACGTAGTAACCAAGATATGCGTTACCGTAATCATACAAGTAATTTACTCATCACCTAAACCATAATTCAAAGAAAAGTAAAAGCGAGTGATGATTTAATGCCTTACCAAATTAACGTGTCGATTAGTAAACGGCAATTATATTTATATCAGGACAATCAATTAAAGAAAACATATCCGATTGCTGTCGGAAGGATAGTAACACCTACACCAACCGGAAGACTTACTATTATAAATAAACAACCCAATCCAGGAGGTCCTTATGGCTCGATGTGGATGGGTCTGAGCAAACCTAGCTACGGTATTCACGGTACAAACGATCCGAGTTCAATCGGCCAAGCCGTTTCCCATGGTTGTATTCGAATGTACAACAGGGACGTACTTGAGTTATCCAGAATTGTTCCTGTTGGAACACCTGTGGTTATAAGTAGTTGAACACACAAAAAAGGCCCAGGACATCTCTCATCTCCTGGGCCTAAACTATAGCAAATTCAAACCACCCTAGGCGTCAAATCCTAACCGTAACAACCGCCTATTATTATAACACCCCAGCTAACTCATGGTCGGGGCGACAGGATTCGAACCTGCGGCCTCTTTACGGTTGTTTCATTACCGGTTAACAAGGCAGGGAAGAGGTCCACATGATGGCCGTACCGGCCCACGTTCCCTACAACGGTAATAACTGATATATCTGACCAACCGTAACCAGACCGCCACACTCGGCCCCACAACGTCCTTACCGTGTAATGACGTAGTAACAGAGTAGGGGAGTAACGGTTATCTTCAACGTGGCATCAACTGGCGTCACTTTAAGCAGAAAATAACACAGCAAAAAAGCCCACCGGTTAAGGTGAGCTTCTTGTTTGTTAGGATATTACCAGCGGTTGCTGCGAGGTTGGGGTTGGAAGCAGTCACGGCAGTATACCGGTTTGTCACCACG
>NZ_JACVHF010000005.1 GCF_014502795.1 Heliobacterium chlorum
AGTTGTCGTGCCAACGGCAGCGCTGGGTAGCTATGTCGGGAGCGGATAAGCGCTGAAAGCATCTAAGCGCGAAACCGACCCAAAGATGAGACTTCCCACTACGATAAGTAGGTAAGACCCCAGGAAGATGACCTGGTCGATCGGCCCAAGATGTACACGCCGTGAGGCGTTTAGTCGACGGGTACGAATCGGTCGAGGACTTGACCTTAATTGCTTTACGATACTTCTGTTCAGTTTTGAAGGAATTAATGAGGTCTATCGAAATGAGATAGACCTCTTATGCTAAGAAAAAGCCTATTGCGAAAAAAAGCGGTAGGCTTTTTCTTATTCCTTAAAAAAGTAACCCCCTGACTTTTACTGTTGTCAGGGGGTTAAAGCTTAATCCTTAAGAGGCTATTTAGGCAATGTCACCTCAAGGGCCTTATAACTTGGCATATAGTAAATCGTAACATTTTGATTGTGGAGGATATCATCAAAGGACTTACGGACGCCGTTTTGCATCACATAACTCGAGCTATCGACCAAATAACCGACATTGGTTCCGATATAGATTTCTTTCGTAGAGCGGTTGATACCATCTACAGTACCGGTAACCTTCTTCGCCACATTGGCCCGGTATACTTTGTCGTCATCATCCATGATCGCTTGAATTCGGTCACCTACACTGATGGTATTGAGGCTGGATGAAGAAGTGTCGCCTTTTTGGGCTTTAAATCCACGAGCGATATTGTAAGTGCGGGATGTGCCATCATACTGATGGAGAGTCACCTGGTCACGACCAGTGTCCACACTCGTCACTTCACCGGAGACAGGGGTCTGGATAGTGACTTGATAAGCATCATCGCCCCAGTAAGATACGACCGCCCACTGGTGAAGGGAAACATCAGAGACTTTTGGTTTAGCTACACCAGGGAACACCAGCTTTGTATCACTGTCGATATAATAGGTCCTTTCATCCCCTTCCGAATCGGTAATTTCAATCCGGTCGCTAGAGGAGCTAAGGTCAGTAATTTCTCCCATGACTTGAGAGTGCACTTGAATTTCGGTGATGGTATCATCCGATGAAAGACGAACACGGACTTGATCGTCTACATCGACGTCGTTCAGGTCTTCCCTAGATTTATCGTAGATCGCTACGTCTACATCTCTAGATACACTATAAATTTTTTCCTTGCCGTACTTATCGAGGAGTGTTAAGAGATGACGGTCTGCGTCGACCCGTGTGACCGTACCTTCCAACTTGTCCTCAACCTTAATGTAGTTGATTTTCCCGTCCCGATCGAGTTCGAATTCAACACTCGCATCGACTTTCAAATCACTTAATTTGGGACTGGTTACGTCTTCAATATCGAGG
This sequence comes from Heliobacterium chlorum, assembly GCF_014502795.1. Lineage (GTDB taxonomy): Bacteria > Bacillota > Desulfitobacteriia > Heliobacteriales > Heliobacteriaceae > Heliobacterium > Heliobacterium chlorum. The sequence continues at coordinate 1,355 of NZ_JACVHF010000005.1, forward strand.
ACAACGGGATCTTTTATCTCATAGGACTTCAAATGATCTTGCTGATCTTTCAGAATCAGAATTCTTCGGGTAGTATCGACAGAAGCGATTTTTCCCCAGATGCCACTGTCTGTTCCGGAGCGATCAATCGTTAACTTTTGGACTGCGCCGCTCTCAACGCTGACAGTGACTGAATCAGAAGTGTTGATGTCGTCGATGATTGCCGAAGTACCGTTAGAAAAAGCTATCGTTGCCGAACTAGGTAATTCGTAGGCGTAAAGTTGACCATTATTACCTTTGATAGTGATGATGCGACTGTCTTTATCGAGCAGGGAAACGGTGCCTGAAACTGTGAGGTTGTCCTTTACTCCTTCAACAGTGATTTTAGAAATGACATAACTTCCGTCGACTTCGACGCTGATCAGGTCGCCTTTTTGCAGATCCGATAAAGCGGTGAATCGTTGACCTTTATACTCTACATAGGTGGTATCGGTAAAATAATAGGTGGAGTAGTGGTTGGAACCATCGGAAAGGATCAGGAACTTTTGTGGGAGATTGATATCGACGATAGTTCCTTTTAAGCTCTGCTGGCTCTCTTGTTCGAGAAGAACCTCTGCGGCTTTTCCATCGGCATTAAGACGAATTTGTACTTTACTTCCCAGTACGAGATTCGATGCGGAAACAGCTTGCCCTGAAAGAGAGAGAACCTTAAATCCAGAGGCAGCGGAGTAGGTAAGCGGTTTGCCCGTTTCGTCTTTGACGGTGATCAGACCTTGTTCGGCCAAATATGCAATGACTTCCCCTTTAACGACGTTGGCCGATTGTCCGCTTTCTTGGCTTACCTCCACATAGGTTACTTTATCGCCGTCTTTTATGTAGCGAATCCGATCTTGCGGATTGATATCGCTGACGGTGGCCACCCGGTCCTTCACAAAGATGAGCGCATTCGGGTCTAACGTCAGCGGGGTCAGTAAGTTGTTTTCGCCCAGGACGGATATCGTATTATCTTGGGTGCTGACAAAAGTTGCCTCAGAAAGCCTCGGCGGTAATTGGGACATTTTTTTCTCCACCCGATCGAGGAAGATGGCCATCTCGCCACGGGTCACTGTCCGGTTCGGTTCGAAAGCACCCGTATCGGTTCCTTTAATGAGTCCCAAGTCGGTTGCCACGGCGATGTGTCCTCGCGCCCATGCCGGAATTTGGTCGGCATCAGTAAAGGAAAGAGTCTCATTCATGCGGTTCTGGGCATCTTGTTCTTTGCCGAGCAGCCGGACTAACAGACGGGCGATCCAGGCGCGAGGAGCGCCTTTGTCCCAAGTAAACTGTTCGTTCACATCGATGAGGTTTTGTTGTGAGGCGGTAACTAGATAGCCTTTTCCCCAGCCGGGGACGTTACCGCCAAACTGTTTTTCCATGGGGGCTGTCAACAAAGAAGCCGACAAATTAGCCGTCGATTCCAAGCCAAAAAAACGTTGGGCCATGACGAGGGCTTCCAGGAATTTCACTGGATCTTTGGGGCCGAAATTCCCGTCTCCTCGTCCTTTGATGGTTCCCTGAGCCGACAGTTTCATTACAGGCTTATATTCGTACATCGTGCTATAGACATCAGTAAATGATTTCGGTGCGGCAAAAGCGGATAGTGGTGTGGCAACGATGGTCAAAGCCAGCACGCCGCTGACAACTTGTTTTCGCAAGGGATTGCCTCCTTCGTTGATGGTTTACTAAATAAATCCTATTCGACAAGCAAAAAACAAAATCCTGTGTTTAATATCGAATTCTGCGGTGCCTTTTCATTACTGAACATTATATTGACGAAAAAGAACGGTTTTTGGTTGCACGAAGGGATTCCATTTTGATGTTATGTACGCTTTATGACTAACCGGCATACAATAAATCGATCCAAATAATGGAATAACGAAGAAGGAGGGTCTGCAATGGTCATCCGTGACGTTTGCTACCGCAACGTATCTCCCCATTGTGGACGTCCGGCACGGATTCGCTTGCGGGACGGCACGTGGAAGACGGGTCGAATTCATCGGGTTACGCCCCAAGGGGTCGTCTTTTATTCCAATAACCCCGGCTTTGGCTTTTATCCTTTTTACGCGATCACCTTGTTGGCATTGACGTTGCCCTTTTTTGCCGGTTATGGATACGGTGGATTTGGTGGGTATGGGGGATACGGTTACCGTGGCGGTTTTCTCTGGTAAGCGGATTAATAGCATGCAAAAACCGGGTAGGCTCTATGGCTTACCCGGTTTTGCCTTTTAGACGAGGAAATCGTCTTTCCCATTTTTGTTCAATTCGTTTTGTAAGGCGAAATCGCCCCAGGATTGCATTTCACCGCCGCCGTTCACTTGAGTGATTTCCCCGGTCTCTTCCGTCGGCAACGATTGGGAGATTCCTTCCTGGCCGGGACGGCTGTAACGGGAAGGATGATGGGGTGTCGGAAAATTCTCTCTTCGGTTGGACATACTTTCACTCCTTTGTAGAGTGTAGTATGCTTCCAGTGAAAAGGCAGATGCAGATTTCCGAACGAAATATCATTTTTCAGGATGATCTTTTACTAAAAGTGAAACTATTTGCGAAGGGTCTGCGTCTATAAATATAGACCTGTACTTATGTAGGCGAGACAAAGAGTCTTTCGGGAGACTCGGGTGTATGCGTTCAAAAAAAGGAGAGGTTTTACGATGAAGAAGCGGGTACTCTCTGGTCTGTTAGGGTTGGGTTTGCTGATGGCGCCCATGGCGGCGATGGCCGATGAAGGAGAAAGTTTACCGGCACAGCAACCGGCCGTAGCGGTGCAGGAAAGTCAAGCAGACCAGGCAAAAGCGATGGAACTGCTCCGCAAAGCGACGGCTGAAACGGCGAAGCTGCAAGCCTATTCTTTTACTGGCACCATGGATGCGACTACCGTCGTACCTGAACTGCCGATCGGCATTACCATGAAGATAAACCTGAACGGTACCGTAAAAAAACCGGACCAAGTCTTGATGAGTATGGACATGGCGATGCCGTCTATGCCGGGATTACCGGCCCAGGCCGGGGCACCGAAAGGTATATCCATGCAGATGTATCTAAAGGGTAAAGAGCAATATATGAAGATGAACGTTCCTGGGGCTGCGGCACCTGGTTCCGATCAATGGATGAAGCAGGAGGTTCCCCTCCCCCAGTCGCTTCAGGATTTGATGGCACAAAGTCAAGATCCCGTGAAATCGGTGGAATGGCTCAATAAGATGGGGCTCACTCCTTCTGGTCTGCGAGTACAGATGGTCGACGGTAAAAAGTACTATGTGCTGGACATAAATCTAGATAACGCGAAGATGCAGGCCTTTATGAAAGAGTTTATGGCCGACACTTCTTTGCAAGGGCAGACTGCTGATGAGAAGGCCAACGAGAACTTGGCGGAGATGCTGAAGAACATTTCCGTTGATTTTCAATATGTATACTACATCAACGCTGACACCTATTTAACCGATATGACGGATTTGAAAGGCACAGAGACCATCCAGATGGAACCGAACAAGAAGATTACCGTCAACCTAGACGGTAAGATCCATATGGCCCCTGTACCAAAGGATTTCATCGACACATTGAAGTTCCCCGACGTCTCGAACGCTGTGGACATGAAAACGATGATGAATGATATAAAAACAGAGAAGACTAAAAAATAGGGGGACGAAAGGACCACCCCTCGATGGATGATTTAGATTTAGGATAGACGCAATGCAATGTTAAAAGGCAGGGGGACGTGTAGATCGTCTTACCTGCCTTTTTGCATCGCTAAGGTTATATCAAAAAACCGGGCAGAGCCAAAATGATTCGCCCTTGCTTTAGGTTTTCTTTTTCCAGGGTTTTAAGATAAAGAGGACGACGGCCAGCACAAAAGCGCCTGCCGAATAGAGGCCGATGTTCAGCTGTCCCGTCATTCCTTCTACGAGACGGCCGGCGATGAAGGCGATGATCGCGCCGAAACCGATCCCCAGATAGGTCGCGATAGGCTTGTCCACAAAACGTTGATCTTGCGGCAAGGCGGCAGTGGAGTCAGAGTCATGGACGAAGTCGGCGGCCTGCTTCTTTTTCATTTGCTTCTCTTTCGCACCGTGGCTCAGTTTGTGTTTTCTCAAGTGATTTCCTCCTTGGCCAAATTTTTAATCATGTTCCTAACCATGTAGTTCGGCCATTATGCAGATCTTGTTCACTTCATTTATAAATCTATTACAACATGTATTATATCATGCCGATTTTTCGGGCGACAGGGTCCAATACAATGGTGCGGTCATTCTTCGGGGGGAATAAGGGAGGGCTTGTTCATTTTATCTTGAAGAGACGAGAATGGAAGTTTACTGCTTGTGCCTGTTTTTTTATGGATGCCTTGCTGTTTGACCAATGTGTTATAATACTATTTGTACAGTATGTAAAGTGGCAGGCTCTAGCTCGCTTTATAAAAGGAGGTTGGCGCATGGAAGAAAGACGATTTACCTTAAAAACCGAATTTACCCCGAAAGGCGACCAGCCCCAAGCGATTTCCCGGTTGGTCGAGGGGATCCATAAAGGAATCAAGCACCAAACATTGCTCGGCGCCACCGGTACCGGAAAAACCTTTACCATGGCTGCTGTCATCGAAAAGGTCCAACGACCTACGCTGGTACTAGCCCACAACAAAACCTTGGCGGCCCAGCTCTGTGCAGAGTTTAAAGAGTTTTTTCCGGACAATGCTGTTGAATACTTTGTCAGCTACTATGACTATTATCAACCAGAGGCCTATGTTCCTCAGTCCGATACGTTTATTGAAAAAGACGCTTCCATCAACGATGAAATTGACAAACTGCGCCACGCCGCCACGGCAGCTCTGATCGAACGGCGCGACGTCATCATTGTTGCTTCTGTGTCATGTATTTACGGGTTAGGATCGCCGGAAGAATACTTAGACCAGATGATCTCTCTGCGACAGGGACAGAGTTACGACCGAGACGCGATTTTACGCCGCCTCGTCGATATCCAATACACCCGTAACAACATCAACTTCGCCCGGGGGACTTTCCGGGTCCGCGGCGACGTCGTCGAGGTCTACCCGGCTTCCTACTCGGAACGGGCTGTACGCCTGGAGTTCTTCGGTGATGAGTTGGAGCGGATCAGCGAGATCGATACGCTCACCGGTGTGATCTATGGCGAGCGTTATCATATCTCCATCTTTCCGAACACCCACTATGTGACCAACCGGGATAAGCTGGAACTGTCTATCGCGAACATCGAAGCGGAACTCGATCAGCGGCTCACCCACTTCAAAGAGCGGGACAAGTTGCTCGAAGCGCAGCGACTGGCTCAACGGACTCGCTACGACATTGAGATGCTGCGGGAGATGGGCTTTTGTACCGGCATCGAAAACTATTCCCGGCACTTGACCTTCCGCCAGCCCGGCGAACCGCCGTATACGTTGATGCACTTCTTTCCCAAAGACTTCTTGTTGATGGTGGACGAGTCGCACGTATCCATTCCCCAGGTGGGGGCTATGTACGAAGGGGACCGCTCCCGGAAATCAACGTTGATCGAACACGGTTTCCGCCTACCCTCGGCGGCAGACAACCGGCCGCTCAAGTTTAACGAGTTTGAGCAGATGTTGAACCAGGTCGTCTACGTCTCGGCCACGCCGGCCGATTATGAATTGAAGCGAAGCCAACAGGTGGTCGAGCAGATCATCCGGCCCACCGGTCTTATCGATCCGGTGATCGACGTACGTCCCGTCAAGGGACAGATCGATGACTTGCTTCATGAGATCCGTCAGCGTGTCCAAAAAGACCAGCGTATTCTCGTGACGACGCTGACCAAAAAGATGGCCGAAGATTTGACGGCTTATCTGCGGCAAGTCGGCGTCCGGGTGCGTTGGATGCACTCCGATGTAGATGCCATCGAACGGATGCAGATCATCCGGGACTTGCGCCTCGGCGAGTTTGACGTTCTCGTCGGCATCAACCTATTGCGAGAAGGCTTGGACCTGCCGGAAGTGGGGCTGGTGGCCATCCTGGATGCCGACAAGGAAGGGTTCCTCCGTTCCGACCGTTCGCTGATCCAGACGATTGGCCGGGCAGCCCGGAATGCCGAAGGCATGGTGATCATGTACGGCGATAGGATCACCAAGTCCATGAAAAAAGCGATCGACGAGACAAACCGTCGCCGGGAAATTCAGATCGCTCACAACCTGGAACATGGCATCACCCCGCAGACGGTCCGCAAAGCCGTGCGCAACGTCATCGAGATGACCATTTCCTCCGAGAAGAGTGGAGCAAATAGCGCCACACCGGGCGGTGGTGTCCTCGCTCGTGCTGCGTCTTATCTCAAACAGCGGCAAGGCAAAAAAGGCGGCAAAACGATCCAAGAGGCTGCCTATGCAGATACCCATTTGCCTCCAGATATGGGTGATGAAGCGATGTATGGTATCGCCGGTGGAGCAGGTGCTGAAGTGGTGGCTGAGACACCGTCCTTTGAGGAATACCTCGCAGGGGCTGGTACGCAGGACAACACTCCACAGTCCCCGACCGCTGATTCTTCCGTCGAAGGCATGTCTCCCGAAAATCTACAAGCTCTGATTCAAGATCTGGAGAATGAGATGAAGGAAGCAGCCAAAGCTCTCGAATTCGAACGGGCCGCCATGCTTCGCGATGTCATCATCGAATTGAAAGGAGCTCCGCCGCCCAAAGGGTCTGCAAAAGCGGGTAAAAGTGCGGGAAATGGTACAGGTGCCCCAGCGGACGGTGCAAAGGGCAGCCGGAAGGGAAGGGGTAAAGGTTCTTCCTCCTCGGCGATAACCGATCCCGGTTTGGAGATGCTCTTTACCACGACCCCGGCGAAACCGAAATCGCGCAAAAGAAAAGCGTAAGGAAAGAAGGCCTCACTTAAGCGTTTCTGAGAAGAAACGTTGCTAGTGAGGCCCTTTTCATCAAGGAGTCTAAATGCTTAGGTCGTAACAGGAGAAAGGGTAATTTGACCCAATAGAAAGCGGTAAGGCGATTAACTCTACTTTCCCCGGCCAGTATTGCCCTGATAGTCGTGACTGTGACCGTAGTCGCAAGTTGTCGTACCTTCCATACAGTGGGTATGAGATCCATCGGGAAGGTACACAGCAGGGCCTGTTGTTCCACAATAGTGGTGAACATGACCTTCGTCATAGGTAGTCATGCCGGCATAATCATGGACATGCCCTCGTTCACCGCCGGCGGCCGATGTTTTTCCCTCCATCAGATGGCAGTGGCCTTCACTTTTGTCCGTTTTGACGCAATAATCGTGGGTATGAGCGCCTCGGTCCCAATCATATAGCTTTTCAGGCTCGCAATGCATACTGGTTAATCTCCCCTTTTATTGTTTTGCTACAATTTATTCCAAAACGTAGCAGGGGTGCAATCGATTTACAAAAAATAACAGCTGAGCAGGGATGCACATGAGCTTGGGTTGATCCCGATGAATATGTTCCAGAAAGTGCTTACCATTCCTGTATCAGCAGATCCATCAACAAACAGCACTTTATATGTTATAATTTGTAGGATAATCGAGAACAGAGCGGGCCAAGGCCCGCTATTGTGATTTAAGGGGGACGCTGGACAAGCCATGCTCGAACAAATCCGGGTCCGCGGGGCCCGTGCTCATAACTTGAAAAATATCGATATCGATATTCCCAGAGACAAACTGGTCGTCGTCACCGGTCTATCCGGTTCAGGTAAATCGTCACTGGCTTTTGACACCATCTATGCCGAAGGGCAGCGCCGGTATGTAGAATCCCTGTCATCCTATGCCCGCCAATTTCTCGGCCAGATGGATAAGCCCGATGTAGATTATATCGAGGGGTTGTCTCCGGCCATATCGATCGACCAGAAGACGACCTCCAAAAACCCTCGCTCCACCGTAGGCACCGTCACAGAGATCTATGACTACTTGCGGCTTCTCTTTGCCCGGGTCGGCCGTCCTCACTGCCCCAAGTGTGGTCAACCGATCCAGCAGCAGACCGTCGAGCAGATGGTCGACCAGATTCTGACCTACCCCGAAGGGACCCGCCTGCAGATCCTCGCTCCGCTGGTGCGAGGCAAAAAAGGCGAACATGTCAAGGTGATTGAGGATATCCGCAAAAACGGCTATGTGCGCATGCGTGTCGACGGACAGGTCATGGACGCCACAGAAGAAGTGAAGCTGGAGAAAAATAAAAAGCATACCGTTGAGGTGGTCGTGGACCGCATCGTCGTCCGTCCTGACATCGCCCAGCGCTTGGCCGATTCCCTGGAGACGTCGCTGAACTTGTCCGAAGGGCTCGTCATCATCGATGTGATGGACAAAGAAGAAATCACCTTTTCTCAGAATTTCGCCTGCGCCGACTGTGGCATCTCCATCGGGGAGGTCGAACCGCGCATCTTTTCTTTCAATGCCCCCTATGGCGCTTGTCCCCATTGCACTGGCTTAGGTATGCAGATGGAGGTGGATCCGGACCTGGTCGTGCCTGATCCGTCGAAAAGCTTAGAAGAAGGTGCCCTCGTCCCTTGGGCACGGATGAATTCAGCCTATATCCCGCAGATGCTGCGGGCGTTGGCTGATGTGTACGGTTTTTCGACAGAGACACCCTTTCGGGAACTGCCTGAGGACACTCAGAAATTAATTCTCTATGGCGGCGGGAAGACGAAGATTCGCGTTGAATTCACTAACTTCGACGGTGCTAAGAAAAGCTTTGACACGACGTATGAAGGGGTCGTGTCGAACTTAGAGCGCCGCTACAAGGAGACCCAGTCTGATTGGTCTCGAGAAGAGATCGAAGAATATATGAGCCAAAAGCCTTGTCCCAAATGCAAAGGGGCACGGCTGAAACCGGAGAGTTTAGCGGTCCTGATCGGCGACAAGAACATCCATCATGTGACTGAGATGTCCATCGAACGGGCGCTGCATTTCTTCGAGCATCTCGAATTGAGTGAGCGAGAGCAGATCATCGCCCGGCAGATCCTCAAAGAGATCCGAGAGCGGCTCGGCTTCCTGGTGAATGTGGGCCTAAACTATCTGACGCTGGCTCGCTCGGCGGGAACATTATCGGGTGGGGAAGCGCAGCGCATCCGTTTGGCCACGCAGATCGGATCCGGCTTGATGGGGGTCCTCTACATCCTGGACGAGCCCTCCATCGGCTTGCACCAGCGTGATAACGAGCGCCTCTTGAGTACGTTGCAGCGGCTCCGCGATTTGGGCAACACGCTCATCGTGGTGGAACATGACGAAGACACCATGCTAGTGGCTGACCACATCATCGATATCGGGCCTGGTGCCGGTGCGCACGGCGGCCAAGTGGTGGCCCAAGGTAACTTGGCTGCCATCATGGAAGAACCCCGTTCGTTGACGGGACAGTATCTGTCAGGACGGAAATTCATCCCCTTACCGGAGCAGCGGCGAGAACCGAACGGCAAGTGGATCGAGGTGCTCGGTGCCCGGGAAAACAACTTGAAAGACATCAACGTGCGTTTTCCCCTAGGGGTCTTTACCTGCGTGACCGGCGTGTCGGGCTCGGGCAAGTCCACCCTGGTCAATGAAATCCTGCACAAGACGTTGGCAGCCGAGTTGAATGGCGCCCGGACGAAGCCAGGGGCGCATCAAGAGATCCGCGGGCTCGAACACCTGGAGAAAGTCATCGATATCGACCAATCGCCCATCGGGCGGACACCTCGATCCAACCCGGCTACCTATACAGGAGTCTTCGATGCCATCCGGGATCTCTTCTCACAAGTGCCCGAAGCGAAGATGCGCGGCTACCGGCCGGGACGCTTCTCTTTCAACGTTCGCGGCGGCCGTTGTGAAGCTTGTAAAGGCGATGGGATCATCAAGATTGAAATGCACTTCCTGCCTGACGTCTATGTACCCTGTGAGGTCTGCAAAGGAAAGCGGTACAACCGGGAGACGCTCGAAGTTCGTTATAAAGGAAAGAGCATCTCTGATGTCCTCGAAATGACCGTTGACGAAGGGCTGGAGTTTTTCAAAAATATACCGAAAATCGCCCGGAAACTGCAGACGATTCAAGATGTGGGCCTTGGATACGTCCGCCTTGGACAGCCGGCGACGACTCTCTCCGGCGGCGAAGCCCAGCGGGTGAAACTGGCTACAGAACTGTCACGCCGTTCCAACGGAAAGACCCTTTACATCCTCGACGAACCTACAACAGGCCTGCACGTGGCTGACATCCACCGGCTTCTCGGCGTGTTGCAGCGGCTCGTCGATGCCGGAGATACGGTCCTGGTCATTGAGCATAATTTGGACGTGATCAAGACGTCCGATTACATCATCGACTTAGGGCCGGAAGGCGGCGACAAGGGCGGAACGATCTTGGCTACGGGCACACCGGAAGAGATCTGTCATGTGCAAGCCTCCTATACGGGTCATTTCTTGCGGAAGATCTTAGAACGCAAGCCGGGGATGGCGATTACGGCGTTGGCGGAGTGAAAAGGCGTTTATAAATAAAACCCGTTTATTCCTGCTATCTTAGGAATAAACGGGTTTTATTTCGTTTAGGAATTATGCTTAGCAGGACTTATGGGACGTCTAAAGACCCCCTCTAAACCGCTATCGGTAACTCTCCGGACGATAGCATCCACATCGGTGCTGTACGACTGCCGTTCTACCATCCTCTGAAAATACACGGAACCAGAAAAGGTGTATTTATTCAGCCGCCCCTCCGGCGTACACATCTGCTCTCGGACATATCGAATGAGGTCACCGCATGCCAGGCACGAAGGCAGTTCCAATAACAACGACCCTGCCAAATAGCGCGCAGCGTTATGCCCGGCCAGAGAACCGGTGACGATGGCTTCCGTATGACCGACGAGCAAGCCTGCCTTCTCTCCGGCGCAAAAGAGGTTTTTCATCCCTTCCACCTGTAGGGCGTCGTTGCGTAGCGGATGGGATAAAAAGCGAATTGAATTGCCGATCCCACCGGCGTACGGTTCTTCAATCCGAGCATTTTCCAGCCCAGCGATTTGACGCAGTCGTTCCAATGGAAAAAAGGGAGCCATGAGCTTCGCCTGGCCTGTATCAAGAAGAATTACATTCTCCACGTATTCCGGCAGTGCATATTGTTGACAGGCTTTCCGGGAGAGGGTGTCCGCTTTTTGCAGCGAAGGCGGTACAGGAATTACAGCATAGCCTTTTTCATTCAACTCTCGTATCAGTTCTGTCGATAGAGAATGTTTATTAACAATAAAAGAACCGGACATGGAGCCGCACCGGCCACCCGGTCGTAAATCCGTGATTTCACTGACACCTGCGAGATCAGAGAGGCTGATCCGCCCGCCAAAACTGGGGCAGCGCAGTGCGCACATGGCACAACCGTTGCCAAACTTGCGGCAATGGCCCATCGGTCCCGCAGTTCCGGTGGCGTCCACAAACACATCGCCGGTAATCGTTTCTCCCTTTTCGACGATAACCTCCTGAATTTTTCCTGACTCCTGCTTTACTCCGGTGACCCGGGAGAGAAATCGGAGAGAAACACCGCTGTTCATCAATAATTTTCGAACAGCCGGTTCGATCGAATGAATGTCGTAGAGGGTGGCATGGTTATGGCCAGGAAAATATATGTTCCGGTGCCGGGCTGTTTGGTCGACCAGTTTAAACAAGTCTCCAGCACCTAAAGCAATCATTTCCTCGGTAGCAGTAAAACGGCCGTTGTTGCGCATGATACCGCCCACTAATCCAGTACCCAGAAGCAGATCCGTTCGCTCCAAGAGGATCACTTCTGTACCGGTATAAACGGCGGCTAAGGCCGCTGCCGCCCCGGCCCAGCCTCCACCGACGATGACAATTCTCCCCATATCTCAATCCCCCTTACCATCACCATATGTAAAATTATGGCGGGGCGATAGAGTTCGGAGTCGAAGACTCTATTTCCATTTTTCAGAGTTGTTTGCCCAAACTCGTCTACCTTATTGGCTTCAATGTTGCTGTCAATCTCAATATCTTCACTTATTTCTCATCGTCTCGGTTCATCATCATTTCCAGATCATTTTTTCTTAAAGGCGCTGAGTTAGCCACAGTCCCTTTTGGATACTTATTAGACATAAATTTGTTTTTGGCGATGGCATAACCAATGATGATCCCAGCCGTTAAAAAGATGAACAAAGAGAGGAAATAAAACTGCGTCGATGAAAGCTCGATATTGAGCCAAGCAATCCGAATTCGGTCGGCGAGGGGTTCCGTAAGGGCGCTTCGGATAGCTTCAAAGATGGAACTCAAACGATCAGGCATGACGATCACCCGCCTTAGTTTTATCCATTCTAATTATACGATCTTTTCCCAATGTTTTGGTAGAAAACAAAAGAGCCTACCGATTATTTCGGTGGGCTCTTTTGCTGGATTTTTTGGTCATGTGTTAGCCGCCCAAGCGACCAGAAAACCTAAGATGGCTCCCGCCGATACCTCTAGGGGGGAATGGCCGAGGCGCTCCTTCAGGGGCATTACATCACTGCGACGGAAACGAAAAATCTGCAACAATTGATTGAGCGTTTTCGCATGTTCTCCAGCGGAGCGGCGAACCCCCATCGCGTCAAAAATGACAACAGCACTAAAGACGGCCGACACGGCAAAAAGATCCGAAAAAATCCCATTACGAAAGGCAACCCCTGAAAGCAGGGAGACGACGAGGGAAGTATGGGAACTCGGCATTCCACCGGGTTCAAAGAAACGGGTCCAGAGAAATCGGCCGTTTTGAATCGACTCATTGATGAACTTGATCACCTGTGCGAGGAGAACAGCGAAAAGGGTGCTGTAGATAAGCGGTAGTGTCAACGGCATTTCCCCCGTAATTCGAACCATTGTAGCCACATGATGGTAAATCAGTATTCCTTTTACGTACAATCGTCCTGCAAGTTACAAAAGCAAGGAAATCTATCGAACCTTGATGGACATTCGAACTGCTCAGACTTACTAGGACAGCCGTTTCTCCAAAGCTTCCCTTTCGGCCTCATACCCCGGCTTACCGAGTAAGGCAAACATGTTACGCTTATATGATTCTACACCCGGCTGGTCAAAGGGATTGATGCCTAGCATGTAGCCGCTGAGGGCACAGGCCTTCTCAAAGAAATAGAAGAGATGACCAAGAGAGTAGGCGTCTTGTTTGGGTACCGTCAGAACGATATTGGGCACCTGTCCGTCTACGTGAGCGAGCAGCGTGCCGGAGAAGGCTTTTTGATTGACAAAGCCCATCTTTTTTTCGGCAAGAAAGTTCAAGCCGTCGCTGTTGGCGGGAACGGTGGGGATGGCTATCTCCAACCGAGGTTGGCGGAACTGCAGCACTGTCTCAAAGAGGATGCGCATCCCCTCTTGAATATACTGCCCCATGGAATGCAAGTCCGTGGAAAATTGCACCGACGCCGGGAACAGGCCTTTATGCTCTTTGCCTTCGCTTTCTCCGAAAAGCTGTTTCCACCATTCGGCTACATACTGAAGGGATGGTTCGTATCCTACCAGCAGTTCCACCATCTTTCCCTGCCGATAGAGGGCGTTTCGAGCAGCCGCGTAGCGATAGCAGGCGTTCTCAGCGAGGGCAGGCCTCTCATATTCGACCATAGCCTCCCGAGCGCCAGCCATCAGTGCTGAAATGTCGACGCCGGCAGCGGCGATCGGCAAAAGACCGACAGCCGTTAAGACGGAGTAACGCCCGCCGACGTCGTCGGGAACGACGAAGGTTTCGTACCCCTCTTGATCGGCAAGGCTCTTGAGGGCACCCTTGGCCCGGTCTGTCGTGGCATAGATGCGTTTTTTCGCTTCTTCGGCCCCGTACTTTTGCTCCATCCAGGTTTTAAACAGGCGGAAGGCGATAGCCGGCTCCGTCGTCGTTCCCGATTTGGAGATGACGTTGATCGAGACGTCCTTCCCTTCGAGGATCTCGAAGAGGTGGTGCAGATAGGTGGAGCTGATCTGATGGCCGGCAAAATAAATTTCACATCCTGGCCGACGGTTCCGGGGCAGTTGGTTGTGAAAGGAGTGAGAGAGCATATCGATGGCTGCCCGGGCGCCCAGATAGGAACCGCCGATGCCGATAATCACCAGCGCGTCGGAAGAGGAACGGATCCGTTCAGCCGCCGCTTCGATCCGGGCGAACTCGGCGCGATCATATCGCTCCGGTAGATGAAGCCAACCGGTATATTCGCTGCCGAGCCCAGAGCCTTGATGAAGCATCTCATGGGCCCGAAGTACTTCCGGTTCTAAAGATCCGATTGATGACTCAACGGTAGAATAGCTTAAATCTAACTCTAATCCTGTCATGGCAGAAACCCCCTTGTATTGCCATGGATATCCCAAGTCTTTGCCAATTTCGATGTGACTATGTATGCATCCTGCTTAGGGTTTGTAATTTATTATTTTTTTTGCATAAAAGGACCCAGCGCTTTCCTTCGCCCTCATCCCTTGTCTATGCTATTATGAGGGTGAGGTGAAAATGAATTGCATTTGACGCTGCAGGAAAAATTGAAAAATCTGCCCGACAAGCCCGGCGTCTACCTCATGAAAGACGAGACCGGCCGAGTCATCTATGTGGGGAAAGCGATCAATCTAAAAAACCGGGTTCGCTCCTATTTCCAGTCGGCCAAAAACTTGACCGCCAAAACACAAGCCCTGGTCGCTCGCATTCAGGATCTGGAGACCATCGTCACCGACTCGGAACTGGAAGCGCTCATTCTCGAATGCAACTTGATCAAAGAGCATAAACCGCGCTATAACATCATGCTGCGCGACGATAAAACTTATCCCTATCTAAAAGTGACCTTGCAAGAGACCTATCCCCGCCTGTTGATGACCCGCCGTTTGGAAAAGGACGGAGGAAAATACTTCGGCCCCTATACATCAGCTGGTGCGGTGCGGGAAACGTTGAACCTGCTGCGCTCCATCTTTCCCCTGCGGACATGTTCCCGCAAAGATTTTGATCAGCGCAAACGGCCCTGCTTGAACTATCACATTGGCCGCTGCCTGGCTCCCTGTTTCGGTAAGGTGTCCCGCGATGAATACATGCATATGCTGAAGAATATCATCGCCTTTTTGGAAGGGAAAGAAGATGATCTCTTGCGCCGGCTCCGTGAGGAGATGCACCAGGCAGCGGAAGATCTCGAATTCGAACGAGCCGCCGAACTGCGCAACCGCATCCAAGCTTTGGAACAGGTGATGGAAAAGCAGAAGGTCGTCTCGACAGACCTAGAGGACCAAGACGTAATCGCCATGGCCCGTGGGTTCAACCAGGTCTGTGTACAGATATTCTTTATCCGTGGCGGCAAGCTGATTGGGCGGGAGCATTTCATCCTGGAAGGGACCGACGAGATGGAGCGGTCCGAAGTGATCACGGCTTTTGTCAAACAGTATTACAGCCGTACCGAGTTCGTGCCCCGGGAGATTCTTCTGCAGGAACCTCTCGAATCGCAAGAGGAAGAAGAAGTGCTCAGCCGCTTTTTGAAGGAGAAACGCAAGGGCAAGGTGGAGATCCGCGTCCCCAAACGGGGAGACAAATTAAAACTTATCGAAATGGTGGCCAAAAACGCCTTGCTCACCTTGGAACAACTGCAAAACGAGCAACAGCGCAAAAAGTCCATGACCGAAGAGGCGGTCTTGGATCTGCAGCGTTACTTAGCCCTGGATGAACCGCCATGGCGCATCGAGTGCTTTGATATTTCCAACACCATGGGCAAGGAATCGGTCGCTTCCATGGTCGTCTTCGAAGGGGGCGCGCCGAAAAACGCTGAATACCGGCGCTTTCGCATCAAGACTGTCGATGGGCCTAACGATTTTGCCTCCATGCAGGAAGTGCTCAACCGCCGATTCAGCCGTGCCCGCGAAGAAGCCCAAGCGGTTGAAGAAGGTCAGCTCGATCCGATGAGCGCTAAATTCGCTGTGCTTCCGGACCTGATCATCGTCGACGGGGGCAAGGGACAGTTGAGTTCAGCCCGGGAAACACTTCGTAGGGTCGGCTATGACTATATTCCCACCTTCGGTCTGGCCAAAGAAAATGAATGGCTCTTTCACGAATCGAGTTCAGAGCCGATCATCCTCCCGCGAGGTTCACGCTCACTCTACCTGGTTCAGCGGATTCGTGATGAAGCCCACCGCTTCGCTATCACCTATCACCGCAAGCTGCGAGCGCAAGCCCAGACGGCGTCGGTCCTCGACGAGATTTCTGGCATCGGTCCCAAGCGGAAGACGGCGCTGCTGCGTCACTTCGGCTCTGTTAAAAAGATCGCCGAGGCGACGCTGGAGCAACTGGCGGCCGTAGACGGCATGAATGTCGAGATCGCCGAGCGGGTGCTCAACCATTTTCGTGCGAGGGAGAAGGAAACCAAGGTTGCCGAATAAGGATTACGGAAAGGAAGGGAGGCGGCGCCGATGAACTCATTAGTTCTTCGCTGGCTGCTTAACACGCTCGCCTTGGCACTGACAGCGTGGTTTATCCCGGGGATTCATATCACAGGGATCGCACCGGCTTTTTTTGCTGCGCTCGTGTTGGGCGTCGTCAACGCGATCATCCGGCCCATCGTCATCTTGTTCACCTTACCGCTTAACGTGCTGACGCTAGGGCTCTTTACTCTGGTGATCAACGGCCTCATGCTGCAAATGGTCAGCGGTCTCGTTCGGGGATTTGACGTCTCCGGGTTTTGGGCGGCCTTTTTCGGTTCTTTGGTGCTGTCCGTGATCAGCATGGTGCTCTCTTGGTTTGTCAGTGAGGACTGAGAACAGCGAAGGAGACGGTTTCGCTTCGAAGGCCAAAGGCTTTGTTACTGCCCACTGGGTAACTTAGTTTTTATAAGATAGCTGCTTTTTGGGGAGGATTTCTTTTGCCCAACATTCGACTCGTTGCCATCGATATGGATGATACCTTGCTTACACCGGATCTGCAGGTCGCTCCGGCCGTTCGGATCGCGATTGAAGAGGCTCAACGGCGAGGGGTGCTCGTGACGTTAGCTACAGGGCGTATGTTCCGAGCGGCCATCCCTTTTGCCCGCCAGTTAGGCATCGATCTGCCCTTAATCGTGTACCAAGGGGCTATGGTAAAAGAGGCTGGCAATGACGAACTACTCTACCATGTACCGGTCCCTCCAGAGCCGGCACGGGAGATCATCGAGTTGCTGAAGAACGAAAATCTGCATGTAAACTTGTATATCGATGACCACCTGCACATGGAAAAGATCGATCCAGAGGCCTTCGGCTACATAGGGCTCGCCAAGGTGCCCGTCACGTTGACGAAGGACCATGGGGCTCTGCTGGAAAAAGGATCTACGACCAAAATATTAGCCATCGGGGATCCCGACCATTTGACCACTGTCGAGGAGCAGGCCCGCCAAAAGTGGGGGGAAGAGCTCTACATCACCCGTTCGAAACCCTATTACTTAGAGTTCATGAACTGCAAGGCGGGGAAAGGAAGTGCTTTAGCTTTCTTAGCTGACCGGTTGCAAATCCCCCGGGAAGCGACGATGGCTATCGGTGACTCCTATAATGACCTGGACCTGCTGGAGTACGCCGGTATCGGCGTGGCCATGGGCAATGGTGTAGAGGAAGCCAAAGCGGTTGCCGACTGGGTGACGACCACCAATGAGGACGATGGGGTTGCTGTCGCGCTTCGTCGCTGGGTCTTCGGGGAATAACCGATATTCCGGCAGGAATCGGGGGGCTCTTCCGAATAATCGTATTCGCAATTGTTTTCTCAAATGAAGCGGGGGAACCCATTGAGGCTCTCCCGCTTTTTCTGTGCAAACCATTGGCAAAGGTGGGAAGGATAAGAATGCCACTTAAGAGAAATAGACCATATACAGAACCGTTCGTCGAGCCATCGCCATAAGATTTGAAGAAGTGGGAGTGATTCCGTGGGCGCTCCTCCGTGGTTTCGATCCGCTATCATTTATCAGATTTACCCTCGCGTATACGGAATGAAAAAAGGCAAGTTCGGCACTCTCCGCGAAATCCAAAGGGATCTGCCCCGTATTCAGTCCTTAGGGGTTAATACCTTGTACCTTCTGCCGATTCAACCGTCAGGGCAGATTCAACGTAAGGGGATCGCTGGCTCCCCCTATGCCATCGCCGATTATAAAGGGATCGCATCAGAATATACTGAGCAAGAAGGCCGGGAACCCGTATCTGAAGAGGAACGAGCCCAGTGGGGAAAAGAGCAGTTTCGAGATCTTGTCCGCGAAGCCCATAGCTTGGGGATGCGGGTGCTTTTAGATTTTGTCGGCAACCACTGCGCTCCAGATAATGTGCTCCTCGATCCGGAGAACCCTCCCGAAAAGGGAGGCTACCACCCGGAATGGTTTCTTTGGTCCGATGGTCCCTATCCGATTCCGTCGAATCAAGACTGGTCCGATACGGCAGAACTGAATTACGGGATTCCCATCCCCGGAAAACCGAACTTTGATCGGCTTCGCTATGACGACGATCGAATCCGGGAAGCTATGTGGCAATACATGATCTCTGTCCTGGAGTATTGGATTAAAGAGTTTGATATCGACGGGTACCGCTGTGATTTTGCCCACTGGGTTCCCCTGGAGTTTTGGCAAAGAGCCATCACCCAGGTCAAAGAGATTAAGCCGGAAGTCGTCTTTGTCGCGGAGGCATATGAACGGCTGAAGGAGTTGCTGGAGAGCGGATTTGACGGCGTTTACGCCTTTGAACTCTATAACCAATTAAAGAGTCTGCACCATGATATCCGGCACGGCGATCCCTATTTTGAAATCCGCTATATCGAAGATAAGATCAACTGGGAATGCAGCCATTACCCCAGGGGAACCAGCATGGTTCGCTATACGGAAAATCATGACGAAGTGCGCAGCGTCATCATGTACGGCGGGATCGAACGGTCAAAGCCCCCTTTTCTGCTCGCCTTGACATTGCCTGGTGTGCCGATGCTCTATGCGGGGCAAGAAAACGGTGCATACATCCGTCCGCCGCTATTCGAAGGAAACTTCGGCGAGAACGAATTCCGTCCGATCGATTTTCAAACCCACCCGGAACTGCTGGCATGGTATCGCCACGTTTTGGCCATACGCAGTGCTAAGGCATATCTGCAGGGAGAAGAGATTCGCTTCTTCCCGACGAGCAACCGAAAAGTGTCCGCCTTCCTCCGCAAGCAGGGCGATGCCATGGCCCTCGTCATGATCAACTTTAATGCGGAACCAGAAGCCGAGCCGGTCCAGTTCGAATTACCGCCAGAGGTCTATAACGGTGAGGAGGAAGGACACCTGGTCGACCTGTTGGATTCAGGGATTGTCATTTCGCTGACGTCGGGGAGGCGCCCTGCGCAGGTGACTCTGCAGTTGGCACCGCTTCAATCGGTCATTTTGGAAGTGAGGCGAAGCAATTGACAAAGGTCTTTTCCAGACGGGCAAGTGGAGTTCTCCTGCATCCCACATCCCTGCCGGGATCGAACGGCACCGGGAACTTGGGATTGGAAGCCTACCGGTTTGTGGATTTTTTGCACGCGGCCGGGCAACGCCTTTGGCAGGTCTTGCCTTTAGGACCGACTGGTTTTGGCAATTCTCCCTACTCGGGGCTCTCCGCCTTCGCCGGAAATCCCTTGCTGATCAGCCCCGAGAAGCTCTATCAAGAAGGGCTGCTGCGCAAGGATGAATTACCGGAGTTGTCCGAAAGTCTTCAAGACTCCGTCGACTTTGTCCGATCGAAGCGCGAGAGCGATCGGTTCTTGTGGTCGGCTTTTCGCCACTTTCGAGAGACGGACCGTTGGCGCGAGGATTATGAGCGCTTTTGTGGACACCATACGGCCTGGCTCGATGACTTCGCCTTATACATGGCCCTCAAAGAGGCCCATCATGAGCGGGCCTGGACAGACTGGGCCGATGAATACGCTCGCGGCGACAAAGGCGCCATTGGGGATTTTGTCTCTCGATTCGGCGAAGAGATCGAATTTCATAAGTTCGTGCAGTACGTCTTTTTTCACCAGTGGCAGGCTCTCAAAGCTTATGCCAATGAAAAAGGAATTCAGATCATCGGCGATTTGCCGATCTATGTGGCTATGGACAGCGCCGATACCTGGGGAAGGCGCGAACTGTTCCGCTTAGATCAACGGGGGTTGCCTCTCGAAGTGGGCGGAGTACCGCCCGATTATTTCAACGCCAAAGGACAGCTTTGGGGAAACCCCATTTACGATTGGGAGAGCATGGCGAAGACGGGCTATCGCTGGTGGATCGAGCGCATCCGCCACACCTTATCTATGGTCGATCTGATCCGTCTCGATCACTTCCGCGGATTTGAGGCCTATTATGCGGTCCCTTACGGAGACGAAACAGCCGAGAAGGGAATCTGGAAAAAAGGACCGGGCGCGGCGCTCTTTCGGGCGATCGATCAGGAACTGGGGTCACTGCCGTTGATCGTGGAAGACCTGGGTGTCATCACGCCGGAAGTGGTGCAATTGCGGGAACAGTTCGCCTATCCCGGCATCAAGGTATTGCAATTTGCCTTTGACTCCAATGAGGATAATGATTTTATTCCTTTCCGGTACCCGAACAACTGTGTCGTCTACACGGGTACTCATGATAATGACACGACCCGGGGCTGGTTTGATCAAGCCTCATTGAGTGACCGGGCTCATGCCTTGGAATACATGAATAGCGACGGACAGGATGTGGTATGGGATTTTATCCGCCTCGCCTTGTCCTCCGTCGCTGATGCCGCTGTTTTTCCGATGCAAGACATTCTTTCGTTAGACAGCAGCGCCCGCTTCAACTTTCCCGGCACGACCGACGGCAACTGGCTCTGGCGGTTTCAATGGCCAATGCTGCAAGAACGTCTCGTCGTCAAACTAGCCCGGCTGACGAAACTTTACGGAAGGTAGATGGGAAAAACAAAAGAGCAAGAGCCGTTGAATGTGATAAAATAAACTGGGGCCAGTGCGTAGATGTTCCGCCCCCGGATTTTATTACTGGAGATAGGACCTGTGAGGGATATATGGAAAAAAAAGTGGATAAACCGAAAATACAAATGGTCATCATCACGGGTCTTTCCGGAGCGGGGAAAACCCACGCCGTCCGTGCCTTAGAAGATTTGGGATTCTTTTGCGTAGACAATTTACCGCCTAATCTGCTGCCGAAATTTGGCGAATTGATCGTCCAGTCGAAAGGGAAAATCAACAAGGTGGCTTTGGTCATCGATATTCGCGGCGGAGAGTTTTTCGGCACCCTTAGCGACGGATTGCATAACCTAGGGGCACAGGGGATCGAATGTGAGATTCTCTTCTTGGAGGCTTCTGACGAAACGCTGATCCGGCGCTACAAAGAATCACGGCGCCGTCATCCCCTGTCCGATAGCTCTCGCATCTTCGACGGCATCAAGCTGGAACGGCAGATGCTCACGGACCTGCGGGGCCAGGCGAACAAAATCATCGATACGACAGACCTTTCGTCACAGCAACTGAAGGCCCAGGTGATCGAACTGTTCGGGAAAGACGAACAGAGCAAACGCATGCGCATCACCGTCATGTCCTTCGGTTACAAATATGGAACTCCTCGGGACGCAGACCTCTTGATGGATGTACGCTTTTTGCCCAATCCTTTCTACGATCCGAACTTGCGTCCTTTGACGGGCAATGACGAACCAGTTCAAGAGTTCGTCCTCTCGTCAGCGACGACACGGCTTTTTCTGCGCAAATACTACTCGCTGCTGCGGTTTCTCATACCTCACTACATCAAAGAGGGGAAGACCCATCTGGTCATCGGTATCGGATGCACCGGAGGAAAACACCGCTCCGTCACGTTGGCTAACCGCTTAGCGGCCGCGTTAGCCAAGCAGGAATACGCCGTCACTGTCAAGCACCGGGACATCGAGAAAGATCGGGGAGGGAACGAGCGGGCGTGAAATCGGTCATCATGTGGTTTTATCCCGGGCTGAAAGTCAAACGGTGGATGGCCTTGTCTTTCTTCGGCCTGCTCTTGGCCGGAGCCAGCATCTCCTTGGCTTTTGACGGTGAGTTTTTTGGCTACCTGGAGACCAGTCTGCGAAAGATTTCCCTTCCTCGTGAACCGATACCCCTGGGATTGATCAGTCTGCTCATTTTTACGGCAGGCTTGTTCATGCATATTTACGGTTTTATGGCGATGGTTCGCTCCATATCGCAAGTCTTGCGCCCGGAGATGGACAGCAAGCTCGTGGAAGTCCTCTACCGCCGCCGCTCGCTCGAGCGAGGCCCGAAGGTCGTCGTCATCGGTGGCGGCACCGGCTTGTCGGTCATGCTGCGAGGCTTGAAGGAGTATACGTCCAACCTCACTTCCATCGTCACCGTCTCTGATGACGGCGGAAGCTCGGGTCGGCTCCGGGACGATTTCGGCATCGTCGCCCCGGGCGATATTCGCAACTGTCTGGTAGCGTTAGCTGATACGGAATCAGACATGGACCAGGTGTTGAACTACCGCTTTCAACAGGGAGAAGGGCTGAAAGGCCACAACTTGGGCAATCTGCTCCTAGCGGGTGCCGCCGAATCGGCGGGAAGTTTCGAAAAAGCCGTTTCCTTGATGAGCCGGATCCTTGCCATCCGGGGCCGCGTATGGCCTTCGACGCTCTCGAACATCACCCTTTGCGCCGAATTGGCCGACGGTAGCCATGTGCGCGGGGAAACCGCCATCACCAGTGCTGAGGCCGCCATCAAGCGAGTCTATCTCGACCCCGTCGACTGTGTTCCCTTGGCGCAAACCTTACAAGCTATCGAGGAAGCTGATGCGATCATCCTAGGGCCGGGAAGCCTCTACACGAGCGTCATCCCCAATTTGCTCGTGCAGGATATCTGCCAGGCGCTTCATAAAACCCAGGCGCCCAAGATTTATGTGTGCAACGTCATGACCCAACCGGGAGAGACGGACGGCTACACGGCCTCGCGCCACGTAGCTGCCATTCACCGCCACTGCGGTCCCGGTCTCGTTGATGCGATCATCGTCAATACGGAAGCGGTCCCGAAAGTGCTGCTGCACAAGTACGAAGAAAAGGGACAAAAACCGGTCGTAATCGATGTCAAGTACTTAGAAAAACAGGGATGTAAAGTGATCCGGGCTAGGCTTATCAATAAGCAAAACCTTGTTCGCCACGATCCAATTCGTTTGGCCCAAGCGATCATGAGCCTGGTGATCCGGGAAAAGGAACGGCAAAGCGGTGTCGGTTTTATCGACCGCATGCTCTTTCGACGCAAACTGTCCCGGGCTTTTTTACCTCGTTCCTTGACGAATCGAGCCGAGAGCCGGCTGGGGGAGTGAACTCGCCGTGTCTTTTTCCGTGGAAACTAAAGAAGAACTGGCCCGGCTGATTCCTGGCCGAAGATGCTGCCAGTTGGCTGAGCTGGCCTCTCTTTTTCGAATGGACGGTTCGCTCCAGATCAGCCGGGAGATGGGCGTTTCCCTGACGATTACGACAGAAAGCGCCAGTTCGGCCCGGAAGATATTCCGGTTAATCAAATCGGTCTTCGGTCTGCAGACCCAGATTATGGTCCGCCGCAAACGGCGGTTACGAAAAAGCAACGTCTATGTCATATCGCTTCCGACGCGCATTGAGGGGCGCGACGTGCTTCAGGAACTGGGCATCACCGACGGGGAAGGAAGTTTTTCTTTCGAACCTCGGGCAGATTTACTCAAACGACAATGCTGCCGCCGGGCCTACCTGCGGGGGGCTTTTCTCGGTGGAGGTTCCGTCAACAGTCCCGAAGGAACGTATCACCTCGAGATCATCACGAACGACGAGACTCATGCGCAAATCCTTTCAGACCTTTTGCACAAGTTCGGCCTGGCTGCCAAGGTGAGCCAGCGCAAAGGCTGGCACATCGTCTATCTAAAAGAGAGCGAACAGATCGTCGAAATGTTGAATATTATCGGTGCCCACACGGCACTGCTAAACTTTGAGAACGTTCGCATCGTCAAAGGGATGCGCAACCAGGTGAACCGCCTCGTCAACTGTGAAACGGCCAACTTGAATAAGACGGTGAACGCTGCCCTTCGCCAGGTGGAGATGATTCAGTTTGTCATCCGCAACATGGGATTGGACAAACTAGCGCCGCAACTACGAGAGATTGCGGAACTGCGGCTGCAGTTTCCCGACGCGAGCTTGAAGGAATTGGGCCAGATGATCACCCCGCCTGTCGGCAAATCGGGCGTCAACCACCGCTTGCGCAAGCTTGAAAGCCTGGCCGAGGAACTGTCCCGAAACCAGTCCGGGACAGCAAGGGGGTAAGCTGATGGCCCGTAACACTCGATCCTATCCGGTGGAGGGAAAAAATTCCCTCCACTTTGTCTACCGGAACGTCCCATTTCTCCGGGTGATCAAAAATTTCATCGTCATCTGGCTGGCTCGGTACACCCCTCTGCTGGGATTGAAACACTGGATGTACCGCCGCTTGCTGGGGATGCAAATCGGCCCGAATACGTCGGTGGCGCTCATGGTGATGATGGACATCCTCCACCCCGATATGATCCGGATCGGCGAAGATTGTGTCATCGGTTATAACACGACCATCCTGGCCCACGAATATCTGCTTCGGGAATACCGGTTGGGAGAAGTACATATCGGCAATCGGGTGGTCATCGGCGCCAACTGTACTCTCTTGCCGGGAATCACCATCGGCGATCATGCCGTGGTAGCCGCCGGTGCTGTCGTTACAGCCGATGTTCCTCCGAACAGCTTTGTGGCCGGTGTGCCGGCCCGAGTCGTTCGGTCACCCTATTATCAGGAAGTTGACCTAGATTCCTTTTCGCTGCAATAGTCCTGCTAGAAAGGTAGGTTTGGTACATGCCTGTCGGACTCGGACAATACATGGAACAGACGCAGAAACTCATCATGACTCCCGACTTGCGCCAAGCCATCACGATTCTCCAACTCAACGCGATAGAGCTTTCCACCTATATCGAACAGGAAATGACGCAAAACCCATTGCTGGAACTATCAGAACAATCAGGAGATAAAGAAGAACGCATCGATACAGCGGAAGCGAATTTGGACACCTATGAACAAGGCGAGCAGGGACAAGGGGATGACGAAAAGGCTGCTCCCGATTGGCAGGAATTCCTGCAGCGGGACTTCGCTCCTGGCTTGGGGCTCGGAGGGACGAGCCCAGAAAAACACTATGATTATTTCCTAAACGAAGCGCCGACGCTGCAAGAACACCTAAGCGAGCAACTGCACATGGCCGACCTGGATGATGCGCAGAGGCGTATCGGCGAATATATCATCGGAAATATCGATGAACAGGGGTATTTTCGTCTGCCTCTGGACGAAGTGGCTGCGGCCCTGCGATATCCAGAAGGGGATGTGCAGGAAGTCCTCCAGTTGATTCAAAGCTTTGATCCGCCAGGTGTGGCGGCTCGAGACCTAGCGGAATGCTTGCGGATCCAACTGATCCAGAAAGAAATGCTGACGCCGCAACTGGATCGAATCGTAAAAGAACACTTATCCGATCTGGCTGCGGGACGGTTATCGCGAGTCGCCCAGAAACTCAAGCTACCGACAGGTCAGGTGCAAGACTTAGTAGATATCGTCAAGAGCCTCGATCCTAAGCCGGGCCGGAAATTCAGCCACGGGAAGGATGTTCGGTATGTTCTTCCCGATGTGGTCGTTGAAAAGATGGATGGGGAGTATGTGATCCTGGTCAATGACATCACAGCACCCCGACTGAAGGTGAATGGAACCTATCGGTCCCTGCTCCAACAAGAAACACCCCAGGACCCGGAGACACGCAAATATGTGGAACAGAAGCTGAATTCAGCCATCTGGCTGATCAAGGCCATCGAACAACGACGGTTGACCCTCCATAAAGTCGTTGACTGTATCGTCGAGCTGCAGCGGGATTTTCTCGAACGGGGACTACCTTTCCTCAAACCGCTCAATCTTAAAGATGTGGCTGACAGTGTGGGCGTTCATGAGTCGACGGTCAGTCGGGCCATCGCCGGGAAATATGTGCAAACTCCTCGCGGAGTTTTCGAATTGAAGTTTTTTTTCGGCAGCGGTGTAAAAAATAAACGGGGAGAAGCTAAAACATCGGCAGAAAGTATCAAGGGGCTCATTCGTAAAATGGTGGATGAGGAGGATGCCTATCAGCCTTACAGCGATCAGCAAATCGCCGACGCTTTAAGCGCCCGCGGCATTAAAATCTCCCGCCGGACCGTCGCCAAGTACCGCGACGAGATGGGGCTGTTGGCGACGCCGCAGCGCCGGCGTTACTCCTAAGAAAGCGAAAGCAGTTTTTTAACTTAACCCTTGACAAATGTAGGTCGCTTCTGGAAGGAATTAAGTGTCGAATGTGGAATAGACTAAGACGGTATTAAACCGCGATTTTTAAGGAGGATTCTATTCATGGCAGTCCGTATTGGTATCAATGGTTTTGGTCGTATTGGTCGCCTGGCAACACGGGTGGCGCTGGCAAACCCGGAAGTGGAAATCGTCGCCATCAATGACTTGACAGACGCGAAGACAAACGCTCACCTGTTCAAATACGACTCCGTTCATGGCACTTATCCCGGTCAGGTAACAGTGGGCGAAGACAACATTGAGATCGACGGTCGGCCGATCAAAGTATTTGCGCAAAAAGACCCCGCCGCCATTCCCTGGGGGGATGTGGGCGTTGACATCGTGATCGAGTCAACCGGGCTGTTTGTAGACGGTCAAAAAGCAGCGGCTCACTTCCAAGGGGGCGCAAAAAAAGTGATCATCTCGGCGCCCGCGAAAAACGAAGACATCACCATCGTTATGGGCGTCAATGAAAAGGAATATGATGGATCGAAACACAAGATCATCTCCAATGCCTCTTGTACCACTAACTGCCTAGCCCCTGTCGCCAAAGTATTGAATGACGAATTCGGGATCATCAAGGGCTTGATGACTACCGTTCACTCCTATACAAATGACCAAAAAATCTTAGACCAAACCCACAAAGACTTGCGCCGGGCTCGTGCCGCCGCCATGTCCATCGTTCCAACGTCGACTGGTGCTGCAAAAGCCATCGGCAAAGTCATCCCGGCCCTCGACGGTAAGCTGAACGGCTTTTCCATGCGCGTTCCCACGCCAAACGTCTCCGTCGTGGACTTGGTCGTCGACGTCAAGAAAAAGACGACCGCCAAAGAAGTTAACGATGCCCTGAAAGCGGCTGCTGAAGGTCCGCTACAGGGGATTCTCGGTTACAATGAACTCCCCCTCGTGTCCCGCGACTATAACGGTACCCATCTGTCCTCTGTCGTCGACGGTCTGTCCACCATGGTCTTAGATGGCGATATGGTGAAAATCATCGCCTGGTATGACAACGAATACGGCTATTCGGTTCGTTTGATCGACCTGGCTCTGTATGTAGCGTCGAAAGGACTATGAAGTTAGTCTTCGGTTTGGAGGTCCAGGAATGAACAAGAAAACGATCAAAAACATCGATGTCAAAGCGAAACGCGTCCTCGTGCGCGTTGATTTTAACG
This sequence comes from Heliobacterium chlorum, assembly GCF_014502795.1. Lineage (GTDB taxonomy): Bacteria > Bacillota > Desulfitobacteriia > Heliobacteriales > Heliobacteriaceae > Heliobacterium > Heliobacterium chlorum. The sequence continues at coordinate 28,750 of NZ_JACVHF010000005.1, forward strand.
TTCCCGTGAACGATGCGGGCGTGATCACCGATGATACCCGTATTCGTGCTGCCCTTCCGACCATTCAATATCTGATCCAAGCGGGGGCCAAGGTGATCTTGGCCTCCCATTTTGGTCGCCCGAAGGGAAAAGTAAACGACAAGTACCGGTTGACGCCAATCGCTGGCCGTCTCTCTGAACTGCTCAACCGTTCCGTGAAAAAACTGGATGACTGTATCGGTACCGACGTGGAAGCTGCTGTCAAAGAGGCTCAACCAGGCGATGTCATCCTCTTAGAAAACGTCCGCTTCTATCCAGAAGAGGAGAAAAACGATCCCGAATTTTCCCGCAAGCTGGCCTCACTGGCCGATGTCTATGTGAATGATGCCTTTGGCACAGCTCACCGGGCACACGCTTCCACGGCAGGCGTAGCCGCATACCTGCCGGCAGTAGCCGGATTCTTGATGGACAAAGAGATTTCGATCATGGGCAAAGCACTCGCCCAGCCCGAACGTCCCTTTGTGGCCGTCATGGGCGGTGCCAAAGTGGCCGATAAAATCGCCGTCATCGAAAACCTCCTGAATAAGGTCGATACGCTGATTATCGGCGGCGGCATGGCCAACACCTTCTTCTATGCCATGAATCTCGAAGTCGGGAAATCGCTCTGTGAAAAAGACAAAGCCGATACAGCCCGGGAATTGCTGCAGAAAGCAGAAAAAGCCGGCGTAAAGATGATGCTGCCTGTTGACGTGGTCATTGCCGACACGTTGGCGGCGAACGTACCGACAGAAGTTGTACCGGTGAATGCCATCCCTGCCGATAAATCGGCTTTGGACATCGGGCCAGAGAGCGTCAAACAGTTCGCCCAAGCCCTGTCTGCTTCGAAAATGGTCCTATGGAACGGGCCTATGGGCGCCTTTGAAGTGGAGCCCTTCGACCGTGGCACCATGGGTGTGGCTCAAGCGATGGTCAATGTACAGGGCACGACGATCATCGGCGGCGGCGATTCGGTCGCTGCCGTGGAAAAAGCCGGCTTGGCCGAAAAGATGACCCACGTTTCCACCGGCGGAGGCGCTTCGCTTGAGTTTTTAGAAGGGCGTGAGTTGCCTGGGGTAGCGGCCCTTTTGGACGCTTAAGTGGGTCGGTTTCTAGCCGTTACCGGAGCACTGTGGTAAATCGGGGTGAAATGACACCGCTTCGCCCAAATCGCTCACTCTGTCATTTCACTCAGGTTTTGCTTCGTAGTGCGGCTATCCTGGTTGGGTAGTATGCGTAAAAGTTATACATGTTGTAAGTTATATACCTAAATAAATTCAGCAATAAGGTGGTGTATCACAACATGCGTACACCAGTCCTAGCCGGCAACTGGAAGATGTATATGACCCCTGAGGAAGGCCGCCAGATGGTTCAGGCGCTCATCCCGCTGGTAGCAGACTGCCAGGAACGGGAAATCGTCCTTTGCCCGCCCTATACCTCTTTAGCTGCCTTAGCGGAAGCCCTAAAAGGGACAAATATCGCCTCGGGAGCGCAGAACATGCATCCCGCCAAGGAAGGTGCCTATACGGGTGAAGTGGCCCCGGGAATGCTCAAAGCTCTCAATTGTAAATATGTGATCCTGGGACACTCGGAGCGGCGGCAGTACTTTGGGGAAACGGACGCTATGGTCGCTGAAAAGGTAAAAGCGGCTTTGGCTGCCAATCTGATTCCCATCGTCTGTGTCGGTGAAACCTTGGCCCAACGGGAGCAAGGTATCACGGAACCGGTGGTGGACATCCAAGTCCGTCTTGGTTTGGCCGGTCTTTCGCCGGAAGAACTGGCCGGCATCATTATCGCCTATGAACCGGTTTGGGCGATCGGGACCGGAAAGACAGCTTCTTCGGCCGATGCACAGAAAGTTTGCCGATTTATCCGTTCTGTCCTGTCGTCTTGGCATGGCGATGCGGCTAAAAAGGTGCGCATCCTTTACGGCGGCAGTGTAAAGCCTGACAACATCCGAGAACTGATGGAACAACCTGATATCGACGGGGCGCTTGTCGGTGGAGCGAGCCTAAAGGCAGACTCTTTTGCCCGCATCGTCCGTTTTGAAGAACAATAAGGAAGTGACCCTTTTGTCGAGTCCACAGACACCGGTCATGTTGATCGTCCTCGATGGTTGGGGACTCCGTGACGACATGGAAGGAAACGCCATTAAGCTCGCCAACCTGCCCAATTTTCATCGCCTGTGGGAGACATACCCCCACACTTCGATTCAAGCATCCGGGGAATATGTGGGCCTGCCGAAAGGACAGATCGGCAACTCAGAAGTGGGCCACCTCAATATCGGTGCTGGACGTGTCGTCTACCAAGAACTGACCCGCATCTCCAAAGCCGTTGAAACAGGAGAACTGAAAAAAAATCCGGTTTTGGCCGCAGCGATGGATCGGCTCCCGGGGACGGGCAAAGCCCTTCATCTCATGGGTCTGCTCTCCGACGGCGGTGTTCACAGCCATATCGACCACCTTTTCGCCTTGCTCGATATGGCCGTCGCACATGGTGTGGATAAGATCTTCGTCCATGCCTTCTTAGACGGGCGAGACGTGCCTCCGGCGAACGCCAAAGAATATGTAGAAGCACTCGATAAAAAGCTAGCTCAAATCGGGGTCGGACAACTGGCTACCATCAGTGGTCGCTATTACGCGATGGATCGGGACAAACGATGGGAACGAGTAAAACGAGCTTGGGACGCCATCGTTTATGGCGAAGGTGAAAAAGCTCCCCTCGGTTCAGCTGCTGTTGAAACGGCCTATCATGCCCGCTTGACTGACGAGTTTGTTCTCCCTACGGTCATCATCGACGAAAAAGGAGAACCTCGAGGAACCGTCGCCGACGGAGACTCGGTCATCTTCTTCAACTTCCGTGCCGACCGGGCCCGCCAGCTTTCCCATGTCTTCACAGATCAGAATTTTGACGGTTTTGACCGAGGCCCGAAACGGCCGCAGGTTCATTTTGTCTGCATGACCCAGTATGACATCACGCTCGATGTACCGGTCGCTTTCCCGCCGCAGAATCTGGAAAACACTTTCGGCGAGGTCGTCTCCCGGGCTGGGATGCGCCAATTGCGCATCGCCGAAACGGAAAAATACGCCCATGTCACCTTCTTTTTCAATGGTGGTGTAGAAGAGCCGAACGAAGGAGAAGACCGGGTTCTGGTACCTTCTCCGAAGGTTGCCACCTACAACCTCCAGCCAGAGATGAGCGCCAACGAGGTCACCGACCGGGTAGTCGAAAAGATTAACAGCAAAGAGTATCCGGTCATAGTGCTGAACTTGGCCAACCCGGACATGGTCGGCCATACGGGAATCTTACCGGCGGCTATTCAGGCCGTGGAAACGGTAGACGGCTGTTTGGGGCGAATCGTGCCGGCTGTGCTCGATCAGGGCGGCGTGGTAATCATCACGGCTGACCATGGCAACGTGGAGCAGATGATCGATCCTGACGACGGTGGGCCGCAAACGGCCCATACCACGAATCCAGTGCCAGTGATCTTAGTCAGCGACTTCCATAAAGACAAAAAACTGCGCTCTGGCGGTGCTTTGGAAGATATCGCTCCGACGATGCTCGAATTGCTCCGGTTGGAAAAACCGCGAGAAATGACGGGAAAATCGCTCATTACGGCGTAGGCATGTTGTCGTAAATCTGGGGTGCAATGACTCCGCTCGCTAAGGGCTCCGCGGCTGTTCGCTCGCTCCGTCATTCCACCCCAGATTTTAGCTGTCAAGTGCAATAGTCCTGCCCATGAGAGAAATTATCATTAATTGAATGGAGGCTTTTTGCGTGTCTGTAATTGCTGAAGTGTACGCCCGAGAAATTTTGGATTCCCGAGGAAACCCGACCGTAGAAGTAGAGGTCGTTCTGGAAGACGGAACTGTCGGCCGGGCCGCCGTTCCTTCGGGGGCTTCCACTGGAGCCTATGAGGCTGTGGAACTGCGGGACGGTGACAAAGAGCGCTACCTGGGCAAAGGGGTGCTCAACGCCGTCGACAACGTAAACACGGAAATCGCACCGGAAATCATCGGCTGGGATGTCACTCGCCAAATGGAGATCGACTCGGCCTTGATCGAGTTGGACGGTACGCCCAACAAAGGCCGTCTCGGCGCCAATGCGATTCTGGGTGTATCCATGGCCTGTGCCAAAGCGGCCGCTCAATATCAAGGACTGCCCCTGTTCCAATACCTCGGCGGCGTTTTCGCCCGGGAACTGCCTGTACCTATGATGAACATTCTCAACGGCGGAAAACATGCCGACAACAACGTGGACATCCAGGAATTTATGGTCATGCCTGTAGGCGCCCAGAGCTTTTCCGAAGGCTTGCGCATGGGTGTAGAAGTTTTCCACTCCTTGAAAAAAGTCTTACAGGGCAAAGGCCTCAATACGGCTGTCGGTGACGAGGGCGGTTTTGCGCCGAACCTGAAATCGAACGAAGAAGCGCTGAAAGTCATTTTAGAAGCGGTCCAAGCGGCCGGGTACAAAGCAGGAGAAGATATCCTGCTGGCTGTTGACGCAGCCGCCTCCGAAATGTACAAAGACGGCAAATACCATCTCGAAGGGGAAGGTAAAGTAATGACCTCCGCCGAGATGGTTGACTTCTGGGAAGATCTCGTCAACCGTTATCCGATCATCTCCATCGAAGACGGTCTCAACGAGGACGACTGGGAAGGCTGGAAACTGCTGACGGACCGTCTCGGCAAACGGGTACAGCTCGTTGGCGATGACCTCTTCGTGACCAACACAGAAAAGCTGTCTAAAGGCATAGAGACCGGTGTAGGCAACTCTATCTTGATCAAAGTGAACCAGATCGGCACCATCACAGAGACCTTGGCCGCGATTGAGATGGCTCGCCGCGCCGGATACACGGCGGTTATTTCTCACCGTTCCGGTGAAACGGAAGATGCCACGATCGCTGATTTGGCGGTGGCCGTCAATGCCGGTCAGATTAAAACGGGTGCGCCTTCCCGGACTGACCGCGTAGCCAAATACAACCAACTGCTCCGCATTGAAGAAGAATTAGATGAACAAGCCACCTATCGTGGGAAGAAGACGTTCTTTAACCTGGAACGGCGGTAGGATGTAGAAGACCCAGCCAAAAGGAAAGAGACCAATATTTGGTATGGACTTTGGTTGGATTGGGTATAATGATGGTGGCGGGATCCGGGTTTTCCGACCCGGGTCCTTTTCCTTTTTCTCTCAAAATAACAGACGAAATCTTCGACTCTTGTCGAAGATTTGGGATAAATCCCACGAACAAATCGTCTAGCTTGTGTTTCAAGGAGGGATGTGCTAAAATTCTTTTGTTAAATTGCCAGAATTTTGGTAAGGAGGTGTGTGTGTATTGCATACCGCTGCTGTCGTATTTCAAGTCGTAGCTAGTTTAGGACTAATTGCTTCGATTGTCATGCAGTCGGGTAAGAGTGCCGGTCTTTCTGGTTCTGTAGCCGGGGGGGCTGAAGCGATGTTCGGCAAGAAGAAGGGTTTGGACGAACTGCTCAACAAATTCACCATGGTTTTTGCCGCATTGTTTTTACTTAGTGCATTGGCCTTATCTATGTTGGGGTAATTCCTGGGGAAACAGGGAGTATACTGGGGAGATTCTGGGGTAATCTGTGATTCGGGAAACAAAGGAGCGTGACACTCCGTGTCTTATCCGCTGTACGCGGCAATTGCCGGGGTCATCGGTCTGCTCTTTGCCGGATATTTGGCAATGAGCGTCCTGAAAGAGGATCAAGGAACCCAACGTATGAAGGAACTCTCTCAAGCGATTTTTGAAGGCGCCATGGCCTTCCTTAACCGCCAGTACAGAACACTAATTCCATTTACCGTCATTATTTTTGGCGCCTTGCTCTATGGAAACTGGGGCAACCAGAAGCTTGCCTGGGGACAGGCCATCTCTTTTCTGGTGGGTGCGTCTTTCTCAGCCGTCGCCGGCTACGTAGGGATGACGATTGCCACCAAATCCAATGCCCGTACAACGGCAGCGGCCATGCGGGGCCTCGATCAAGCCCTTTCGGTAGCCTTCCGAGGCGGCGCAGTGATGGGCATGTCTGTGGCCGGTTTGGGCCTCTTGGGTGTATCGGTACTTTACATCGTCTATCAAGATGCCGTCATCATCAACTCTTTTGCCTTCGGGGCATCGGTCATCGCGCTTTTTGCCCGCGTTGGCGGCGGGATTTACACTAAGGCCGCCGATGTTGGTGCCGACCTCGTCGGTAAGGTAGAAGCCGGTATCCCCGAAGATGACCCGCGGAATCCGGCCGTTATCGCAGATAACGTGGGCGACAACGTAGGGGACACGGCCGGTATGGGTGCTGACCTATACGAGTCCTATGCGGCAACGACGATTGCGGCCATGCTGATCGGTGTGACCGTTTTTCCGGGACATCTGGAAGGGATCTATTATCCGCTGTTAATCGGTGCAGCTGGGCTCATTGCCGCGATCATTGCGTCTTTCTTTGTACGGACCACGGAAGACGGCAACCCGCAGATGGCATTGAACAAAGGTCTTTGGGGCACAAACGTCCTGACGGCGATTGCGACCTACTTCATCGCCCAGTCGCTTTTTGCGGACATTCCCGCATCCGATGCGTTTCCGTCGGGTGTTCCCTTAGGGTTGACGATTTCTGTCATATCTGGCTTGCTCGTCAACGTGGCCATCGGCTGGATTACAGAGTACTATACATCGTACAACTATAAGCCGGCTCAACATATCGCCTCGTCCTCTTTGACCGGTCCGGCCACGAACATCATCGCTGGTATCGGCGTAGGGTTGAAGTCGACGGCGCTGCCGATCATCGTCATCGTTATCGCCATCGCCGTTTCTTACAACTATGCCGGAATCTATGGGATCGCCATGGCGGCGATGGGCATGCTTTGCACTGCTGGTATGGTTGTTGCGATTGACTCCTTCGGTCCTGTCGCTGACAATGCCGGCGGTATCGCGGAGATGGCTGAGTTGGGACCGGAAGTACGGAAAAAGACGGACAAACTGGACGCTGTCGGCAACACGACGGCTGCGGTAGCGAAAGGCTTTGCCATCGGTTCGGCTGCCTTGACGGCACTGGCGCTGTTTACCGCTTTCGCGGAAGAAGTCGTCAAGTCGCCTGGTGTCAGCAGCGCTCTTCATGGCAGTCATTTTGTGCTGAACCTGCTCGAACCGAAGATCATCATCGGTCTCTTTATCGGCGGTACCGTGCCATTCCTCTTCTGTGCCTTTGCCATGGAAGCGGTCGGTAAAGCGGCCTTTGAGATGATCGGTGAAGTCCGGCGCCAGTTCCGCGAAATCCCCGGCTTGATGGAAGGGAAAGCGAAACCGGACTATGCCCGTTGCGTCGACATCTCCACCCGCGCTGCGATCAGGCAAATGATTGCGCCGGGATTGTTGGCTGTCATCACGCCGCTGATCGTCGGCTTTGGCTTTGGCGCTCAAGCTTTGGGCGGTATGCTTGCCGGGGTCACTGTAGCTGGTGTGCTCCTGGCGATCTTCATGGCTAACGCCGGTGGTGCCTGGGACAATGCGAAAAAATACATTGAGAGCGGTAAGCATGGCGGAAAACGGACCGAAGCCCATTCGGCCGCCGTTATCGGCGATACCGTGGGCGATCCCTTCAAGGATACGGCCGGTCCGTCCCTGAATGCGTTGATCAAGGTAACAGGGACCATCTCTCTGATTATTGCTCCTTTCCTCAATCTCTAATCGCTCACATCTTTTCCTTATCTGAACTTTGCGCTACTCATCAAAACAACACACATCTACTACGTTACTGCAATAAATGATGAACCGACACGTTTTTCCCATCTGAATTCCCAACTGATCACACTCCCAGCAAACAGAATTCCCAACAGAAAACAGCAGAAACACCGTGGGCAATAAAGGCTCCCGGTGTTTTCTCTTTCGTGGAACAGTTATGGTATAATAGACCTATCCAAGAAAAAACACATTTTTCCCTAAAGCCGCACGGCCTAACTGGCGAAAGGAGCTCTTATCTATGTTCAATATTGGCTTTCCCGAATTACTTTTGATTCTCGCACTAGCGCTGATCATCTTTGGGCCCGGCAAGCTTCCGGAAGTGGGTCGCGGACTGGGAAAAGCGCTCAATGAGTTTCGGCGTACCACTGAGGGGCTAAAGTCACAAATGAACGACGCATTGCAGCCTGTGCAGGATATCAAGTCGTCAGTGAATGAGGTCGCGGCACCGATAAAAGAGGTAAAACAAGCCGTTACGAATCCTTCCGGTTATGTCATGGACAAGGTGAAAGAAGCAGTCACCCAAGAACCTACCGGGGAAACAGTGTCTGACCCTGTTGACGTAAACGAAAACAAACCGAACGTAGATAAAGCGAAGGTGGATCAGATTCATTAGGGGGAAACCAGATGGCACCGAATCTTACTGACGATGGGATGTGTTTTTGCTGCGGCATTAACAACCCGATCGGGTTACACCTTTCCTTTCAGTGGGAAGGGGAAGAGTATGTTACCTATTTTACACCCCGACCCGAGCACCAGAGCTACGCCGGCATCACCCATGGGGGACTCGTGGCGACAGTTCTCGATGAAGTCATGGGCCGGTTGCTCATGGTTCGCCATATTCCAGCGGTGACTGCACGAATGGAACTACGGCTTCGGCAGGCCGTTCCTATCGGGGCAAAAGTTCGCTTTGCCGGGCGGATAGAAAAAGAAAGAGGCAAAGTGGTCGACATGTCGGCGACGGCCCAGTTGCCCGACGGCACTTTAGCTGTCGAAGCGACAGGCCGCTTCATGATCATCGAATCCGATGACAGTACGAAAGGAGGGGCGGGATGAGCGAAGGACAGAAGGTCCTCTGCGATAACCGGCGCGCCCGCCATGATTATCATATCGAGGAGTCTTACGAAGCGGGAATGGCCTTGACAGGGACGGAAATCAAATCCCTGCGCCAGGGCAAAGGCAACATCAAAGATGCTTTCGCCCGGGTAGAGAATGGGGAAGTTCTACTTTATAACATGCACATCAGCCCCTTCGAACAGGGAAACCGATACAACCACGAACCACGGCGTACCCGAAAACTGTTATTAAACAAGAGCGAGATCCGGAAACTCGCTGCTGCCGTACAGCAAAAAGGGCTGACCCTTGTCCCATTAAAGGTCTATCTCAAGCGGGGCTTAGCCAAATTGGAACTGGCCATCGCACGAGGGAAAAAGCTCTACGATAAACGGGAGGACATCGCGAAACGGGATGCTCAGCGGGAGATCTCTCGGGCCGTCCGGCAGAAAGAGAAGGGCGAATAAAATACCGTCGATAGGGCTTTTTTTGAACAAAGAACAGGACAACCGCTTGTTCCGTCGATAACGGGCAAGTGGTTTTTTTGTGACAAAAAACGACAAATTTCTTTGCAGGAATTAAAAGATTAACATGGAAAAGGTATTAGTTAAATATATATACAAAGAAAATTATGTAAATAGTTACAGAGCTTTGTATTCGAACCGAACTGGGGCGACTCTAATTCATCTCAACTTACCGCGACACAGAGATTCTGATGGGACATGGAATGGGACGAAGAAACCTAGATGATTCAGCATATAAAGAAATAACCGTACGTACATTGGTTTATGCAGAAAAGAAAGATCGTCTAATTACTTGTCACTAGCTGGAAATGGAGGAGGATACGAATCAATCTTTCTAGACTCCGCCTAATTTTTATTATCTCACTCGATGCATTGGTTTGGTTTGGTTCCATCGTATTTGCTTGTTTTCTCCGTTTTGAGATGACCATACCCTACGATGCATGGTCAAATCTATATGTATTTGCTCTCTGGGCCATTGCACTCATGACGTTGACATTTTACCGATTCGGCGTCTATTCGTTGGTATGGCGATATGTAAGTGTGTCTGATATCGGTACCATTTTCAAAGCGATTGTGATCACGGAGATCGGAATTCTGTTCATGGTGTAGTTTGAAAATCAAGTCGTATACTTCGAAATAAAGTCATATACTAAAAGATAAAGTCGTATACTCGGTTTAAAAGTCGTATACTAAACCACCCTGTCTTGGTATATTAAAGGTGATACCAGAAGGGTGGTTTCTTTATGTCGAAAGGTAGTTTAAATTGGGACGAAGGTAAGATTGAGCGATATTACAAACAAGGCCGTGGTCAAGGTGAAGGAAAGGAATACAAACCTTGGCTCACTGTCCAAGATGTGCCGTCGACGGGTCGTGTGACTCGAATTAAGGGTTGGAAAACAGAACGACTTCATCACTTATTATCGGATCTAGAGAAAAAGTTTTTCTATACATTACAGTGGGCTGACAATGTGGTCGATATTCAAGAGCAATATCCCTTAAATCGTGATAAGACGGTGGCTATTGCAGAGAGAAAAAAAATTTCGCATCCGGAAGACAGAGCAAATAAAACTCCCCTTGTACAGACAACAGACTTTTTTATTAAGATTACCAACCAAGGAAAGACGGAGTATCTAGCTCGCGCAGTTAAACCTTCTACCGAATTAGAGAAACCCAGAACCCTTAAAAAGCTAGAAATTGAACGAACCTATTGGCAAGAGCAAAACATAGATTGGGCAATCATCACGGAGCTCGATATCAATAATGTGTTGGCAAGTAATGTTGAGTGGATCCATCCGGCCTTTTGGCTCGATGGCGTCATTGAATTGGAAGCCGATGAAGAGAAGAGGTTACTTGCAAATTTAGTCCAATCTATCCTGAGACACAATGGGACTGTGCAATCGCTAGTGGGTCAATTAGATCAAGAATACCGTATGGAAAGTGGAACTTATTTGGCATTATTCAAGCATCTCCTAGCGCGTAAACAGATTCGGACAGACTTTGCCGAACAGAAGATAACGCCGCATTTGAATATTAAAGAGTTTTCCCTATCCTCTAGTCTTTCATTGGCTTCAAAGAAGGTGAAAAGACATGCTGTCCGTTAACTGTCTGATTCAATTTATCGGTGTTGATGGGACAACCGTAACGGAAAGGATACTTTGGATTGAACCGGAAAGTATAATTGCGTTTACTATCGAGATCTATACGGAAGACGCCTTACCGCGAGTTTGCGTTGTCAGTGAAATTCATAAGTCTTTAGAAAACGGTGATGCTAAGATCACCACAGATGATCCGTGGTTGCGATTCGTGGATGAGACGAAGTTATCTGCAAAAAGTATTCATTTGCGAGATAGGGCATGGGAGATCATTGAGTCTATTGTGACGGAAGCAAATGAGCCAGCCATCTATAAGCGTGAATCGAGAGGACCTCTCATTCAACAAATCATGGATGAATATAAGGTGACCAAGCGATACATCTACAAGTATCTACGAAAGTATTGGCAACGGGGAAAAAACAAGAATGCCCTTTTGCCGGATTACGAGAAATCTGGAGGTAAGGGAAAAACTCGGGTCCTTTCAGGTAAGAAATTGGGTCGGCCACGTAAACATGAGAGTCAGGGTAATGAAGGGATAAACGTTGACGACGCTGTAAAGCGTATCTTTCGTACCGCTGCCAAAAAGTATTTGCTAAATAAGAAAGAAAATTCGGTTAACACGGCTTATCAGATGATGCTGAAGGAGTTTTTTGCAGAAGACTATTATGTTGAAAATGGGGTAAAGAAAACAATACTTATCCCAGAAGAAGAGCTACCTACTTTGGGACAGTTTAGATATTGGTATGAAAAAGAATTTAATATTCAAGAGATGATTATCGCTCGAAAAGGGGTCAAAAATTATCTCAAAGATCATCGGTCATTAACGGGAAGATCGGATCAAGAGGTAATAGGACCTGGTTCCAAATATCAGATTGATGCGACTGTTGCTGATGTGTATTTAGTTTCGCGATATAACCGAAATTGGATTATCGGTAGACCGGTTATCTATGCGATTATTGATGTGTTTAGCCGAATGGTTGCAGGCCTTTATGTTGGGCTGGAAGGTCCATCATGGGCAGGAGCCATGATGGCATTGACAAATACGGCTTCTGATAAAACTAAATTTTGTAAAGAATATGATATAACGATTGATCATCATCTATGGCCTTGTTCTTTTTTACCGGAAGCGCTCCTGGCCGATCGTGGAGAACTGATTGGCAAGACCATCGAAACATTAAGTAATGCATTCAATATACGTATCGAAAACACGGCTCCATACAGAGCAGATTGGAAAGGTATCGTTGAACGTCATTTTCGAACCATCCACGCTCGAGTGAAACCGTTTTTACCCGGTTATGTACAGAAGGATTTTTTACAGCGTGGTGGTCGAGATTACCGACTTGACGCGAAACTAGATTTATATCAGTTTACTCAGATTATTATTCACTGTGCATTGCACCATAACAATAAACATAGTCTCCTAAACTATGACCGGGATGAAATGATGATTGGGGATGACGTCTTTCCAAATGCATTGGAACTATGGAATTGGGGTATTACAAATCGCACGGGAAAGTTACGCTCATTCCCAGAAGAATTAGTAAAGCTTAATCTTATGCCAACTACTGTAGCGACAGTTACGCATCGAGGCATCCGTTTTGAGAAAATGCATTATAGTTGTCAACGAGCTGTCAAAGAATGTTGGTTTGAAAGAGCCCGTGCCAAAGGTACCTGGAAAGCCCAAATTTCATACGATCCACGAAATATGAATTATATCTACCTCCGTGAAGAAAATGGTCGAGAATTCGAGAAATGCCATTTACTGGATAGTCAAGAGCGCTATAAAGATAAAACATTTGATGAAATTTTATACTTGTTAGAATACGAAAAGATTAATCTGAAAAAAATGAAGTCTCAGGAAGTTCAGGATAACATTGATTTGATGAGCCATATGGAAAAAATCGTTTCAGAAGCAGAAGAGATGACGTCTCGCACGAAGGAACCCTTTCAAAGCAAGGCAGCTAAGATTAAAGGAATACGACAGCATCGACAAGAAGAACGAGAACGTCAGCGAGAAATGGAAGCCTTTGAATTAGACAAAGATAGTTTAGAAGATAGCATTAAATCAGCAGAAATTGTGCCTATTAAAAATGATCGCTCAACAATAATAAGTTCACCTACAAGGTCTATTGACCTGCTAAAGAGAAAGCAAAAGGAAAGAATGCATGGAAATGAAGAATGAACGTTCCTATAACGTGGGTCTAGGTCGAGCAGTGAATGCAAATTATGTAGAGCAGATGATTCCAGACTACCAGGGGAATCCGCTTATTGAAGCACTACCGCCGATATTATCTGAAGAAGAGGCGGTAGAAGCACTCATTAGCTATCCTCAAATTGAGGCAGCAGAACGATATCTATCCCCACAGTACCGATACCACTGTGTGAATCGACTTCAGCGTTATTTTCAACCGATGGAGCATCACTTGATACTTGAGAGACAGGTAGCTTGCCTCATTCGCCAGGGTTATATCGGAAGGAATCCACGTTCTAAAGAGTATACGATAAGACTACAGCAGAACAACTCAAGAGATGTATACTCGGAACCATATAAAAATGCACCCAATGTTCGTTCGGGTGCATCTAGCTTTTCGTTGATTGGCGTCTCTGGAATTGGGAAGACGACGGCTTTAGAACGGATTCTCAGCCTTTACCCACAGATTATTGTTCATGAGACACCATTGAACTTATATCAATTAGTTTGGGTAAAACTGGATTGTCCATTTGATGGCTCCTTAAAGGGCTTATGTATTAACTTTTTTATGGAAGTAGATCGGTTGTTAGGCACAAATTATTACAAGAAGTTTGCCTCAAGCCGATTGTCTGTTGATACGATGCTAGCTAAGATGAGCCATGTGGCCAACCTTCACTGTGTTGGGGCACTGATCATTGATGAAATACAGCACCTGAGCTTAGCGAAAAGCGGGGGTGCAGACAAGATGCTAAATTTCTTCGTAACCTTAATCAATACTATCGGTATTCCAGTGATTCTTGTGGGGACGCCGAAGGCATTGTCTGTTCTCAGTCATGAATTTCGCCAAGCACGTCGAAGTAGTGGTTATGGGAATTCTGAGTGGAAACGAATGGAGAGAGATGATAATTGGGATTTACTGATTGAAGGAATGTGGCATTATCAGTGGACCCAAGAAGAAATACTACTTACAGAAGAACTGAAAGAAGCCCTATATGAAGAAAGTCAAGGAATTATTGATATCGCCATAAAGATTTATATGATGGCCCAGTGGCAGGCTATCAGTACAGGCAAAGAATATATCAATGCCGCAACGATTCACCAGGTAGCTAAGGAAAACCTTCAATTAGTGAAGCCGATGTTACAGGCGCTAAGAACGGGTAATATATTAGAGATATCAAATTTTGATGATATCCGCCCCATTAATCTGGAGGAGTATCATCAACGTTTTCAACCTTCTATCAACATAAAAGAAAAAATCCGTCAGTACAAACTAAAAGAGGCGGAACAGCGACAACGAAAGTCAGAAAGCATATTGGAGCAAGTCGCTCTGGCGCTTTTACAACTTCAAATCGATCCGAGTAGGGCACAAATAGCCGCTGAAAAAGCGATAGCTGTTAAAAAAGAGACGGAATCCGTAAGTGAAGTGATTCAACGAGCTGCACGATTGGCCCTCGATATGAGCGTCACAGAAAAAACGGTTGTGATGCCAAAAGCAAAAACTAAACCGAGGACAGAACAAAGAAATACAACTGAACCAATTCTATTAGTCGATATCGTGAATCAAGGGAAGAAAAAATATCAGTCGGCTTATGAAGCATTGAAAGAAAGCGGATGGATCAAGTCGGCCGTAGATAAGTTGATTGTTTAGGCAGGAGTAATTGTGCTGGTATCCTTTCCACACCCATATCCTGATGAATTATTGTACAGCGTTTTTGCGAGATACCATGTTCGCTCAGGGAATCTTGGTCCAAAAATGACAGTTCAAGAACTGTTTGACTCCGATAGCGCAATTGCAGTTGTGGATTTACCGAGTCATCTTGGTGCACTCATTGAGAATATGCCTCAAGGATTGCACTATACAGCTGACGATCTTGTGGATAATCATACCTTATACCCTTTTTACTCGGCTTTTTTGGAACCATTGACTGCAAAGAAAATTCGAGCGGATATGATAGACGCTGACGGCAAAGGTATTCATTATACTGGGGGAATTATGGCCAGCAATATTCCTGTTCCTAGCTACTTACGCTATTGTAAAGAATGTGCATTAAAGGAACAGGAGATGTATGGAGAACTCTTCTGGCATCGAGCACATCAATTGCCAGGTGTTCTAGTTTGCGCAATACATGGGTTGTCCTTGATAAATAGCACAGTTATAAAACAATCATTTAATCGTCATCAGTACATCACCGCATCGCTTGAAAACTGCATGCCTTCGATTGTTCCAAGTGATTTTACTCATTCACAAAGGGAACATTTACTAGGACTTGCAGTAGATGCGCAGTGGTTGCTCAATCAACGATATGAAGACTTAGAGTTAAACTGGCTACAAGAAAACTATTTGGCCCATTTAAGTGAGCGAGGATTGGTTACCCCAAAGGGACATGTGCGGCAAGAAGCACTTGCGAATGAGTTTATTCAATATTACGGGCGAGAACTTCTTTGTTTACTGGGGACTGATGTTTCGGTCACAAGTCAATGGGATTGGTTAAAGGGAATGACGCGAATGCCGAAAAAAGCAATCCACCCCATTCGGCACCTTTTGATGATGCGTTTTTTGACAGGTGAAGCCGAAACATTCCTTTCCTGTGAAAAAAGTTATGCTCCGTTTGGTCAAAAAAGTTGGCCTTGCTTGAATCCGGTGGCGAATCACCGGTTTCGGTCGACGATTGGAGAAGTTATCATTTCACGTTGCTCGAACACAGGTAAACCGATAGGGACCTTTCGGTGTTGTTGTGGATTCGTTTACTCCCGACGAGGACCTGATCAGACAAAAAAAGATCGTTTTCGCTTCGGAAGAATTAAAGCTTTTGGACAAGTTTGGGAAGAACGACTTCGTGCGCTAATAGAGGAAACAGATTTTGATCTGAAAGAAACGGCACGATACATGGGGGTAGACACTAAAACGGTGATTCATCAAGCGAGTAAGTTGGAATTAAAGGTAAGGTGGCTTCATGAATCAGCGAATGTTTCAAGAGAAAAAATTGATATCATTAAATCGCTTGAACCCTTACGGGAGAGGTATCGGGACACATGGCGAAAAATATATCAAGAGAATCCAAACCTAACAAAGACGGGAATGCGCCAGCATAGTCCGAAAACCTATGCATGGCTCTACAGAAATGATCGGTTATGGTTGAATGAAAATTCGCCGATCGTCAAAAAGAGTGGGTTGCCAATCGAACGTATTGACTGGACTGCGCGGGATACAGAGATTTTAGAAAAGGTTAAATCTGCGACAAAGGAATTACTCAACTCCTCTACTAAGCCACAGCGGATTACAAAAAGCCGGATTGGAAAGATAACTGGTACGTTAGCGTTACTGGAAAAACATCAGGAAAACTTGCCTCGCACCATGAGAGCACTTCAAGACGTAACAGAATCAATTGTTGAATTTCAAATTCGAAGAGTTCGTTGGGCGGTTAGTATCCTGCGATGTAAGAACAACAAAGTAGAAGAATGGAAAATCAAAAGGATTGCTGGATTAAAGACGAATGTGGATAAAGCAGTGTTAAATGAGATTAAACAATGGGTATGTAACAATAAAGATTAGATAGATAAGCTTTTGTTGGCAGAAGGGCAACTATGGCTCCTCTAAGACTAATCCGTGATCTTTTAGTAGAGAAGAATTCGAAAATTACGACATACTCATTCCCGCATCTTTGCTAAATTACCTGTTAGCATTAATCTGGCACATGTTGATCCCAGAATACTTCCATCCAATTTTTAAGCTTTTTACAATAGGGCACTAAATAATTCTAGAGACCGAAAAATTTTTTTGCTCTTTATGTCGAAGTAAGGGAATTGCTTTAAATTCATGCGTGGTCTTTTGTTCTTCTGTCTAACTTCGTCACCCCTTGAGTTGAGGCTCTCATAAAACCCAATTTTAATATAAATCAGGTGGTGTTCTATGTAATATAGTGCCAATATGATTGACAGCGGAAAAGCTACAAGGGATTAGCCAAAAGGCAGTCGTATTAGGGAGAAATAAGAGAATTTATTGACTTATAACATTTAAAATATTAGATTTTCGCTGCTGCCTGTCAATGAAAGGGATATCGCTAGAGAAAACAAATGTCTGAATCATTCAGACTATGCCCAATCGGTTATTCCACTATTTCTAAACAAAAGACGTCTCTTATCAAATATTCGAAGATGCACCAGAAATTCGCCTTCTGAAAGTTTTCTAGACAGAGAGTGATTATAATATTTAAGAATAAACCAATAATACGACTTGAAAATTGGCCGTTCCCAGCATCTCAGAGAATTGAATTGTTATGGGTAAACTCACCTCGATTGGACCCAAGTGAAGGTTGGACTGTTTCGGCCACATTTTTCCACAATGGATTACTTAAAAGTATAGATTATCCACTAAGTCACTTGCCCTTGTTAAGAATTGGTGGTCAATATATTGACGGTTGGCCTCAAGCCCAAAGTTACATATTAAAAATCTACTTTGATAAAAATGTTAATGGCGATTTCTGCTTAGGAAGAGAATTGCCAAATCAAATTCGAAAAGAACCTTTAAGCGAGCTAATTGACAAAGAGGTATTTTGGACTATTACATACCAAGATATAAAACTCTTTATACCTTGCTATGAGATTATACGAGCGTACATAGGGTTACATAGAATTTTATTAGACTATATGCTTCACCCCGGTGGTTTAAATATACTGGTTAGGAACGTTAAATACGAAGATGATCAAATGTTACTTGAATTAGATAGATTATCATTGAAAACAGGTACAACTGGATTGTATTCACATATAGCTTGGATATTATCTGAACCAATTAATGAGAATTTTTTCAACTCAGTATGCAATAAAATGTATAGGAGAGCTATATTTAAAAACCCACATAATTTTAAACAAGAATTAGAGGTAGGTATTCCTTTCGATATTAACCCTCCCCCAGTTAAGGAAACACTATGGACTATTGACGGTATATATTACGGTAATAACCTATTTATTACACGGATAATGAATATAATTGGTCTAAAGATACCATATGAAAATGTGTATGTAAAAATATCGGATAAAGACACGGATTTTATAAGAGTAAAAAAGCACGATATTCCGATTTTCACCAAAGCGTTTTACAACGCAAGTATAAGAGTGCTGTATTTATTTAAAGGTTGGACTGACGATAGTTATGTTTCAGACTACTATAGCTGGGTTCCCGAGATATCTGCGGCGAAAGGATCCGCTTCTACCGATAGTTAAGTCGGTTTCAAATAAAGTTTGGGTTAGTTGCTTTGAGCTACTAAAAGCTGAAGATATTTTTAGTCTTTGTCCACATACCAATTCGTGAATCTCTGACCGATCGGTTATAGATACTACTTGTACATTCTGTGCCTTTTACAGTTCGCTGTTCCTCTCTTATCTATAAAAAATCATCCCTTCAGAATTTCGGTTCCTTGCTATTTTGTGTGGGTTGGCAAATGTAGAAATGATACAATGGAAATATGAATAATACAGATTTATTTCAATTAGCCCTCCGCTTCACCCCACCGTGGTACGTCGTCGATACCCAGTTTAATGCTGAGTCTCAAGCATTACATATAACGATTGACTTTCAACCGGGTAGTGAATTCACTTGCGCGACTTGTGCTGAAGTTGACTGCTAAGTCCATGATACGAAGGAGCGATCTTGGAGACATCTGAATTTCTTTCAGCACAAACATTTATTCATGCGCGTGTACCTCGGATAAAATGCCACCGATGCAGTAAAGTTCATCAGGTCACTGTGCCTTGGAGTCGCCCGGGCGGTGGATTTATCTTATTGTTTGAGGCCTATGTGATGAAACTCGTGAAAGAAATGCCTGTAACTCAGTCGCTCGAATTGTTCCTTCAAGGCTCGAATGGGTTTTTCGGTGTGCGAAGGTTGAGTTTTTAATGATAACGAACGAGGTGATCCTTCTTTGAAAACATTTGAATACCCATTGGAAGAACTGAAAACCTTGCTTTCGGAAAGTTATGAGTCGGTTGTGCAAAGAGAAAGGTCAGCATTCGAACGGTTTTCTGAAGGCGAGTCCTCGATTGTTCTTTTTGGCACAGATGAACTTAGTAAAGCCACTCTCGCTGGTCTTCGTAAGGTTGGCATTGAACCGCTTGGATTTATCGATGATTATCCCAAACGCTGTGCAACGACGATCGATGGACTATCTGTGTTTTCTCCCCAAGAGGCCGTAAGATATTTCGGTCATCAACCGATATACCTTGTTACGAAGTGGGAGCATGGCGCCAATCGAGGCTTTTTATCCATCAAATCAGAACTTCGCAAGTTTGGGTGTGCGAAGATCGTGCCCTTTCCAATGCTCTATTGGAAATATCCCAATCTCTTTTTTCCTTTGCTCTTTTGGGACCTCCCTCATAAGCTCATCGATGAATCCGCTTTGATTCTCAAAGCCTTCGAACTCTGGGAAGATGAGTATTCAAAGCAGGCATTCGTAGCCCAACTACGCTGGCGCTTGTGGCTGGATTATGAATGTCTTCCCCAAAAAGAGGGAACAGCCTACTTTCCAGTACACCTGTTCTGCGCTATACCGAATGAGGTCTTCGTCGATTGCGGAGCCTATGATGGAGATACCTTGCGAACCTTTAAAGAGATGAATGAATCGTTTAAGAAATACATTGCCTTTGAGCCTGACCGTTACAATTACTCTCGGTTACAGAAGGTAATTGAAGAATTCAATGATGAACGAATCCATGCTTTCCCTTTTGCTGTTGCAGATGAAGGGAAAGCGGTTCCTTTTGTCAGCTTAGGATCGCCTAAGTCAAATATCAACCCTTTTGCGAAGGAACAGGTCAAGGCGATCACTTTAGATCAAATCTTTGAAGATGAGGTTTGTACATTTATTAAAATGGACGTTGAAGGATCTGAACTGAGCGCTTTGCAAGGTGCAAGTGACATCATCAAGCGGGATTTACCTATCTTAAGTGTATGTGTTTATCATAGAGATGATCATCTATGGAAAGTACCCTTGTATATTTCCAGCCTCACCGACCAGTACACCTTCTATCTTGGAGTTCATGAAAATGAAGGCTATGAATGGGTCTGTTATGCCATCCCAAAGAGTAGGAGAAGATGACGAATGAAGCGTCTGCCCTCACTGTACTCCATCCCTTTAAAATGGGACGTGTCCTTTGTCGATAAAATCCTTGAATATGAAACAGCGAAGCGCAGGATCTCATATTTTTATGGATGCTTAGATTTGGAAGGATTTACTCATGGAAGAAAGCAAAAAGGGGATCACCCAGGATTAAAAGAGGCCAAAAAAATAGTTGACCATATTCATCATCGCGACCGTAAGTTCAAATACCTGCTCAACGGACTGGAGCCAAGCTATGGGACGGTTGATGATGAAGAGCGAAAGAAGCAAATCAAAATTATTCATGATCAATTACAACCCGACGCTGTCGTCTGTTCGACAGAAAAAACGCTCACTCTTGTAAGAGAGCTGTATCCTGACTGGGAAATACATCTCTCCACCATTTCACGGGTGAAAAGTCTGGAAGAATTACAGCCCTATCTCGCATACCATCCGAAAATTGTAGTTGCTCAACATGATCTGCCCAAAGAACCTGTAGCGCTCATTCAGATCGTCCGTTTCTGTAAGCAGCAGGACATCGCTTTAGAAATTATGGTGACAGATGGTTGTATATATCAGTGTCCATGGATGAAAAACCACTATCAAACGCTCAGTGATGGATTAGACGATAGAACGTTCCATCAACGATGTGCAGAAGAACGAAGAAAGCATCCTGCCCAATGGCTAGCTAGTGCAAGCTTTATTCGACCTGCAGATATCTCTTTCTATGAAGACCTGGGGATTTCCAATTTCAAACTTACTGGTCGTGGTCAACGGCGAGATTATTTAGTAAGGGTTGCACAAGCCTACTTACAGGGGGTTTTTGAGGGCAATGTTGCTGAGTTGATGGATGTTGAAAACTCATCAGAAAAATCCACTTTGCCCGTTATAGATGAGCAAGCCTTTGATGGACTGATACAAGAGTTGTTTCAAGATAAATCCAAAAGGTGGATCCCATTAGTGAATCAATATTTTCTTCGCGCCGTCAAAGAGGGGACTGTAAAACCAACTGATGCGTAAGCTGAGATTGCATTGTTTAAAGTATTGAGGTTGACAATGGTTTTGTGGCGAAATAAAATGGTATTTGATGAAAATTATAGTAAGGGGATGGGTCAAATGAGTATGACCTCAATGATTGAGAAGGAAACATTAACCGTCGAGCCGAAGGCGACCTTTCCCGGTGTGAAAGAATCCGCAGTTGATAGAGACGCTGTTAAGGATTTCTTGAAGTTTATTGAGAAAAATAAGCATTCTTTACGTAATGGTATGGGAGCATTTCATACAGATAATCACTCCAACTGGTAGAACTAAGCACCCCTGTACTTAGAACAATAACTAAATAGCAAAGCAGCGACACCTTACGTAAGATATCCGGAATAGGGTTAGCGAAAATTAACGTAAAAACCTAATGGTGAGAGATAACAAATGGGAATTCTTGTTCGATCTCCAATCATTAGGTTTCTTATTTTTTGACGGAAAGAAACGTTTCTGAGAATGAAAACTGAGAAGCTATGGTGAACCACAACCGAGAAATCAGAAAGTTTGATCGGTTCATTGCTTTTTCGCTAATAGGAGTTTAACTGATGAAGCGCAATATTCCCCTTTACACTGAGGATGTAACACAAAAACTGATCGTCAAACTGCCTGGAACAGCTTGTAACATCTCCTGTGATTATTGCTTTGAAAAAGGAAAAAAGCTGGATTTTATTGAGGCCATGTCACCGCTCACCTTGGAGAACTCTTTGAACTGGATAGGACAACCCATTGAGATCATGCTGCACGGCGGAGAGCCATTGATGATCGGGAAAGAGCGATTTGATTCGCTATTAGACTTGATCAGTCGCCATAAGGAACAGATACGATCGGTTTTTCTTCAAACGAACGGAACTCTTTTGGACCATGAGTGGCTGGAATTACTTTTTAATCACTACAAGCATTTGAACATTGAAGTAGCCATTAGCCTAGATGGAACGGCGGAGATGAATAAACTCAGGGTCACTAAAGATGGCAAACCGACTTTTGAATCGATCATTCATGCCTTTAAGCTTCTTGAAGGTATAGGAAAAAAGGCAGGCTTGCTCAGTGTCATCTCGAAGCATGCCTTAGATTTTACAGAGTCCTATGTGGATATGTTGCTTAGTATCGACAATTTGCGATTTGTGAAAATCAACCCTCTGTTTGATGTTATTCCTGGTGGTTTAGATAGGAATAGCATCACACCTCAAGAGTTTACGGAGTTTCTGAAAGGAGTGTTCCTTTCATACATCAACAGAGGTGGGTACAGGAAGTTTCCAATTGAGCCTTTCCTGAGCTTAATCCAACAAATCGAAGGTGTAGGTTCTAAGTATTGCAATTATAATCAGAAAAAATGTCTGAACTTTACGACCCTTTATCCCGATGGAAAGATGTCCATCTGTGATTGCTTCTCTATCGCAGATTTTCCCATCAAGACGCAAGACGTTGACTCATTTCGGGTTGCCATTGAACTGCTGAGCTATTCGGAAAAAGTACAGGAATTGAAAAAAATGATGGAAGAATGCCAAAAATGCGATATCTGGTCACTTTGTCAGGGAGGTTGTCTCTCTCAGAGATGGTACTTCCAAAAATACGCACCTGAACTCCACGAAGACTATTGCCTGCATCGAAGAGAGTTATTTGGTTTTACAAAGGAGTTACTATGTTAACATTTGATCTTAAAGTGGGATACTCTTGCAACAACGATTGTAAGCATTGTGTCATAGCGGATAGTCGCGATAAGCTAATCAATTTAGGAAAGTCCATTGATTTAACGACAGCAGAATGCGTTGAACAAATTGAGCAAGCCGCTTCAAATGGTGCGAAAAACATCGTTCTAACAGGCGGCGAAGTGACCATAAGAAATGATCTCCTATCTCTTCTGAACAAAAGCAAAGATCTAGGTTTGGGAATTCGAATGCAGACCAACGGAAGGTTGCTATCGAACCTATCTTTGATTGAATCCGTGAAGGCGATTCAAGATATTCACTTCATCGTTGCCTTACATGGCCCCGATGCAACCACCCATGATTCCATCACGCAAAGAGCAGGAAGTTTCGAAGAGACAGTCCAAGGGATTACTTCAATGACAGGCATAGAGAAAAAAGTGATTGGGAAGATGGTCATTTCCAAAATGAATAAAAATCAACTTACCGAAGTATTAATCCTGCTCAATGATCTTGGGGTGAAACATGTCTGTCTGGCGTTTCCTCATGGGCAAGGTGGGGCAAGAGTGAACTTTGATGAATTAATCCCTCGATACAGCGATATAGCGGATGAGTTAAAGAAAGCCATCCAAAAAGCAGAGGAACTGAAGATGTCTATTGAATTTGAAGCAATCCCTTTCTGTATCATCCCAAACTATCCCTATCTTGTTGGTGAACTTCAATACTTAGGGGAAGGTGGAACTTTTTTCGCTCAGGTGCACGAAGAAATATTAGAATGGAACTGTGTCCGCTTAGCGATAAAGAAGAAAACAGAAAAATGCGAAGCCTGTTTTTACGCTCCCCTCTGTGAAGGTCCTTGGGAAGAGTACATTGATCGGTTTGGTGATGCTGACTTGTCTCCAGTGGTCGCCGCTGCTGAAGAGAAGGAGAAGCTCCAATATTTATTGGCCCAAATTAAGTAGCTTTCCTTTTGTCGTAATCGACACCGCAACTTTTGAAAAGGACAGGATAAATCAATGAACGTAGATCAACTGCGCAACATATTCCCCAAATACGCGATCTATGTAAATGTGCCTTTCTGCCGGCGCCCTTGTTCCTTTTGTCATTATAAAGCGAATCTAACCTTTGGTTGTTCTTCCGTTGAGTCAACTTACGTTGAGAAATTGACAAAGCAAATCCATGAATTGTTGCCCTTTGTAGATTCGAAGAATACTGTAGAAAGCCTATATTTCGGTGGGGGCACACCATCTTTACTTCGACCAGACCAACTGGAGGAGATTTTTGAAGCCTTAGATCACTACATAGAAGAGACTAATGAAGTATCCATGGAAGTGCACCCCAGCGGATGGAATAAGAAGTATTTAGATCTTAACCGATTTACGCGTTATTCATTTGGTGTTCAGACATTCAACCAGCGACGTTCGATGGAATGGCGAAGAGAGGCCACCTCTTTTGAAGAAATAGGGGACATCTTGTCTATGATTCGAGCACATACACCGGAAGCCCAGATCAATCTTGATCTGCTCTTTGAGCAGACATTGGATCTACAAGACGTTATTTGTGCAGCAAAGTTACAACCGGATAGCATCACCATCTATCCGAAGACAGGGCCCAAAAAAGCTGGAGATATTCTCAAGATCAAGCAGTCCATCGAAGCGGCGAATGCTAACTTGGAACACTACTCCCCTTTAAATAAGGGAAGCTTTATCTTCATCAAAAAAGGCTCATCTTGTTCAAGGTATGCCAATCATGAATACGAAGAAGTAGGAGATATCATCGGCTTCGGCCATAACAGTGTAACCTTCCTTGGTGACACTGCCTACCTTTGTTCCTACGATAGGGATGGTTACGCATATCGACGTAAATTTTCAAACCGATATTTACGTATCCTACTTCAAGGAATTGTCACGTCTGTCACCTATGATCGTGTTAAAGAAATCGCTCCAGAAATATTGGACTTTTTAAGTCCTCACGAGGATGGCCACACCTGCTATCTTCCAACAGAAAAGATAAGGAGTTTTTATGAATACATCCAAGATCGATACCCAGCCGACATTGTCCGGACCTTTTCACAAACCGTCCTCTATGGCGACGACAACCCAGCCCTCCTTAAAGAAGCCGAAAATGCTCCCCTATTTCATTCTGATCGAGGGAATTGATGGTAGTGGCAAAGATACCCTTGCTAACTATCTGAAGGAGGCCATCTACGAGCACTTTCGTTACGACCCTAGTTCAACCCTCTCCATCGTAGGTCAACCTTCTTATCGTTTTGATGAAAGCGGGGAAGTGAGAAAGTTTATCGAAGAGGGAATCGTATCCCTTCCTTATGCAGAAATGGTTGAAAAGTTAAGTGCAAATCGCAGATTGCATGAGCAGTATCTGAGTAAATACAAAGGCATCATCCTTTGCATCCGTGGACTTCTAACGGACTTAGCGACGCTCGCTAATCGTTTTGGTAGAGAGCACAAAGGAAACTTAGGGCAAAAGATACAGATTGATGAACTCATCATCCTAGATACATCTCCCGAGGTTGCCCGGCAACGGATAGTTGAACGAGCGATTCCGACGACCTGGCGGGAAAGCCTTGAGCATCTGAATTTTTTCCGTGACTACTACATCCACCATTCTGACCATCTGAAGGTTACGAAGAAGAGAGTGCTTCAAAACTTGACGCACCAAGAAATGCGCGATACCGCCCATGAAATCACTGAGCAGCTTTCGATGAAAGCCAACCTGGAGGAAGAAGAGTGACTTCTCTCCATAGTTGCAGCCAAAGCGGTGTTCCCCAATATCACACTGTGATCCTGAAGACGGTAGGTAGTGCCTGCAACATGCGCTGTGCCTACTGCTATGAACATGACCTACGGGCTGAGGCGTCCCCATTTCTTCAACCTAATGATTTTAAGGAATTCTTGAATCAAATTTCTCACTCCAGTGAAGTGAACTTTCTTTTTCATGGTGGAGAACCCCTTTTATACCCTAAACCGTGGATGAAAGAGATGCTCCATATGATCAAGGAAGCCTTACCGGGAAAGCATATGATTCAATTTCAAACGAATGGAACCTTGATCGATGAAGAATGGCTTGAGATCTTTAAAGAAGTAGAAGCTTATGTGGCTGTCTCCATTTCTCTCGATCCTCTAAGCGATATATCCCTTCGGCACTTACCTGGTGAGGATTATCGGAAGATCGTGCTCAAGCGGATCGCCGATGTTTTGCGTGAATTAGGCACAGTTGGCGTTGTATCTGTAGCACATCAAGCGAATCTTTCTGCCTATACCCTCTTTATCGAAGAACTGATTTCCATCGGTGTGCCTTATTTGACAATTAATAAAATCCGCCGAAATCACCAAGCGAAGGTCCAGGCCAACCGATATCTGCTCAGTGAGACGGACTATGTATCCTTTATCAAAGAGACCATGACGGATTGGCTCAATCGTAGATTGTATGAGAAAATTCAGATCCAACCGTTCATCTCTCTCTTATCTACAGATGTGAATCAGATCTGCCAGTACTTACCTTTAGAAGGGAAATGTCAATCCTTTATCACCTTATATCCAGACAAGCAAATCTCTAATTGCAATCACTTGCATCAAGACCGGCAAAATATATATCAAAAAAATCGTAACAAACTCACAGAGGATTGCATCTATTGTTCGATTTACGAATGGTGTGGTGGCGGTTGCCTCGCAGAAGAAAAGGAAGATGATTTCTGCCAGGCCAGGGGTCATCTTCATCAATTTATCAAAGGAGTGTTCAATGAAGGTTCAGGGACTTAATTACCACAATATCGAGGATCTCAGTCTGCAGCTTCCTCATGATGCTTCCTTGGGGATTGCAGGGCTTTCCGGTTCAGGAAAAAGTTCTTTTTGCACTGTACTATCGGCAGAATCACAAAGACGTATCGTCACGCTCTTGCCCAAAAGTGAGTATCAATTCCTCTTTGGTGAACTGAGTATTACGAATCACGGGGCCCTTGAAATTCTGGAAATTCCTTTTATCATGTTCTTGAGAAATTTGACGGCCAATCTAAATCCTCGATCGACAGTAGGCACTCATACGGGAATCTTTGGGGCCATCCGTCGTTCTTTTGCCCAAAAAACAGGTGAATCATCGGAATTCTTCTCCTTCAATCTTCCTCTCAACTGGTGTCCCAAATGTAAAGGCCGTGGAACCTTCAGAGGGGTGACTTGCCAGAATTGCGTAGGCAGTCGATATTCAAGCAAAATCCTTGACTATACGATAGAGACAGGCTTTGGAAAGAAAAACATATGCTCAATCCATGACTTGCCCATTGAACAAATCAGCCAGATCGCCGATGACTTAGAACTTGGTCAAAAAGAAAGAACGATTATTCGAAACATGATGGCTATGAAGATTGGATACTTATCGTCAAGTCGCGTTGTGGGGACCCTTTCGGGAGGAGAATTTTCTCGTCTTGTTTTGTCTGAGTTTATTGCCCATAGTTCATCTTCCGTCATTGCCATCGATGAATTATCGCTCGGGTTAGACGAGAATTCCCTGCAAGAGGTGCTGGCCAATATAAGAGAGTTAGGTTCAACCAATCAGCTATGGTTTATCGACCATTCTCGTACGGTGCTCAATACCACTGAACGCAAGTTGTTCTTTGGTCCAGGGAGTGGCTCTGAAGGTGGTCAAATCGTCGATAAAGAAACAAATCCGATTGAACCTCATATCCCAGCCAAACCAGAAGAAGCGGCCCATCAGTGGATAACACTAGAAGGCTTGTTTTGTCGAAACGTCCAAATCCCTCGGACAAAGCTTCCGTTAAATCGTTTGGTCGTCGTTACCGGAGAATCGGGATGCGGTAAGACGACGTTGATGAGAGATTGCATAGTCACCAATCCTAAGGTGGCTAATGATCATGGGCGAATCGTCTTTATTGGGCAAGCGAAATATCAATCCGTAACTTCCCGTTCTACCATTGCTACCTTTCTTGGTGTTAATGACATGTTGCGCAGTTTGCCTGGTGGGAAAAGCAGTCGCTGCAGTTACTGTGGCGGAAGTGGTTTACAAGAGGAACTTCTGGAATGCGCCTTTTGTAAGGGTACAGGTTATGATCCGGACTTCTATCATAAAAAAGTGAATCAATCTTTGACTGTGAAGGAGTTGCTTTCCCATCCGATCGGTGAAATCATCGATAAACTCCCTGTAGATCACGCGGTGACTCAAAGACTGATCTTCCTCTGTCGGCTAGGATCAGGCTACTTAACGTTAAGTCGTCCCATACGAACGCTTTCAACAGGTGAATTCCAATGCATCCATCTCTCAGATGAATCTTATGGCACCGATCAGGATAAACCGCAGATCCTCATATTTGATGAGCCTTCAAGAGGGCTTTCCCAAAATCTGCTCAATAATTTGGTGAAGGCGCTTCGTGAACAGATTGAAAAACGTGGAAGTACAGTCTGGATGGTCGAACATAACCCTTACATGTTAAGCAATGCCGATTATGTCATTGACTTTGGGGAGCGCTCATTGGAACCGATTCGACAGCTTGAAGTGCTCACCTATCACGATTGGGCAGAAAAGAAAAAGAGTGAGAAGGTGGCATCGAATCCAATCGCTGTCCAATCTTCGCTCAAAGAGAGAAGCGGCTTGTCAGTCTTGTCCGATGAGGGTGATCGAAGTGCTTTCTTTACGGACGGCAAAGAGCGGTTTTATGGTGGTCTGTTAAAAAAGTTTTCTTCCACAGCCGGTTGGATCTATGGAGATATTCCAACTAGAGATCTGGAACCTACGATCGCCATTGACTTTGAAAATGATCACCTTTTTAGTCATCATACCTACGTCTTTGAAATCGCAGATGTGGCAAACAGGATCGTCGGGAATTCAGGCTTCTCCCATGAAGAATTGCAGTTTTTCGACTACAGCAACAAAGAGATGTTATGTAAGTACTGCAAAGGGACTGGTGAAATCACTGCCTTTGAAAAAGAAGCAGTGATCTTAAATGAGGGGAAATCAATATGGGATGGTTTACTTTCTGTTGAAACGATGGATCACTTAAAGAACTATAACTTCTCGAAGATTCGCTTTTTATTTAGAGAAATCAAAAAAACGACAAAGCTTGATTTAGCAAAAGCTGAAGCAGATATGAATGATGAAGAAAAGAAAGCCCTGTGGTACGGAGTATGGGATCATTCTTTCTTGTATTCACAGAAAGGTTCTTATTACAGATGGAGAGGATTAACATTCCTCATCCAGAAATATGTGCGCAGTTCCAAGTCTTGGCTTAAGGACGTACTGAAAAAATCAAGCCATACGAAAACGTGTCCCATATGCAATGGAGATCTGCTGTTCCATAGAAGAGAACTTTTCATCAAAGGGCGGGACATTCGAGAATGGTTGCGCCTTCCTCTGTCAGAAATTGCGCAATCTTTCCCCGACATCCCCGTTATCCAGCGACTTGCCACGATTCTTCCTGAGGGGACGTGTGCAAATGATGATGTATCTTTGCTACAAAGGGACATCCAAGCAAGACTAAAGTTATTTGAAATCGTAGAACGATCATTTTTTGGTTTTCACTTTGTCTTTAACAATGTCCTCCCCTATTTCACCTTGGAAGATGACCTTCTCCGTAAACTCTCCCAAAATAACGAAGTGACGCTCTGCGATGACCCAGAAATTGCACAAACGAAAGATGTGATCATCGCAGAGTTTGCATCCTTTAGCCATGATGGGGACGCATTGGTCTGGGAAGTGCTGGGCTATAAAAAAGTTAACACAGAAATACAGCGCCTAAAGAAGAATGCTCCCTGTCCCACGTGTCTAGGGAAAGGACGATTCAAAGTTGAAAGCCCAGAAGACATTGTCGATGCTTATTATATTACCTGCAGTCACTGTTCGGGAGAAGGGATATCTTCCGATGGGCTTGGACAGATGATTCAAGGTGTACTAGCGAAAACCTGGCTATTCGGCAGAGTTTCTGATCTGCCCGAATTTGAGGTGCTGGAAGGGACTTATAGGTCAGCCAGAATCATGGCTAAGCTGAAAGAACTGGAAAAATCGACCTTGAAATCACTATTGGCCTTCTTAAAGAGCAAGAAGTAACTTTTTTATTATCCTGTCTCCAAAAATATAAAAATGACAAGGAGAACCTGTATGAAGCTGATATACTTCCCTTGTGGTAGACAGATGAAATAATAAAATCTGTCACTTCAAGGGGAGTATTTTTTATGTCTAAAAGAGCCATTGATCCAGAGGTTAGCGCTTGAGGAGACTAAAGCGGTTAATGTTCCCCCATGAGGCCACACTGGAAACGTTCGCTTCTAGCTTTCGAAACAGTATTTCTAAGCGATGATGAAACAAATGACTGATCTGGCTTGATTGGAAAGTGCGTACAATATTATGTTTCTTGGACCATAAGGCGTGGGGTAAACGCATTTGGCGATATCGTTAGGCATCAAAGCATTGATGCGGTTACTCCGTTTGCTTTATCAGCATGGACGACTTCATCTACGCCCTTAAAGCCGAAACCGTCTCCAGCGGTAGTCGTAAAAAGCTAAAAGCCCTGTACGGATCCAACCTTGCCATCCTTGATGAGGTTGAGTTCCAACCGATAACGAGGAAGAGGCGCGTCAACTATTTGAATTTATCAACAGGCTCTATCAGCAAACTTCTGTAATCCCTACCTCCAAGAAGAGCTTTGAAGAATGTGGTGAATTCCTCGGCGACACGGTCATCACTGCGGTATGCTTAACCGGTTTATGCACAAGCGCGAATGTTTAAATGCGAGGCGACGGTTGCCGCTTGGCCCCCCCTTAACCGAATTTTGGCGGATGAAGATCCAAGATAATTTTCAATTTTACAGGTGGTGTACAGCGGCAAAAAATGCCGTATTTTACTTCAACGCTAACACCTGGCGTATGTATTGCGAAAATGAAAGAAATATGGGACAATGTCTTTGGATAAGTTTTAAATATAAGGGACAGGGATCCATTGTGGTTAAAGAATTATTTGAACATAGAATTAGTTACTATTTAATATACTGATGAACCTTGGTCGCAGGCTATGATGAAATTGAGTCATAGCCTTTTTGCTTTTGGTCACTCTCTGTCATAGATTAGTTCTATTATTCAGTGTTTAACCCCCTTTATGAAATTGTTTGAACAACTTTTAAAGAACAGACTAACAAAACTAAGAGTACGGATAAAACTATTTTAAGATGTAGCTTGTTTTTGGTATGAATAAATACTCATCTAACTTTGCTTATCTTGTAGAACTTTTAACTAAAGTAAAATACTTATTTGTTTTGACTGATGAATCAATAGTTGTTTTTAACAACCCAGTTTTTAACTGTTTTTTGCTTAGCATTTTTAGCTTTCTTTGCTCATAGTACGTCGGAACAAGTACATGGAAAGGATGATTTGGATGCATACATGTCCACCCCCAATTGAAGAACTTAGTAAATGGTTGAGGGAATACCCTTCGACTAAAGGAAACTATGGGCATTTATTACTTGAACAGAGGTGTGATTGTAAACAAGAGTTGCTTGATGAATTAAGGCAATATTTTGAGTCCGCTCATCTTGATGCCCGTGAATATTTCCATGCAGTTATAGGAATTGATCTTCATCCAGACGTCGATGATGACGCCAATCATGCTTTATATCCTAAATGTTTACCTGAAAGTGCACGACGTGGGCTTTTTGGTGAGGTCATGGCAGGTCTAATTACAGAAAGTTATACATTTGTTGGGCAGCATAAATGGTTAGTACCGGTATTCCTTTTTCGTTACCATGCAGATGCAGAAAAGTATCTTTTTGATTTGGCTCGTAACGAAAAACGAACCCGTGCGGTTTTTGGTCGTCTTGGCTCGGATTTTATAGGAATATCTTTAGGGAGGGATGGTTCAGTTGTCCGTTTTATTGCTGGTGAAGCTAAATGGCGAAGCAACCTGAAGGACTCAGTTATTGAAGAATTATTACTAGGAAAGTGGACTACAAAAGGAGAAAAACGTGTTCGACTCGGAGGTATCTGGCATAACTTAAATACAGACACACAGATTCCTCATGGAGTACGACAACTCCAGCGACTACTTCAGGAATGCGATCCTAATGGATATTCAGCAGCGATACTTTCAATGGATAAGGCACTTCTTTTAAGGGATCCGGTACCAATCCCACGGACAGACCTCGTTTTAATTGTCGGAAATGTTGATAGTAAACGAGAAAAAGGACTTCCTTTCATAACGTGGGAAAATGCCCCAAATGAGTACGTGGCTGGTAACGATCTACAGGTCGTTGAAGTATTTCTCAGTGAAGGTGAAAGACTTATTGACTCTATCTACGATAACCTTTGGACGGAAGGAGATAATAATGCTTCCGCATGATGACGAAAGGTTAGAAGTTGCAAATACAATTCGACAGTTGATTGCAAGTGAAGAAAATCTAACACCAGTGCAAGCCCGTTCTTTTGTGAGGTGTTTACAAAATTCCTGGAATGTTCCTATGATTAAATGGGGAGAAGATGAATCCTTTGGACAGCTAAATGATGCACGTCGACTCATTCATGCTGCTGAAATTTATCGGCAATTGGAAGGATATTCGTCACCAAATGCACTTTTATGTTATCGTCGTGCGGGTGAATTATTAGAATGGCTAATGCGTGCAAAGGACCAAATAAGTACAATAGCACCGATAGCTCTTTTTGCTGCAGGAGCATATCAACTAGGAGGTTTACCAGCAATGGCATCTAGCCTTCTAGTTCAAGCGGAAGTTCGAGAAAGTGGAGCGCAATTATATTCCAGTTTCCTAAAAGCGGATTTTGATGGTGTAATAAAAAATGTGGCGATGTTTTGGAGTGAAAATCAAGAATTAACAAATTACTCTCAAGGAAAAAGACTTTTAGATAATGAGAATGATGACAATATATCATGGTACTTTACAGTAGAACTAGTTCGCAGTTTAGGTCTGATTGCCGATTCTTTGCGTCATGGCGATGATCAGCGCCTTGAGAAAGCTTTGGATAAGCTATATGCTCTTGACAAGCTGGCTGTCCGTGTATTTAGTGACGATGTATCGCTGTTGATCACACTTTTATGTAATGTTGCTATAGAGTATAACGAATCGAGTATCTACAAACCGATTAAACAAATTACTCAGTCAAGCGAGCGCCATCAAAAACGACTTTTTACTTTTGCACGTAGACAATTTAAACGTCGACGAGGAATACTCTGGTCTTCCCAACGCCAAGGTCTTAATAGGCTATTAAACAGTTCTTCTTTTGCCCTCTGTACTCCGACAGGATCTGGAAAAACACTAGTTGCTACTTTTGCGATAATCAAAGAATTGTTGTTAAAGGACGAGGTTGTTCCAGCACCTTTGGGTCTATACCTTGTACCTTCAAGAGCGCTTGCTACTGAGGTTGAGGATAAACTAACTAACGAGTTTGGTAAGGACCTCGTAATTACTGGACTTTATGGGGGGACGGATTGGGGCATAACAGATTATTGGTTGGCTGCTGACCAACCGACGGTTCTTATTGCAACTGTTGAGAAGGCTGATGCACTTATGCGTTTTTTATGTCCTTTTTTAGTTGCACGTCTTCGCTTGCTTATTTTGGATGAAGCTCATCTGGTTGTGCCAGAGGATAATGAGAATAGTCGTCGTTCATTTGCAGATCATACAAACCGTTCAATTAAATTAGAAGCGTTTGTTTCAAGGCTACTCATGTTATCGCCTAGTATATCTAGAATTGCGTTAACGGCAGTTGCAGGGGGAGCATCATTACCTGTTGCTAAATGGACAGAAGGTAGGCAAGATGCGGAAGCTATTGGAACGAACTATCGTAGTACAAGGCAGCTTGTTGGAAAACTTGAAGTTTCAACGGACTCTTCTGGACGTATGCTCCTTGAATTAATGAATGGACAGCCGTTATATGTACGCGGTCGTAATGAACCCGTTTACATTCCTCTTCGCCTTCCCAGAATGCCCAATCTTCCGGCTACAATGCGGAATAGCATTTATCGATTTACTGAACTGTCAGTTTTGTGGACGGCCTTGCATCTAGTGGGCGAAAAGCGTCGTATTCTTATCTCTATTGCTCAGGAACCTGAGCAAACAATGGGTTGGTATAAAGATGCATTTGAACTAAACGGCTGGGAAAATATTAATTTTAAGCCACCTAAGGATGAAGTACTGCTTGCTAAGTACATAGAGACTCTTGAAGCTTGCAAAGATTATTGTGGTATAAATTCTTACGAATATTTTCTTCTTAAGAGGGGGATTGCGAGCAATCATGGTCAGATGCCACAACGGCTTCGTAGGTTGATGATTAATTTAATTGATCTCCGTATCTGTCCAATCACGGTTGCCACAGCAACTT
This sequence comes from Heliobacterium chlorum, assembly GCF_014502795.1. Classification (GTDB taxonomy): domain Bacteria; phylum Bacillota; class Desulfitobacteriia; order Heliobacteriales; family Heliobacteriaceae; genus Heliobacterium; species Heliobacterium chlorum. The sequence goes on from NZ_JACVHF010000005.1 coordinate 62,983, forward strand.
TGACCGAGGGTGTCAACTTACCGTTTGATATTATTTTTTTAACTTCCTTAACACGTAGATCGTACGATTTCTCTATCAATAAACAAATTATTACTCCACTAAGCGTCTCGGAATTCAATAATCTTGCGGGACGAGCAGGACGACCTGGTACGACAAATGGAATGGAAGGGATGACATTAATAGCTGTACCACAGAAACCGTCAACTACTGCTCCAGCACAGATACCAAATCAAGTAAAGCAAATTGTTAATCTTAATCGCGTCTATGATACATTAATAAATAATCTTCAAAACCCGAAGATGGTACGCGAAGAGACGAACAGTCCACTTGCTCTTCTATTGGATACTATAGCTAAGCTTGTGGAAAAACTATATGGTAAAACTTCGGGTGAATTTCTAGAATGGCTAGATACTATAGCTCCAGATGAAATCAGCCAAGAAGCTGGTACAGGTATGTCATCACCAGAGGCCCGATTGGCGGATTGCATTGATGAGCTTGATGGTATTTTAATCAGTGCTTTGGAGGAAATACGTCAAGTAGAATCCAGGGATCTAAGAGGTTCAGAAATTGAAGCATTTTTAGCAAAACTGTGGAAAAAAACGTTTTCTAGTGTTGCGTCCATACAAGAAATTTGGCTTGAAAAGGCTTTTATTCGAAGGGGACGAGCGGCTATCGAAGTTGTATACCCTGACGCAGATGAACGAAGGCGCCTTTACCAATACGGATTTCCACCATATCTTGGACGACGATTTGAACAAGTAGTTCCTCGTATACGTAAAGTAATTGAAAATGCATCAAATTATGGTACCATGTCTGAAAATGAACGTATTGTAGTTTTCGATTCTTTAGGTGATATAATATCGAATGACCGAGGTTTTGGTTTTCGAGCTCCCCGTACCGTGACAGACCAAATACTCTTAAAAAATTGGAAAAATGTACTTTCATGGTGGATGAATGTTGAGAATGTCAAAGGCCCGGAACCACAAGAGCTTCGCGCTTGGCAACGTTTTGTTGTTGATAATTTTGAGTTTCGATTAGGTATTACTATAGGTGCCGTTGTAGCCTATTCATGGTCTTCCGGTTCTAGTGCTCCATTGCAAATACCCTCTCTTAACTTGTGGCGAGAAATTACAGGTCTGCCTTGGTTCGGCTTTTGGGTGAGAGAACTTCTACGATGGGGAACACTTGAGCCATTCGTTGCTTTTGCACTTTCCCAAGGCTTATCACATACTCGATCTGAAGCTTTAGAGTTACGTAGTGAATACGAAACTTGGTTGAAGAATTTGTACGGGGGTTTAGATGCTGAAAGTTTTATTAACCCTCAACTATTTCTTGAATGGCGCCGAAGCCGTCCGAAGAGAGATAGTAGTAGAGTGGATAATATTTCTGTAAAGGCGAAACTTACCGGAACTAATGGTCGACGGGTACGCTATAATGTGATTCCCATAGAAGTAGAAAACACGATACAGTGGATTGATGCATCAGGTTACGAATTAGCCAGGTCACAAGCTCAAATTGATATGATGGGTACTAGTGATGTTCCAAGCGATTACGTGTTACAAGTTAAAAATGGAAAGGCTACTGTGCGAAAGTATATTGTATACTAACGTGTAACCTGTGCATTTTCTTTGAACAACTATTTTGTTTCCTTCTCTAAAGAATCGACGGGGAACATAGTAATAAGCGATAGAAATCATCTCCTTTATTTACTACCCTTTCAGGTTGCTACACTCCTTAAATTAGCAGGGAAAGGTGGAAATTCGGTGTCTCATCTGATTGGTAATCATTCAATTTGAGGTAGCACACTTTAGACTGTCCAAAACAAGAGAGTTAAAACCAGTGGCAGGAATTAAGGATTAAATTCCTATGGTATACAACTTATTTTTTCGGTAATCTAAATACTGCTATGTTAGTATACAATTTTATTTCGTAAGTAGTCTGCGTAAAATCAAGTAATTTTTACTGTCAAAGTATACAACTTTGTTTTCAATCTACATTTGTGGGTTCTCAAAAAGTTTGAGACTGTTATCAGAATCCGTGAGAATGTAATCAAAGGTTAGATATATTACTCTCAATCTATCAAATAATTTTTCTTAAAATCAATTTTCTGTGTGGAAACAAGAACGGCTTGGATCTTACGTATACAGCTTACTTCCTATCCTTTTTGAGTTTGAACAGCAACATAAAAACGCAGCACTTTGCGGCGTTTCAGACTGAAGGTAAACACCGCTTTCGGGTTGCGAAGCTCGAAAGCGGTGTTTATCTTTTTGGTAATAATTTGAAACGATAAGGAAAACGGGAAGTAGTATATAACGTTTAGGATAGCCTTCCCGTCTTTTCTTTTCCCGGTTACAGCCAACGGAATCGACTGGCAGACAGAATGAAACATGATGAAGAAATTCGTTTGGGTAGTCGAGATTATGAATTAATTGTTCTGTAGTAAGGATGGCCTGAGGCATCCTTTTAGAGTGGTGAACATGGACAAAAAAGCTACATATCAATGGCTACATTGCTACATGATGACCAAACCCGGAACCGAGGAAACGTATCCGTTTGACTTTGAAACGACTGTTTATCGCGTCGGTGGTAAGATGTTTGCCTTAGTCTTCACAAACGGAGATACCCTTCGAGTTAATCTTAAATGCGATCCCATGCTGGCGCTTTTGCTTCGAGAAAAGTACAGCGCAATCACACCGGGTTATCACATGAATAAGCAGCACTGGAACACTGTTCTTATGGATGGTTCCATTCCTTGCGATGAAGTCAAAGAAATGATATCGCACTCGTACGATTTGGTCTTTAACGGGCTACCTAAAGTGGAAAAGAACCGTATCATCGGAGCAGTATTCCCATGCTAGGAATATTGCTTCGATTTTTTTGTTGTGTAGCTGATCTTTCATTGAAAAGTACGAACCAAGGAGCGTTTTTCCGTCTATAAAACCTCCGAAAGTCCGGATCGAGACCGTAAAATTGGGGTTAGGTCTCATAATCGGCTTTTTTCGTCGGCAGGGTGTTTTTATGTTGGTATCGGGAATTTAATTATTGTGTTAGTGGCATATTGTTGCTGAGATCGGTCTCAAAGAAGAGAGGTTTAAGCATCTTTCGCGATAGAGAAATTAACAGAATCGATTACTTTGTCAGGAGGTACTATCTTGTCATCGTCCATTCGAATACCCGCAAGTCCCCTCGATTTATTTAACCACATACAAGGTTATAAAGGTGCCAATCAAGAAATTAATACCATTACAAAGCTTTCCGGGAGGATCGATGAAAACCTTCTACGGAAAGCACTGAAACTGGCGATTAATGAAGATCCCATCCTAGGTTGTCGCTTGGTTGAAGATAATCCGATTCCCTACTGGGAATTAATTTTAGCATCTGTAATCGAGGAATCTGAAAACTTATTGCAGAGAAAAGATCGCCTCTGCAACGTCATTCAGGAAGTCCAACCTTTTTAGCTCTTGGTCGAACAAAGGAACCTGAAGAAGAGTAGCTTCTGTAAATTTTGAACGGATCTGCTCGATATAGCTCATTTGCATTTCTCGTCGCTTTTTAAAAAAGGGAGTGACCGCTTGCTCTTCGGGTATGACCAAATTAGCCACTACAAGTTGTGTTCTTATGCCAAATGACTCTAATTCTTGGGACGCTCGGAACGCCTCAACGATTGGAGTCTTTTCTGGATACATCACGAACGCAAATGTGGTGATCGAAGGGTCTTTCATGAGCGATATCATATGATCAAATTTACCTTTTTCCCTTTGATCTTCTTCACTGAGTTCACCAATCCCGTCGACCTTGAGTTGAATCTGTTTACTCCAATCCATTGGTAGTTCTAATAGTCTTAGGGTGTGGCCTGTCGGAGCCGTGTCAATAACAATCACTTCGAAATCATCGCGACCGGCGATTTCGATGAATTTTTGAAATGACGCCATTTCCTCGGTGCAAGGGGAATCCAATTCTTCTTTCATGCCAAGTACGGTATTTTCACTAAACTTTTGGCTGGCTTCGGAAAGTATTTGCTGTTTGTACGCTTCGGCAGCAGATTTTGGGTCAATCTTAACGGCAAATAGATTGTCTATGCCTGGTATTTCAGTCACACTGTCTGTAACCGTCTGCTCGAGTATATTTCCAATATGCGCGGCTGGGTCGGTGGTCATCAAAAGGGTACGAAACCCTTGTTTAGCCACATGCAGCGCGGTTAAACAGGCCATAGAAGTCTTTCCAACCCCTCCTTTTCCGGAGAAGAAGATAAGTCTCTTGGATTGTTCGTTCGGGAGTAATAGTGTGTTTATCGGGTTCATTTAATCTCCACTCCTGAGAATAGCTTTTCACCGGATAGCCGGAACATATCAAGGCCCTTTAATTCGGTATCAAATAGTTCCATTGTTTTTATTTCTATGTGTAAAAACGTCTTCATTGCTTTTTCAATATTGGCATGTTGCATTTCATGGCGTTTTTTGAAGAAGGGAGTGACGACTTCCGAACTCGGGATGATACCGTTAATGATTAACTTCGAGGTAGGGATGCCAAGGCGCTCTAACTCATTTGATGCCCGTAGAGTTTCATCGAGTGAGGTTTGTTCCGGTTGCATAACAAAGATAAATTCTGTTCGAGTTTTGTCGCGAAGTTTAGAAATCGCCGCATCAAACTTTTGTTTGTTCTCTTGGATAAGGCTCACCGGCCCCATGCAAGTCTGACCGCTTCCTTTGGCACTTTCTTCAATATGTTTGCTCCAGTCCACCGGTAACTCCAACAATCGAATGGTGTGGCCTGTTGGCGCAGTGTCAAAGATAATAACCTCATATTCGCTGTCTTCCATAAAATCAACGAACTTATCGAAGGAGGCCATCTCTTCGGTGCACGGTCCGCTTATCTGCTCTTCTGCAACATGAATCATCTCTTCGTCCAAAAAGAGTTGTTTCATCGGCGCTAAAAGGCGTTCCTTGTATTCTTCTGTCGCCTTATCCGGGTCGATCTCCATAGCAAACAAGTTGCTTGTTCCTTGAATCAGCGTGATGTTGTGTCCAATTTCCTGTTCGAATACATCGGACAGATTCGCTGCGGGATCAGTGGTAACGATGAGTGTTTTTTTGCCTTGGTCAGCACAACGCACGGCGGTTGTGCAAGCCATGGATGTTTTGCCTACACCGCCTTTTCCGGAAAAGAAAATGAATTTTGTTTCCATTATTGACCTCCGGAGATCGATTGCTCTATTTCGGTTAGTTCTGGATATTGAGCGTATTTTAGGATATTTCCATTGATTGTGGTGATGGGAAGAGCTTTCATCCCTTGATCCTGGACAAGTTGAAGTACCTCTGGGTTATCTTGAAACTTTAGGGGCTGCCGATTGATCATATATCGTTCAATGATGATACCGGGGTATTTGTTTTTTAGGAGTTGAATGTTTTCGTTCAATTGCACTAGCTTTTGATCGACACTTGGGCCACAGATTCCGGTGGGGCAACACATCGGTGGTTCGAAAAATTCGATCCGCAAATCTAGGGGTTGTGTCTCTGTTTTCACCGTTATTTCCTCCAAAAGAATATATTCTTTTCACATGAGTATATGAGTATAAATTCATATACTCATATGAAGCCTACAACTCAGTAAACTATATTTTCTACAACGAAGGTAGTGGCACGCATCTATCGGCCGATTCTTTGCTGTTTTTCAGCCTGATCAGATCCCCCGCTAAAGTCTTGTTTTGCTTCAACTCTTGCTCAAACAGAACGGCAATAAAGGGATTTTGGGAAAGTGTCTGTTGATTTATGGCATAGTATACCCACTGCGCTTGTTTTTCTGCAACGATTAGATTGGTGGTTCTCAACCTTGTCAAATGACGGGACGCATTTGACTGGGTGATTTGGAGGATCGACTCAATCTCACAGACACACAAACGGCCCTTCAAAAGTAAGTTTATCATTCGAAGTCGGGTTGGATCGCCGAGTGCTTTTAGAAGCTCGATTGTTTCCATTAGCCCTCCGTAAATCAAATAAATAATCGGTAGTTGCTTATATTTGATTATACGCATATAGGGGATTTTGTCAAAAGCGGTTGCATAAGTTTTGAGGTGTGAACATGAGAACGGTTTTTATACTAAATAGTGGACTTACAACAGCATAAGGTAGGCTTTTATATTGGAAAAGATAAAGTAGTGCCTCGTGCAATTCATGGCATCTAAAATAGTTGCAACAAACAATTATTCCAGTTGCTTTGGTGGCGAAACAAGCTTTATTTCAAACTCTTCGCCCAATTAGGTTCTACTCAGAAATAAGCTGACGCTGGTATTAAATACGGAGTCAGCTTATTTCTTTAAACGTCAAATAACATACAAAAAGCCAAGGACATCGTCCCTGGCTTAACTTATTTTTTACGACTTTTTACAATTAAAAACCTCGGTAGGCGTCACAAATACCAATTTAATTACTAGCCTTAGGCATGCCCTTCATAAGATCGTTCATATCCACGATTTGTACCCCAGTAGGTAACTCAAATTGGCCGTCGGGAATATCGGCGGTTTCGAAATCGATAAAGTCTATCGTACTTAGAGTACCATTATCCTTAGACTCGACTCGAATCGGCAGTCCGAGATTTTTACTAATCCAAAGTTTTGATACGTTTTCCTTGTCTTTAGTTTCAATGACTTTACACAATTCTCCACGAAGCTCTTGATCTCCAAGGATTGAATACTTTGTTTCATCGGTCTCTAACTGCTCACCATAATCCAATGGTGTTTTATTCTTTTTACTTTCAAACTGTGCCATATCCATTTTCATAGCCGTGTTCTGCTCCGGGATGTATGTATAAGCGACTTTTTTATCCGAATCTACATAAAAAATACCTTTCATCGGTCCGTCGGACATTTCCATTTTTAATTTAGGTCCCTTCATCCACATTTTTGATTTAGCAAGCTCTTTTCCATCACTTGTCATAACCATGGTGTAGGAAATAGTTTTAATATCTTTGGTTTTTGCTAAAAGGGTTTTTAGATCATCCGAAGTGTTTGGTGCTTGAGCTTCTTGATGAGAGGTGCTGCTAGTCTGAGTGCTCGGTTGTGTTTGTTGCCCTCCGCCACATCCCGATATTAGTGTGGCGACTAGAATAGTTCCGAGTAACACCGAAAAGACTTTTTTCAACGCAAACTCCCCCTTTGTGGTATTCAATAACATTATGGCATAAATGTAATTAGTTGTAATTAGAATTTAACTTTTATCCAGTTATTTAAACAAATGGACCTGTCATGTAAATATTATTAGACAATTTGGCTATGCTGGAGATTTCTATGACGTCGTTAAAAAGGTAAAAACCTCACAGCGATGCATGCAAATCACATATAACACAAAAAAGCCCAGGACTCTCATCCTGGAACTTTCCTGCTTTACGTAAATTCAACATACGTCTAATAAGTTACGCTAATATGATTAGTTCTCCTCATTTGATTGTACATTGTTTACTAATCTAAAGAAGACTTCATTTATGTTCTTCATTCGATTTTCGACTTTTTTGGCAGCAGCGTCAAGAGTGAAACCTTCGTCCATCAATTCCTGAATCAAAAGGATTTTCTTTATGTTTAGGTAGTCATACCTACGAGTCGCTCCTTCTCCCTCTTTCACAGAACTAATGATCCCTTTTTCCTCCCAATAGCGTATCTTTCTCGTAGGTACACCTGTTATTTCCGCTACTTCTCCAATAGCCACGACGAGTTTTTGTAGAAAATCGAGATCGAGTAATGAATTAACGTCTCTTTTTTCGCTCATAGGAATCCCCTTAATGCTTTCTTGTGTAGATATTTTACATCAAAAGTAGTTTAGTTACAAATAGAAAATTTTTCGTGAACCCAATTGACAACCGTTGTAATTAGGTTACAATTAACGTAATAGAACGCCAAATGATTTAAACAAACGGCCTGAAGGGGGTGATGCAATACATGTCCCCAAAAAAATCCAGAAGTCTTACAGTTTAAACATCTTTAGTTTAATCAAAAACATGAAGAGGTGGCTATTCTTGACGAATCTAAGCGCATTGGCTCTAGAAAAAAAGAGGCGGAATGACTCATTGATCATTGCCATTCTCTTTTGGTGTGGCTTGGTAGTAGTATCCAGTCTTTACGTAACTATTCCCTTGGTATCTGCTATCTCAGATACATTCAAAGTTAAGCCAGATCAAGCTGCTTGGACCGGAAGTGTCTTTTCGTTTTTCTATGCTATTGGTCTATTATTCTTTGGACCTCTATCGTTTCGTTATGGACGAAAACAAATTATATTATTCGGTCTAGTCAGTTTGGCGATTTTGTCCCCGCTTTTAGGGATAATTCATAACTTTCTAGCCCTGGTTTTTCTTCGGGGCTTACAGGGATTTATTGCATCGACATTTGCACCATCCGCCTTGGCTTATATTGTCGAGTTTTTCTCAATTAGAAAAAGAGTAACAGCAATTTCTTTTGTTAGTACGGGATTTTTAACAGCTGGGATCACAGGTCAGGTCTACAGCAGTTATATAAGTCAGGTTCAAAATTGGCACGCAGTGTTTTATTATCTTGGAGTTGTATATTTAGTTACCGCGATCTTTGTCGCTTTGTTGATCCCTAAAGGAGAGAATCAAAATCAAGAGGATAGTCTAAAAAAGACTATAGAACAAATGGCAATAATTGTTAAGAAAAAACCACTTATTTTCTGCTATATGATTACGGTTACCTTATTGCTTTCTTTTGTCGGTATGTATACAGCCTTTGGTAACTACTTAAGCACGCAATTCAATCTCACCAGTCAGCAAATCCTTTCAGTCCGATCCGCAGGAATTATTGGAATGCTCCTTTGCCCGTTTGTGGGCCGTTTTGTTGAAAGATATGGTGTCTATCGAGTTCTGCGAGGAGGTTTAAGTTTAGCGGTATTAGGCTTGGCTTTTCTCGGTATTAGTTCGAATCTCAACCTTCTTATCATCATCAGTGTGGTTTTTGTTACTGGAATATCAATAACCGTACCAACACTTATTTCACTTGTTGGCCAACTAGCGGGCACTCTTCGGGGAACTGCCGTAACCTTATACACGTTTATATTATTTATCGGAGCTACGTTAGGACCTATTGTGGTAACGTTATTGTTAAAAAAGGGTACAGTTCCTTTTACCTTTGGGGTTCTTGCGTTACTTCTCGGCATTGGACTCATATCGTCTTACGCAATTAAGCCCGAGAGAACTTGACGGAAATTTTATCATGGCGCAAGTTTCGTTTTGTGACGACCTAATTTACGTAAAATAAAAGAGGTGGATACAATGGGTTTAATTCAAGAGGAATTTACCCCGAGAAATTCATACGAAACGGCATTAGAAGAGGTATTGAAGGTTATTGAAGTTCCTAGAGAATACAAACTTAAAGAGGTTCGGTGCGGTACGCAAAATGAGTCAGCTGTTTGGATTTTTCGTTATGTAAAGTCGGATGGAAACCATTTATTAGGTGGAGAGCATTATTCATTTACCGTAGAACAAAAGACGCTAAAGCTTTTAGGATTAACTTGGATGGATCAACGGTTTGTTTCTGATCAAAGACTACCCTCTCAAGAAAGGACAAAAGACGTAGCAAAGTTGTTTTTAGAGTCGGTTCAACCCGGGTTATTTGAACGCTTGGACAATCACTGGATTCGTCCCCACGATGAACAAATCGGTATAAACGGTAGAAAACTAGTTATCACGGGTATGAAATTTAAGTGTTATATGGCAGAGGACGACACATGGGCATGGGTAATCGTTGGTCCTGACGAGAATATAATTACCTTTGAGCAAGGAATTAAATGGGAAAACGGCAGAATCACCGAGAAGTGGCTCCATGATAGCTGGGTTTTAGAATTAGGTATATCCGAAAGTATAACGGTCTTATGAAAAGTAACTCTTTGGATCAGACCTTTGAGCAGTTGTTCCTAAGGTCCAGGACTTCTCATCCTGGACCTTTACTCTATACTCTTTAAACCACTGTAGGCGTCACGTTAGGGGCCGATTCAAAACTGAGGCAACTGGCTAACTTTTCAATGTGTCCGTGCCCATCCTCCTCGAAAAAACCGATATCCCCAACGCCACCCGCTTCTGAACGATGCGCTCTAAAAGCAGTTGAGTCGCTTTGACCGAATCGGGTTCGTAAATCAGTTTACCGCCAAATACGTTTTCCGCCGTTACGCCTTCATCGCTGCTGCTACCGCAAAGTGAGCTACCGAATGAGTCTGAGGAAAAGATAAGTAGAGATATAATGTCTTTGTACGGTCTGTAAATCAAGGTTTAGGTCATAGAAGTCTCACTTCTATCTATAGATTTTCTGTTTCTTCGCAATTTGTTACGTTTTATTATTTGTAAGTTGCTATATGTCCGAAGTGCCATAATAACCAATAGTAAAACTACAAACCATTTAACATATAAATATTTACCATCATCATTAATATCCATAGTGGTTAAAGGTGTTGTGGGAGGTACAGTTTCTTCCGATGATAAGAGAGGAATAGTGCTTAGGAGATTGTTTCCGCTCCAGACCTCAACATTGGAAACTTCTTCATTTTCTTTTACTTGATCGTTTTTATTTGTTACGGGTTTAACTTGAAGATTGACAGTTGGCAGTTGTCCATCAACCGTTTTCGTTAAATAAATTGGTTTTGCTAGATTTAAGTTAACTGATTTAGAACCTACCATTATTGAACCAACGGATGCTCCTGATGGTTTGTATACTATATTGCTTGTTTGAGTAAAACCGTACTCAAAAAGATGGGACATGTCATTCCATATAGTTCCCACCGGTGATTTTAATAACACTCCTACTAGACTGCGTCCATTCACTGTCGATGTAGCAACAAAACAATTTAATGCTTGAGAGGTAAAGCCTACTTTCATGCCGTCAACATGCGGGTCACGCCATAACAGCTTATTCTCATTAATCATTTGAGTTGGTTGACCCTGTACGGTACGAGTGATCAAATGTTCTTTTGTTTTTATATATTGATCAAATATTGGATTCTGATAGGCGACACGGGCGATCAACGCTAAGTCGTGTGCAGTTGTTGTATGCTGCGGGTCAGTTAAACCAGTAGGATTCACAAAATGAGTCTGTGTTGCACCTATTTGTTGAGCCCTAGCGTTCATCATGTCAACAAAATTAGGTACACTCCCACCTATATATTCCGCAATAGCAACAGCAGCATCGTTTGCAGAATCTAGGAGCGTAGCATATAATAAATCATTCAGAGTTAACGTCTCGCCTGGCGTCAAATTTATGACTGTTCCGTATACTAATTTACTATCAGTAACCGTATTTGTAATGGTTACCTTATCATTTAAATTTCCATATTCGATAGCTAAAAGAGCGGTCATAATCTTGGTTGTACTTGCTGGCTCTAGTTTTTCGTTAGCGTTTCTACTGTATATTTCTTGTCCAGATTGAATATCAAGAAGATAACCAGATTCTCCTCGAATTTCAGGTAATGCTGTGCTTGCCGCATTTACCGGCGTAGGAATAAGTATAGTTAAAACCATAAGCATGGAACCAAGCAAACGTATTGATCTTAATCGTCTCTTATGTTTCCATTTAAACAAATACATTATATTCATTTCAAACCTTTCTAGAATGGCTCCTTTTCAAATTGTACTCGACAATATTCGACATATATTTTAATATATTTTTCTTGATTTGGATATGGAAAAACCAGCTTCCTCTGGCGATCATTGAAGGCATTTTGAGGTATCGCATTCGTACGATTTGGTCTTTTACGGACTGCCTAAAGTGAAAAAGAACCGTATCATCGGAGCAATATTCCCAGGCTAGGAATATTGCTCCGATTTTTTTGTTGTGTAGTGAAGCTCATTTATGTTCCTAGGGATTTCTTTACATACTTTAAAACTAACGCCAATAAAATGAAAAAGGTAAGCGGAAAGACAATTTTTAATGAGTAGGTTCTAAAAGGATGATGTCGAGTGGCGCAGCCACCATGAAATAGAAAGGTGGGATGAGATAACGATGAAGCGATGTTCCAATGGACATTATTACGATCCACAAATGCACAGCACGTGCCCATACTGCGGGATAGCGAATTTTGATCCATCGGTAACCCGTCCTCTTTCATCGGGGACTTTTCCCTTAATGGAAGTCCCTCCCACACAAGCAAAACGTCCAGACTATGGCGTGCCTTCTTTACCCCAGGCGTCACCCCCGGTTTGGCCCCAACTTCAAACTCCTCAACAAGAACAAATCCCACCCACAAGGGGGATCACTCAAGTCAAAGGGTGTGACCCCGTGGTGGGGTGGTTGGTCTGTGTGGAAGGAGCGGAACTAGGGAAAGATTACCGTCTTCATAGTGAGAAAAATTTCATCGGACGCTCGGAAAAGATGGATGTTGTCATCAGGGATGACGAAACGATTTCCCGAGAAAATCATGCAATCGTAAGCTATGACCCTAAGAAGAATAGTTTTCGCTTGCATCCAGGTGATGGAAGGGGGTTGGTGTATATCAATGGCGAAGAAGTCACCATCCCTATACCGATTGAAGCTTATGACATGATTGAGATTGGTGAAACGACGTTACAGTTTGTTCCCTTCTGTGGTGATCGATTTCAATGGAAAAAAGATAAGGCATGATCAGGATGAGTTCTCCAGGTTGCCTGAAGGCAATGTTAGTCAGTGGTAATGGTAATCGTATGAGGGGGAACATCTATGTGGGAAGAGCTTTGCATGGGTTGCATGGGACAGAAAGGGGAAGCAGCGGTTTGTCCCTCTTGTAGTTATGAGGAAGGAGCGGCCGTGATTCTACCCCATCAACTCCCGTCACGAACCTTTCTCAAAAACCGCTACGTTATCGGGCGTGTTTTGGGCCATGGTGGATTCGGCATCACTTATCTAGCCTGGGATACTACGCTAAACACTCGCGTGGCGATCAAAGAATACTTTCCGCGCGAACTCACGACTCGATCCTACGGGAACTTAACGGTCTTTATCTACACAGGTAACGCACGTAACCAATACCTTTACGGGTTAGATAAGTTTCTGGAGGAGGCCCGAGCCTTAGCACGGTTTGCCCATCATCCAGGAATCGTGGCTATCCAAGATTTTTACCAGGAAAATGAAACCGCCTACATGGTCATGCAGTACATGGAAGGCATGACACTGAAGGAATACTTGGATTCCGTTGGCCGCATCCCCTATGATACAGCCCTTAGTATCTTAATGCCGGTGATGGACGCGATAAGAGAAGTGCACGCTGCGGGGATGCTTCACCGGGATATCAGCCCAGACAATATCTACATAACAAAAATGAAACAAGTTAAAATTCTTGATTTTGGCGCCGCTCGTTACGCCCTTGGTGATTTTACGCAGAACATCTCGATTCTGTTGAAACCCGGGTTCTCTCCGGAGGAACAATACCGCAGCCGAGGACACCAAGGGCCATGGACCGATATTTATTCCCTTACAGCGACTCTATACATGGCCATAACGGGGATTATTCCACCGGCAGCGATCGATCGACTGCATGCCGATCTTCTTCAGGCTCCCTCGCAGCTAGGGGTAACCATTCAGCGGGAATTCGAATGGGCGCTGCTGAAAGGGTTGTCTGTTAAAGCAGAAAATCGCTATCAAAGTGTTAAAGAGTTTCAGATGGCTTTAGCCGGTTCGAACTTGGTGTTAGACGACCGGATTATCACTTGTGCACATTGCGGTGCCCAAAATCGAGTCTCATCCAACACATCTATTGAGAATATGGCCTGCAGTCAATGTTACCAACCGTTTAGATCGGTCGCTCCAGGGGGTACCACAAACCATTACGCTGTTCCTCAAGCTGCGTTCATGCCTAGCGGTGCACCCGGCAGCGTACCCGTCGCCATGCCGAATATCACCCCGAGTAGTATGCCGGGCTTCAACCTGGGTAGTCCATCCAGCGCTTCACCAAGGAACATATCGGCTGGAATACCTGGAGCTATCCCGTATGCCGTACCCGAATCCGCTCCGAGTCCCATTTCTGGCAATGCTCCAGGAGTAAGTTCGGTCAATGGAATAAATCCGTCAATGGTTGCATCAGATTCGGGTGGAACAACGATTATACAGTTCAACTCAAACAACAAAACGTTGATGAAAATAGCTGCAGGCGCAGTCGCTGCTATTTTAATAGTGGTTGGTTTGGCGATTTATGTTAAAGAACCATCTAAAAAAGAACCCCCCGGTAATACAAATATCACAACGTCCTCGAGTACGACAACAAAACACACAGATCCCCCCCAAACCCCGTCCTTCGAGCCACAAACCGCCGACCTAACCTTTAAAATCGGCGAAAAAGTTTTTTATAAAAACTATAAAAAATATACAACCGATGTAGCCCCCTATATTCGAAATGGCATAATCTACGTCACTGTTCGAGTTTTGGCTGAAACCTCCGGAGTTCAAGTGGATTGGGATCCGGATACTCAGACTGCTTCCTTTCTTCGGGATAATACTCGGTACTTGGTTAGGCCGGGCGTTCCTAAGCTCATGGGCGATAACGGCATCGCAATACCGATGGAAGGAGCACCGGAGCTCAAGGATGGCCGAATCATGATCCCGATAAACTGGATTGCCAAAGTGGCCCAAGGCAAAATGGAATATGATGAGACAACCCAAAACGTCACAATTACGCGAGAGCCGAACAAAAAACAGTAGGGAAATGGAGGTCTAGCGATGCTAAGGATCAAAAATAATTTAGTCGCCATCCTCCTTGGATTCGTATTTTCTCTAATTATCGTTACTGTTCCCTCTGTCGAGACCGCACAAGCCGAACCCGACGCGAATCAGATGCGGCAAAGCGTCGTACACGTCCGAACCTATTTCGCGAATGACCGTGTCGGGTACGGCTCTGGTTTTATCGTCGATCGAGAGGGACAATATGTGGTAACCAATAGGCATGCCGTAACGGATGAGGATGGTGTAAGGGGCTACGATTTTTACATCTACGTAAAGGATCAGGATGAACCGATTCAGGCACATATCCTAAGCCTGTCGCCTGAAAAAGATTTAGCCATCCTTGAGTTAACCAAAAAATCCGGAAAAGCTCCAGTCAGATTCGCCAGCAGTGATAACGTCAAGGATGGCCAGGCTGTTTATGCTGTTGGCTATCCTTTCCCGGCCTATATCGAAAAGATGACAAACATTGCCCAAATCAAGCATCCGCCGGAATCAAAGATTACCCGTGGTGTGATCAGCGGGAGAAACAAGGATGATAAAGGAACTAATCATTATCAGACAGATGCCGCCGTAAACTTTGGAAACTCAGGAGGTCCCCTTTTTAATGAAGCGGGGGCAGTAGTTGGCGTGATCCGAGCAAAACCTAACGTCAAAAAGATCGAATCCGAAGGGATTGCCTGGGCAATTCAAAGCGATGAAGTCATGCAGTATTTGGACCGGAATAATATCAAATATGACAACGAAGATACAGCAGTTAAACCCCTGAACCAGCCGGATCAATCATCAACTTCTACTAAGGGTGAGAATAATGCAAATTCGCAGGTAAACGGGACTGGAAATGCGAATACACCAGTTTCTACTCCACAATCTCAAGACAAAACATTGCTGATTGTCATCGGTGTGATCTCGGTGATTGTTCTCATCAGTGTAGTCGCCATCATGATGGTACAGTCAAAAAAGAAAGCGGCGGTACCCTCGTCGGCTGCGAATCCAGAAGTTAATCATGGAACAGATCGCACCATGCCAAATGGAAAGAGCATAGGGCTCGGGCCGCAAGGTTTAGAGAGAAAAGGAGCACAAGAAAACCCTGTAACTCAACCCGTTGCGACTAATCCAGAGAATTCACGGTCGACTAAGCCCATCCTTCGCGGACTGGTGGGCACATTTATCGGTCGAACCTTTGAGATGGATAAGGAACCCCTTACATTAGGTAGGGACTCCCGGGTTTGTCAAGTGATCTTCCCGCCAGATCAGACCAATATTGGACGGGTTCACTGCAGTATCCGCTATGAAGAGCCCAGTCGGACGTTCATTCTGGAAGATTGTTCGTCAACCAATGGAACCTACCTTTTCAATGGAAATCGAACCAGCCCCAATCAGCCTGTCCGGCTCAAATCGGGAGATCGGTTTTATCTCGCCGATCGAGAGAATATTTTTGAGGTATTGCTGGAAAAAGGATAATCCCATCTGGGGCGTTGAGAGGCTCGTGTTTTTTCAACACGAGCCTTTTCACTAGACGGATCAGCATCCGAAGCGGAAGGAGAACCCATGAGAATCATTCCGGGGAATTTCCAGCATATTGGCAGAAGGGAAGAACAGCAAGATGCCTTTGGTTTTTCCGATATCGATGATTTGACGTCTGTCCTCAACGGCGGCGTAATGGCTATTGTTGCCGACGGAATGGGTGGATTGTCCTGTGGTCGTCAAGCCAGTCAATTGGCGGTTCGAACCATGCTCTACGAATATTACCATGAATCTTGTCGCACATCGGTGCCGGAAGCTCTTTGGAAGAGTGTACATAAAGCCAACACTGCCATACTTCAACTGGCGATGGAGTCTAATTTGGCAGGGCAGACGGGTACAACACTTGCCGCTGCTGTGATTTATCGGGATATGCTCTTTTGGGTAACAGTGGGAGATAGCAGGGTTTACCTCTACCGGCAAGGAAAGCTAACACGCTTAAATGCCGATCATAACTATCGCTTGGATTTATTAAAAAAAAGCGCCCAAGGAGACTTCGGTCGAAAGGAAGCCGAGGCGCATGCCGAAGGAGCTCACTTGACAAGTTACCTCGGCTTGACTGATCTAGAAAGAATCGATCGGAATATTCGGCCGTACACCTTGTTTGCAGGAGATCGAATTCTGCTCTGCAGCGATGGGTTCTACGCCAATTTATCGGAACAAGAAATCGCAGAAGCGTTGGCGGGTGACCCTCAGAAGGCCTGCTATGTTTTGGCCGATCGTGTTCTGGCTTTAAATCGACCAGACCAAGACAATTTAACCGTTGCGATTTTAGCGTTAGAGAAAAATGAGCCATTCCGAGTGACAGAACGGCAGTTGCCGCAAACCCAGCGAATCAACACTATTGTTAGATTCCGCTGGGGCGCTGTCGCTTTGCTTTTCTTTATCGTTTCGGCGTGGATGATTATCCAAATGGCGAATTCATGAATTCAAACGGAATAGCTGCATCAACGAAGGGCAAGTGTTAATCCGAAAAAAGGGTCCTGTCGGGCCTGTGTAGGTGTAAGGTGGGAGGAAAAGGGTTTATGAGGCTTACGACTGCTGTGATTAGCCGGATAGGTGGAAGAGAGTCAAATCAGGATCGGTGTGATTACTTTTATAATGGGCAAAAGGGTTGTTGGGTCGTCGCCGATGGGTTGGGCGGTCACCGTGGGGGTGAAAGGGCGGCTCAGGTTGCCGTCAATACTGTATTGGAATACTATAAAAAAGACGGAACAGCTACGGCGGAAGACTTAGAAAAATGCTTTCAAACCGCCCAAAAACAAGTGACGATTGAACAGGACGAGCATAGTGAGTATTATCGGATGAAGTCAACGGCCGTAATTCTTCTGTTTGCGGAAAACATAGAATCGGGGACTATGCCAAGTACACCAAGAAATGAAGAATCGACAGAAGAAGAAAATTCAGAAGAAAGTTCAAAGGAAATTTCAAGGGAAAGCTCAAAGGAAGGTTCAAAAGAACTCTCAAAAGAAATCACTAGTGAAATCGTCTGCGGTCATATCGGAGATTCACGACTCTACTATTTTCGTGACGGAAAAATTGTCTTTATCACGAAGGACCACAGCGTGTCTCAGGCTATGGCGGATGCCGGCTATATTTCACATGAAGAGATACGTTTTCATGAAGATCGGAACCGGGTATTGCGATCACTGGGACAGAAGGAGTCAATACGACCGGATATCGTCAGAATTCCCGGTCCTTATCGACCGGGTGATGCCTTTCTCCTCTGCACGGATGGTTTTTGGGAACATGTCTGGGAGAGAGAAATGGAGATAGACCTGTCTAAGGCAGAAACACCGGACGCGTGGTTGGAATTAATGGAGATTCGAATCATGGAGCGTGCTCCTGAGGATCACGACAACTATTCGGCTATCTCTGTTTTTTTCTGTGAGTTTTAACGCAAGAAGGCCAGGACAATCATCCTGGCCTTCACTGTTTACTTGATTATATCCCCAACGCCACCCGCTTCTGATCGATGCGCTCTAAAAGCAGTTGAGCCGCTTTGACCGGATCGGGTTCGTAAATCAGTTTACCGCCAAATACTTTTTCCGCCGTTACGCCTTCGTCGCAGCCACTTCCGCAAAGCATATCCGTCACGATGGAGGATCCGGAAACTTGCGGGCTGACCCCGACATGGACATTAGGATGTTGAAAACGATGAAGAGGAATAATCAAAAAGAATCTGACTGGTTGACTGAAAAATACTACAAGCATATAATATAGTTGTCAGAACAACTGGTGGTGATAATATCGATGGACTTCAAATTAGAGGATTCATTAGGGTTTATTCTCAATAAGACGAACACAAAACTTAAAAATAAATTGCTTCAACGCTTCAGCGAATATAATGTTACGCCTGAACAATGGTCTGTCCTTAGCTGTTTATGGGCGCAAGAAGGAATTACCCCTAAAGAGTTGGCAGACATGATCTTCAAAGATAAGCCCAATACGAATCGCATTCTTGAAAAGTTAGAAATCAAAGAATTGATTGTTCGAAAACCACATCCGGTGGATAAAAGAGCCTACCAAATCTTTTTGACGAATCACGGACGGGCCTTGCGGGATGAGTTAGTCCCTAAAGCTATGCAATTAATCGAGGAAGCTACCATGGGAATAGAAAAACAGAAGGTCGCAGAAACGATAAAACTATTAAATCAAATATATGATAATCTCGACTAGCTATTTTTTTATCGTTTTAGTTGTTATGACAACCAAAATGATAAATTGATTTAAGCAGCATAAATACGCAGAAGGGGTGTAGTATGAACAGTAAGATTGCTGATTCCATAAAGCTTAAAAATCAGCCGGTAGCCGTATCGTTCAAAGGTCAAACCAGAGAAGGGCATTTAATTTCAAGAAGGAAAATGGGGTTTCTAGCACAATCTGAGGAACAGGGGTCAAAGTGTTTTATTGGACTCACGGACCCATCGGCAAGAAAAGTTATCGACAAAGATATCCTTTCATTCAGTATCCCCTATAAGCGCTTTTTAGAGTTAGAAGCTCAGGTGGAAGAAAGTTTTTTAACCAAAGAAACGTGGCTCCATATTGTGTCACGAATTGAGTAGCATTGTTTCGAACATCTAGTCAGGGGAGCGAAAGGAGCATACTGAAATGAAAGCACTGGGACCAAGGGGCGTTTCCTGGTTAAAAAGTTTTCATATCTTTGTGTCCGGGGTTTGGGTGGGAGCAGGAATCTGTATGATAATGATTAGTTATTTCGGCAGACCCGCGAATGGTGACGAACTTTATGCGACTAATGCTGCCGCTAAGTTGATCGATGATTTCGTTGTTATCCCGGCGGCGATATCCAGCTTATTAACGGGACTTGTTTACTCGGTGTTTACCAAATGGGGTTTCTTCAAACATAGGTGGGTTACCGTTAAATGGGTGGTCACAGTCTTTTCTATTCTCTTCGGCACTTTTTTTCTAGGCCCTTGGCTAAATGACGCCACGTCCATCGCCGCTTCAGAACGGTGGATGGCCTTAAATAATCCGATCTATGTTCATAGCATAACAATGAATCGGTACTTCGGGACAATGCAGGTCGCCAGTCTAATATTTCTTGTTTTCATATCTGTAATTAAACCGTGGAGGAAAAACAGTACGACAGTACCCGAATGACAAGGTGGGTCGAAGGGAGGTCATAAATCAAACTTTAGGTCTCATAACTGACAATCTCACTTCGAGGTTCATAATAGTACACTTAACAAGCCTTACAGGATAAAACTAAGATAGGGACGTACGAAAAAAATACAAAGAGGGCCGTCCAAAGAACATTGATCTTTGGACGGCCCTCTTTAATTTTTGTGTGATTTTCCCGAGCGAATCGTTTTTGTGTCTCCAAAGTATTAAAAATCACTTGACTTGGAGTTAACTCCAGGCTTTATACTAACGATACAAAATTTTCAAGGAGGAAGATCATGCAAAAGAAAGGAAAGAATTATTGAAAACTTTTTTGATTTTGAATTAAGCCAGGAGGATATGGAAAGAATGCAGCCTTTGGGTAGTCGGGATTATGAATTAATTGTTCTGTAGTACGTACGATCGTATCCTTTGGAAGCAGACCCGCCTGAAGATGTCCGAACGTTGGATGACCGAATATCGGGAGGTAAAAACCGATGACCATTACAGAAGTCAGTGAGAAATTGGGTATTCCACAGGATACACTCCGCTATTATGAACGCATCGGATTGATTCCCCGTGTGAACCGCAATAAAAACGGAATCCGGGATTATACCGAAGAAGATTGTAAGTGGGTCGAATTTATCAAATGTATGCGCAGTGCCGGTCTTCCGATTGAAATATTGATTGAGTATGTTGCGTTATTCCAACAGGGCGACGAAACGATTGAAGCAAGAAAAGAACTTTTTATCGAACAGCGTAAACAACTCATCACGAGAATCGAAGATATGAAGAAAACGCTGGAGCGCCTAGATTATAAAATTGCAGTATATGAACAGGCAATCGTCAAAAAAGAAAAAGAATTGAGAAGGCCGGAACATTAGCTATGAGCGCTCAAAAACAATTAAGGAAATGGAGAGTTACAATGAAGTACAGAAAATTAGGGAAAACAGACGTAGAAGTTTCGGCAGTGGGTCTAGGCTGCATGGGAATGAGTGCAGCTTACGGGCAGGCAGATGATAACGAAAGCATTAACACTTTACAATATGCACTGGAGCTTGGAATAAACTTTTGGGATACTGCGGATATCTATGGAAATGGTGCGAATGAAGAACTGATTTCGAAGGTACTGGTTCCTAACCGCAACAAGGTTTTTATTGCAACAAAATTCGGGTTCCGTGTAAGAGGCGCCAAAGGAGATGCCTTTGTGGGCGGAGATACCTATATTGACGGTTCCCCGAAGTGGATGAAGCAGGCCGTGGAGAACAGTCTTAGACGGTTGAAGGTGGACACCATTGACCTTTACTATGCTCACCGTGTAGACCCGCATGTTCCGGTAGAAGAGACCGTCGGTGCCATGGCCGACTTGGTCAAAGAGGGCAAAGTCCGTTACTTGGGATTAAGTGAGTGTACGCCGGAAGATTTGAAAAAGGCGCACGCTGTCCATCCGATTACTGCGGTACAAAGTGAATACTCGCTGTTAACTCGCGACGTGGAAAAAGAGATTCTTCCATTAACGAAGGAGTTAGAGATAACCTTCGTTCCCTTTGCTCCGTTAAGTCGTGGATTGATAACAAACAAACTCAATGTAAGCACCCTTGAATCCAATGATTTCCGCAGAAACCTTCCACGCTATAATGGAGAGTATTTGGAAAATAATCAGAATCTAGCAGCTGAATTTGCCGAATTTGCGGCGGGGAAGAACTGCACCCCGGTGCAGCTTGCCATCGCCTGGGTAATGGTACAGAGCGATAACATCATTCCTATCCCCGGAACAAAACGGAAAAAATATCTGGAAGAAAACGCAGGAGCGGTAGATGTTACACTTACGGCTTCAGATTTAGAACAGATAGAAAATGTAATTATAAAATATCCGAATATAGGGCCACGCTACAGTGCGCGGGAGAACAAATTTGTAAAAAAATAAAATCATACGTTGTGGTCATTGAACGTTTCGATAGTTAACCAAGTCGCCAAGAGCACTTGGTTTGCTACTTTTATAAAAAGTGTAGTCCAAAATCGGATTTTCGGAGAATTATATGAAAGATTGGTTAAGAAAAATGCTGTTCATCTCATTCCTAGGTCTTATCGTATTATCGCTAGGTATCGGTCTTTATTTGCAACATCCTAAGTTTGGCCGATTGCCTGACGGCTCGAACCTTGAAAGAATTAAAAGTTCTCCCCATTACTTGGATAACCGATTTCAAAATTTAATCCCCACTCCTCAATTTACCGGAGAAAAGAGTTCTGCTTCCTCGTTATGGGAGTTTCTCTTTACCAAAAAGGAACGGCTGCGACCGACCGATCCGATTCCAGCGATCAAAACAGATCTGATGGCTTTGGACAAAGGGAAAGATACCGTGATTTGGCTGGGTCACTCTTCGTACTACATGCAACTTGGCGGAAAAGGGATTCTCATTGATCCCGTATTTAGTTCCTACGCAGCACCTGTCTCTTTTGCGAATAAGGCATTTGAAGGAACGAATCCATACACAGCAGATGACATCCCAGAAATCGATTATTTGCTGATTTCTCACGATCATTGGGATCACTTAGATTATCCCACAGTGACTGCGCTGAAAGCCAAAGTTAAAAATGTGATCTGCCCTTTAGGTGTCGGTTCCTATTTTGAACAATGGGGATTTGAAAAACAGCGCATCCATGAGGGGGACTGGTTTAGCTCATTAGAGTTAGAAAAAGACTTTACCGTCCACGTACTGCCTGCTCGCCATTTTTCTGGACGCCTGCTCACCAGAGATAAGACGTTATGGGCTGGATTTGCACTGGTCACCCCGCAACGGCGGATATTCTACAGTGGTGACAGCGGATATGGTCCCCACTTCAAGCAAATCGGAGAAATGTTCAACGGTTTTGACCTCGCGATCATGGAAAATGGCCAGTATGACAAGAGCTGGGCAAATATACACATGATGCCGGAAGAAGTGGCAACGGCCGCTGAAGAATTGAAAACCAAGGCCTTATTACCTGGCCATTCTGGAAAGTTTGCGATCTCCAACCATCCTTGGGATGATCCATTGAAACGGATTACGTTTGCCAGTCAAAATATAAACTACCGGCTTCTTACGCCAATGATCGGAGAACCGATAGAGCTGGAAAATGAGCAACAACGCTTTACCCAGTGGTGGGAAAGGGTTAACTGAGTCACTGCAAAAAAGCGAAAAGTCGGAAAGACGTCTTTCCCCTCGATTGTGAACGGGCTTATGAATTAGGTGCAAGAATCACAGGTAGACAATGATTGCCTAAAAAAGAAAAATGGCGTGTCAAACTTTTACTAGTTTGCACGCCATTTTATTTTCAAATCAATAGCTTACTTTTTCATCATTTGATAGGGTAATGTATTTTCCGAATCCATTGCTATCGCGTCATCGAGTAATTGGTTGGCTCTTTCCACCTGCCCGTGATTGAAAAGCATTTGGGCCGCAGACGAGAATGTGCTATACAGGCTCTCCCGCTTTTGTTTTTTTGCATCAACCGCTATGAAGATGTATTTTGTCCCCTCGTCATAGTGGCCTACCTCGTAATACTGTGCAGCGATATTGAAGGCGTAAGTATCCCCTTGTTCGGGGTAGTATTCCATTGCTTGTTTTAACTGTTCAATTGACTCCAATGCGGCGGGATCTCCGGTCGATGACGACCCATTTGACACAGACGGCTCAGTCTTCGGATCGGGTGTATGATTTACGGAAGAATCCCTGTAAATATTCACTGTACTGGTATTCCCATCCCACTCGACGGAGCAACCCAGGCTTTCGGCAACAAATCGGGCAGGTACCATCGTTCTTCCCTCAATAATGGTTGCGGGAACATCCAAGTGAAGAGTTCGGTGATTGACGACAGCTTCATGACTACCGACCGGTAAGGAAATCGAGGTGCTTCCTTTGGTAGCTTTGACCGTACTGGTGGCCTGTTCCCATACCAACTTTGCGCCGAGAGATTCAAAGATCTCTCGCAGCGGAACCATCGTGCGTCCTTCAATGACAGTGGGTTGAACGTCGAAAAAGATCGGTTTTCCATCAATATTTACAAAAATACCTTCATCTGCAAAGGTGGGAGTAACTGTTGACGAAACAATGAGTGTAGTGATTACTGGAATTAGCCACTGTTTGTATTGCTTTTTTCGTTCCATCGAAATACCTCCATTGATGCTAGTTCCTTTATTGAAAAATTAGTGCAGCTGGTACGGTGATCGCTCTAATGAGAATTATAACATGGCAAAGCCATTAATGGATATTTTTATCCTAAGTGAATGGGTAGGCAGAGAAACATCCGCAGATAAACATAAAATAGGGAGGAAGTTCATAGGAAAAGGGATGGAACAATTCCAAGCATATTTACCAAATACTAGAGGCTTAGCAAAATTGCTAAGCCTCTTTTCGTAAAGCTCGACTATTCTCGTTCTCTTGTTATTGAGCGAGTTTTGCGGGTAAGCTCTTTTATTGGGGAAAGTAAAGTTATGGTTCAGACAATTCATGGCATATAAAATAGTTGCAACACACAACTACTTCTGTTATGGTTTGAATATGAGGTAAGCCTATTGGATGAGGAAGAAATTTGATTTCATGAGCAGGAGTGTTTGCATTGGAAGATGGCGTTAGTGCCAAGGAATTACGCGAAATCATCCGACAGCTTGAACGCAAGTTAGGTATTTTAGAAAAAAACGAAATGGGTTGCTGCGGGGTTTCTTTTGCACAGTGTCATGCGATTGTAGAAATCGGAAGAGGAAAAAAAGTATCTCTAAATCTGTTAGCCGATAGCCTCGGTTTAGATAGCAGTACGATGAGTAGGACTGTAAACAATCTTGTGAATAATGGATTAGTCCAAAGAGAGCTTGATCCGGAGGATCGAAGATACGTTACGATTCAACTAACGGAATCGGGAAAAAAGGTTTTCCAACACATAGAAGAAACCATGAACAATTACTTTCTAGGGGTTTGGGAGCGCATACCAACCGATAAAAGAGCGCAAATTCTTGAAAGTTTTCAAATCTTATTAACAGCGTTTCAATAACTGTTTCGGGTGACTCAGATTTTGTTGGTTAGGAGGTAACGTTGTGATGAGCAAAGAGTATTTTGATCGTGTTGCCGACAAATGGGATGATATGAGACAGGAATTTTTTTCGGATAAGATTCGTGAAAAAGCCTACTGTATAGCCAATCTAGTAAAAGGCACACTGGCGGCGGACATTGGGGCAGGAACTGGCTATGTTACGGAAGGTCTCACAGAAAAGGGTGTAAAAGTCATCGCCGTAGATCAGTCCGAGGAAATGTTACGACAGTTGAAATCTCGTTTTGGGGAAAAAGTCGATTGCCGTGTGGGAGATGCTTCTGCACTACCTATTGAAAATAACGTAGTCGATTATGTTTTTGCCAATATGTTTCTTCACCACGTGGATAGCCCGAGTGAGTCAATTACAGAAATGGTACGTATTCTGAAGCCGGGTGGAAAATTGATTATTACTGATTTAGACGAACATAACTTTGAATTTCTTCGAACTGAACAATTTGATCGGTGGCTAGGTTTTCGGCGAGAAGACATAAAAGTATGGTTGTGTCATGCTGGATTACACAACGTGAGCGTTGATTGTATAGGCGATAACTGTTGTTCGACGTCTGAATCCGGGACATCCCAAGCGAAGATAAGCATTTTTGTAGCCCATGGTGATAAATAAATAGGGGAACGCGTGAAGTCGGAGGAGGAACAAGGATGAGCACCGATATTCGTGAAATCGTTAGAGAAAAGTACGCAAAGGCAATCACTTCAAAGACGGGATGTTGTAGCTCTTTTGTTGGTTGTTGTTCTGGAGATCCCCTGAGCGAGGCCACCAAAGCGATTACGAAGGACATTTATGACGCAGATTCTCTCGAAGGAATTCCCGTCGATTTGGTTTCAATGTCGTTCGGTTGCGGAAATCCAACATTACTGGCTCAACTTAACGAGGGCGAAGTGGTACTTGATCTTGGGAGCGGTGCAGGTTTAGATGTGTTATTATCCGCGAAAAGAGTAGGTGAACGCGGTAAAGCCTTCGGGTTGGATATGACCGATGAAATGCTTCAGACTGCGCGTACCAACCAAAAACGTTCCGGCATTACCAATGTGGAATTTCTAAAGGGGCATATTGAAGAAATCCCACTTCCGGATAATTCCGTAGACGTGGTCATTTCCAACTGTGTAATAAATCTCTCCGGTGATAAAGACCGTGTATTCTCCGAAATACATCGAGTGTTAAAACCCGGTGGCCGGCTGGCGGTATCCGATATCGTCCTAAAAAAACAACTGCCTGATAAAGTTCAGCAAAGCATAATGGCGTGGGCAGGATGTATCTCTGGAGCATTACTCGAAAACGAATACAAAGATAAACTGATCCAAGCAGGGTTAGTCAATGTTGAGATTGAAATCATTCGAGTCTATAACGTGTGGGATTATGGTTTGGATAATTATCTACGTGATATGAGTGAGGCGGAAATTAATGAGCTAAATGATACAGTCATGAGTGCCTTTGTGCGCGCCTATAAGGTGTAACGATCTCCGTTAGAGGCTTTCTTGATTTTGTATCTGAAAACTATGTAACTGAGCTATCAACATGCCTACCGCCATGAGTACCATTCCTATGATCTCATGTGGACCAAGAATTTCCCCAAGGATGAGATATCCTCCCAACGTTGCAAACACAGTTTCCATACTCATGATAATCGCCGCATGAGTGGGTTCGGCATGTTTTTGCCCGATGATTTGGAGTGTATAAGCGATACCGACTGAGCAAAGTCCACCGTACAAGATAGGTACTGCCGCCTGAAACAGGAGGGCAGGTACGATTTCCTCTGTCGTTAGAGCTACGACCATGCTGAGAGCGGAACATGTTATGAACTGCCAAAAGGCTAGCACTAGATTATCCATTTTTGCAGCGTATCGGTCGATAAGTAAAATATGAAACGTCCAAAAAGCAGCACCGATCAGTTCCAGAAAGTCGCCGTAGGAAACGGTAAAGTCACTTTTAACACATAAAAAATACAGTCCAACTGCCGATAGAACGGAGCCTGCCCAAGTATTCATCGTAATCCGGTGACCGATAAACAGCCCTGTCAGTGGAACCAGTACTATGTAGAGGCAAGTAATAAAAGCAGCTTTCCCAGCAGTTGTATACAAAAGTCCGATTTGTTGTAGTGAAGCAGCGATAAATAGGACTGTTCCCGCCAATATGCCGATCTTCCACGCCTTTGGGGAATTTTCCTCAGGCGTTATTTTTTTTGTGGAAGAATCTCGGCGGAAATACCAGATCAACGGTAAAAGCGAAGCTGCGCCCAAGGCAAATCGTACACCGTTAAAGGTATAGGGGCCAACAAAATCCATACCTACCCGCTGAGCGACAAAGGCAAAGCCCCAGATGAATGCAGTCATTAATAGCAGTAAATTAGCTTTAAATTTCATCGATAACTCCTACATAATGTAATCGTGAACCTAGGTGCTCTTAAAAACCTAGCCGGACGACGAATCCAGCCAGATTTCTAGCTTTGCCTAAAAGTTAAGCATAAGATTGTTTCCATTTTCATGATAGCACTATGGGCGTTACGATACAACAAGCGCCGTACCGGTGACTATCGAATACAAGCTGATGATAACCGTGCCTTGAGTTTTATTCCATTCCCTCTTCCTCATACTCTACAATGTGATCAATGGTCTCATCTTTTCGTGGAGGTTGAAAACGTTTATTCATGGAACGAATCACAGCTACGGGTACTTTCCGATCGCGAGAAGCGTTTCGGGCTAGAGCCGTTTCTAGTGAGGTTTTTACCCAGTGGAGCGTAATAGTGGCCCCGTGTTTATGGGCTAACTGGATAAAGGGTTTACGGTTTCTTCGTGTCATATTGGTGGCGTCGAAAATGACAGCATTTCCTTGGGCGAGCATGTAGTCGATCATCAGATGGGCCATCTCAAAAACCAGTTTATCATGGCGTATGATGGCCTCGTCGTGCCAGAGAAACTTTCGGATGCTATCGGTGGATACCACATATCCCTTGAGCCGGTTAACCAAAGTCGATTTTCCACTGCCCGGCAGACCGCAGAGCATATGAAATTCCATTGGTACACTCCTTTACACGTGGCTGTGAGTATATAGGAGGCGGAATGCAAAAAGTCACCTAAAATGAGAAGCCGTCTGAAAATAGCGGTTTTTCTTTCCCCCCTTTTGCATGATTTTTTAATTATTGTGTCGAAAGTGTATATACTTGCCCTTGGCAAGATATCAGACAGGGGGCTTCGCAATGGATTTCAGAGTTTTGACGCAGCGACAATATGAGACAGCCGTACAGATGATACGTCATGAAGTCTTTTATTATGTGGCCAAGATGACAATGGATGGCACATTAGAAAAAAATAAGCAGTTCATCCCGACGTTGATCAACCAGGAAAAAAGGCCCCGCTACCGTTGTTGTGTCTATAAGGAAAGAGCCGTCTCGGCGGAGCGTGTCCGCTTGGCTTGCGGTGAAGAGCCGGAAGGAGGAGTCGCTCACGATCCCTCCGCTGGGGATGATCCAAGAATTCGCGTGATCTCCATCGCCTGTGATGAATGTCCAGTCAACCGGTTTTCGGTCACTCCTGCTTGCCGGGGCTGCATCACCAAACGGTGTATTGATGCCTGCCCGGTCAATGCGATCGCACAAATCGATCGGCGAGCAGTCATCATTCAAGAGAAGTGTATCGAATGCGGTCGCTGTCACCGGGTCTGCCCCTACGGTGCCATCACCGATATGCAGCGTCCTTGCATCAAAGCATGTCCTGTAGATGCCATTCGCTATGATGAAGACAAAATCGCTCGCATCGATCCGCAAAAATGTATCGCCTGCGGGCATTGCACCATCAGTTGTCCCTTTGGCGCGATCTCTGATACCTCTAGTATTGTCGATGCGGTAAAAATGTTGCAGCAGGAGAAGGGGAACGTCCATGCGGTATTAGCGCCGTCTGTGGCCAGTCAGTTTCCCGATATCACCATCGGTCAAGTAAACAGCGCACTGAAAAAGCTCGGCTTTACAGCGGTTCATGAGGCGGCCTTGGGCGCGGACATGATTCTAGAGGCGGAAGCTCGGGAACTGGCGGAGAAGCTAGAAGCAGGCTCGTTCCTGACGAACTCCTGCTGTCCCGCTTTTGTAGCGATCATCGAGAAACACTTTCCCCAACTGAAGGATAATGTCTCTACGTCCGTATCACCCATGGTGGCTGTTGGACGGTATGTAAAACAAAAATATCCCGGCGCTCAGACGATCTTCATCGGTCCTTGCATGGCCAAGAAAGTGGAGATTGGGCTGCCTAAGTGTCAAGGTGATATCGATCTGGCGATCACATTTGAAGAACTGCTGGGTATGTTCGATGCGGCGGGGATCGATCTGGCCGGTTGTGACGATGAGCCTTTGGAGCAGGCCTCTATTTTTGGTCGCCGCTTTGCCCGCTGCGGCGGTGTCGCTGAAGCGATAGGACAGGCGCTCAAGGAAGCTGGGGTGACTGTGGAACTCAAGCCTCATCGTTGCGACGGGGCGGAAGAGATCATCAAAGCACTTCGCATGGCGAAAGTGGGTCGCCCACCAGGCAATTTCATCGAAGGCATGGCTTGCGTCGGCGGCTGTCTCGGTGGGCCTGCTGCCTTAAACCATTCGCGCCGGACCAAGCAAATGCTCGAAGCATACAGCCAGGAGGCAAAGGCCCAAACCATTGGCGAGGCCCTTTCTTCCTTAGACTTAGGACAGATCTCGCTACATAAGCACGAATAGAAAAATAAAAAGAGCCTGTCCCAGCTACTTGGGACAGGCTCTTTTATCTGTGTGACTTTGCCGGTAAACAGATTTATCTTTGGGCTTTACCGGTCAAATGCTCGATTTCAATTCTTACTACGGTCGTAGTATGTCCGGAGTTCTCGATATATTTTTTCCCAGCCTCCATGTAATCGGAGGAATATTTTTTTACCAGCGCCATCAAGCCTTGTTCCTTCTCTTCGCCATGTACGATCTTAGCTTTACCAAAGACAATGACGCTTTCGTAATTCGTATCAAATGACTTGCATAATAATTCTGTGTTACCGACCACACAAAAGGAAACCCGGCTTTGTTTCTGGATATTGTCGAGTTTTAGTCCCTCTACTGCCGAATGGACATAGATGCTGTTGTTGTCGTAAACATAATTCAAGGGTATCCCGTAGGGATATCCATCCGTGCTTATCGTTGAAAGAACCCCGTATTCTCCTTCGGTGAGAATTTTTAAGCTATCGACTACGGTAAGTTGCTTGTCTTTTCTACGCATTTCGGTGAACAACTAAAATCGACTCCCTCAATAAATTAATCTCCTCTGAAATAATAATAAGTATAGCACGAGGCGTACCTTTCGTATCGTCGACGAAAAAAAACAGTCCAGGTTTACAACCGGACTGAATGACTTACTTATGTTACCAATAAAGGGAGGATATTACGATATCATTCGCGAAGGGATTATCCACGAAGGGATCAGCCACCCAACGTATCATGGAGGGATGTTTCAATGAGGTCTTTTCTCTTTAAATTTCTAACTGCGACTATCGTAGCAGCGATCGTCCTATTCATCGCGCTTGTGATTAAAGTGGTGCGAAGAGGTCGAGCCAGCAACCGTGTTGGCGATACTGATTTGGCATTGGACGTTGTAGAAAAAACTCGTTTTTCGTAACATCTCTAATAGGCAACTAAGGGTTCTAACATCGTCTAGCAAATGATAATTCTCTCTAAAGCTATAAAAACATTCAACGAGTATTGACTGTTTAAGCAAACTGGTTAAAATTGAACTGTTGAGTGCAAAAAGTGGTTGTAGGGAGATGTTACGAGTGGATATCAGTGTTAGAATCAGAAAGATCATCCGCGAAGGGTCCATAAAGGCCATCGCATCTGTTACTATCGACGAAATGTTTGTTATTCATGACATAAAGGTAATCGCGGGAAAGACAGGAGATTTTGTTGCGATGCCGAGTAAAAAGGTGCCAAACGGAAGTTATCTCGACATTGTGCATCCGATTCATCAAGAATTTCGTGACATTATTTTTAAGGCAGTAATGGAAGAATACGAGAAAGCAACCGTTAGTTCGAAAACATCGGTGGCGATGTAACCGGAACAGCTTTGGTCGATAAGGCTGAACTCTTTTTGTTAACCACAAGGGAATTCCAAATTCGAATTAAACTTCCGGAGCGATCTTGCCATCACGGGCGAGGTCGCTTTTTTATTGGTCAGAATAAAGATTGCTTGCCAAAGATCAGGCTGTTGGAAGTATCAAAGCAGAGTCTTCGACATGGGGCGAAAACAAATCAAAAGTAGTGAAATATGAAGATATTTTAACAAAAAGACCGTTTTTACGCGTTCGCTTGACTCAATTGTAAGAGTTTTGTCAGCGTAGGATGATACCCTTATTCATGAGTCATCAAAGAGACAGATCGATCATTGACGTGACCGAGGTGAACATTATCGTGAAACCACAGAATGTCGAAAATCGTTACCAGCCTCTATCACTCATTAAAGGCATCCTTGTTAAGATCTTTCTCATGTCCATCGCAATCGTGACGGTGGTCTCTTTGATCTCGTACTATAATGCCTATCACCGGGAGACGGAAGAAAGGCTGGAGGAACTCACCACCTATGTTTCGGAACACGTTCGAACAGAAAGTGAGATCTTTAGGCTGGCCAAAGACAACCTCGACGTTTTTTCCCAGGAGTTTTTGAAACTCTATCAATCTGACATCAAGGTATCGGAACAGGAATTCTGGTCTTATTACTTTGTCGATAGTCAAGGTGCTACGCGGATGAAACGAGAGTACTTTGATGGTTTCTATACGAAGGATGGCGGCTATATCTACGGGTTGTCCAGCTTCATCGGCAACAACCAAAGCGTGAAGGATCCTGATTTTCAACGACGGCTCATCCTGGCCGGCAGGGTCTTGTCTCGAATGGGCCCGGCATGGGTGAATCGTTTTGCCAATGTGCATGTGGCTTATCCGGAGAACGCCATCACCCTTTTCTACCCCGTGGAGCCGTGGGGCTTGCACGCCCGGGCCGACCTACCCATGAACGAACTGGGCGTCATTCGAGCTGTCAATAAAAAGGAGAATCCAGAACGGAAAGCGATTTGGTCTGGTCTTTACTACGATGAGACGGCGAAAAAGTGGATGGTTACCTACATGGATCCCTTGGATGAGGGAGATCGGCACTTGATCACGCCCGGTCACGACATATATCTGACTGATTTAGTCGATAAAATCGTCGAAAACAACAACGATGGAACCTACAACTTCATCATTCGGAAAGATGGGTATCTGGTCGCCCACCCGAGCGATCCTACAGACGATCAAAAATGGGTGGGACAGCTATCCCTAGATAAAATCAACAGCCCATTTATCAAGGAAGCCTATAGACTGATTCAAGAAGAAACCAAGGGGAATCTCTCGGAAGTTAAGATCATTAAAAATAATGCCTATGACTGCTACCTGGCTGTGGGCCAGTTTGAAGGTCCCGAGTGGCTGCTCGTACGGGTCTTTCCCATGAAGATTATTCGGGAGGCAGCCCACGCAGCAGCGATAAGAATCTTTACCGAAGGCATGATGATTCTCACGATCATCCTTTTCATCGTGTACTATGTGATGCGCTATCAAGCAGAAAAACCCTTGAAACAGTTGACCCTTGCTGCCGAGGCTATTGGACGAGGGGAGTATCAAGCGGTGGCGGAGCAAACGATTACATTACCAGTGCAATTGGATAATGAAATTGGCTTACTGTCTACCAGATTTGTGGAAATGGCTACCAACATCCGCGATGCCCAGGAAAACTTAGAAAGAATCGTGGAAGAACGAACAAAAGCCCTAGAGCAGGTCAATGCCGATCTGGTAGAGATGAGCCTTTTAGACGGCCTTACAGGGATCCATAATCGCCGATCTTTCGATCGCAGCATGACACGGATCTTTACCGACGGGAAGAACAATTTAGGAACGTTTTCGATCATGATGGTCGATATCGATTTTTTTAAGAACTTTAATGATACCTACGGCCATGCCGAGGGAGACCAAGTCATAAAGAGCATTGCGAACACGATTAAGGGAAACATTCGGGCAGAAGATCGTGTATTTCGTTATGGCGGGGAAGAGTTTGTTGTGATTTTTAGCCATGCCAACTTGATGATCGCCAAAGAGGTGGCAGATCGAATTCTTCAGGCGATTCAAGGTCTGCAGATCCTTCATAGGCAGAGCCCTCATGGAATGGTTACGATCAGCGGTGGGATTGAGGAGTTCGATCCATCCTATACTTCTGCGGAGGAGATGCTCAGGGTGGCCGACAGCAGACTTTATCATGCCAAAAAAGCAGGAAAAAACCGTATCGTCTTCGGTTCTTCGGACCCATCGGGTAGCAACGATGATGTTGAAGTATCATTCATTACGGCGTAAATCAACGGAAAGGGATGATCATGGTTCACCCCTTCCGGGAATTCGAAAGAGAGGTCCCTCAAGGATAAGACTACCTTCGTGAAGAATATATGTGCAGAACGACGTGACGAAAATTAGGTGAGTATTATATATGTTGAAGTTTTTTTGTTTCAAAAAGCCCTACATGCCTTTTTTATGGCTGTTGCTTATCGCGCTTATTGTACCTGCTTCTGTCGTTCATGCCGAAGAGTTACCGGAAAAGCACGTACTGTTTTTGCACGCTTTTACCCCCGATGATCCAGCCCATCAGTTGTTTAACGAGGGGTTTAAGCGAACGATCGAAAAAAATGCTCAATATAAATTTATCTATTCCTACGAGTATCTTGATTTGGCTCGTCACCCTAATGATGAGGAGTACTTAAAAAACGTAGCCCACTATCTCCAAGTAAAATACGCCCGTCGTGAGCCAGATTTTGTGACTGCTAAAGCTAACCTGCGGCCCTTTTTATCGAAATACGGAAACGACGTTTTTCCGGGAGCGTCCATTAGTATCGATGTCAAAAAAGACGAGGGACCGGCTGAAGAGGATCCCTTAGTGCGTATGGGAAATCCCCGCGCGATAGATATCGAAAAAAACATTCAACTCATTCTGCAAACGAAGCCGGAGACGAAAACTATCTACATGGTGACTCCCGATCCGATCGAACCCCATATCTCTGGAATGATCGAGAAATATAAGGGGCGAACGAAGTTCGTTTTTGTCAATCAACTGCCCTATAAACAGATGGTTCAACGCCTGAAAAAAGCTGATGATGACTCCGCAATCTTGTATTTTCATTGGATGACCGATGTGGATGGAAAAAAGTATGCGCCCATCGAAGTCCTGCAAACGATATGCCAAGAAACCACGGTACCTGTATTTGGCACCGATGTGCAGTATCTCGGGTATGGTATTGTTGGAGGATATGTCTTTGATTTTGAAAAGCTAGGGCAGTACGCGGCGTTACGGGTACTTGATGAGTTGACCCGTATAAAACCTCCGGACGATTTCTTTTCCCCTCCTGAATATCATAAGTATGCTTTCGATGACCGCCAGCTAAAACAATGGGGAATAAAACGGAATCAGTTACCTGCCGAGAGCAAGATCGAATTTCAAGAGACCTCCTTTTGGGAGCAATACGGAGATTATATTGTCAGCGGAATTCTCTTGCTTATCCTACAAGCCTTGTTGATCGTGCTTCTTTTAATCAATCGGATGAAACGGATAAAAGCAGAGAGCAACTTGATCGAAGCAAACAGTTCACTTCAACAGATGTCGGAAAAACTCATCAAACTGGACAAGCTCAAAGATGAGTTTTTATTGAATACATCCCATGAACTTCGGACTCCCCTCAATGGAATTATCAATATCACTCAATCCGTCTTGGAGGAAGGCAAAAATAACCTTACCCACGCTCAGAAAGAAAGCCTGACAATCGTCAAAGCGGCGGGAAACCGCCTGTACCATATGATCAACGATATCTTAGAAATCTCAAAACTAAAACAAGGAGAAATCAAGCTCGACCTAAAGCCTGTCGACTTGTTTACCGCCGTATCAAAGGTCAGTTCGGTCTTGCTTTTTTTGATCAAAGATAAAGAGATAGAACTACATAGCGAAATCGCTCCAAATCTTCCGCCTGTATTAGCCGACGAAAAGCGCCTGATCCAGATCCTTTATAATGTCATCGGCAATGCTATCAAGTTTACCGAAAAGGGTTCCATCGTCATCCGGGTTCGATGCCATCCTGACAGGATGGAGATTTCCGTCGAGGATACGGGAATCGGTATCGATCGAGAAGAGTTACCGTTTATCTTTGAAGCGTTCGTTCAACTTCATCACCAAGATTCGCGATCGTACTATGGAACAGGTCTGGGATTGTCCATCACCCAAAAGCTTGTAGAACTGCATGGTGGTAAAATATGGGCTACTTCGGAATTGCATCAAGGGTCAACTTTTACTTTTACATTACCGGTGACCCAAGGAACCGCGCCGACTATAGAGTCATCGGTCGAGCTGTCCGCTCCCAACATTCCGAGACAGACGGGATCAGCTCCGATGGAAATCCAGGGAAGCAACGGTTTTCGGATTTTAGTTGTTGATGATGATCCGGCAAATTTACAAGCCATTGTCAACATTTTAGCGTTAGAAGGATACAGCATCAAAGCAGTCACTCGCGGACAAGAGGTTTTAGATTTACTCAAACATGGTGCTGCCTATGAATTGCTTATCTTGGATTTGATGATGCCGGGAATGACCGGCTTTGAAGTGTTAGAGTCGTTGCGGGACAAGTATTCCTATGTGGATTTGCCAGTACTCGTTCTTACCGCTAGAGCGCGGCAAGAAGATCTGGAAATCGTTTTTTCGATGGGGGCAAACGAATATCTCCCTAAACCCTTTGATGCGGGAGAACTGCGCGTACGTGTGAAGACATTGGTGCAGTTAAAAAGGCTGGTCAGCAATAAAGTATCTAGTGAGTTGATGTTTCTCCAAGCGCAAATGAAACCTCATTTTATCTTCAATGCCTTAAATGTCATTGCCTCTCTCAGTATTCGAGAGCCGAATAAGGCCAAAGAGCTGGTCCTCGACCTATCCGATTATTTGCGGAGCAGTTTTGACTTTGAAAGCAACGAAGGCATGACGAGTTTGATGAAAGAACTGGAGCTGGTTCGTGCCTATTTAGCGATTGAGCAGGCACGGTTCAGGCAAAGGCTGACGGTCGAAATCCTGGTAGAGGAAGAGATCGACATCGACATCCCGATGTTATCCATTCAGCCGCTCGTAGAAAATGCGGTACGGCATGGGATCATGACCCGTATCGAAGGGGGGCGCGTATCTGTTTCTGTCCATCGAGAAGCGGATGATGTCAAAGTGTCTGTCTGTGACAACGGCGTAGGTATGGAAGAAAAACTGCTTGCCGTCATTTTCTCCAAGGAAGGGAAACAAGGCAGCGTGGGGATGAAGAACATTCACCGAAGGCTGTTAGCGCTCTATGGTAGGGGTCTGGAAATTACCAGTCAACCGGAAAAAGGAACGACCGTGGAATTTGCTGTCCCCTTCAGAGAGACGGAGGTTATGGACACATGAATATTTTAATCGTTGACGACGAGCCAGATTCCCTTCTTGAAATAGGCGCTTATCTAAACAAGTTCGGAAGATTTGACGCTTATGAGTTATGCAGCAACCCCTTGGAAGCGTTGGAAAAAGCAAAGCAAAGCCCCTTTCAGGTGGCTTTGCTCGATATCGAGATGCCCGAAATGAACGGGCTTGATCTAGCGGAAAAACTGCTTGCTCTGTATCCACAGATCGGCGTCGCCTTTATTACTGCTTACAATCATTACGCAACGGAAGCGTTTGAGGTGAATGCGATTGATTACATATTAAAGCCCATCCGTGAGGAACGGTTGTTTAGAGCCCTGGATAAGATGAAGGCTAAATTGGATGAGTTCCATGTCCTAAAGGAAGACATCCCGGTCGTACCTGTGAATAGAGATACACTCACGATTACCATGTTTGGAAAGTTTGCTATACGGATGGGAGACCATCTGATTAAGTGGAACAGGCAAAAAGCTGCCGAACTGTTTGCCTATCTGTTAGATAAAAAGGAACAACCCGTTCACAAGGAAAAGCTATGTGAGCTTCTCTGGCCCGATTCGGATCCGCAAAAGGCGCTGGTGAATTTACAGACGTCGATCCATGCGATTCGGAAAACATTCTTGAACAGGTATGCCGATCATTTGTCCATTGAATACAGCGGAAACAGCTATATGCTCCGTCTGGAGGACGTCATTATCGATGTGGAACAGTTTGAAGACTTGTTAAAAAAAGCAGAGGAAAGCCATGACCGAGCTTTTTTAGAGCAAGCGGTAAGCGTATATGGAGGGGACTATCTGGAGGAAGACGGTTGGCATTGGGCGGAAGCGAAAAAGGTATGGTTACAGAGGAAGTACCTAGCTGCGGTGCAGCGATTGAAGAAGGATAGGAAAGCTGGCAAATAAAAACAAACCGGACCAGAGATAGCGGAAGGAATCGAGAAATCGAGAAATACCGAAAAACACGATTTAAGCCGAATATTATCGAGTTATTTGATGCGGGAGGCGATTATTGTTACACCTCCTGCTTTTTTTCAAATTATTACAGATCTAAGGTCAAGTCTACAATGTTAGATTCGAAAAACTATAGTAAGCTAAACTGGAGGCTCAATAAAGTTGGGTAAATTATTGGCAATCATAACAAGCTATGTCTTCTGGTACCCTCTTGTAATGAGCATGACCTGGATCATCGGCGGCTTATTATTCTATTTTCGCAGGGAAAAGCGCCGCCCGCCCGAATTGACGGTAACACCGCTGGTTTCTATTTTAATCCCTTGTTACAATGAGTCGAAAACGATCGAAGAAACTGTCTTTCACCTTCATCAAATTAACTATCCTAATTTTGAGGTCATCGCCATCAATGACGGCAGTACCGATGAAACCGAAAAAGTGCTGCGGGACTTACATGATAAATATGAAAAGCTGAAAGTGATCCATCTCAAAAAGAATTCCGGCAAAGCGAATGCCCTATATTTGGGGCTGATCGCCTCAAAGGGAGAAATCATATTAGGTCTAGATGCGGATTCGCTCTTGGATCAAGATGCCTTAAATTTCATGGTACCCCACTTTACCACCCCAAACTACGGAGAGCGGGTCGGGGCCGTAACCGGCAATCCGAGAGTTCGAAACCGTAGTTCCCTTTTAGCCAGAGTTCAGCTATGCGAGTTTTCAAGTATCATCGGGCTAATCAAACGATCTCAACGCATCCTGGGTAAAATCATGACTGTTTCTGGAGTTATTGTCGCCTTTCGAAAAAGGGCGCTTCTCGATTGCGGAATGTGGGATAGGGATATGATCACGGAAGACATCGGGGTAACGTGGAAACTGCAAAGACGCTTTTGGGACGTGCGGTACGAACCGAGAGCCTTGTGTTGGATGTTAGTGCCAGAGACCTTATCAGGATACTGGAAACAGAGGGTGCGCTGGGCCCAGGGCGGCATTGAAGTTCTCATAAAACATCGGGATATCTTTTTAGATTGGCGCCAGCGGAGATTGATACCGATTTATATTGAAGAGCTGCTCAGTATTTTCTGGTCTTTGTCATGGATAATTACGACATTACTCATAGTGGTTAACATGATTAAAACCAATTTTTACTATGCGCCTGTATTCTGGTCTGGTTCCTACTTGGCTCTCATATGTCTCATCCAGTTTGGCGTGGCTATGTTCATCGACGGTGAATACGACGCGAATCTAAGAAAGTACTATTTATGGGCCATATGGTACCCCATTATTTACTGGTATTTTAACGCTTTGGTTGTCGTCAGGGCTTTACCGAAAGCCCTATTTAAGAAAAACAAGCATCAATTTGCCGTATGGGACAGCCCCGATCGGGGGTTAGGGACCTAGTGATTATTGACGGGAAACAAAATAAGCTGAGGAAGCTGCTCGAAGGCGTCTTGACCTCACTTGGCTGGAGCTATATTTTTTTCTTTTCGGTACAACTGATTGCGTCCTTGATGCTTTGGTATTTTAATATAAAACTGTTTCATTCCGAGTTGTTTACGGACGAAAATATTCAGGGTACGATAAGAGTTTTTACCATTAATGTTATCCTGGCGTTGATTAATTTCATCATTATGTATACTTGGGGTATGTATAATGCCAAAAAGTTTGGCCGGTTACATCGAAGAAAGTTTTTAAATGATGTGACCAATGCTGAGGTGGCCAACTATTTTCAAATTCCCGAGTCACAAGTTGAGCACTTTCAAAAATCCGAATGGATAGAGCTGGAGGAGACGATCGTATAGCTTCTGGACAACCCCGACGGTTGTCACACTAAAAGGTTTACCACTCGTTGGTCCTAAGAAATAACCACGAGCCAAACTGCTCATACTCACGGAACTCCTAACTTCACTACATGGAGCCGGTGAGAATGGGCAGTTTTAGTTTTAAAAATGGAGCAGGGCGATGATATTGATTTTCATTTACCTTTAGATACCTCCGTGATATAATCAGGGCAAATATGGATTACTCGGTTGATGGAGGCAGACCGTAGATGCGCTTTAATCTTAACGAATTTTTGATCGCCCTGTCTTTTGCCTTAGACTTTGTCGAGATGGACATCTTCGGGATCGTAACGAATCACTCCAAAAGAGTCGCATACATGTCGATGCGTATGGCCGAGAAACTGGGGATGTCGCAAAGAGAAATCTTTGATATCGTATCGTTATCGATTCTGCACGATAATGGAGCAAGTGAAAAGATACTCCACGATAAACTAAAAAACGAACCGATGAGTTCCTTACAATCGATCGAAAGCAAACAAGAGCATGGTCTCAAGGGAGAAGAGAACGTAAAGGAGTATCCTTTTCTTACGGACGTTCACAACGTAATCAAGTACCATCACGAAAACTACGACGGTACCGGCTTTTTTCAGATCAAAGGTGACGATATTCCCGTTATGGCGCAGATCATCAAACTCGCCGATACGGTGGAACTAAATACTTCCTTAAATAAGGTCACCATTGCGGAAAAACGCAGAATCCAGGAATATGTGAAGTTGCAAGAAATGTCGGCGTTTTCACCGAAAATCGTCAATGCTTTTATCGAAGTGAGTCAAACACCCCATTTTTGGCTTGACTTGAAAGATGAATTTATCCACGCATCGCTGCAAAGAAATATTCCCAACTTCAGTGTCGAGATGACTTTTGCGCAGCTACATAATATTACGAGGGTCTTTTCGAAGATCATTGACGCCAAATCTACCTTTACGCAGGTTCATTCCAGTGAACTCGCCGACAAGGTGGCAAAGATGGGAGAATACTACAAGAAGCCTGATGATGAAATCTATCAGTTGATCATCGCGGCAGACTTACATGACATCGGGAAACTGGCTGTCAGCAACGCGATTCTCGATAAACCTGGAAGGCTCGACGAGGAAGAGTTCGATGCGATCAAGCAGCACTCTTACTATACGAGGTTGAGTTTGCAGGAGATTCAAGGGTTTGAAGATATCATGGAATGGGCCTCAAACCACCACGAGAAACTCAACGGAAAAGGCTATCCCTATGGCAAGAGAGGAACAGAGCTGGACTTTAATTCGCGATTGATCGCTTGCCTTGACGTCTATCAAGCGCTTACCGAAGACAGGCCCTATCGAGAGGCGATAACCCATAGGAAAAGTTCGGAAATCCTGATGGGGATGATTCGAGATGGGTCGTTAGATGAACAGATCACTTCTGATGTGATCGGTGTTTTTAAAAGATAACGATGAAAATATCGATAAGATTAACGAAGGATTTGAGTTGCCCCTAGCCTTTTAATCCGAGTACAAGGGTACCAGCGGATTGTGTAGGGTTGGTATTTGGAAAAAATGTAATTTATGATACGATAGATCCAAAAGTGGACTGGGGGATTTCGATTGACGCAAGAACACCTTTCATGGGTACGCAACTATCTACAGGAAAAGTATCAGACACCTATCCTCGAAAATTTTCTTGGACTTGAAGTTGTCGAACTGGCTGAAGGAAAAGTTATCTATCGAGTACAAATGAACGAACATCATCGCAACATATACGGATCCGTACATGGCGGTACGTTGGCTTCGATTTCAGACGTGGTCATGGGAGTTTCCTGCTTAACCTTGGGGAAGCGTGTCGTTACCATTGATATGAACGTTAGCTACATAAAAAATGTAACCCAGGGAAGCATCTTAACTGCCGTCGGAGAGATTGTCAGCAATGGGAAAACCATCATGCGAGCGGTCGGAGAAATTTATCACGAAGAACAACTCCTAGTACGGGCGCAAGCATCTTTTTTTGTGTTGGGTGTTTTTACGGAAAAAGATTACCACGTTGAACCTCTCGCCAAATGACAGGTGTTAATGAGTCGACTTTGGATACCCTAGTCTTGGGAGGTAGATGTCTTGTCAGAACGTATGCGCGAAATCCGTGAAGCCCGTGAGGCTGAACAATTATCGAAGCTCAAAGATCTTCAAGTGCAGTACGAGAGGATTGCCCAAGATATTCAGGGGTTCATTGACAGTGTGGAGGTAGCCGGTATTCGCATTCCTATTGAGGTTACGAAACTATTGGAAGACGAGATGGCCACACTGAGGGGGCTATCTACCGAGTTAAAAGGCGATCTAAGACAAAAATTAAACTAGAATGATTGGAAGATCTCGCTAAGTTCGGCGAGGTCCTTTTTTGTTATTACGGCATAAAAAGACGCCCACCTTGATAAGATTGAGCGCAAGCCCGTATTTATAGCGGAAGATAATAGAGTACACTCGGCAAGCAATGCCAAACGTAGACAGGGAAACGAAAATGGACTAAAAGGGATAGAGCACTACGCTGTAGTTTCGCAAGCGAAAACTGGTTCCATACCAATCCCACGTCGACTGTACATAGCCTAGCGTGTCTGCATTAGCGATACCGATAATTCGCTGATTGGCCAGCAAAGAAAATGTTCCGTCACGGTTTAGGTCAATCGGATGAACGATTTCTAAGGGCAAGACTTGACCGTTCACGGGCTTGCGCAACTTTCCGTTCGGTGAATAGATGTCTGTATAGTACTCTTTGCGGTTGCTCACGTCCAGTGTCACCGTTAGAGTGCGGTCACTTGACGCGACAACCACTCTGTAATCATCACGATAATTCACTTGAAGTTGAAGACCTTGGTTAAATTTCTCCATATCAAACAGGGAAGTCAATTGGTTATAGCGAAACGAATATAAGGCGTTCCAAATGAGACCGCCGCTTCCTCCCGTAGAGATGTTAACGAGGATATCAGAGATCAGGTCTTTGTTGAAGTCGCCGAGAAACAGCATGGGTGTGTAGCCGTTTTTAAAAGGCAACGGATATTTATAAGTAGCCTTCGTCAATCCGTCCTCAATCACCAGCGTGATTTTCGAAAAGGCACCGGATGTATCTCCGGTGGCACTTGTTCCCAATAAGGAGACCAGATCGGCGATATGATCTCCGTTCACATCTGCCCACTTCTTGACAATCATTGCCTGCGGTCCCTTGGAGGCAGCGGAATGATCATAGGGATTGGAATGAATATCTTTATTCATTTTTACCCTCCCGTACATGACGCCTAAGGCAAGGTTAACCTAGTATATGAAACAAGGAACGGCCCCGTGAAAAGAAAGAGGAGGATTTACGATGACGACGGACACCAAAAAGCTTAGTTGTTCCGACTGTGGTCAGTTGAACTGTTTCCGGCAGGATAAGGAGTTTCCTCATTTTTGTCTTACCACTGAGATCGAAGCGGATGAACTGGAGCGGATCAAAGAGCTCTATCGAACGGATGAATGGGTATCCAAACTAGCCTATGCCGCTGCCGATATCGAAGGAACCTATTACGGGAAGCTCACCCGAGTCGAAGAGATCATCGCTTTTGCTAAGCACATCGGTGCGAAAAAGATAGGAATTGCCACCTGTCTCGGTTTAATCGAAGAAGCAAAGACCTTTGTCAAAATCTTGCGGGCTAAAGGGTTAGAGCCCTACAGCGTCATCTGTAAGGTGGGGAGTGTAGACAAGACCGAAGTCGGGGTCCCCGAAGAGAAAAAAGTAAAAACCGGTTGCTTTGAGGCTCTTTGTAACCCCGTGCTTCAAGCAGAAATCTTAAACCGCGAGCAGACCGAGCTAAATGTGATCATTGGCTTGTGCGTGGGCCATGATTCGTTATTCATTAAATATTCCCAAGCGCCTGTGACGACCCTGATCACGAAAGACC
This sequence comes from Heliobacterium chlorum, assembly GCF_014502795.1. GTDB lineage: Bacteria > Bacillota > Desulfitobacteriia > Heliobacteriales > Heliobacteriaceae > Heliobacterium > Heliobacterium chlorum. The sequence goes on from NZ_JACVHF010000005.1 coordinate 106,042, forward strand.
GGATACTCGGCCATAATCCGGCTGCGGCCTTGTACACGACGGGCTTTTATTACAAACGTCTTTTGGAACCGGAAAAGGAATAATCAAAAGTTAAGTGTCGGGGTAAAACGCATAAAAACTGTTTATGTAGAAGATACTTGCTTAATGAAGCATACCTAAAAGGTGGGCGAATAGGCGAAGCCCGTGAAGCCTTTTAGCACGCTTTTGTGCAGTGATTCGCCATGCCTGATGAAGCTGACAGAAGGGAACATAATCGAAAGAACCAAGTGGAGAACAACGGGATTGTATGAATACCGACTTCTATCATAGGTGGGGATTTGATGAACGAAAATTTTACCGAGATCAAACCGGAGAATCTGGACAAAAGTCCTTTTCGGTTAATTGGAGCCGAGTGGATGCTCGTCACCGCGGAGAAAGAGGGTAAAGTCAACACGATGACTGCCTCTTGGGGCGGCCTAGGCATTATGTGGGGCAAAAATGTGGCCTTTATCGTCCTTCGTCCTCAGCGTTACACGAAGGAATTTGTCGATAGTAGCAATACCTTTTCCCTAACTTTCTTTGCAAACGATTTCAAGAAAGAGTTGGGCTATCTAGGCTCTGTATCAGGTAGAGACGAAGACAAGATCAAAAAGGCAAATTTAACGGTTCTCTATTCCGATAAAACGCCCTACTTTCAAGAAGCCAAACTGGCCATGTTCTGCAGGAAGCTCTATGCCCAAGAGTTTCAGCCTGAATGTTTTATTGAAGCAGAACTGATGGAGAATTTGTATCCGCAGAAGGACTATCACACCATGTACATCGCCGAGGTGACCAAGATCTTGGCCAAAGATTAAAAATAAAATACAGTACCCGTGAACTAACCAAGCCTATGAAGTTATGAGTAGAGTATAAACAACTGAAACAGTACCCTGTTGCGCAAAGAACTTTTACGCTTGCGTAAGAAACTATTTACTTTTGAGAATAGTTTGTGCTAAAATCATCTTAAAAGTTGATACCTTCCAGGAGAGTTGGAGAGGAACCTTGTACGTTGAGGTTCCTCTTTTTGTTTTTAAAAATCGGGGGTGGGGTACGCAAAGAATACTGTGGTTTCTGGTGCGCTTGATGCTGTTGGGGGAGAAAAGAAGATTTTGGGGGGCGGTGGCGTGATGTTTAGAGAACTCGCCAAAGAGGGAGACGAACTAAGTTCAACGCTTTTGGTTAAGGATTTACCGGACTGCTTTTTATATCAGATACCTTCCTTTCAAACGTGGGTTGAAAAGTGTAAACGAGCTCTAAAAAGAAAGTTATCCAGAACAGCTACAGAAGCGTTTTTTTTAGAGCAGGCAAATGCTCAGGATGAATCCTTTCGTATAGTTTTAGATAAGATGTTATTTGTGATCCATGGACTCGCCTTGGCGGAAGATCTTATTGCGGATATGGACCGCAATGATGCCGAAACGCTTCGAGCCATAAGAGCATGAAATCGAAAGCGACATCGAGTGAACAAGACGTTCGCTTTGATGTCGCTTTTTATGTACCCAAAACGGTCGCTTTTTACTTGCCAAAAACAAGTGAGGGCCGTTCGGTAGTCAAAATAATCACGCAAAAAGGAATTCAGCGGGTAGACGAATAAGATATAAAAGAAATCAAAACATAGATAGAGTTTATATATTGAGTCCCAAGTTTAAAAAGCAGAAGCAAAAACCTAAAATTAACTGAAAATGATTTCCGTAACATTCTGTGAGGTACCTATGTCTGATTACATTCTGACCTATTCAAAAACCAAGTTTTTTCCCGTAGAGCCGGTATCAGATGATATTCACATCGTGGATATCGCTCATTCCTTGTCGTTAATGACGCGGGCAAACGGTCACTTTATTCACTTTTACTCGGTCGCTCAACACGCGATCAACTGTTGCAAAGAAGCCCAAAGCCGTTCCTATTCCGAGCGGGTTCAACTCGCATGCCTGCTGCACGATGCCAGTGAAAGCTATATCTCTGATTTAACGAGACCGATGAAACGAAATCTTCCCGAGTATTTTCGAATCGAAGAAAAGCTGCAAAGTGTAATCTACGAACGGTTCGGACTAGGCGATTTATCGGAGTCAGAACTCAAGCAGATAGAAGCGATCGATGATGCGCTTCTTCACTTTGAATTTGCGGCCTTGATGGGCATCGAGATTTCAGATATTCCCCCGGTGAAGACGATGGATCATGATTGTTCACAGCGAGATTTTATAGATGTAGAAAAAGAGTTTCTTCGCCTTTTCCGTCGGTTAACCGGTGAAAAAGGTGGGTTCGCTTGTGTCGGGGTCGATGGCTGCAAAGAAGGGTGGATCGCCGTAGCGATCACCGAAGGTGATGTTGAGGTGGATCTATTCCCAAGCGTGGAAGCAATCTGTTTGAAATACGGTGGGAGTGACTGTATCCTTATCGATATGCCTATCGGTCTTCCGGAAGATGTGAGCGATATCCGACCCGATGGGGCAGCGAGACGAATTTTGTCTACCCGAGCTTCCTCCGTGTTCAGCGTCCCTTGTCGACAGGCCCTGTACGCTAGTAATTATTCTGAAGCAAACGCTATAAATCGGCGAGTCATGGGGAAAGGCCTCAGCCAACAAGCATTCAATATTTGCGGCAAAATCAAGGAAATCGATTTATGGTTAGAGCGAAACCCCTCTTATAAAAACAGACTCTTAGAAAGTCATCCGGAATTGTGTTTTACCATGCTGAACGCTAAGGGTGAGGAGAAAATACCGATTTCGGAGAATAAACGGACAGAAGCAGGTAGGGCAAAACGCTTATCTTTACTCAAAAGTTATTACGATAAGACTAGCCGAGTTGAAAAGATAATGAATGAAGATCCAAGGTTGCGTAAGATGAAGGACGACGTCATCGATGCTCTTTGCCTGGCGGTGACGGGAATGTTGGGGATGAAATACGGACTGAAGTCGATCCCCCAAAAGCCCACCCATGACCGACGGTGTATCCTGATGCAGATAGTTTGTGTCGAAATCCCGCAGTAGAACCTTATTTCTGAGGATTCATCAAGACGATTCTATAACGCTACATCTCCATAAAGATTCAACTAGATAGTGAAAGGCCCTTGGAACTAAACGCTCCAAGGGCCTTTGTTATTACTCATGGCGGTAGTGTAGAAATAGGGTAAGGAATCCTTTTCCGGCTTGACTATACTTGTGGTTCGCCTTCCGCTGTATGGGAAACACAGGGATTCTGGTCAGTACCATTTCTGTGAGTGCATTTTTGCTTATGCCCATGTTTCGGGTGTCCGGCAGTCCCGAAAAGCAATCGAGACAATATGACGAGTCCTGCTCCTTGCCAGTAGGTAATAGTTTTTAATCCGAAAATGTCTGGCATCAACTGATTCCATAAGACCATGACGAAAAAACCGAAGAGCAAGCTAATGGCAACGGCCATTAAAATGCCGCCGAAGATATGGGTCAAAACTAACGTAGCTTTTCCTTTGCCGTGACCGTGATGACAATTCATACTCAGTCATAGCCTCCTAGTCTTGGTCGTCGAGTATCTTTTTCAGGGCTTTTGAGGCTCTGTTTTTACGGGACAAGAGTGTTCCGAGCGGTTCGTTCCACTTCTCCGCCAGTTCTTTAAAGCTCCGGCCCTCTATTTCAGTGGCGATCCATACGTTCCGTTGATTCGGTTCAAGTTCTAAAAGAGCTGAATTCAGCCGCTCCTGAACCTCCTTTTTTTGCAAAACCCTATAGATATCCGCGTCGGGATCGATGATTCGTTCCAACAGGGTCGTTCCGGTCGCTTCATCGATCTGATCGAGCGATATCGACGGTTTCGGCTTACGCAGGAAATCAACTACCTTATTTCTTATAGAGCGATACAGATAGGCTGTTAGATTTTCAACATGAATTTCTAGGTCTGCACGATTAAATACATTGAAGAACACTTCGGCCACGATGTCTTCCGCGTCCATTTCCGATATGCCAGTGACTTTGCGACGGACATAGTGTATGAAGTTTTTTTGCTCTTGTTGGAACACGTCTCCGATGTGTTTTTGTTGTCCATCCATGATGTTTTCTCCAGATAAACTACACCCGGTTGAGAATCAGCACTTCGATGAAGCATCGCCAGTCTCTTGAGGAGATGTTGTTTGTTGAGCTTTGATGCTATCGACCATCCCGATACCAAAGTGTACGTAATAATCAGGCACACAGGTCAGGGGAATCCAGTAACCGATGATTTTCGTTTCTCCAGAAAGGGAATCTTGTCGGATGGCTTCATTTTTGTCCAGAGCAACGTTAGCTTTACAGCCTTTGTGCTTTTCTGGGTTGACGGCATTGCATTTGGTCCCAGGAACTCCGCCGTATTGCTTGCAGCACTCATTGACCGCAATGACGGTGCGGCTTCGATGAATCAGCATAACCGGTTCGGGAAATTTACCCCACATGAGTTCAAAAGCTTTGGCTAACTGTTCTTCGCATTTTTGTTGGTCTGTCATTGATAGGCCTCCTTATTTGTTCTAATTCTAATGACGTAAAAGCCCACCTTTTATTGCACAGTAAATAAAAATATTTATCTTTTCGGCGTGGAAGGTATGTCCGAGGTTCACAGAATAAATTGGAACAAACGGTTGAGCTCCCCCTTGCATATCCATAAGTCGAACATAGTGTCTTATAGTCTACCGATTGAATAGAAGAAAGGAGGAGAAATCAGCCGTGTTTGCCGCCAATATCGGCGTAAGCCTCGGGTTACTTGTTCTCTCAGGTGCTGTCGTTGTTACGGCACAACAATTGCCTCGAACACTTCCGGGTATCGCCATGGGTCCCGGCGTGTTACCCTTATGGGCTGGCCTATTGATGAGCCTATTGGCTGTAAGTTTGCTGATACAGAATATATTTTTTCGTTCGCCGAGTCTAAAGCGGAGGGTTTTTGAACCCAAAGAACTAGCCGCCGTTGGCAAGATGTTTTTCGCGATCAGTGCTTATGCTGCCGGGATAGAGTATCTCGGTTTTGGCATGGCAACTTGTATCATTGTCGTCTATTTGAGTCGATACCTCGGACAGTATGCTTGGTGGCGCTGTCTCTTGTTCGGTCTAATCATGGCTGGGGTGAGTGTCGGTGTATTTCGATATTTTCTAGACCTGCCGTTACCGACGGGTTGGTTCGGTTTGTAGCGATCCCATAGAGGCAGGTGATGGGTATGGATGTTTTCCAGCCGCTCCTTCAGGGGTTTGCCACCGCTTTAACCCCACAGAACTTATGCTTTGGCTTTATCGGCTGCGTTCTGGGAACGCTCGTTGGCGTCCTTCCCGGTATCGGTCCCACATCGGCCATCGCCATGCTGCTGCCGCTGACCTTGATCCTCGATCCGACACCAGCGATCATCATGCTGAGCGGAATCTACTATGGCGCCATGTATGGCGGCTCCACGACAGCGATTTTAGTGAATATTCCGGGCGAGATTTCCTCGGCGCCGACGGCTCTCGACGGATATGCCATGGCCAAAAAGGGTAGAGCCGGTCCAGCGCTCGCTATTTCCGCCATTTCTTCCTTTGTTGCCGGAACATTGAGCCTCGTTGGGCTGACCTTTTTCGCTCCGACGCTGGCCCAATTGGCACTGCACTTTGGACCTCCCGAGTATTTTGCCCTGATGCTGTTGGCGTTGAGTGTCGTCATCAATCTTTCCGGAAAGTCGCTGATCAAAGGGTTGATTTCGGCGGTTGCTGGATTTTTCGTGGCTATGGTGGGAATGGACCCGATCACAGGTATCGCCCGCTTTACCTTTGGTTCGGTGGAATTAATGTCAGGTATCGATTTTGTCAGCGTCATCATCGGTCTTTTTGCGATAGCCGAGGTGCTTTCAACATGGGAAGCGCAAGTTACTCCAGTGATTCGGACGAAGCTGACCGGTTTGATGCCGACAAAAGAGGACCTTCGTGAGACCTTTCCGGCGATGCTTCGTTCTACCGTTATTGGTTTTTTTCTTGGCCTTTTACCTGGCTGTAGTCCAGGAGTGACCGCCTTCATCGCCTACGATACGGAAAAGCGTTTTTCTCGCGTTCCGGAAACGTTCGGCCAAGGCCAAATCGCCGGAGTCGCTGCTGCTGAAGGGGCGAACAACGCTACGACCAGCGGTGGTTTTGTGCCGCTGCTGTCCTTTGGCATCCCCTCTGGTCCGGCACTCGCGGTTTTGCTCGGCGGCTTTATGATGTACGGCTTGCAGCCGGGGCCTACTTTATTTGAAAAGAACGCACCCTTCGTATGGGCGCTGATTGCCTCTATGTATATCGGCAATGTGATGTTGATCATTTTGAATCTGCCCCTGATAGGTCTTTGGGCAAGACTCGTCAAAGTGCCCTATCCTCTGCTGGCGCCGATCATCCTCATTTCTTCCTTCATCGGTGCCTACAGTGTACGCAATAAGATGATGGATGTCTGGCTCGCCATCGCCTTTGGCCTCATCGGTTGGTTGATGCGAAAGCTAGAAATCCCATCGGTACCGCTGATTTTAACGACGATCTTGGCGGGGATGCTCGAGACGTCGATCAAGCAAACCTTAAGCATGGGCGATATGGGAATTTATCTTTTATTCACCCGGCCCATCAGTTTGACAATTTGCATACTTGCCCTCTTGTTAACCATCTCATCCCTCTACGGTAGGTACAAAAAGATCTCCTTGCCGGGAGATGATGAAGAGTTTTCGTCGGAGTCTATTGAGTATCCTGAGGTCTTTGAAAAAAAGAGCCCTGTCCTGGTGAAACCAAGGAGGTATCTACATGCTCCCAAAGCGGTTTACCTGGTACGTGAGCATGATCGCAGCCGTAATGTTGCTAAGTGTGGTTCTTTACGGATGCGTCAAGCCGGTGAACAAGTCCAACGGTGAAGGGTATCCGAATAAGCCGGTTCAACTGATCATCGCCTTTACGGCTGGCGGTTCTAGCGACGTGCAGGCTCGAATCGTTGAGAAGTACTGGAAGAAGTATTTCAATGACCAGCCGCTGGCCTTTGAATACAAACCTGGTGCCGGAGGCCAAGTCGGCTTTACGGAAATCGCCCGGGCTGTTCCGGACGGCTACACTATCGGCGGTGTCAATGTTCCTCATATTCTCTTACAGTCGCTGAGTCCCCAGGCGACCTTTTGCAAAGATGACTTTGTCCACATCGCCCAGGTGGTCAATGATCCGCAGTTGATTGTCGTCAATCCAAACAACCCGATTCGAACACTCGACGATTTCATCGCCGAAGCGAAGAAAAAAGAGGGACGAATGACTGTCGGTATCGTCGGGACCTTCACAGCCCATCATATGGCCCTCTTAAAACTGCAGGACATTTTGGGTGTGAAATTCAACGCCGTTCCCTTCCAGGGGTCTGCCGATCAGAATGTGGCGCTCCTTGGTGGTCATATCGATGCCATAATCGGGAATCTGAATGATATCATGCGGTATACAGAACAGTTCCGCATGTTGGCTATCGCTTCGGAAAATCGTCACCAATGGCTTCCCGATGTGCCTACCTTCCAAGAGTTAGGCTATTCCTTCACCTCGGACATTCGACGGGGCTTCTCTGTGCCCGCAAACACAGACCCGGCCATTGTCCAGCGTTTGCGAGAGGGCTTCCAACAGATTTGTAACGACCCGGAATACCTCAATGAGATGGAAAAAATCGGCCAGCCTGCGGCATACCTTTCGGGGGAGGATTTTACCAAGTACTGTGACCGGTATTATGAAGAAGCAAAGCAGTTGATTGATAAGTACGAACTCAATAAGAAAAATTAAGGAAGAGCCCCACAGATCGTCTAACAATCTGTAGGGGCTCTTTGGTATCTATCGAATCGGAGAGGCTTTACACCCGGTGCGCCATCGGCAATGAGAAAGCGTAAATGTTGATGAGCAGGATTAAGCCCAAGAAGATGAGGTGGGGGAGTAAGGTCGAAAACGTCTTTCCTTGTTCTTTGTAATGGTTATGAGCAATCCGGAAGGCTGTATAACCCGATCCGATAAAGCCGACGAGAAGCAAAAGAATTTGCAGGATATAGATGGTGCCGTTCCCTACGATGGCTAAGGATGTGGGGGTTGAAACGGTGGTGAATACATTCAAGAACGTATACCAAACCGCTTTCCCTTCGCTGAGCAAGTGGAACAGGTTGTGAGCCATGTGTGCAGCTAAGTCGAGCGGGATGATCGCGTACCCAAATAGGGTAAGATTCCGTAGCGTCTTGTCAGACGTGCCAGCGCGAGAAAGGGCGCTGGTCAGCCAAAGTGCGAAGAACGGAATCGCCATAGCTACAATGAAAATAGCCGTAAAGAGGAGGGGGTAATTGGTCGTTCCCAGCAGATTTTGTGTAAATTCTAGGATACGGGGCCAGATGGACAACATGGTCAAGTTCTGAATCAAGACGATACCCATGACGACTACGGCGAGAAAAGCTTCTTCCATCTTAGGTTTACGAATGAACCAGAGTTCCCTCGTCGGAACACGGGGTGTCACGCGAATTGAATCGTTGGGGCAGTTCTTGATGCAGTAGCCGCAGAGATTACATTTGGTGTTGTCTTCCATCGTTCGGGGAAACTCAAACATAGGGCAGCCTGGGGCTTTATCCGAACCGTTGTAACAGGACTTGCTGGTACAATTGCGGCAAATATCCGGGGTTGCCCGGAGCTCTAGAATACCAGCGCGGGAATAGTTTCCTGACAGGCCGCCGATAAAGCAGATGTAGCGGCAAAAAGTTCTCCGCTCCCAAAAGGCACCGGCAAAGATGACGAAGGCAACGATAATCAGTAAGAGATAAGAGGAGCCGCGAGGCGACTCGATAACTCCCCAAATATGATCCGACCAAGTGATGAGAAGGAAAAAGGCGTCGATGATCCACAACCCATACTTCTTCAGGAACTGGGGGACAGGCCGGTTCGCACCGAAATACTTTTGCACGATATCTGAAAGCCACGAGAAGGGGCAGATGGCACACCAAAACCGGCCAAAGAGGAAGAAGAATAAAGGGATCAGGGGCCACCAAAGGACCCAGGTGGCGGCAGTGCCGAAGTTTTTAGAAGCATTGGTGGAGCCGAACAAGGTAACATAGATGATCAGTGCGAAGACAGTGACGGTAATCCAATGAAATACCCGTGGATATAAAGAACTTTGAAAAATGCCTTTGAACCAGCGATTTTTCAAAAGGTTATATGGCTGTCGATTATCATCGTGGTTGAGTTTATTTGTAGAGTTCATCATTACACCTCCTTCAGTTGTCGCTTGTTTCGTAGAATCGTAGAACTCATCAACGTACCGGCAACAAACAAGCTAAACCCGCCCAAGAACCACTTGTTCGGGGGAGAAGTTCTCACGTGTATAGGAAAAACTTCAGCGTCGGTTCCTTTTGAGCCTTGGACGGTAAAGACCAGGGCAGCGTTTCCTTCTTTATTGGGGGTTATGGCAACTGTATACTCCCCGTTTCCAGAAGAAGTAGCATCGATAACGGGAGCAGAGGCCGACGTTGCTCCATGTTCATGGCCGCTGCTTTCTTGGGAGAGGAACTGTACCGATAGTGCCGAAGGAGTCAGGGTCTGACCGTCTGCCGACTGGATGAAAACTTGGATGATAGAAGTCTCGTCCATGGTCCAAGCAGGGGGATTCATCATCGTGACTTTATAGAGTCCTTTACTGTTGGGCATGGATGCATCTCCGTGCATCATTCCGTGAGTGGTATCGTTGTCATGATCTTCAGTCGCTGAGGAAGCGTCATGGGCAGTCCCGCCCATGGGCATATTCATACCCTGGTGATTCATCATGGTATCATGATTCATATCGGACGGCATGGAGTGATCGTCCATCATGCCGTCCATGGAATGGGTGCTACCTGAAGATGGCTCATGACTCATACCGGACGGCATGGAGTGATCGTCCATCATGCCGTCCATAGTATGAGTGCTGTCTGAAGATGGCTCATGACTCATACCGGACGGCATAGAGTGATCGCCTATCATACCATCCATAGAATGATTTCCTGCTGTAGAAGCCGTTGGTGCCGGTGAGGAAGAGGAAGTACTGTGCTCATGACTCATTTCCGCGGCCCATGCCGTACCTATCAAGGAAAAGGATAGTGTAAAAGTCAATAAGAGCGCCTTTGTATTTACACTTAACATGGCTGTCCTCCTGATTATTAATTTTTGCGCGCGCTATAAGCATCGTGATTTTCGTTAAGTAAAAATGTTGCTGCTTCGGTGATTACCTAACTGCTTTTGTATTTTACGAAATAGATTTGAAGAACTTATGAACTCTTTGCTGAGCCTTATGGTCACTGATTTTTCTATAAGTTGAGGGTTCCATTTCTTCATCAATTCTTCACAGGTACTTGATAAGATTAAAGGGAGCATAGGGATGCTCATTTCTGGTAAGAACATTTATTTTTAAGAAATTGTTCTTAATTGTTTGAGGGAGGAAAGACATGTTTAAGAAGCTATTGTTGGCGGTTACTGTCAGCGGTGTATTACTGATTTCCACGGCTTGCAACAGTAATCAAGGGGCGACGAACTCGGCAGCTCCGACGGGAAATGCACCCGCTGCCGCTCAATCTCAAGAACCCTCTTCTGATAAATCACAACAAAAATCTACCAACATGAGTGACATGCCCGGTATGAGTTCCCAAGAGCATGCCAATATGAAACAGTAATATATAAAAGAGCCGACCTTCATAGAAGATCGGCTCTTTTTGGCGTTTTGAACTGCGATTTCGTAAATACTCCACGAGAACGCTTTATTGTCGTTGTAAGGTAAATAACATTTTGATCAGAGATGAATCGTCATAAGCGAATCTAAATCGGTATAAGGAATCACCACCTCGGGAAAACCGTAGGCATAAGGTGTATATTCATAAAGTTGAAAATAGACAACAAGTCCTTCCGGACTGAGATAGAAATTCTGATCCCTAGGAATGCTGGTGAACCCAGAGAGGGGCTCGTGAATCTGCTCAGTGAAATACTGAGACACGGTTCGGTTGATGATCGGTACATAGGAGTCATCCTGAAAGAGGTCTGGTAAGGAATAGACCTTCCCAGTGGTGGTGTTTAGGGTTAGCGACGAAGCATAAGTCATCCCATGGGCACCGCCGGAATAGATGTAATCTCTAAAGAAAAAGCTGATCAACCCGTTTTGGTTGTATTTGACTTCATAATTACAGTCTATAGCCATGGTCATATTCTTTGCGCCGGCATCATGGAGTTCTACCAAGCTCTCTCGCAACGTTCCGATATTATTCTTTTTAAAGGAATCAACGCGCTCTTTGAGGATGCGATTGATGTTGGTTTGTACAGTCGGATCGGCGAGGCCATCCAGTTGGGGGTACTGAATCTTTATGGATATGTCCGAATCACCGGACTGTTCTTTTTGGTTGCTGATGAGAATCGGGCTCTCTGGGATCGAACGAAGGGCTACTGTATGGGTGTTAGGTTGCCATTTCACTTCTGTACCTAAGTTTTCTGCAATAAACCGAAGCGGAACAAAGGCGCGGTCATCGATGATTTCCGGCGTGCTGTTGAGGAACAAATCGTGACCGTTGACAGACACATCAGCTTTGCCGATGTGCAGAAGGATTTCTTTACTTCCTTTTACAAGGGTGATGGATTGACTCGATTCATCCCATTTGACAGAAAAGTTCAGTAGTTCGCTGATATCACGAAGCGGAACGAAAGTTTGATCGTTCATGACGCGGCCGGAAAATGGCATCGTTGTCCCGTCGAGTTGAATCGGGACGGAAGAGCTATCACTGCCATAAGAGGTTCCAATTGCTGATGTCCACAAAGCAGCCGAAATTAAGAGAAGGCTTGATCGTTTATGCATACTTTCAATCCTTTCTTTTATTTGAATTTATGCATATATTCCAAAGGATACTTACATAGCCTTATTGTACCATTTAGAGATGGGTAATTTGTTAAACGCTTGAATAAAACTCAAAATAAAAAGGACATTCACTATGGACAGAGAAAAGCCCTCGAAGCATAATGATCCGAGGGCCTTATCTAGGCGAGCGAGATGAATAGTCATCTATGCCAGCAAAGTTAAGCGATGAACGAACGAATCCACTACAGTATGTACGAAAGGACATTGCACTTGAACCAAAATCATCGATGGCTCGGGTTTTTGTTGGTTCTCCTCGCGAGTACCTTATGGGGAATCAATGGAACGATTGCCAAGCTTCTTTTCCAGCAAGCCGTCAGTCCCATCTTTGTTGTCCAAGTCCGGTTGTTTTTTACGGCCGTCTCGCTATTCCTGGTGCTCAGAATCTTTTGTCCCCAATGGTTGCGGTTGTCGCCTGGACAAATTCCTTCATTAATTACGTTAGGAGTTATGCTGGGAGGAGTCCAATTTACATACCTTTACACGGTGAGTCAGACGAATGTAGCGACGGCCGTTTTTCTCCAGTATACAAGCCCTGCGGTGCTCATCGCTTATCTCGCATGGAGAGGGAAGGAAAAGATCTATCGAGCCCATTGGCTCGGTATGGCTTTCAGCTTGATTGGCGGATACTTGATGGTCGAGCACAGTCTGCAGATCACTGAAAGTGGTCTAATCACAGGCATCGTTTCCGCTTTTTTGGTGGCCGGCTATACCTTGGCAGGACAAGCCGTAGGGCGCCGTGTTCATCCCTGGGCCGGTTTGGCCTATGGTTCTGCGATCGGTTTCATCGTTTGGGCTATGTTGGTGCCGCCGTTCACGCTGGATTGGCCTACGGCGAATGAACAATGGCTTTTTCTCCTCTACGTAGCATTGATGGCCACGCTCATCCCCTTCGGTTTGTATTTTTTGAGCCTCAAATGGCTTCCTGCAGCGACCGTTGGCATTCTCTCTACGGTCGAACCGGTCGTCGCTGCTTTTGTCGCTTGGCTCGTGTTGCAGGAGAATTTAACTGTCGGTCAGTTCATCGGGGCAGCGATGGTGGTTGCCGGGGCAGTGATCGTGCAGCTGCGGACAGACAAACCGGAAAAAGCATAAAAAATGTTTGGTTTCTTTTCTCTGCCTCGTACAACCGAACTCGAACGCCCAGAGCGAGAAGCTGATTGGAAGGTACGAGTTGAGGATAAAAAGTACCTATTGACAGGAAAAAAGGAAGCCGATAGAATCTAAAATATCCCATAAGTTGAAATCTAGGGCTCACTAGAGAAACTAGAGGCCAAGGTACTACCGCCTTTGTGGAGGTAATGCCTTGGCTATTTCTGTTTAAAAACAAGTAAGTCGTGGGTCATATTCTAAGGAGGAAAAGGCTATGAAAACAGGTACCTATATCTGGGTGGGCGTAATTCTATCGCTATCCCTAACGGTCATTTTTGCCCCGAGTTGGAACGATTCATCGTTCAATCTCGGTAAAGGCAAAAACATCCCGACGTCTGATAAGGACAGATTAGAAGTTCCTCCGGCAGAAGCGGCCACCAACGTAAAGTTAGATCCGGCAACCGAACAAGTCCAACCGACACGAACCCAGTCTACACAAAACAAGTCTACACAATCCCAATCTACAGATCTTAAAAACGATAACAAACGTAGGTCCATCGGCAACTCACTGATAGAGGCGAAGAGAACACACGGCAGGGTCTGGAACTCCGATATTTAAGACAGGGCCGGATAGAAGTAGCCCTGTATACTTTGGTCAATGTTCTATTCGAATGTTTACTAAACCGGTAGGTATTGACAAGATAAGAGGAAGTCTGTAGAATCTAGATTATCCCATTCATAAAATTTGAAGGCTCACTAGATAAACTAGAGGCCGGGGTATTACCGTTTTTAATGGCGGTAATACCTCGGCTTTTTGTTTTTCCGAAAGAAAGATTGAGGTGAACGACGTTGTCATTCTTGGACCACAAAGAACCTCCCCGTCGAGAAGAGCGCCTCGGTGCCTGCATCGCCATGAGCGATACAGTTGGCAGCCTGGTGAAAAAGAAAAGCTGCCTCCTCGATGATGGAGAACGTGCTTTCAGCCAAGGGTCTATTTGTCTCATGCTGCCTGCCTTGGCCATTCTCAACTCCATCCCCGACAGCGTAGTGTTGGTGCACGGTGCCAACGGATGCGGTTCCTGTTCCCACTCCCAAAATGCGAATACCCGTTCCGGCAGCATGCATCGAACAGGTAAGGGAAAAGATGCCATTTGGCTCTCCACAGGATTGAACGAGATTGATGTTATCAGCGGAGGTGAAGTGAAATTAGCGCCTGCCATTCGCGAAGCAGACCTCCGGTATAAGCCGAAAACCATCTTCGTAGTATCGACCTGCGTCCCTGGAATCATCGGAGATGATATCGACGGAGTCGTGGCCGAGGTTCAACCGGACGTGGAAGCCCGTATCGTGCCGGTTCACTGCCAAGGTTTCAAAACCAAGATATGGGCAACTGCCTATGATGCCGTATACCATGGTATTGGAAGAAGACTCTTGGATGAGCCCGGAGAGAGCGGTTATGCGACGGGCCTTCAAGGTAAGGAAGCAGTGATCGCCAGAGAACAGCAGACCGAAGGGGAGACCGCGCAAGTTCATCAGCTAGAAACAGAACGCCTGCAACGCACCGTTAATCTGATGAATGTTTCCTCGATGGGGCGAGTAGATGAGTTAGAGTTAGAACGGCTGCTTCGGGACCTTGGTTTAGAGGTAAACTTCTTTCCCGTCTTCGCATCCCCTGACGGGATGTATAAGATGACGAAAGCTGCCCTATCCATCAGTACTTGCCCGACTCATGACGATTACATACTCAAACACCTGAAAGAAAAGTATGATGTTCCCTATCAACTGAAACACATGCCCATCGGCATTGAAAACACGAATCAATGGCTCCGGGATGTCGCTGTATTTTTCGGACTGGAAGCAAGAGCGGAACAAATCATCGAACAAGAGGTGCAGGAACTGGGGTCCGCTTTGGAGGAGTTCAAACCTCTTTTCGCAGGAAAGACCGTCTTTGTCAGCGCCGGTGAGTTTCGTGCCTTAGCGACGGCTCAGTTGCTGATGGAACTTGGTTTTGATGTACGGGGAATTCGCTCATTCCACCATGATGAGTTCGCCGAAGGAGAGTATGAAAAACTAGCTCGCCAAGCAAAAACGGATTTTCTCATCAATATCGCTAACGTACAACCTTTTGAAGAAGCCAACCTGTTGCAAAAGCTCAAGCCCGATTTGTTCCTCGGCCATACAAACGGAAACATGACTGCTTCCAAGCTGGGGATCGCTACCCATGTCATCTACAATACAGGCTTAAGCTATGTAGGCTATAAAGGTGCTTATGAACTGGCCCGACGTCTGTACCGGCAACTGCGGAATCCATCCTTCAACATCAATCTATCGAAACATATACGGCTTCCATACCGTGCGGAGTGGTACCAAGCAGATCCCTTCCGCTATATTCGCACCCGGGGAGGCAGATGTCATGAGTAACCAAGTATTTGTAGAGCGCCCCCGTTATACCTGTGCTTCCGGCGGTGCTGTCGCGACAGTCACAGCCCTGCCCGGCGGTATACCGATCCTTCACGCGGCTCAAGGCTGCGCCGGTAACTTCGCCTGGACACAAAATGGCGCTGCCGGCCTGCAAGTGGGCGGATATTGCGGCAGCTTAACCGTTCCCAGTTCTAACGTGCAGGAGCGGGAGGTCGTTTTCGGCGGTGTAGACCGGCTGCGCCAGCAGATTACACACACCTTGGAGGTCATGGAAGGGGAACTTTTCGTCCTTTTAACCAGTTGTGTCACAGAGATCATCGGTGATGACGTGGCCCCGGTGGTAGCTGAGTTTCGAGAACAGGGAGTACCGATCACCTTTGCCGAAACGGCCGGATTCAAAGGCAACTCCTATGCTGGTTACGATCTGGTGCTGCAATCCCTATTCCGGGATATCCTGGAGCGAGGCTTGCCTTTACAAAAAGGCAGGGTCAACCTCTGGGGCATTCCACCCTACCAAGACGTCTTTTGGCGGGGAAATTTAGTAGAATTGCGTGGGCTGCTAGAAAAGCTCGGTCTGACTGTGAACAGCTTTTTTACGACGGAAGACACCGTGGAAAATATCCGCACCGCATCAGCGGCCGAATTGAACATCGTTGTCTCTGAAGTTTATGGATTGGAAGCTGCGAAGGTCTTCCAAGAAATCCACGGCGTACCTTATGTCACGACGGCCCTGCCGATTGGGCCTGCGGCGACAGAACAGTTCTTGCGAAAAGTGGCTCAGGCTCTTTCACTGGAACCCACTGTACTCGAATCGGTGATCGCCTCAGAACAGCGCTACTATTATCGAACCCTTGAACCGCTCACCGACTGCTACAACGATATGGATTTGCAGCGGTATACCGTCGTCGTTGGTGACGGCAATTATGCACCGGCGCTTACCCGCTTCCTCGCCGATGATCTAGGCTGGTTGCCGGAACTGGTGGTGATCACCGATTCCCACGACGATGATCGGAAAAGGGCACTCACATTGACGGTGAAAACGTTAACGTCTGGATTGAAACCTCATCTCGTCTTCGAAAGCGATGGCAGTCAAATCATTTCTCATTTCCACCAGATCTGGCCTTCCCGTCAAAATCAAAAATACAAGCACGCCTTCAACCCTGCCTTTGTCGTCGGCAGTTCCCTGGAAAGAGAACTGGCAGCATCGCTCGGAGCGGCTCACCTGAGTATCAGCTTCCCCGTGTCTAACCGGGCTATTCTCGACCGGGGATATGCGGGCTACCGGGGTGGTTTACGTTTGATCGAAGATTTACTTGGCGTGGTCATCGCCGGAAGATAATTACTTTTTTGCTGACCGAATATCCGGAGGCGAGGTTGTTACAAGTGATACAACCTTGCCTCACTTTTTTGGGAATCCCTTCTCATAATCGCCCGTGAGCCGATAAGTTACGAACGTTACTATGGAGAAAAGGAGTTCGTAGATATGGCCAATGACGTTTCAATGAACGATAAGGATGTGGTTCTCTCCACGATCCAGGGCGGGTCTCCAGGACGCCGTCCTGTCGCTTTGCTATCGGGAGGTGCTTGGACCTTCCGGCAACGAGGCTTATCCCTCCAAGAGGCGCTGCGTGATCCAGAAAGAGCGGCGCAAATCATCGTAGAGACGAATGAAATCGTTCGCTCCGATATTGTATGGCCAGGATCGGGCTATCACAACCTTGCCATACAGGCCATCGGGGGAAAGATTAAATATCGTGTGAAAGGGACGCCTGATGTAACGGAACCACTGATCGGTGAAAAGATCGAAAAAATCGATCTATCACGGATCAGTGACGATGAGAATATTGCTTCGCTCTGGAAAATGACGGGCATAGTTCATAAGCTCATCGGTCACAAGACACTAGTGGGGTCTAGTACTTGGGGACCCTTTACATTGGCCGGCCTCATCTTCGGGGTTGAGCGGCTCATGTACAGCTTGTATAAAGACAAAGCGGCCGCTCATGCCATATTGAAGCTTTCCACAGAATTGGCTGTGAAGTATTTAGAGGGTTATATTCAAGCCGGAGCTAAGATTCTGTCGGTAGCGGAACCGACGGCGTCGGGCGATATGATTTCAAGGAAGCATTTCCAAGAATTCGCTCTGCCTTACATCACCCAATTGATGGCGTGGATTCGCGATCAGGGGGTCCTTACATTCTTGCATATATGCGGCAATATTTCTGATCGCTTGTCGCTGATTCCGGAAAGCAGCACGGAAGTCTTGTCCGTTGACTTTAAAGTGGATTTGAAGAATGTCCGCGAGACGGTGGGGAGTAAGATTGCGTTCGCCGGCAATGTTAACCCAGTTGCTATATTAAAAGATAGCAGCCCCGATAGGGTTTTTGTTGAAGCGCGACGCTGCTTGTGTGAAGCGGGCGAGGAGTACCCCTTTATTCTTATGCCAGGATGCGACATTCCTCCGGATACACCGCTAACCAACATTGAGACCTTTATCAACGCCGTAAAAAAATCGGCATATGTATTTCAGGAACGATCAAAGGGGAGAAGCGGTTAAAGGGTTAATCAGGTTGATGTATCGAGGGGGAAGTTCGCTGGGAAGTGGGAATTCGATGATGATGGAAGCGATAGATGTAACTAAAAGATTTGGTAAGGATACGGTTCTTGCATCCGTATCCTTTAGACTTGACAAGGGACAGTCCATGGCGGTCTTAGGACCTTCCGGTAGCGGCAAAACGACACTTTTATCGTTACTTGGGCTGCTTTTGACACCTAGTTCCGGTGAGATTTTATTCCAAGGTCAAAGGATTCAAGGGTTATCGGATAGGGAATTATCGAATCTGCGCAATCATCAGTTGGGCTACGTTTTCCCAAGTTCCCAGTTGATCGGGTCGCTGACAGTATGGGATAACATCCTGTTACCGGCCCGTCTTGCCGGAAAGACAAGGGAAAAGCAAAAGCGGTCGAGAGAGCTTATTGAACAGCTCGGATTGGCAACCCGCATGGACCATCTCCCTCATCAACTCAGTTTTGGTCAAAAACGCCGTGCAGCTTTAGCTCGGGCACTCGTCATGGAACCTCAACTTATTTTGGCAGACGAACCGACCAATGATTTAGACGACAACATGGCAAAAGAGGTTTCTCGGGTTTTGCAGGGTGCAAAAGCTAGAGGTATCTCTTTGATCATAGCTACCCATGACTATCCACTCGCTGAGAGCATGGAACGACGATTTCGGATTGACCGGGGAAGACTGAGCGATGTGACAGTTACGGACCGGGAGCTTGGCGAACGGAAGGGTGGGTAATATGCTGTATCTCGTTTGGCAAAGCCTTAACCGCCGGCCTTTTCAATGTGTCGCCGCTTTATTGGGAATCGCCGTCGGAGTAGCGATTCTTATGACGGTATTTCTGTTGTACCAGGGCGTAGAAGAAGGAACACGTGTGGGCAAAAGCCGGATGGGTGCCGATTTGTTGGTTTTACCGGCGAATGTCGACGTCGAGCCAGGGCAAGCCCTATTTGCAGGAGCTCCGTTGAATGTATATATGCCCAAGCATCTCGCCGATGAGGTCAAAAAAATCCCTGGTGTGCGAACCGTAGAAGGGAGATTTTTTACTCAGACCTTGAATCAGCAATGCTGTTCCTTCGAAGAAGTGACACGCCTAGTTGGAATTGAACCGAAAATTGGTGGTGTCATCGGTGCGTTAGTACCAGAACTGCAAGCAAAAGAATTGGCTCCCGACGAGATCCTCGTCGGAGGGAGTGTCGTGGGAGGAAATAAGAACAGCCGGATTTTTGTACTCGGTCAAATGTTTAAAATCGCCGGTGTATTGGAGACGACCGGTACCGGATTGGACAAATCGATACTGATGTCGATAGACATAGCCAAGGAGCTGGCACGAAACAGCAAAGCGCTTCGGTCTTACTGGGAACAGCAGGGTTCTCCGGAAAACTTATTATCGGAACTCCTTGTAGAAGTGGAGAATCCTCGACAGATCGAAGCGGTAACCGAAGCAATTCAGGTTCTCGGACCCCTGCGTGTCGTCCAGACAAGCGAAGTGTTTCTGAACGTCAAAAAACAGATGCAATTGATCTTTATTCTTTTAACAGGTTCGGGATTGTTAGCGGTGTTGTCCAGCACCGTTCATCTTTTCGCCCGATCAGCCAGTGTAACTTGGGAGCGTAAGGGAGAATGGGGCCTTTACCGGGCCTTGGGCGCTTCTCGTCTATATCTGATCGGGCTAGTTCTGCTCGAATCGTTGCTCTTGTCGCTGGGCGGTGCCATCTTAGGGGTTGGACTAGGGGGATACATCTACGAACTGACGTTATCGTTGATTCAATCTTACCAGGGTATCCCCTTTTTACCTCCATCGATTTCGTCGATTCTTTTCGGAGTTGTCAGTACTGTGGCATTCTTTACAGGCGTTGGACTGCTGGCATCATCTTTGGCTGCGAACGCAGCCGGAAAAATTCAGCCGTCGCTGGCGATGGCTAAAAGTGATATTCAGTAAATTGATAATGCGCTGAACATCTGACTTCTTTATATTGACAAGGGAAAAGTAAGAATGTACTATATGGATTATCCAAGATTGAAGATAAAGGCCCACTAGACAGACTAGAGGCCGAGGTGTACCGCCCTTGAGGCAGGTACCCTCGGCCTTTTTATTTTGTCCGGCCTTGAATCAAAAAACAATGATGAGGAAGGGGTTTCACAAAAATGGCCAACAAGAAGATTAAACAAATTGCGATTTACGGAAAAGGTGGAATCGGCAAATCAACGACGACATCCAATATCAGTGCCGCACTGGTTGAAGCCGGTTATAAAGTGATGCAAGTCGGTTGCGATCCGAAAAGTGATTCAACCAATACGCTTCGTGGCGGTAAATATATCCCAACCATTCTCGATACACTGCGGGAAAAGAACAACGTAAAGCTCAACGAAGTCGTGTTTGAGGGGTTCGGCGGTATCTATTGCGTTGAAGCGGGCGGACCGGCTCCCGGTGTCGGCTGTGCAGGCCGGGGGATTATTACAGCGGTACAATTGCTGAAACAACATCGTGCCTTTGAAGAACTAGACCTTGACTATGTAATCTACGACGTTCTAGGTGATGTGGTTTGCGGAGGCTTTGCCGTACCGGTTCGGGAAGGGATTGCCGAGCATGTCTTTACCGTCTCATCGGCAGATTTTATGGCTGTATACGCTGCCAACAACCTGTTTAAGGGGATTCAAAAGTACTCAAAATCCGGCGGCGCTCTGCTAGGCGGCGTCATTGCCAACTCCATCAACGCGCCCTACGCAAAGGCCATCATTGATGATTTTGTCCATCAAACGAAGACCCAAGTGATCGAGTATGTACCCCGGTCGGTTACGGTGACCCAAGCGGAACTACAAGGAAAGACCACCATTGAGGCGGCACCTCATTCAGAACAAGCTGCTGTATACCGTCGACTGGCCGAAAAAATTGCCAATCATACCGAATCCAAAACACCGTCCCCATTAGATGTGAAGGAATTGCGTGAATGGGCCGCTAAGTGGGCCGATCATCTGCTGGCTTTGGAAACAGGCGAAGTTCGCAGCCCGGCAGCCGCGATTTAAAAGGCCGTACTCAAGAGATTGATAAACGAGGTGAGGGAATGTCACTACGATCCTATACATGGCTGAGCGTCATCGTCTTCCTTATGGGACTGGTAGTGTTGTCGCAGGGGTGGAATCGTTCCCCCTTCTTTACCGACGGAGGAGGGCACGCAGCGACAATGTCGACCTCTACCTTGGAAGCACCCGGCGGAGTCGGACACGCCATGAAGGGGGAGTCGGGCGATAACAGGATGAGAGACCACTGAATAAGAGATAAGGGGGTAGGTTACATAGATGGAAAGCCGCTGGAGAATCCTCGCATATACGTCTATCCTGTTGAGTGCAGCCCTGTTGGTCACACCCAAAGTACTGCCGATTTGTAGAGATTTAATGATCACCCAGTCTAGCAGTGTGGTCCCGATGCGCTGTCATTATGCCTACCAAGCGGAGTTTCTTGTCTCCCTACTCGCATTGCTCATATCGGGCTCGCTCTTAGTGGTGAAAGGGTTGGAAGGACGCCGGATTACCAGCTTATTTTTAGTTTTTTCAGGATTTTTGGTGTTTTTCATCCCGCAAAAGTGGCTCATCGGCATTTGCGGTAATACGGCTATGGACTGTCATCATACCATCCACTGGATGTACGGTTGGGCAGGGTTGCTTATCCTTAATGGGTTCACGTTAACATGGCTCGCTGGGAAAAATGATGCTTATGCGGGCGATTCCATGGTCGAGGCCTCTTCCTAAGTTACTCACTCAATAGAAAAACCATGGCCTACATAGAGCCATGGTTTTTCTGCTCATAAAGCTGTTCCTCAACGAAGTTAGTAACTCCGTACATAGACAGGTTGAGAATCAAATAATTCCTTCAACATATGTTGATTCATCTTTTGCCCGATAAAGCAAATCCGGCTTACCCGTTCCGGGCGAGCTTCCCGAAAAGAAAAATTACCTTGTACGTAATCAAATTGAATCCACTGATTCAGGGAAGTTTGCAGCAAGCCTTTTCCTCTTATGATTTTTCCAAATACCTCTTCATTGCGGAGTGCCCCGAGGTAAATGTTAAGTTGACTTTGAACATAGATTTTGTCGGTCTCCACTCCCCAGAATTCAAATAGCTTGGGATTCAATTTCTTTTGATTGTTGTTTTGAATCGATGATATCCATGAAAAAAGGCCCCTGTTGAGTTCAGCAATCTCAAGAACATCGTCTCCCCGAAAACGATCCCAGTCAATAGAGATCAAGCTAGCTTGAGGATTCAATTCATAAACAGAGCCGGTCACCGTATCGATCCTATCAGGGTCTGTATCTTGGGTCTTGCTGAGGATAATCGTCTGTGCATTGATAATTTGATCTTGATAGAAGTCCCCAAAGTCTTCCAAGTAAGTAGGGTGGTTTAATACATCTACGACTGTAGCGACCATGTTTAGTACAAGAGCGTTATTCCGGGCCATCGCTTTTTGACAGGCTTTGAGTACATCGGATAGTTTGGCTAAACCTGTTGGCTCAATAATGATTCGATCCGGGCTATAGGTCTTTACTACCTCGAGAACAGCTTCAATAAAATTACCCATAAGACTGCAGCAAATACAGCCAGAGTTGATTTCCCATACCTCCACACTTTTCTCGCGAAACAAGGGACCGTCGATCCCGACCTCACCGTACTCGTTCTCAATGAGAACCACCTTTTCACCGTTAAAACTTTCCCTAAGGAGCTTGGCTATCAATGTTGTTTTACCCGCTCCTAAAAATCCGGAAATAATGTCGACTTTCACCTGTGCATTCATCAAACCGACCCTGCCTTTACGTAAGATTAGATCTTTTTCATCTAGGGGTAAAGTCCGATTCATCGATATGGCCGCCGGGTAAAACGTTGATAAACTCTTCGTCATCCCAAGGACCGCGGATTAATTTCTCAAGGTAACGCGGACTGCCTTGGAAAGTTTGATGACTTACTTTGAGAAGTTCCGCTGTGTTACGTGATTTGCTCAAGCCCGCCTCTTCGCGGGGGTGACCGGTGTGAATGAATTGTATGCACCGGTAGCTGTTAAACATGAGATCGAGTATACGTTGTGCTTTTTTCTCACCGAACTTTCTGCAGTTCATATCATGTTCACCGAGAATTGACTTCTCCATCTCTACCCAACCGCAGGTGAGATAGAAGGTCCCCCGTTTTTTTTGTAATTCTTCAAAAACTTCTTGAGAACCCAAGAAAAGGGGAATGCAATCATGCACTCTAGGAATGGTGAGGATCGCTCCGGCAGGAGCCTGTAACCCCTTGAGGGCACCCCCGCATAATCCAAAGGCGAGCACTATGCGTGAGTAACCGGATGTAGCGTTGAGCAATGATTGCAACTCCCGGTGCAGTTTCTGCGGGAACTTGTGAAGGCCCAAGTCGACGAAGGAGAGGTCGAGGGAATCTTCTGCCTTCACAATCGCTAAGATCTCTTCCCGCATGATGTCGCAGACGATAATTTTGGTTTTCATGGGATGTTCACCTCACAATACCGCAAGATATCAAGCTTTTGCGGAGCTAAAGAAAAAA
The DNA here is from genome assembly GCF_014502795.1 of Heliobacterium chlorum. Lineage (GTDB taxonomy): Bacteria > Bacillota > Desulfitobacteriia > Heliobacteriales > Heliobacteriaceae > Heliobacterium > Heliobacterium chlorum. Next base: position 129,526 of record NZ_JACVHF010000005.1, read on the forward strand.
GGAGACTAGGCGAAAATTGCCTAGCCTCCAGCGTTCCTGGTCAGCTATCGTAATTTTGAGTTCAAAACACTTTTTCTGTAAAGCAGGATCTTTCAACCCATGATATGTTAGGGTAAAAATATTGTCAAGATATTTTGTTATTACGGCTAAAGTAATACAGGGCTGGAATATATTTATTGCAAACCTATTGACACTCATACCGGCACATGATTAAAATCATAAATGTAAATCAGATAACTCGGGTTTAATGCGAGGTCGACCGGAGAGACCGGAGGCTGAGAGATTACCCATCTACTCGTTAGATGGGATCCCTCAGCTTTTTTGTTTGGTTTATTGATGAATAAGGAGTCGTGATAGGGATGAAATCGGAGGAAATGACTTCATTGGAGCGCATTGCGACAGCGCTTCAGTACCAGAAGCCTGATCGCGTACCTGTAGCCCCTCTTGTCTGCGGAGCTTCACACCGGGTACTCGGCACTACCTATGACAAGTGGTCTATGGATGCAGACCTTGCTACTCGAAGCTTGTTGGCAGCCCATGAGATCATCGGGTTTGATTCTTTTTTGACATTGGTCGATCTCTCTGTAGAAGCTTATGATTTCGGTCAGGATGTCATTTTTCCGAAGACGAGCACTGCTTACAGCAATACCAACAATCCTCTGATCAAAACCGTCGAAGACTACTATAAGCTCAAACCGGTGAATCCTCGGGAAACGAAGCGTATGAGCATGATCATTGATATGTGTGCCGGTCTTTCGAAAGCACGAGGGAAAGATACGGCGGTCATCGGCTTCGTCTACGGTCCATTAGGCGTATTGTCGCAGTTGCGCGGCCATGAGCGCATGTTTATGGACTGCATTCGCCATCCCGAAGCCGTGTTACAGGCCGTCGAAGTGTTGACGGAAGTGTTGATTGATTACGCTAAGGCACAGATTGAGGCAGGTGCTCATGCCGTTTGCATCGATACGCTCTATGCATCGGGCAGCATTATGAGCAAAAAGATGTGGGAAAAGTTTGAAGGGCCTTTTGCAAAGCGAATTGCCGATGTCATTCGAGACGCCGGAGCGGTGCTGCTCTTACATAACTGTGGTAATAAAATCTACTTCGATATGCAGGAAAAATGGCTCCATCCGGTCGCCATCTCCCACGCCTATCCCGCTGACGATTGTGTAGACTGGGATGAACATGCGAGAAAGTGGGGAAAGAAAATCGTCACCATTGGCTACTCGGTCCCTTCCGATACGGCCATCATGATGAGCCCCGAAGAGATCATGGAAGATTGCCGCAAGCAAATCGAAACTTTTAAAGCTTGCAACGGTGGCTTTATCTTGGCCACGGGTTGTGAATTTCCACCGAACGGGAACCTGCTCAGTGCAATTGCGATGGTGAAAGCCGCAAAAAAATACGGGAAGTACCGTTAGCTGTCAAAATTATTTTGTCTGCATTTCTGGGCTTTTATTGAATCATCGGGTAACCGAGACAAATAGAACGAGGAGGAAACATTCAAATGAGTGAACTGAAAGCAAAGCTGTTTCAAGATCTTTCGGATGCTGTCGTTGACATGGACGAAGAAAAAACTGTGGAGACGAGTCACCGGGTGATCGATGAAGGGATCGACGCCTACGAGGCGATTGAAAAAGGCCTAGCCCATGGAATGGATCGGGTTGGTGAGTTGTTCGACCAAGAGGAGTATTTTATTCCCGAAGTTCTCATTTGCTCTGATGCCATGTATGCCGGCGTGGAAGTGTTGAAGCCGCACCTAAAAGGCGACGAGCAGGGAGAAAAGAAAAAAGTGGTGATCGGCGTCATTGAGGGGGATACCCACGACATCGGAAAAAACCTGGTCAAAATCATGTTGGAGACATCCGGTTTCGATGTGTTTGATCTCGGTCGGGATATTCCGCCTCAGCAATTTGTCGACAAAGCCAAAGAGGTGGGCGCTCACATCATCGGCCTGTCTACGCTGATGACTACGACCATGGACGGGATGAGGGAAGTGGTTCGCATACTCGAAGAGACCAACCTGCGGGAACAATTCAAAGTGATCGTCGGCGGCGGTCCCATCTCTCAAAGCTTTGCCGATAAGATTGGTGCTGACGGTTATGCGGCGAACGCGGCTGACGCCGTCAGACTCGCCCGGAAATTGGTCAGTTAATATGGTTCTCGGACAATCAGAATACTTTAAACGTGATTTAATGACGCCGAGTGAGCGATTGAGTGCCTACCACCGGGGAGAGCCTGTTGATCGATTGCCTTGTGTGCCCATCGTAGGTAATACAGCGGCAAGGGTCGTCGGAACAAAAGTTTCTCAGTTTCGTGGGAACGGAAAACTGTTGGCCCACGCTCATATCGAAGCGTACCGGCTTTTCCAGTACGACATCATTCGGATTTTTACCGATCTCTACACGCAGGCGGAAGCCATGGGGGCGACGGTGCACTACCCCGAGGATGAAACGGCATACTTAGAGAAGCCGGCCCTAGCCTCTCACGGCGAACTCGATCAGCTTCAGCCTGCCGATCCCTATAGAGATGGCAACCTTCCGCACCACCTGGAAGCGATGAAGATCGCTGTCGACAAGGTCGGGAAAGAAGTCACGGTGACCGGTGCTCTTACTTGCCCCTTCACGAACGCTTCCTTTCTCGTCGGTGCGGAACAACTGGTGCGACTCATGCTTCGCAACCCGGAGGCAGTCCACCGGCTTTGTGAAATTTCTCTAGAAACAAACCTTCGATATGCGAAAGCGATCATCGACGCAGGCTGTACTCCGAGCCTTACCGATGCCATGTCATCTTGTACGGTGATCAGCCCCCGGCAGTTTCAAGAGTTTTCCTATCCTTATTTAAAACGCCTCATCGACTATATCCATTCCCGTGGGAAATCGGTCACTTTGCACATTTGCGGCAAGACCAATCGGATATGGGATCGGATGGTCGAAGCGGGTGCTGACTGCATCAGCATTGACAACGATGCCGATTTGCTCGAGGCAAAGGAGAAAGTAGGTTGCCAGGTTCGTCTCATGGGAAACGTTAAACCTTCCGAAGTGATGCTGCAAGGGACAGGGGATGATGTGAGAGCGGCTGTTCTCGACTGCCTCTCCAAAGCCTACGACAATCCCAAGGGGTATATCGTCGCCTCCGGATGCAGTTTGCCGACCGAGACCCCCTTTCGTAATATTCATGCCATGCTGGATACGGTCCGAAAAGTGGGGTATCCCGTAGATCCGGAGAAGCTTGAGCGACTGTCAGCGGGCTAAAGAAATCATTGACAGTGCCATTTAAAAAGGAAACGAGGAGATCAAACTTGAGCGCCTTTAGCCCCAAAGAACGATTGCTGCGGGTGTTAGATAAGGAAAAGATCGATCGAGCCCCTGTCGTTTGCCCCGGCGGCATGATGAACGCCGCTATCGTGGAAGTGATGAACCGGACTGGTCACACCCTGCCGGAAGCCCATCACGACGATACATTGATGGCAGAATTGGCTTTTGACGTAGCCGATTATACGGGGTTCGAAAACATCGGTATTCCCTTTTGCATGACCGTCGAAGCGGAAGTGTTGGGATCAGATATTGATAAAGGGTCTTTGGCTTGTGAACCCAAAATCCGTCAGGAAGCGTACCCATCAGTCTCTCAAGTGGAGTTCAAAGAACCGCAAGCGTTGCTTCGCTCCGGGCGGATCAATACGGTGGTTCAGGCAGCTTACCGTCTGGCCCGGAAGCATCCCGATTACCCCATCATCGGAAATCTGACAGGGCCGATCAGCACTGCTGCATCCATCGTCGACCCCATGTCCTTTCTCAAAGAGTTGAGAAGAGATAAAGAAAATGCCCATCGGGTCATCGATTATGTGAGCGACGTATTGATTGCGTATGCACAACTCATGGTCGATGCGGGTGTGAAGGTCATCTCCATCGGTGATCCCACTGCGACTGGTGAGATTTTAGGGCCGAAAATGTTTGAGGAGTACGCGGTTCCCTACTTAAACAAGGTGATCGACGGAATTCATGAACTTGATGCAGCAGTGATCGTACATATTTGCGGAAAGATGCAATCAGTACGGCATATGATACCGCTCATTAAAGGAGACGCCATCAGCACCGACGCGATGGTGAATTTGAAACGATTAAAAGAAGATTACCCACAGTTGACGACGATGGGCAATTTAAGTACCTACCTATTGGAAAGCGGAAACTATGAGGACGTTTCCCGGCATACCCGTCGCCTTGTCGGTGACGGTATCGATATTATCGCTCCCGCTTGTGGACTGAGCACTTCCACGACGATTCAGGCGTTACAGGCCATGACCCAAACGGTAAAGGAGCTATAGCCTGTGAGCACATCAGTGAATGTTGTTTTTCAACCGTCGAACCGTACGGTACAGGTGGAAAAGGGAGTGACAATCCTGCAAGCGGCACGCCTAGCAGGAGTTTTAATCGAATCCCCTTGTAATGCCGTTGGGACTTGCGGAAAGTGTAAAGTCAAATTGGATCAGGCCTCGCGATCGTCCGTCCGTCCTTACGGTTTGCATCATCTCTCTCCGAAAGAAGAAGAGCAGGGATATGTCCTTTCCTGTGAAGCGGAAGTCCTTGGTGACATTCTCGTCGAAGTTCCGTCGCGCAGCCACGGCAGGGAATTGAAGATTCTGAGTCACGGCCAAAGTGTGGAGGTGACGCCGGAACCCTATTTCCAAAAACGCTATGAACCGAAGGATGACCGGACCTTTGTATTTGCCGGTGATGAGTTGGTCGGCCTAGAACAGGGCAATACAGAAGATCAAAAGTACGGCCTGGCCGTTGACATAGGCACGACAACCATCGTTGTCTCTTTAGTCGATCTCGGCAGTGGTCAAGAAATCGCCGCCGCTTCGGCCTTAAATCCTCAAAGTCTTCATGCCCAAGATGTGCTGTCCCGGATCACCTTTGCCAGTACAAAACGAGGGCTCATAATGATGTACTCTGAATTGTTCAATGAGTTGAACCGGCTCATCGAGCGAGTGACCGAAAAGGCTATCGTAAACCGGGAGCACATATATGAAGTGATTTTCAGCGGCAATACCTGCATGATCCACTTGGCCACTGGCAAAGACCCGGCACCGCTCGGAAAATATCCTTACATCCCGGAGTTTACTGGCGCAGTTCACCTAAGCGCCTCAGAGCATCACCTAGGCGTGTCTCCTTTTGGACTCATCTATGTGCCGCCTGTTATTTCTGCCTATGTAGGCGCCGATATCACATCAGGCATCCTGGCGTCCCAGTTGCATCAGCAAAAGAGAATCACGTTGTTTGTTGATATTGGGACAAACGGAGAAATGGCTCTGGCTGTAGAGGGCAAACTGTCTGCCACCTCCACTGCGGCGGGGCCGGCTTTCGAGGGCATGAATATCACCTGTGGTATGCGTGCTGGAGCGGGGGCCCTGGAGTTTTTCCAGATTGAGGACGATAAAACCATTACGACGAAGACGATTGGCGATCAAGAACCGGTAGGGATTTGTGGGAGCGGACTTTTGGATATCGTCGGGGAGTTAGTGGCCCATGGCGTGATCGATAAAAATGGCCGTTTTGTGAAACCGGAATCGACCCTATTGCCGGCCTCATTAAAAGAGCGGTTGCAACTGCGTGATGGAAAAAGAGTATTCCAGATCTCCCGGCAAGTGTATCTGACCCAAAAAGATGTTCGTCAAGTCCAGTTAGCCAAAGGCGCTATCCGAGCCGGGATCGATCTGCTGCTGCGAAGTAAGGGGATCACATCGGACGCCGTGGACCGGGTGCTCATCGCTGGTTCCTTCGGTTATCATCTTCGCGCGAAAAGTTTAATCCACCTCGGGCTGTTGCCCGATAGTTTTGACGGAAAAATCGAGTTTATCGGCAATACCTCGAAAACGGGCGCTCAGGCTTTTCTAATGAACCAGTCCCTGCGCAAAGAGATGGAAAAAGGGGTTACCGAAATCGAAGTGATTGAGCTGGCCAATTATAGTGATTTCGAGCAGGTTTTTGTGCGATCTTTAGGATTTTGAGTCAAATTCAGCCCACCGGTGACAGACGGCTTTTTTCCATGAGCGTCTTCCAGGGTGGATACTAAAAAGGAGTGAATGGCCTGTGCCTTTTATCGACACGAGAACGAAGCGGATGATCACCTTTGCATTAGGCATCATCATTTTTGCCACGACGGCATTGTTGACCGTTGGGTGCAGCTCTGATGCAAAAAAGGGAACGTCCGCACAGACGGCTGCACCGGCAGCAGAAAAGACCGACAAAATCAAGCTCAATGTAGGTTACCTTCCCGCTCCCGGTGATGTATTGTTCTTTGTCGCGAAAGAAAAAGGTTTCTTTGACCAAGAAGGACTCGACGTAGAGATGTTCCAGTTCACCAACTCAGGGGAAGGCCTTAACGCTATCAAGAGCGGTAAACTGGACACAGGCGCTTTCGGTACGGCGGCCCCGCAGACGTTTATCGCGAAAGGGACTCCCTTTGTCGTTATCGCAGGCATGCAAAGCGAAGGGCACGCCGTTATCGCGAAGCCAGAAAACGTAGAAAAGTTTAAAACGCCGCAAGGTTTCGTCGGGAAAAAGGTAGCCACCGTACGGATGGCCACCGGTGACGCCGTCTGGAGGTATGCCTTGGCAAAGGCGGGTATCGATTGGAAAAACCAGGTGAACATCCAAGAGCTTGATTCACCAGCTGCAGTGATCGAAGCTGTCAAAAAAGGAACTGCCGATGTGGGCAACGTGTGGGTTCCCTTCGTAGAGATGGCGGAAGCGCAAGGATTGAAAACAGTAGAGTGGTCCTCGGCGTATATGCCGGGACACGTCTGCTGCCGTGTCGTCGCGATGGAAGATGTGCTGGCGGCCAAAAAGGAAGCCTTTGTTCGCTTTGATAAAGCGCTCATCCGGGCATACGAGTTTTACACACAAAACCCGGATGAGACGGTAGACGCCCTTTCCAAGTATGTCAAGATCGACAAGGAACTGCTGAAAAAGGCCACATACAGCGGTAAGATTCACAGCATACCCGACCCGGATAAGAAACGCTTCGTTGAGTTCTGGAACGCCATGAAAAAAGTCGGCTACCTGGACAGCGATCACGATATCAACCGGAATATTCAACCGGAGTTCTATAAAGAGGCCTTAGACCGTTTGAAATCGGAAGATCCCAACAACGTCACATATGGGATCCTTGAAGAGGGATACAAAGCAAACGATCTATAGAAAGCCGGGGAGGTGTGAGTCATGGAGGCCTTGTTACAACTGGAGGCAGTTTCCCTAGCCTATGGGAACAATGCATCCAACCGGTTGGTTCTATCCGATGTTACAGTCGATGTGAAAGAGGGCGAGTTTATCACCGTTGTTGGTCCTAGCGGATGCGGCAAAAGTTCTACCATCGGTTTGCTCGCCGGCCTTCTGACTCCGACCTCTGGCACCATCCGTTTGCAAGGAACACCGATTACGAGGCCCGGTCCAGACCGGGCCGTCGTTTTCCAGGACTATTCTTTGTTCCCTTGGATGACTGCCCTTGAAAACATTCATTTCGCACTCCAGCAGGTCAGGAAGGCCACTCGGGAAGAAGCATTACAATACCTGCATCTGGTCGGTCTCTCGGAAGCGAAAGACAAGTATCCGGGAGAATTGTCGGGGGGGATGCGCCAACGGGTAGCCATTGCCCGTGCTTTTGCTGTAGATGCACCGGTCTACTTGATGGACGAACCCTTCGGTGCGGTGGACGCCAAAAACCGCATTTACCTGCAAGATCTTCTCCTGCGCTTGTGGAAGACAGGGGAGCATTCGAAGACCATTTTTCTGGTTACCCATGATATCGATGAAGCGTTATACCTAGGCGATCGAATCATTATTTTTACGCCCTCCCCAGGCCGGATTCGCCGAATTGTGGAAGTATCCTTTACACGGCCCCGAACACGGGCGTACTTGGTTCACGATCCTGCCTATATTCAGTTGCGAAATGAAATTCTCTCGCTACTGCAAGACGACTTGATCGGAGAACTGGAATTGGTGGAAGGGGGAACGGGAATATGATGCAAAAAACGATCGATCGTTTGCTGATCTTTTTGAGCATATTTTTGATCTGGGAGTTATGCACCCATACCTTTTCCGTACTCGATCCCTTCCTATTTCCGTCTCCTGAAAAAGTGGCCCAACTGCTCGTAGAAGATTCGGAGGTCTTCCGAAAAAGCATCACCAGTTCAATCTACCTGTTAACGGCAGGATTGTTGCTGGCTCTTTTGACAGCGATTCCGCTCGGTTTGCTGGTAGGATGGCAGCGTCGCCTTCATCAAGCGGTAGAACCGCTGACGAACCTGCTTGGCCCGATTCCGCCGATTGTGTATATCCCCTATACGATCGCTTTGCTGCCTACCTTTACCTTGTCGTCGATATTTGTCATCTTCATCGGTGCTTTTTGGCCGCTCTTTATCAACACGGTCGCCGGTGTACAGGCCGTAGAAAAAGGCTTGATCGATTCGGCACGGACCTTAGGGGTCAGCCGGTGGACCATGCTGACACGGGTGTTACTGCCTGGTGCCTTTCCTCACATTCTTTCCGGCGGTTCCATCAGCTTGGTCCTCGCCTTCATCTTATTGACAGCCGCCGAAATGATCGGTGCGACCAGCGGCCTTGGCTGGTATGTGAAGTATTTTTCCGACTTCGCCGATTATCCGAGAGTAGTTGCCGGCATACTCGTTATCGGCATTGTCGTTTTATTTCTCATGACGGTATATCGCCAAGTATCCAGTTATCTGCTTCGCTGGAGAACAAGCGGTTAACCATCGCGGAAAAGAAATCGGGAAAGAGCGACTGAAACCTTTTGCTTGCCCACGACGAGAGAGGAGTGTACGAATGAACCCTTATTCCCATTTAATGCGCAAGCATCCTTGCTTTAGTGGGGAAGCACATATCAAATACGGACGGATTCATCTTCCTGTCAGCCCGGCTTGCAATATTCAATGCCGGTACTGCCGCAGAGGTTGTAACAAATGGGAACAGCGGCCGGGTGTGAGTCGAGGTATTCTCACTCCGGAAGAAGCAGTATCCCTCGTTGAGCGAGCTTTAGAACTTTGTCCCGAAATCACCGTCGTTGGCATCGCCGGACCTGGCGATACGCTGGCGACAGAACACGCTCTAGAAACCTTTCGATTGATTCACCAGCAGTATCCGCACCTCATCAATTGCTTGAGTACAAACGGTCTGCGATTGGAGGAAAAGGTAGAACAAGCCGCCCAAGCTGGTGTAGCGACGATTACAGTCACCATGAATGCTGTTGACCCGATCATTGCGGTCCAGATTTATGAAGAAGTATCTATCGACGGAAAACGAGAACAAGGGGAAGCGGCGACGGCCCATCTAATTCGAGCCCAATTAGCGGGGATCGCTTCCGCAGCACGGCTAGGGTTAGCCGTAAAAGTGAACATCGTGCTAATTCCCGGGATAAATGATAGCCATATCGGTGATATTGCCCGAGCGGCGGCTGACGCCGGCGCTACGAATGTGAATATCATCCCATTGATTCCTCAGCACCAGTTGTTGAGTGTAGGAGCGCCAAACTGTCATGAATTGCAAGCGGCTCGGGAAGCGGCGGAAGCCTGTTTGCCCGTATTCCGTCATTGCCGACACTGCCGTGCCGACGCTTGTGGGATCCCCGGCAAAGGGAAAGATCTCTCAGAACTGCTCTATGATCGACCGATGGAGACATTTTCACATGGTTGAGGAAAGAGCGATGCGATTGGGGCCCGATGGAGGGCCTCTTTTTAAATTGGACTTTTTTCGTTGACAGATGGGAGAACCGATGTTATTATCTTAAAAAACAAGCAATTTACTTGGAATTAAATCAACGGTTGGGCTGACCAGACGTGCTGGAGGCCTAGATTTACACCCTCGCGGGTGGGATCTAGGCCTCCTTTTGCTTTTTCAGTCCATATTAAACGTAAATGAATCACAATAAAACGAATAGGGTGAATCTTATGACGGAATTTTCTGCGCAAGAAATCGGTGCTCTCCGACGCCAAGGGATATATCGGCAGCGACAAAAAAGTGAGTTCTTTCTTCGAATTCGTTTACCTCTGGGACGGTTGACATCGCTTCAGCTAGACACATTGGCCTCCGTCGTCGACAAGACGGAAAGAGGCCAGTTGGAACTGACGACACGGCAATCGATTCAAATTCACGGCTTAGCCTTCGACACTATTCCAAAAATTCGCCACACCCTTGAGGAAGTAGGGTTATTCTCGCTCGGAAGCGGAGGGAAAGCAGTCCGTAATATCGTGACCTTTTATGAAGGCGGACCCCTCGCCGGGGAGGTAGAATCCTTAACTCGTCATCTGAATGAGACTTTTGTCGCTAAATCGTTGCAACTCACTCTTCCCCACAAATTTAAAGTGGCTATCGGCGAAAGCCATCGTGCCGGTCTTCTGTTTAACGACGTGGGGCTGTTACCGGTACAACGGGAGGGAGGTCTTCGCTGGCAGGTCTTCGTGGGAGGAGGTCTGGGAAGCAAACCTCACGTAGCTCAGCTACTGCCGGTAGAGGTAAGGGGTGGCGATGTCAGCAGCCTTCTGGAAGCCATTCTTCACGTCTTTATCATGAAAGGGACCCTCAATCAACGATTAAAGTTTCTTGTTCAGTCCTTCGGTGTAGAGCATTTTTGGGAACTTGTCAGGGAGGAGTGGACTGTTCCATTTGGAGATCCTGTTACCTCGCCTTCCTCATTAGAAACGATAGCTTCCAGTGAAACAGTGATTGTCGATGTGCCCGACAGCTCATTGACGACAGTGCAGCTATATAAATTAGCTTCCATCGCTCGACGGTTTACTCAGGGAAACATTTTTCTCACGCCAAACCGGCAGATTCTCTTGAGAGACATATTGCCGGAAGAAAAGGAAGCCCTTTTAGCCGAGTTATCGACGGTCGAACTGGCATCGCCCGAACCGATCCGTTGGATCTCTTGCCCAGGCCAAGCGTTGTGTGCTCGCGGGTTAGTCGACACCCAATTGCGTCAAAGCATTCTCAATACTTTACGTGAACATCGCCACGTTTGGGAAAAAATCGAGGGGATATCGATCCATCTATCAGGCTGTTCCAGCTCTTGTGCCAGACCTCAGATCGCCGATATCGGGATTACGGGAATCATCGACAAACAAAATCCGGCGATTCCCAGTGTCAGCGTCACCATAGGCGGCGGACTTGATGGAGAATGGCCTGTTCTTGGTGAAATCTGGCGATTCCCCGTTACGGTTGAAGCATTACCTACAGCCTTGCTAAGTATCATGGAGAACTGGCTGGAAACGCGAGAGGGGCAGGAAACGTTCCGGGAGACACACCTTCGACGTCACCGGGAAAGAGGGAACCACTGAATGCAGGAAGGAGGAACAGCCGGTGAGTGAAAGAACAGGATTTACCCTTTGGTTGACGGGATTATCAGGCAGCGGCAAAACGACAATTTCCAAAGGTGTCGCCGAAGAACTGCGCCGTCGCGGTCAACCAGTAGAAATTTTGGACGGTGACGAAGTGCGGGAATACTTATCGTCCGATTTAGGATTTGAAAAAGCTGACCGCGACCGCAATGTGAAGCGGATTGGCTATGTAGCTCACTTATTGGCCCGCCATGGCGTAGGCGTCATCACCGCGGCCATTTCTCCCTACCGAGATACTCGTAAGGCGGTTCGGGAGCTCCATGGGCCCGGATTTGTAGAAGTACACGTGAAAACATCGCTGGAAACTTGTATCCAGAGGGATGTCAAAGGACTTTACAAGCGTGCACTAAATGGAGAGATTCCGCACTTTACCGGTATATCTGATCCCTACGAAGAACCGGAACATCCGGAAGTGGTGATAGAAACGGAAGGACAGACGGTAGCGGAAAGTGTGACTGTGATCATTCAGTACTTGGAAGAAGCCGGTTATCTAAAACCGAAAAATGTGAGTGGAATAGCGGTATAGTCGATCGATTTGTACTATCACAGTGTAGAAGGGGTTCGAAATATGGACGTATTGGATACAGATTGGCTCGTCCTCGGTGGAGGGGCGGCAGGCATCATGGCTGCGATTCGTGCCAAGGAACTGTGTCCGACATGTCGCGTCACTGTCATTGAAAAAGCCAACGTTCAGCGAAGCGGTTGTCTAGCCGCCGGTATCAACGCCATCAATGCCTATCTGAATCCCGGTGAAACGGCAGAAAGTTTTCTCAGCTATGTAAAGGCCGAATTTGCCAACCTGGTTCGAGACGATCTGGTTTATACACTGGCGGAAAGGCTCAATGAAATGACAGACCGGCTCGTCGAGTGGGGGCTTCCCGTCTTCCGGGATGAACAGGGGCGGTACTTACGGCGAGGGCGAGCCAGCGTACAGATCAACGGGGAAGCCATTAAACCGTTGATGGTAGCGGCCTTACACCAGAGCGGTGCCGAAGTGTTTAACCACCGCGTGGCTACAGATCTCATCATCATCAATGACCGGGTTGTGGGCGCCCTTGTGTTGAATCTAGCCGATGGAAGCTTTACGTCGGTACGGGCCAAAGGTGTGCTTATCGCCACGGGAGGGGTATCGGGCATCTACGGACCGAATGCCGGAGGAGCGGCTCGGCACAAGCAATGGTATTCACCGTTCAATGCCGGTGCCGGCTGGGCCATGGCTGCCCGAGCTGGAGCGGAACTGACCAGCTTGGAGATGCGCTTTATCGCCCTTCGCGTCGCCCATACGATGGCTCCTACGGGAACACTGGCCCAAGGAGTCCGCACACCTCACATAAACCGGATCAACGCTCATTATTTAAACGATTATACATACGAACAGGTTGAACCGACGACAGCAGAACGGCTTTGGGCGACGCTACAAGAAGAGAAACAGGGACGAGGGCCTTGTTATCTCGATACGCGGGGACTCACACCGGAACAAGGGAAACGTCTGCAAAAAGCATACTTAAGCATGTGTCCGACGCAGGTGCTGCAGTGGAGTGACGCTGGGAAAAGACCGGAAGAAATGCCTGTACCGATCACAGGCAGCGAGCCGTACCTCGTAGGGGGTCATGGGATGGCCGGATTATGGATCGACGAGCGCCGGCGAACCACCGTCACCGGGCTTTATGCGGCCGGGGATGCAGCCGGGGGGGCGCCGAAAAAATACGTCACCGGCAGCATGGCCGAAGGGGCTATCGCTGCCGAAACGTTCCTCGAAGAGATTCAGGATTGGCAAGAACCGAATCCGGGTGCATGGAAGGTTGCGGTAGATAGGGCGTTGCAACGGGCAAAAGAGCCACTCCTGTTCAATGTGAACGCCTCCCAAAAAACCGACGAGCATAGCAACTCTATTGGTTCTGCCGTTAGTAGGAACAGCCTAATCAATAGCAAAAACGTGGCTACCGACGGAAAAAACCAGATCCGCCAATTGGAAGAACAACTTCAGGCGGTTATGGATCGCTGGGCCGGCGGTCGACCGGCAGGATATGTGTACGATGCCGAGGGTCTACTTCGGGCTCAGCAAGAAGTGGATTATTTAATCGAAGCGGGACGGGAGCTCAAGGCTGGTGACGCCTATGAACTGATGCGTGTCCATGAAGTCTGGGACCGTCTCCTCCTGGCTCGTTTACTGCTCGCACATATGCTCTACCGGAAAGAAAGCCGCTGGCCTGTTTACCAAAGCCGCCTCGATTACCCATCCAGAGACGATCAACGGTGGCGGATCTTTGTCAACTCACGAATACCTGTCCAAAATGTGCAAAAAAAGATCGAAATTAAAATCATCGAGCGGCCTCCGGTAGATTCACACGGAACAGGTGGGCAGAGTGTTCTATCAGCGTTCGGAGGTGGTACAGCGTGACCCTATTGATCGACGCGCAGCGCTGCCGTCGATGCGGTGAACAGCCGCGATGCGCCGATGTGTGTCCAGGAAATTTGTTAGTCCTACCTGAAAGGGGTCATATCATCTCCCGGGAACCGGATGACTGCTGGGACTGCGGCGCCTGTATCAAAGTATGCCCCCAACAGGCACTCGCCGTATCATTACCCCCGGAAGCCGGCGGACAGGGTTCTACGCTTCGGGCGAAACAAATCGCCGGAAAAATCCGCTGGACCCTTGAACATCCCGACGGTCGGTTGGAAACCATTGAATTATAAGTGCCATTGCACAGTGAAGTCATTACACCCCCGATTTAGCACAACGCACACTAAACAGAAGGCTGCTTTAAATAACAACATGAGGTGATACCGCAACCATGGAACACCTAGAGCGACTGGAAAGCGAAAGCATCTATATCATTCGTGAGGCCTATCGGAAATATAAAAAAATCGCCATGTTATGGTCCATTGGCAAGGATTCGACCGTACTTCTACACCTAGCCCGCAAAGCTTTTTACGGGCACTGCCCCATACCGCTCGTCCACATCGACACAACCTTTAAGATCCCCGAAATGATCACCTATCGAGATAAAATTGCCCAGGAATGGGGCCTGAAACTCGTCGTTGGAAAAAATGAAGAGGCCCTGCGGGACGGCATGAGCCCGGAACGGGGGCGCTTAGATTGCTGCACCGCCCTGAAAACAGAAGGATTGCAGCAGATCATGGCTAAGCACGAGTTTCAAGGTCTGCTCATGGGAATTCGCCGCGACGAAGAAGGATCCCGCGGTAAAGAGCGCTACTTTAGCCCCCGCAACAAAGAGTTTGAGTGGAACTTTAAAGAGCAGCCGCCAGAATTATGGAACCAGTTCCAGACCGAGTTCCCCGCCGGCACCCATGTCCGTGTTCATCCGTTGCTGCACTGGACGGAGCTGAACGTCTGGCAATACATACTTCACGAAAACATCCCTGTCATCGACCTCTATTTCTCGAAAAACGGGAAGCGTTATCGCAGTCTGGGTTGTGCACCTTGCACCGCTCCGATCACCTCGGAGGCGAAAAGCGTAGAAGAGATCATCGAAGAACTGAAAAACACCTGCGAGACGGAACGCAGCGGACGTGCCCAAGACCAGGTTGACGCCTATGCGATGCAAAAACTGCGGGTCAGGGGGTACATGTAAGATGAGCCGGAGCCAAGAAACATTAAAAATCGTCATCGTCGGCCATGTGGACCATGGGAAGTCAACACTCATCGGCCGTTTGCTGGCCGATACAGCCAGTGTACCGCAAGATCGGATCTCTGCCGTTCAACGCCGCTGCACAGAACAAGGCAAGGAAATGGAATACGCCTTTTTGTTAGATGCCCTCGAAGAAGAGCAATCACAAGGCATCACTATCGATACGACTCGAATCCAGTTTCACAGCGAAAAGCGAGACTATGTCATCATCGATGCGCCGGGCCACAAAGAGTTTTTGAAAAACATGATCAGCGGTGCTTCCGACGCCGACGCCGCCTTCCTCCTTATCGACGCACAGGAAGGCGTACGGGAGCAAACCCGGAGGCATGCCTCGATTCTCAAACTGCTGGGCGTTCGTCAAGTCCATGTGGTCATCAATAAAATGGATCTTCTCGACTACGATCAAGAGTCCTTCGACCAAATTGTCACAGACTGCCAAGCTGCCCTCGCCAACGCCGGTCTGGTGGCCCGGTCCTATATCCCCATCGCTGCCAAATTCGGAGAAAACATCGTTCACCGCTCATCAAATCTGACATGGTACGCCGGTCTGACGATCATCGATACGATGGATGCGTTAACGATCGAACACAGCAGTCACGATGCGCCCGTTCGCCTGCCTGTGCAGGATGTATACAAATTCGATCACCGGCGGATCATCGCCGGCCGCCTGGAGAGCGGAACGCTGAAAGCTGGCGACGAAATAGTCTGCTGGCCCCAAGGCACCCGAACTCGCATCAAGACACTGGAATCATGGAACCTTTCGGAACCTCCGATCGAACTGGTGCAGGGTTTGTCCGTCGGTGTCACCCTTGAAGATCCGCTCTTTTTAGAACGGGGAACCTTGATCACCAATAGCGATGCGCCGCCGCTGGTGGGTACTCATCTTACCGCCAACGTCTACTGGCTGGGCCGCAACCCCTTGGTCATGGATCGACGCTACACGATTAAAATTACGACGCAAGAAACCAGTTGCGAGGTAAAGACCATCCATCGTGTCTATGACTCCGGTGATTTGTCGGTCATATCTGTTGAAGGGGGCGTTCCGGCCAACTTCGTCGGTGAAGTCACCTTGGAGGCAAAGCAGCCACTGGCCTTTGACCCCTTTACCGGCGTTCCCGAAACGGGACGGTTTGTGTTGATGGATGGATATGAGGTATGTGGTGGAGGGATCATCACCGGACTCGCCGGCGAACAATCCACCGATGACCATCAGGAGAAAGAGAAAAGCCCGGCCGGTGCGGCGAAGCCCTTAGTGCTACGAAAAAAATTGAAGCGTAGTATTGTCGTCAATCAGTAGTCAATCACTCGTCGATCGCCCATTACCGCCTATTTAAATAGAGCATCAACGGCGCATTGGCGCAAAAACAAAAGAACGAATGGGGAGGCGTAGGAAGATGAAAGAGGTCCGTAAAGGGTGGTTATCCAAATCGGCCGCCTTGATAGCGATCGGTGGCTTGGTGATGAGTGTGGTGCTGACCGGTTGCGGTGGCGGCGATAAAACAGGTGCCGCAAATACTTCGGCAACCTCTGGAGATGGAAAGACTGCCGAGATTGTCTTAGCTGCCTACACCGTTCCGAAGGAAGCCTACCAAAAAGAGATCATTCCAGCTTTCCAGAAGAAATGGAAAGAGAAAACCGGACAGGATGTGAAATTTTCCGAGTCTTATGTGGGCTCTGGAGCCCAAGCGAAAGCGATCGCCTCAGGCCTAGAGGCGGATGTGGCCGCTTTATCGCTGGAGGGGGATATCGATGTGGTCACCAAAGCGGGCCTCATCACCCACGATTGGAAGGCGAAACAACAAAAAGGGATGATCACTCGTTCCGTCGTAGCCTTCGGTGTGAAAAAGGGGAATCCCAAAGGAATTAAAGACTGGGAAGACTTAGCTAAGCCGGGTGTAGCTGTGCTCTATCCGAGTCCTCGTACTTCCGGCGGTGCCATGTGGGACGTGAACGCGATCTACGGAGCAGGTCTCAAAAAGTCTGAAGGCAAGAGCGGTACCCCTGATAAGCAATCAGCTAAAGAATTGCTGGCGAATATTCAAAAGAACGTCAAAGTCATGGATAAGAGCGGCCGCGAATCTATGACGACCTTCGAAAAAGGGTTAGGTGATGTGGTCGTTACCTATGAGAACGAACTGCTTTTGCGCAATATGGAATCGCCGATCTACGATATCATCTACCCTAACGCGACGATCCTAATCGAAAACCCCGTCGCTCTTATCGACAAGAACGTCGATAAACACGGCAACCGGGAAGTGGTGGAAGCATTCGTCGATTTCCTCTGGTCCAAAGAAGCGCAGGAAGCTTTCGCGAAATACGGTTTCCGTTCTGTTGACCCGGAAGTGGCCGAAGCTAACAAAGCCAAATTCCCACAACCATCTCAACTATTCACCATCGATTATTTGGGCGGCTGGCCGAAAGTACTCGAAACGCTCTACGGACCGAATGGTGTTTGGACGGAAGTGGCCGAGCAACGTCAGTAAAAGTAGTTTCGCAGTAATCAAATGGTTGCGGAACGGTGGGTTTTTACTTGGGAGGGACATCGATGAGAGAACAGCCACTGTTCCGGCGACGTTACGATCTTTCGAAAATGGTCATGGGCAGCGTGGTCATCGGCTATGTATTGTTGTTGATCCTGCTGCCCATTGGGCAACTCGTTCATAGTACCTTCGGGCAGGGGTGGAGCGGTTTCCAACGGGCACTGCTCAACCCCTCCGCTTTATTTTCAATGAAATTAACGATAACGCTAGCGCTGCTTACGGCCGTCATCAATACCGTTGCCGGGACCATTTCAGCCTATGTACTCGTTCGCTACCCATTGCCGGGGAAGAAGATTCTCAATGCCATGGTCGATCTTCCCTTCGCCATCCCTACAGCTGTCAGTGGTTTAATGCTGTTGGTGATGTTCGGTCCCAAAAGTATCTTAGGGGGAGCTTTACAAGCGAAAGGGATCGAAGTCGTCTATGCACCTCCAGGTATTGTTCTGGCGATGATCTTTGTGACATTCCCCTTTGTCATTCGATCGGTACAACCGATTTTGGAGGACATGGGTGTCGAAATGATCGAGGCGGCGAAGATCCTGGGTGCGGGCCGCTGGCAGATTTTTTTTCGTGTGGTCCTGCCCACAATCCTACCAGGCATTCTGTCCGGGTTTACGCTGACCTTCTCTCGAGCGCTCGCCGAGTTCGGTTCTGTCGTGATGGTCGCCGGCAACATTCCCTTTAAGACGCAGACGGCTGCTGTCTTCATCTATGGAGAGATCGAAAGCGGGAGCTTGAACAACGCAGGTACCGTATCGTTGATTTTGCTCATCTTTTCGTTTCTGCTCTTGTTCTATCAGAACTATCTCCTGAATCGCCAACGCTATGGCTGGTGGCAGCGACTGTTGGCGAAAGCCGGCATGGGCAGAAAGGAGAAAAACAGTGAATTTGAGAATTGGGCTATCTAGCTTTACCTACCTCTGGTTTCTGCTCATGCTGTTTGGACCGATCGGTGCGCTTATTTGGAGCGCCTACGGGGAAGGAGCATCGGCCCTTTGGAGGGAACTGGTACGGCCGGAAGCGATTTTTGCGTTGAAACTTACCCTTTTAATTACCGTGATCGTCGTGGTTCTTAACACGCTTTTCGGGATCTTGACGGCGCTGCTGATCGTTCGGCATCCTTTCCCCGGAGTGACGATTCTCAACACAATCGTCGATCTTCCCTTTGCCGTTTCGCCGGTCATCGCTGGATTTATGCTCGTTTTACTGTACGGACCGAACAGCTTGATCGGCGCCTTTACCGGTCAGATGGGGTTTAAGATCATCTTCGCTTTACCGGGGATGATCTTGGCGACTTTGTTTGTGACGTTCCCATTCATGGTCCGAGAACTGGTGCCGGTGCTTCAGGAAGCTGGAACGTGGCAAGAGCAGGCGGCTCATATGCTAGGGGCTGGGAACTGGACGACCTTCTGGCACGTGACCCTTCCGTCGATTCGCGGCGGTATCCTCTATGGGATCGTATTGACTGTGGCCCGGTCTCTCGGTGAATTCGGTGCAGTGCTCGTTGTTTCAGGCAACCTGATCAAACAAACTCAGTCGGCGACGCTCTATGTGTATCAAGCGGCGGCTGACTTTAATTCGGCCGGGGCTTATTCGGTTTCGATTCTCTTATGCACGATCTCCGTCATCATTCTCGTGCTCATGGAAACGCTCAAAAAATATGGGGAGGGGAAACGTGCATGAGTATCGAGGTGCGCAAGCTAAGCAAAGTCTTTGCAGACGGTCATCGGGCTGTGCAGGATGTGAGTTTTGAGTTGCTCGAAGGGGAAATGACCGCCTTTTTAGGGCCTAGCGGCGGCGGAAAAACAACGATGTTACGGATGATCGCCGGCTTAGAGACCCCTTCCAGCGGAGAGATTTACCTTTCCGGCCGTCGGGTCGATCACTTGCCGCCCCAAGAGCGCCAGATTGGTTTCGTCTTCCAAAACTACGCCTTATTTAAACACATGAATGTCTTCGAAAACATCGCCTTTGGGTTGCGGGTACAAAGAAGAAACTCTGCCTATATCCGGGAACGGGTAACAGAATTGCTGCGCCGTGTCGATCTGAAGGGATTGGAACAGCGGCTGCCCGATCAGCTTTCGGGCGGTCAGCGCCAGCGGGTTGCTCTAGCGAGGGCTTTGGCAACAGAACCGCGCTTGCTTCTTCTTGACGAGCCTTTCGCTGCCATCGATGCGCAACTGCGGAAGGAATTGCGGGCATGGGTCCGAAACCTCCAAAAAGAAATGGGCATTACGAGCATCTTCGTCACCCATGATCAACAAGAGGCCCTGGAGATTGCCGACCGGATCGTCGTGTTTAAACAAGGACAAGTCGAGCAGTTGGGAACTCCGCAAGAAGTCTACAACAGCCCGCAAACCCCCTTCGTAGCCGGGTTCGTCGGGGAGATCAATCGTTACCAGACAGGCGTTAAAAATGGATTTACCGATCTGGGTGTATTAAAATTTCCGATAAAACATCAAGAAGGACGCAAGGTGATCGTCGTGATCCGACCGGAAGATGTAAGCCTAGTCCCTTGGTCAGCCCAAGAAGATATCCAGGCCATGGTGCTGCAGACAACTTTTCTTGGCGAATTTTTCAAAGTCGATTTGGAATTGGCCGATCTCATCCGCATCACCGCTCATGTGCCGAAAAGCCAGGGAATCGGCTTGCACCCCAAAGATCGTGTCGCCCTTCAGATCAAAGCGTATAGAACCTTTGATAGTTCCGGTCAGTTGGAGACAGCCGTTGAACTAACCCGCAAGGCCGTGCAAGGGGAGTCCATGTTCCCTGTCGGCGAGGCGGTATAATTTTCTCCAGGTAACTCGCGAACAGGCGAATCGAAAAGCTTATTACATCACTAAGATGGGCGAAAAAAGCAAAATAGTAGGATTAACATAGTAGGATCAAGCGTAGGGCCAATCTGCTTGCGTACGCTTGATGTTGCTTTTTTAGAATGACCGATTTGCTTGGGAAATGTGTCAATCAACTCAGCCGCTAACAGGCGGTGTCAATGGCTTAATGATAAAAATTTACTGGTAACTGATTGACGGTTTGCCTGGTCCTCTCTATACTAAACATAGTAAATACATCGGTATAGTGTGCTGACTGGATCGCCAGAGGCCGACTTCTTCCTGACGGAAACCGGGACTTCACCGGTTTTTCCGAAACGCAGGGACAAGGCGGTCTTTTTTTTACGAAGAAAGAAAGGAGCGAAAGAACATGGGAAAGCGATGTAGTGATAAAGCGCAAATAGCCACCGTATATAAAAGGGCGATTAGGGAGGACGTAGGCGATGCGCATCACTGTAGGGATGAAAATCAGCCTTGGGTTTTTCGTGATTCTTTTGATGGTTATTTTTCTTGGTGGAAACTCCTTTTTATCGCTGCGATCGATACAGGGGAATACCGAGGCGATCTTTTGGGCGAACCGAAATAAAGATCTTCAATCTCATATCCTAAACGATTATCTTAGTGCTGTACTGGCTGTCCGGGGATTTATCTCTTATGGAGATGAAAAGTTTTGCCAGCAAGCAGAAGAACATATCTTCGGAAGTTTAGAAAAGCAAAAACAGCTATTGGAAATAAGTCCGCCGGACAAAAAGGAAGATGTAGAGAAATTGATTAAGGTTACGAATCAGTATCGTTCTTTACTTCTTGTAGAGCTTTTTCCTGTCGTCCGCGCCCAACAAGAACAATTACAAAAGGGGGACATCGAACAAGCAAAAAAACTCAAAGAGGATACTTTTGCTATCGCCAAAAAAATGATCCCACTCACAGAACATATCACGAAAACACTGGAAACTTACTCTGCTGAAAATGAGCAGATCGCTGAAGCAAACATCTCATCGACACAAGAAAAAGTGACCTTCTATGTGACCCTAGCCTTTCTCAGTACGGCTTTGACGACGGTCCTCGGCGTCGTCCTTGCATTTATATTTACCCGGATGATTCATAAACCGATCACGCGAATGGTTTCGGGCGCACAACGATTGGCGGGGGGAGACTTACGCCATCCAATGGACATCATCGGTCAAGACGAATTTGCCGATCTCTCCCGAGCGTTTAATGAGATGCAAAATGCCCTCAAGAACGTGATCAATGATATAAAATCTTCCTCTACGCGGTTAAACGAATCGTCACTTCAACTGTCGATGGCGGCCGATCAATCGGCGAGAGCTTCGAAACAAGTATCCGAATCCATGGTTACTGTTTCTCAAGGAGCCGAAGATCAACTTCGCTCTGTCAACGACGCATCCACTGTCGTCGATCACATTTCCGATGGTGTTCAACAAATCGCGAACCATGTTGGCGAAGTATCTATTTTGTCCAATCAAATGGCCAATCTGGCCCAAGAGGGTGGGAAAGCAGTCCACGCGGCAATTTCCCAGATTGGCAGCCTCGAAAAAACAGTGACCCATTCGGCTCAGGTGGTCAGTCACTTAGGTCAGCGTTCAAAAGAGATTGGCCAAATCGTAGATTTGATATCGGGCATCGCTGAGCAAACGAATCTATTAGCGTTGAACGCGGCCATAGAAGCGGCCCATGCGGGAGATCATGGACGTGGTTTTGCTGTCGTAGCAGAAGAGGTCAGAAAACTCGCTGAAGAGTCTCAATTGGCCACCAAGAAAATCGCGACTCTCATCGGGGAAATCCAACGCGAAACGGTCCTGGCTGTTCAGGTCATGAGTGAAGGAACTCGTGAAGTCCAGGAAGGAACGGAAATCGTCAATCGGTCAGGCCAAGGTTTTATGATTATCGCTGAATTGATCGGAAAGGTAACGCCGCAACTGCAGGAAGTCTTTTCTGCAGTCCAAGAGATGGCTGAGGGCAGTCAGCATATCGTGACTTCCATGGGGAAAGTTTTTTCTATCAGCAAAGATACGGCGGGTCGTTCCCAAGCGGTGGCAGCAGCTGTCGACGAACAGAGTGCAGCGATCCAAGAAATTTCCGCTTCGGCTACTCACTTAAACCGCATGGCGGAACGATTACAGAACAGGGTAGACCACTTTCAAGTATAGTTTTTTGAAGTTTGTCGGTTATATACCATGTAGGGAAAACCGCTAGGATTACCTAAAACCCAGGTAGCTTTATGACTTTATAGAAAAAGTGACAGGTCTGTTCCATGGTGGAAACAGGCCTGTCACTTTTTAATCGATCCTATCCTCACTAGCCTTGGGCAAAAAGCCCGGAAGCTACCATCGCCTTTTCTAGGGCTTTATCCAGTATTTGCTGTCTCTGATCGACGAAATAATCGGCTCCTTCGATAATCACTGAATTTGAAACGTCAACTCCGAGGAATGTCAAGATGGCTCGGAGATACCGATCGCCAAACTCAAAGTCCTTTGCCGGTCCCTCACTGTATACGCCGCCGCGAGCTTGGATGTGAACCGCCTTTTTTCCTTGCAACAAGCCGACAGGCCCTTGTTCGGTGTATTTAAAGGTTTTTCCGGCGATACAGATCGAATCGATGTAGGCTTTCATTCTCGGCGGTATACTGAGGTTCCATAGAGGAGTTACAAAGATGCATTTGTCGGCGGCGATGAATTGGTCAGCCAGTTCGTTCATACGGGATACTTTGCGTTTCTCCTCAGCGGAAAGTCGATCGAAGTCTTCGCCTTTCTGCAGTTTTCCCCAGGCGCTGAAAACGTCCGGATCGATCATAGGGAGGTCTGTTTGGTAGAGGTCTATTTCGACGATTTGATCTTGCGGGGCTTTTTGACGATAGGTATCTAAAAAAGTGCGGCCGACGGTAAGACTCAGCGATTCCTTTTCGGCTTTTGGATTCGCGGTGATATAAAGTACCTTAGCCATGGTCGTCCCCTTTCCAACGAAAGCCATCCATCGTTAGGCCTTATCTTTAATCTGAACTCCCTGTCATCGTGCTATTCTGCCAAAATTGATTGTGGACATCCCCTAAACTTGGTGACATGTCCCATTAGGTAAAAGAGCAACCGAAACTCATTGGATGAGAGCCCTCGCAGGGAGAGTTGTTTATTTATGTCCGTAAACCGGTGATCTGGGACTTCCTTTATTTGATCCAACAATAACAGGTTAATATTTTATATAATTAAGTTGAGATTCCCGAAAGGAGGCTGCAACCAAGTTTGAATCATTTCACAAAGAAGTCGAATTTCATGCGCTTCGGATTGTTTTTGTGTATGTTCTTCTCCTTGGCTCTGTTTTCAGCCGTCATCCTTCCCGGGCAAGCACAAGCTGCCTATTCCTGGTCGAGGACGTTACAAGTAGGCGACCAGGGTAGTGATGTGAAAGAATTACAAATCCGGGTGGCGGGATTTGCGGCAGACTGGCCTTCTAACAGCTATGTCGATGCCGACGGTGTATTCGGGGAACAGACGAAAGCGGCAGTTGTGCGCTTTCAACGGGCTTACGGATTGACGGCGGACGGCGTCGTCGGACCGCAGACAGAACAGGCTCTGAACAATCTGGAAGACAGTGATCATTCCACGAAGCATTTTGACTGGAATGAGTTCTACTCCCAAGACGGCAGCCAGTTCTCCGGCGGTATGGTCGATGCCGCTACAGTGAAAGAGAATGTTCGTCGTATGATGTGGAAGTTAGAAGCCTTGCGCAAAAAAGCGGGCGATCAGCCAGTAATTATCAACTCCGGATATCGCAGTGTCAGCCACAATACGGCTGTGAGCGGATCTGCTGACCAAAGCCAGCACCAGTATGGGATCGCAGCCGATGTTGCCGTCGTCGGTCAAAGCGCATCCAAAGTCAGCACACTCGCCAAAACCTGTGGTTTTAGTGGAATCATCATCCACGATGACTTTGTTCATCTTGACAACCGAATCGAATATAACTACGGGGCCACCTTTTGGTGGTGGGAATAGTGACTCTTTCTTACGCTCAGGGGTTTACCTCTGAGCTTTTTTCTATCGCAATTACAAAACTGAGGGATTTGAGCAAGCTTCTGTATATTCTGACAATCATACTGACGCTTAACTTATGATCTATAATAAATAGTACATAAAATACGAAAAACGAGCAAAACTGACCTTGTTTACGAGATGTTAGGTATGGTGAAAGAATTGAAAAAGTGGGTACTCACAATCCTTCTGCTGGGTCTTTTCGTTACTCCTTGTCAGGCGAAATCCCTAGATATCGTCTTGGCAGGGAAGGTGCTTCAACCGGATGTCCCCCCGATGATCGTCTCTGGACGTACCTTAGTCCCTTTGCGGATCATATCGGAAAATCTCGGTGCTACGGTGGACTGGTCTTCAAAGAAGCAATCAGCGATAATCACAAAGGACAATGTACATATTGAAGTCAAAATCGGCAGTAAAGAAGTTTTGCTCAATGGTACGGCAAAACAAATTGATGTTCCCGCCAGGATCGTCAATAACCGGACCATGGTGCCGCTTCGAGTCGTAGCGGAAATGCTCAACTGTCCCGTATTTTTTGACGCCCAAGATTATCAAGTTATCGTAGGGAAGAGCAGAAACACTCCCTATAAGGTGATGATCGATGCGGGACATGGCGGTTATGATACAGGCGCTATCGGTCATAGTGGTGTTAATGAGAAAGATGTGGTATTAGCCATCGCTAAAATGGTACAAAACCGGCTGTCGGCAGACCATATCAACGTGGTCATGACCCGTTCTTCCGATAATTTTGTAGGACTTCAAGAGCGCGTCGACGCGAGTCAAACTTATCAGCCCGACATATTTGTGAGCATTCACGCCAACTCCTCTGATAATGCCGTAGCAAAAGGCACCGAAACTTTTTACCGCTATGATACCTTTCGCTCCCTGGCGCAGACGATTCAGTCGACTGTCATAGATCGAACCCAGCTTACCGACAGGGGGGTGAAGCGCGGAAACTTGTGGGTGCTTTGCAGGGACGACTTACCGTCAGTCTTAGTAGAAACGGCATTTATCAGCAATCCCGCCGAAGAAAAATTGCTTCGATCTCCTGCCTACCAGCAGAAGGTGGCCGATGGGATTATTGTTGGGATAGAGAAATATTTGACTTCATCAATGTAAAAGTTCACCCGTAGTTCCTAGTAAGTAAGGAGACGTTTTTCAGTTTTATCGTCAATATCCCCAATGCCACTGGAAAAAACCCCGCAACTAAACTTGCGGGGTTTTTCATTATAAGGGGCTATATTATTAAAATTCACAGGCCTTTCGTCTCAATTCAGTAATAACCCAGCAAGGGAAAATCCGCCCTATAAACGAATTTACCCCGCCTTTTGTTGGGCACCTCGACTTGCAAACTGGCTGTTGTAAAGGTCGGCATAGAAACCGCCTTTGGCGAGCAACTGCCCATGGTTGCCTTTCTCGATCACACGGCCCTGATTCATGACAAGAATTAAGTCGGCGTCCCGAATGGTCGACAAGCGGTGGGCGATGACGAAACTGGTCCGTCCTTTCATCAGCCGTCCCATCGCTTTTTGAATCAGTACCTCTGTGCGCGTATCGACACTGCTGGTGGCTTCGTCAAGAATGAGGATGGCCGGATCGGCCAGCAGAGCCCGGGCGATCGTCAGCAACTGTTTCTGGCCTTGGGAGATGTTCGAGGCTTCTTCATTCAAGAGCGTGTCATATCCCTCCGGCAAGGTACGGATGAAGTGATCGGCGTTCGCCGCTTGAGCCGCTTGAACGATCTCTTCCTCCGTGGCTCCTTCCCGTCCATAGGCGATGTTCTCCCGTATGGTTCCATTGAAGAGCCAGGTGTCCTGAAGGACCATGCCGAAGAGACTGCGCAGGTTTCCCCGATCGAGACGGCGGATATCGACCCCATCCACGGTGATCTGGCCGTCATCGACTTCATAAAAGCGCATCAACAGGTTGATCAGTGTCGTTTTACCGGCGCCGGTGGGTCCGACGATAGCGACCGTTTGGCCCGGTTGGACGTCGATATCCATGTCTTCAATGAGCGGTTGGTCTTTTTTATAGCTGAAGTTGACCTTTTCAAAGCTAACCTTACCTTCTGGCTGGGTGATAATTTCTGCTTCGGCTGCGTCGGGAACCTCTTCCGTCTCATCAAGCAGTTCGAAGACTCGTTCGGCCGACGCAATGGTAGACTGGATCACATTGGCAATATTGGCGGTTTGGGTGATCGGTTGTGAAAACTGGCGGGCGTATTGAATAAAGGCTTGCACGTCGCCAATTTGAATCGAGCCGCGGGTAACGAGGATACCGCCGACGACACAGACAAGGACATAACCGATGTTGTTGATAAACATCATCAGCGGCATGATGATGCCGGAGATAAACTGGGCACGCCATCCCGCGTCGAAGAGTCTTTCGTTGATTTCGTTAAAATTCTCGATCGCCTGTGGTTCCTGCCCAAAGGCTTTGACGATGGGGTGACCGGTGTACATTTCTTCGATGTGACCGTTCAGTTCCCCCAGTGTTTTTTGCTGGTTTATAAAATGGGATTGAGAACGGGTGGCGATGCCTTTGACCACGAAGACGCTGAGCGGTAAGGTTAACAGGAGAATCAACGTCATGAGCGGGCTGATCGTCAGCATCATGATAATGATCCCGAGAATGGTCACTACCGATGTGATCAGCTGGGTCAGGCTTTGGCTCAAAGTGTTGCTGATGTTGTCTACGTCATTGACGGCTCGGCTCAAGGTTTCGCCGTGGGCGTTGCTATCGAAATACTGCAGGGGAAGACGGGACAGTTTCTCGTTCACATCCTGCCGCAGCGCGTAGACTGTCTTTTGAGCCACACCGGCCATGATATATTGCTGCAAATAGCCGAAAAGGGCACTCAGTCCGTAGAGCCCGGCCAGGAGGAGCAAGATTTGGGAGATATAGGTGAAGTCAATCCCAGCACCGGGCATACCGCGAAGCTTCAGCATCAGTCCTTCAAAAAGCTTGGTTGTTGCAGTGCCCAAGATTTTGGGACTGACGATGGTAAAAAGAGTGCTCAGGATCGCTGTAACCAGTACGGCGATCAAGGGAGTTCGATGGGGAAGCAAATAGGCCGCTAAGCGGCGCAAGGTTCCTTTAAAGTCTTTCGCTTTTTGCACGGGCATCCCCATGGGAGGACCCGAGCCGGGACCGGCTCCCGGACCGGGTCTGGGACCGATACGAGGGCGTGGATTGCTCCCTCCCCGAGGCTTTGAAGCCCCCATTTTACGTTCTTCACTCATGCGACTTCCTCCTCGGAAAGCTGTGATGCGACGATTTCTTGGTATACCGTGCAGGATTTCATCAATTCTCGGTGCGTACCGATCCCGGCAATGCGGCCCTCATCCAAAACAACAATGCGGTTGGCGTCCATCACGGTGGAGACCCGCTGCGCCACCAGAAGTACGGTAGCATCTGCTGTTTCAGATTTCAGAGCAGCTCGCAACTGAGCATCGGTTTTAAAATCCAAGGCAGAAAAGCTATCGTCAAAGAGGTAAATCTCGGCTTTTCTCGCCAAGGCGCGAGCGATGGAAAGGCGCTGTTTTTGTCCGCCTGACAGATTGGCACCGCCTTGGTCGATAAATGAATTCATGCCGTCGCTCATGCCGGCAATAAACTCGGTCGCCTGGGCCGTTTGGGCAGCACGACCGATGGCTTCATCAGAAGCCTCGTTGTTTCCATAACGGATGTTTTCCGCAATGGTGCCGGAAAAAAGAAGTGCCTTTTGCGAAACATAACCGATTTTTTGGCGAAGTTCAATTTGGTTCGTTTGACGCACATCGACACCGTCGATGAGAATCGCGCCTCGTTTTACGTCATAGAAGCGGGGAATCAAGTTGAGCAGTGTGGTTTTCCCAGAACCAGTACCGCCGATGATGGCTGTAATCTCACCCCGTTTTGCTTGAAAGGAAACATCCGAAAGGACCGGTTGCTCCGCTCCCGGATAAGCAAAGGTCACATGTTGAAATTCCAAGATCCCTTGGTTATCCTTCGTAGAGACTGCTTGGGCGGCAATCGACGGGGAGGGGTCGGTAATCGTTGGGAGCGTATCGAGTACTTCCTGAATCCGGGCAGCCGACACAGAGGCCCGGGGGACCATCACAAACATAAAGGAGAGCATGATCAGCGAGAACATAATCTGCATGGCGTACTGGATAAAGGCCATCAGATCGCCTACCTGCAAGTTTCCGCTGTCGATGCGCAAGCCCCCAAACCAAACGATGGCGATCATCGATAAGTTCATCACGAGCATCATGATCGGCATTAAGGCAGCCATCACCCGGTTCACTTTGGTCGACGTATCGGTCAGTTCCAGATTCGCCTGGGAAAAGCGCTCTTTTTGGTGTTCGACACGGTTGAAGGAACGAACGACACGAATCCCCATGAGACTTTCCCGAAGGACCAGGTTCAATTTATCTAACTTCACCTGAATGGCTTTAAACAGGGGAACACCCTTCCGTGCCACCACCCAGATAGCTCCCGTTAGGATGGGGATGACCGCTGCCAGAACCAAGGATAAATGGGCATCCCGGTATACCGCCATAATGATGCCGCCGATACACATCAACGGTGCGCTGATCATCATACGCAGCATCATGGTGAGTACCTGCTGCAATTGGTTGATATCGTTTGTTGTCCGGGTGATCAAAGAGGAAGTTCCGAAACGGTTGAAATCGTGGAGGGAGAAGTTTTCTACATGGCTGAAAAGAGCGCTCCGGAGAAGCTGGCTGAAACCGGAGGCGGTTTTCGAAGAGAGATAGCTCGCGATGATAGAACAAAAGGTTCCTCCTGCCGCGACCAACAGCATGAAACCGCCGATTCGCAGGATGTATCCGTCATCCCCTGTCACGATGCCCAAGTTTACAATATCGGCCATCAAGGTGGGCAGGTAGAGTTCGGAAAGGGACTGCAAAAAGAGCAGGGATAGTACGAAAGTGATATACAGGCGGTACGGTTTAAGGAAACGGGATAGTTTTAACATCGTTCATCCTCTCCCTGTACAGAGGGCCGGTTTTCGGTGGCCTCTTTCGTCGTAAAGTAACGGAAAGCTTGGGTCAGCAAGTCGGCCAGTTGGCGGCTTTCCGCTTCGCCCAAATATTCCACGAGTCCATGAAAAGAGTTCACGAACTCATTACGGGCTTGCTTCGTAACAGTAGATCCTTTTTGGGTCAACCGGATCCGGACGGACCGGCGATCAGAAGGGTCCATGGACCGTTCCACCAGTCCGCTTGCTTCCAATTCTTTAATCAGTTGTGTCACTGTCGGAGGGGTAACCTGCAGCAACTGACTGATTTCCGACACTTTCAAGGCGGGTGAACCAGTTTTTTCCCCCCGGAGAATACAAAACAAGAGCTTCATCTCGCTAGGTTTGTACCCTAATACGCTACGTCGATGCCACTCGACCCGTTTAAACTGCATAAAGGCTTGTAAAAGCCGTTGAGCTGTTTCAGTTTCGGTAGTCATGATGATCACCTCAGTTATTTTGTTCATTAGACTTTCGGCACAAGGAATTTAATTTGTTAGGTAAACTAATTATATTGTGAAGACTGGTACGAAGTCAATCCTACTGAGGTGGGAAATTATTGATGCACTATTTTAAAGACAAAAAGACCGCCTACTCTGTTTTTGGATTTACCAGAAAAGTGGGCAGTCTTTTTGTTTTTGTCGTTCAGCCTTGGCCAATCAAGAGAGAACAAATAGTACCTAAAAGTTCACAGAACGAACACAAACTTCCTCTATAATTAAACTCAAATCTAATCATAATCACAATTCTGCACGACAAATCAGAAAGACCTGTTTCAAAGAAAGAAAGAGGAACGGGTTAAGAACGGAGGGATTCTACCATGTCAACATTGGGAATACCAGAGCCGGAAAAACCGTCGAAGCGATTCGGCAAATGGTTCTTAGAAAAGAAAATTGTCGTAGTTACAACGGCCGTGCTGCTCCTCGGGACCGGAGCCGGGTACTATTATTGGCAGCACCATCAGGTGAATGAAGCGTCGACTGTTACATACCGCAATTACGTCGTGAAACGTGGAAATGTGTCGGAAAAGATCTCGGCATTAGGCACACTCAAACCGATCCGAACCCAGGAGATCAAAGCCAAAGCCGACGGAACCATATTGCAAGTGCTCGTCAAGGAGACGGACCTCGTCCAAGCGAATCAGACCATTCTGACGATGGACAACTCGTCATCGCAAGCGCAGTTAGCCTCCCGGGAGGCCAGCTTTGCTCAAGCTCGCTATGATTTGAAAAAAGCCTTAGACGGACCGGAGCCGGAGGATGTCACCAAAGCGGAAGCGACGGTTCGGCAAGACGAAATCAGCTATCAACGGAACCTGGCCAGCCTAAAACGGATCGAGGCCCTTTATGAGAGCGGAGCTGAGACGAAAGATAACTTGGAAAAAGCGCAAGTCGATGTGGATACGAGTGAGCAAAAACTACTGTCCAGCCGCGCCGAGCTAGAGACTGTGCGCAAAGGTACGAAGCCGGAAGAGATCGAAGTATTGAAGGCAAAAGTGAAAGAAACCGAAGCGAACTTGAAATCGGCGATGTCCGATTATTCCGGAACGGAAATCAGCGACGCCTGACCGGGAGCAACAACATCAAACAAATCGTCGTCTCGGCCACGTCCGAGAACGCCATGGATTTGGCCCAGGCTCAAGTGGAGACTATCTTAACCCGTAAATTGGGAAGCGCCGACAAATTCACGATCCGCAATCAGCAAGATGTCATCAATACGGTCCAAGGAACGACAGAGACGATGACTATGCTCTTGGCGGGGATCACCGGCATATCCCTGCTGGTCGGTGGCATCGGGATCATGAACATCATGCTCGTCTCCGTGACCGAGCGGACCCGGGAGATCGGTATCCGTAAAGCGCTGGGAGCGAAACAAAATCACATTCTCTTTCAGTTTCTCGTTGAATCGACCACCCTTTCCAGTGTGGGGGGCCTCATCGGTGTGATCCCGGTATTGGTATCTCTTATCTCATCAGTCGTTTTGGTCAATGGACGACATCTGTTTCCCTGCCGGCCGTGCTCATCTCCTTCGGTTTTTCAACCATGGTAGGTGTCTTCTTCGGCCTTTACCCGGCGAAGCGTGCCGCATCTCTCGATCCGATTGAAGCGCTCAGGTATGAATAGAATCATCAAACTTTCACAGGGAGTTCACAGACTGGACACATAAGTTCACTACAATAAACTCATAAGGTCGGTCCAATGGATTACATAGAATCAGTGAAAGGGGCATGCAAACTGTGGACTCCGTGGAAAAAAGGATCGACGAGAGCCTATGTAGAAAAATAATGTTATAACTGAAATGCCCCATAAGGCTTGCTTTATGGGGCATTTCCTCATATCTACTTTGTCGATGAGGAGCAGACCTATGACACAAAAAAGCATTCTGATCGCTGATGACGAACCGCGGATGCGCAAGCTGGTAGGAGACTTTCTGCGTAAAGAAGGTTTTCTTGTAATAGAGGCCGACGATGGAAAGGCTGCCTTGGACATCTTTTACCAACAGAAGGTCGATCTCGTCGTGTTAGACGTCATGATGCCCGGCTATGACGGATGGACCGTGTGCCGAGAAATCCGCAAGCGTTCGCAGATTCCCATCATCATGCTGACGGCAAAAACAGAAGAAGTGGATGAATTATTTGGATTCGACTTGGGTGCTGATGAATATATCACAAAACCCTTCAGTCCACGAATTCTAGTGGCTCGCGTACAAGCTTTGTTCCGGAGGAGCGAAAGTGAGCCCAACGCCCTGCGTACTTATGGTATATTGACCATCGACACCGACGGCCGCTTTGTCTCCGTAGAAGGGAAGCGGATTGAGTTAACCCAGAAAGAGTATGAGCTTTTGGTATATCTAGCGGACCATCCCGGTAAAGCCTTAAGCCGGGAACAAATCCTAAACGCCGTTTGGAATTTCGATTATTTCGGAGATGTGCGAACGGTTGATACGCACATCAAAAAACTGCGCCTCAAGCTCGGCGAAGGGAATGGCCATATCCAGACAGTTCGGGGGTTAGGCTATCGTTTTGAGGTCTCCCCATGAAAAATTCATTAAAGCTAAAATTATTTGTCTCGATGAGTCTGCTGATTCTTTTCTTTGTGTTCTTTTCCTGGTTTCTCGTCTCCACCAGCCTCGGAAAGTATTATGTCTATCAAAAGAAAAGCAGCCTCTACGACATAGGCAATGAAGTGGCGAACCTCGTTTCTAACAGTATTACCGATGCTTGGACAGACCTGGAACGGCTGGAACGGACCAACGGGGTTCAAATCATCATTACCGATGAGAACCAGTCGATAAAATACATTTCTCTCCCTCAGTTCGGTCCTGGAAATCCGTTCAAGGAAGAAATCATGCCCAAGCCTTTTAATGATGAACCACCGACATCCATGAACAGACCGGCTACACATATAAAAACTCTCGC
The DNA here is from genome assembly GCF_014502795.1 of Heliobacterium chlorum. Lineage (GTDB taxonomy): Bacteria > Bacillota > Desulfitobacteriia > Heliobacteriales > Heliobacteriaceae > Heliobacterium > Heliobacterium chlorum. The sequence goes on from NZ_JACVHF010000005.1 coordinate 162,441, forward strand.
CGATGCCCCCCCAGCGGTACCGCCCAACGAGATGGATTTACCGCCTGAGAGATCCAATAGAGATTCGCCGACGTCACCACCTCGAGATAAGCGACTGCAACTGTTAATCCAAGCTGTAGAAACCTATCAAAGTTTATTGAATGACGAAAAGGCAGTCATCATAGAACAATATGATGCCCGGTTGAACGTACAGTTCTTAAATTACATCAAGAAGCTGCCCAACGGTGACTATTTATTCCTTGGCACTCCTCTAACAGCGATTGAAGAAAGTGCCGCTGTAGCGAATCGTTTTTTTGTCTATACAGGGATCGTCACTCTGGTCATAGGCAACCTGTTTCTCTATTTCTTTGCCGGTCGAATCACGAAACCGCTCCTAGAAATGAACGCGATCGCGAAAGGAATGGCTCGCTTAGACTTTCAGCAAAAAGTAGCCCCTCATGGTGATGATGAACTGGGGCAGCTCGCACAAAGCATCAATTCTATGTCGGATCAATTGAGTGCATCCATTTCGGAACTCCAAGAGAAGAATAAACAACTTGAAAGCGATATCGAGCGGGAACGGAAAATCGATGAGATGCGCCGGGAATTCATATCGAACGTATCTCACGAATTAAAAACACCTCTTGCCCTCATCCAGGGTTATGCCGAAGGGTTAAAGGTGAATGTCATTGAAGATGAAGAGAGCAAACAATTCTACTGCGATGTGATCATGGATGAGTCTCACAAGATGGACAAACTCGTTAAGGAATTGCTAGACTTATCGCAGATTGAATCGGGCCAAATGCGCCTTGACATCACCCGCTTCGACGCTGGAACCTGGGCTGCAAGAATGATGGAGAAATACGCACCCCTTTTTCGAGAACAGCAGATCCAGTGGCGACTTGAGACTAAGCCAGAGCTCAATGTGGAGGCTGATATCACCCGGTCCGAACAAGTGCTTTCTAACTATCTGACAAATGCCCTCCGTCATATCGAACCGCCAAAAGAACTAGAAGTGAAATTGGTACCCATCGACGGGAAAATTCGTGTGTCAGTGTTCAACACGGGCAAACCGATCCCTGAGAGTGAACTCGAAAAGATTTGGACCAGTTTCTATAAGATCGACAAGGCGAGAACCCGAGCCCTGGGGGGAACTGGACTCGGTTTATCGATCGTCTCAGCGATTCAGCGGCTCCACCATAACAAGTACGGCGTAGAAAACGTACCGGGCGGTGTGGTCTTCTGGTTTGATTTAAACCGAGCCCACGACAGCGATGGTTATGGTCAGGATGGTTATGTCCAAGAGGGCTATACCCACGAAAGCAACGAGCACAAAAACTAAAAAACGTACCCTACAATAACGATAATTATTATTGACAATCATCATTTCTTCGGTTATAGTTAAGACACAACATAAATACACTTCTTAGTGCCCATACGTAAGGACCCGTTATCCTCAAAGGATGATTTGGTACTCATGGTAGAGCAAGAAAAAAGCGAAAAACGAGGAGGAACATTTTAATGAAAAAGTTTGCCTGTGTAATCTGTGGGTATGTTCATGAAGGAGACAGCGCTCCTGAATTTTGTCCTCAATGTAAAGCTCCTGCTTCCAAGTTTGAAGAGAAAGTAGCCGGTGTGCTGAAATGGGCCGATGAACATCGTATCGGTGTAGCCGCTGGTGTTGACGCTCAAGTTATTGAAGGTCTGAAAGCGAACTTTATCGGCGAGTGTACCGAAGTCGGTATGTACCTGGCCATGAGCCGTCAAGCCGATCGGGAAGGATTCCCGGAAGTTGCCGAAGCCTACAAGCGGATCGCCATTGAAGAAGCGGAACACGCCGCTAAGTTTGCTGAACTCCTCGGTGAAGTTGTCTACCCCTCCACCAAGAAAAATCTGGAACTCCGTGTCGAAGCCGAATACGGCGCTTGCGAAGGGAAACTGGCCTTGGCTAAACGGGCGAAAGAGCTCGGTCTCGACGCCATTCATGACACCGTCCACGAAATGTGCAAAGACGAAGCGCGTCACGGTGCTGCTTTCAAAGGCCTGCTGGATCGTTTCTTCCAAAAGTAAACAAGACCTTGAACTAAAACAGGAACCTTATAAAATGAAAAAACACCCGGAACAGCGGATTGAACCGCGTTTCGGGTGTTTTTTATTCATTTAAATGTGTAAAAGTGTTCACGGGAAGTTCACAAGGAGGACACATTGCTACCCTCACAAACTCAACACTGAAGAGCCTATTGGAGATTGACAAGCTCAAAGAAGGCACTGCTACGGTGTAACGAACCACTCGCATCCTTTTTATGATAAAAAGAGAGGGGATGCAGTGGAGTTGATAGAGTGATGAAAGATAAATCAAAGCTTGGTTACCTAGGTTTTTTAGGATTCTTAGGTTTTCAAGATCTGTACTGTGTCTTTTTCAGTGACTCTATGAAAGACCTTTCAGTGATTTTTTTCTCATTCTTATTGTTCTTTCGTTATTTTTGGGAGGAATATTGAAATATATCGACACTAGATTTCCGATAGCTCACCAGCATCCAACATGTTACAATATATCCGGATATTTGGAAATGACTTTGGGTATATCCAAGCAAGAAACGAAAGGGGGAGCTAAAATGTCAGAGTTAATTTTTCTACCGGTAATCATTGTACCGCTATTCTTTACCTTCCTTTTGGTTACTCATATTTCGGTATGCAGCGTCGTCTATAAAGATGCAAAAAAGCTAAGGTATTCCGCCTTACATATCTCGCCATTTTTGTGGGCGAGCATATCCTTTGTACTCCCCATTTTCGGGATGGTTATTTATTGGCTTATGAATCGTTCGGCACTTGTAAATCCGGAGGACTAAGGGAGATGAACAAATGAGACATCGAGGAAGAGTCAAACCGAGTAAATCTCAATCATTAATCGGTTTTATCGGCGGCTTTATTTTTGTCTTAATTGGTTTATTTGTGGTCATACCCATTTTTGGTCCGTTCGGTGTTTTTTGGACATTGATCGCTGTTCTCATAGCCGGTATCAATGGCTATAATGCCTTTAGTGATCGGGGAACAGCTTTTTGGGAAGTGGAATTTGAACAAGATAAAAGGTTACCCGATAATGAGGATTTCGATCAAAAACTAAGAAAATTAGAAAGCTTGAAGAAGGATGGCCTTTTAAATGAAGATGAGTATCAACAAAAGCGTACCGAAATACTTAAGGAAAAATGGTGAGGCGCCCAATACCTTGACAACAGAAAAAGCAACCGGTTAATACAATCTCCCCATATTTTAGCTCGAAATATGGGGATTTTATTTTTAAAAATAATCTGGACAGAAGGGAACCTGGAGTAATCTGACGAAAAGAAATTTTAATGAAATATTTACATATATATACTTGTATTATAAAGGGATTGGCTTGGGGCTATTCGAGGTGAAGGGGTGACCGTTATTGAAAAGGAAACGACGTCTAGAAGAGCATTGGGATGAAAAATGGCTGATACCCTATGCGGACATGTTGACTTTGCTGTTAGCTTTATTCATCGTGATGTTTGCTACAAGTCGTGTGGATCCAAATAAATTTGAAGCTTTGAGCAAGACGATGGTTACAGTTTTCACTGGAAATATGGGCATCATGAGGAATGCTACACCGGTGCCGACTGCAGATGACAATGATAAGATGACCGATATGGCCGTTTTAGAGGCTGTTCGCGAAGCACGGCAGCTTGAGGAAACGAAAAGCCATATGGACAAGTATATTCAAGATCAAGGTCTGCAAAATCAGATAGAGACCAATCTACTGCAAGAAGGATTACAGATCTCTTTCCGTGATGCGGCCCTTTTTGATTCTGGTAAAGCAACCTTGAACCAGGAATCGATGCCCAATCTAGATATCGTAGGACGGCTCTTAGCGGAAATGAAGCAAAATGAGGTTCGGATTGCTGGACATACGGACAATCTGCCGATTAAAACAGCAGAGTTTCCATCAAACTGGGAGCTGAGTACCGAGCGGGCATTAAATGTAATGAAATACTTACTTAGAAATAAAGATCTCAATCCGGTACAGTTTACAGCTGTCGGCTACGGTGAATACCATCCCAAAGCTTCCAACGATACGGCTGACGGACGGTCCATGAATCGCCGCGTCGAGATCATGTTGGTTCGTAAATATTCGAATCAGGCTCTACCTAAAACGGATGAAATAACAAGTCAGCCCTTTGTACCCTCTACGGAGTCTTTACCCGTAAAGGGGGAACTATAGCAAGCAAATAGCAATCCAGAAAGCCGTGACCTCCTTGTTCTGTTGTACACGGAGGCCACGGCTTATTTGTCATGAGGCTAGATATTTGTCGAAATTTAGACTTGAACATCATAGAGGCTATGGAGATACGGAAGTTATCCCAGCTATACTTTGAACCGGCTTACTTGTCCCCGGATCGTTTCCGCATTCTTTTCTACGGTCTCTGCCGTTTTCAATAGTTTTTGTGCGATAACTTCAGCGTTTTGGCTAGCCGAGACGATGCTATTGATTTCTTCTTGCAGGTAATAAGTTTGGCTTTCGCAATCCGACGCCGATGCAGCGGCCGTTTGCGAAGAGGCAGATATTTGTTCGGCAATGGCAGCAATCGATTGGGATTCGGTCGCTGTTTGGTCGACAGCAGAAAGTACGGTGGTGAATGATTGATCAGCCGTTTGGATAGCGTCGGTGACTCGAGAGACAATGGTGGCACCAGTAGCGGCATGATCGGAGCCGGTGGCACCGTCTCGGCGAATAGCATCGACAAGGTTGGTGATGCGTTTCGCCGACTCTGTGGTCGTATCGGCTAGTTTGCGGATCTCAGAGGCGACGACGGAGAATCCTTTGCCAGCTTCACCGGCTCTAGCAGCTTCGATGGCAGCGTTCAGGGCGAGCAGGTTTGTTTGGGATGCCACATAGGAGACTTCGTTGGCAATGGCGCCAATTTCATCGGAGTGTTTGACGAGTTGAAGGACAGCGGTGACGATTTGCTTGGAAATTTCGGCGAGTTCGGTCGTTCGAGAGATAGCGTCGAGCATGGCAGATTGTCCCGATTGGGCGGAGAGTTTGGCGTTATGTGAGGTTTGGGCGAGGTCTGTGGCGGACTGAGCGGCTTTGGAAATCGCTTCGGCAATTTCGTGGACGGCATTTTTGATGGCGTTCATTTCTTGGACGGACATTTCAGCGGCGGACTTAGCACCGGTAGCCATGGCATTGACGGAAGTGCTGGCTTGTTGAGAATCAGCGGCGGCGGTGCGAAGGTGGATCATTTCATCGAAGATGTTATGGGTGAGTTTTTGGAGATCTGTGAAGACACCACGAAGCGCATTGTTTGCCGTAGAGAAGCCTTTGCTGATAGTGGCAAATTCGTTTTCACCTTCAATATGAGTTTCGAAGGTGAAGTCGCCGGAAGCTGCAGTGTTCATAGCGTTGACAACGATTTCAGTGCTCTGGCGAATGTTTTGGGCGAGGGATAGGAATGAGCCGGCGATGATGGTGGTGAGGGATAAGAGAGCTGCAAGGGTGATAAGGCGGTTGTGTTCGAGAGCGGTTATTTCGTTTTGAAAACGTTGAGTGAGAGCTTCCATTTGGGCAGTCGCCAAAGTACGAATCGCTTTCATTGCTTTGTCGATGGGTATAGGCTTTTCTTGCTCGTAGCTGGTTAGACAGGAGTCGATCGAATCCCAGTCAGTGGTAATGTGGGAAATCTCAGAGCCGTGTTTGGCGATAGCAAGATACTCGTGAGCCGATTTAGCGATATTGGCGGCGTCTGTGGCTTTTCCGGCAGCGGCGTACTGTTGGGCGAGGAGGACGCCTTCAGAGATTTTCGGTAGGGTGCGGGCGATACTGTCAACGAGATAGTTCAGATCCGTAAAGCCTAATTCCCAAAGGCCAGTTTTGTCAGCAATTTGCATGCGCATGAGTTCGAATCTGGAAAGAATGGCATTATGAGTATCGATATCGGCGTCTTTGGAAAGAGATTGGATATCTTTTTTTAGGGAGGACCATTCAGGTTGTGAAAGGTCAACGGTTGGAATCGTTTGGCGGACTTTTTCGTCTAAGGCAGGGCGTTCAGCGGGAGCAGTTCCACGGCGGTCGCGGATGAGGTTATAAAGCTCACGAAAGTGCAGGATTTGTTGGACTCCAGCTTCGGCTCTGCGATAGGCGGCGATATTTTGGGTTTGTTCATAAAAGATAACGCCGGTGGCCAGAGTGGCCGGGATAAGGATGACTGCAGCGACGGCGGTGAATTTTCTTTTGAAGGGTTGGCGCGCCAGCCAGCGGCTAGCAGGGTTGTCGAGGAGCTTTGAAAAAATCATACGATTCACTCCTATGTGTTTTATGGTTTGGCTGCATTGTCGGTTTTGCGGAAAGAAAAGGGAGAGAAGTCACAATAGGGGAAACGAAAAGGCACTCGGCCAGGAAAATTTGGTGAGTGCTCTTGGCTGGTATTATTTAGAGACTATTTTTACCTACAGTATACAATAAACAGAAGTATGTTTCACAGTTGAATATTCCATCTTTCCCAAGAAAATTTGGTGACCTATAGTATCGTGAGTATCAAAATCTGTCAAAAAATTTTCCCAAGTCAAATTAGCGAAATAGTATAATTATTAAAAATAGACGACTGTGAACCTTGGATATCTTATGCATAAGTGCAGGTATAGAATCCAATCGAGGACTTTTGACATACCGTCCGACTTGTAGATTTACCTTTTAGCTTAGATGACCAGAATACCTTGCATTGATTCATAACAAAAAAATCCTGTTGCTGAAACCTTTATCCGTGTCTATTCGTCGTTATTAAAAGAACGATCGACAGAGGAGGACATTATGTTTAAACGAACGATTGTAACGACGATAGCACTATCGCTTTTGGGGAGCACCTGTGCTTCGGCCGCAGTCATACCCGCTTCTCAACAAGCGTCGTCCGTTTCTAAGGAGGAGCAGTTCGAAAGCTATTTACCCCGAGAAGAAGCCCCAGAAGTTCAGGCAACTCTCGATCCATCTTGGTTTAATTTAAGAGATTGGATTTCTTTACAAAACCGAAGTGATGAGAGAGCCCCTGAAGGCACGCTAGCTAGAGTCGTGACATGCCTCCTAACTCGGGATACGGGAGCACTTGTTCGGCCTTCCGACGCGAATCTCCCTGCCTTTACCCTCGATAAATATTTAACCGAAAACGGAAAAAAGGCAAAAAGCAAACTGGAGCAATTTGACGTTTCTTCTCCCTGGCTATATACATTGCACGTCGAAAAAATCGAGAAGCCAAAGGATCAACATCGAACCTATCGGCTAAAAGGGACCAGCCGTACGTCACAGGTAGGCGGTATTTATCCTGTCGAAATAGCTATTTCATTAGTTAAATCATCGAACGGGCGGTGGCTGGCTGACGACTTTGATGTGTTTGAAGTAAACCTACCACAAGCGATACATGCTAAGGATTTTTTTGATCTCGCCCTTCCTGGCGATTGGTCCGTCATAAAGGACAATCTTCCTGTACCAGTTCTCTCGTTTAAAAAAGCCGAAAAAAATATAGGAGGCCTACAACCATTGAATTTTCCTCAAGGAAATACTGTTGAAAATCTATACCCTAACCATTCCCAGGTAGCAGAGATGTTAAATAAATATCCGGGAGAGGACCGAGATCTCTACTGGGTCATGCTGAAAAGATTGCCGCCTGCTGCTGCTCAAAGCCACGAAGTAAATTATGAACGCCACTATTATTTTCTTGATCGAGAACACCACATCGCTTACGATCTGTATTTTGATGCCGATGCGGTCGATTCAGTTACCGCTTGGCAGGTCACTAATAGCTTTCGCCTTTGTCCACCAAATAAAAATTAAGCCATGTAACTCTTGACAGTATGAGGTATAATTTAACGTAACCAAGCATTATGCTTGAATATCCTTAATACATAGGGGGATAAGATCATGGACGCTAAAGAAGTTGTTTGTTTTTGTAAAAAGGTAACCTACGGGGACCTGCAAAAGGCGATTGAAAACGGCGCTAAGACTTTTGATAGCGTACAAGAAGTGACCAAGGTCAGCACAGGGTGCAAAAAGTGTACAGACAAAGCCAAAGCCTTAGTCAATGAACTGCTGGCAAAATAACTTTGAATGAGAAGAAACCGCCTAAAGAGGGCGGCTTCTTTTTTGCTAATAAGCAAAAGCGACAGACAGTGAAAACCAGATTCACTGTGCTGCCGCTTTTTTTGTTTGTATCTGTTTCTAATTCTAACATGATCAATCGATTCGGTGACCGATTCGTTGAGTTATCCCTCTGCGGCTAGAGAGACTATCTCTCCGGCATCGCCTAAATCATAACCACCCAACGATTCCACTTCGCAACGGAACTCCTCCGACTGCAATATCTCGATGATGACTCGCAAGCGTTCATCATCGGGTGAGAAGTTTAAAAGTAGATCATATTGTTCCTTTGCCACGGGGATGAAGTCCAGGCCCAGCGCTCGGGCAGAGGCTCGAACACCTAAACCCGTGTCGGCGGTACCGGACGCTACCGATGCGGCGACGGCCATATGAGTACTTACTTCTTTTTCGTAGCCGGTGATTTGATGAAAAGGAATATTCGATTTTCGGAGCTCATAATCGAGCAGCATCCGCGTGCCGGATCCACGTTGCCGATTTATATAAGAAATATCCGGCCGCATTAAGTCGTTCAAATCGTGAATTCTTTTCGGGTTGCCCGGCAACACCATCAATCCTTGCTCACGGGTAGCAAAATGGACCAAGGAACCGGTCATATTCGGCAAATACCTTTTCACAAAACTCACGTTATAACGACCTGTCTGTTCATCGAGCATATGCACGCCGGCTATATGGGCTTCATTGTTGCGGATCGCCATGATGCCGCCCATACTGCCTACATTGGCACAGGTCAGACTGACATGCTCCAACCGTCGACGCAGGAAAATGCCTAACAATTCGAGGGCCAGATCGTGACTGCCCACGGCCAGGATGGTCTGTTCCGGCCGGCTTTTGCGCAGCATCTGTACGGGTACTGTCGACCCCGCCGCCAGGCCGGATTGGATAGAATCGATCCGGACCATGCCCTGGGCCTTCGTCAGCGAAGAAAGCAATCCGGCGCCCCGACTCAAAGGAGCGGCCACCGTTTTACCTTGCACGTTGCCGATGGAGACGCGGACATATTCCTCGACGCCCATCGTCGAGGCCACTTGTTTGGCCATAGCGGCCTCGATCTCTATCATCTCAGCCGGAGGCAATTTTTGCTTCGCCAATAAGATGTCGCGGACAAACAGTTCTGCTGTCAACATCGCCGATACGGGATATCCGGGCAAACCGATGACCGGCTTGCCTTTGCATAGGGCCAGAATGACCGGTTTACCCGGCTTGATCGCCACGCCATGGACGAGGACTTCTCCCAAATCGGCTAATACATCCGATGTAAAATCATCTCTTCCTGCCGATGTGCCCGCATTGACGATGACCATATCGTTGCTTTCCAAACTTGATGAAATGGCTTGCTTGATGGCTTCGCGACGATCCCGGACAATCGGATGCCGATGGGGGTCGCCGCCCCAAGCAGTGACGGCTGCAGCCAGCATCGGTGAATTGACGTCTAAAATCGTGCCCGCCCTTAATTGCGCTCGGGTGGCCACAATCTCATCGCCTGTCGGGATAATTGCGACCTTCGGTTTTCGAATCACGTCGACCTCTTCCAAGCCCGCCGCCAACAGGGCCGCCATATCGACCGGTGCGATCCGTTGATGTTCGGCGATGACGAGCTCATTGGCGACGATGTCTTCCCCGATGATCCGCACGTGCTGCCAGGGCGCGGCGGCAGCGATGATCTCTGCGGACCCATCTACGAAATGCACATCTTCCACCATGATCACAGCATTTGTCCCGGCAGGTAAAGGGTCCCCCGTATCGACAACATAACAACCACCGGGAGCAAAGGGGGTATCTGGGGACAAGAGCTGTAACCGGATGGGTTCGGTCTCCTGAGCGCCAAAGGTATCGGGGGCAAAGACGGCGATGCCGTCCATGGCGGAACCGTTATAGTGGGGCACCGATTGTTTGGCGTACACGGAGCAAGCCGTAACCCGTCCGAGGGATTCGCTGATGATGACAGTCTCCGAAGGTAGATCGGCAAAATAACCGCAACGGGTCAGTGCTTCCCGCCAAAGCATTTGCGCTTGTGGCCGTTGCAGGCAATCTAAGTACGCTTTTTGATTGCGCATCATAGTCACCCTCCTTTACTCCGTGTCCTTGATCAGCAGCACTTCGACCGGATCGCCGTCGTAAAGGCCGCTTTTATCGGCGGGGACATGCATGATTCCGTCGGACTGGGCCAAGAGATGGATCAACCCTGACTTCCCGAGAATAGGACTGGCCTTATATGTGCCTTCCTGCCTACGCAGGCGTACATTGATGAAATCATCCCTGCCCGGGGCGGAAGCAACATTGCGCGTAAGCTGCGCAGTCAGAAGAACCGTTCCCGAGGCTTCTCTTTGCCCGAAAAGTTTCCCTAGAGCTAGTTTCACTAACTGCTCACAAACGGTCATCGCGGCTACCGGGTGTCCGGGTAACCCAAAAACAGGCACCTGTCCGACCATGCCGAAGATGGTTGGCTTGCCCGGTTTGATGGAAATCCCGTGAAACAGAACCCCCGGGGCACCTAATGCATCGATCGCCTTGACCGTATAATCTCTGGCTCCGACGGAGCTTCCCCCAGAGATGATCACCAGTTGCGATGTGGCGACAGCTTGTCCTAAAGCGGTGAAGAATTGTTCATAGCTGTCTTTGACAATCCCCATAGGCGTAACGTCGCATCCGAATTCTGTTAACATCGCCGCTAAAGCATAGGAATTGACGTCGCGGATTTGTCCCGCCTTGGGGATGTCCTGGATATCAACCAATTCATCGCCCGTAGATATGACTGATACTTTCACCCGTTTTCGCACAGGGACACGGGCAAAGCCGCAGGCCGCGAGCACACCGATATGTTGGGGAGCGATTCTTTGTCCCTCTTTTAGGAGAACCGCTCCAGAACGAACATCTTCACCGGCGGAAACGACATTTTCTCCCGGTGCGACCATTTTAGCTGCTAACAAGGTCTGCGCATCAGGCTGTATGGTCTGTTCCAACATGATCACCGCATCAGACCCCGCTGGCAGCATGCCTCCCGTTGGAATCGCGACGGCCTCGCCCGGAAGAAGCTCCATCGTGGCCGGCTCCCCCATGGATACTTCGCCGACGATAGAAAAAAGCGACGGCGCCGATTCGCTGGAACCGAAAGTATCGGCGCTGCGCAGGGCAAAGCCATCGACGGTGGAACGGCTAAAGGGAGGGAGGTTTTCCTGAGCCACGATATCTTCGGCAGCGACCCTTCCTAAGGCATCCAATAAAAAGACGGTTTCAGTAGGCACAACTGCCCCAGTAAGGTTTTTTGTTATAACTTCCTTTGCACTCTGCAGAGGAATGCACTGAAAAAAATCCATCTAACGGTTCATCTCCGGCAACGCTATTTTTTTGCTTGAGAAGAATTTTGCATAAGTTTATTATGCCAGAACAGACTGGCACAATCCATATCCATAGAATTCGCGTCGTCATCATGATTCGATACGTCATCACCGTTATAGCCCTGTCAGCGATTTGACTTATACGGTAATTCAAAAGTAGACTAATTCTTCGACGTCTTCAAAGGAATTTTTCTATTGTTTACAGAAATGGAACAAGAACTTTATAGCTTTGAGCCGTAAAATAGCACTTGGCCTGTTTGGGAAGGACTCTTCGAGAAATTTTAGTAATCTTTTCTGAAATGAACATTCCTTTGTTCATTGGTTGAAACAGTTTTTTACTGAAAACAGCGCTCGAACTAATGGTTCGTAGGAGCGACATCAAAGGAGGCCCTCTGTATGCGCTTTTTACATACTTCCGACTGGCACCTCGGTCGCATCTTTCACGGCGTCCACTTAACCGATGATCAGGCTCACCTGCTGGCTCAATTTATCGGGCTCATCGATGACATCAAGCCGGATGCCATTGTCATCGCCGGAGACGTATACGACCGATCGGTTCCGCCGACAGAAGCAGTGAAACTGCTCGATGAGACCCTGTCCCAGATTCTCATGGATTACAAGACCCCAGTGATCATGATCGCCGGGAACCACGACAGCCCGGAGCGCCTCGGCTTTGGTTCTCGACTGCTCGCCCGGCAAGGACTCCACCTAACGGGACTTTTCGATACATCCCTTCAGCCTGTGACGATCATGGACAAGCATGGTCCTGTCCACTTCGTTCCCGTCCCTTTTGTCGAACCGCCGGTGGTGCGGGAGAAGTGGGGGCTGGCCGATATCGCGAATCATGACCAGGCGATGGCAGCGATCATCCACAAAGCCACTGCAATTATCCCTGCAGGGGAACGTAAAGTCCTCGTGGGACATGCCTACCTGACGGGCGGGGAAAAGAGCGAATCGGAACGGCCTTTGTCCATCGGCGGGACAGATATGATCGATTTTAATCATTTTGATCGTTTTGATTATGTGGCCCTCGGTCATCTTCACCAGCCCCAAAGCATCGGTAAACCCCATATCCGTTATTCCGGTTCGCTGCTGAAATACTCTTTTTCCGAAGTGAACCATAAAAAGTCCATTACCTTGGTCGAAATGGACGATACCGGTAAGACAGAGATTCAATCGTATTCATTAACGCCGCGCCGGGACGTTCGCCGCATCGAAGGAGAACTCAACAATGTTTTGCGAGGTCCCCGGCAGAGCGAATCCAAAGAAGATTATCTACTCGTCTCCCTGCTCGATACGGGCGCTGTCCTCGACGCCATGGGCCGCCTGCGGGAGGTATACCCCAACGTGCTACATATTGAACGTCCCCATTTGTCGACCGGTGGTGAACTGCGGGGTCCCGCTTCGGATCACCGAAAGCTCAGCGAAAAAGAGCTCTTTTCATCATTTTTTGAACAGGTAACGGGAGAAACCTTAACGGACGAGCAAGGGCTGGTGTTTAGCGATACCGTGGAAGATCTGTTCCGGCAGAAACGGGAGGTGGCTTCCTGATGAAACAGCGAAACAAAAGGATGAAGACGCTAAAGTGGCCCCGCGCTGTTATCGTTGTGGTGGTTGACACCTCTATAAAGCAAAAGCGGGAGCAGGAGGTGGCTGCTCTGTGAAACCTTTAAAGCTTACGATGAATGCCTTTGGCCCTTTTGCAGGGATCCAGGTGATCGATTTTACGGAACTGAAAGGAAATACACTCTTTTTGATTCATGGTCCCACCGGTGCAGGGAAAACGACGATCCTTGATGCCATCTGCTTCGCGCTATACGGAGATACGAGCGGTGCCGAACGGGACGGTAAGCAGATGCGCAGCGATCATGCCGACATCTCCGTGCCTACATCTGTCACTTTTGACTTTACCATCGGGGTCCAACAGTACCGAGTCACCCGCAATCCCGAACAGGAACGGCCAAAACGATCCGGCGGTGGTACGACGACGATGCGCTCTGACGCCACCTTGTGGGACCGGACAAACTGCAGCGACGATGCCGAAACAGGTGTCGTCCTCGCCACCGGTACGAGCAAGGTGACCGTTAAGGTGGAAAGCTTGTTAGGCTTCGAGAGCAGTCAGTTTCGCCAAGTGGTCATGTTGCCGCAAGGGCAGTTTCGCAAACTCTTGACCTCTGATTCCAAAGAGCGCGAACAAATTCTAGAGGCTTTGTTCAAGACGGAGATCTACCGGCGAATCGAACTGGCTCTGAAGGAAAAGTCGAAAGCCATGGAGTCGGAGATTAAGGACATCCAGCGGCACAAACAGTGGGTCCTTCAGGAAGCGAAAGCCCAGTCGGCGGAAGAACTAGATCAACGGCTGAAAGAACATCGAGAAAACCTCCAGCAGATTCAGCAGGCCGTTCAGCAACATCGAAAGCGGCGGGAACAGGCACAAGTTTTTCTGGAAGCTGGAAAACAGACCAAAGAAAAACTCATCGAAAAAGGACAAGCGGAAAGCCATCTCCGCGCCTTACAGGAGAAAGTGCCTGAGATGGAGGGCCGCAGGCAAGAGTTAGAGCGGGCGAGACAGGCTCTCGGTCTCGCCGATCTGGAAAAGTCGCTGCTGGGCCGACGGAGAGAAAAAGCAGAGGTCGAAAAGGAGCGGGTCGGTAGAGAGGCGGAACTAAAGGGTACTCGCCAATCTAAAACCGACGCCGAAACAAAGTATACGCTCGAACAGGGACGAGAGCCGGAGCGGGCGGAAGCCGTCCGAGAAGTGGCCCGCTTGGAAGGGTTTACGGAGATCGTCAACGCCATTGACGGTGCCCGCCGAAGCCTGGCGGCAAGCCTCACAGAAGTAAAGGCGGTAAAGGCCGAGAAGGAACAAAAGGATCAATCTTTGACGGAACTCTCCGCCTACATGGAGACCCAGACGAATCGGTGGAAGCAGGCGACCCAAGAAGGGGCTAAGGCTAGTTCTTTCGAGGCAGCTTATAACGAACTGACACGGGTCGGGAAGAAGCGCAAAGAACTAGATATCGCCTACAAAGCCCAGGCCGAGGCGATGCAAGAACATGGGCACGTGGAGCAAGAGTATCTTCTCTTGAAAGACAAGGCTGCCCGAGCCAAAGAGGAGCTGGCTCAGCTTCGGGAAGCCTGGAACAAAGGGCAGGCCTCCATCTTGGCGGCTTCCCTCTCTGAAAACCGTCCCTGCCCCGTCTGCGGTTCTCTCCATCACCCTGAACCGGCCAGAACGAGCGAATTCGTCCCGTCCCAGCAGGATCTGAAAGATAGAGAAAAGTCCTTCTCCGATCTCGAGGCTCGAAGAGACCATAAGCTTAACGAGTTGCGCGAAAAGGAACGCAAAAAAGCCGCCACGGAGAACCAAGTGGCGGCGCTCAAGGAAGAGCTGGGGGAACAAGCAGATCTCGTTCTAGAGGGGCTGAGAGCCCGGGCGAAGGAAGTCAAACAGGCTTGGGACAAATCGGCCAAAGCCAAAGAGGCCGCAGAGGCTTTGGGAAAAGAACTGGAGTCGTTAAAGGTCCAAGAGGCGGCCCTTCGCAAACAAGTAGCGCTGCTAGAAGAGAAATACCGAGGCGCCGAAAGCCGGTGGCGGGCTTCAGCGGCCGTTGTCGAAGAAAAAGAAGCGATGGTTCCGGCTGACCTTCGCGACCTAAAAGCACTGCAAAAAGCACAAATGGAAGCGGTAAACCGGCGAAAGGATTTGGAAGGAGCCCTGGAAAGGGCGAGAAAAGCGGTCGAAGTGGCACAAGCCGCCTTAGCCAAGAGCGAAACGGCTCTGCAAGAGTCCACACGCCGGCTGGAACAGGTCGAACTTCAACTTCAGGGGGAAGAACGGACATTTACCGTGCGTTTACAAGAGGCAGGCTTTACCTGTGTGGGCGCCTACGAACAGGCGAAACGGCCGAAAGAGGCCATCGATAGGATCGAGGGGATCCTCATAGAGTTTGGTGAAAACTTGAGAGCTGCTCAGGACCGGCTCACACGGGCTGAAGAAGCCGCCCAAGAGTTGACTGAGCCCGATTTGGACGAGCTGAAGAAGAACCTAAAGGCTGCCGAAGAAGCTTTCGAACTGTCCCGGAAACAGGAGATCGAAAGGGAGAATGAAATCAGCCGGGAAACAGAATGGCTGAAGAACCTCCGGAAGTTAGAGAGTGATTTTGCTGCGACCGAAGAAAAATACCGTGTCCTCGGTCGGATATCGGAAGTAGCCAACGGCACGAACAAGTATGGCATCACTTTTCAGCGTTTTGTCCTGGGGGCATTGTTGGATGATGTCACCGCCGCGGCTACCGAACGGCTGAAGTTGATGAGCCGGGGTCGTTATTACCTGCAGCGGACTCTCGACCGGGCCACGAAACGTTCCGCTGGCGGCCTAGACTTGGAAGTTTTCGACACTTATACAGGCCTATGCCGGAATGTGTCCACATTATCCGGTGGAGAGACCTTTTTGGCGGCGCTCTCACTGGCACTGGGGTTAGCGGATGTGGTCCAATCCTATTCCGGCGGCATCTACCTCGACGCGATTTTTGTCGATGAAGGTTTTGGCACGCTTGATCCAGAATCGCTCGATCTGGCCATGCGTGCGCTCATCGATTTGCAAAAAGGCGGCCGTCTTGTCGGTATCATCTCCCACGTGCCGGAGTTGAAAGAGCGTATCGATGCGCGGCTCGAAGTGAAGGCAACGGAGCGCGGCAGTACAGCTGGATTTCGGATAGCCTAAATCGGGTTTGGCTGATACCCAATATCTAGTTTACCCTTATGAATATGTCCATTATGAAGCTCCGCCAGGATCGAGAGGTCCGAAGCGGAGCTTTTTTACCTGCTGAAAATATCAAAATCCTTTTATCATAGCCGACTGACAATCTAGCGAAAAAATAGATACGGGGCTGCCCCAACGCATAAGTTTGGGCCAGCCCCTGTTTATTTAGCCTGCTACGGGTTAGGGCACTGTTCATTGTTTTTTATTTTTGCGACTTACTTAGGGGAGATTACTGTTCCATTGCACCGATTTGAAGACCCACACGAATGAAGCGGCACAGCCGGGCCGACGCCTCTTCAACCAGTTTTTCGGCATGATGGACGCAATCGTCTAGACTCATCGGTCCGGGGACGATGCTCATTACCCCGGAGATTCCCTGTTCGAGGACGTCATCAGCCCCTTTTCCCAACCCCCCGGACAAGCAGACAGTCGGAACATTATATTGTGCAGCAATCTTGGCGACACCGACAGGGGCTTTGCCGAAGGCAGTCTGAAAATCAGTTGCCCCTTCACCGGTGATCACCAGGTCCGCTCGTTTGGCCAGTTCAGCGAAATGGGTCGTTTCCAAGACGATTTCCACGCCCGGTTTCAACAGTGCATTTGTAAAAAACATCAAACCGGCTCCTAATCCCCCGGCGGCACCTGCGCCGGGGCGCTCGGCGATGTCTTTGCCGGTGGCGGCAGCGGCGATGGATGCGTAATGGCCGAGGGCTTGATCCAATTCCCGAATCATATCGGCAGTGGCTCCTTTTTGCGGTCCGTAAACGGCAGAGGCGCCTTTTGGCCCACATAAGGGATTGTCCACATCACAGGCGACCAAGATCGATGTCTCGACGAGTCGAGGATCGATGCTGGATAGATCGATCTTTGCTAAGCCGGCCAAGGCGGATCCCCCAGGAGGGAGTTCGTCACCTTTTCCGTCGAGTAAGTGAACGCCTAGGGCCTGGGCCATGCCGGCTCCGCCGTCATTGGTAGCACTGCCGCCAATACCGATGATGAACTTACGGATTCCCTGGTCCAGAGCGGCTCGGATCAATTGGCCGGTGCCAAAGGTGGTCGTGATCCGTGGGTCCCGTTTCTCCTTAGGAACTATAGTTAGGCCCGAGGCGGCGGCCATTTCAATCACCGCTGTTTCACCATCGCCTAGAATTCCCCAAAAAGCGTCGACGGTTTGGCCTAAAGGCCCTGTGACTTGTTGCTTGATTATGCGGCCGCCGGTCGCCGTCACCAGTGCTTCCACAGTTCCCTCACCACCATCGGCGATAGGGACTTTGTGTACCTCGGCCCTAGGAAAGACGGAACGGATTCCTTGCTCCATAGCTGCTGCGACGGCGACAGCCGATAGACTGCCTTTGTACGAATCGGGTGCTACGATGATCCGCATTCCACAATCACGTCCTTTAACCTGCTTGTTACATTAGGGATTTAATACAATCTTACATCATTTTAATAACTTCATACAGAGAAGAGACTCTTTTAGTCTTCTACTTCAAATAACCCTCAAGCACAAAATAAGTTACTGGCATATATTGCTAGAAAACGAATGTGTAGGGGGACGATAAAAGTGCCGTACAATTTCGCTCAATATTATGGTGAGGAGTATTACAGACAAAAATTTTTAGAACATGCAGCTCTCTCTGAACACTATGCCCGACAAAAAATGGTTAATGCAAGTAATTCGCAGGCCTATTATAGATTTGCTGAATTGGAATATTTCCATAAATCAAGAGCACTACACTATAAGAGTTTCTTTATGGCTCAAGTAAGTACAGACTCAATATACTAAACTAAACAACATCTAGGACCGAAGAAAGCGTATATTTTCCTATGCTCCATATAAAAATTCAGCCTGCTTCATAAATTTTTCACAAGTTTTTGTTATGCTCCTTTTACTGATTGAAAGGAGCTGAATACGATGTCTATGACCCATTACATGGAACTGCTGGCGGTAAATCAACCTTGGAACTTGATATTATTCATGGCAATTCCGGTAATCCTTGCTGAAACCGTTGCGATTTCGGAGTTGTTTATCCTCTTTAAGCGTCCAGGAGCAAGTGCGCTTCGTATGATTAACAAAACCGCTAGCATCATAGGTGGAATTTACTTCATGGGTGTATTCATATATCTAATGAACACCGCAGTAATACCGCTTACCACGAGTGGGCAGTGGCGTGGCCCGGCAGACGTAATTGCCGTAGGGTTTTATTTAGCTGGCATCATTCCACTTATGGGTATGGCACTGCTCGACTTGAACCTGATCGGTAAGAAACGAGATGAAGAGGCTAAACTGAAACTTCACGCCACATTTGTCGCCATTTTTCTCGTAGTCGCCCACGTTGCAATGATCTTCGGAATGTTAGATCCAGCTCTACTGATGACCACACCTTCGGCTCACGTCATGCCTCAACATTCCATGCATTAATAAAGAAACCGCCGGACGATAAACAGTCTGGCGGTTTCTTTTATTGAAGAATGCTTTTGGTTAGGCATTACAACAGGACCATAAATAAGGGGGTACTCGAGGCTATACGGTAAAAATCAATGAAGAAAAATTGGGCAGAACAATACTAGCTTTGATTACGGTGTTTATGAAGAGTAATGCTCACCATTTCTTGACTAGTGGGGAAGGGCGATTTCAATTGTATTAAGGTTTTTCAAGACTGAGTTGCCATGAGACACCATATTTATCTTGAATCCAACCGTACTTCTCGCTGAATGGGTAAGCACCTAACGGCATTAAAACCGTGCCACCGTTAGAAAGCCTCTCGTAATAATAATTAATTTCCTCATCAGTATCGCATGTGACGTATAACGATATTGCTGGAGTAAACGTAAATTCATGTTTAATGCTACTGTCTATAGCCATAAATACTTGCCCCTTTAGCGAAAAGGAAGCGTGTATCACGGAGCCTTCTTTACCCACATCGTTTGCACCGTAACGGGTAATAGTCAGAATTTCCGATTGGTCGAACGTAGAGCAGTAAAAGTTCATAGCTTCTTCGGCGTTCCCGGAAAACATTAAAAAGGTCGTAATTTTCTGATGCTGTTTCACTTGGTCAGCTCCTTATTGCAAATCAAAGAAGTGATTTCGGCAGATTTCCCGGGTTGACAGCAGGAGGTACACCGATAATATGCCCTATTTACGAAACTGAACCCTAATAATCACCTAAATCCCCCATCTCCCACCATACTCGCTGTAATGCCTCACCTCATTCGACCCCCATTTTGGTATGAATGGTATAGTTGATCATTTTGAAAGCATACAGGCGTAGTGTGGGAGAAGTACCACCGTCCTATTCCACGGCCTTTACCGAGGAGGCCAGTAGAAGAGGACTGTTTTTTTACTGTGCTAAGAATTTTATCTTAATATCAGGGCGACATTAACAGAGGGAAAAAGTCGCATGTTTTAGTTGAATTTAAAAGTGGAGGAACCTAATGAAAGAAGCAATTGAATTCTTGAACGCTCATAAGACAGGATGTTTCGCAACCGTTGAGAACGGTAAACCCCGTGTTCGTCCGTGGGCATTTATGTTGGAGGACGGGGGGAAGTTCTGGTTTTGCACGGCGAATAACAAGGATGTCTACAAGCAACTAAAAGAAAACCCTTACATGGAGTTTACCAGTTGGGAAGTGTTTACTATCTTCCGAATGTCAGGCGAAGTAAAGTTCTCACAAGATATTGAGATGAAGAATAAAATCCTTGAAGAGAATCCTGGATTAAAGTCACTTTACAGCGCCGATGATCCGGTATTCGAGATTTTCTATTTGGAACATGGAAACATTTCATTTGCGGGTAAGACATACGAGTTTTAAGTGTATATCCCCCGATTGAAACTGGTTAATTCCGGTCAAGTATAACAGTAAAACCGCCCTTACTCACGGTCTTCCTTGTACTCCTTTCGAGCGAGGCCAGTGGGGAGGGGCGGTTAACTTTTTGGAAAAAATACCTTTCGTTGCGTGATCTCTAGTGTTCCGATAAGGGGCTGCTTACTAACATTTCCGTCGCTGACAAGGATAGAGCTCTACCCAGAGTCTTAGAACCCGTTATTGACAAAAATACTTTTATTTTGAAGCTAATAATCACATAAAAATCACTATCCTCCACTTTAAGGCCGCAGTAATCTCTACGTTCATTTTGATACCCGTTGTGGCGAAGATGGGTTTTTATTGGGATAAGTCGGGATTTTGTGGGGTTGGGAGGAATAGATGGCTAGACCTCCATAATCACTTTGTGATAACTAACTCATGGGTGTATAATACATCTATGAGCAATACAAATTAGCGTGAGGAGAAGCCAAAATGAAGATTACCACCAAAATATGGCTTGGATTAGTTTCATTAATTGTATTGATGGCCGGAATTGTTGGTTACAACTATTATCAATTACAATCTCTTAGAGCCAATATCCTTGAGCTGGAACAAAAAAGAGTCCCTATCGTACTGGCTGCTAAAGATTTATCCACAGGCTTCGCTCGTCAAGCTGCCGGCATTCGAGGCTACCTAGCTACCGGTAATCAGAAGTTTATAGACGAATGTAATACGTTTCGAAAGTTAACAGATGAGAAAATCGCCTTTCTGGAAAAAGAGGAGATGGATAAAGAAATACTGGCTCCCGTAATCCAATCGGCAAAAAGCTTTGAGCCCCATCCACCGAAAATGATTGAACTGTATCAAACACAAGGTCAACAATCAGCCGTTACATATATGGCGACTATAGCTTCGCCTGATAATGCTAAAGTTATCGCCGAAACCAGCAAATACGCTGATTATGAGGTTAATTTAATCCAGGAAGCTGTATTAAAGGTTCGAAACATAGAGAATCAAATAGAACGAATTACTGTCATATTATTGGCAATTGGGGTTTTATTGGGTGCGATTGTCGGATACGTGTTGGTAAGATCAATTAACACGGGAATATCCCGACTTATAGAAACGTCAAAGGTATTAGCTTCAGGAGACTTAAGCGTTAGTATTAACTCAACTTCTCATGATGAATTAGGAGAACTAGCGCGTGCTCTTTCAGAGGTAGTTCATAATACAAGAAATGTATTAAATAAGGTGCAACAAGCTGCTTTCCAACTATCTACAACCTCAGAAGAGCTTGCTGCGTCCGCTGAACAAACAACGAAAGCTACAGAACAAGTAACGGGAAATGTACAACAGGTCGCTAGTGGGGTAACCGACCAAGTAAAAGGGGTCAACTCAGCTAAAGAAGTCATAGCACATATGTCAAAAGGGCTACAAATGGTAGCAAAGAACGCAAGTGATGTAAAAATAGCTTCCTCAAATGCCTATAAATCGGCTACCCAAGGAAATGAATCCATAAAGCGTGCGGTTGAACAAATGGATTCTATCAGTACAGCAGTCGATATTAGTGCTCAAACTATTGCGGAATTAGGAGAAAAATCTAAATCTATTGGGCAGATCGTTGAGGTGATTTCGGGAATCGCCTCCCAAACTAATCTTCTTGCGCTTAATGCAGCGATTGAAGCTGCTAGAGCGGGAGAAATGGGAAAGGGATTTGCTGTAGTCGCCGAAGAAGTTCGTAAATTGGCGGAAGGATCCAGCGAAGCTGCACAAAAGATTGAAATTTTAATTTCCGAAATCCAACTAGGAACTGAAAAAACGGTATCGGCAATGCGAATTGGAACCAAAGAGGTAGCTACTGGTAAACAAGTGGTTCGAGAATCGGGAACGGCTTTTCAGTCTATAGCTAATCTTATCAATGAGGTCGCCCGGCAAATTCAAGATGTCTCCGTAGCTGTAGAAGAATTATCATTCTCAAGCAAGGAAATAGTTACAACTATAGAGCAAATCCAGTCGACATCAGAAAAATCTGCTGCAGAGACTCAAAGTATTGCTGCTTCCTCTGAGGAACAAAATGCAGCAATGCAAGAGATTGCTTCATCGACTCAAGTATTATCCAAATTAGCCGAAGACCTTCAGAATCAAATATCTATATTTAAGATTTAGGATTTACGCTCCAATTGTCCCCATTCCCCCACGACCCACAAGTATCCATTTCTTGAGCAGCTTACTTCAATATGAGGTGGCTGCTTTTTTGTTTGATCATTCTTGATATGAGTATGCGATCTAATGAGTTATATTGACCATAAACCCACGCTTTGGCCCCATTATCCCGGGGCCAGTTCAAACGCGGGTTCGACAAATGAAGCGATGACCGTCGGTACGTTCCGTTGTGCCAAAAACTTCTAAATTCAGTAACCCTAATGACATAATTTGACACTGTTCGCGTGCAGTGTGCTGTATAATGCTGTAAGAATAAATCGACAGAGGTACATTCATGAAACGTAAATTTCGACGTCTAAAGCGGAATCGTTTGATGCATCTTGAATCTGCATTGCGTGCTTCAGAGGAACGGTTTTACAAAGTCTTTCATGAAAATCCTGCTATGGTCTCGATGATATCCGTCTGGGATGGCGTTTATTTTGATGTAAACCAAAGTTGGTTAAGCATAACGGGATATAAAAGAGAAGAGGTCATCGGACGGTCCATTTTTGACTTAGATTTTCTGATTAGCTTTAATCAATCAAGAGATGGTTTTTTCGGTGAAACGAATAAGGGATGCGAGATCGTCTTTCAAACGAAAGAAAAAGAAAGAAGAAACGGCCTCCAATCCAGTTCAATCATTAATATAGACGGGAAGGACTACGTCTTGGCTATCACCTATGACATAACCGACAAAAAAAAGATGGAGAAAGAGCTTAGTCGGTTAGACCGCTTGAACCTTATCGGACAATTGGCCGGTGGTATCGGTCACGAAATTAGAAATCCGTTAACTACCGTAAAAGGGTTTCTTCAATTAATGCACCGTAAAGATGAACTTTACGATTTTCAGGAATATATTGAACTCATGATTTCGGAACTCGACAGAGCAAACACGATTATAACCGATTTTTTGTCCCTCTCGAAAACTAAGAGCTTGTTTCAATCCCCTGAAGACATCAACAGTATCATTCAAAAGATGTTCCCTCTTCTTCGGGCTCACGCATTCGCTGTTGATAAGCAAATTGATTTGGAGTTAAACACAGTGTCCGATATCCTTGGAGATGAAAAGGAACTACGCCAGCTAATACTCAATTTGGTCCAAAACGGTTTAGATGCGAGCGCACCTCGGCAATTTGTAACGATAAAGACCTACATGGACGAAAGTAATGTAGTTCTAGAAATTAATGATCGGGGGAAAGGGATACCTAAGGAGATTCTTGATAAGATAGGTACCCCGTTTTTTACCACAAAAGATCGTGGAACCGGATTAGGCTTAGCGGTTTGCTATGGTATCGTGGAACGGCATCGAGCGAGAATACGTGTTGAAACAAGCGAAAAAGGAACGTCGTTTATCATAGCTTTTCCTCGGAATAATATGTAAGAGGGGGTTAAATTTAAATTGGAGAAAATCTTAAAACAAATCTATTTCAAACGGCACCAAACAAGACGTCTTCTCGTTACCCGTCAAAATAGCGAAGCTGTTCAAATGTCGTGAGATTGATGTACTACTAAATGATTACTACCGCCTTAAACAAATGGAAAGTTCAAGCTATATAACGCGTTTTCAACACCCCTACCGTAAGTAAAAAAAGAATTTTGGCCTAATGGAATTTTTTGCAATTTAAAGGATTATG
>NZ_JACVHF010000060.1 GCF_014502795.1 Heliobacterium chlorum
AGCTAATCGGACGCGGACCCATCCAAGAGCGGATTGCTCCTTTGGTTGTCCGGGGATGTCCCCAGACAACGTTATGCGGTATTAGCAGCCCTTTCGGGCTGTTATCCCCCACTCTCAGGCAGGTTATCCACGCGTTACTCACCCGTCCGCCACTAAGAGCTTCCATCGAAACTTCCGCTCTCCGTTCGACTTGCATGTGTTAGGCATGCCGCCAGCGTTCGTCCTGAGCCAGGATCAAACTCTCCACAAAAAATGTAGATAAGCTTGAGTCAAGCTCTAATTGATAAATTTTTCTTATCCAGTCAAAGCTTCTTGTGACAGAAGTCTATCGACTCTTTAAGAAGTTGTCCGTCCCGCTTGCGCGGGCCGAACTAAACTTTGGATTCGCACGCTTTTGCTTAAACAACTGTTTGATTTTCAAGGACCAGATGACTCGTTCGCTCGAGCAGCGAACGAGTCATATCTTATCATCTATTATCTCAGTCGTCAATAGGAAGTTTATTTCTTTTTTATTTCCTATCGCTGTGTGACTTGATAGATTTTATCAGTTTTATATCACAGAATCAAGTGGGAACTGTTGTCAATGTATTTTTTGACCCTTTTCTTTGTTCATCCCTTTATCAATTTTCTCTTCTTCCCTTTCTTTGTTTCCTTTAGAGCCGTTATCATCGCTTTTTAGACTTTCTTTTTCCTTTGAATCTTTTTCTTCTTTATCAATATCCTTATCGATTATAGATTCATTTTCTTTTTGTAGTTTCAGATGTGGATTATCCTTTACCCCATCACCTTTTGCACTTTCTTTATTCGATAAAGCTTCTTCTTGCTGATTAGGCCTTTGAACATAGGTTTTTTTAGTGTAGTTCAGGGTATCCTCCAGTTGATGCTGTAACATTTCTTGAGAGATGGGCAGTACATATTCCGAATGACCCGGCAGCGGAGACCATGTCACTAGCCCTGGTTGCTTCTCCGCATTATCGTTCACCAGACCATCTGCTACCGCCTTTTGTACAAGTATAGTAAGCGCCTCATTAGCTGGTAACTTATCGAGTGTAAGGCCTTTTAATAAACTTTCTCCGTCGCCCGAGTCAGACTTCGCTTCGATTACCCGCCCTTGATCATCTGTGAGTAATTCAATTTTCGGACCCACATCGATAATCATGGATGCAACCGCGGGCTGAGGTGTGACTTCATTTACAAGGAAACTACATCCTATAGCGATAATAACGAACGCCGCCGCTGCCCAAAATCGCCTCTGTACGGACATTTTTTCCATTACAGTTTTAAGCCAGGCACCCCGTCGCTCTCGCTCCCTTGCTGTCGCTTCAACATAAATAGTTTCACCGGCTCGTACTGCTTCCATCGGTCTTGGGACACACAGAAAATCACCAGCTTCACTCAACACCACCATGTCTTTTTCGTTAACCTGAACAATGATTACGTTCATTTTTCCCATATTTTCACCGCCTATTTCTGCTCAGATAGGGTCAAGAACGACCGGACAAAAGTAAACTCATCATCGGCTAGCACTATCGCCACGGCGACGATATATTTTCTACCAGTCTCTAGGACTTTTCGACTGAGCCCACTGAGAACAACAAGTTCTTTCATAGGAATTTGCCGGGTAGTAAAAAACCGCTGGCGTAATTCGGTGTTCGCTACCAAAAGCTTCGCAGCCCGAATTAGGTTTGCTTTTGTGTCTTTATGTTTCGGAGATGTTCGTACAAGCTCATCTAATGATATCCCGAAATCTTGTAGGGCTTCTACAAAGAGGCTCATGGTCATTTCTTGTTCTTCCGCTTCCTGTTTATCCCGATATGCCTCCAAGGACGTTGCTTGTTCAATCCGATTTGATTGTTCACTTTCATTCCAACCATCTAGAGATATATGACGGTTTCGTTCTTCTCTTCGGAAGTGATCAATCAATCGAAAGCGAATGATATTGTGTACGTGAGTCGTAAAGGCTGCACCTTTTTCCGCTCGATAGGTATCAATGGCCTCGTTAAAGGCGATAAGAGCAATGCTCAATTCATCATCATTGTTCCAAAGTAGGGGTCGTTTACAAATCCGAGAGGCGATCGCTACAATTCGATCTTTATAATCAGCGATCAACTGTTCTCGAGAAGGTTCATCCCCTTGATGTATCCGCGTAAATAAGTTTGTCCCTTCCGTAATCCCACCTCTTTTCAGGCCTCCTATTGGTTTTATCCGAATTACAGACCGTTTTTCTGGGGGGACTATCGGAGGTAAATAATCCAAAAATAATAATTTAGACCCTACCCCCCAAAAATATCTCTGGAAGGCGGATGACTAGGTGAAACCGGGACAAACAAAAAAGGAGATGGACACAAATGAAACGCACTTTGACACAAGCATTAGCTGGTATCCTGATTATGGGTGTGGCTGGAGCAGCCAGTGCCGCCGTATCTGGCACCTTATCGGAGATTACCTCCCCGACTTCGACTACGAACACTCAGACCACTTCTACAAACACTGGTACGACAGATTCTACAGGTACCACGACGCAGAACACCACATCCACGACCCAAACGAATACGACGTCCGAGGGTAATACAACTACTACATCTAACGGAAATACAACAACAACTACTACAGGCAGCTCAACCGATTCTACCAGTTCTACAACGAACTCTTCTAACAGCACTACTTCGACTTCAGGAAATCAAAGTACAAGTAATCAAAGTGAATCTACCGCAACTGATTCTGCCTTGGAAGCTCTGGTACGGAATACTCTAGGAACAATGGCAACTGATGCACAGGTAAAAGCGATGGTAGACCTTTGCAAAGAGTTTTCTTTAACAACGGAGCAATCCGATGCGATGATAAAATCCTGCGTCCAATACAAGATTAATCCTGGCCAAATGAAACACTACCTACGCAGCCAAGGCGTACTTAACCAAGTCAGCCCTAAAGAACTGAATCAAGCCGTCCGCGACATACATATAGCCCAAGTTAAAGAAAAACAAGGAAAGCTGAACAAAGGGATCAAAGGTAACCACACCGACGGAGATAAGGATCAAGACTAATCCCTCGTGAGTTAAAAAAACGCCCTCATCAATTTAATTGATGGGGGCGTTTCTATCTCAGTCAATCATCATAACTCTCTGACCAGCTCTTTTTTATCGTTCACAAATGAATGTTCCTGCACCGTTTCGTGCTTGTATTATTTTTCTTAATTAAAATCTACCCTTTCTCGTGGTATCATTAAACAGCATCCCTGGAGCAGGATTCATTTTTATAGGAGGATAGATAGTAATGACTCAAAAGCAACAACAAAGCCTAGGCCCCAATAACATCCACTCTGTCCCATCCCTCGGAACGACCTCACGAACACTGATATTCCCCATACTTTTCCTTCTGGTCGCTGTTATTGGACTTTTTTATGTCAAGTGGAACCCTTATTATGCAAAAGCCTTTACGGCTGCCACAACCCATTCTATCGGTGCGTCTATCATAAGCGGTAAGGCCGCCGTTGCACCAGCACCGTCATGGGAATCGGCTATAGGGTATGCCACCGATTACTTTAGATCTGTCTGGAAAGCCGTCTTGCTTGGTCTGTTACTAGGATCTTTAGTTCAGGTTCTTATCCCCATTGGTTGGGTCCAAAAATGCTTAGGCCAGAAGAGTTTCAAAAGTACTGCTTTAGCCACCGCGACGGCTCTGCCAGGCATGATGTGTTCTTGCTGCGCCGCACCGGTGACCGTTGGTCTACGAACCCAATCCGCATCAGTAGGATCGGCTCTGGCTTTTTTCTTAGCGAATCCTGTACTTAATCCCGCAACAATTATCTTTATGGGATTTGTGTTGTCCTGGAAGTTCGCTTTGTTCCGTCTCATTGGAGGAATCATTTTAATCCTGGCCGTAGGGACGATTGCCAACCGAGTTCATACGGAATTACCCAATAACGGGTCGTTGCGTACGGTAGACTTTAAGGCAGAAGAACACCCTTCGTCCCTAGAGTTAAAATCCCTTTTCGACCATTGGATGAAAGCCCTCTGGAAACTTATTATCGATACAATCCCTGCATACCTGATTGTTGTATTATTGCTTGGTTCCTTACGGGCATGGTTGTTCCCAGCTATTGACCCCGAAACAAGCAACGGAATATTGACCTTAGTTGGTCTAGCTGTCGCCGGTACCCTCTTTGTTATTCCCACTGCTGCCGAAATCCCGATTGTACAGACCATGATGGCTTTTGGTCTAGGAACAGGTCCCGCAGTGACGTTGATGATGACCCTTCCAGCCGTTAGTTTACCCTCCTTGTTGATCGTCAAGCGAGCCTTCCCGAAAAAGGTCTTGGCGTTTACCATAGCTGCAGTAGCTTTCATAGGTGTGGTAAGCGGTCTCGTTGCTAAGATAATTTTATAATTTCTAGTAAATAGACGAGTTTCAAAAGGGATGACCTTCTACAGGTGTCCCTTTTTTCCATTTGTCTTCCGCCATTAAATCCAGCATTCTGCTAAACCATATATCGAGCGTAAATGATAGATTTAAAAAGCAAAGAACCAATGACATTTCATCATTGGTTCTTTGCTTTCATCCGGCAACGACCTACTCTCCCAGGGGCCAACGCCCCAAGTACCATCGGCGCAGGA
>NZ_JACVHF010000061.1 GCF_014502795.1 Heliobacterium chlorum
GAGCAGTGGTGTAGAGGCCTAACATGCCAGCCTGTCACGCTGGAGATCGCGGGTTCGAATCCCGTCTGCTCCGCCATAATGCCGGCGTAGCTCAATTGGTAGAGCAACTGACTTGTAATCAGTAGGTTGCGGGTTCAAGTCCTGTCGCCGGCTCCATGTTTTATCAACGTTTGAATAGATTCAATATAGTAGAGACTGTTTCTCCTTTGAGAAGTAGTCTCTTTTATTTTTCTTTCATTATAATATTGCTTGAAAATAATATTATCTAAAACTGTATTTTTTAGAGCCATCCTGAAGTCGACGATGGTCAATCCATATATATTGTCTCATTTGTGGGACGGTTTTTTATTTCCTTGCATGTATTCATAATACATAATACTTTAAAATCTATGGAAGTTTTTCCTTAGTTGACAAAAAGATTTAAGCTACTTATAGTTATTTATAAAAGAAGCAAAATTGCTGCAATTGTGAAAAGTTTAATAAATGATAGGTTTGTCGAAATCGATTAACTCAACAAAAATATGAGGTGGGAGAATAATGACAAATCAAAAACCAAGGATAGTCATCTTAGGTGCCGGGTACGGCGGAATATTAACTACCGTACACCTGCAAAAGCTCCTTCAGTCTGATGAAGCGGAAATCATTTTAATCAATAAACATGATTATCACTATCAGACGACGTTGCTTCACGAAGTTGCTGCCGGTACAGGCGATGAAAACCGTATTTGTATTCCGATCAAGGAAGTTATCGACACACAACGTATTCGCTTTATCAAAGACACTGTTCTTGGTGTTCAAAAAGAGGAACGACAGGTTATTCTCAGTCACAGTGGAACGATTACATATGATTATTTAGTGGTTGCTCTAGGATTTCAACCGGCTACTTTCGGAATACCGGGGATCCTGGAACACGCATTAACGATCCGAAGCATGAACTCGGCTCGCAAGATTCGCAACAAAATCGAATCCCTTTTCGCAGATTTTGCACGTGTAAAAGACGTGAAAGAATCGTTGACTCTTATCGTAGGCGGAGCTGGCTTTACAGGTATCGAGTTCGTTGGAGAACTGGTTGAGAGAGTGTCTGAGCTTTGTAAAAAGCATGAAGTTGACCGTCAACGTGTACGGTTGCTCAATGTAGAGGGCGGCCCCGGAATTTTGGGTGCTTTTGATCCCTCTCTAGCAGCTTATGCCAAAGAATCGCTCCAACGTATGGGCGTTGAGTTTCGCCTTTCGACGCGGATTAAATCCGTGGACGCCCAAGGAGCAATCCTTGCGACTGATCAAGGGGAAGAAAGAATCAGTCCAGCGACGGTAATCTGGACCGGTGGCGTGCAAGGGAACTCGGTTGTCTGCGGTACGGCTTTTGACGCTCCACGAGGAAGAATCCCCGTTGAAAAGGATTTGCGCATAAAAGGATATGAAAACGTATTTGTGATTGGCGACTGCTCTGCTGTAATGGATCCTCAAACAGAGCGGCCCTTTCCTCCGACAGCACAGTTAGCTGTCATGCAATCGACAACCTGTGCGCGTAATCTTACCTCTCTGATTCGTGGCGAACGAAGCTTAGAGGCCTTTCATCCGCTCATGAAAGGCTCTGTTGCATCAATAGGAGCTCACGATGGGGCCGGTGTCATCTTGGGACTTAAAACGCGTGGTAAACTAGCTGTTTTGGCGAAAGCCATTGTGGATAATCGGTATTTGTATATCCTAGGTGGTCCCAAACTTTTATTCGGTAGAGGAAAGTTTACGATGTACTGCATGCAAACCGCTTATACGGCTTCCTCGGGCGGAAAATAAATCCTCTACAATCGTGGAAAACGCCACCGTCTAAAAAAGACGTGGGCGTTTTTTGCTTATGGTGTCACTTCGATTTCACTAAGCAGGCCTTTTATAGTCTCACTTTCTATATCAGTAAGATCTTCCCCGTCTGTTAACTTTGCCAATAAGGCTTCGATCATTTGAACGTCCGATTCATCGCCACTTTGCTCAACGGCCCAATTTAAGGCTTTGGCGGCTTGATCTAAATTGTGCAGAGGAGGCATAGATTGAATCACTCCTTTCTAACTAAAATGGAATCTATTGAGTAACATATTCGCTACTGGATTGCTAATTCCTTCAAATCCTAACAATCACAAGGTGTCGTAAAATTATTTGTAGGCTTTTGAAGGCTGAACTGATAAACTAAAATTAGGAAGAGTATTACGTTAAGGATGAAAAGCGATGCGGTCCTTTTTAGCAGAATTGCAAAAGAAAATACTGCTTCATGATGAAGATGTCTCTAAGATACGAGATTACGTACAAAAGAAGCTTGCCCGCGATGACGCCAGACTACGGGCAACTGTTTTGGCCGACGCAATTCATCGTGTTTTAGACCGTCATATGCAATGCTTTGAAGGGGAAACGCGCGCTCAAATTCGAAAGAAACTTATCGAACGGGCGGTCATTCAAAATCATTTTACTATTGATGCTGGCCAGCTTTTTCAGGTGACATTAACCCTTGATAAAGAAGAAAAGAACCAGCGAAAGGGAATTCTTGAGTCATTATGGTATTTTGTCAATCATGATCAAGGCCTAACGCTCTCTATGGACACGCTTCAGGAATTTGCTCAACTTATCTCGAAACAAGCCCAGGGGAAAGACGACCACTTTTGGGAAGAAATTTTTGATGCTTGGGAAGTAAAGCAAAAGCCGGATTCAGTACAGAATGTCGATCGAGTTTCCTCTGATGAACCTTTAATTCCAAAAGCTTTAAAACAGGATTTAGATATATACTTTGGTCAGAATGGTTTTGAAAAAGCGAGTGTTAAATCGAGTAATATTATTACCCGAAAAGTTACACGTGAAATGCTCCCTCCGGGTATTAAGGAACCCGTTACGTCACCCCTAGCTCCTCCGAAAATTTCCCTGTCTTCCAAAGTGGTTTCCTTTTTAGGAGAATCGGAAAAGGGATCTGAAAGGAGAAGTAAATCGAAAGTATTGCTGGCAACAGCTGCAGTAGCGATAGTTGCTTCTTTTGTGCTGGTACCTGTGATTTTAGGTTCACCCGGTTTTACATTAACCTCTTGGGCAGAAAAAGATGGCGAAAAAGCTTTGAATCCTGTGGTCAGAAATAGCAGTCAAAAACCTCAGAACGAATTGCCTGATATACTACGATATCATCCCGTTAATGTTGAGGCGTTGCGTCAGTGGTTACAACAAAAGAATTCACTATTAGCAGATGAACCTTATTTATCAACAATCATAAACATCTCGAAGGAATATGACATACATCCTTTCTTAATGATTGCCATTACCGGACAAGAACAGGCTTTTGTTCCGAGAAATGTCGATAATGCTCGAAAAATCGCGAATAATCCATTTAACGTCTATCATAGTTGGCAGGATTATAACACTGATATTAATGATTCAGCTCGAATCGCTGCGGTGACGATTATCAATCTCAGCAAGGATCGACCGGTAAAGGCCGACCCTATTGCATGGATTAACACGAGATATTCGGAAGATAATCGTTGGTTTATCGGTGTTGAAGCTATATTTACACAATTAGTAGATGAGGCAAAAGGCCCTCAGGGATAAAGTTCCATTGACTTCTGTATCCGTCCGTGATAAAAATATATACTGTCACTGCGAGACAGCACGATGAAGAATGAATGAAGTTATTTTGTAAGAGATACCAGTTGACGTTTTTCATCAAAAGTGATACTATTTAATTCCGTCGCCGGTGCAGTGGCGGCTAAGATTGGTCCTTGAAAATCAAACAGTTGTTAAAGCAAAAGCGTGCGAACTAAAGTCAATTCGGCCCGCGTGAGCGGGAAGGATGGACAACTTCTTACGAGTCGATGACTTCTTTTCTAAGTGGCATTAACTCGACAAGAAATTTTATCAATAAGAGCTTGACTCAAGCTTGTCTACAATATTTTGTGGAGAGTTTGATCCTGGCTCAGGACGAACGCTGGCGGCATGCCTAACACATGCAAGTCGAACGGAGCACGGATACTTCGGTGGAAGTGCTTAGTGGCGGACGGGTGAGTAACGCGTGGATAACCTGCCTGAGAGTGGGGGATAACAGCCCGAAAGGGCTGCTAATACCGCATAACGTTGTCTGGGGACATCCCCGGACAACCAAAGGAGCAATCCGCTCTTGGATGGGTCCGCGTCCGATTAGCTAGTTGGTGAGGTAATAGCTCACCAAGGCGACGATCGGTAGCCGGCCTGAGAGGGTGAACGGCCACACTGGGACTGAGACACGGCCCAGACTC
>NZ_JACVHF010000062.1 GCF_014502795.1 Heliobacterium chlorum
TGAGCCTAAAAGCATGGTTGCTGCTGTTATTGAACATCTCACTAATTTTAGCGGGACAGACCCTTATCCGATTGGAGTTAGACCGAATGGGTGGTTTTGAGTTTTCAAACTTACTCAAAGCCGCCACGTCTCCCGGTATTCTTGGTGGAGTCGTGTTACTTACTCTCGCTTTACCAGTGTGGTTCAAGTTGCTAACAATGGTCCCGTTCAGCACAGCATTCCCGGCACAAGGGCTAATTCATTTCCTTGGAATCATCGTTGGTTGGCTGGTGTTCTCGGAGTATGTGCCCACGGTTAGATGGATCGGAGGACTGTTTCTGATGATTGGGGCTTATCTTGTTTCACTTCAGGGTTGAGGGTAGGGAGAAGGGGGATCGCTAAACAGCGGTCCTCTCCAAACTTAACTTTACTATTGAATGACTCCTAGATAAGCTGTACCTGCCTCGCAACAAAAGCAGGGAGGATACAATAATGGACTTTTTTCAAACCGGCATGGGCAGGAAGTTTTACGAACGGGATGTTCCGAAAATCGCGGAATCCCTGGCCACCATCGCAGAACAGTTGACTCGGTTGAACCAGAACATCGAAAAGCTCAACGAGAACATGGCTAAGCCCGAACAGGCAGAATAACGCCAAGACAGTCCCCTGCAACGGGGGCTGTTTCGCTCTTTGATAATCGAAAAAAGCCCATGCCAAATAAGCGACGGTCGTAAGATTAGAGAACCCTCGCTTGATAAGTGGTCGGACGTATACTCCAGTATGGATGAGCGGACTTCGCTGTTGGTCGTGATGAAAAACTGGCCTCCATGATTACCGGTCGAAGTCGCCAGTCGGTTTTAGGGGCAGACTGGCCTCATGGCTTTTTATAGATATCTTGTTATTTCGTTGAACTGCCCTCTAAACTACCACCCTCACTTCTGAAAGCTCTCTACCTAGAAAGTAATGAGTTCACCAAAAATACACAAGCTGCTCATAGTATTATCACATCCTCCCATTAGAATAAAGCCATAAACCAGCAAACATATTATTTGGGAGGTAATTCTGTGAGTTCGATAACAAATCAGGCTCTCGCCCTTAATGAAAAAGCTAAACCCGCTAGCCAGTCATCAGTCGGCAAAATTAAAGGGATAATATCGCTTTCTCTGGCTTTGCTTAGTTTGATTGTAACCGTAACCGGTCTTGGCCTGTTTGTCGCTCCTCATGGTCCGGCAGCATCCCAAGGTTGGACGTTCCTCGGAATGAATATGCCTGTTATGAAAGGTCTGCACATCTGGCTAGGCTTTGGAATGGTGTTTTTTATTCTTGGACATTTCGTCCTAAATCTCAAAACACTAGTCGCTGAGCTTAAACAGCTTTTCCGTTAAAATTTCGATACCTACTCCCGTCAGTTTCGTATCTGGCGGGTTTTTTATTTTTTGCTTATAAGGCAGACCTCCTCTGCGAACTCGAGTTTGATTCGTCGCTGTCTTTTTTTGAAGGAACCCGGCCATCACCCGATAAAACCCCCTCCTTATAATCCGGCCCATCATGCACTGGACCAAGATGTAAAATATCTGAAGCAAAATGCTTGTCGTTGATTCGACGGTAAAAAATCTTTGCGGAATTATTTTTTAATTTTTTGTTTGGGAGGCTATTCCTCGATACTCATTCCTCCTTGCTGCTGCCCATCATGTACTGGGCCTCAATGTGATATATGAATCAAATGCGTGTCGTGTTTGATTTCGACAGTAAAAAATCATTTGCGGAATTAAATTTTTAATTTTTTGTTGGGGCTGGTTATTGCTCTATATTCATTCCTCCTCGGTGGGCGGTTGCCGCAGTGACATCATCGCTCTAGTGGGGGAGGAAGTCAACGGAAAGATCGACATCGGAAAAAAAAATCAATTTGTGATCAATGAGAGAAGGAATCTAAGCGTTCCAGGCAGAATATTACAAGTATAAAATTACAGGGAGGGAATCATATTGGTGTTAATTAATCAGATAAAAAATGTAAAAGATTCGGTCATAATTACCGGTAGTGATAATGATATTAAATTAATGAAGACTGCTGTGTCGTACAATACAGATAAGGAAATAGATTTAATCGAATTAATAAATATTATAAGCGCTTTGCAAAAAAGAATGCCTAATCTTCCAGATGATTATGAAGTTATAAGAGATCAAAAACTAATACCTATTTTATCAGAAGTAAAATATGAAGCAAAAAATATGCTGGATACATCGGATAAGAATACAAATATAATATTAAGTAAGATTAAAGATTTTTATGAAGTAGCTAAGACAATTAAAGATTTTTCAACACTTGTATCTCCTTTAATGGATTTGTTAACTAATCTAACCGGTATTAACTTTTAGGTGTATATTATGATGCCGATATCGAATTTTAGAGAAATACAAGCCAATTGGATAATAATAAAAAATCAAGGCTATGAGCTCTTTGGTTTTTTGTTATATACAGATGCTGACGAATCAATAGTAAACTACATTTCGACTGGAATATTTGACTTGGATATTCTAAAAGGTGAAAAGTGTCAAATATTTATAATTGAAGCTCCATCAAATAGGTGGATACAACATGCGGCATCGCTCCAACATCCCTGGTGGAAGTTATTTGGCAGTAACTACGCTAATAAAATTGAAGACAAAACAGAAAATTATATTTCTCGGAAATTAGCGCTGGATATTATAAGTAATAATAAAAAATGCATAATAATAACTGGAAACGGGAATCAGATTAATTTGAATCAATTGTTAGAACCGTATAATTATTTTAATCGTTCAGAAGCATTACGCATTGCTAAACATTTTGGATTAAATTATAATGAAGTGCCTTGTTTAATATTTTTTTATGATTTATATAGCAGGGACGTTTTCAAAATAGATTTAAGAAATATACAAGATTTGAAAAGTTTTTTTCGCAACTTTTTTGATTCAGAGGAATATTATGAACTTATTAACAATACATTTAAGAACACCAAAATTGGAGAGGCACTATGAAAATTTATAGGTACTCATTAGAAGAAAATGTATTTACTACATTAAAAAATGTCTATGAAGAGGTAATTCCAAAAGATATTCTTAACGGTGGTCATTTTTATTGGTTGGTAAACATGGAAATAGATCGTGAATCAAAATATAGAGAAACATGTGAATTTTATATAGATTCTATACATTACATTAGTTTTCAACTAAAAAAGTGTAACGAAGTATTAAAAAAAATACAAAAAGCTTTAAAGCCTTATAACTTATATTTAACAATAAAGAAAAATCAATTTTTATTTTTTGAAGGTGGCCTGAATGACACTCAGTTCAATTTAATTGCGAAAAATACATTAATGCAAATCCTCTTACATAATAGAAGTATTACAGAAAAGAGAAAGTTCTATTTTGCAACAATGAAGAATTTATGGCAATCAGAGGTTGCTTTTTTTAGGAATATGTATACAAATAAGCTCGACTATAGTTTAGACGACTCTATATTAAAAAGAGGATTAACGCTCGAAAATATTCTGATACTAGAGGATAAAGAAGTTGTAACTTGTATGTTGGAAGAAAACTATAAAGAATTGATCGAGATGATTGAGTATCTGGAGGATGTTAAAGATATTAATTATCTGGAAGAGGATAAAGAAGAAAAATTGTTAGTTCAAAATTACGAAAATATTCCGCAAATTAAAATGAAAAACAATAAAATTGATAGAATAAATAAGATAAAAAATATATTGGATCTACTGCTAAAAACTAAAGAGCGACAAAATGAATTATGGAAACCGGTAAAAGTATGAATTTATTAGGTGGCAGCATGGTCATGCCGGCTGATAGGATGTCGGGGAAGGCCAAACGTGATTACCGTCGGCCAGGGTCGTTGATCACTTACTCATTGTTTGAGGATTTAGTGCCTTACGAAGTGTTTAATCGAATGAAGTACGAGCAACATGTTCAACTGCTCAGTAAGTGGCGGAGGAAGTACGGTGATGATTATATATGTGGGGAGTGGGGGCTATCAAGTTATGGGTTTAATATAATTTTAGAGGCTATTACTTCGCAGTGACTGATTGTTTTAGCTCGTCCATAATTTTGAAAATTTCAGTTGACAATCTTTCTAACTCTAAATTTAATTTTTGGGTCTCTGTAATATTATTTTTTTTGTACATTTGAATTGCTTCAACACATTTTTGATGAAATTGGGAGTGTAATAAGCCAAGTTGCTTAAACGATTCAGAACGTGCAAACAATTTTTGACCA
>NZ_JACVHF010000063.1 GCF_014502795.1 Heliobacterium chlorum
CATAATCCTTTAAATTGCAAAAAATTCCATTAGGCCAAAATTCTTTTTTTACTTACGGTAGGGGTGTTGAAAACGCGTTATACCGTTAACCCACCACTATTCCCACAGTCTTAACCCATATGCAGTTATCAAAGACCAGTCCAACCCCATTCATCATACCAACCCGGCGGCGGCGATGAAATATAGGGATGCTGGTGGTCATTCCTGTAAATCACCTGTTACAAATTCAGATGGATGTCGTATTCACAGCCCAGACCGTAATTGGCCTGGGCTTTTTGATTTGGTGGGTGTTTAGCTGTAATGCCGCGAGGGTTAAAGCGAGGGGGCGGGTGATTGACGTGTGGTGTACTGGGATACGCTGTTTATTAATTATGACGAATTTAGTTAACAATCATTATTTATCAAACTTAGCAGTAAGTTCTAATTTTGAAGGATAGAAGGGATGACTGCATCAATGTCAGAGCAATCCAAGAAGTATGCGTTGAACGGCTCGCAGAGACTCGCTGCGGAAATACTCGCCACCAATGACGTCCACAAAATGACGTTGGCCCAAATTGCTGAAGAGGCCGGTATCGCTGAACGGACGTTATACCGATGGAAGCAAGACCCCGACTTTATCGCGTATCAGAATGAAGTGGCCGAGTTAACCATGAAGGACTTCCTGGCCGAAGCCTATAACAGCCTAAAAACCATTGCCCGTGGTAGCCAAAGCGAAAAGAACAAACTAAAAGCCATCGAACTGGTCATGAAGAACCAGGGCCGTTTGACCGAAGTCCAAAAAATCGAGGCGAAGGTCGAGGATAACCGGTCCAACGAGGCCATCGAAGCGGAAATCGACAACCTCAAGAAACTATTGGCCGAGATGTAAACTCATCGTCTATTCTTGCATTAGTTGCTGGGTAGAGATAAGCTGTGACCCACAAAGCCCAATCCTTCGTTGGGATAACAGCCAAAATACTCAGCGTCTATGCAAGGAGAACATTATGATCGCAGCATTCATCGAAGAACTGCGTCGGCATGGCAAAAGCCCAACTACCCTGCGCTCCTATCAGGACAGTTGGGCGAGGTTCACCCGGTGGTATGAGAGGGAGCACCCCGCCCCCACCCCCACCGGGGGGGCTGCTTTTCCGCAGATGGCCACACAACTGGACATAGCAAATTTCAAAAGGTTCGCGGCCAGTCACTTCAAGCCCAATACCGTTGGCGGACTCTGGCCAGCCGGGTATTCAAGAGGCCCATTGAAGAGTGCGGTGATGGGTCGAAGTATCGGAAAATGATGAAGGTTGGGCTTCTCGCGGTGATGTATGGCACCAGTATGCACACGCTATCAAATCAGCTTGAGATTACCGTGGAAGAGGCGCAGCAGTTCATTGGCGACTTTTTTAGAACCTACCCTCAAGTCCATTCCTTCATTAAAGATACACATGAGTTTGTTAAGGAAAACGAGTACGTGGAAACCCTGTACGGAAGAAAACGCCGATTCCCTGGTCATCGCCAAAAAGCAAAGGTCTATGATTCCCTGGCAAAACAAATCTGTGAGATTCTCGGAGTAGATAAACTACCACTGAACGTCTGGCGCAACAAAGATATCCCTCGTGACCTCAAACGGAAATTTTACGATGTCAAGGGAGATGTAGAATCGGCTCGGAGGCAGAGTGTCAACGCTGTTATCCAAGGAACTGCCGCCGATATCATGAAGCGAGCCATGCTGAATTTACAACAGTATTGCTTAGCGAGAGGCTGGTCACTGTGCGGCACGGTTCATGACGAGGCATTGATGCTAGTGGATGATAGCGTTACCGAGTGTGATGTGAAGGAAATCGAGGCTTGTATGACATCGGCGGCTTCTTTGGCCGTACCTCTCGTCGTCGATACCGAAATCATGCAACGATGGGGCGAAGGGGTAAAGAAAGGGGAGTGGTTTGCATTAGCAGCTTAGTTAATCGGGTTGGAGCAAAGGAACTCCGGCAGGAAGTTTTATCGGATGCTAACGATCGCGGTCTAGAGTTGACCAAGGCTATCCTCAATCACTTCGATGCGATTCATTCGATTCAGGAGCCGAACGATGATGAGATCGAAAAGTATCTTCTGATGGATGAGTTGGATGGTTTGAATAGCGATACGAGCAAGTTAGGGTTCAAAAAAGGAGTTATTACTTTCTCGCCTTCATCGGCCTATAAATGTGAACGGGAACTTTATTTCAAAGTTAAGAAAGTGGAAGCCTCTTTTGTCGACCGTTTTCCTTATCAACGGAGATGGTCCCGCAACGGCTCAGCGGTACACCGGGCCATGCAGCGAGATTTGCTGTATGCCGAGACCCACTTGGATGGGCCGAAGTTTACGGTGGTGCGGACGAAAACCACCAATCGACCAGCATGGGAAAAGAATATTCGGCAGGTCAGGCAGTTTGAGCGTAACGGCCAACGGTTCCAACTGTACGGCATGATGGATGGAGTTTTAATGTACCAACCAGATGGAAGCAAGATTGGACTGGAGTTTAAGACCAAGTCAACCACCCTTGGCGTTATCGGGGAGTACAAGATGAAAGATGCCCAAGCGGATCACAAAGAACAGTGTATCGCCTACTCGCTTTTGTTCGGCCTCGATGAGTTCCTCATTGTGTATGAATCCCTCGCCAAAGACAGCTGGACCAAAGGGGCGGAAGCCAAGCCGGACATGCGAGCCTTTTATATGAGGGTAACGGATGAAGATCGCAATCGACTGTTGGATAAATTCGCAGACGTGGCCGGTATGTGCTACACCAATGAACTGCCTCGGGCCATGGTGGAAAAATGTTTCTTCTGCCTCTATAAGCCCCATTGTCATCGGGTAAAGGCACAGGTGGCGGCATAATGGGGCGCACGAATTATCAGCGAGGCTATGAAATTGAACGGAAGATTGTTCATGAGTTGGCCGAGCGAGGGTTCTTAGTGGTGAGGTCTGCGGGTTCACACTCCAAGGTGGATGTACTGGGTATCAGCCGCCGTCGCATCTTGGCGGTACAGTCCAAGCGAACCAAACGGCTCTCCATGGCGGCCTATCGAAAAGAAATCGCTGAGATTCAATCGACCATTAAAGAACATGACATTGATGAAGTGATTGACTTTGAGTTCTGGGTATGGGTGGACAGGCAGGGGTTTCGGAAGTGGAAAGTGACGGCGGACAGCGTATCGGAGGTGGCTTGATGCCCAAAGTCCGGATTGCTGGATTCAATGACTTTAACACATCGGATACAGACGGCATCGCTTTCAGCATCTTTTTTCAAGGATGCCATCGGCGGTGTCCCGGCTGCCACAATCCTGAGCTGCAATCATTTGACGGCGGGGAAGAAGTGGATACCGATGAGATTATCCAACGAATCCAAGCCAATCAGCGATTCTATGATGCGGTGGTCTTTGTCGGCGGGGAGCCTCTAGAACAGCCTGTTGCGTTGAAGGCCTTGTTGGCGGCAGTGAGATCCATCGGGTTGAGTGCATGGCTATACACTGGCTACTACATCCTCACGATTTCCGACGATATTATCGACTTATGTGACGTCATCATTGCCGGGGAATACCGTCAGGACTTATACACTGGCGGGTTCCCGGCCAGTTCCAATCAAATCGTACTTGACCGGCGGAAGGAGAAGGTGGCTTGAAAATATCACTGACGTTTGAACCGGGGTTCGATACGCTCTATCAGAAGTTCGCCAAAGATCCCGTTGGACTGAAGATGTTGGAACTGGAAGGAATCAGCCCAAACAAAGTGGATGTGGGGCAAATGTCTCACGACTATTTTACCAAGCGGTTGGCCGATGCCAGTGTTGATCAGAACGCCAACTCCAATGAGGAACTTTCCGCTAACAACTATCAGGCTGAGGTCACCAAAGGCATCTTGAAGTTGGAAGGATACTATCTTCTGTGGAGGTACAGCAAAAAACGTTTCGGCCTTCACCGAGCCAACAAGTTGATATCGGCGATATGGCGAGGCGAACTATACTTCCACGATAGCTCTGGGCAAGGGATTCAAATTCCGTACTGCTTTGCTTTTTCAACCGCAAACTTGATGGCCGAAGGTCGGCCATATGGGCAACTGCGGAGTCTGCCGCCCAAACGCTCGGACAGTTTTATGGCTCAAGTGACCGAGGTAGTGATGGA
>NZ_JACVHF010000064.1 GCF_014502795.1 Heliobacterium chlorum
TAAAATAATCTTGCCTATTTGCCACTTTTCTTTAGTTTAATTTGTTAGAGGCGCATAGTAGGGGTGTCGAATGTGCGTTAGAAGCGAGGTGGCCCGTATATGGCATGGACCTATCTAGTTATCGCGGGGATCTTCGAGGTGGTGTGGGCCATCGGGCTCAAATATTCCCAAGGGTTTACCCGGCTATATCCGTCTTTGATCACGGCGGCAGGGATGGCTGTTAGTTTTTATTTTCTAGCCCTGGCGTCGAAGACCCTGCCGATCGGGACCGCTTATGCCGTATGGACAGGCATCGGGGCAGTCGGCGCTGTCATCCTGGGAATCGTCCTTTTTCAAGAACCTCGAGACTTCCCTCGAATGGTCTTTCTTGCGATGATTCTTATAGGGATTATTGGACTGAAATTTACCAGTGCGAGTTCCTAAGTACCCTTTATCGATGAAGGAGCCTTGTAGAAACAATTGCGAATTTTATAGGGTTCACTTACTTTGAGATAGATTTAATGCTAAACTTAAAAAATACAATGAAATATGACTTA
Organism: Heliobacterium chlorum; assembly: GCF_014502795.1. Taxonomy (GTDB): domain Bacteria; phylum Bacillota; class Desulfitobacteriia; order Heliobacteriales; family Heliobacteriaceae; genus Heliobacterium; species Heliobacterium chlorum. Next base: position 537 of record NZ_JACVHF010000064.1, read on the forward strand.
CAGAACGTGGGCCATAGAAAACGATCCCGGAAAGGTATTGCCATGCATATCTTTCCGGGTCGTTATTTTTACTCTCAAGAAAAAATAGAAAAAGACGTAAGGAACAATTACCGGAAGATATTGCACTAAATGCCGCAAAAAGTGAGGAACCAAAGATGACACAATCAGATGATAAAAAAGCACATGAAAACACAATAACCGGTATCTACTACGCCTTGGCTGCCTATTTATTATGGGGCCTGCTGCCGCTTTACTGGAAGTCCCTCGAGGGGGTACCGGGGACGGAGATTTTGGCTCACCGGATAGCCTGGTCTTTCGTCTTTGTCATGGCCGTCTTGTTTGTTACGGGACGGTGGGGGAAAATGAAGGAGGCTCTTCGTGAGAAAAACAACCGGATGCGGCTCATCGCGGGATCGCTGCTCATCAGTGTGAACTGGTTTGTTTACATATGGGCCGTCAACAACGGTCACATGGTTGAAGCTAGCCTCGGCTACTATATAAATCCGTTGTTCAACGTGGCCGTTGGGGTGGCTTTTCTGCGAGAGCGACTGAGCCGGGCCCAAGTCGCCGCCATCGTTCTAGCAGCCATGGGTGTACTCTTTCTGACAGTAAACTTTGGACAAGTTCCGTGGATCGCCATGACCCTAGCGATCAGTTTCACCTTGTACGGTATGGTTAAAAAAAAGGTCCATTTAGAGCCGATGGTGGGCTTGGCCATAGAGACGGCCGTTGTCACACCATTGGCGCTTATGTATTTACTCTTCCTTCAAGGGACCGGGGCAGCCTCCTTAACGAATGGTTCTTTGTTGACCGTGATCCTTTTACTCGGTGCCGGGGTGGCTACGGCCATGCCCCTTGTCTGGTTTGCCCAGGGAGCCCAACGTATTCCCCTGTCTACGATGGGGTTTATCCAGTACCTGTCACCGACGATAAGCCTCCTCTTAGGAGTTTTTCTCTTTCATGAGAAATTTACCTCTGTTCATCTCATCAGTTTCGCTTTCATCTGGTCGGGATTGGTAGTCTACTCACTGTCTCATTTGAAACAGATGAGAGACTCAAAAAGAGAGAACGTCAGATAACCTCTCTGGGGACTATCCGCGATAACTCAGGCCCTTCGAAAGGTTTCACAGTAAAATAGGGCTCTCAATAATTGAAAGTCAAAACCCTTGCCAACTTTAAGCAAGGGCTCTCCTTCGATGAAATTACAAGCTTCATCATAGCCCGTGACCTCCGGTCACGGGTATTTTATTTTCTTTCATAAATGTTTCCAGATGGCATCACCCATGTGGCTCCGACTTCTTGCATAACGACGTGGTCTAGTTGTCCTGATGCTGCATTTAAAAAGCGATGAAGGGGCTCTTCCATGGGCTCTTGGGACAACTTAAAGGTGCTGAAATGCATGGGGATCACATACTTGGCGCCGATTTCCTCGACCATCTGCCAGGCTTGCTCCGGTGTCGCATGTCTGGCTTCAAACGGTTTTGGGGAATAGGCACCGATACCAACGATGGCAAGATCGATCGGAATGCCTGCTAGCTGCGCTTTAAATTGTTGTGTATAGGCGCTATCGGCACCGTAGAAGATATTTACCCCGTTTTTCGACAGTAAAAAGCTATTGGCTTCCATCTCTTTGTACCAAGGCAATCGTGCGCCCCAGTGTTTGCCTTCGATCGCACGAACCAGGACTCCGGAAAGTTCCCGTTCTTCGCACCAGTGCATTTCAATGACGGACTTAAACCTAAGCCGTCGCCACAGACGAAGAGTGCCTCTGGCCGTAACGGCAATCGTGTGTGGAGATTGCACTTTTCTCAAAGTAGGATAGTCAAAATGGTCCGTGTGAGCATGAGAAACGAGAAGGAGATCGACAGGACCGAGTTCTGCTGCCGTCAAGGCAGGTGGATTGAACCGTCTAGGTCCGAACGTCGAATTTCCTAAGGGCGTGATGCCGATTCGATTTTCCAAGGCCGGATCAATCAGAATTCGAGTACCAAAAAAGTTCATAAGAAAGGTTGCGTGGCCGAGCCAAGAAAGGGTGAGATTTTCCTTCGACCAGCTTTTTGGATCGGGGTGTAAATGCATAATTGATTCTTTTACCTCGCATATCGAAAAATTATTAAGGATTTCAGTGGACCACAGAAGTCATCCTAAGAGAAGAGCCCTTTACGTATCATATCGTCGATGAAAAGGCGATTCATGAGCTATAGAAACCAATGAGTTCTTCGTTCAAAAAGCGATCGGATGGGCACTTTGGACGTGATTCAATCGGATGACCTTAGTATAGCCGACGAATATGTTTATTTTGTGATCCTTATGTGAACGTTTGATGTACGTCACAGATTATCGCCCTGTAAGGCATAAAAAAGTCCAGGATGCTCAATCCTGGCTTCATGGTAAACTATAGTTCTTTGAATACTTCCGGCGGAATCGGCTGCGGCGGATAGCCAAGGGTTAATTGCGGGTCGTATTCTATCAGTATTGGGGAATAACCGATTAAAGGAAAGAACTGCGGCTTTTGTGCATATGGGGGTGGGGGTGTCAGTTTTTTGTCGTGACAACCTACTAGTGGCAACGAAATAGTAAGAGTGATGAACAACAGGATTGCTTTAGTGGCGTTTTTCATAGGGCAACACCACCGTTGATATGATTTACTGCTATGTTATGCGAAAAATATAACTTGTGGTACAAAAGCCTACAGAGCGGCCTATTTGTCCAATCTTTTCATTGGACACGTCATCTTTGCTCATAAATACCTAGTTATTTTTAGCAGAAAGGTTCCCAGCCCTGATAAAGTGAGAGGGAACAAGAGATGCTTCCTGGGCACCCTAACGCCAGGAGGTGATAGTAGTGCCCAACAATTACGATTTGACTTCTGTACCGGGTGGGCCTGTTGAAACAGAAAACAATCTGAATAAACAGAACCGGGAACAGAACAACGAAGTCGCTATGAAATTCCCGGGGTTGGAATCGAGTGAGGGACAGAGCAGAGTTTTGAAATAGTGGAGGAGTCATCATGCCGTTCATTCAACTCGAGGCAGGCAAGATAAGCACTGAACAGAAAGAAAAACTCATCGTTGGCTTAACCAAAGTGGCTAGCGAGACGTTAGGTATTGCCGAGGACAAGTTCATTGTTCTGCTTAAAGAGAATGAACTTGATAACTGGGGTACCGGCGGGAAAATGCTGAGTAAAGTATTAGGAAGGTAATGAAACAAAACAGCCCATAGGCTATACAGCCGGGCTGTTTTCCTCTTTTTCAGCTAAGAAATAGGGTCCCAGCGTCGCTTATCGACGGCAAAATTGTATACTTTCTTTGCCGGGCAGGATATTTCGTTTAAACGCACATTCGACACCCCTACTATGCGCCTCTAACAAATTAAACTAAAGAAAAGTGGCAAATAGGCAAGATTATTTTA
>NZ_JACVHF010000065.1 GCF_014502795.1 Heliobacterium chlorum
CTCAAGGCGAAACCCGTGAAATCGTTAATTCCATGTTTGAGGCTATCCGCACTCTGGACGCCGAGAAGTGGGATACGCTGAAGGAGTACCACGGCCCCCATATCGAGGGGCATAACCGGGCGATGCGGAAGCTACGGGAACAGCGACTGACCTTGAGGCGATTGGTTAGTAAAAACAACAACGCCCAGGCCGATGTAATGGACCTGGACGTGTATGAGTTGTTGATGGAAACCGTGGGAAAGTTGTCAAAGACGATGTGGGATAAGGCAAGTTAACTCTTAACGAATTGCATGATTTCGTGACGGCAAGTTCGCTATGTTGCGTCGTAAAAGTTGATATTCACCAAAGCTAATTTCGCCCTTTCCGAATCTTTTCAACGCAATCTTGTAATGGGTAGTGTCGGAAGCAAATACCACTCCGGCAACAATAACGAGCAACAAAGAAACAACGATTGCAAAAATCAAGCTCATGTACAGCACCTCCAGCATTTGCTACCTCTTCGATGGCTTGCACCTATTATAACAAGAATATCCCAATCTATTCTAGGGGGTTGTTGTTTGAAAAATCAATTAATGAACCAAGTTCTCACAGGTGACTGTTTAGAAGTTCTTAAAGCCTTACCTGATAACTCCCTCGACGCCTGCGTAACCGATCCACCATACGGCCTCTCCAAAGAACCAAACATCCGAGAAGTTCTCTCAAAGTGGATGGCTGGCGAGGATTACACCCATCAAGCCAAAGGCTTCATGGGCAAGTCCTGGGACTCATTTGTCCCGGGACCCGCCATCTGGCGAGAAGTGTTTCGCGTCTTGAAGCCCGGCGGCCACATTCTTTGCTCCTCCGGTACGCGACCCCAAGACCTAATGACCATCGCCCTTAGAATGGCCGGGTTTGAAATCCGTGATGTGATCGAATGGCTGTACACCAGTGGCTTCCCGAAAAGCATGGACGTGAGTAAAACTTTCGATAAACGAGCCGGAGTGGAACGGCATATCATCGGGGAACGGGAAGTACCTGATAAACGTAACGGACACGGCAGGGCGTATGGCTCGTCGCTATTCGCTGGCGAGCAGACGGGGAAGATCGTTCATTACATTACCGAACCGGCGACTGACCTCGCTAAGAAATGGGACGGGTGGGGGACATCGCTGAAACCTTCACATGAAGGGATCATTATGGGTAGAAAGCCTATGGAGGGCAATACTTGCGAGAATGTTGAACAGTTCGGAACAGGTGCGGTTAACATCCGAGATTGCCGAGTTCCATCAGAACAAATAGATGAAGGCCGATTCCCGGCCAACTGTGTGACTACCGATGGCGACGAGTGGTACAGCCAATTCTTTAATATTACTTCCAAAGAAATCTCCAAGAAGGCCAGTAAGAAAGACCGGAACAGTGACTGGCAAGGTAACGTTATCAACCTTGAAGAACGGCGGACTTATCCCGGTTCAGGTCGTGGCGTCATTAACAGTAAATACACCATGGACGGCCGTGAACGGCAGGCGGTAAAAAGCCGCAACCATCATCCCACTGTAAAGCCGGTAGACTTAATGGCTTGGCTGATTAAGCTGGTTACACCACCTGGTGGCATTGTCCTTGACCCATTCGGTGGCAGCGGAAGTACAGCAGTAGCAGCTAGGAAGAACGGATTTGACTTTATCCTTATCGAACGTGAAGAGGAATACGCAGAGGTCGCAAGGGCGAGGGCGTGTTGAAGCCCTCCTTTTTTATTGCCAAAAACAGATAGGGAAGGGGAAATAAACGTGTCTTCAATCGTCCATGACCGGTATCGAATGGATAATCGAACGGTGGAACAGTTTGCAGAGGATATCCACTACGGAGCAAAGGTGGAACGAAAGATTATCGATGCCTACGTCGCCCACTATGAAAAGAAGTATGGCGAACGGCTGAGCATTATGGACAGCGGGTGTGATAACTCTGGGAAGCTGCTATCTCGGAAGAACGTGTCGACCAAAGCGGACTATCAGTTAAACGGCAAGCCGGTTGAGGTCAAGTTTAATAATGAGTGGCTATTTAGGTTTCGTTTGAAAGAGGACCAACTGAACAGCTACATTGCCCAAAATGCTTCAATCCTTTGGCTCAATGGGTATCAAACGGCTAAGCCCCAGTTCACCGTGATGAAGACTTCCCATTTGGAGGACATCCAGACCACCAAGAACACCATCGCGTTCATCCCTTGGGGCGGGAAGAAGTGCTACGAACTTGAAGCCGACGATTATATCTGGACGAAATTGGAGGTCGCCAAGATTGAAAAACCTCATCGACTATCGGCAGTTACTCAAGATGCACGAAGCGGAAGCACGAATGTTTGTGACCTTCATCAACAGCGTAGCCAAAAACGTGAAGGCCGGAGAGCAGCGGAAAATCAAAGGGCTAACGTCGCATGATATTAACCTTTATGAACGGAAAGCAAAGCGACTCACGATTCTAAAGCGATGGGAAGCCGTTGAACAACAACAATTCAAGGAGGCTGCATAATGACTGGAGTAAAAATCGCTCTTACCGGTAAAATGCGTTCGGGGAAGGATGTGGCAGCGGACTATTTAGTGAATCATTTCGGATTCAAACGCTTCGCCTTTGGCGACGCCATCCGGGACATATGTAAGGACTTGTTCCCAGATGCTGACCGAAACGGTAAACCGCGTGAACTGTATCAAGAACTCGGTCAAGCTGTAAGACAAGTCAATCCCGATGTTTGGGTCAATCACCTGCTCAGACAGATTGAACTTGAAGCCGGTCCTTTTGACAACATCGTTATCAGCGATCTTCGCCAGTGGAATGAATACTTCGCTTTGGTGAAAGCCGGATATCGAACTGGTAGAATCCGGTCTAAAGAAATTACACGTATTCATCGGATGAAAGCCTTGGGCGAAGAAGTGAAGTTGGATCAGATTCGTCATCGAACAGAACGAACTGTAGATAAACTCGCCGTTGACTTTGAAATCGTCAACGAAGGATCACTGCATGAACTGTACTGCATGATGGATTCCGTCTTACTACGATTTACAAAGGACGTGGCTTAATGGGGAAAGTCTTGGATTTGGACTCTAAACGAAAGCGATTGGATGATAAGTACCCGTTAGATAAAGAGGAGGGAGTCGTGGCCCTACTGACCCAACTGCATCATGTCCGCGAATCTCGCTTCCTCCGTGGTGATTATGATGCCAGTGTATTACTACTGGACTTGGCTCAATCCATTAAGGAGGCCCGATTAACGAAACGGCAACAGCTATCACTGTATCTGGTCTACGGTCGGGATATGTACCAAAAGGAAGCGGCCCACTGGATGAACATTTCCCAGCAGGCTGTTAGCGATCATATTCGAACTGCCATCCAGCGGATCGTCGAGGTCAATGAGAAGAAAGAGGTGGCGTGATGGTTTTCTCAACAGAAGCGAACTATAAGGAATCCTTTGCTACAGCGGTGACCCATTTGATTACTCAGGATATGCCGGTTCAATGGCGGATTAAAGCAGTGGATGATCTAATTGAAACGTATCTGAAACAGGTGGGGGAGATACCCGATAGCGATCAGTTAGAACGGCTGACTAACTACATCCTTAAAGATTCTAAGAACCAGCCTGACAAGGTATCAAATACCGAATATCCAGTTTTCAGCGACTGGCAGCAGAAACATCGTTGTCGTAGAGAGGTGCCATTGGAGCATCTAGGGAAGATGGCTGTTGCTGTAAAGCGGACTGGGATTAGGTTTAAGCATCGTGAAAAGCGTAGAAGAATCGCATGATTACACTCTGTTAAATCAGGGAACGGATATCTTAACGATATTCGAGGTTGTTCCTCAGAAACAGGTGAATCAATGAGCCTAAAAGCATGGTTGCTGCTGTTATTGAACATCTCACTAATTTTAGCGGGACAGACCCTTATCCGATTGGAG
>NZ_JACVHF010000066.1 GCF_014502795.1 Heliobacterium chlorum
TAAAATAATCTTGCCTATTTGCCACTTTTCTTTAGTTTAATTTGTTAGAGGCGCATAGTAGGGGTGTCGAATGTGCGATATAAAGATATAAACGAAGTAATCCCGAGCTAATAAAGTATCGGAATTAAAATAAAAGCGTCCGGCTCCACCAATGCCGAACGCGTTTTATTTTTCCGGTCACGGAATCAATGAACATATTTACGGAAATAATAACTATACCATCGGGAGGGGTCCTTTATGGAAGAAAGTTTAATGACTCTCGTACGTACAATTTTTGCCTATTTTTTCGTGTTATTCATAACTCGACTTTTAGGGCGCAAAGCATTATCCCATATGACCATATCTGACTTCATTAGTGCGATAATACTAGGTGAAATCACAGCTCTTCTGGCCGTGGAGGGGCAACGAAGTGTATCCGCCTTAGTAGCTTTGGTTGCTTTTGGAAGTTTAGCTATAGTAGCTGATTTTACACATATTAAAAGCTTTGCTGCAAGAAAACTATTCGATTCCGAACCGATCGTGTTAATCGAAAACGGAAAAATTGTCGAACAGAATCTACGTAAGGCTAGAGTAACGTTAAATGAAATGAACTCGATCTTACGGCAAAAAAACGTATTCAATATCAGTGATGTTGAATTTGCAATTCTTGAGAATGACGGTGAGATTTCAGTTCAATTTAAATCTCAAAAACAACCGCTTACACCGTCCGATTTACAAATCCCTACAAAATATCTCGGTTTAACAAAAGATATAATCATTGATGGTGAGGTTATGCAGGAAAATTTAATGCAAACTAATCTCGATATAAACTGGTTAAAGCGTGAATTAAATAGGTTTGGAATAAATAACCCGTCGGAAGTTTTTTATGCGGGTCTTGATACCTCCGGTAACTTGTATATATCCGAAAAAAGAAAACGGGTCGAAATCGAAGGGGAGTACGGAATTGAATAAACGACTTTTGCCGGTCTACCATATAGGGAGCATATCAGCAACAAGGTGGGGATTATTTTACGGCTACGGTAGACCCAACTCAACTATATTATTCGCTTTTTAATGTCAAACCGATAAGTTATTCTTTTGTCAGGTGTTCCTTCTGAATATTTTTGAAACTCCGCTACTGCTTCTCCCTGTCTTTTGGAAAAGAACACCCAGTACTGCCATCCAATGCCCGAGGCATGAACACCCGGTGGAGTCCATTCCTCTTCTTTGAGTAACATTAATTTGTCTCTGTCAGGTTTCTTTATTAATTCAAGGACTACACCACATGATGGATTTTCTTGAAATATTACTACTACAATGTCGGCAGCAGTAAGCTCAATTACTCCTCCAGAATCTTTTGCATGAACTGTTATCACTTTTGGGAATTGTTCTTCCATTAAGATATCAGCTCCTAAAAGTTGCTCATTAGATTGTATGCTGGGTAAATTGCTCCTGTGATTTACTGTTTCAAGAAATCTTTAACCGCCAAGAAGTAACCAATCAAACCAGGCTCTAAGTGTTTTAATGTAGACTCAACCGTGGTCTTGGTCCTTTAACAATCCTTGGAAATAACGAGTATAGTAATAAGGAATTCAACCGAAAGGAGGGAATCTGATGGCTCGTCAAGTGGTTAGGGTTACACTTAATGAAGGGGATACTGCGGTTATTCGTGTACGCTGCCGCCGCCGTAGAACAAGGGGATAATCCAAGCACTTCAAACCGCTGGGGGTCATACTTCAGCGGTTTTTATTTTGTAACGCAAAAAAGCCAAGCAGAAACCTTTTTCAGCACCATGAAGAATGAACTCATTCACCTGAGGAGATTTACGACTCGCGATGAGGTACGCGAGGCGATATTTGAATACGTCGAAATATTCTATAATCGCAGACAAAGACATCAGAGCTTGGGTTATATGACACCAGAAGCCTATCTGAATCAGTACATATATCAGCAAACCGCAGCGTAACGAACAAAACGAACCATTTTGGAAAAACCGCAGACCCCAACGTCCACCGCCTAATTGCCGTTCTCCATACGAATAGGCGGATGTCAAGGACCGCTGGCGGGGCTTTGGCCCTTATCCTTGACGGGCGACTAGCTGTATGAGACCCTATAGGCGGCGGTGGCGGACCGCATAACTGGGATGTAGCGATAATCAAAGCGTCCCTATGAATGAACGAGAATATCACACTTAGTTGTGTCTAATAAATCGGGAAGACCTCAATGGTTACAAAGAGACCCAATGTCTGGGATTTTTTGTTCAAAAAGTATGAAGCGTGGCCTACATACGAGGCACACGCTCTTTAATTTCGCTAATGATTTACAAACTCCACTGTCCCGCCAGCTTGTTGAATTGAACTTAGGAGACTGCTCAAAGAACTACCGGAACTGCCACCACCCAAGAACGGAAGTCTTAAAATTAAGCATATACCACTTGGAGAACTTAACTCAATTAAATTCAACAAGTTCACTACCGCTCCAGCCGGAATAAATACTCGAATTAAAGTTCCAGGTAATTGAGGACAAGGTTGTGTTGTAGGAGTCACCGTTTGTCTTGAGGTGCAACCACATTGGGAATGTGGTACATAATTACGGTTAACTCGAACTCTTCTTGACATAAAAAACCTCCTTGTTAAAAAGCGTGGGTAGCCTAGAATTGCCACACGCAATACTTGGGTTTTCGATTAGTAAGAACCAAAGCCCATACCAAAACCGGTACCCAGAATAGCTATAATAATGATCAAAATAGCAAGGGCAACGATACGATTTCCGATATAGCCTCCAGCGACTCCGCCACCACCGCATGCACTCATGTTAAATGCCTCCTTCAGTTATGATAACTTGATTACTCTTGGTAGCCCCAACCAATAATTGCGGGATAGAAAGCCCCAATAACGATAAGGGCGATAACGAGTCCAATTAAAGTCGAAAATCCACCAAAACCTCCGCCATAAGCAGCACCCATTTGTACTCCTCCTTTTGGATGTATAGGGTCATCTATGCTACCATTTTATGGATGAGCAAGGTTTATTGTGAGAAAAAAATTTGAATTACAGTGAATACTGACTATGACTATAATACTAATTAAAATGGCGAGAGCAACGATTCTTTTGAACACATAGGGTAGAGTAAGCGAGTTGTAACTTAACTTGTTCTAAACCGAAATTCTAGGGGCATCACTGCGGGCCTCAGCTCCCCACCGCCGCTGATCACCGAAAAATCGTATTAACCACGCAAAAAAGCCAGGACGTTCATCCTGGCCTTAACTGTTTAATCGATTTTAACTGTTTCCAAACCCCGGTAGGCGTCACGGTAGGCGTTAATCCTAGCTATAGCAACCGCCCAAATAACGGGGTGGGGAAGAGGCTTGCACGATGGCAACACCGCACACTTTAAGCAGAAAATAACACAGCAAAAAAGCCCACCGGTTAAGGTGAGCTTCTTGTTGTTAGGATATTACCAGCGGTTGCTGCGAGGTTGGGGTTGGAAGCAGTCACGGCAGTATACCGGTTTGTCACCACG
>NZ_JACVHF010000067.1 GCF_014502795.1 Heliobacterium chlorum
CTGGCATGTGGAATAGTTAGGAAGGATAATATTAAGATATCATGTATTTGATATTGAAAAAAGGGACTTTAGACCCAACACCTCCTAATAATTTCCTCCACCCAACAAAACCGCCCCCGCACGTTCCCCCCTACGCCTCTCAGCGTGACCTACCATACCCTTCAAACCACCACGGGGGTTTAACCGGACGTGGCCATTACAGCGGCCTTATGTGGGGTGTGGGGGTTTTGGGTGATTTGTCAGCGAGTTTTACGGCATTGTTGCCGACGTTGGCCCGGTAGCAACAGCAAAGGCAGCAAAAAAACAACCGCCCATTCACGCTGCTCCCAACAACGAGTGATATTTGGGAGGTAAGTGTAAATGGGCGATTGTGCTGTAGTATAGCCTATAGCTATTTTAACCCGAATGTATAGTACAGGTAAAAGCAAACAAGCAAAGCCGGGCCAGATGCTAGTTTTCGTAAGTCCTTTGGAACATAAATACTTATTATCGTCGCAAGTATTCCCGAGGGTATGAGCATCCAAATAACAATGTTCCACATCATATGTTTCATTGGTTGAAGGACTATGTTTGTTATATCCACTTTTACACCTCCTAACTTTTTCTTCGACAAAAGTTAGGATTATCCTGTAGATTCTTTGGTTGCATTTGGTTATTTCGCTTATTCCTATATCCCCAACGAAACCGCCCCTCCACATCTCCCCCTACGCCCTCCAACGCGACCAACCATACCATTCATACCATAACGGGGTCTAACTGGACGTGGGCCATAACAGCGGCCTTATGTGGGGTATGGGATTTTTTGGGCGATTATACGGGCAAGTTCATTACTTAAAAGTTCGTCAAAAGAATAAAACCGCCCTTCCAAGGCGGCTCCTCAACCATTCATTCTGTCTTTACCGGCACACTGTTCCTCATTATTTATATTCCAATAAAATATATCGCTCTTTACCTTCGTCCTCAATCTTTTTGATAACTGCATTAATTTTCTTATCTAACTCTGGAATCTCTTCCCCACTGGCTTTCCATTGCTCTATTGTTCCATGAGGATCACCAGAAAAGCCACTCGAAGCCATATAAACATTAACTACCGCCTCGTAAGTACCATTTCCAAGATCAAACAGCTTATCAATTTGTGAAAAAACGTATGCACCACCTGAAGCTGGTCGGAACTTATAATACCCGTTATCATAAATAAAGTTTTCTATTGAAATATGTTTTGTTGGCTGTTCCCCAAAGTAATACAAGGTTGCATTATTAACGTAATCGGCATTGATATACCAATAGTGGTCGTTACCTTTTTTCTCGATAAGCTTTTCATTATTCAATATTATATGGCTTAATCCAAAACGTATTAGGTTTTCGTTATCGATTTTACCCATATCGAATGGCTGCACATAAGCTTCCGAAAAATTACTAAAAAATGTATTCAACTTTTTCTTTGTATTTGCATCCATTTCAACAATCTTCGTTTCTAATTTATCGGAGCCTCCTAGTTTGACTTCATTACTATTATTAGTTTTATCACCAGTTTGATCCACGTAACTTGTATCTTTTGTTGTATCATTAACAGGTGCTGCTTGAGCGGATTCTAATTTATTTTCACAGCCTGTTGCAAAATTGATTACCATTGCGAATATTGCTGTATTTAGTGCCATTTTGAGATATTTTGATTTAACCATTATTATCCTCCCCAATCTATCTAGTCAAATTAAGAAAAACCATTTTTGACCTCGGTCTAACTGAAACACACAGTTTTTTCCTTAATAAGGTGGATAGCATAAGAGTTTTTCTTAAATCTATTTATCACCATAATATTGTTAGGTTCAAGAAAAAATTCATTACGGTTGCTTAAGTTATTTTACCAATTAACCACGATTATTTCTTAATTTCCTCCACCCAACAAAACCGCCCCCGCACGTTCCCCCCTACGCCTCTCAACCCACCCAACCATACCATTCTTATCACAACAGGGGTAAAACCGGACGTGGGCCATTACAGCGGCCTTATGTGGGGTATGACAATTTTAAGCGATTTTTTAACGGCTTTTAACGTGAATTCCCTCAACACCGGCCCAACGATCACCACTCCAACTAAATAAAACAGCCCCGGCTTCCTGTTACGAAAGCTGGGGCTGTTGTTTTTCATTAACACAATCCTCTATAAAACGAGTCACTATTGTTACAAAGCTATAAAGTCGGCAATGGTGCCTTGAGGCACATTGTCGCAATCCTCTATAAATCGAGGCTATGTTTTCTACCTTGACGACCTCAAGCAACACTTTTTCGCTAACAAATTTCAATCCTCTATAACTCGAGGCACCATTGTTAGAGTACCCTCCCAAACCCTTACCCAGCGAGACTTTAACATTACATTATATGTTCCAGCCCCGGCTTCCATGATTAGAAGTTCGGGGCTTTTTGTTTTTTATTAACGCAATCCTCTATGAATCGAGACTTCTTTGCTACGACAACCTTGTTGTCAGTTTCGGCAGTCCTATAATAAGTCTCAATCCTCTATCAATCGAGTCACCTTTGTTACCTCTGTGAATTGCATCTTATCAAAAAGTGGTTCTTAATTGTCGCAATCAATGTTTTCTACCAGCTATCGATAAGCGTAAGGAAGACGAATATAAGGTGCTTCAATCCTCTATAAATCGAGGCACCATTGTACGTAGTAAAGCACGAGGAACACGGCTGGAATAAGTTTGTCGCAATCCTCTATCAGTCGAGGCACCTTTGTTACGGATTCATTGTAGTACTTCTATCAATCCCGTTTATATAGTCGTAATCCTCTAATAATCGAGGCACTATTGTTAGACTGTACTTCAGAAATTGCTCGAGTCATGAAAACTTAGATGTTGCAATCCTCTATAAGTCGAGGCAATGTTTTCTACAAAATCCTACGTGCCCTGGTAGAAGATTTAGGATAGTTTCAATCCTCTAAATCGAGGCAATGTTTTCTACCTGAAGAACAGGCGGCCACGACACCAATACAGGACAGCCGTTTCAATCCTCTATCAATCGAGGCACTATTGTTACGGGGATGCTTTAGGCTACATGAACCAGCAATCGCAATCCACTATAAATCGAGACAATTTTTCTACGAGTGGTCAATATGACGAACGTAAAATGGGTAGACCGTTTCAATCCTCTATAACTCGAGGCAATGTTTTCAACTAATTCACATAATAGTCTTGAGTTAATAATACCAATCAAATCCAATGTATGTCAATTAGTAAAACTAGCCCACACACCTCTCCCCCCCATCCCCCCAAACCCCTGTAGTCCCACTGTAGTTC
>NZ_JACVHF010000068.1 GCF_014502795.1 Heliobacterium chlorum
TGGTCAAAAATTGTTTGCACGTTCTGAATCGTTTAAGCAACTTGGCTTATTACACTCCCAATTTCATCAAAAATGTGCTGAAGCAATTCAAATGTACAAAAAAAATAATATTATAGAGACCAAAAAATTAAATTTAGAGTTAGAAAGATTGTCAGCTGAAATTTTCAAAATTATGGACGAGCTAAAACAATCAGTCACCGCGAAGTAATAGCCTCTAAAATTATGTTAAATCCATAACTCGACAGCCCCCACTCCCGACAGATATAATCATCGCCATACTTCTTCCGCCACTTAGGGAGCAGTTGGACGTGTTGCTCATACTTCATCCGATCAAACACGTCGAATGGTACCAAGTCCTCAAATAATGAGTAAGTGATTAACGGCCCTGGCCGACGGTAATCTCGTTTGGCCTTCCCCGACATCCAATCAGACGGCATGACCATGCTGCCGACACGGCTCAGTCGGGAGGCCCGACCACGGATGCCGGAGGCTGTGGTTTTCTTCTCACGGATTTCTTCGTAATATGCTTTTTTAATTTCCGTTACTGGGGTCTGCACAATCTCGGCTCCTTAATAAATATAATCACTGTATTTTATCTATTCCACTGTATTGTTGTAAATAACCACAAAGTTTCATTTACGACGACGATATTTAGACTCTGAATTAAAAACCGCTGAAGGAATAACCTCCAGCGGTTACCAGTTTTTGTTCCAAATCAACCCATCATCATACGGCGTCGGCGGCATCGTACGCGAATAACAACCGTTTCTCCTCGGTTGAGCGTGATCGTAAAAGTTCGAATGGCCATTTGGATTCCTCCTTTCGTGTGGGTTCTTTATTACTATACTCTCGATTTCTAATATTTGTTATCAAGGTTCAATTCGCATTTAATAGCTTAAGGGGCAATAGATTCTCCCTCTCTAGATAACTATTGTTTTCCGTACCCACTAATGGACGCTAATAAACGAAAATTACGTGTACATGTTCCGTTGATTCGGTGGTTATAATGTTTTAGCGATGCTGGCAGGGATTTACTTCAATAGCTTTTGTGAGGTTATTTGGGGTACTGGTTCATACCCTACCACCGCTTTTTATGTTCTTTAATATCGGAGCGTGGGCCTTTCTATGAGCGGCCACGCTTTTCCTTTTTCTAAAGCATTCCGAGGTAAGTCATCAGTTGGCTCGCTCTGTCATATACATGTTGGCGCATGTACATGCAATGACAGGAGTGAAATCCACATGCCGCACAAGCTCGGTCGTTGGAAACTTTACATATTCAGTTCAATAACAACTGTTTTGCTTCTAGTGTTAGGCATTCCCCTAATGATAATTAATAATCCACGGAGTTCAATCGCTAAAGAAACCACAGTAAAAGAAACGAGAGAGTTAGCTAGTACAGACGAACATAGAATTCCACTCCAACTCAAAGATGGACAGGTCATTGAAATACCTATGGAAGAATACCTGGTCGGTGTATTGGCTGGAGAAATGTCTCCACTTGATCCGCTGGAAGCCTTAAAGGCGATGGCTGTGGCAGCCCGTAGCTATGCTTGGCATCGCACATCGAACGGCGACCCGATTTGTACCACTATACACTGTCAGGTCTGGTTATCGCCAGAAGAGCGCCAAGAGCGATGGGGACAAAAAACATCGGATTACACAGGGTTAATTAAACAGGCGGTGAAGGACACTCAAGGACAGTTCTTGATATATGATAATGAAGTGATCCTGGCCGCCTATTCTGATTCGTGTGGTGGTCATACAGAGTCAGCCGCAGATGAATGGGGTTCCGATATACCATATTTACGTAGTGTGACTTGTCCGGAAAAACCTGTAATTAAAGATATTCTTTTTTCCCCAGATGAACTGGATGCAAAGTTAGGTACTACCCTATCGGCAATGAAACCCCGAGAACGAATAAAAGCCGTGCAAATAACGGACAAAACATCGAGTGGACGAACCAAAACTGTCCAAATTGGGTTGACCGAAGTAAAAGGTTCGAGATTACGCGCAGCACTTGGGCTACCCTCGACAGATATGAAAATAAATTGGAATCATAATGAGATTGAAATTGAGACGAGAGGGAACGGTCACGCCGTTGGTTTGTGTCAGTCTGGAGATATCACTATGGCCATAGAAGGTAAATCATACGATGAGATCCTTGCACATTATTATCCAGGCACACAATTAAAAAGGATGTATTAACCTCTTAATCGATTTTATCGTATGGAAAGTTTGTTTCCATTCGAACGGCCTCCCGGAATTCCCATCTCCCCCTTCCATATTATTTTTAGTTCTACTTATGAAAATTAGCATATATAAATATGTAACCGAGAAAAGAAACTTATAAGGGTTATTATCGTTGGATTTATTTAAACATATTTTGCTTTACGAGAAATAGGTATTTCCATTTTTCAAAACCTATTCCCAATGCATTGACGAGTCTTTGGTCTCTTATTTAATTGTATTGTTCTTATCACAATAGTGACGTAGAAAAGGTAAGGCGAGTCGACAGCTCTAGTATAAAGTAAAATGTCGTATCTTAATGGAAGTGAAGCAAGCATCCCATGATCCTATCCATTGAATTCCTCCATACTATTGGGCGCATAATGGTAGCAAACGGGGCCGAAATTTATCGTGCAGAAGAGTGTATTAAATATGCAGCCTTAGCACTCGATAATATCTGCGATGTACATACCACGGTAACACCCAATAGCATTACCATCAGTGCGACTGATGTGAATAGACAAGTTCACACGTCCGTCCGTAGAGTGACTCGTCAAGGTGTTAATCTAACTAAAATCGCCTATGCTAATGATTTATCTCGTCGTTTGGTGAACCGAAAAGTCTCGTTGGAAGAGGCAATTGAAGAAGCAATTGTGATTGAACGAATGCCTGGCATCCCGAAATTTTATAAAATCGGGTTACTATCGTTTAACGCTGCCATGCTGTCACTGCTAAGTGAGGGTACAATGACCCACTTCTTTATAGCAATTTTCGTTGGTTTGTTTCTATTTGGTATCTTAGAAAAACTAAGCTTTATTGGTCAGTTATCTTTTGTACGAGAAATTTTCTTAGGGTTTG
>NZ_JACVHF010000069.1 GCF_014502795.1 Heliobacterium chlorum
CGACAAAATCGCAGGGCGAAGGCGCGAAATGATAGAGGGTCATGTGAACCGTGCCAGTAAATCTATATGCATGATTGGCTGAGTAATACTGGTGTTAACTTCAAAAAAACACCCCACATTAAACTTGTGGGGTCAAGAAATAGAGAGAAAGGAATGGCAGGACAGCCCAACATGACAATATACTATTTATGCTCGTCTTTAGAAAGTATGTCAATGATTGTTGTCAAATAAAAAAAATACCCCGCAAAAGTTTGCAGGGTGCATCAATAGGAAGGATCTAGAGGGCATTGCACAATATATTTTATTCGACAACTTGTTTTAACATGTCTCAAAAACGAAAGAAGCCCGTGAAACACGGACTCTTTCAGGGGATATGGGAGCTGAATATGAGAGGAATGCACTGAACCATTGATTGAAAAGAGTGCAAGGACCAGTGCATTATTTTTAATATTTTTCAGTTTTAGGTTGGCCAAAACATATTACGGGGAATACCAACGAAAAATATGACCTTCATCACATCCCGTTTAAATCAAAATTGATATAGTTTAGATAAGACTATTCTATAGTCCGTAGAGTATACCAAGAAAGAGGTAGGTTACGTGTTTAAGTGGGATGAAAAGTATAAAACCGGGATTAAACAAATTGACGACCAACATCAAGAACTTTTCAGGATTGCTTCCAAAGTGTATTCATTGCTAAAGGAAAAAAACAAATCGGATAAATTTGATGAAATCATTGAAGTATTAGAAGAGTTGCAACAATATACTATCTACCACTTCAAGACTGAAGAAGATTATATGCGTAAGATTAATTTCAGCGGTTATTCTGTTCAAAAAGAAGAGCACGATATGTTTATTGAAAAGTTTATGGCTGTAGAGATATATAAGATTGACGAAAACCAGGAAGGATTTGTGAAAGATTTGCTTTATGACGTTTCAAAGTGGATTATTCATCATATCCTAGAAGAAGATATGAAAATAGGTAAAGCTTAGCATCAGGAACACCAGTCTAAAAAAAAATGTGTAAAAAACCGCCCCTTCGCCAGCTTACCTCGAAAGGAGCAAAGATAAGTTAGCGAAGCTCGGCGGTTTATTGTTATTTTGCCCACAGTTAAACGGATAAAAACGCTGACGACATACATTTAGCCTATAAACTTCCTAAACCAAAACCGACCCTCCACGTTCCCCCCTACGGCCTCCAAATCGACCAACCATACCATTCATACCATATCAGGGGTCAAATCGGACGTGGGCCATTACAGCGGCCTTAAAATGGGGGATGGGATATTTGGGCAAAAAATGACCTCACCATTGGGTGAAGTCATTATCGAAGTCAACTTATTTTTGATATTTATCTAACAAGTTTTTCAATCTTTCTTTCTGATATTTCTCTAGAAGGTATTTTAGCCTTTCTCCATGAACTGCCTCATCTTTTGCGACAGCTTCAACTTCTTGTGTTATTGCTGGCCCAATCACCTGAAGCTTCTGAGCAAATTCATTTAATCTTGATTCAGCAGCCACTTCAATAGGTTGTATTTTCTTCATGGTTTCGAAGATATCTTGGCTAACCTGCCCATTCAAAACAGCATATAGAGCAGCGTGTCTTAATTCATCAACGGCAATTTTCATTAGCAAATCAGAAACTTCATCTAAGCCGCGTTCGCCTGCAAGGTAAGCAGACGCAGCATACATTACCGCCCCCTGTGCTTCACCGTTTCGATACTGCTCTATCTCTTTTTCAAAATCTGTTCCCTTTGTTAAACCAAAGACACTCATAGTGCGACTCCTCCGTCTAATTTATTCTTCACTTATAATGACGGAAAAGCTCTCATATTATTGCACGCATATTAAAATTTACTATATTTCCCATTTATCTTAAATCCAGCCCTCCACATCGCCCCCCTACGCCCTCCAACGCGACCTGCCATACCATTCATACCACAACAGGGGGTCGAACTGGACGTGGGCCATCACAGCGGGTTTAGTGGGATTTTAGCATTAGTTTTTGGTACAAAGAGCGATGCCGAGCTAATATTACGTAGCCGACAAAATGAAAAACAGCCGGCCGTTGGACGGACTGACTGTTTTCTTAAATACAACTTCCGAACCTTTATCTGGAAACAACAACTCGGAAACTTTTTTGTAGATTAGCAAGAAATCTGTTCTAAGAGGTCTTCTTACTATAAATTAGTTAAGCAATGAACAAAAATCCTATAGCATCGATAAAGATAGCCGAACGTCCATAAAAACCTTCGACCTTTCCCTCCTTAAACTCCCTTGTATAATCTCCACCATTTCCACCAGCGTATAAATGTGTTAATTTGTTAGTTGCTAGCACAAGATTATCAACATAAATTCCGTATTTTATTCGAGCATAACATATGTATTCATCTTCGCTCAAGGTTAATGTCCCTGCTAAACTTCCGCCTGGACCACCATGAGTATCAACTCTATATGAGCCGTCTGTAAGAAGATAAGTGGTTCGAATTGAATCTACATAATTGCAACCGTATACTTCCACTTTTACCATCCTGACTACTTGGTTAAGATTATCCTCAAAGATGTCGCCTCCGGAGCCACCGAATAAAGTACTTTTTCTATTAGACATTATAAAGTCCTCCTTCTATTTTTTCGAAAAATACCCTTAAAAATAAATTTTACATACTCGCCCCCTCTACCAATTGACGTTTTGTTATGGTACATGGGAATAGTATCATGTTATAACAATTGCTTCAAGGGTACTTTTTGTATAATCCTGCCTACAATATCGAATTTTTGTCGACATATTTTTTTATATTCTATTTATATAACTTACTTAACGTCGAAATATGGTACTTGTTTAAACTACCTAAAGAAATCAGGTTTCTTGTTCAGCTTCTTACTTAACGCCTGCAATTAACAAATACAGATCTCGTCTTGTCCAAAAATTCACTGCCCCCCATCACTCCCCTACCAGCTATACTAGGCCTAAACCCACCGACCAATTTTCAGTCAATTTATAACCCACCCCCCCCCAAATCCCTTGTAGTCCCACTGTAGTTCCCC
>NZ_JACVHF010000006.1 GCF_014502795.1 Heliobacterium chlorum
GAGTCTGGGCCGTGTCTCAGTCCCAGTGTGGCCGTTCACCCTCTCAGGCCGGCTACCGATCGTCGCCTTGGTGAGCTATTACCTCACCAACGAGCTAATCGGACGCGGACCCATCCAAGAGCGGATTGCTCCTTTGGTTGTCCGGGGATGTCCCCAGACAACGTTATGCGGTATTAGCAGCCCTTTCGGGCTGTTATCCCCCACTCTCAGGCAGGTTATCCACGCGTTACTCACCCGTCCGCCACTAAGAGCTTCCATCGAAACTTCCGCTCTCCGTTCGACTTGCATGTGTTAGGCATGCCGCCAGCGTTCGTCCTGAGCCAGGATCAAACTCTCCACAAAAAATGTAGATAAGCTTGAGTCAAGCTCTTATTGATAAAATTTCTTGTCGAGTTAATGCTTCTTATATGAAGAATCATCAACTCGTAAGAAGTTGTCCGTCCCGCTTACGCGGGCCGAATTAACTTTGGTTTCGCACGTTTTTGCTTACAACTGTTTGATTTTCAAGGACCAGATCCGACCAAGCTTATAGCTTTTCGTCGATGTTTTCGCCGCCTTGTATCGGCGACGTTTGCTATTATTGCACAGGTCTAAAGTGATTGCAAGCATAATTTTTTTCCAAATCGATTTTTTTATACTTCTCCTTAAACAAAGCCATCCCCTAAAATGAGATGGCCGGACAATAAGAGTCTGCGAACGAGTCGACTTCAAGGCTTCATAGACTGCTATCTCTATGGAATTCACGTGGTGTAGGTTTTACGATTATCCCTCTTTTTTCGGTTGGCCTTCGCTTGTTTCACCAGCACCCATATCGACAGTGTTTGTTAACTTACGAGTATGTGTACCGTCGGGACCAACTTCGCGAATGATCAATGTCTCTTGCTCTGATGCATTGTTTTTCATCTACAATCACCTCCGACGTTAGCATATCCAGGAGGCTTTCGACCCATCCGACACAAGAAACTGCCAACCAACGACAGGAGTGATAAAAATAACATTTATATGACAGAAAAATCTGACATCAGGGATTTCTTTTATATCTGATACAATGATAGAATCGTAGTTGTCTAATAGTTTTTCTCACTTTTCCATATTGTATGTAAGAAGGTGTACTGGTTTATGACATCCCGCCCGTTGTCTCACATCGAGATTCTTAACACGTTGGTCGACCGCTTTCAACATCTGGCGGAAGGCTTCCTCCAGGCCGGCGACACCTCATCGGCCCGGGGCTTAGAAGCTTTACAGCAGAAGTTGGTTCAACAGCACTTAAGCATCGCCTTTTGCGGTCATGTGTCAGGCGGGAAATCTGCCTTGATCAACGCGCTGATCGGCCACGATGTGCTTCCGACGAGCCCCGTACCTTCTAGCGCAAACATCGTCTCCATTCAATCAGGCCCCCCGGCTGCCCGGGCGCTTTTGAAAACTGGCGAAGCGGTTGATCTTGACCTCGCGTCAAGTCTCCCTGATGTACAGTCCCATTGCGTAGATGGGACTAATACCGATGGGGTCGTTATCACGGTACCTCATGACCTTTTCGAGGGCTCTGTCTCACTCATCGATACACCAGGGGTCGATTCGGCCGACAAAGCACGGCGCTTAGCCGAAGATCCTGCCATTATCTCTGCTGATGTCGTATTTTATGTGATGGATTACAACCATGTCCAGTCGGAAATCAACTTTGCCTTCACGAAACGGCTGCGGGAACGGGGAAAGCCCGTCTACCTCATCGTCAACCAGATCGACAAGCATTGCGATTTCGAGCTTGATTTTGGCTATTTCAAGCGTAGCTCTGAAGCCGGATTTGCCACTTGGGACATCCAGCCCAACGGATTGTATTTCACCACTCTGACCGAGCCGGATCACCCAGAAAATCAACTGGACCAATTAAAAGCTCATTTACGCTCTATCTTCCTCCATGAACAGGAGATCCTCATTGCCACCGTCTTGCCGGCTGCTCGGCAGTTGATCGAAGACCATAGCCGACGACAGTCCGATCAGCAAGCCGACCGGCGCCAGGAACTTCAGTCCATCGTTGAGGAGACAGAAAACCTGGAACAAGCCCTGCGTACCTATCAAGACCTAAGCCGGCAGGTCGAAAACCTGCGCCGTATACCGGAGCAATTACAAACAGAACTGGACAGCGAGATCCGCCGAGTCGTGGAGAACGCTCGGATTACTCCCTTTACGACGACGGAACGGGCACAGCGTTACCTGGAAAGCCGAGCCCCTGGCTTCAAAGTCGGCTTTTTGTTCTCCGGCGATAAAACGAAAAAAGAGATTTCCGTCCGTTTGGATGCTCTTTATGAGGATTTTCGCCATCATGTATCGACCCAGTTAGAGTGGCACTTGCGTGATGTCTTAGGAAAAGTTCCCGAGGCACACGGCGCTGCCGACAGCGATTACTTACAAAAAGTCAATTCCTTCAGCCTCACTTGGGGGCCCGAATTGATGGTAAACGCTGTTCGCGAAGGAGCAGTGGCCAGCAACGAGTATATTCATAACTACACCCGCGATATAGCCAATGAAGTCAAGGCTATGTATCGCCGGGAAGCCTTGTACTATGCCGAAGAGGCCGTCCGGCTGGCGAAACAGGGCCTGGCAGAACGGCTCGAACAACTGACTCGTCAGTTGGAACCCCTCAGCGTCTTGATGGATGCTATCAAGAACTTAGAAAAAATGGACCAGTTTGACCGGCAGTACCGGGAAAAACTACTTACGATGCTGCAAAAAGATCTCCCCAAGCCTGAACCGATAGAAAAACTCTTGGCCCCACTAATGGAGACGGTAGGTAAAGCGGAAGCAGGCCTTGAGGCTACCAATGATTCTTCAGCCGGCTCTTTGACCAGCCTTGGTCAAGCGATAAAAGAAAATGCCGCACCACTTCGGACAGGGCTAGTCGATGATCACAACACCCCAGCCGCTCAGACCGCGAAACGACACCCATCGTCATCACTGTTGCATCAGACAGGCCTTCGGCTCCATGCCTATGCTTCGGCCGTCTCCTCTTTACCTGGCTTTCAGCACATCGCCGAAGCGTTGACTTTGCGAGCAGAACGCCTAGAGAAGAACATCTTTACGGTAGCTCTTTTCGGCGCCTTTAGCGCTGGAAAATCGTCTGTAGCCAATGCCTTATTGGGCCATCCGGTGCTACCGGTTTCGCCGAACCCAACAACGGCAGCGATCAATAAAATCTTGCCACCGAACGACCACTATCCTCATGGAACGGTCCGGGTGCAGTTGAAGACGGCCGATGACATTGAAAGCGATGTAATGAACTCCCTAAAAGCTTGTGACGTTCAAGCCGCCAGTATGGCCGAGGCCTTGGAACGTTTGCAAGACATCTCTCCCGGCGACATTCACCCCACGGCGAAGCCCCATTATTCCTTCCTCAACGCCGTCGCCCGGGGAATCGCGGCTGTGGAGAACCGGTTCGGTCAGGAACTGATCATCGACCTGGATACGTTCCATGATTACGTGGCCAGTGAAGAGAAAGCTTGTTTCGTCGAATGGATTGAGCTCTACTACCGCTGCCCGCTGACAGACCATGGCATCATGCTCGTCGATACACCCGGTGCCGACTCGATCAATGCTCGCCATACTGGTGTCGCATTCGACTACATCAAAAATGCTGATGCGGTCCTCTTTGTCACCTATTTCAACAGCGCCTTCTCCCACGCCGACCAAGATTTTCTCTTCCAGTTGGGACGTGTCAAGGACAGCTTCGCTATGGATAAGATGTTCTTCCTGATCAATGCTGCCGACTTAGCCAAAACAAGCGATGAATTGGAGACGGTAAAACAGCACGTCAAAGAACGGGTCGCCGCTTGCGGCATCCGTCAACCCCGGTTATATACCGTCTCCAGTCAGACGGCCTTGCTGGCTCGACTCGGACAATGCGACGCCATGACGTCCTCTTTGGAAAAGACCTACCGGCAGCGAACCATCGCCCTATCGGCTGCACGAGGAGAAGCAACTCCTGGTGATGGACTGCTACCCTGGGATAAAGGCCTCGACTTATCAGGCTTTGCTCAATTTGAAGAGGAATTTTTCCACTTCACCCTCGATGAACTAACGGCGGTGGCCTTATCGGCTGCCGAAAGCGAAATGCAACGGACTTTATCCAGCCTGGAAGAAGTGATCGCTGCCGCTAAGACCGATGCCACCTCCCGCCGAATCAAACGGGCAGCTTTCGAAGCGTCCCGAATGGAACTAGAGCAATCGCTCAATAGAGTCGGTACTGCCGCCGAAGCGGACCTGCTGCACAAGGAAATCGATGAACTGGTCTATTATGTAAAACAGCGACTCTTCTACCGTTTCGGCGACATGTTTGACCGCTACTTCAATCCCGCTGTACTGCAGGATGCCCGGGGCAATATTACCAAAAAAGGGTTTCAACACTGCCTCGATGACCTGTTGCAGACGATGGAAAAAGAGTTGGAACAAGAATTACGGGCCACCTCCCTTCGCGTGGAGAATTTCGTCCACAAGCGGGCCGGTCAGTACCTAGAAAAACTGAACCGGGTCGTTACCGCCACCGCCTCCCACTGTGCCTTGCCGGACTATGAACCAGCTCACTTGCCGACACCAGAAATGCCGAAGGGACTTTTCCGGGCGAACACGAGTTCTGTAGGTGCCCTGCTTAACAGCGTGAAGACGTCCAAAGAGTTCTTTGAAGGGACTGGGAGGGCTAAGTTCCGGCAGGACCTCGAAACTCTTCTGCAGGTGCCGGTGGATGTATACTTGTCTAAGGCAATCGACGTGGTAAAGGATGCTTACTCCGAGTCACTTCGTGCAGTATTAGAAACTGTCCACGCAGCAACTTTACAAACGGTAGCCGATTATTATGCAGGATTGTTGGCAGCACTCACTACCGATTTTGATTTAAAAATTGTAGAAAATACCTATGAACAATTGAAAATGGTTGAACTAAAATAAAGTTGGATAACTCCGTAAGACTGATTGCAATTGATACTAAATAGTCAAGAGCGGATCCCTCAGAAGGGGTCCGCTCTTTTTTGGCTAAAAAGGGCTAAATGTTCGTCAGTCAATAGCATTGGTTTGTTATGTAATCTATGTTACAATACCCTATGGGATTGAGATTGAAATATTTTAAAAATAATCAATTGGCCTAAGTTGAAAATATTGGTATCTGAATTCTATTTGAGGAATATATAAGTCTATGTAACATTGACCTTACTTCATTAAAAGCGACCGCATAAACACGAAAAATCTTTTGGAGAACGAATTCTTGTATGAGTTAGAAAGGAAATGAAATGCGAATACTTTTAATTGCCTATGATAACGACTCTTACATTACATGGTTTCCCCAAGGACTTGCATACATCGCAAAGGTTTGCCAAGATGAAGGTGCAGAAGTAGAAATATATAATCAAGACATGTATCATTGGCCAGAGTCTCACTTATTAGATAAACTAAACCGGGAAAAATATGATGTAATCGGTGTCAGTGTGATTGGCGGATATTATCAATATCGAAAGCTATTGAAAATATCTGATGCCATAAACCAATCTAAAAATCGCCCCTTTTATATTATTGGAGGACATGGACCCGCACCTGAACCGGAGTACTTCCTGCAAAAAACTCAGGCAGATGTAGTCGTCATCGGCGAAGGGGAAAGGACCATTAAGGAATTGCTTGAGGTCATTCAAGGGCAAAGATCCTTATCCTCTGTTGATGGCATCGCTTATTTTGAAGGCGGCCAATTTATAAAAACAAAAGAACGAGAATTGCTTACCAATATAGATCACCTGTTTCCATCCTGGGATATATTCCCTATTAATTATTACTCTTTGATGCGTGCACCCCATATTCGCAACAGTGATCGGTGGATGCCCGTTTTATCGGGACGAGGCTGTCCTTTTACTTGTAACTTTTGCTATCGCATGGATAAGGGGTTTCGGGCTCGCTCACCGGAAAGTATCCTTGAGGAAATCGGGATCCTCTCAAAAGATTATGGCATCACCTATATCGGCTTCTCTGATGAATTGCTGATGAGTTCGGAAAAAAGGACCATCGAGCTTTGTGAAGCATTTATTAAATCGGGATTACGGTTTAAATGGAATTGTAATGGTAGATTAAATTATGCTAAACCAGATGTCCTTCGCCTCATGAAAGAAGCGGGTTGTCTATTTATCAATTACGGTATCGAGTCTATGGATGAAAAAGCCCTAAAACGAATGAATAAAGCCTTAACGGTCAAACAAATCGTTACAGGCATCGAGAATACGCTAGCAGCAGGTATTAGCCCAGGTTATAACATTATTTTTGGTAATATCGGTGAAAATGAAGAATCGTTACGACTTGGTGTCGAGTTTTTGTTGAAATATGACGACCATTCTCAATTGAGAACTATACGTCCAGTAACGCCTTATCCCGGCTCTCCCTTATATTACTACGCTATTGAAAAAGGCCTTTTAAAGGATTGTCAAGATTTCTACGAAAACAAACACACCAACTCGGATTTGCTCTCCGTTAACTTCACCGAACTCAGCGATGCCGATTTTCATCGGGTGCTTTATGAAGCCAATAAAAAACTCATGACGAACTACTATGAGCATAAACTTTCTCAAAACCTGGAATTGGCTCGAAAGCTCTATTTTGATCAAGATGCTTCTTTTCGCGGGTTTCGACAAACGTAACCTTTGTGCTTAAAAAGGACTATTCTTCCCCTCCTATCTTCAAATTCACCATTAGCAACCAGTGAGACTAAAAAGCTGTCCTTCTAGTCATTTTCTATATGACTTTGAGGGACAGCTTTTTATCTACTTATATAAAATTTGACGTCGATACCTCAAAGATTCGCAACCACGGGTTTATCGACAATCATAAAATGATTTGCTCAACAGAGACGATAAATCAACTGTTTTGATGATCTCCTTAATTCTTCTTGAGGCATCTCCATTCCCATAAGGAGACTCTATTACCGACAAGGATTTGCGGAAATCCAGCGACAATGCCATGTCAATCGCCTTTTTGATGCTATCTCGGTCGTCATTACAGTCAATGACCGAGATAGCACGCAATCGACCTTTTTGTCTGTCGCCAATATTGACGGTTGGCTTCCGAAAGATCGGGACTTCAATCAAGCCGCTCGATGAGTTTCCGATTACGACATCTACATATTTTAACGCACTCAAGTACCGGAGTTGTCCCAACGATGTGAATACTTTTACCCGTTCCGACCTAACCCTCGCGTATTGATTGATCTCTTGAATGATCACACGTCCATCCGTATCCGCATTGGGCAATGTCAAGATGACTTTCGCGTGCGAGAAATCATCCAACGCCTCAAACAGCGCCTTCAGCGACTTTAATGGTCCTCCCTGATCCAGTGTGACCGGATGAAAGGTGACCATGAAGTTGATCGTGTCCAGCTTAAAATCTAACTCTTGTTCCAACTCTTCCTTGGACAAAAGTTTCATTCTACGAATGTTATCTAAGCCTGGTGCCCCAAAATTAAATACCCGCTCCGGATGCTCTCCCATTTGGATGATTCTTTGCCTATATTCTTCAGAGGCTGGAAAGTGTAGATGTGACATTTTCGTGACCCCATGGCGAATCGCATCATCGATGCATCCCTCTGTAGCTTCCCCTCCGTGGATATGAGCGACAGGAATTCTAGCGATTAGCGCCGCCTGAACGGCGGCGAGGATCTCAAAGCGATCGCCGAGGACCACCATAAGGTCCGGTTTCAATCGCTCAAGCACATCGGCAAAACCGATTAAACCCAATCCTACTGCCTTCGTGATCCCCACCACAGTGTCGCTGGAGAGAAGCATCTCCACTTTCGCGTCGATTACAAAACCGTCGGACTCAATATTTCGATATGTCAAGCCGAATTCCGGCGAAAGGTGCATCCCTGTCGCAATAACTTGCAGATCCAGAAGGGGATCTGCCTTTATCTCATCCATTAGACAGTATAGTAGCCCGTATTCAGCACGACTGCCGGTTACGACAGCAACTTTTCGTTTTACCATGTCTTTTCCTTTCTCATTAAAGACACTATGACTAGGCTACGATGGTCCGAAGGCTTTCAATGCAAATTCGCATAACATAAAATCCAATTCACTATCTATATCAAATGAACGTTCCCTCGGCATGATAAAAGCACCCGTTTGCTTTCCTAAGAAACTCTTTTGTTCGAGCAGCCAATCACGTTCGGCTATATATATAGCACCGTTCAAGGAGTAGCTTTTGGCTAATTCTTGTCGACGAAAGATCATCTCCCCCATATCGAGAATCGGGCTCATAGATCCTTCAAGCTCAACACTGTACATCCAATAAGGGCTTTTTTCGACCTCTGTAACGGATACACAAGCGCTAAATTTATCCTTTCGACTCTCAAACCACTCGATACAGCCATCAATATCTTGAACCGAGCGCAGCGGCGACGTAGGTTGAAGCAATAGGATATAATCGTAATTCGGCAACATTTCCACCGCATGAAGAACGGGGGATATTCCAGGAGTGTCGTCTTTCGCTAATTCCAGAGGCCGAACAAAAGGGATTTCGCAACCCCACGCTTGCGCCGTCGCAATGATTTCGCTGTCTTCCGAAGATAATATGAGACGATCAATATATTTTGACTTTTTAGCCTCCTCGATCGTCCAGGCGATCAGCGGTTTATCACCCAAGATGCGTATGTTCTTCCGAGGTACTCCCTTTGAACCACCCCGAGCGGGAATAATCGCTAAAATCGTTTTCCCATCGATCATCCAAAAACCTCCATGAATTCACCATTCGCTTTTTCGTAGTCAATAAGGTGACCAATATCAATCCAGTACTCACGAATGGGAAAAGCTGATGTGGCTTGGTTTTCTTCAATCATTTTTTCAAAAAGACTAGGCATATCAAACTGGGTATCTTTCGGAATAAGTTTGATCACCTCGGGATTTAAAACATAAATTCCGGCGTTCACGAAAAATCGTTGAACCGGTTTTTCGTCAATACCAGTCAACGTATGCCCTTGGATTTTAACGACCCCATAGGGAACCTGAAAATCATATTCTCGTACACACATGGTCCCTTGAGAATCATTATCTGCGTGGAAATCCATCAATTGTTCAAAGTTAACTTTCGTTAATAAATCACCGTTCATAACGATAAGCGGTTTTTTCGGTAATTCCGGCAGCAAACTCAATGCCCCGGCTGTACCTAACCGCTCCTTCTCGTGAAGGTAACGAATCTCCGCACCCCACTGAGAGCCGTCACCAAAATATTCCTGGATCATATGGGCTTTATAATTCACCGATAGATAAAACTTGCGGAAACCATATTGAATAAAATTCTCGATGATAGTTTCTAACAATGGTTTGTTTCCGACTTTCAACAGCGGTTTCGGCACTGTTTCCGTCAACGGACGCAAGCGGGCCCCTAATCCGCCAGCCATCAAAACAACCCAGTTGTCTCGTTTCTTTTCTTGTTTCAGAATATCCTGAACTAACAGCAAATCAACGACTCGTCCATGTTCATCAACGATCGGTATTTGATGAACATGGACGTTCTTCGTGAGTTCGATCATGCTTTGACGGGATAGGGATTTCTTTAGAATAAAAGGAGTACGATTCATAACTAGCTCAATCGGTTTGTCCAGCGTTACTCCCTTTAAAATACCCCTCCGGATATCTCCATCAGTTACTGTTCCCTGCAGTACCCCCTGTTCATTGATAACCAGTGCAATTTGGACCGCACCAGAATCAATGATTTTAATCGTTTCTAAAATCGTGTTAAACGGTTTAACCAATACTTTTTTCCATTCACCCAAAACCGCTCACCCCCCCCAAATAAGCTTTGGCAGGAACGCCCATAACCACACTTTTCGCAGGAACGTCCTTCACGACAACAGCCCCTGCCGCAATAATACTATCAGCACCGATATATATCCCTTGAATGACCGTAGCCCCGGCACCGACCATGACATTGTCTTCTACCTTCACATCGCCACAGAGCACTGCTCCGGGAGCCACATGGACGTGTTTGCCGATAGAGCAGTCGTGATCAATAACGGCCCTAGTATTGATGATCGAATTTTCTCCGATAAAGCATCCCGGCTGAATGACGGCTCCAGCCATAACCTGGCATCCTTTTGCCAGTTCGATCCCATCCGCCAATAGAGCTGACGGATGGACGATCGTGGCAAACTGGTATCCGGAAGATATAAATCTTTCGTACAGGCTCCTTCGGACCGTACTCTTTCCGGTAGTCCCTACGCCATTTATCAGGTAAACCGAATTCGCCGGATACTCATATACACTTTCGTCGTTACCGAGAACGGGGATACCTGCCAAAAAAGCCTCCCGCCCTGGATCGTCCTTAGCGATAAAGCCTAGAAGTGGCCATCTGCGCTTTCCGAGGATATCCAGTAAGACTCTGGCATGTCCACCCATTCCTAAAAGCAGCGAAGGTTTAATCACCTACACCTCCTCTGCCGATAAACTCTCATCCGTTTCGTAGCCCCGTTTCGCTTTTTTACCGATGACATTCCAATAAAACATGGGGGAAAGCCCATTTCCCGGCCGTTTGGAAGAAATGTTGTCGCAGCTGAAGCTCTCCCCTTTTTGGATCGGCCTTGAAGCGACGAGACTTTTTCTTGCAATATGGCGATTTTCTATCTCAGAAGGAACTGGTCTTTTCAAAGCCGTACCTAATCCATCCTCGACTTGACGAACGGCTTGAATCATCTGCATTAACTCTTGCGGTTCCAATGATGCTTTATGATCGGGTCCCGGCAAGGTACGATCCATCGTAAAATGTTTCTCAATGACTTGGGCGCCTCGGGCAGCCGCAGCTATTGGAATCGCTATACCGCAAGTGTGGTCGGAATATCCCACAGCAAGACCAAAGGCATTGCGCAACGTATCCATAGCCCGTAAGTTCACATCTGCAAAGGGAGCAGGGTATTCGGTCGTACAATGTAACAGAACAACCTTTTCCATAAGCGATGCTTGCCCCTCGGAAGAACAATAAGCA
The DNA here is from genome assembly GCF_014502795.1 of Heliobacterium chlorum. Taxonomy (GTDB): domain Bacteria; phylum Bacillota; class Desulfitobacteriia; order Heliobacteriales; family Heliobacteriaceae; genus Heliobacterium; species Heliobacterium chlorum. The sequence goes on from NZ_JACVHF010000006.1 coordinate 10,990, forward strand.
CGTTCAAAGTTTTCAATCGACGTTTCTTGTTTATCACCGATATATCCAAAGGCGAGAACCGATAGAGCCCTCTCGATTTCACTCAATGTGCTGATTCCCGTGGACAAGATGATTTTATGTCCCCTTTTGGCCGCTGCAAGCAGCAGAGGCCCATTTGTGATGTCACCAGAGGAAATTTTTAGACAGGAAAGATGTAAGCGGTCTACTAGAAAAGATAAGCTGGGCAGATCAAAAGGTGTAGATAAAAAGTCGATTCCTTTTTCTGCGCAGTATTGCATCAACTGAAAATGGGCAGCTTCCGTCAATTCGAGTCGTTTCAGCATCGCGAATTGGGATTCCCTATTTTCCGCAGACTCATTTTGGTAGCGGGCTTTCGGTGCATCAACACAAACTAAATTCTTTGTCTTAAACGTTTGAAATTTAATCGCATCAGCACCGGCTTGGACTGCCGCATCAATCAGTTTCATCGCTAAGTCCATGTCTCCGTTATGATTGACACCAGCTTCCGCGATGACATAAATCCGTCGGTAGTTCATTGCTTCACCATATTTCCTTACGAAAAATTTAAAATCTCAATATCCCGCTCATTTCAGTTCACACATAATAACACTGCTGGGTACATTGATGATACGTTGTTCTAACTTTTCCGAAACCGATAAGTTCATTCGCGGGCATTGATGATACATGGGTAGTCTATGCATCAGCGTCCATACGGGTCGTGTCTGTATCCCTACGGCATTTGTTGCTTCCAGCAATTCGTCTCTCTGAGCGACAAATTCTTCGTCTATGATGAGCGCGTTGAGCCAGTAATTGCTGACGGCAAAAGCTGGCTCTCGGAAGACCTGAACGCCATGGATTCCAGTGAAGAGGGCCTGATATTTTTGGGCCAGATCCCGCTTTTTTCGCAAAAAATCTGGCAGTTGTTCCATCTGTGCACAGCCTAACGCTGCGTTTAAATTCGGCATCCGATAGTTGTAACCGACCATGTCATGGTTAAATGCCCACCGATGGGGCACTTTCGCCGTTGTGGTCATATGTTTCGCTTTTTTGGCCAACTCTTCGTCATTCGTCAAGATGATTCCGCCACCGCCGGTCGTTATCGTTTTGTTGCCATTAAAGCTAATCGCTGACAATCGTCCGAAAGTGCCAGTATGTCGTCCTTTGTAAAAAGAACCAAGCGATTCGGCAGCGTCTTCCACGAGTTCAAGACCGAACTGCCGGCAGACTTCGAGGAGCGGTTCCAAATCTACGGGGTGTCCGAAGGTGTGCATTGGAACTACGGCTTTGATGGCACGTCCGGTAAGGCGGTTATGACAGATTCCATCCCGCTTCTCAGCGATTTCTTTCAAGTAATCGGCCAGTTTGGAGGGATCCAAACCGAGAGTGCTTTCCTCCACATCGGCGAAGTGGGGAACGGCGCCGCAATACATGACGGCATTGGCCGTAGCCACAAAGGTTAGCGAAGGAATGATCACCTCGTCGCCGCAGTCGACGCCGGCGAGTTTGAGACAGATGTGCAAGGCAGCGGTTCCATTGACGACGGCGACAGCCTTTTGGGCACCTGTATATTCTGCGAGCATCGATTCAAATTTCTCTACATATTTGCCTGCCGAGGACACCCATCCGGTATCCAAACACTCTTTGACATAGGCCCACTCATTTCCACCGAAACAAGGCTCATGGAGTCCGATGAATTCTTTCTCGCCGGGCAGTATCTCTTTTAACTTTTGAAGAACGCTGTCGATATCTAAACTCATATTCATATGTTATACAAATCTGCCTTATAGGCTTTCAGATTTTCTCTATCGGTAAACCAGGCTGCTGTCTCGGTGAGCCCTCTTTGAAAACCGTCACGACCACCGTAGCTAGGGCTCCAGTCTAGAAGGCTCTTGGCTTTCCGATTATCGGCCCAGAGTCGCTCCACTTCGCTCTTCTCCGGTCGTATTCGGTTTGGATCTGTTTCGATCTCAATTTCAGCCCTCATCACATCGGCGATGAGTTGAACCGTTTCGCCAATCGAGATCTCATAATTACTGCCAATATTAATGACCTCGCCAATCGAACGCTCTGATTCGGCGACTGCGATAAAACCGCTCACGGTGTCTTTGATATAGTTGAAATCGCGTGTCGGCTCTACGGAACCGAGCTTGATTTTTCTCTTTCCACTGGCGATTTGAGAGATGATCGTAGGAATCACCGCCCTGGCCGATTGCCTGGGACCGTAGGTGTTAAAAGGGCGGATAATGCTGACAGGCGTATGAAAGGCATAGTAAAAAGACATAGCAAGTTGATCTGCACCGATTTTGCTTGCCGAGTAGGGCGATTGTCCTTGCAGGGGGTGTTCTTCATTGATGGGGACATATTTGGCAGTACCATAAACCTCACTCGTCGAAGTATGTACGACCTTCTCTATCTCTAATTCTCTAGCTGCTTGTACCACATTTAATGTACCTTTTACATTCGTATCGATATACGTATCGGGCGAATGGTAGGAGTAGGGAATAGCGATGAGCGCAGCTAGATGGAGCACTACGTCACAGCCCGTTATGGCTTTTTTCACCCCGTGAGGATCACGTATATCTCCCGAAAAGACATCCAAACTCTCTCGGATGTCTTTGGGAGAGGCATCTAGCCATCCCCACGAATTAAAGGAGTTATAATAGACAAAGGCGCGAACGTCGCAACCTTGCCGGACTAGCTCCTCGGTAAGATGAGAACCGATAAATCCGTCTGCGCCTGTAACAAGGATTTTCTTCCCGTTCAATGTCAAAATCAAAACCCCCACATATTGATGAGAAACTCTTCAGGGCACTGTTCTAATATATTGAGATTCATAGTTAAGACTTTCTTATATTATTATTTATCGTCAATTTAAAAATAAAACTTTACGTTAGCCGTACGATTGCTGGGATGAGCGAAGGGATCTGCAAAATCCCTGCTTCCCTTTTCCGACATTAGTCGGGGATTCTCTCCCCTAGACAGTTAAAAGGTCATCCCTTATGATTTATTCAGGAAATAAGATGAAATACTATGAACCATCGCTGGTGGTTGGAGGATAAAGCAGGAATACCCAAAAAGAGGGGGCAGAAAGGTATGCCTTGGGATGCGGAAATCTGGCGCTTCGGCTTTTTTCTGGTAAAAGAGACCGTATCCTTTCTCTGGACGGCGTCCTTGGAGATACTCTCTTTACTGGCCCATCAACGCGGTTTCTGGTTGATCTTGGCCGGGTTCGTCTTTATGGGTGCAGCACTTTACCTCTGGCGCCGGCGATTCCGCCGGGAACCATCACGGTTTCAGACGGAAAATGCCCCGCGTGATGCCTAACTTGGCCTCACCGGGGCATTTATCATGTAATCATATAAATACCTTCCGTGGTCGTTCAATCGACCAATATCTTAGACGGCGAAGAATTTGGTATGCGGGAATTAGGAAAGCTGATGGGACATCATGGACAGATCTTCGGCCGAGTGGGCTACCGCCTCAGAGGCGTTCTCGATCTCATGGGCCGTCGAACTGAGCGACATCACTTCTTCTGTCACCTGTTGCATCTGTTCCTGGTTCGAAGCGATCGACTCGAGGATCTGGGTGAAGCCCTGTACCACTTTATCGACGAGTTGGTTGACCCGCTCCATGGAGTGGGAATTCTGTTCCATCGCTTGGCTGACTTCGGCCGTGTGGGTGCGCGATAGCTGAATCATCTCGGCGATCTCTTGGACGGACTGTTCAGAACTGCTGGCCAGCTTCTTCACTTCCTGAGCGACCACATTAAAGCCGCGGCCGTGTTCGCCGGCACGAGCCGACTCAATGGCGGCGTTTAAAGCGAGCAAATTCGTCTGGGAAGCGATTCCCTGGATCACTTCCGCGATCGAGGAGATCTTCTCCGAACTTTCGTCCAAGGCAGAGATTTTGCTCTTCATATCCAGCATCAGTTGAGTCAGGTCTTTAATCGCCTGAACGGATTCTCGAAGCTGTTTTTCCCCGTTTTGGGCGAGGTGGACCACTTGGTCGGTATGTTTGGCCGCTTGAGACACGTTCTGGGTGATCCGTTCTGCCGACGAGGACATGTGAGCCGCAGAAGCAGCCGTTTCCTCCGCTGTGGCAGCTAAGCCTTGACTCGCATCATTGACCTTTTCCTGTAACGATTGCAAGTCTCCCAGAATCTTTTCCAGTTCCTCTTTTTTGGATAAGCCGGATGTATAACTATCTAGGTAACTGCTCATGACCAACTGCTGATCCAGGTTGGTAATCGTCAGTAACGCCGTGATCGCTGCTTTGGCTCGATCTTTATCGGTGTAGGCATCCATTATTTTGGGGATAAAAAAGTTGTAGTAGAGTTGATAAGCCGAGGTATACCAATAGGGCGGCAAGTCGATCCGGTCATGGGCCTCACCGATTTTATGACGGTTGGCGGCGTAATCGTCGTCGAGCCGTAACGGGGCCAAACTCAGCAGGTAAGCCCGCATCGTCTTTTTCAGTCGTTCCACCGTAGAATGTCGAGTGATAAATTCGCGCATTTCCGGTATCGAACCCAGGTGCCCGTAAAAAACGTCGACAGCCTCATCGACATGCTTTTCGATAATCGGGCGGATTTCCTGTAGCAGTTCCATTTGTTCCGGATTCAACTTCATAAAACGGACAGACAATTGAAAAGAGGGATTTTGAATTGCAATAGTCGGTTTCGGTCCACTATAAGGACGTAATCCCGTATTCTCTGATGCTTTTCGCCAGAACATATTCTGGACCTCCCTACTCAATCCTAATGATGCTTAGCCTTACAATGATCGAGAATTCATCCGGCCGGTGGTTGCCTTTACTAAGTAAAACCGGATTGGGTATAAAATCATTTTGGAAGAAGAGCAGAATATGGTACTGTTTCGATATCCATTGTCGCTTTCCTTCTCCCTATGCAAAAACTCAGATAGGATTATTCAGCAAAGAAGGTTTGTCTATGAATAATAATACTAAAGCCATACTGTTTGGCGGCCTACAGGCAACAGAATATACCGATCGTGCCGAAGCAGGCCGTCTTCTGTATGAGCGGATCAAACAACAAGGGCTGACCTTTGATGTGATTGTCGCCATCCCTCGAGGCGGTGTGGAAACGGCCGCACCGATCGCTAAAGAACTAGGCAGTCCGCTCGCTCTCATCACTCCCCGGAAATTGGGGGCCCCCGGACAGGAAGAGGTCGCCATCGGTGCCGTGGGACCGGATGGTTCCGTCATATTGAACGACCGCCTCATCGCGTATCTCGGAATCAACGAAGAGTATATCGAGCAAGTCAGGCAGCTTCAGGTCATTGAAATGGACAGGCGGAAGAAGGAATATCCCTTTATCCTCAACGTAGGATCGGTGACATCGAAAAAGATACTCCTCGTCGATGATGGCGTGGCCACCGGCTATACCCTGATGGCGGCGATTAAAAGTATCCTCCGTCATGAGCCGGCTTACCTGGCCGTTGCACTGCCGGTCGGACCGCCCGATGTACTGGAAGCCCTCTCCGAATCGGTCGATCAAATCATCTGCCCGCTAGCCCCGGAAGACTTTCAGGCTGTCGGGGCCTACTACGTGGACTTTGGGCAAACCTCGGACGAATCTGTTCGAAAGCTTCTAGAAGAAGTCAATCAGTCCCTTCCAAGGCCCGGTTTTTTCGCTTGATGAAGTATTGTGTAAGGAAATAATAACATTCTTAGTGGGAATTGCCTTCACTGTACTTTGAAACACTAGTGATTTGTATTATACTAAAAGTTAGACGCGAGACATAGAAATAAAGAGTATCCGGAGGGTTACCCGCTATGAAGATGTTAAAGATCCCCGAACCTACCGTCGTTCGGCTGTCCCTGTACTCTCGCTTTCTAAACCAAGCCAGCAGCAAAGGCATTGACATAATATCTTCCGATGAAATCGGCGCAGCTGTCGGAATCCCGTCAGCACAGGTGCGCAAAGACTTGTCTTACTTTGGAGAATTCGGAATTCGGGGCGTCGGCTACCGCGTTAAGGAACTGGGCGCTCAAGTAGACAAACTCCTGTGCGTCAACCATACCTGGCCTGTCATCATCGTCGGGGCCGGCCATTTGGGCATGGCCATGTCCTCCTACCGGGGTTTGCAGGACCGCGGTTTCAACGTGGTGGCACTCTTCGATTCGGACGCGAAAAAGCAAGGCCACCTTCCCAACGGTCTGCCCGTGCTTCCATTAAAGCAATTAAATGACACAATAAAAGAACAGGGTGTGAAGATCGGCATCATCACCGTGCCTCCTGCGTCAGCCCAACGGGTCTGTGAGTATCTTGTCGACGCTGGTATCGATTCGATCATAAACTTTGCTCCAACTGTTCTCAGCGCCCCCCCTCACGTAGAGGTACGCAATATCGATTTAACCGTTAACCTGGAAGTATTGAGCTTCAATCTCGGTATGCGCGGGTAAGCTTTGATATACTGCTTTTTGTACGTTGGCTTTCGTACGTGCCAACTTCTGTGGCGTTGAAAAAAAGCCTTAAGAAATGGAAAAATCGCCCTCCGCCTTATCTATTTAGGATAAGACTGGGGCGATTTTTTTGTGGGCCGTGAACGTTTGTTATGGTTTATCTCGATTCCGCCGAAAAAACCGTTGGCTCCAGTTCCTCCACAAGTTTCCGAATAGCCCGACTCCCTCAAACCGAATCAACGGTGGATCTTCCGGATCGGGTACGGGAATCAGACCGAGCGATTCATTCCATCCTTTGATCGCGGTCGCCCTTTTCCAGACACCTCCGGTCCCACCAGGCAGGAATTCCATCTCCACTTGAGCCGGCGACCAGGAAAGCGAGACAGCTAGATCTCTGCGGGAACGCACGGGAAGGCCGTTGACGCTGCCTAAGAGATCTCCGGCTCGAAGGCCCGCCTTTTCAGCTGGAGAGCCATCGCCTACATCGAGGATCTTCAGACCCCTGGGGGAGGTCACATAAAGGGGAGTGCCCTGCATCTCGCGCCGCTTTGTCCAGAGAATCAATGCCTCATGGCCGAGGGGCCCAAAAAGGGCTGGCAACAGGGACAGCATGGGTATATGGGAAGCCAGCACGACCAGGGAGAGCAGAATCAAGCTGTAGCCGGCCAGCATCAGAGACGATCGCCGGCAATGAACTCGGGGTTGGCGAACGAGAGCCAGGTCACCATAGCCGAGTAAGGCCACTAAGGGCAATGGGCTGAGCACCACCGATTCCACAGCCGGATTGTAGGGGATGTCTGGAGGGCTGATCAGCGGCCACCAACCGGGCGTAGAGATCTCTTGAAAAGGAATACCGCTGTTATGGGGAATCGCGACCATCGTCAATACGACCAAGGGAATCGGCCAGAAGCTTTGCAGGTGATATCCCCCGACGGTCATTCCCCGGCGATGGGCCACATAAACAGGTAAACTGTCTCGGTGGCCCGACAAAAACATCAGAACGGCCTCAACAAGATGCAAGATGGCCACGAGCCCCATGATTTGCACTACGCTGACTTCCGTCCACCCGAGAAAGATCGCCGCCAGGGAGATGACTCCGCCGGCATAGGCGTAACACATATACCGGGTGTTGATCAAAGCCAGTGCGATGGCGACGGGTAAGAGATAGAGAAACCCCGATTCGACGATCGTAACCCCAAAGAGAATCATCAAGAAGGACCCGATGAATCCGCCAACCAGACCATACATCGCTGATGAAAAGACAGAATGCCACACATTTTCCGTTTTTACTTGAAACAGTTCTGATTTCATCCGCAGTTGACGCCGGTAAAGGAGCGCAATGATCAAAAGGAATACCCAAAAAGTTGGGTATTCCAGAGGGTAAAGCAACAGTATTTCAAAACCTTGGATGATCGTATTCAGAAGGTCCCATCCATTGAAGTCGACCATAGTTAAGCCAGCCTTTTTTTGTAATCAGGTCACCTTATCTCATCATCGAACGAACGACCTCGACACCTTTGTTGAAGACGGTATCGTTATCTTCCGTACCAGCAACATGGGGAGTTTCATTCTTCTCGGGCTCTACTTTGAAATCCGGTTCGATACCGATTTTATGAATATCGTTGCCTTTCGGTGTCAAGTATTTGGCTGTTGTCAACTTGACGGCAGCACCGCCATCCAAGGGGATCACCGATTGGACAATGCCCTTGCCAAAGCTCTTCGAACCGATCATAGTCCCGGTGCCATAGTCTTTGATCGCACCAGCCACGATCTCCGAAGCGCTCGCGGAACCGCCGTTGATCAGTACGGCCAGCGGGAGCATGACTTGATTGCGGGTCGATTGGTAAACTTCTGTTTCTCCGTTGCGATTGACCACCTTGACGACAGGACCTTGCGGAACAAAGTTGGAAGCGATGTCTACGGCCGATTCTAATTCACCGCCGGGATTATCGCGCAGGTCAAGGATGATGCCTTTTACATGCTGATCCTGGAATGCTCGGATGGCTTTGTCGACTTCCGCAGCCGCTGTTTTGTTGAATTGAGTGATGCGCAATACACCGATGCGGTTGTCCCCTTTGGCCAACTCAGCCGTTACGACAGGGATGTTCACTTTCTCACGGGGCACTGCGAATTCAAGGAAGTTTTTCGTGCTCTCCCGGAACACAGTCAAGTTAACGTTAGATCCTTCGGGCCCTTTGATTTTCGAAACGGCCAGATCCACATCCATATTGGCCACTTCTTCCCCATCGACCTTGACGATGACGTCACCGGCTTTGATGCCGACCCGTTCCGCCGGTCCACCTTTGATGGGCGAAACGACGACGATCTTATTTTGATCTTTTTTGCTGACGTAGACTCCGATACCGCTAAAACTTCCCTGGATCTGATCGAAAAGCTGTTTGTATTCGTCCGGTTCGAGATAGGTTGAATAGGGGTCTTTTAGGGAGGCAACCATGCCCTTCATGGCCCCGTCCACAAGGGTGGAAAAAGAGGTCGGTTCCAAATATTCGCTTGTCACGAGCCGGACGACGTTCACGAGACGGCCCAGATGTTGATAGTTTCCTATCACCGCCACAGCCAGGGAAGCTGTTGTCAATACACTAACGATGATGACCAGGGCTGCGGCGATGACAAGCCCTCTACGACGACCAGCCAATGAATTCAACCACCTTATTCCAAAATGAGCCACACAAAAGTTCTGTTCCTCTAAACTCTATACGCTTTTAGTGCTAGATATACAACAAGCTGAGTTTAAATCATTCCGGCAATTATCCCCCGATGTACCCCATCGGGTTAGTATGAGATCCGTTTATCCGGACTTCATAGTGCAAGTGCGGTCCCGTGCTCAATCCCGTCGATCCTACCTTACCGATAAAATCGCCTTTTTGGACAGTTTGTCCTTCCGAGACACCAAGCGAAGACATATGCCCATAGAGCGTCGTAATTCCGCCGCCGTGATCGATGACCACACAGTTTCCGTAGGCATAGTCATAACCAGCGACGATGACGACACCGCTGTTCGTCGCCAGAATGGACGCGCCGGCAGGAGCACCAAGGTCAACACCCGTATGATAGCTGTTTTTCTTTCTCACTGGGTGGTATCGCGGCCCGTAGGAAGATGTAACAGGAGCATAGTTTTCCAAGGGATAACCCCACGTTCCTTGGGTCATACTGGGGCGGTTCGTTTTGCTCTGCAAGCTGCGAATTCTCGCTTCCAACCGTTGCGATGCAGCTTCTTCCGCGTCGAGCATTTCAGCGATACTATCTTTTTGTTCACGTACTTGTGCGAGGACTACCTTTTGTTCCTCACTCTGAGCCGCTAAGCGGGACCGTTGTTCTTCCATACGAGCCTTGATCTGGGCCAGTTCTTGTCTACGAAGTTCCAAATCGGCTTTGCGAGCTTCAATCGTCTTCTGTTCCGCTTCAATCTCATGAATCAATTGAGCATCCCGTTGAACGACCTTTTCCATCAGGTCCATGCGGGTTAAAAAGTCGGTGATGCTGTTCGCCTGCAGCACCACTTCCAGGTAAGAGACGTTCCCGTTAATATAGATATCTTTCATGCGAGCCTTAAGGAGATCCAGTTGAGTTCCTTGGCGCTTTTGGGCTTCAGCGATCTCCTTCTGAGCCTGCTGAATGGCTGTTTCTACATTTCGCGTCTGACTGTTCAGGTCATTGATGGCCATTTGGGTATTGTTCATTTCCCGGTTGACCGTCGATAGTTTCCCGAGAACACTGTTTTCCTGCTGGACCTTTTCGCGCAGTTCCCGGCGGGTGTTTTCGATGTTGGCCTGCCGCTGCTGCAGTTCCTGCTGGGCATCTTCCAACTGGTCTGCCGACGCCGCTTTGATAGGAATCGTCTGAGCGCTGTAGATAAAAAGCCCCGATAAACAGGCTATCGCTACTCCCCCCAGCACCAGACGGGATAGGTTTTGCTTCAAAGGAGCCACTCCTTTTTGCATGGAGTCATCATACTTTCAAAAACTTCCGCAAGGAAATGACACTACCCATGGCACCAATGAGGATACCGGTTCCCATGACGATCTCAAAGATGGTCATCAGGAAAGAGGCATCTGAGCGCAGCGGCACAAAAGGCAGGGACGATTCTACATAGGTCGTGACCGGCGCATAGATGCCGTAAAGCAATCCAACGGCGATGAGGGAGCCAAAGAGGCCCAAAAAGGTCCCCTCCAGCAAAAAAGGCCAGCGAATAAACCAGTTGGTTGCACCGACGAATTTCATGATGTTGATCTCTTTACGCCTGGCAAAGACCGTTAACCGGATGGTCGTAGAGATTAAAAAAACCGATGCGGCCCCGATCAGGAACATGATCGACAAGCCGACCATGCGGATCCACTCGGTCAGACTGAGCAATTTCTCGACGAACCCCTGACCGTAGCGAACTTTTTCTACGCCGGGATACTTGTTGAATTCTTCGGCCAGGCTACTCACATCGTTGGGATCTTTCGCTTTCACCCGGTACATATCGGGAAATGGGTTTGCATCCCCCAGGGCTTTGAACATATCGCTGCGGTCACCGAGTTGCTTTTTCATGGTCGCCATCGCTTCGTTCTTAGAAACAAAAGTGACCTCGTTGACTTTGCTATGACTGCGGAGTTTATCCCCCACGGCTTGGATCTGCTTGGCATCAATATCGGTGCGCATGGCAACCAAAACTTCCAGTTCCGATTCCATCGTCGTCACCAGATTATTGGAGTTCATCACCAAAAGCAGCGAAATCCCTAAGATCAGCAGGGAAATAGCTACCGTCGAGATGGATGCGATACTCATCCAACCGTTCTTCCAAAGCGAGCGGAAGGACTCCCGAAAAAAATAGCCTACGGTGCGCATTCTCATCGCAGGGCACCCCGTTCCTGCAGGGAATAAAGGCTCTGTGAATTGTTACCGGGTAGAACGGTACCTCCCGGTTGGATATATCCACCTTGAGCTAGGGAACCCGGTAGAGAAGCGCTCGACCCCTGTTCGTAGCTGCCCCGCTCTTCGTCGCGGACGATGCGCCCATTTTCCAGGGCAATGACTCTGCGTCGCAGGCTATCGACGATATCCTTGGCATGGGTAGCCATGATGATCGTCGTACCGCGGCGGTTGATTTCTAAGAGCAGGTTCATAATTTCCGTGGCCGTCTCCGGGTCGAGGTTTCCCGTTGGTTCGTCAGCGATGATCAACATCGGTTCGTTGACGATGGCCCGGGCGATAGATACGCGCTGCTGTTCTCCACCAGATAATTGATGGGGCATGAGGTTGCCTTTTTTACCGAGTCCCACCATCTCCAACACCTGCGGTACGCGCTGGCGGATTCGCTTCGTCGGTGCTTCGACGATCTCCATGGCAAAGGCGATGTTGTCATATATAGTCTTATTCGGCAACAGACGAAAATCTTGAAAGACGACGCCGATTTGCCGGCGCAGGTAAGGAACCTCTCGTTCACGCATGCGGACGAGAGACTTTCCGTCAAAAAGGATTTGGCCGCGAGTCGGCGCTTCTTCGCGAAAGATCAATTTGATAAAGGTCGACTTTCCTGCTCCCGAAGGACCGACAAGAAAGACGAAACTTCCCTTTTGTATACGAACGTTTACGTCTACAAGGGCCTTTACCTCGTTGGAATACGTTTTTGAGACGTTAAACATCTGTATCATAAAAATAACAACCCCCATCAGGAGGTTGTTCGACAAAAAGATTCTATATCCTTTTTCCAATTTCGAGAAAATAGTGGATTCTGACGGTCTGTGTACGTTAAGAACGAACCATTTGTGGCAAATCGGGGTGTAATGACTCCGTTCGCTAAGGGCTCCACGGCTGTTCGCTCGGTCGCTTCGCGAGTGCGCCAAAACTCTGGGCTTTTCTGCGTGTTAACCGTGGCGCACTTTCCGCTTCGCAACGTTCGCTCTCGACGCCGTTCCGCCCAAAACGCTCACTTCGTCATTACACCCCTGATTCTACAATTATGTGTATTCGCCCTGTTGTACGCGTTGTTATTTTTTCCGACCGACGGCTTTTTTCGCTGCTGCGACGAGAGCCTCTTTTGTCAGGCCGTATTTTTCAAAGAGTTCATTCGGTTTACCCGATTCGCCGAAGGTATCCTTTAGGCCAACCCGTTCCAGCGGTGCCGGGTAGTGTTCGGCGAGTACTTCAGCGACGGCGGAACCGAGGCCGCCGATGATGGAGTGTTCTTCCGCTGTGACGACAGCACCGGTCCGTTGAACGCTCGCACAGATCGCCTCTGCGTCGATCGGTTTAATCGTGTGAATATTGAGCACTTCCGCCTCAATGCCTTCAGCGCTCAACAGCTCTGCCGCTTCCATCGCCATCGCGACCATCAAGCCGGCGGCGATAAAGGTCACATCCTTGCCGGAGCAAAGGGTTACGGCTTTACCCCATTCGAAGCGATAGTTCTCATCGTACAAGACCGGCACAGCCAGCCGGCCCAAACGGATGTAGACAGGCCCTGAGTATGAGGCTGCCCAGCGGATGACCGCTTCCGTCTCGATGCCATCTGCAGGGACGACGACGGTCATGTTGGGGATAGCCCGCATGAGGGCGATGTCTTCCACAGTCTGGTGGGAGGCACCGTCTTCCCCGACGGAGATCCCCGCATGGGTAGCGGCGATTTTGACGTTCAGTTTAGGGTAAGCGACAGAGTTGCGTATCTGTTCAAAGGCTCTCCCAGTGGCGAACATGGCAAAGGTGCTGGCAAAGGGGATTTTGCCGGCCGCAGCCAGACCGGCAGACACGCCGATGAGGTTCTGTTCGGCAATACCCATATCGAAAAACCGTTCCGGATATACTTTGGCAAAGTCAATCGTTTTGGTCGATTTGGCCAAATCAGCATCAAGTACGACGATGTCCTGGTTTTCGCCGCCCAGTTGGGCCAGGGCGCGTCCGTAGGCATCGCGGGTAGCGATTTTCGTCATCGATGGACCTCCCTTATTGCAGTTCCTTCAGCGCTTGTTGGGCTTGTTCGGCATTGGGCGCCGACCCGTGCCATCCCACCTGGTTTTCCATGAAGGAAACGCCTTTGCCCTTAACGGTGTGGGCCACAATGCAGGTAGGTCGTCCTTTTGTCGCCTTCGCTTGTTCGATCGCGTCGATGATCTGTTCGAAGGAATGGCCGTCGATCTCTAGGACGTTCCAGCCGAAAGCTTCGAACTTTTCTTTCACAGGAAGGCAAGACATGACTTTTTCTACGGGACCATCGATCTGGAGCTTGTTGAGGTCGACAAATGCTGTCAAGCGATCGAGCTTGTAATGGGCAGCCGCCATCGCTGCTTCCCATACTTGCCCTTCTTGGAGCTCTCCATCACCGAGGACAGCCCAGACGCGGGCATCACTCTTGTCCAATTCCAGAGCAAGGGCCATTCCGACGGCAGCCGAGATGCCTTGTCCCAGCGAACCGGTGGACATGTCCACACCGGGGACTTTCTTCATATCGGGGTGGCCTTGTAAAAAATGGCCGGTGCGGCGCAGATTCGGCAGTTCTTCCACCGGGAAGAAGCCTTTTTCAGCGAGGGCCGCATAGAGGACTGGGGCAGCGTGACCTTTGCTGAGAATGAAACGGTCACGACTAGGCCAACGAGGGTTTTGCGGATCTACACGCATCTCATGGAAAAAGAGCGCAGTCACTATATCGGTAGCAGACAGCGAACCGCCGGGATGACCGCTGCTGGCCCCGTGGGTCATGGAAATGATGTGGCGCCGGAGCTGCCTGGCGGTCTGTTCCAGGCGCTGCTGTAACGCTTGTTCCATAATGTTAACATTCCCCTCCTGTAAGACATCCTGTTAATATTCTGCACCTTTCAACCAATTCCCTGCATGAATTAGTGATTTGAGTGTAAAAAAAGCCAGGTTTTAACCTGGCTTTCCATCGAGAACCTATCGTGTTGCTAGCTTTCCATCTTTTTTAGGATTATATCGCTGGCTCTAATCGGAACATGTGAGTTCCTATGAGCATGACTGCTGTTTTACTGTGCGCTCTCTTGCTTGGACGCCCAGATCATATATGCCGAGACAAAATCGTCGATCTCGCCGTCCATCACATTATAGACAGCACCGACTTCGCAGTTCGTCCGGTGATCTTTGACGAGGTTATAGGGGTGAAAGACGTAAGAACGAATTTGGCTGCCAAAGGCGATATCCTGTTGATCCCCTTTGAGCCGGTTCACTTCGTCGGCTTGTTCCTGCCGCTGCCGTTCAAAAAGCTTCGCTTGCAACATCCGCATAGCCGTCGCACGGTTTTGAATCTGAGAACGCTCGCTTTGGCAGGCGACGACGATGCCCGTCGGTATGTGCGTGATGCGCACGGCTGACTCGGTCTTGTTGACGTGCTGACCACCGGCACCGCTAGCGCGGAAAGTGTCCACTTTTAAGTCTTCTGCATTGATCTGGATGTTGATATCGTCACTCACTTCAGGCAAGACTTCGACAGAGGCAAAAGAGGTGTGACGGCGCCCGGACGCATCGAAAGGGGAAATGCGCACCAGCCGGTGAACACCCATTTCGCCTTTTAGATAGCCGTAGGCGTTTTCTCCGGAAAAGGACAAGGTCGCCGATTTCATACCTGCTTCATCGCCAGCTAAGGAATCGAGGATGTCAACTTTATATCCCTTTTTCTCACCCCAGCGAATGTACATGCGCATGAGCATCTCGTTCCAGTCCATGGCCTCAGTTCCGCCGGCACCGGCATGCAGGGTGACGAGAGCGTTGTTGCGGTCATAGGGTCCGTTAAGCAATAACTGAAGATGCCAGCGATCCAGTTCCGCTTGGATTCCCTGGATACCCTCTTCAATTTCTTGAAGAATATCGGGGTCTTCTTCTTCTGCTCCCAACTCCCGCAGGACACCGAGATCTTCCCATTTCTGATAGAGATCGTGAAAGGACTTGACTTTGTCTTTCAATCCCGTCAGTTCCTGCATCGTCTTTTGGGCCAGTTCTTGGTCCTCCCAAAAGGTCGGGTCCGTGATCATCAGCTCTAGTTCAGCGATCCGCTCTTCCTTGACAGACAAGTCAAAGAGAAGCCCTCAGATCTTCCAGCCCGGTCTCCAAGGCCGTTAATTCCCGTTTTACGTCGGAATATAACATGTAACACCGTTCCCTTATTCAAAGTTACCATCGCTCATACTTTATGAGCAGCTATTATGTCGGTTCCATAGCAATGGGATGCAATTGAATGGACAATTCCCAATAAATCTTTGAGCGGCATAGATCAGATTATGCTCTAACGCCGCTCAAAGCTAACTTTTATTTTGCTTCGCGTATCTCCTTACGAAGCTCATGGATGTCCGCCTCGTGCCGGTAACCAATTAAGGCAATTCCGGCAACCGTCTTTTCAAGACGATACAACGAGCCTTCAAACTCATTCATGCTCTCATTCATTTTCTTTATTTCTGCTGTGGATGTTTGTAAATTGGTTTCTATGGCTCTAGTCACGCTATAAAGTTCATCTTGTCGCTGCTTTACTCCATTTACCTGATCTTTAACCCCATTGAGTTCGCTTTTAATTCCTTTGACGTCAATTTTAACACCATTGACATCGATTTTAACCCCGGTTAGTTCACTCTTAATCTCATCGATATCACTTTTTATCTCATTGACATCACTCTTGAGGTCCCGTATTTCAGCCAGGATTTGTAGGAGCAGCTTTTCACTCATGAACATTCACTCCCTAGAAAGAGCCTACCCCTTTTTCTGCCCGCAACACTTCTTATACTTTTTCCCGCTGCCGCAGGGGCACAGGTCGTTCCGGCCCGTTTGCGGTTCCCCTTTCACAGGCTGTTGCGGTTCGTCGTCATACCGGTTTTCATGAGCTTTTTTCAGGAGCAATTCTTCCTCCGTGGCCTGCGGCTGCTGGACAACCACGTTGACCCGGTAGATATAGCGCAGGAACGTTTCCTGGATGTTCGTGATCATGTCGTTGAACATGTTAAAGGCTTCGTATTTATATTCCACGAGGGGGTCCTTTTGACCGTAAGCCCGCAGACCGATGCCGTGGCGAAGGTGATCCATCGCATCGAGATGGTCCATCCAGTTCTCGTCGACGATACGCAGCAGGATGATTCGTTCCAGTTCACGGAGCGTCTCTTCCCCAAGTTCACGCTCACGCCGTTCGTAACTCTCTTGGGCTTTCTCTTGGAAAAAGTCGAGGATATCTTCCTTTTCCATATCCAAGAGCTCTTCCTGATCGATCACTTCTTCGATGGAAAAGAGTTCTTTTGCGTAGGCGACCATAGCCGGGAGATCCCAGTTCTCGACGTATTTTTCTTCTCCGGCAAACCGTTCGATCATGCTGGAGACGAGCTTGTCGATAAAGTCTTGGACCGTTTCCTTGAGATTTTCCCCAGCCAACACTTTGCGCCGCTGTTCATAGATGACGGTCCGTTGCTGGTTCATCACGTCGTCATATTTGAGCACGTGTTTACGGATATCAAAGTTGCGCGCTTCTACCCGGCGCTGGGCGTTTTCGATCGCCCGGGTGATCATCCCCGATTCGATAGGCATGGAATCGTCCATGCCAAGTCGATCCATCAACCCTTGAATGTTCTCGGCACCGAAGAGGCGCATCAGGTCATCTTCCAAGGAGACGTAGAAACGGCTTTTACCAGGGTCGCCCTGACGTCCGGAACGGCCGCGAAGCTGGTTGTCGATCCGGCGAGCCTCGTGCCGCTCGGTACCGATCACAAACAAGCCGCCCGCTTCAGGTACGCCTTCACCTAAGATGATGTCTGTCCCCCGGCCGGCCATGTTCGTGGCGATGGTGACCATGCCCCGCTGCCCGGCGTTTTTAATGATTTCCGCTTCTTTTTCATGATATTTGGCGTTCAAGACTTGGTGAGGAACACCGCGCCGTTTCAGTTTATCGGAAAGGTGTTCCGATTTTTCGATAGAGACGGTACCGACGAGAATCGGCTGTCCCTTTTGGTGAGCCTCAATGATGTCTTCGACGACAGCGTTGAACTTGCCTTCCTCAGTCCGGTAGACCACATCAGGCACGTCTTCCCTGACGACCGGTTTGTTCGTCGGGATGGCCACGACGTCCATCTTGTAGATCTCGATAAATTCTTCTTCTTCCGTCCGCGCTGTACCGGTCATACCGGACAGTTTGTTATACATGCGGAAGTAGTTCTGCAGCGTGATGGTGGCCAAGGTTTGGGACTCGTTCTGAATCACCAGACCTTCTTTCGCTTCGATAGCTTGGTGCAAGCCTTCCGAGTAGCGGCGACCAAACATCATACGGCCGGTGAATTCATCGACGATGATGACTTCGCCGTCTTTGACGACATAATCCTTATCCCGCTTCATCAAGCCATAGGCCTTTAGGCCGCAGTTGACATGATGAGCCCATTCCATGTTATCGGCTAAGTTGTCGATGCCGAGGATTTTCTCGACTTTCTCGACCCCTTCTTCGGTCAGCGTTACCGAGTGGGCTTTTTCGTCGACTTTATAGTCTTCTTCTTTTTTCAAACGGGGAATTAGCCGAGCCACGGTGTAGTATTTCTCAGTCGGTTTATCGGCAGGACCGGAGATGATCAACGGTGTCCGGGCTTCGTCGACTAAGATCGAGTCCACTTCGTCGACGATGGCAAAATTCAGTTCCCGCTGGACCATATGGTGAGGCTGGTTCACCATGTTATCCCGCAGGTAGTCGAAACCGAACTCGTTGTTCGTACCGTAGGTGATATCGGCAGCATAAGACTCTCTGCGCTGGGCAAAATCAAGTCCATGGACGATCAGGCCGACCTTCAGACCGAGGAATCGATGGATCTGGCCCATCATCTCGGCATCCCGGCGGGCCAGGTAGTCGTTGACGGTGACGACGTGGACGCCTCGACCGGTCAACCCGTTCAGATAGGAAGGCAAGGTGGCGACGAGCGTCTTCCCTTCACCGGTCTTCATCTCAGCGATACGCCCCTGGTGAAGGACCATGCCGCCGATCAGCTGGACATCAAAATGGCGCATACCGGTGACACGTTTAGAGGCTTCACGGACAGTAGCGAAGGCTTCTGGAAGTAGGCTGTCCAAACTCTCGCCATTCTCAATACGTTGGCGGAACTCTACAGTTTTGTATTGAAGCGCTGCATCGTCGAGCCTTGTAAATTCGGGCTCCCACGAGTTGATCTGATCGACGATCTTTTTAAGCTTACGAACTTCTTTCGCGTTATCATCGAGCAATTTCTTTAAAAACCCAAACAAAGATAATAACTCCTTTCAAAGGCGCGTTGCGTCAACCTATATTCTATCACCCTGCTGCGGGCAGATGCAATGGAAGGGAAAAAGAACCATAGAAAAAGAGTGCACGAGGCACTCTTTTTAGAATCCGGTATATTCTTTTGTACTGTCAATCCTCTTCTTGCTGGTAAATATCAGTCAAACTCCGGTTCAATCAGACCGTAGTTGCCGTCTTTCCGGAGGTAGACCACATTGACCTGCTCCGTCTCGGCGTTGGCAAAGACGAAGAAGTTGTGACCGATCAGATTCATCTGCATGACCGCTTCGTCTACGTCCATCGGTTTGAAGGCAAACCGTTTCGAACGGACGATCTTCGGTTCGTGCGCTTCTGCACGGCTCTCGATAGCAAATTCCTTAAATCCATGGCCCTTCAGCTTGCGGGAAAGGCGCGTTTTATGGGCATCAATCTGCTTTTCCAGCTTCTCAAAGACCAGATCGATCGATGCATACATGTCGGGATGGGATTCTTCCGCCCGCAGGATCAGGTCACCGGCAGGGACCGTCACCTCGACTTTGGACATATCCCCTTCGACAGATAAGGTCGCGCGGGCACCGCCCAGGGTGTTGAAGTACTTTTCGAGTTTGGAGAGTCGTTTGACCACATACTCACGTAGGGCATTGGTGACTTCAATGTTTTTTCCGCGAACTTGGATGTTCATCAGGCATCAGCTCCTTCGCGTAGTAACCGGTTCTTGTAGTATTATTCCCTAGAGGGCTCGGAAATTCCTGCCTGGATCAAAGAAAATAGTGCGGAATGTTCGAATTATCTCATAATCGCAGTTCCAAGGCCTGAAGCGTTTCCTCGACTTGGTCTAAAATTAACGCTGTCCGCCTGCCAATCTCCTTAAAAAACAGTTCAGCCCGGGTTAAGTCTTGTCCGATCGCTTCTCGTTCATTCGTCGGATTCTGAAGAGCCAGCGATTGTTCGATCATGCCTTGTACCGGCCGGAAGGCTAAACGCAAGAAGTCCATCGAGAACTTGTTTCCCTCGATGCGTTGCTGTATTTGCTCCAGTTTCTTATAGTATCGGAGAAACCGGTCTGTTACATCCATTTTGCTGTGAACGAACCGGCGATGGCTAGTTACCAGTTCCTCCCCTTTGCGGCATTCAGCAGCGATCGTCTGCAGATGAGTTCGCAGCTTGCCCAGTTCACCAGCGGCAGGCCTCACCACCCGTTCCAGTTCACCGACACCTTTTATAAAGGCTTCGTGAGTCGTTAATTCGAAGCGGCTGCGATCGATAATAGACGGAAGATCTCCCATGACTTCGACCAAGGGACGATTGGGCACACCGGGGATACCGATGCCCCCTTCGGTCGCATTGATGTAGGTACGATCTGCGTGCACTGTGATGAACCACTCAAACCACTCGCGAAAAGCCATCAATATAGATTGTGTGTATATCTTTTCTCCGAATATATCCTCAGTTTCAATTAGATTCTTATCATTGATGTCGACGACACCACGTCTGTTGTCATACCCGCTGAAATGGGTGACTTGATTCGTTAAGGCCAAATCCTGACCGGCAAAGACGATGGGGTTGCATCCCAACTGATAGGCCAGGTTCAATCCCATGTTGGCTACTGAACCACCCACATTCACGATGGATTGTGTAATATCGACATGCGTCTCCAGCACATTGTAGACAGGCTTTTTGTCTGCACCGAAAAGGACAAAATGTTTTCCTCCCCCCCGGTAGGACTGAAGGATGAAAGGATAGGTCGTCGCATCGAAGACCAAGGGAACTTCATCATTAGGCAAATCTTTGAAATAATTTAGATTGGCCGGATCACCATCGATGATCACTACAAAATTGGGCCGTATCCCCCTTTGCAACAATGCACGCAACGTTGGCGATGTAGCGATAATCACCCCGCGAACGGCGAACTCGGCCAATTGATCGATATTCTTCTCCAAGGAAGGACCGGCTGCGACAATGACGGCAGGAACATTCTCAAATCGCCCAAAAAGATGCCTAACCGGTGCTGCTTCTAATACTTTCGGTAGGTTACGCAAAAAATTCAACGTCCAGGTAAGATCAAAAAAGTGCTCCGTATTGACTTCAATCTGCTGAGATTCAAAATACTCCTTTAGATATTGACTGACGTCACGGTAGTATTCATCGAAAAGCATGGTCAGGTGATTAAATTCATATAACTGTGCCGTCAATGAATCCCATGAAGAAAAGTTCATATTGTACATCATCGGCCGAACCGATGTAACATCCATCGCGATGGCATAACGAAAGCGCGGATCAGACAATAGGACTCGTAAATCCACCGTCCAGAGAGCCAACCAAAAAACGTCGATCGATTGTTCAAAAACGAGAACCTTAGCCCGTTGCGGGATAATCTGACGCAGCACCTGTAAGGGATAACCGAGACCAAACCCAAAAATGACATAGGCACTCGCAGGATCTCCCATGACTTCGGACACCCATTTTCGGGCTTCTGCTTGGGGATCTTCCTTCGAATGCAGATAACATTCATAATCGTCCACAGAAAAAGCTAAGGTGAGGTCACCAGAGGGAGTCGGTTCGACACGAAAAGGTTGATTTAGCGGCGGCTTATATTGAGCCATGTGTTCGGCCAAAGGACGCTGCACAGTCGCTAAGGCCTGAATATTTCCCTGAAATATCTGTTCATTGAGAAACTTTGTATAGGCGGGGGGTACGAAAGTCATGGTGCTTTCCTCCCTTACTATTCCCTGAAAAAAGGCATGTCCGGGCAGATAAATAAAAAGGGCGCCCTATCTTTCGGCGCCCTCATTATACCTCAACTTGCTGCAACAAGAATATTATCATTACAAAACTTACAGGACTTTACTTAAGAATGACTGGGTTCGCTCATGACGGGGGTTGCCAAAAATCTGTTCCGGTGCCCCTTGTTCGACGATCACGCCTTCATCCATAAAAATCACCCGATCGCCCACTTCTCGAGCAAAGCCCATTTCATGGGTGACTACGACCATGGTCATTCCTTCGCGGGCTAAATCCTTCATGACATTTAATACTTCGCCGACCATCTCCGGGTCGAGCGCCGATGTGGGCTCGTCAAAAAGCATGATCTTCGGCTTCATCGCTAAGGCACGCGCGATAGCGACCCGCTGCTGCTGTCCGCCAGACAATTGTTCGGGATAAGCCGTCTCCTTTTCCGATAATCCCACCTTGGCCAAAAGGCTCCGCCCTAACGCTTCTGCCTCGTTTTTGGTCATCTTTCTCACTTGTACCGGAGCGAGGGTGATGTTCTGCAGAACCGTCATATGGGGAAAGAGGTTAAATCGCTGAAAGACCATACCCACTTCTGCCCGTACCCGGTTGATATCGGTCTCTTTATGAGTCAGGTGAATCCCTTCGACCTGGATTTCGCCTTCTGTCGCTTCTTCCAGGTGATTGATACAGCGAAGCAAAGTGCTTTTTCCCGATCCAGAAGGACCTATGATACAGACCACTTCCCGCTCATTTACGGTAAGATCGACACCTCGCAAGACGTGCAGTGAGCCGAATTTTTTATGCAACCCTTTGATTTCAATCATGCCAGAAAGCTCCTTTTTCGGCTAATCAACGGTGGTTTTGCACACCGAGTTTTACCTCGTACCAAGCCACCAACCGAGTAAATATAAGCGTCAAAACCAAGTATATAGCCGCAACCGGAAGCCAGGCCTCCCAAACACGAGCGGTCGCACCGGCGACGGTCCGCCCCGCCATAGCTAATTCGGGCAGCGATATGACCGAAACCAGCGATGAATCCTTGAGCATAGCGATAAACTCATTGCCGAGGGGTGGAATAATCCGGCGGAACGCTTGAGGCAGAATGACGAATCGCATCGCTTGCGCATAACTCATCCCCAGGGAACGGGAGGCTTCCATCTGCCCTTTATCGATCGACTGAATCCCCGCTCGGAAGATTTCTGCCACATACGCACCGGAGTTGATACTCAAAGCAATCAGGCCCGATGTCATGGCTTGCAAAGAGAAGCCTAGCAGTTTCGGCGCACCAAAGTGAACGATGAAAATCTGCACCAGCAAGGGCGTCCCACGGATGACATCCGTATAAATGGTAGCCAACCAGCGAACAGGAGTCATTTTCGTCATACGAGCCAAAGCGACGATCAGTCCAATGAGCGTACCTACTGTGACCGAGATCGCCGTGACTTTCACAGTGGTCCATCCGCCTGCCAGGAACATATCCGCATAATCTAAGACGATTTGCCAGCGAAAATCCATGATTAGAACCGGCTCCTCCACTTCTGTAATTACAAGGAAATGGGCGCCACAGGTGGTTTCCTGAGACGCCCATCCTCAACCTAAGGATTACGGTAGGTTTGTTCAACCAAGTTAAGCAAAAGTCTAAAAGACACTTACTAAAGAGAGTTTTTTATCGATAAGGCTGGCTTATTTACCCAGGTACTTTTCAGAGATTTCTTTGACCTTGCCATTTTTCTCTAACTTATCGAGAGCCCCGTTCACTTGATTCAGCAGTTCCGAATTTCCTTTTTGAACGGCGATCCCATATTCCTCTTTTTCAAAGCTGGCATCATCGAGCAGTACCAGTTTGGCTGAAGGGTTGTTCTTCAAGAAGAGTTGGACGACAGGCTTATCGGCGACAACGGCTTCTACGTCGCCATTGATCAAGCTGTTCAAAGCGGTCGGCGTCGTATCATAACGGGCAATTTTCGGGCTCTTCGCTCCCAGCAGCTTCTCGACGACATCTTGACCGGTCGTAGCGTTTTGAACACCCACTTTACGGTCTTTCAAGTCGGCAAAGGCTTTAACGGGCGAACCTTCTTTTACAGCGATCGCTTGTACAGCCACGAAGTAGGGCTTGGAGAAATCGACCGATTGCTTGCGCTTATCGTTGATCGTCATGGCGGAGATGAGCATATCCACATTGTTGTTTACCAGGGACGCAATAATCCCATCAAAAGGCGTATCGACGAATTGCACGTCCGCATTGATCTCTTTGCCAATCTCTTTGACTAAATCGATGTCAAATCCTACGATTTCCCCTTTTTCATTTTTCCATTCAAAGGGGGCATAAGCGGCGTCTGTGGCGACACGGATAACCTTTTTCGGAGTTTCCTTACTTGTTTGCGCAGGTTGGCTGCCACATCCGGCTACAGCCGTCAGTAACCCTAAACAAAGAATGCCAGCGATACTGTTTCTTATCCACTTCTTCAACGATAACGTCCCCCTTAATTCGACAAAATACAACATATTTCAGCGTAATTATACAACTCGGTGCATGAAAGGACAAGCATTGATTTTATAAAGAAAAAAGCCTGCGCAGGCAGGCTAAAAAATTTACATGCTTATTGGGTTTAGTTGATCGCGATGATCCGCTCCAAGGACTCCTCTACAATACTATAATATTTATTCACCATCTGATCGATTGTTTGATATAGAATCCGGCTCGTCTCTGCCGCTTTTTTCCCTGATATAGATTCTTCTTCATCAACCATGACATCGGCACGACGGAAAAAAGCATAGTAGTGCCATTGAAAAGGCGATGCTAACAACCAATTGATTTTTGTAAACTGTTTCAGCTCCTGATCAATGCTATCTAAATCATCGAGAATTTGGCCTATCTCTTTTTGGAATACAGGAGAGTCATAGTCATCATAGAGTTTCCACATCTGTTTGGTGAGCTCCAGACCTTTTTTACACAGCTCCTTTGCCTTATCCATTTCTTCAAGAACTATTCGTAAATCATCGATCATCGGTTCTTTTTCTTCAATCAGAGGGCCTCTGTTTTGCATTTCCTGAATTCTTTTACGAGACTCCTCTATCAATCGAGGATCGTTACTCAGTTCAGGGATATTCTCTAATCGTACTTCTGGCGCACCTTTGATCGATAATCCGCCAATACTGGCATTATATACTTTTGTATTGGGGAAAAGCTCAAAGTATGTTTCAAACTGCTCTTTAAAGATAATAAAAGGGCCCGTCGTATTTACAGCTTCCCCATACATGTTCACCACGGAGATAAGTTTTCCGCCTTGCTCTTCTTTTTTTCGCAGAGCGGTCCCCTCTGCATGGGTAAATCCATCGACATAGCATAAATCCTGACCAACGAAGATCACCGGGTTACAACCCATTTGTCTTGCAAAGTGATAAGACACGTGAGCGACAGAGGGACCTGATTCAATCACATTACGTTCGAATAAATCCGGAGGAAACAAAGGTTTGTATATTCCCCTTGTAAAATTGATCATTCTGGGTCCGATATAAGAGTCGGAGATTTCCCAATAGGTCGTGAAGTCAAAAATAAGTGGTGCTTTACACTGAACGCCTTCAAAGTGACGATGGTTAAGCTTGGATCCGTCTATGGCAACGACAAAATCGGGCTCAATTCCCGCTTGTAAGAGGGGCCTCATAGCTGTATCGACAGCGATTAGAATAGCGTGGGCTTTCCACTTTTGGAGTTCCGGTAACACCTTACTTAGACTCGGTCCGGCTGCTACAACGATCGCTGGAATTCCTTCGAACTTTCCAAACAGATTCCCTGCACCTGGCGCATTGAAGGCATGGGGAAGATTTCTCAAAACATTTTCGACCCAATAATCAGAAAAGAATAATATCGTGTGCAATTGAGTAGCAAGACGTTTAATAACAGCGAGTATTTCCTTCGCTATTTCCTGATAAAAAGGCTCATCCCACTTTTTCACCGGCGTATAATCAACTAACCGCACCGATTCAAGATGATAAATATCAAGCCAATCGCCAATCGTTTTCGGATAATCCTTTGCTGGAGAACCAAAAAGCAGCTTAACTTTATTGCTCTCTATAATCGATGTCCAATCGTTGATAGACAAGGAATAAACGAAGTATTCTATCCTGGATTCAAAGGCAATAATAAGCCCTTCCGTATCCTTTTGTCGACACAAGTCCAACAGATGGTATCCCAGACCAATACCCATCAGAAAGATATGATCGACTTTGCCCTGTTTTTCCTTATCGTAACCGCGAAGTTTTTCAGCAGCCCAATCCTCCGCCTCGCGGCTCGAATCATACTGGCTGTGCAAGAAAATCTTCTTTCCCTCATGCTGCCTAACTAAGGTATATCCCCGGCGTTTGCAAGGTAGAAAGTGTGTATCTTCCGCAAGGGCTCGCTCCCGCAAGGCATCAAGGGTGACCCCATGATGTTGGGCCATTTCGGTTAACTGTTCGAACAGGTCGATTCGATATTGCTTCAGATGATCCAGATTCTTTTTCCAAAGGCTCTCTGTTATCGTTCCGATAAAATTTTCATCAGTCACTTGTTCAGACATACCTGTCAACCTCTTAGAGTTTCTTTAAACTGGATCATTTGTTCAGAAAACCACTCATAAAGGTTTTCTAGTGACGGTACAAGTTCGTACTCGATGAGATCTGCCAGCGATGTATGATCCTGGTCCGACCACGCCTGCTCTAATTCAACGAGGACTGTCTTTAGAGTCTCCAGCACGTCAATATTCTCCGATTGCAATAGCACAGGCACACCGTTCACGACTGCCTGCACCCATTCCAACCCTTCAAGGGACTGGGACAATCGTTCTATCCCCTCGTTTTCTTTCCCTTGCCGTAAAAATTCTGCCACTTCCCCTAGTCCTTCTACCAATCGGGGCAAGTATTCGGTACCTGATTCTGCAATTTCATTAAACAATTTATTCAAACTTCCGAAACCCTCCTACCCTTGGTGGTTAAATAGCTTAGGATTCGCATCGACATAGGCCCCGTACCTTGATACCCCTTGATAATCGGAGGATAACTGCCGATATTCCCCGAGCAAACGCCCTCTGAGTACCATCATTCGTTCAAGGATTTTAGCATCTTTTACCGCGATTGATCTGATCAGTGCATCTAAAATTACTGACAAGCTCTTCTGTTTCCTAGTGGGATCATCTAGCGTATTTCTTAATTGGTTCAAATCTAAAAGCTGAGCCAACAAAATCTCTCGCTGCTCTAGGGTTTTGTTTATCCAATCAATGTCGTCAAATTCTGCCTTTTCGAAAGCGGCTATAACAGAATCTGTCGTCTTTTCGGCCTTGCGGAGTAATTGAATCATCTCAAGAAGAACTTGAGAAAGTAAGTCATTCGATGACATTATCGGCCTCCGGAGAACGATTGCGACTTTGAAAGCTTGGCTGCTTCATCCCAGGTATTCCTTAAAACAGTTAGCATATCAACAACCTCAAGAATGATCTTCGTCTCCTTTTTTATGTTCGCTTGAACGAGTTGCTGATAAAAGAAATCGTAGAGCTTTTTTAGCTGTTTAGAGATTTCATAGTCCATATTCAATGTAACCATCAGTTCCACAACGATATTTTGAGCTTTTAGCAGCTTTTCATGGGCGTCATTGAAATCCTTCGTCTCAATCGCTTTTACCGCTTGTTGAAGAAAGCGGATGGCCCCATCGTATAACATAATCAGAAGCTTCTCCGGGGCCGCCGTCTGAACGGTTGTGTTCCGATATTGTGCCAATGCAGCCTGCTGTTGGTGGTAGTTCTCCGTCATCATATAAGAAACCATCTCCCAGAATTATCTATTATTACGAAAGCATGGAGGTAAAGGAGGATGTCTGCGATTTTAGCTTCGACAAGGCCGCTTCCATGGCCGTAAACTTACGTGTATAAGTCTCTTTTTTCATCTCTAAACGCTTGTTCAGCGCATCAATATCGTCGTCGATTTGACTGATTTCATTGGCAATACTGCCGTCGCTGCCGATTACAGCGTCGAGGGATCCCCCACTCTTGGTTATCCCGTTCGTATAGAATTTGAAGCGCGACGCATAACCCGCCTCGTAATCACTCTGTGGATTATAGGAATAGTAGATGTTTTTGATGTAGTTCCCTGTACCGGGGTCAGTGCCCAGCTTTAATATGCCACTAGTCAAATCAATTGTAAATTCTCCCGCTGCCGGCGTACCCGTTACATAATTCAGGCTCGCGATAGATGTACCGGAACCATCCGTAATTGAAAGCGAGGTTGGGAAGGAATTAGCATACAAGTTTTTCTTAGCCAACTGGTAATCGGTTTTTCCCGCTGTTGTCGGACCCACCTGTTCATCAGCCACTTGTACTTTTTGAGTTTGGAACAAAGCCATCACACCGCTGAGATTTGTCGAAATTGCTTCTTTCAACTTATCTTCATCGATACTCAGCTGACCACTTTTTCCTCCGTCGTCAGTGTATTTCTTCCCGGTAATCCCTATATCGGATAGGCTGTTCATCTCTGCCGGCATTCCGGCAATATTTGAGGAAACCATACGGCGCAAATTAGTGTAAGCGTCCCGTACTACCGATTCTGACTTAAGCAAGCCTTTCTTTAAGTCGTCAGTGCTTTGGGGATCGGTAACTTTCTTCTCGGACAGCTTACCGTAAAGGTAATCCACCGTTGAGTTGTACGTGCTTACAAAATCTTTGATATTCTGCAAAATCTTGTCCTGATCGGGATTAATCGTGATATACGAGGTAGCCCCGCTCTTCAACAAAGAGATATCCATGCCGTTAAACGTAACCGCATTGCTTGAACTGGACATGTCGACATCGTTAATTTTGTATTGTGCGTTCGTACCCGCTTGAGTAAGGGCGGTATAGTCTAAGGGATTACTAGGGTCGTTTCCTAACATAAGATGCAGAAAATTCCCTTGTGACGGGTCTTCTTCAAGTTTAACCGTTTGGTCTGCTCCAGTCTTTTCGGATGTAAAGCTGATCGATCCTTTTCCCGTGGAACTGTCATAGGCATAAAATGCGGTTACGCCTGTTGCCCCTTTGTTAATCTTATTGATAATAGATTGGACTGAGTCTGAAGTGGTATAGCTTATCGTATAGCCGTTTATTTTGAAAAATCCACTCTGGAAGGCCCCTGCGGCGGGGGTAAGATCTGAGAGGGCACGTTTTTCTCCCCCGTCAGTTCCGGCCGTTACAGTGTAATCACCGGTAGTGTTCAGACCCATAGCCGCTAAAAAGTTTGAACTATCGTTGGCGGTTGTACTGACGGTAATCTTACCCGAGCTACCTGCTGTTTTTTGGGTTAAGACCATCTTATGATTCGTATCATCCCAAGAAGCGGTTACCCCAGCTGCCGAGTCATTGATCTTGTTCAATACAGTGTTAATCGAGTCGGTGCCTTCGATGATGCTGATGCTCACGCCATTTATAGTGAGCTTTCCGCTCTTCACCTGATCAAGTCCAGTGGGATCACCGGAAGCATAATTGCTAAATACTTTTGTGACGTCTACCGAAGGGACGAGTGCTTTTCCCGTTAACGTTGCCGATGTAGCTGGTTGCAAAAATGTGATGTTGTCATACGAAACCCGTGTACTCGTAGCCAAAGAGGACACTTGAAGTTTATAGGAACCCGGTACGGCATTGGTTCCCGGTTTAACTGTAGCTACAGAGGTGTCACTAGAGGTACCCGTCGTCGCCGAAAAACCGGTAGTTCTGTATAGGGCTTCGGCCTTGTCGCGAAGGGAATTCATCTTCAACTTAAATTCAGTATAGGCATCTTTCCGAAACTGCAACGTTTGCTTTTTTGACTGTAATTGGGTCAATGGTTTCGATTCTACGGCCATCAATTGATCAATGATGGATTGCGTATCCAAACCGGATACGATACCGCCTAGTTGTATGCTGCCGCTCATAATGATTCCTCCCTGACAGATTCAATCATTTACACTCGTTTATCCACTAACAACCCAGCTACTTCCTCTAAGGCTGCCGCGAAATCGAGTAGTTTTTTCGGTGGGATCTCCTTAATTACTTTATCGTTTTTATCGTCGATGATCTGAACCATGATTTGCCCTGTTTTTTCATGAACAGAAAATTTTAAATGAGAGTTAAATTGCTCAAGGGTATCGTTGATTTGTTGGACCATTTTTTTTACTTTTTGTTCGCTGTCAAGTGACGGTTTGAATGATATATTTCCTTCACCGAGATTCTCTTTATCCCCGTCGGCTAACAAAGCTTTATTTGCCTCAAGTATGATGTCGTTCTCTCTTACACTTGAATTCGTAACATTTACCTGATTAGTCTTTACACTGAGCCGATTTCCATCGGTGTGAATCTCCATTTTGGTCACTCTCCTTTTAGATACATTACCATGAGGCATTTCAGTCGAATGTTAAAAAAGGCCAACCGGTCGGTACCGGTCGGCCTTTTTGAGTTGGAGAAATTAACGGAGTAAGGAAAGAACTGATTGCGGTTTTTGGTTGGCTTGGGCAAGCATAGAAGTGCCTGCTTGAGACAGAATTTGTGTACGGGTGAAGTTGGTCATTTCCTTAGCCATGTCGACGTCCCGGATTTGTGATTCGGCAGCTTGCAGGTTCTCGCCAGCGACGTTCAAGTTAGCAATAGTGTGCTCAAGACGGTTTTGCCATGCACCCAATTGGGCACGTTGCGTCGATACACTTTTAATAGCCGTATCGAGCGTGGTAATCGCGTTTTCTGCTTTAGAGGCGTTTGACACGGAGATGGCGTTAACTTGCAGCGAACCACCGGCACCAGCGGTAAACTTCCCAATGGTCAGTGTCATGACTTGACCGCTGTTCGCCCCGATGAGAAGGATTTTGTTAGTGAAGGAACCGTTTAACAGGTTCTGTTTGTTGAACTCGGTGGTTTTACCGATCCGGGTCAGTTCTTTTTGAAGTTCGCCAATTTCGGTAGCGATAGCCGAACGGTCTTCACTTACGTTCGTGTCGTTAGATGCTTGCACGGACAGTTCACGCATGCGCTGCAGAATCGAGTGGGTTTCGTTCAGGGCACCTTCCGCCGTCTGAATCAGCGAGATGCCGTCTTGGGCGTTCCGCACAGCCTGGTTGAGACCGTTGATCTGACCGCGCATTTTTTCCGAGATGGCCAGACCAGCTGCATCGTCACCAGCACGGTTAATCCGCAGGCCCGAAGAGAGTTTTTCCAGAGACTTGTTCATCGAGAAGTTGGTGATGCCTAATTGACGTTGGGCGTTGATGGAGCTTAGGTTGTGGTTAACAATCATGGAAACCATTCCTCCCTGATTTTTCTCAGGCCTTCCATGGCCTTACATTTTTATTATCGAGAGGAATGGAAATAAATTTAGCCGTATATTTACTTGTTTGAAGCCAAATACGCCCAAAATTTTGGCTAGTAAATAAATGTCATTGGTTTTCTCCTGTTTAACGAATATTTAACCATTTTGCAGCCTTATTTACGAGCCATTTTGAAAAACATAGTCAAAAAGGCGGCCGGTAGATTTCCGGCCGCCTTTTTGTTTAGGATTATCGAAGTAAGGAAAGCACTGATTGGGGCTTCTGGTTTGCTTGAGCGAGCATCGACGTACCTGCTTGAGAAAGAATCTGCGATCGGGTGAAGCTGGTCATTTCCTTAGCCATATCGACATCACGGATTTGAGATTCAGCTGCTTGCAGGTTTTCACTAGATACGTTCAAGTTAGCCACAGTGTGTTCCAGGCGGTTCTGCCAGGCACCTAACTGGGCTCGTTGAGTAGAGACACTTTTAATGGCACTATCAAGTGTAGTGATCGCAGCTTGAGCAGAACCATCGCTCATCACACTAATTCCGGTGACTGCTAAACCGCCACCACCTGCCGTAAACTTTCCGATGGTCATCGTCATGATTTGACCGCTGTTCGCTCCGATGAGGAGCGTCTTCGCAGCGAAGGAGCCGTCTAATAGAGCCTGTTTGTTGAACTGAGTAGTCTTGCCGATTCGAGTCAGTTCCTTCTGCAGCTCTGACAATTCCGTTGTAATTGCAGCACGATCTTCGGTGACGTTCGTATCGTTGGAAGCTTGAACGGCAAGTTCCCGCATCCGTTGCAGAATCGAATGGGTCTCATTAAGAGCACCTTCAGCCGTCTGAATTAAAGAAATTCCGTCTTGGGCGTTACGGGTGGCCTGGTTTAAGCCGTTAATCTGACCACGCATTTTTTCCGAGATGGCAAGACCTGCGGCGTCGTCGCCAGCACGGTTGATGCGCAAACCAGAGCTAAGCTTTTCCAGGGATTTGCTCATAGCACCGTCGGTAATACCAAGTTGACGCTGGGCATTCAAGGAACTGATGTTGTGGTTGATAATCATCTTGCATTCCTCCATGACTGTTTATCTGACCATCCATGGTCGGCTTAATTTAAGGGTGTGATAAGATTAGCGAAGCAAGGAAAGAACCGATTGAGGTTTTTGGTTTGCCTGAGCTAGCATCGATGTGCCTGCTTGGGAAAGAATCTGCGAACGGGTGAAGCTGGTCATTTCCTTCGCCATGTCAACGTCTCGAATCTGAGATTCAGCGGCTTGCAGGTTCTCGCCAGCGACGTTCAAGTTTGCAATCGTATGTTCTAAGCGGTTCTGCCAAGCACCAAGTTGAGCACGTTGTGTCGATACACTTTTAATAGCCGTATCGAGCGTGGTAATCGCGTTTTCTGCTTTAGAGGCGTTTGACACGGAGATGGCGTTAACTTGCAGCGAACCACCGGCACCAGCGGTAAACTTCCCAATGGTCAGTGTCATGATTTGACCGCTGTTCGCCCCGATGAGAAGGACTTTGCCAGTGAAGGAACCGTTTAACAGGTTCTGTTTGTTGAACTGGGTCGTTTTGCCGATCCGGGTCAATTCAGACTGCAGTTCGGTGATTTCCGTTTTGATGGCTGAACGGTCTTCAGTGACGTTCGTGTCGTTAGAAGCTTGAACGGCCAGTTCCCGCATCCGCTGTAAAATCGAATGGGTTTCATTGAGGGCGCCTTCAGCCGTCTGGATCAAGGAAATGCCATCTTGGGCGTTCCGAGTAGCTTGATTTAACCCGTTGATTTGCCCGCGCATTTTTTCGGAGATAGCCAGACCGGCCGCATCGTCCCCAGCACGGTTGATCCGCAGACCCGAACTGAGTTTTTCCAGCGACTTGTTCATGGCACCGTCAGTAATACCCAGCTGACGCTGCGCATTGAGGGAGCTGATGTTGTGGTTGATGATCATTTTTACATTCCTCCATGATTTTTAGTAGACCATCCTTGGTCTTCTTGTTATTGGAGCGGAGCGTAACTGTTTACACAATTTTTATCGACACACAGCCACAATTAATTAATCATTGAAATTAGCCTTTTTAGCCGATTTAATTCGTTTTTCGACATATCTTGGGCTTTTTCTTGGTTATCCACCCATATCTTAATATTTTTAAAAATCAAAAACCATCCCATTGAAAAAATGGAATGGTTTGGGTTTAGCTTATTAGTTTTCAAGTTTTGCTATCCGGTTACAAGCCGGTAGATAATCATAAGCGGCCGATTGCCGGTAGTAATCTAAGGCCTTGCTTCGATCGCCCAGGCTTTCGTAGAATACACCCAGGTTATAGAGCGGGAGAAAAGTCCCTGTTCCGATGACACTGTCATACTTCCTTGTCTCACCTAATTCGAGACAGGTCCGGTAGGATTGTTCGATTAGTGGGAACAGGTGTACATATTTTTGGATGTCTGTAAAAATCAGTTCCATGTAAAAGAGTCCACAGGCAAAGTGGAAATCGGGGTAATCCGCTAAAATAGTTTTCTCATTGGCAATGACTTCAAGTCCTATTTTAAAGTTTTTCGTGTTTAATAGGTTATATAAATAATTTACGACTAGAGATGGTCGATAAATCTCTTGAACACTGATTTGTTGATAACACTTTTCAAAATAGGGCTCTGCCGTATCATACCGCTTATTCAATCGGTATTGTTTCCCTACTTGGTATAAGGTGTACGGGTCCGATGGGTTTTCATCGAGCATCGTCAACAGTATCGTCAAGTTTCTTTCTGTTTTGTCCGTCTGGAAGTACCCCTCGTGGTGCAGATCGATCTCGGTATTAAAGCGAGGTAAATCGGATATGACCTGCTCATGAACTCTCCCCTCGTAATAAGCCCCGCGAGGAAAAAGGCGGGAAATGAAATCTTGGGAATAGCGAATCTCTTCCCCTTGCAAAAACTTATTCATTCTCCGAACGCGCCCTATCGCATGCATGGTGTTCATGTAGCGGTCAAAGAGCTTTCGTTCGCCCTTAATCACTGTCTCATCAGCATCTAAGACCAAGATCCAATCACCCGTACAATTTTGCAGCGAAACATTCCGGGCTTTGGAAAAATCATTTTCCCAGGTGTAATCATAAATCTTCGCCCCATAGGAGCGAGCGATCTCTTTGGTGTCATCGGAAGATCCTGTATCAACAATCACAATTTCATCTACGATCCCTTTGACACTGGACAGACAGTTCGATAAGTTTTTCGATTCATTTTTGACAATCATCGCTAAGGACAGTCTTTTCATTCTCGTATGTTCCTTTATTCACTTCCAGGACTCGTCGGCAAGCCTTCTAGAAACGGAAGTATCTCTTCAGGTTTTGACGTCACTACGGAGGCCCGGTTTGCCCGCTCGATCGATTCCAGGACCTCTTTGCGCATTACACGGACACTCTTAGGGGCGGTTATGCCGATTTTGACTTGATCTCCCCGTACATCGAGCACAACAATTTCGATCTCTTCCCCGATCAGTAAGGACTCCCCATTTTTGCGTGTAAGAACTAGCATGTATTAACGTCCCCTTCCAGCCTCTGCCGAGGTCCGAGAGTTCGTCGGGTCGACTTTTTCCCCGTTCAGCCAGTGCCGTGTCGTGTACTGATCGTTTTCCAAGATCACTTGTTTCGCTAGCCGCTTTTTTACATTGATCACTACAGGAGCTTTTAAATTAATGGTGCTTTCTTGGATTCGTTCGGCCGGCGTCAGGATAAGAAGGATGAAGGCGTCCTCTTCTTTTTCCAATAAGAGATCTCGTAAATCCTTTTCCGTCAGTTCGACTTCATACTTCGATAATAACCGAAAGGGCTCACAGGCAATAAACCGCAACAGGGGATTGTCCGCACTTTGTAAAAAATAAAAAGGAGCTTTTCCATCCAATGGAACCAGAAGGAAACTCCTTTCTTCTTCAAACCCCGGAATCCCCCGTTCAAAACGGATGACACCATTTCCATTTATCTCTGGCGTATCGATGATATCGTTTTGAACTTGCAAAGCAAGTACCTCCCTTTCTCCATTCACCATTTCTCTGATACGCTTTTTCTATACTGTCAGCGATATCTTTGGCGGAGGCGGCGTGATTTTAACATAGCCTTGTTGAACGACGGATATGGATACCCGGCTAGGTTGGTACTCTCCTGATACGGATCCCGGCGTAAATTGATAGTTGATGGTGCTCGGCGTAAAGTTAAAGCTTAGCTGGCCGAGAGTGACATCGATTTGGGGTCGTTCCGCCGGCAGGCTGGCTATATTGATTTCAGGCGTCTCGGGAAAGGCGCTCTCTAAAGCGATGTCCGGGATTGGGTTCTCTTTGTTCTCGATCGCGCCAATCCGATCGCCTTCCTCCGCTTTTTTTTCGATGTATTCATAACTGTTTTGCATGGCTAGCTGGGCTTGATAGGCTTCTAGATCGACCATCTTCCGGAAGCCTACACTGGCACGGGCAGCCGTCTGGTCAATCTGGACCTGTGGGGGCGTACGGGTAATTTCCACGTGAGGTTGGGAGCGCTCGAAGGTCAGTTGGGGCAGCTCGTTATGAAGCTCAAACCGCCGGGGTATGGTCTGTGCTTGAATGCGGGTAAACTGCTGCTCGATTTGTATCCTCGGGAATTCCATAAGTCACTCCCCCTAAGTCTTACCAGTCCTTACAGTCTACTTGAGGAAGTCTGCTAAGCTTGGCTGAATAATGCGGGCTCCTGCCGACAAAGCAGAACGAAAAACGTTCTCCTGGGTTTTTAGGTCGATGATCACCTGAGCGATATCGGCGTCAGCGACTTGGGCAAGGTTATCGGTCATCGTCTGCTCAAAGCTTTGCAAGCGGTTATTGGTAAATTCGATACGGTTTTCTCGAGCCCCGATATTCGCCTGCTCCTCCAGCACCTTATCCGATAACTTATCGAGCCTTCCTAGATAGTTAAACTGGTTCCCAGCCCCGAGGGTAGTCGCTGCCGATTGCAAGAAGTTGAGCAGGCCTTGCTGGTTCGGATCAGTAGTGCCTGTAACATCGTCGGCAAATATTTTTTTCCCAATACTGTTCATCGGAACCGTCGCTTTAGCGTCTATTTCCACTTGAATTTCACAGTCGTTTCCGCTCCAACTGTATGAGGTGCCACTGAATGTCGCCGGTGGATTCGCTGTATTGGTTCCACCAAAAATATAGCGCCCTCCTACGGTCGTATTGGCGATCTGTTTAAGATGGTCTGCCAATTGAGCAACCTCTTCACTGATAGCTTGACGTCCTTCCGGCGTCATCGTGTCCGTATTCGCTTCCTCTAACAGTGTACGTACCCGTTGGACGACACTGGTTACTTCGGTGAAGGCGGAATCGGTGTTATCGAGCCAGATCCCTGCTTCCCGGGCATTATCGAGGTATTTATTTGTCTCGACTAACGCACTGCGGTAGGTCAAAGTCTGAACAGTTCCGACCGGATTATCTTCAGGCAGACGGTACTTTTGTCCGGATGACATTTGATACTCCGTCTTATCCATCTGCTTCATGATGTTATTCAGGTTTCGCATAACTGTACCGGTCATCATAGACTGGGTAATTCGCACTGAATGCCCCCTCCTATTCATCCACTAACGTCATATTTCAACAAGCGGTTCTATTATCGACCAACAACGCCCATTCGGCTGATGATCGTGTCAAGCATTTCGTCCGCCGCCGTGATCATCCGTGCCGCAGAGTTATACGCTTGCTGATAACGGATCATGTTCGTCAATTCCTCATCGAGGGACACACTGGTGATCGCATCCCGCTGACCTTTGACCGTTTCAGTGAGCGTAGTTTGGTTTTCAGACATACGGGTTGCCTGTTGTCCGTTTACGCCCAAGTCGCCAATGATATTACGATAATAGTCATCTAATGTACAAGGCTGCGGGAACGTGTCGACATCGTTGTATTTTAACTGAGAGAGGGCCAAGGCGTTACGCCCATCACCTTCATAAGTAGTGGTAGGATACGGCGTAATGCTGCTACTCTCGGGCCTGCCGGCAGCCAACTTGGAAGAGTCATCGAGGACTGGATTGATGATCAGATTTTCTAAATCTGTAGGATCGATGTAAGAACTCGAATTATTATAGGCAACAGAATCCACAAAAAACTTGATCTTACTGGGTATAAGAATACCACCTGAGTTTTTTTGAATATCTTCCAGGGAAACGCCCTGCTCATGAACCTGGTTGATCTGTGAAGCAAAGGTTAACGCCAGTTTCTGTAGTCTACGCCGCATGTCGGGGACGATGCCTTCTCGTTTGGTAATGTCTACATTTACGTTTGTGCCATTAGTGCCGGTTACATCGACGACCAATCCGTTCTTCAGGGTAACCCGAGTACCGTCAACTTTGTCAACGCCGACAGTCGTTGTTCCAGAACCGATGTTTACCGTAACGGGGTTGGTTATGACTACATTGGCACCGCCGGTACTATTTTGAAGCTCAAGGCTAGCAGGCGTAGCGGCATCATTAAACCGTTCAACGGAAAAGTTATATACACCATACTTTGTCGCCGTTAATTGAATCGCACCCCCGGACTTTGTGGCTTCCACTCCGGTGATCGAGGTTAGTGCATTGAACTTTTTGACCGCATCATCGATGGTTTCGGTCGAGCTTATTTGAAAGCTGCTGGTTTTTCCGTCGAGACCGGTAATCTTATATGTTTCGCTATGCCCGGCTGCCGGAGCGGCAAAGACAGCCATCGTTGCATTAGACTTCGCGGCTGCAGTATTTATGTGAAATTGATAAGTCCCGACGATGGTATCGCTCGTTACGTCCACTACAGAAGCACGGCTTGGAACATCGACATTGGCCTGCCAGTCAAAGTTCTGCGTACCGAATACGTTCGTTTCTCCTTTGGGTACCATCGCCCCCCGGGCTTCCAAACAGCCTTTCAGTTCGCCGCTGTTTGCGACGCAAGCAGTGCCCGTATCCCAAAAGACTTCGTACAAGCGTTTTCCGTTCGCATCGGGGATGCTGTTGTCATAGTGGATTTCCCTGCTGCTCACACCTGTGACAAGGCTTCCGTTACCGGCACCGACATTGACCATTCCCCGGCTGTCTTCGGACACGGTGATATCGATCAGAGAGGATAGCTTATCTAAGAGCAGGTCTCGTTTATCACGCAGGTCGTTCGCTTTATCGGTACCTACTTCAATCGCCAGAATTTGTTTGTTCAAGTCGGCGATCTGTTTTCCATAGGAGTTGATCGTGTCCACCGTTGATTTGACTTTATCGTTATAGTCTGTTTCTAACTGGCGAAGCTGACGGCTGAGGTAGGAAAAAGTCTCCGCCACGGCCTTACCCCGTTGGATGACGACCCCTCGAGCAGCCGGCTGTTCCGGATGGGCCGTCAAATCTTCGAGAGACTCCCAAAATTGGTCCATCACCTTCGATAGTCCCGTGTCATTTTGCTCTCCCAAGAGGTTTTGGATTTTTTGCAGGACATCCGATTGGATGTTCCAGTATCCCAAAGAACGGCTTTCGTTACGATACTGCATATCGAGAAAAGAGTCTCGGTATCGACGAATCTCGTCTACGTTCACCCCTGTCCCGATCTGTCCTGCACTGTTAGAACGGTGCAGGGAGGGCTGAAATAAGGACGGCGTGGTCCCGAGGACGACCGTTTGCCGTGAATAGCCTTCGGTATTCGCATTGGCGATGTTATGGCCTGTCACATCGAGACCCATCTTATTTGACATCAACCCTCGCCGGGCGATCTCCAAGCCAAAAAAGCTGGATAGCATATATATCCTCCCATCATCGCTCTCTTCGTTTTCTATATCCTATCTATATCTTTTTATTGAGAAAAGACGCCCTCATCGAGGTAGAATCGCCCTGTGGTCCGTAGGAAGGAATCGTCGATTCGGAAGCGCGGGACAAGATGTCGTAGTACCACTGGTAATATTCAAGGGACTTTTCGATCAACTCTTTGTTCCGGCTGTTTTGGTTATCGATCGCTTGGATGACTTCTGTTAGTTTTTCTTGCTGGGCAGTGTATTCTGCCTGCCAAAACACCGGTATCACTAAAAGCAGTTCAGACAATGGGGCACTTGGATGCAGACCCACTAGAGGAAGCAGATCATCCATGCCCTTTTGGCGCTGTCGTTCCACATGCCCTAATTGCAGGATGAGCGTGTTTTCTGCTTCCGTGATTTTCTGAATCTCTGGCAATTCTGCCTTTACTAAAAAGGTTTCTTTTTTCTTCGCTAGGATCAGCAAGGCATTTAGTAAGCGATACTGCATGGCTAAGATATTTTTTAACTGCTCAAAAAGGCCCTCCCGAGTGTCGTTCCCCGTTCCTACCGCACCCGAGGGGGCCTCATGTTTTAATGTCATGGCTGTTCACCTTTTTCCCTTATTCAGAGCCTAGCCGATCCACCAAATCGCGGCCGAGCAACTTCTCGGCAATCTGGTCTCCCGTGACCGAGTACGTGCCGGAACGTACAGCCTGACCTAAAGTGTTTACGATTTGCTCCCGCTCTTCTGGAGCTTCTCGAACGGCCTTCATCGCCGCTTGCAAGAGACGGGCCTCTTCCGAAACGTTGACCGTGTCCTGACCGGAGCCTTTGACTCTGGAAGTTTCCGCCATTCCGCTTCCTTTTTCCAGTCGTTTGGCCCCGTATACCTGGAGCACGTGTTGAATTTGATTGGATGATATGATCATCGTTCCCCACCCCCGCTGTCTATCCATGAAAGCAAATCATATCGAATATGCAGGTCTTTCTTTACTGCTTATATCGTTTCCCGGAACAAAAAACTTTAGCATCGGCATAAAAAAAGCTGGTTCGCACCAGCTTATTTGTCAAATTTATCGGTAATGTCCGCAGTAAACATTTTATCTCTCGGGCGGCTTTTGGTATCCCGTTCCGGCGTTTGCGACCGAAAAGAGCCGGCAGCCTGCTGCAATTCCCGGGCCAAGTCGCCTTGACACTTTGCGCAAAGTCTGCCGCTGGAGATGGGCGTTCGACAGCGTTCACATTCGATAGCGGCATCTTGAAAATCAGACGCCTCAATCCGTCCCTCTTTGATATACTGCAAAATCGTATCCTCGTCTACACCAGTCGCATTGACGACCTCAAGCAAGGTGGCTCCGGGGTACTCCCGAAGGTATTCCCGTACCTTTTCATATTTTTCTTCTTCTTCTCGTACACAAACCGGACAAATTCTTCGACCGCCTTGAGGGATAAAAATCCGGTTACATCGCGGACAATTTTTTACATTCATCTTTCAATATCCCTCTTCTCCACACTTTTTTTTATTATATCCGAGAGAGGGTAGTCGGTACAATAGCAATCACACCTTGAAGACCCCCTTAAATACCAATCCCAGCGGCTACTGTCAATACGAATATCTTTTCAACACCCCATTCCATCAATGGGCGGGATGCCTCAGCCACCGTTGCACCGGTGGTATATACATCATCGACGATGACCGCTGTCGATGGTTTCTTGGCCGTGGTGGTCAATAGATTCTTTTCATCCTCTTGGATAAAAAACTGACCTTCTAAATTGCGAAAGCGTTCGTTGCGGCCTAGTTTGGCCTGAGCCGTCCGGTCGGCGCGCCGTCCCAGGAGATCGGCGAGGGGAAGGCCAGTCTCATCACAAACGGTTTCGGCGATGAGACTGGCCTGATTAAAGTTCCGGCGGTAACATTTTTCTGGATGCAAGGGGATCGGTACGATCACCGCACCGCGCAA
This sequence comes from Heliobacterium chlorum, assembly GCF_014502795.1. Classification (GTDB taxonomy): domain Bacteria; phylum Bacillota; class Desulfitobacteriia; order Heliobacteriales; family Heliobacteriaceae; genus Heliobacterium; species Heliobacterium chlorum. The sequence continues at coordinate 51,351 of NZ_JACVHF010000006.1, forward strand.
TTCTCCCCAGGGGTTCAGCCAACTGCTTCGAGGAACGCCTTCCCAGAGTCTTTGAGCCAGCATCTGGCCTAAGGGGCGGGCCATCTTTTGATATCCTCGATATTTTAGATCATGAATCCACTGGCGGAGCATCCCCTCATAGGGACCGATGTTCCAGGCCTGTAGGAAGGGCGGTTCCCGCCGAGTACAGTCTGAGCACTTGGATGCCGATAAACTCAGTTCTGTCTGTCCCCCCGCCGTCTCCATATACTTCCCACATCGGCTGCATTGGACTTTACCGAGACGAATTTGCTCCAGTTCCCCGGCACAGCGGCGGCAGATCCCAGTCCGTCCCGGGGCTTGCCCGTAGATAGACAGGGCTTGCTGGCAAAGTGGACAATCTGGAAGGGCCGGAAACAGTGTCTCTTTGATCGCTGCGAACCAATCTAAGTATCTATCCAGTTCTTTTGGTTTTATTTGATCTCCATGTCCGTCATTTCGTTCACCTGTCTCTTCCGTCCTCCAACGCAGTCGAAATCCAGTCTCTTCATTGCTCCTTTCCTGCACTGCTCATCAACCTCATCTCCTCTTACCTCTCAAAACTCATAACGCTATAACTCCATAACTCTTTTTGCTCTTATTTTTTCCTTTAACTTCACAAGCTCCATAAACTCCATAGTTCGACAAACTCTAAGCTCTGGCACATTCTATAAGCCCGATTATTTTGTTAAGCACTCATCTATTCTCACTGAGCCGCTTTCTCATCCGAAAGTAAAAAGCCTTGCTTTTGCGCCTGCCCGTTTAGCCAGTGAATCGCATCGACAGCCTCTTGCATGGCTGCCGTTATTTTTGTCGCCACAAACCATACATCTCCATAGGGGCGTTCTGTGGAACGACCAGCGCGGCCGGCCATTTGGATCAAGGTACGCTCGTCATAGATCCGCTCATTTTCGGCAAACAAGACGACCACGTTTGCTCGGGGTACCGTGATGCCTCGTTCCATGATGGAGGTAGTGACAAAAATGGGAAAGAGTTGCCGGCTGAAGCGCTGCCGTTTTGCTTCCCGATCAGGGTCGCGGGAATGGCTATATTCGACCCAGGTGCCTTTAAAATCGTTGAAAGGCGGAAGACGGGTCGCCGCTTTCAGAGATTCACCGACACGGTGAGCTAAAAAAACAGAGGGAACGAAGAGGAAGACCTGGGACAGGTCTCCTTCCACACTGCGGTGTAAGAATGTAAGCAGTTTCTCGGGAAAGATCAGCTGTTCCCGGTCCCAGCGCCACTCCTTTTCCAAAAGGATCTGCGGAACGGGAAGCGGGTGTCCGTGATGACGAGCCGGGATGCTGACCAGTTGCATCCGCTTGGCCCGGACTTCCCCTTTCATCTGACCATCAGGAGTGGCCGTCATGAGAATCACTGGACCATGCCGTTTGCGGGAACGGGCAACGGCATGATAGAGCATGGCGCTGCCCTGGTAGGGAAAAGCGTCGACTTCATCGAGGACAACGAGGTCGAAAGCCCGGTAAAAGCGGATCGCTTGATGCGTTGTTGCCACGACCAATGGACTCGTGCCGAACCGCTCCCGGCTCCCTCCGTAAAGGGTCGTCACGGGAATACCCGGAAAAGCGGATTGCAGTCGGGGAGTCAGTTCCAGCACCACGTCCCGACGGGGAACGGCAAAAAGAACCCGCCCGCCTCGTCGCAAGACTTGGGCGATGGCGGCAAAGGCAACCTCGGTCTTGCCGGCACCGCAAGCCGCCCATACGAGAGCCTCCCGCCGTTCCTTAGAATTGTCGGCTAGCCAATGCAGCAGTTGTTCGCTGGCCGCCTCCTGGGCCGGGGTAAGGGGAAAGGTCAGCACGGGCCAGAGCGGACTGTATCCTTCCTTGGAAGCGGAAGCCGTCGTTGTGTCCTGGGCTGAAGGTGAGTCGAACTCTTCTCTGTCCCATGTCTCCGGAACAGAGTCGGGAAGCCTTTCCATGAACCAGGGGAGCACGTGCCGATTCCACCGGGCAACCCAGTTTTCATCGCCAGCCAATCCGTAGAGGGGCCGGCAAAGGCGCGCTTCCCCCATGGTCAGGCATTCTTCACAGTAGTAACACTTCTCCCTGCCACAGCGAACACAGGGACTGACGGAAATCCGGCTGTTCTGGCCGCAGCGGACACAGCGAACTTGTTCCGGGCCGGTCATCATGACAGAGGGGTAGATCTCCACGATTCCCGCTAAGGCCAGGACTTGCAAGATATCCTCCAATTGGCCGACGGGAAAGGGGATACCGTCCTGTTGACTCTTTTCTACCAAAGCCATTTCCAGCTCCGATGTAAACAAAAGCCGGCCTTCGAGCACTTGCGCTACTCGTCTCAAGTCAGCCAACTGGCAAAGAGACTCCTCTCCCCCGGAGGGCCGGTAGACGTGGAGGGGAAAACCGGTGGCAGCCTCTGGCAGTTCATGAAGACCCCGAAGTAGTGTAATCGTCCGGCGGGACCAGAAGCTTAACTCAGGATCACTTTTTTCAATCACTGGTCGACCGTAGATGTACTCATGGCTTTCCTTTTCAGCGACCCCATGATCGGCCGGCTCCAACAATCCCCAACCGAGGGTATGAGCCAATTTGCGCCAGAATCGACCCGTCTGAGACGGCCGGGGTTGAAATTCAGCAGGATTCTTTTTCTCCGCTTCAGCTCGAAGCCGCTGCAAAATGTACAAGGCGATGCCTATGGGCATGTTCGGCGTTAGTGACACAAGGCTGTCTACTCCTTCGGGATGGAGAATCGTCAAGTCGAGAGCCGGATCATGGGTAAAGCCAAACCAGGATTTCCCCTTGCCCCGGGCTAGATAGACAGACCCCTTGAGGCAAACCACCGAGCATCACCCCTCTTACATATTTTTCCTATAATTCATTCTCCCTCGACCGACCTTTTCCTTCTTCGTTCTGCAATATTTTGGAACAGTCCACTTTTTGCTCACAACTACAGAAGACAATTCTTAGGTAAAATGGTAATTTTTTAATTAAAATGTTTTCTTTTAAAACTCTTAATGTTCACTTCGAAAACATCTCTTGGAAATGAAAAACCAGTTATTCTCCAACGAAAATAACTGGTTTCTGAATCACTATCAAATTGTCGCCCAGGTTTTCTTACTGGCACAAAAAATAGCATCTTGGAACAGAGTCTTTTACATACACCTGCGGTGGTGCTAGAAATCCTCACATTTTTACGAGACGATGTTTGATCGCATACAAAGCCGCCTGTGTCCGGTCTTTGACCTGCAATTTCCGAAATATATTGGTGATATGGTTTTTCACCGTTTTTTCGCTGATAAAGAGGGTCTTGGCGATCAGGGCATTGGTCGTACCCTGAGCAATCAGTTTGAGCACATCTAGTTCCCGTTCCGTTAGTTCATCGGCAGGATGAAAGGACGCTTCGCCTTCATCGCCTTTTTGACCTCGGGCACGTTGAATCGCTTTGCTCACCACGGAGGGGTTCAGCACCGACTCACCTCGGGCCACACAGAGGATGGCGCTATAGAGCGTATCGGGGCTGACATCCTTCAACAGATACCCGTCGACACCCGCCTCGATCAGTTCAAGAATATGTTCTTCTTCCTCATGAGCCGTCAAAATGATGATCCCCGTTTCCGGGAGCTCGCGCTTCAGCACCCGAGTCGCTTCCACGCCATTTACACCAGGCATGTGAATATCCATCAGGATGACGTCTGGGTTTAACTTCCGGGCTAAATTGATAGCGCCTTGCCCGTCGCCAACCTCGTCGAGAACACGAAACTGTGGATCCAACTCTAGTATCTTACGCAGCCCTCGACGGAGCAACGTATGATCGTCAGCAAGCAGAATTCGGATGGGTTCCATGATGGTCACTCCCTGTCGTTTCCGCCTTGAATCGGAATGCGGATCAATACCTGCGTACCTCGGCCCTTTTGACTGCGGATCTCCACGATACCCTCCAGCAGTTCCCCCCGCTCCTTCATCCCTACCAGGCCATAGTGCTCGCCTGAATAAGCCATCATCGCCTCGGGATCGAAACCAATTCCGTCATCCCTGACAATCACCGTGACCGCTTCCGGAGCCATCTCAAAATAAAACTGGAGCTTTTTAGCTTGGGCGTGCTTACGTACGTTGCTCAGCACTTCCTGGACCATCCGGAAAATGGCCACCTCATAAGGCCGATCGAGCCGTCGGGCTTTGCCGAGAAAACGGCATTCCAACTGCAATCCTGTTCGCTCAGCAAAGTCGGTCACATAGCGCTTGAAGGCAGGTTCTAACCCTTGAGCATCAAGGGCCGTCGGGCGCAGATCATAAATAATCTTGCGGACGTCTTTCAATGTGGCGCGAACAGCCACTTTCAACTCTTGCAATTCCCGGCGCACCGCCTCGGGATCGGCGGCGAGGAGCCGCTCACAAAGCTCTGCCTGTTGAACGAGACTGCTCATCATCTGGGCTGGACCATCGTGAATTTCCCGGGCTACGCGCAGTCGTTCCTGATCCTGGGCCAAAATAATACGCAGAGCCGCCTGCTGGCGAAGCTGGGCCTCTTCCATCTTCATCGATAGGTCTTTTAAGTTGCCGCCGATAAAATCCAGAACGACGCCCACTTGGTTCATGAGCTGTTCTGCTCGTTCCACCATCCCCTGCAGATGGCGCAAGCGGCGCTCCAATTCATCCCGTTTCAAACGCAGTTGGTTTTCCCGCTCTCGCAAGACAGCCAGATTCACTTGAATATCTCGAGCCTGTTCATAGGCTGTGCGGATATCCTCTTCGGAAAAGCGCTCCAGGCCTCGGCTCACTTCCATCAGCCGAATACGGGCCTGCCGCTCTTTGAGCGTCAACGTATCTACTTGATCGATAATTTTTTGTGTCGATTCACGAATCTCTTGAAGATCTTTCTGTACCCGCGCACATTCTGTCCGGGCGTCTTCGGCAATAGTAAAAATTTGCTCCTTTGCATTTTCGATCGCATCGATCGTTTGTCGAACAACTTTATCTAACGCCCCGGCTTCGAGCACGCCTTCCACTCCCCATCCATCCACCTGATTTTCTCTTTATCTCAATACTTGTACATTTGGCATGTATACAGCGTTTTACCGAATTGGACCTGCCTTACGTAAAGAAAACCGTCCAATCCAGCCATAGATGTTGCATCATTCATTTTGTGTCACCGGATGGGATTTGCGTTTTCAAACTGAGTATTTAGCTCTGTTACGCTAAAAAATAAGACTCAACTTGATCTCTTCGACAGTTTCTCTATTTTCTCCTGCTGATTTTTTTGCTGTCCTTGTCCTCGCCGTAACATAAAAAAGCACCGACGAAATCGTCGATACTCTTGAAATACAAAACATACCCGCCTAATCATTCGGGTCTGTTCTTTTTACTTTTTCGGAAATCATCTTTCCATAAACCTCTTGTTTATCCAGCCTGGTTCGCGATGCTCCCGCGACGCAGATCCTGTATCTGCGCTTCATGGCGGATCGTGATCAGAGATAAGCCCTTGTTAATTCCAAAGCCTCACAATGCATATCGGCCAGACGGCTTACCGATTGGACTGTACGGGCTACATCCCCCTCGAGTTTGTCCAAGCGCTCTATAGATGATTTTCCTTCGGCCCTGGATTCTTGGAAATTGCCTTCAATGGCTCTAACGATATGGTAGATTTCATCCTGTTGTTGTTCAAGGCCGGTAACTCTCATATCAATATTAGCAACATGTTGTTCGAGACCGGTTACTCGCTGTTCGATTCTAGTGACCTGTTTTTCAATTCCGGCCACCCGGTTCTCAATCCCGTCCACCCGTTGCTCGATTCCTGTAACCCGAGTCTCAATAGTAGTAACCCGTTCTTCAATGCCAGCAACCCGCTGTTCTATTCCGGTTACCCGTTCTTCAATACCATTTACTCGCTGCTCGATGCCAGTAACTCGATGTTCAATTTCCGTCACTCGCTGCTCAATGCTGGTGATCCGTATTTTAACTTCCCGCATGTCTGTCTTTACCAGCATGATTTCGTTTAAAATCTTCTGGAGCATTTGCTCGCTCACCGATGTCCCCTCCGTTCCGAATGGCATTTGTTTTATCGTAACACTCTCGAAAAGCAAACGTTTGTTCTGGTCATATTGTACCCTTTGTTTGACACACAATCAAGCGAAGCCCAAAATATAATGGAAAGTTTTTACTAAAACCACAATAGTGCTTAGTTGCAATTTGCGCAAAATAGTACCGGAAAACAAAATAGCTCTAAAATAGTAAAGGCTCATGACCCGTCGGGTACAGGACAGGATAAAGAGGTTCTTTAAAAATAAAGGAGTGCGAACAGTGACGTTCAACACTCCTTTTTCACCAGATGATTTAATTTCATATTTGCTCGATTCGCTTTTCTACAGTTCCCTTTCTCCGCGGCCAATTTTTACAGCTTCAAGGCTTCCTTAACCTCACTCTGAATCGCCTTCAACTGCTCCTGGCTGTTGGCTTCCACATAGAGTCGGAAGAGCGGTTCCGTACCGGATGCGCGAACCAGAGCGTAGGCGCCGTCAGCTAACAGCAGCTTCACTCCGTCGATGGTCAGCCGTTTGACCACGTCCACCCCGGCGATCTTCGACGGTGAATAGGCTTGCAGAGCCGCCATAATGGCCCCTTTCTCTTCCGGCGCCGTATGCAGATCAAGTCGTTGCGAGACCAGTTGACCGTATTCCCGACTAATGTCAGCAAGCACTTCTGTCAAAGGCTTCCCAGCGGCCGCCCGGACTTCCGCCATCAGGATGCAGGCTAAGACGCCGTCTTTTTCCGGCATATGGCCTCGGACCGATAAACCGCCCGATTCTTCCCCGCCGAGCAGTGTTCCATGGTCCCGCAGGGAAAGGCCGATGTATTTAAACCCGACAGGGGTCTCTTCAACAGTGGCGCCCTGCTTGGCGGCGATACGGTCAAGCATATGCGTCGTCGCTACGGTGCGGGCGACAGGCCCCGTCAATCCCCGACGCGTCAGCAAGTGGTGGTACAGTAGCGTCAATACCTGGTTGGCATTGATAAAGGTGCCGTCAGCATCAATGACGCCAAAGCGGTCGGCATCCCCGTCTAATGCGAGCCCGAGATGAGCGCCCGATTCGACCACTCTCGCTTTTAGCTCTTTGAGAACAGCGTCGGAAGGTTCCGGCAGACTGCCGCCAAAGAGAGCATCGCGATAGTTGTGAATCACCTGATATTCGAGGCCGCACTGTTCCAGCACTTTCTCCAGGTAGCCGATTCCGGCTCCCCACATGGGATCGACGACAATTTTCAGTCCCGAGGCAGCTACCGTTTTCATATCCACGACCAATGCCAATTGCGCCATATAGGCATCCATGGGATCGATATCCCGGACCAACCCTTGTTTCCGGGCTTCGCCCAGTCGCAGCTTTTTCACCATCGGGGGGAAATCTGCGCGTTCCTGGTCATGGTTCCCCTCAGAGCCCTGCGTTGATGCGACGAGCTCCTTGACCCTCGATTCGATGCGATCAGTAATCTCCGGCAGGGCAGGGCCTGCATATTCGGGAATAAACTTTATCCCGTTGTATTCCGGCGGATTGTGGCTCGCCGTCAACATGATCGCCCCGGCAGCCTGGTGATGGGTGATGGCAAAAGCCGTCACCGGTGTGGGCAACGCCGCCGGCGGAATGAGCACGGGAATCCCGTTGGCCGTCAAAACTTCGGCCGCCCGGACAGCAAACTTATCCGATAAAAAGCGCATATCATAGCCAATGACAACACCACGGCCGGCAATTCCTGCTCCCTGGACAAAATCAGCGATCGCCTGGGCCACGATCTCCACATTTCCAAAGGTAAACTCATCGGCCATGATGGCACGCCAGCCATCGGTACCGAACTTAATCGCCATTCATCGACATCCTTTCATTTGAAGAAACGCATTGCAAATGGGGGATGGGCCGGATGACCAACCGGCCTTCCGCATCTATGTTAAAACGGACTAGGCCACCTTGGGGAAAGGCTTCCCATAAACCCTGGGGAATCGACAGCTCTCCTTGTTTGGACAGGTAAGTCAACTGCATGCCTGCGTCCCTCCGCAATCGTTTGTCAAATTACTCAGCGGCGGCGGCGAGCTGGTGACGTATTCCGCATCGGTGTCTACACATTAGTGTATATCACCCAAACCAGCGCCCTGCCTCCTGGCGAGTGTTAGCATAGCATGCCTTTTATCGGGTTGTCCTCAGAAAAGCGTCGAAGAGTCGTGCCATTCCCTCTCCTGTTTTGTCTCATTCTGTCGAGGAAAGTCCTATCTTCCGGCCAGCCGTCGCAACTCTGCCAACTGGCCGCCGGAATTTACCACCAAAACCCATTCTCCGTCAGTCTTCAACCCTGTCAATATATAGCGTTTCCTAAATGATGTTTCCAGACGTGAAGTCGATTCTCCTGCTACCTTTCACTCCCTCAAAGTGTCTCCCAAAAAAGACTTTTCCATGATCACCGGCCTAATTTCCTCATCAAGCCTTCTTCATCCACCTTAAGGGAACAAAAAAGCCGCTTCGGCAGCGGCTACGTCAAAAAAGCTATGCATGTTAAGAACCGCTAAGGTCCGTTAGGTCCCATTCCTTCTGTTCAACTACTTGTCGTTTCTCCAGAAAGCGACGGTCTGTTCCAACCCCGCTCTGAGCTCAGTTCTGGGTACCCAGTTGAGGGCTTCATGCAACCGGCGGTTATCCAAATAGCTGTGCAAAATATCGCCGGGACGGGGTGGCAGGTAGTGAGGGTTCGGATCAGCGCCGGTGGCCTCGCAAAGGGTACGAAAGAGATCGTTTACCGTTAGCGGCCGACTGGTGCCTACGTTATAGACGCTTTCCGAAATCCGGTCGGCGTCCGCCTCAAGCACCGTAACGATCGCGTCAGCCACATCGCCTACATAGACAAAATCACGGGTCTGCTCGCCGTTCCCGAAGATCGACGGTGCTTCCCCTTTACAGAGGCGGTCGCAAAAAATAGCGACGACCCCGCCCTCACCGTTTGCGTCTTGGCGCGGACCATAGACATTGGCAAAACGCAGCGCGACGCCAGCGATTCCGAAAAGGCGGCGGTAGACTTGTAAGTAATGTTCCGGCGTATGCTTGCTGACACCGTAACAATTGGCCGGATCGAGGGGATGATCTTCATCGATGGGCAGCCGCAGGGGATCCCCGTAGACGGCTGCCGACGAAGCGACGATCATCCGGTTCACCGCACTCTCCCGGCAAGCTTCCAATAAGTTCAAGGTCCCTAGAATATTCACCTGTGCATCGCGCATGGGATCGCGGAGAGACACTTGGATATCCACTTGGGCCGCCAAATGAACGATTCCATTGGGACGTTCCTGGCGAACGACCTCACGAATCTCCGGCTGGGCCACATCCATCTGCAGAAAACGGGCCCGGGGATGAATATTTTCCGCTTTTCCCGTAGACAAATCGTCCACAATCAATACATCATCGCCCCGGTCGATCAACCGATCGACCAGGTGGGAGCCAATAAAACCAGCCCCGCCAGTAACCAATATTTTCAACGATGCACACTGCCTTTCCATCCGGAAAATGGTTCCCTGATGTTTATAGCCGACTTAGGCGGCCCTAACTATTTTTTCAATGTGACTAAATCCTGGCGAATAAATCCTTCTCGCCCATCAGGCAACGTAACCCGGTACCAATTGGAACCATCCGATCCGGACTTCGTTTCCAGGATGGTCAGTAGGGTTCCATGATCTGCGATGCAGAGGACGGTGTAATCCATGCCCGGGCCGTAGCGCACATTGGCTCCCGTCGTCGAGTTGATCGTCCCCTGCGGTTTTCCGCTGGGAACTACGGCAGAAGCATTGCCAGCCCCAGCTGCCGAACCATCGCTGCCTGCTCCAGTCGAGCCGTTTAGGCCAGGATTTCCCGTAAAACCAACGGCCCCGGAAGTTCCCCGATTTGCCGTCGCCCCAGTATCTCCTGCTGAACCCCCAACGGGGCCATTAATCAGCACGGGCCCCGTATAGCCCCCGCCGCTGGTCGCCGTCCAAGGCGTATTTTGATAGTTCGACGGCATCGGCGGCAGCTGTACTGGGGTACCGGACTTCTCGAGCGCGTTCTGCAGCGTTTCAATCCGTTGATTTAAGGCAACAATTTGATTATGTACCTCTACGGAGTTATCGCGCAGGATTTTATCCAAAAAACTCTTCGAGATCAAAGGATCGTCGGAACCACCCGGGGCCGCGACGGCCAACACCACTTGCCCCATGATAAAACCAGCGACGAGAAGAGCCACGCCACCGGAAAACAAGCGGACAAAGCCTCTTCCCCGCCTCGGCGTGGCGTCAGATTCTTCTGACACTCCAAGGAGCACCTTTCGCTCCTCTGCAGTGAGGCCGGAAAAGCTGCCTGATTCGGCCTTCGATTCTACCGTCATCAATTCTTCTTTCCATTGCAAATCGGGCTGTTCGGTAGCTGGTAATCCTTTCTGTTTCACTGGAACTCCCCCTAGGATATGTATTTCGAAAACAGGAAAAGCCACTGGCGTTTATACCAATGGCCTATATTCGCCTCCAACCCGACCCTAGATACTATTCATCGTCTGCCTCTAAGCGAACACGACTCGCCGCCACTTCCGAGGCGCTCGCCGAACGCCCCAAGATGCCCAGCCGATCAGCCGTGACGATGATCAAACTCGATATCAGGATGAGAATAAAGACGCTCTGGGCGGTGGAAAGACTGGTCAACACGACCGCGGTGACCCCTAAGACGGTATTGATGCCGTAGATGATCATCACCGTCTGGGGATGGCTAAAGCCTAAGGCCAACAACCGGTGATGCAAGTGATCCTTATCGGCCTGAAAAATAGGTTGTCCCTTCTGATACCGGCGAAATATGGCGAACCCGGTATCGAGAATCGGAATGCCGACGATCAAAATCGGGATAAATACCGAAATAACCGTAGCCACTTTCGCTAAGCCAAGAATGGACAAGCAGGCCAAGGCAAAGCCTAAAAACATAGCCCCGGCATCACCCATAAATATGCGGGCGGGGTGAAAATTATATTTCAGAAATCCTACGGAAGAAGCTGCAAGAATCAGTGCCAGATAAGCGACTAAAATTTGCCCTTGCGTCCAAGCGACCACAGCTAGCGTCACCGAGGCAATCGAGGCAATCCCCGCGGCAAGCCCGTCCAGACCGTCAATCAGGTTGACCGCATTGGTGACGCCAATAATCCAGATGACTGTAATGGGCGCCTTCAGCCAACCCAGGTCGACCACATCCGGTCCAAACAAAGGCCCGAAAAAGGGGTTGGTCACAAACTCGACAGACAGTCCAAAAGGTATGACCGCACTTGCCGCCAAAATCTGTCCGACCAGCTTCCACTTGGGCGACAAATCTCGCGCATCGTCGATCACCCCGACGAGAGTAATGATGAATCCGCCAATCAACAACCCGACGATTTCCGAACGTAAAAAGTCGGAATCCTGAAAGCTCATGACGGCGATAGCGGCAGCAAAACCGCCATAGATCGCCACACCGCCCAGATAGGGCATGGGCTCCCGGTGAACCTTGCGTCCGGAGGGCATATCGACGATGCCAAGGCGTAAGGCCAGTCGGCGGACCAGAGGGGTTAGTACGAGGGCGAATAGAAACGCAGCACAGGCTGCCAGGGCCATCGACACCCAGGTCGCCTCCTTCAAACTAAATCGACATATACAACTGTTATTTTACTCCACGTCTCAGGTGAATACAACGGGGACCTTCGTCCCGGCAGCAATGTTAACAAATGTATTACGAAATTTTACTTGGCGATCGCAAAGGTCAGTTCCGCTTCACAAGCCAACTGAGCGTCCACATAAGCCTTGCCGACGCCTTTGCCGATGCTCTTGCGAAGGGCCGTCAACTCCACCTCAAGACGGAGCGTATCCCCGGGCACCACTTGACGGCGGAAGCGAACTCCATCTACCGCAGCGAACAAGGCAATGCGCCCCTCATACTCGGGCATCTTCAAGAGGGCAACTGCCCCGGTCTGGGCCATCGCTTCGAGGATCAGCACGCCGGGCATCACCGGATGGCCCGGGAAGTGGCCTTGGAAAAAAGGCTCGTTGATCGTCACATTTTTCAGCGCAACGGCTGATTTTCCCACTTCCAGTTCCGTCACCTTATCGATGAGTAAAAAAGGAGGTCTATGGGGTAGAATCCCCTGAATATCTTGGGCCGATAAATTCACATTTTCCCTCATGGGTATAAATCTTCCTTTCCCTTTTTATTGTGTCCTGAAAAAAAGGAACGGGACCCCTCATGTCGAAACAACTATCTTTTAGGGACCCATCCCAATTACAACAGTCGAGGAGGCTTTTCATCCCGTGAAACTAGTCGACGAAAAAGGACGACTCTTCGGTATCGTCAACCCGCTGGATCTTGTCATTCTACTGGCGGTCCTCTTGCTAGTCACCGGACTAGCGACGAAAACCAAGACCATCGTTCAAGCGAAAGAAACAGAAGTGCAGTTTGAGGCCATCTTCAAACGGGTCGCGCCGGAAGTGGCGGCAAACTTGAATGCGAACGAACCCCTGTTAGCGGCAGGTGCACTGGTGGATCCGAAAGATGCTCACGTCGACTCCATCCGCGTCGTCCCCACCCGCTCATCCCAACCGAACGCCCAAGGCCAACTGGTCCTTACCGATGATCCTTATCTCAAAGATGTATATGTAACCGTACGCGGCATATCCCGCTCGGCTACCGATGACTTAAAAGTGGCTGCCCAAGAAATCAAGTCAGGAAAAGAGTATTACTATAAAACGCAGCGGGTTCAGTTGCTGGGCACCGTCGGCGGCGTTACGGTACTGAACGGAAAGTAAGTGTTCACAGCCACTGTCTTTAGTATTTCGCCGTTAACTATTTCGCCGAAACTTTCCCCGTGACTATCTCAACGTTTACAATTTCACCGTTTACTCCGAAAACCTTGTCCCTCTTCATGTCACTTCTCACCCAGCTTTTGTTGAATCTCCTGCAGCATCGGTTCGAGCCGGGCGTCCCAGGAATGGTGTTCTGCCAAAGCCAATCGTTCGGCCCGCTTTTCCGGCGAATCAGTGGCTAAGGCATTCCGAACGGCTTCAATAAAAGACTCTTCGTCTTTTGCCACGGAAACCACTGGCGCAAATGGTGTCACTTCCGGCAAAGCCGTCGATACGACCGGTTTTCCGGCAGCCAGATACTCGTAGACTTTCACGGGATTGACGCTGAGCGTTAGTTCATTGATGCGAAAGGGAGACAGGCAAACCTCAAAGTGTCGAATATAGTCCGGAAGAGAGCCGTAGGGTTTTCGGCCCAGCAAAAAAACATTGGGCAGACTCTTTAAGGCTTGCACATCGGTCTCCACCGGCCCGATTAAGACTAGGGCGCTCTCTTTTTGACCCGCAGCCAAACGGGCGAGCAGGCTTACGTCGATCCAGTCGCCGATCCCCCCGACAAAGCCGATCAAATGTCGAAAACCGGACGGGAGATCGGAAGGTGTGCAGATATCGGTCGCTTCAGCATCGGGCTTCCCGGTGCTGAGCTTGCCATCGCTAAGGATACCAGCGACGGATTGTTCGCCATTTGCAGTTTCGCATCGTCCATAGGCCTGGCGGAAATGCTCCACATCAGCTGCATTCGGAACGAGCGTCACATCCTCCCGAACGCGGCGCATCTTATCACGAAGCGTCATCGCCGAAGCGAATACAGCATCTGCCTCGCGGGCCAGCTCGTTCTCCATGTCGACCATCACCGCCGGATCGATGAACCCGGAAAATGCGGCGTGGTCATCGACACAATCGTAGACCACTCCTTGCCAGGGGAAGCCTGTTGAGAGAAGGTCACAAGATCCGGGAAGATAGGTCCAGAGCAAAGGCTTGTCCCAACGAAGTTGTTTCAGCGCTTTCCGCAAGGAAGAACCCAATCGCCGCTGGTTCATCCGGTTGATGCTGCGCCGCATTCCATGAAAGGGAAAAAAGACGGGCGGCTGATATAGCCAGATTCTCCCGGCATCCACTTCTTGCAACTGGTCGACCTCTTGCCAACGAGTCTTCCACAGGGCCGGATTTTTTAATGGCGCCAGGTAGGTGATGGGCGGATCGACATAGAGTATCCGGTGCCCTTGCCGGGCGAGCCGAACCATAAACTGCTGCGCCCGTGCCCAGATGCCATGCCACTCAGCAGCGCCAATACAGACAATATCCACGTACGTCCATCCTTTACGTGTATTCCCTATTGTTAGATTATACGCGATGGTCTACCCCTTGTCATATTCGCAAGGAATGTACGCGTTTAGAAGGGCTCGCAAAAGGTAGCCCTGGAGGTGAATCCCCTGAATACCATTCAAACCCTTAATCGAATAATTGTCAACAGTCTGGTCGTTCGAGCCGGACTTTGGCTTTATCAACTCGTCCTTCGTTTGGAACCCCTTTGGTTGTACAGCCGCTTTTACGAAGTGATGGATCGTGGGATTACCCTGGCAGGCAAAAGCGCCTTCGGCCAATTTTTCGGCGCCGATCCCCTCGTGCGTCACGAAAGGCAGCTTCGATCCTCGTGGATGATCGGCCTATGGCGAAAAGTCACCGGCCCGGTTCAGTCGCTCCGGCTCACCCTCATCGACCGGCTTCACCGTATCGCAAAGGGCAGCTTCATCGGTGACATCCTCGCCCATATGGCTGTTCCGGAAGGTTGGCAGTTAGGCGGCTTAGCCAAAGCCGGTTTAGCCTTTTTGCCTGGGTTCATCCTATCCTACAGCTTGTTCAAAGGGACAAACCAAATTGTCGCCCTATCCCTACTGGTGCTGTCCGCTCTCTTCAACTGGCGCCGTTCGGAAACGACCGTGACCGAAATCTGGTATGATTCGTGGCTCGGAAAAGCGGTTACATCTCTGATTCCGGAGGATATTGCCCCGCGGAATAGGGAAAACATCATCGCCCCTGCTTTGACGGGGGGTTCGGCCATCGGCATGTACACGGCACTCTTTGGTTTCGGAGTCCTTTTACCTTTTTTGTGGACAAAAACAGGGAATCCCCTTGTTCTCGCCCTCCCGGTTGCCCTATTCGGCCTGCAACTCATTCTTCTTCGGCCTTCGAGTGCCTTATGGATCGTCACCGCCTATACGGCAGTCGACTGGCTCCTTCGCTTAAAGACAGCCTCATTAGCCAACTGGTGGGACGAAATGCTCTTCGCATTGATGGTAGCCGCCATCGCCGCACACTGGTTGACCCGCCGCGATTTCCGCTGGCGCCTCCATCCCTCCTGTTTTACGGTGACCACCTTTATCTCAGTCATGCTGTTCCTCTTCTTGATCGATCACTCCTATCCAAACATCTCTATACCGATAGACGGCCTGCGGGTTGTCATCCAGCATATTCTCTGGTTTTACGTGGCCGCCCAACTGGTTCGATCGCCGAAACAGGCGAGCCTCTTGCTCATCTTCTTTACCCTGATTGGTACGGCGATTGCCGCTTACGGCGTTTACCAGTATGTCACAGGTGCCCCTATGCCGGCCGGTTGGGTCGACCAGGCCGAAGATATCAAAACCCGGGCCTTTTCCATCGTCGGCAGCCCCAACATTTTAGGAAGCTTTCTCGTACTCACCACGCCCATTGCCTTAAGCTTGGCCTACCGGGGAACGGCCTGGCAACGTCTCTTCTATCTGGCTTGCGCCGGTATCATGGGCCTCGGGATGATCTTTAGCTTCTCCCGCGGCGCCTGGCTGGGACTCGCCATCGCGATCATACTCTTTAGTCTCCTACAGGACCGGAGACTGATTGCGCTCATGATTATTGGCGGTATCCTGCTTCCCATCGCTTCGCCTTCCGTTTCGGACCGGATTAGTTACTTACTGAGCCCAGAGTACTTCAAAAAATCGGCCACCGACGGCCGGCTCGAGCGGTGGGACCTCGCTTTAGACCAGTGGAAAGCTCATCCCGTTACCGGCGCCGGTTTTGGCCGCTTCGGCGGCGCCGCGGCGGAACGGCATAAAGATGAATTACCTCACCGCACGCTCTATACGGACAACTACTATATGAAAACAGCAGCCGAAACGGGCACGGTCGGTCTCATCGCCTTTATCACCCTGATGATCGCGGCTATCCGAACAGCCATCGGATCCGCTCTGCATACTCCTCGAAACTACCGTGCCCTGGCCACCGGGGTCGCCTGCGGACTCGTTGGGGTCGCGCTGCATAATGCGGTGGAGAATGTCTTTGAAGTGCCGCTGATGGTGGTATCTTTCTGGATATGTGTGGCGCTTGTGTGGGCTTTACGAAGGCAACAGCCAATCAGTTAATCAGAGCAGAACTTTATATACCTGTTTCTCCTTATATACGAAACAGCCCAAGGTCTCAACTATAGGAAGACCTTGGGCTGTTTCTATTGGTAATGTAACCTCATGTTTCAGAACTTAAGCGTTTACGGATTTACCGTAGTCGATTGTATATCAGAACTTGCTGTTTGCGAGTTAGACGATGGCGTCTGTGTATCAGAGCTTGGCGTTTGTGGCTCAGGGGTGGGAGCTTGTGCATCGGGATTTAACGTTTGTGGATTTGTGGCTGGGGCTTCTACGTCAGAGCTTGGCGTTTGTGGATCTGCGGCAGGAGTTTGTGTGTTGGAGTTTGGTGTTTGTGGATTTGAGGACGGAGCTTGTGTGTTAGAGCTCGATGTTTGTGGATTAGAGGATTGTTCTTGTGTGCTAGAGCTTGGGGTCACAGGCGTTTGAGTATTATTTTGATTGTTTTGTTGTGAAGCCTCTTGTTGGTTGCCTTGCTCAATTTTGGTCTTATCGGTAGGTGTTTCGGGAGTTTGAACCGTTTCAAGGTTTGTAAGCTGTTCGATTTTCTGTTGTTTAAGATTTGTTTTTTGGGCAACTGAGAGATCGGTAATTACGTCAAAAGCATCTAGATTAATATAGGAGTTAGTCGAAGATGCGTTTTTCGTTCCATTTCTTACGATTTTTATCGTATGTGAAGTGTTTGGTAAACTTAGATTCTCATATAAGGTCTGTTGATAGGCTGCAGTTGAAGAATACAAATCGACGTTAGAAGCTACTTTCGTACCGTCGATGTAGACATCAGCATAGCCCATAGTATTGTTCTTATACCCGATCCAGCGAATACCCGTTCCCGTGAATGTGTACTGAGCATATGCACCGGTAGTTGTAGCGTATTTTGCTGAACTTCCGCTGTAACTAGTGCCGGTCACTGCAGTCCATGTACCGCTGATAGTTGCTGCCGATTCTTCAACCCTTTTAATCGTTGGCGCCTTATAGGTATACGTTCGGGTGACATGTTGTGATGTATTCCCTTTTGCGTCAACGGCATAAAGATCAACGGTGGTGACGGAGCCATCGACTGCACCCTCATTTTTCAGATTGACAATCGTCGAGAAATTAAACGTGTTTGTCGTGTTTGCGTTCGGAATCTCGATGTTCTTGGTTACTGTTCCGCTTTGCGTATTAAACGAGCAAGCGACCTTCACGGAACTAACAACCTTATTATCGTTCGCCGTTCCGCTAATCGTTAGCTGACCTCCAACGGTTGCTCCGTTTGCGGGGGATACTGTGGAAATGACCGGGGGTAGATTATCCAGGATATCCACAGCCAGATCATAGGGAGTTCCCCCAAAGCTGTAAGAACCGTTTACATCGAGATAGTAAACACCGGTTGTGGGGACCGTATAGGAGAAGCTAATACTTTGCGTATCATAATCACCATAAGCACCGGCCACGTTCGGGATATAACCTGGGAGTTCAGGGTTTACGGTCGTTGATTGCGGTGGGAACAGATAGAGGCCCATCGTATGATCTGGGTTTTTCGTGCAAGTTGACATCTGGGCATTAATCGTATCTCCAGCACTAAGGGATATCGCGTAGACATCATCCGCATCAAGCTTATCTACCATATCGCTAGCCTTATTATTTTGCAGGGGTACTCCGGGAATATCGTCATCATAAACCGTCGGTTTGGAGTTTACCGTCAGCGTATAATTGCCGGAACCAGAAAATCCGACAACCCAAATATAGTACTTTCCAGATTGGTTGACCGGGTAAGAGAAGTATTCTTCCGATCCAAAGGTGCCTCCCGAACGAAGGATATTGTCATTGAATACGTCTTTTGCATCAGGACCGAATAGGGCGAGGTCAAAATCAGTACCGTCTGCACCTTTGAGGCCGAAGCTGTAGGTTTTATTGGCGTCTAAATCGATGCTCCAGACATCGGAAAAGTCTGTCGAGTTAAAATTTACGTCGTCCAAATAACCGGTCACTGAACTGGTTTTCATGGGGAATCCAGGAATGTTATCATCGCAGGCAAATTCGAAGGGCTTAGACTTATCCGATTCATTTTTACTGTAATCTACTGCGGATACGGCGTACTCGTACACGTTTCCGGGAACGGCTTTAGCGTCGTAGAAGTACGTATCCACCACAGGTACCGTCGTAAGTTTGGCGAAGTTCGTCTCACCTTTCAATCTCCGATATACATGGAATCCCTGCAGGTCTTCGATGTTACTTGCCGTCCAATAGACTCCCGCAGCATGCATAAAGGGCTCATAAAAGACCGTTTCCATCGTCGGTGCCGAAGGTGGAACGTTATCCCACGAGGCGACAAGTGCGTCAATGTTGATGTTGGTACCACTCTTCCGTCCCGACGGATCGCACTTACCGGTCCATTCGATTTTTACATTGTGCTTTCCTGGACGGGTCGCATATTGGAAAACTTTCTGTTGAGTAGCTGTTGTTGAACTGTATAGCGAAGGGGAACCCACCAATTTGCCATCCAGGTAGACGTTGGCAATACCCTGGTTCGAATTCTTCATTCCAATCCATTCAAAACGGCTGCCTACAAAGGTTAGCTCTACACTTCCACGTGCGTTAATTTGTTTGGCTGTGCCGTTGGAATAGGCTCCGGACAGATTCGCCCAAGGTCCGCTATATTGAAGCTGACTACTCGTGTCCTCATATACGCCTGGACCATTTCCGGTATACAAATAGTAAGAACCGGTTCCTTTATAGGTGTAAACATCAATATAGTAAACACCTGACTCGGGGGCCGTATACTTGATTGATTCCTCGGAGGAAGCTACGTTCTCAGAGAAGGCCAGCATGCCTTCACTGTTATTGACTGTCGTTGCGTAGGGCGAATAGAGATACAGGTCGAAGTCTGTACCTGATTGACCGCTTAAGTTAATTGAAAAAGGCTGCCCTTGTTCGAGATAGACGGAATATACGTCATCGGTGTCACTTTGTTCTGTCAGATTTTCTTCAACAAAAGCATCTTTAAAGGGGACTCCAGGAATATCATTATCGCTGATTGGGCCTGAGTTTGTGAGTGCGTTATAAGCGTTAATCATCCGACCGCTGCCGACATAACCTTGCAGGCTGCCAAGAGGCGTTCCCGTATTCTTCAACCTATTAATTACATCGGTCGCCGATAGCCCTGGATTTTGACTGTATAATAAGGCTGCCGTACCCGTCACATGAGGTGTCGCCATGGAGGTACCACTATAATAGTCATAGCTGTTACCGGGAAGAGTGCTCTTGATTAAGTGGCCCGGGGCCGCCACGTCTACTGTATTTACACCGTAATTGGAAAATCCGGCAAGCCATCCCCAGTTTGTAAGCGCGGCGACAGAGATGATGTTGCTGCTGTCATAACAGGCAGGATATGTAGGAGAAAGGTCGGTGTTTTTACCGTCGTTTCCGGCAGCGCATACGAAAAGCTTACCGAAGCTATCAATCGCTTCTTTCAATGCAGGGTCGTAACCGCCGCCTCCCCAACTGTTGTTGGCCAAAGTGGCTCCCATTTGCTTCGCATATTCGATAGCGCTGATCGCGTTCGATGTAGAGCCAAACCCATCGGGGCCGATAAACTTCAGTGACATAATTTTTACGTTGGGAGCGATGCCTGCCACACCAATCTCATTGTTCGAAGCGGCAGCAATGGTTCCAGCTACGTGGGTCCCATGATAATCGGAATCGGAGTATCCACCATCATTCGGATGAAATAAAGTATTGTCATTGTAGTAGAAGTCCCAACCGTTCACATCATCCACATAACCGTTTTGATCGTTGTCTATACCGTCCCCTGGAATCTCACCCGGGTTTACCCAGGCCGCTTGTTGCAAATCGGGATGGCTGAAGTCAATGCCCGTATCGATAACGGCAGCGACAACACTCGGACTCCCTTTAGTGATATTCCAGGCTTCAGGTGCGTTGATGTCGACATCGGGGGCACCTAAATTGCCCAAGATCGGCTGTCCCGTGTTGTTAAGGCCCCAGAGCTCTGAAAAATAGGCATCATTCGGTATATCGGTCAGCCGATATTTGTAGTTCGGCTGTACGGAGAGAATGGTGGGATCCTTCTTCATTTTCTGCATCATCGTGGAGACAGACGTTCCTTTGGGTAACTTCACCAACTCAGATCCGATGGAATTAAACTTTTTGGTCGATTTTAAAGAATAAACTTTACGTATCTTATTTTGATCTACACCAGGTTTATATTTGACGATTAATTCATCAGGAGCATAGGCAGCTGCAGAAGCAGTAGAGATCTTTCCAAACGTGGCTTTTGCCGCAACAGCCTTCGTTTTATCCGACTTTTGTAAAGGAATGCCTAAGCGCTTGGCGGTCTGTTCAACCGGACGAGCACTTTTTCTCGGCTTGTCGCTGGTTCCAGTGACGTTCGTAGATGTCTTGTTCGCAGAGGCCAGGCTTTTGGCATTTGCCGTGGGTCTATTCTTTTCCTGCGCATGAAGTTGATCCAGCATTGCTTTCAGCTTATCTTTAAAGCTGGTCTTGTTCGGCACCTGAGGTTGAACTACGGTTGTTTTAATGGCTGTTGATGTATTCGATGTCGATGCAAAGCCTGGTGTAATCATGGAAAAAAGAAGTGTGGTGCTCAGTGCAATTGATGTGATTCGATGGACATACCTGTTCATTTGCTTCCCCCCTCCAATAAATTTACTTAGTAAAAAGGGTTTTCTTTGAGACAATATGAATTAAGCATCCCCCCAAAAGTTTACTTGGGCGAATTCATTTGCTTAGAAAAACCACGATATGTAAATAACTGTAATTTAATAAATTTGTACGTACACTCATATCGCCGGGATAACACTCATCCACCCAATGAAGATTAAACCATAAAATTAAAAATACTGTCAATCTATTCAAACATATTAATCACACTTAAATGTCCGCTGTTTACCCATAATTCTCCATGTATTTTTAGATTCTTAACGATCTTCTAACTCTCTACAATCCTGATCGCAATCGCAATTACATAATCTAAACCGGTTCATTAAGGTATAATTTTTCTAATTTCCCTGATGCTTCTATAATGTATTCAAGTTAAAAAGCGAGTCTAACTCATTCAGTAATGGTTAGGCTCGCTTTCTTTACTAAAGACATTTTATAAGTTTTGGTACGATCGCTCAAAGACTCATAATGAGAATGTGTAAATATTACGAATGCGTGTTTCGAAAAACAAATCGAGAGAGCAACCCTTGAATCTTCTGTCTAAAAGTGACCACAAGAACCTGCACTTCCTCCACTTTCAACAGCCACATGACTAATAAATAGATAAGAAAACCTGCTGAAATAGCTCCGGTAAGTTGGAGCACTTTGTCTATTTCCGTAGTCCCACCAAGATAACGGAAAAGCAGGCGGTCTATTTCTAATACGGCAAAACCCATCAGCACTGCTGCCAGCGCAGATTTTCCCAAGAGTATAAGTTGTCCTTTCAGCGCCCAACCTCCGACACGTCTCCAGAGAATCCAGCCGAGGATAAGCATATTGATCATCGTCGCCAGGGATGTAGCTAGAGCGAGACCGGCGTGAGACATAAACCGTACCAGGACAAAGTTTAGAATGATATGCAGCGTCACACTGACAGCACCGACTTTAACAGGTGTACTCGTATCCTGTAACGCATAGAAGACCCGGGTGATCAAATCTCGTATCGCGCTGGGGAGAATCCCTAGTGCATACCAAAAGAGAGCTATTGCTGTAGCAGCCGTATTCTCCGGTGTAAACTCGCCTCGTTCTAAAATGGCCCGGACTGCTGGCACTGACAGGACCATGAGGCCTACGGTGATGGGCGTCAGAAGGAGGGAGTAATAATTAAACCCTTTACTCATCGTCCGCTCCAGTCCCGCCTGGTCATTCTGAGCTGCCAAGGCAGACAAAGCTGGAAAAATCGGAATGGAAATGGCCTGGACGAAAATCCCCATGGGAAGCTGCATAATCTGATTGGCGTAATTCAAGGCGGTAATACTCCCACCCGGTAGTTGAGAGGCCAACATCCGGTCGATGAGAATATTGGCTTGTCCGATGCCAACGCCGATCAGAACCGGAACGATAAGTACTCCGATCTGGCGCACTAATGGATCTTTTAAATCGAGGACCCACTGGTAGCGAAACCCTAACCGGGGTACAGCCGGAATTTGAATGAGCAACTGTAAAAACAAACCTGCCAATGTGCCTACAGCCAGTGCATAAATCCCTAATGAAGGCTCTAAGAACAAGATGGAGGCCACAACGGTGAGAGAAGCTAAGGCTGGACCGATAGATGGCAGAATAAAATGATCAAAGGAGTTTAAGATACCCGATGTAATCCCGCTCAGACAAGCAAAAAGTAATGTGGGAAACATGATCCGCATCAGTTTTACCGTCACGTCCAAACGTTCTCCGGCAAAGCCAGGCGCCAGCACATCCACGACAAATGGAGAAAAAATAATACCCAGTATTACGAGCGCAGAAAAGAATAGAAGGATAGCATTTAAGACTGTCGAAGCGACGCGCCATGCCCGTTCTTTTTGCCCGTTGACAATCAGCTGGGTGAAGGTCGGAATAAAGGCCGCTAAAAAGGCTCCCGTCATGGTAATGCCAAAAATATTCGGGAGCGTATACGCCACCAAATAAGTATCGACCAGTTCCGCCGGAAAATGGCGGGCTGTCAACATCTCACGAATAAAACCGAAAAAACGCCCGGCCAAGGTCACTACCATAATGAGTGCCGCGGCCTGGGCGATGCGTTTTTCTTTAGCCATTCGTCTCCCCACGCGTGGTTCCTAAAAAGGAACTCAAATACTTCTACATATTTAGCCTTTATCAACCCTTAAACAGATCCAATTTATCCTTCTTTCTAGGTAACCAAATGCCTATACACCGCTTGAGTTCTTTCAGCCATGCGTTGAGCGGTAAAACGCTCTTCAATCGTCCGCTTGGCTGCTTCGCCGAGGCGCCGGGTCAAGCAGGGATCTTCCAAAAGACGAAGCAGCGCCGCGGCTAAGGCCAAGGAATCCATCGGCGGCACGATAAGACCATTTTTCCCGTCCGATACAATCTCCGGATTTCCGCCAACAGCGGACACTACAGCGGGACAGCCGGACAGCATGCTTTCCATTAGAGTCAAACTCAGCCCCTCCGAAAGAGAAGGAAGAGCCAGTATATTGATTGCACCATAAATATTTGCGATGTCTTCCCGGAACCCAGTAAAATAAAAATAAGAATCTAAGCCTTCATCCCGGACCAAGGCTTCCACTTCATCCCGTTGAAAGCCTTCGCCTACGATCAGGTAACGAACATCACGATTGATTTTAAGGATCTCCTTCGCCGCGGCAACCAAGTAAATATGTCCTTTAACCGGGTGAAAACGGCCCACCATACCGACTAGAGGCACATTATCCTCGATTCCTAATTCAGCCCGCAATGTAGTTGAGATACTTTGGCGAGAAAACTTCTCCTCGTCCACACCATTATGAATAACGGTGATCTTCGAGGCCGGAATGCCAATGTCACAGAGATTCTTTTTTAGATACTCAGCAACGACCACGTACCGATCAGTAAGGCTCGCCGTCATTTTTTCGGACCAGTGATTGATAAATCGAGATAGGGGATCTGGATAATCATTTTCCAGTACGCTGTGCACCGTGGTTACGATACGGGAAACACCCGCTAATTTTGCCGCGACGCGCCCAATCAAATTAGCCCGCACACCATGGGTATGGACAATATCCGGATTTACCCGGCGAATCAGCTGGATAATTCCCCAGTAAGTGGTCAAATCCACCTTAGATTTCATCGGAACTGCCGTGGCCTGGATTCCCTGCTGCCGGGCGCGTTGGACAAGCGGTGCCGGAAAAAGGCAGCACAGATGCAAGTCCACCTCTTGCGGCGAAAAATGTTTGGCCAGGTCCAGGATGTGAATCTCGGCGCCGCCGATTTCCCCACCGCCGATAATATGTAGTACACGGATAGGCCTGGACATGGACTCTCCCCCATCGCCAGAAATCATCTTTCATTATATCCGGGAACTGGCACTAAAACAAGCATATCGATTAACCCGATAAAATAATAAAAAACCGCGCAAGATTACTTGCACGGTCAAACGTTTCGAAACCCATATTGGATTTATTCATCTACTTTTTCCGCAATGCAGTAATTGTTATTCCAAGTCAAGCACCATCTATAACGTTAATATTTTAATAAATAAGTGAGAAAGGCCATGTTATAATAGTTGTTATGCTCCAAAATCTCTAACATTTGATCTTTAAACGATTGAGCATGTTCAACGTTTCGTGAAAACAAATAGATAACCTTGATAACATGATCGACTGTAAAACCTTCCTTATGATAGGCAGAAATTCCGACGAGATGCAGTTTAATTAAAGTATAGTACAATACCATGACAAAATACCATTTGAATAAAGAGTTGGTATCTTCGTAGGGATAAAACCGCAAAAGTGTGTGATTGATTAAATAGTTCTCCAGAATACCCTCTGGATTTACTGTAGAAGACTTGAAAATATCCTCATGTAGGGCAGTGTATTTGTTGGCAAAGGTTTCGTCGTTTTGATCGGGCGCCAGTCCCAACCCTTCAAAAACCTCGGTATATAGTTGAAAATAGCTATTCTCTTGTGTCTTTTCAGAAGCACGGGCTTTCACGTATAGGTTGAAAAGATATGACAATACTGCCGTTGTAGTGCCCTTGATCATGTCAGCAGGAATCTTTACCGTAATATTATTTCCCCGCCCAAACTTCTCTTCAAAGGACTTCATTATTTTAATAATATTATTTTTACTATGCACTTTTTTCTTTTGTACTTCATTAAAAAATAACCCAAGTATCAAAAGTCGATCTTTGAGTGCATAATTATGATTTTGCAACCATCGAATCGTAAATTCCCTCAAATAATAAAACGATCTGGAAACATCGTTTTTCGATTTATCGACTGTATAAATATGAGAGCTCGTATTTCTTGTTACAATCCTGTTCGGCACTTTTTGAAGTAGCAATTGATTAGGTTCAAGCAAGGCTATCCTTGCCACGACAGGGCAGGACATTGTACATACAACCTCTAGTTTATCGTCGATGACTTTTGCTACCCTGGGATACATGCTGCAAATATCCGGAATATATTCTTCCCCTACTTGCTTTTGAATTGAACACATCTTTTCTGAATCAAGGAAGGGGCAATAGGTGCTTTTTCCCATGAGGATTCGAGCAAACTTAACTTCCTTTTGATTTTCTTCGTGTGGCACAATGTATTGTTCAATGAGATTTTTTAAAGACTCATCTGCTATCGTACAATACTTTGTAAAAGTGCGCTTATCAACGTCAATATCCCAGTTTGCACAGCATGTATCCTCACAATCAGAACCAGTACAAGAAAATTTTCGCATGTAAGCAGGTGCATAAACTCCAGTAACTTTTACATCTATATTCATTAGCTTGCTCTACCTTTCAGATTCTTTTTTCGGACTAACCATAAAGTCTACTCTATTTTAGTATAACATAAAAGCTAGTTTACGAGCACAATCTTCTTATTCAAATTCTTCTTCGAAATAAATACAGCTATAGGTTTTTCGGTAATGTCACAATAAAAGAAAAACTGTACCGACATTTCGATACAGCTTAACAGCTCTTCCTATGAAGATGCCGCATAGGCCCAGGGTTTTTCAAACCCGTAAACTAGATTCTGATGACGTACTAAGGCGTCCATCAGATCATCACGACAGTCAGCGAGCTTACTTTTCGCACTCAACAAATCCGCCTGTGTCGCCATGCCGATCTCGAACTTCACTTGTACGACTCGTAAGTCTTCCTCCGCGACAGCCAGCTTTTGTTGGGATGCTTTATAGAGATCCTCGACTTGTTTCGCCGAATAGTAGATTGTTCGAATTACCTTATCCATCTGTTCACGTGTGCTTTGAGCAGAGACAGCCGCTTTATCGATATCGATCTCCTTGGCTTGGGATGGTTCTGTCCGGGACTGACTCGCAAAATTATAGGTGTCGTAAGCGATCTTTGCCAAGTCCACGTTCTTCTCGGCCAGCCATACGGTCGGGCTCTCATCTAGCTTTCTGGCGACTTCGTTGTCCAGGTTATCTATTTTAAGCTCTACAAACTGGGGTTGATCCGTAAGGACGGGTTTTGCATCGACTGCGATCCCCAGATGGCGGTTGAACTTTTGATAAGCGTCATTTAGAGAAGCCTGTGCTGCTTTCAAAGACTCTTCGGATGCGTTTACAGAAAGCATGGCTTGTTTTCGATTGTAATCGGATGTACTCCCCACTGTGTATCCAACAACTGAATTATTGTATTGAGCCCTGATGTTATCCAGTCGAATCTGTGCGTTTTTCACTTTTTCTTGCGCTTGCAGCAAGCCATTATAGAGCTGATAGGTTTGCATCACTATGGTATCTTCAGTGGCAGAAACGTTCTTGCGCGCCGACTGCCAGTTTATGTAAGCCTGGTTCATGCCCATATAGACGGAGTAAGCCGCGTCCGATGTAGTCGTATCGGTAGGAATGCCGTGGTTTGTATCTAAGACCCGTTGACCCATAAATTCGTGCACTTTTTCACTGCGATCGAGACTGAGTTCAGCGACCTGAAGGGACTTACTGTTGAGCTTAGCCTGTTTTAGTGCTTCTTCGAAGGTGTACGTAGGTTGCTGCGCCTGCACATCGGCGTATGCTACGGGAACGCCGAGATTGACAGTCGGCAGGAGGCAAAACGTTGCGGTCACGATGGAAGCGATACAAGCAGTAAGTTTACGCATACTAAACACCTCTTAGTTGGCCAAATGGCAAAGAGGCGAAAGCCGGGTTCTGATGTGAAACCCGGCTTTCGCTCATTTAGGTATTGGGAGAAAATCTTAGTTGCAGGTTACGGTTTGAGTAGCGGCATCCCAGTTGAGGGTTACGCCGAGAGCTTGAGCAACCCAGCGGACCGGCAGCATGATGCGACCGGGTTCAACGATTTCGGGAGCTACATCCATGGATACGGGGATACCGTTGATGCTCATTTCAGTGCTACCAACAGTCAGTTTGACGGCACGGTCGCCTTTGAGCAGGACTACGCTGCGGTCAGCGGCGTTGTAGACGATGTTGTTGTCTTCTACGCCGACAGCTTTAGCTACATAGCGGAGGGGCACATAAGTGCGATCGTTTTTGATGTACGGAGCAGCGTCCAGAGCTACTTCTACGCCACCGATGGTCATTTTGGCATCGCCAATTTTGAAGACAGCGGTGCGTTGCTGTTCGCCAGGAGCAGGGGTAACGACTTTGGCAACTACACCCTTAGCAGCCCAGCTTTGATCGAACTCGCCATTTTCCAGAAGGCTGGGGTTGCCAGCGGACTTGTCGTTCTCAGCTACGGCAGTACCTTTGACCTTCATTTCGATGTTACCTTCAGCAACAGAGCGGTTCAGGTCGATTTTGGCGCCAGAGATCTTGATCTTGGCAGCTTTGGTGCTGGCAGACTTGACAGGAACAGTGACAACGTTACCGTCTTTGCTGATGTTGTCTTCGTCGATGTCGAGGTTACCTTCGACAACTTCAACTTTCGGAGTATCGCTCCATTCTACATCATCAGGCAGTTCAAAATTGAGTTCGTAGCCGTTTTCATCGTTGATGGTGCCGGCTTTGGTCTCAGTGACATAGATGTCGCCCAGCGCTTGTTCTTTGATACCAACGCGGACTTCTTTGGAATCACTGGTTACTGCTACAGGGCAGTAAGCTTTACCAAGGATAGCTTCGCCTTCTGCACCGGCTTTACCGGAGACAGTCGCTTTGATATCGCCGGAAGCGTTGGCTTTAGCGGAGACTTTGAATTGAATTTCCATTTCGGCTTTGGTGCCGCCAGCAGGAGCGTTGTAGGTGAACTCATAGTAGCTGTCTTCACCGACGGAAGCAGGCTTAGTGGCGCGGGCATCACCTTTGGAGAAGGAAGCATCGGTGACTTTTACCCAGGAGGGGAAGTCAACGCGAATTTTGCGTCCGTCAACGAAGGAACCGGCAATGTTTTCTTTAATGCGAATTTTGGCCAGCTCTTCGTCTTGACGTCCAGCCATGACGTCTTTAACGTCTTCAGTGGCTTTGACTTCAGCACCGAATTCAGCATAAGTAGCGATGATTTGATCGGTGTCATCAATATCGGCGGCTTTGCCGTCGATCGATGCTTCCACATCGCCGAACTTAGCGTCAGATTCAGGGCTGATGACCGGATGGATTTCGATGATACCACGGTCTTGTCCGGCTGCATAGTTGATGGTACCGTAAACATCCAGTTCGTTGTCGTCAGCGTCGAGTTTGCTGATGCTCAGGTTGCCGCCCTTGTAACCAGCGATACCGGTGATTTCGGTGGTGTTGGTACCGTCACCGTTTTTGACGCCGTTGGTGACCCATTTGAAGTTGGAGGGCAGTTTTACCTTAAAGAGCAAGGAGTCTGCACCAATGTCTCCGAGTGAGCCAGCATAACGCTCCTCGATACGGATGATGCCACCGACTTCTTTGCCGCCGTCGCCAATGGTTTCAACTTTCACAACAGAAGCGGTGGTCTTGTCGCCGGAAGCTACGCGGCCAACAACGTATTTACCGCTGGTGGCACCGGATTCCATTCCGTCAACAGAAACTTCAATGTCGCCGCCGTCAAAGCCATCGACTTTGATGTTCGGGGTGAAGTAGATAGCTTGCTGGTTAGCATATTCGAAAGTACCTACAACTTCATCGGGCAGAGTAACGGTTACGGTGTAGTCACCGCTAACGCTTACGGTAGTCGCATCGCCAGCAACTGTTTTGTTGTTGATGAGATCCTTAAATTGGATCATTTTAGCGGGATCAGTGTCAACGAACTTGATGCCGGAGGGAAGAGAGATGGTGAAGGATTTACCTGTTTTCAGATCATCGGTGAAATCACTGTCTTCTTTCATGAGCAGTGTTCCCAGGTTTACGCCGTCCGCAGTGTCAGAAATGGTGGTTACAACGGAAACGTTGTTGTTCGTCATTGCGAACGCAGGAGCTGCCATGCTGGCCAGCAGACCTGCAGTGGCCAGAGAGGCAAAAAACTTTTTCGTGTACACCTATGTTCCTCCTCATATTCTTATCTAGGCTCTTAGCCGGAATCTTCATATCGGTTATGGGCGTTTAATTTGCCACAAACCAACTCTATTTTCCAGCCTTGCACCTTTACGTATTATTTGACCTCAATCTTTCCGTAAAAGTTCCGTCATTACAAAAAACTTTTTTAAAAAAAATTAGCGGAGGATCTTTTTCCCCCGCTGGCGACTCGTAAGTTGTTAAGTGTTATTATTAGCACCCGCATAGGCCCATGGTTTTTGCAATGCATACATCAGATTCTGATGACGAATTGTGATATCTATTAGCGTATCCTCCGCATTTGCCAACGTCGTTTCTGCTTCGGTTACATCGGCTGCCGTAACTATCCCGATTTGATATCGCAACTTGGCAACTCGTAAAGAGGTTTCGGCGACAGTCTTTCTTTGTTGGGCGGCATCGTGCTGATGTTCTAGTTGCTTGATTGAGTAATAGAGGGTACGAACCAGCTTTTCCATTTGTTCCTTGGTCCCGGCGGCTGACCATTTGGCTTTGTCTATGTCGATTTCTTTGGCTTTGGAAGGCTCTGAACGATTCGGATTGGCGAAGTCGTAGGCATCGTAGATCGTTTGTGCGAGATCTACTTTCTTCTCAGCCAGCCAGATAGATGGGCTGTCACTCAGGGCTTTCGCGACGATCCCGTCAAGGTCATCATCCGTAGACAACTCATATTTTGGTGCGTCAGAAAGAACCGGGCGGGCGTCGGGAGACAGATGTTCCAATTGATTGAATTTCTGATAGGCATCGCTCAACGATTGTTCCGCAGCGTTAAGACTCGCTTCTGCCGCGATTTTCGCGACGAGAGCTTGTTCGAGCCCATTTTTATCGATCAACCCGGCTTCATTTAGCGCCTGTGCTTTCGCGTATTGAATACGTGCATTTTTTAGGGTGGATTCGGCCAGTTCCACTTTTTCTTTCGCCTGGTAAAGACCATTATAGGTTTGATAGGTCTGCATGACCAACGTATCTTGCTGAGCGGATAGATTTTTCTTCGCCATTTCCCAGTTGATATTCGATTGCACCAGACCGAGAAAAAGGCTATAGGAAGAATCGGGAACGCTCCCCATGGGAATTCCACCAGCGACCGTTGAAAGCCGTTCACCGGTAAAGTCACGGACTTCTTTACTTCGGTCGATATCTAACTCGGCAGCACGAAGGGTTTCGCAATATGCTAAGGCTTGGTCAACGGCCTGCTGAAGCGTAAACGCAGGTTGGCTATCCAATTGAGCTTCTGCAAAGGCTGGCAATACGTTTACACCGATCAGTACCGAGAAAATGGTGATGACGATAGTCTTTTTTAGCATTTGGTTCTCCTCTGGTCGTCAGTCATTATGTACCCATAACAGGGAGAACAGAAGCCGGGTATTCCCGGCTTCTGTCTAATGGTTCTTAGAGGGGCAATATACAAGAGTAAACTTAGTTCAGGGTTACCGTTTGAGTGGCACCATCCCATTTGGCGGAGATGCCCAGAGCCTGAGCGACCCAACCCACAGGGAGCATGACACGACCGGGTTCAACGATTTCAGGAACTGTATCCATTTGGATGGTAACACCGTTGACAGTCATCATGGGGCTGTTAATGGTCATTTTGACGACACGGTCCCCTTTGATGATGACAACACTTTGAGAATCGGCATTGAACATGATGTTGCTTTCAGATACACCGACAGCTTGGGCTACAAAGCGGACAGGCAGGTAGGTGCGGTCGTTCTTGATATAGGGAGCAACGTCCATAGTGGATTCGACACCGCCCAGGTTCAGCTTGGTGTCACCGATTTTGAAGATAGCGGTCCGTTGTTGTTCAGCAGGAGCAGGAGTAACGACACGGGCTACTACGGCACTCGAAGCTGTAGATTGGTCAAACTCACCTGCGGCGAGAGTCGCACCGGATTTATTGTTTTCAGCAACGGCAGAACCTTTGAGGTCTAGTTCGATGTTGCCTTCAGGTACCATACGGTTCAGGTCAACTTTACCGCCGGAGATCTTAATTTTACTGGGCTTGGTGCTGCTGGATTTGACGGGAATGGTCACTTTATTGCCGCTCTTGCTGATGTTGTCGCTATCGATATCCAGGTTACCTTCAACAACTTCCACAGTCGGGGTGCTGCTCCATTGAACGTCATCCGGCAGAGCCAGGACGAGTTCGTTGCTGCCATTTTCGTCGCTGATAGCTCCGTCTTTAGTTTCCGTGACATAGATGTCAGAAAGGGGTTGATCTTTCACACCGACACGAACTTCTTTAGCATCTGCAGTGATGGTGGCCGGAGTGATCGCTTTGCCGAGAACGGCTTCACCGGTGGCGCCGGCTTTACCGGAGACGGTGGCTTTAATATCTCCGGAAGCATTGGCTTTGGCAGATACTTCGAATTTAATTTCAAATTCAGCTTTGCCGCTGCCGGGTTTATTGTAGGTGAATTCATAGTAGCTGTCGGTACCGCTGGGAGCGCTAGCTGTAGCATTTGCGCCGCCTTTAGTAAAGGTTGCCTTCGTTACTTTGGCCCAGCTTGGGAAATCAACGCGAATTTTGCGACCGTCTACAAAAGCACCGGCGACATCTTCTTTGATGTTGATTTTGGCCAGTTCTTGGTCGAAGCTGCCTGCAATCACATCTTTCGCATTATCAACCGCTTTGACTTGACCGCTGTAGTCGGCATACTTGGCAATGACGAGGTCGGCACCGTCGATATCGGCAGCTTTACCGTCAACGGAGGCTTCTACATCACCGAATTTTGCGTCCGAATCAGCACTGATTACGGGATGAATCTCAAAGATACCGCGGTCTTGTCCGGGAGCATAAGCAATGGTACCGTATACACTCAGTTCATTGTCGTCGGCTTCCAGTTTGCTGATGTTCAGGTTGCCGCCTTTGTATCCTGCAATTCCGCTTACGGAAGTGGTGTTGGTGCCATCACCGTTCGATTGATTGTTTTCTGTAACCCAGTTGAAGTTAGAGGGGAGTTTGATTTTGAAAAGCAACTGATCAGCCCCACCAACTTGAGGAACGCTACCAAGGGAACCTGCATAACGTTCTTCTACACGGATGATACCGCCAACTTCTTTACCACTGTCTCCGATGGTTTCGACCTTCACGACAGAAGCGTTCGTTTTGTCTCCGGTAGCAACTCGACCGAGGACGTATTTGCCGCTGGTTACACCAGATTCCATGCCGTCAACAGTGGCTTCGATGTCGCCGCCGTCAAAACCGTCTACTTTAATGTTCGGTGTGAAGTAAATGGCTTGTTGGTTCGCGTACTCGAAATTGCCGGCGTCTTCAGCGGGCAAAGTTACGGTAACTGTGTAATCGCCGCTGACACTGACTGTATTGGCATCGCCAGCAATGGATTTACCAGTGGTGAGGTCTTTGAATTTAACCATATTGGCAGCAGTTTTATCGTCCAACTTGATACCGGAAGGAAGCGTGATGGTAAAAGATTTGCCTTCTTTCATATCGTCAGCGAAGTCGCTGTCTTCTTTCAGGAGCAGGGTACCCAGGTTTGTATTTTCAGCGGTATCGGAAATCGTGCTGACGACAGAGACGTTGTTGTTGGTCATAGCAAATGCAGCCGGGGTCAACATGGAAGTCATAACGACTGCGGTCGAGACGGTTGCAAAGATTTTTTTCAAGTTAGTCACGTAATTTCCTCCTAAGTTTCTCTCATTTAGTGATTGTGAGATTTACCTCTTGTTGTTGCGGATAACTACCTTGGGCTGGCAGCATCCCCCCTTTAATGCAAATTGTTATTCTTTAATTGGAATTGGTTTCAGCGACTGTTTGTTTGTCGTCTGTCATATAAATTCGACTGTCGCCGTTTCTTTGTGTCCATCGTATTCAACCATTTTTTTCTTAACCATGGACACGATGATAAGTGTGTACGGGAGTTTCGATTGCTTATATAATGAAAGTAATTCATTTAAGCAAAGGAGGGTTTCTATGTTCTCCCGGTTTTTCACTAGTATATTCGCGCTTTCGCTCCTATTTCTGTCGGTAGTCAGTCCCGCGGTTGCCAGTTCGACTTGGCAATCTATGAGCGGAAACGGCTATGCAGAAGTATATCCCGCACCAAAAGGCTCTGTACAGGAACAATATCTGGTTTTATTGGATGGTAAGCTTTATGGCGCGGGCGTCGACAACAAACTTACCTTGCTGTCTGATGACGCGATCCGGCAAGTTTATGCAACACCTAGCGGAGATCTCTACGCCTTGAAAGGAATGGACAAGCAGTCCTTGTACATAGGTAAGTGGGATCCCCTTCAATCCTCCTGGACGAAGATATGCTCTGCACCTCCAAACACGGACCGCTTCGCTGTCACCTCGAGTGGTGCGATTGTATATGGTGTCTTCATCTATGACACTCATATCCGTAAGTTAGCTATGACCCTGCCGGACCAACCGAATTGGATACAAAAGAACGAAACTGGCGGTTATCGGTTTGCGGCTACCCCCGACGGGATCGTATTCACCCGGGAAGAGGGAGAAGTAGGGAATAAGCGAAGCGCAGACAATGGAGTCACCTGGCGTAAGATTCTAGGCGTTGACACCTTTGAACAGTTCTTCGTTTCACCGGCCTATAACGATGATGCTACTGTCTTCTCCATCAGCAGTCACGGTCAGATAAACCGGTCATCAAGCCGTGGAGAAACATGGGTAGAAATCATGGAGGGCATCGAAGGAAACAGAGCTCTCAATGTACTGGCATTTTCACCGAATTACGCCCAAGACAAAACTATTTATGCCGCTGATAAAGACGGTCGAGTTTTTTCCTCTGACAACCGGGGCAATTCATGGAACCCTCTTTCTGTTCAGCTTCCTAGCGGTACAACCTTGAACAGCATAGTCGTATTGCCAAATAAGAAGCTGATCGCTGGAACCGATCACGGTATCGCTCAGTTGGTAGACGTAGATATAGCTCCTGCAAAACCAGCGCCAACCTTGAAAACCATGGCAGCTAAATTCAGATTGGGACAAGACACTTACCAAGTCAATGATGATCGCTGGCTTATGGATGCGCTCCCTTATTACAAAAATGACCGTGTCTATGTACCGGTCCGCTATCTCGCCAAGGCGCTCGGGATTTCCGATAAGCAAATCCTCTGGGATCCCGATGCAAAAACGGTCACGCTAACCCGGGGTGAAACAAAGGTCACTCTATTTTTAGATAGAAAAGTCATCATCGTGAATGACAAACCCACTCTGATCGATGTATATCCGGAAATCACGAACGAGCGGGTTTACTTGCCTGTTCGATGGGTGGCAGAAGCCTTCGGAGCGAACGTATACTGGAACGCCGACGAAAACAGCGCGAGCATCATTTATCAAAAAGTACAGGAATGAGTGGAACTTTCCACTCATTCCTCTTGTCTAAAGTAATAACACCGGATCCTGCGGTGATTGATGGAGGAGAGAACCCTGTCCGAGCTTAAAGATCTCATCCTCGCCGCCCAGTCCGGAGACCGTCAAGCCTTCTCGCAACTGGTTGAGTTATATCAAAGCCGTGTGTATGGTTTGGCCGTCCACCTGACGGGTAACCTAGAGGACGCCAACGACTTGGCACAGGAAGCTTTTATCCGGGCCTATCGGTATATCGGAAGTTTCCGTCATGAGTCTGAATTTACGACATGGCTTCATCGTATCACAGTGAACACGTGGATCAACATGAGCCGGAAGAGCCGCGGTGTTGTCGTAGAGTCGCTGGATCAAGACTGGAACGACGATACTAAGGTCAAACGAGAAGTGGCAGCGACGACCGGGGATCCTTTAGAAGAGTTTGAAAACAGCGAGTTTAAATCGATGGTTCGATCAGCTCTGAAGGAAATGACGGAAGAGCATCGCACTGTTTTGGTCATGCGTGAGCTGTACGGCTACTCTTATGAAGAGATCGCTGAGGCGACCAATACCTCTTTAGGAACGGTAAAGTCCCGTATCAATCGAGCGAAATCTCAATTTCGCAGTACCATTTCTTCTTTAGCCGGTAAGTTCGGCATCCATCTACCTGCCGAGTCAAAACAAAGGGGGTGAAGCATCATGAAGAAGGGGCGTAGCGACAACTCAAACATCACCAGTGAATTTGAATTGTGGCGGCAGGCTGAACTAGCGTTACGTCAGCTTCCGATGGAGATGCAACCACCTGTTGGTTTTGCCAGCCGGGTGATGGAGCGGATAGACCAAGAACCCCTTTCATCTGTTAATTCTCCAGCGCATTCGATTTCCATTTCAGCAGTTCGACGCTGGTTGCCGTCCGTTGCTGTTCTTTTATTAACACTTGGCGTTGGCGGCGGAGCTTATGTGGCAATGGATAATTCCACTTCGCTCGTGCCTGCCGAGAAAATCGCCATACATGACCCCGCCTATACGGCTGGACAGACCGAAACGAATCATCCTTCATCCCCTCCACCTTCAAACGTCTTACCGAATGAATCTACAGTAAATGATCATCCTCCATCTACGGAGAAGTCCAATCCTAATTCTTCGGCAAACCAGACAACGGTCACAGATCGTACTACTACAACGCCCCCGCCTAGTTCGACATCGTCTTCTTCCCGCGTAAGCGGTGAAAAGACGGGCGAATCGCAAGTTACCCTGCTAAGCAAGCCGATGGTTATCAATCGAACCCTGCTACGCTACCGGGTTAACGCTCTTGATGCAAGTGCGGATAAAATCAAACAAACAGCACAGCTTTTCAATGGTACTTTCAGCAGCTTAGGTCTTCAAGAATCAGAAGGGATTAAGGTTCAAAATATCATCGTAAAAGTTTCTCCAGAACGAGCTAAAGAATTTATCAGTACTATCCAACCAGGCCCATTGTTGGAGAACAAAAACGATAGTCAAGACGCAACGAATCAGTATCAAGATATGTTGAATCAACTAAACTTCCTCAAAGGCCAAATGGCTTCAACACCTTCAGATCAGCAAGCTGTTGTTAGCTCCAAGATTCAAAGTTTGGAACGTCAGCTAACCGTTATTTCACAGGATTCGGCCTTACAAACGATTGTTATCTGGCTAGAAACAGAGAGTGGACAGTGATATCACTGTCCACTCTCTTCTTTTTGATAGTGTTCTATTGCTTGAATTACTTGTTGTAGTAGAACTACAGCCATCGCCCGGGTTGCTGGATGCTCTGCTTGGTATCCTTCCGGCCCAAATTCTCCTTCTATCCAACTGGGCCAGTAACGAGGGGGTATATCCGATTTAGACATCTTTGATTGCGCGATTTGAATCAATTCAGATTGGGATAACTCGCTCATCCCTGTCGCTTTTTCATAGTCTTCCATGCCGAATAGACGCGAGAACATGACATTGAAATCTTGTCTTCGAATCGACCTATCCGGTTGGAAGGTTCCATCGGGGTAGCCTCGAATCAGACCCATGCGCCGGGTCTTGTTGAGTGCCTCTTCCGCCCAGTGTCCGGAAACGTCTTTAAAACTATAATCTCTCCCGGCCGGAATCGCCAGATATCGTCCGGTGACTTGCCCCGATAGCGAAGCCGCAACGATTTGAAATCCTGTCTCGCCTAGCCGAGGTTCTGCAGCCCATGCATAATAGCCGTCAGGCTGAACAGGGACATGAATCTTTTCGTTCCCTAAGCTGGGGTAAATCCAGATGTCTTTGCCATTTGTTTTTCCTAGGATCAACAACTTCTGATCCATCGGAAGAACGGACGCCGTTAGAGAAGGCTTTTCGTTCGGCTTTTGAAGTGTATTTTTTATGGAGAGAGATGCAGCATACCGTTGATTCGTATCGGCTTTTTCAAAGACAGGCACCCACTCGACGGTTTGGCCTGGATGAAGCCATTCTGCTGGGATGGGCAGTCCGTCATAATTGAGAGATGTCAGGGAAAAAAGCCGGATATGTACGTTTTGATCCGTCAAGATTTCTTTTTTCGATAGATCGACGCGCTGAATCAAACCCACAGAAACAGGATCGGTTTCCACAACTCGCACATTCTGAATCCGGTTGTCCAGACCAAGGGTGATCCATGCCCAGCCTCCTATTGGAATCGCCGACATTTCTACAGGCATATTCCATCGTTGAATCGCAGCTCCAGGATTCAGTAGAGAACGATGCAAACGTTGAAACTGATCGGCAAAGTATACCTGTCCGTCTTTGGCCGAAACATAGATGATTTTTCCCCACAACGCCCGTTCTGTCGCTATGACTCCGTAGGCTTTGTATTCCCGCGATAGAAGATTTGCTTGAACATAGTCCCCCATGCGCAGATCTTTTAATTCTATCTCTTCCCCATCTCGGCGAATTGTAGATCCCGGCATCACAGAGATCGTTCCGAATCCCTCGATGTTGAATTCTCGGTTTTGATTGGTTTTGGTAACGAGCCCTTGAACCACCGTTCGGAGAACTTGAATATTTGTCACTTCAAAGGTCTGGGGATCGATGGTAAGTCGCAAATCACTGCCTGGAAGGATTGAATCGGAAAGGCGATTGCCAAAGATGGGTCCGGGTACATCCGCCTCTCCGAGTGTTTCGTTGATGATTTCCACAGGAGTGTCGGCGCGAGCCCGATAAACTTTCTTCTGTCCGATCAGTGTCAGTTGTTCTTTTTGGCTCAACCATTCTTCCAGTTTTCCATCCACTCTAGTATACGCAGCTTCAATCTTCATGGCTTTCTGGCTCGGTGGGTGCAACCATACGAGAGTACTGGAACCCTTTGCATCCGTAGGCCACAAAGGGCTCGTCTTACCATTCACCTGAATAGAAGCTTTGGGATCGATGGAATATCCCTGAAAGAGCGAATCGTTCCGCCTAGGAACAAGTACGTTTTTTCCCCCGATAGAGGCTACATCGGCACCCTGTAAACGGACAGCTCGAGCAATTCCGTATCTATTTTGAGGTCCGTCATATACCTGGGCGCCTACAGGTATAAGGCCGGTAGTGTTTTTCGCTAGACTATCATTGAACACGATTCGAAGGGGCTTATCATCTTGGTTTTTCGCTGAATAGGTCACGACGGGTTCTTCGACAAGCGGTTGTCCCATCACCAGGGCGAATCGCTGATGAGGCACCGTGATCGATGACCCGGTTACGGTAATCCGGTACCGTCCCGAAACCGGATGAGGAATGATGACTTGTTCAACGTTGTTTTTATGATCACCGTTCTTCATTCCCATATGAGCATTCCCGGTGTACAGAACTCCATCAGGCCCAGTAACTGTTAAGTCGAGATCGTTAACTAATTCCCCGCTGTCCTTTACGGGATCGATCCAGCTTAAGGTGACTTTTACGGGGGCACTTTCTGTCCACGGCTTAACGTCGAATGTCTTCGTTTCCCCATTTGTAATTTCGGAGTCGTTATCGACATAGGTAAAACTCTTTTCTCGAAGTGCGAGAATCGTCCGTCCTACATCCAGGATTCCGAAGCCTTCACTGTTCGGCTGACTATTGGTTTCGTTGTTCTGTCCCATGCTTTCCGCTTGGCTTCGAGCTCCGTTAATCAGGGCTGCCTTCAGCAATGCGGAGGATGGCATCGGGTAATCTTCCTCCCTGAAATACTGTCGAAGTAACGCTGCCGCACCTCCGGCGGTGGCTGCAGCCATGCTTGTTCCTTGCATCCTTTGATATAGATGAGCTTCATCGTCAGCCATACCAGGCACACGCGGGGCCGTTGAAACGATGCCTACTCCCGGTGCTGTTAAATCCGGCTTTATTCGGCCGTCCGCAGTTGGTCCCCGGCTTGATAGTTCAGCGATTTGCTGAGGTTCTGTTGTTAAAAGAGAACCTGCGGGGCGAACGCTCGATGAGGCGCCGACGACTAATGCGTTTTTGCTGTTGGCTTCACAGGTCAGAGAGTTCGGTTGCGGTCCGCCGTTGCCAGCTCCAAATATCACTAAGAGATCGGTATATCTATTTAAAAACCGATCTGTCTCTCGTGCAATTCGGTTATATTTATTGCCCGGCGTCCCCCATCCGTCCACATGAATATGTGCGTTTGCCTTATAGGCTGGTTCATAGAGCCGGCTCACATCTTCTGGAGGTGATACTTGCCCTTGCGAATCGATAATTCCTTGAATATATAAACTGGCTTCCGGCGCCATCCCCTTGTATTTTCCTTGAGATGCGGCGCCGGTTCCTGCGATTATCCCTGCCATGTGCGTACCGTGCCCGGTCGTATCTTCTGTCGGTCCATAAGCCCAAGATTTTAGATTTAGCACTTTGGGAAAGCGACCCGGTTTATTTTGAAAATCCGGGTGTAAGTGGTTGATATCTCCACTGTCTAACCCACTATCGGCGATAGCGATGACTTCACCTTGTCCTTGTATTCCTGTCGAATGTACCACTTCGGGAACGGCGACTAATGAAGCGCCGATAATGTCTCGCGTACGATCGTTCAGCAGGGTTGGGTGACCCTGATCGAAATCAATAGCCTTTCCTTCTGTGAAAGGCATCATCGGCGTTACGCCTGAGAGAATAGCACCCACAAGCGTTACGCTTAAAAACCTATACTTAATTTTCCTTATATCCATATAAGACATCTCCCAAACAGGGATGGGTATAATGCTGTGTTTATTTCCCCCCCCGATTTGACTGACGCAAAACTTGCCAAGCGAAGATCGGTAAATTTAATTGTCTCTTTATACGGGAAGGTTGAGTCAGTAAACGGTAAAGCCATTCTATATGCAACTGTTGACACCATGCTGGAGCCCTCTGCACAGTTCCTGCAAAGACATCCATGCTTCCACCTATACCCATAGCTAGTAAATCGGGCAACGGTGTTCGCTGTAGATACATTTTTATCCACTTTTCTTGCCGGGGAGCACCTAGCCCGACAAAAAGCAAGCGGGGCTTGGCTGCCGCGATTTGCATGTCAAGCTCCGCCTGTTGCAATTCGTTAAAATAGCCGTGAGCCGTTCCTACCACTTGTAGTCCTGGATAGAGACGCTTAAGGCGTACTGCAGCTTCTTCAGCTACAGAAGGGATAGTCGGTTGCGTACCGGACGCCGCCTTTTCAGGCGCTCCACCTAAAAAGAAGCAAGGCCATCCTTTTTGCGCAGCCCTAGCTAAGATATTTGACATGAGATCGATGCCGGTCACTCGTTCAGGTACCGGCGTGCCCACACGGGAAGCTGCCCAGACAACTCCGATCCCGTCTGCTGTCACTAATGATGCCTGTTCTATGATTTGGTTTAACTCGCTGTCTTGAAGTGCCGAGTACAGGATTTCCGGGTTTGCTGTTACGACTTGGTGGTTCCCGCCTTTTTCAACGAGATTCTCCACTTTTGCTAAGGCCGATGACATGTCCAGCACATCAACAGGAGATCCGAGTATATAGACTTTTTGGGGTTGATTCTCTTGTCGATTCACGCACGATCCATCCCATGATTGTTTTTTTCGGAAAATGCTTCTCCCGATTGCAATAGTTCCAGCGCTAACACCGCATTTCTTTCAGAACGCACTCGCATTTGCTCTGCCCATCGGCGAGATTTTTCTCGTTCAGCATCATGATTGGCTAGAATCCGCTTCACTTCACCGATTAAAGCATGCGGGTTTAATGGCACTCCGTCTCCGAAGGAGGGA
Source organism: Heliobacterium chlorum (assembly GCF_014502795.1). Classification (GTDB taxonomy): domain Bacteria; phylum Bacillota; class Desulfitobacteriia; order Heliobacteriales; family Heliobacteriaceae; genus Heliobacterium; species Heliobacterium chlorum. Next base: position 92,247 of record NZ_JACVHF010000006.1, read on the forward strand.
AGCTCAATCTCCCGCAGAAAGTCTCTCACCTTGGGATCGTACGCGATGCCCACAACGGGGACACCCTGCATGGTCCCAAAAATCAGGGCATGTAACCGTACTCCGATGAGTAAGTCAGCATCACCAATCACATCAATGGCTTGTTCAAAGTCCGAAGCCGTCGTATTTACTGTTGCCTGTGGATGAGACAACTGTTGCACTAGTTTTATACTGTACTCTGTGTCTTCGTGGACATGCATAGGTAAGAAACTGATTTTCCAACCTTCAGCGAGTAAAAATTTTGCAACTTCGAGAATTGAGATTTCCATTTCCGAAAAGGACGGCCAACGTCGAACACAAAAAACCGCTTGTTTGTGTTCTTTCGCACTTGCCTCGGTTTTGCCTTGGTAAAGGGCAAAGACGGGATCGGCGGTTACATACAAAGGAGGTCGATTGACCCCCCACTCCTTTAATCGTCCCTTGGAATGAGAGTCTCGTAGTGTGATAAGTTGAACCATATTGGCTATTTTTTTAATAAGGTATTTTCCAAAGGATCTACGCACCGGCCCTATCCCTTGTGCATAGAACATCACTTTTCGTCCAAGCAGCTTTGCAATTAATACGACTAGCAAATAGTAAGGGATGGTCAATAACCCTGTCACATCCTGTAATAGGCTCCCTCCTCCGCTGATGACGAGATCAGCCTGAGAAAGAGCCACGAGGACCGTAACCGGATTATAGCGGTATACGGCCTCTACTTGGTGCAATCGCCGAGTTACCGCCGGGTTTCCGGATAGGACGACGATATGCACCTCGGGACGTAAACGTCGCAAGGTTAGGACCATAGCTTTTAGCAATGCTTCATCACCAGCATTGTCATATCCGAAATAACCGGAAAGCACAATCGTCGCCACGAAATCCCTTCCCCCGGCCACTAGAGCCAAATCTAGCCGTATTTTAACACGATTGGTCTCTGGTTGCCAACAAAGCTTCTTGAACTTGTCCCCAGAATGTCGAATTTGTTGCTTTCGACTCCCCTCTGGTTTTGTATATTAGCGCACAGATGTTAAAAAAGAATAAATTACGGTAGCTGCTTCTGCACGGGTGGTACTGCCTAGCGGATCAAAACTTCCATCAGGTCTCCCGTGAATCAGATTTCCACGAACGGCCGACGCAACGGAGTCTCGTAAATTCTGGTTGACCGACTGCCAATCTTTAAAGCTAGTCGGGTCTATGCTGGTTCCGAAAGCCATACGCCCGCTTAAACTACGTCCAACCCAGGCTGCCATGTCTTGGCGCGTAATGGGATCGTACGGTCGAAAATGTTGGTCCCCTGTTAGGATGATACGGCGTTGAAGGGCTTGGCGTAAAGAGGGGGCAAACCAGTCATCGGCGCGTACATCTTGGAACGGCAGCGAGCTTGGTAAGAGATCCTGGCTCCCCTGAGTGCGCATCAGCATAGTCAGAAATTCCGCTCTTGTCACAGCTTTGTCGGGTTCAAACATGCGCGGAGCTGTTCCGCTGAGGATTCCCTTTCCTGCCAGTGTTTCAATCTGGGAACGAGCCCAGTGTCCGGTAATGTCGATAAAGGAGGTATTCGCTCCCCCGGAATAGGCACCTTGGGTATATGCTATACCTCCATAATTTGAATAGGCATTTGTCACCGGAGATGAGTATTGAGACGGATTATATCCGGGTTTAGTATCATTAAAACCTGCTCCGTACCCTGGCCCAAAACCGGGAGGATATCCTGCCGGAGTGGGTAAATTCGTATTAAAACCCGGGTACCCATACGCACCTGGGTAGGGTATGGTAGAAGTTCCCGGAACCAGACCGCTTGCGCCTGTAGGAGTCTCAAACAATGCGAACCGGCTAAAGTGATTAACCTTTGCGGTTACCGCCCGATCCGCCGTATTCACAGAGCTTGGCAATTCCGCCCAATTCCCGTTCTCCATCGTGTAGATTTTTAGTGACTGGGGATTGCTCGTTCGCCAATAATCATAGTAGAAGGTGATGATGACATCCTCATCATCATCGTCAAACTCGTTCTCGGTATAACCTTTATTGGTGTAATCAGAGTAACGAATTAAATCAAATTCGTAAGCCGTACCGACACGAAGCTTGCCGGTTGGGGCACTTGTATTGTCCACATACTCTCGAAGACCCACCGCCATACCGCCGGAATCATCACTGCGGTCTAGAAGTTTAGCCGGTATTTTTAGTTCGACATCAGAGGTTGAGATTCGTACGCGCCCCTCTCCATAATCATCAAGCGCATCGCTGGTGAAGGCGACGTATCGATTTTTCTCTGTCATAACGACATAGTCCTTATCGTCGTCTACATCAGAGGGGTCGATAATCACTACGTCTGAGGCTGAGACAGCATTATCTAAGGCGTATTGAAGTGCATCGGCTATGCGAGAGCGATCAGAGCTAGAGCTATTCGACCCGCTGCTGCTATCGGAATCGTCGGTCCGAGCCGAGGCATAGATCGATTTGTCCCCCTCTTTCGACGTTGTAGTCCCGTCACCCGCTCGGTAAGCCCGAACATAACGACGATAGGTATGATTCCGTTCGAGTCCGCTTTCCTGGAAACTCGTTCGGCCCGCTTCCACCCGTCCGATAAGATCATCCGTATCATAATCGTAGATGTTATAGCCCGTCTCTCCGTAGGCGTTATCGGTCCACGTCCAGAGAATTTCACGGCTGGTGATGCTTTGCGGGTCCGCCTTAAAGTCGAGCGGCGGAGCCAAGGAGTTAAAAGTGAAGTTCACTGTATTGGATTTGCTGCTGTAGTTTGTTCCGTTGTAGGCATACAAAGTACGAGTATAGCTGTTCCCATCCACTAGATTTCCTTCAGTTATTTTTAAGTTGCTCGTTCCCTGGGAACTATTTATAAAGCTACCCGTATTATCGTTGCCTGCGTAAAGCTTAAAACCGGTTACCGGTCCACCGCTGTATGTCCATGTCCACTCAACTGAACTAGGTCCGGTAACACGATAGGTGAGGTTTTTCGGTGTAAAAGCGCTGTCAGTGAGAGCGATAGTGGTGAAGGTAATCTCGATATCGTCCGTCAACACGTTGGTTGCATCACTTTTATCGGCTAAAGCAGTGCGGGGTACGGTCAGTTTATATTGGGTACCGTAGCTTAAATTCTGTCCACTGACGGGCGTAATCCGCAGTTTATCGTCACCCGGGGATTCGACACTGGCCGTAACAGTGGTGCCGCCATCCGTCTGCGGTTTGAACTGGATCGCGTTGATGGCTGACGTGGTTTTTATCGTCTTATCAAATGTGATCGTTATGGTGGGACGGATGCCATAATTATTGGTTCCAAGATCAATACTGTGCGTCTCTGTCAGTGCCCAGGCCGGCATAGAGAGCCCCAGAAAAATACAGACCGTCGCCGTGAGGAAAAGAAACTTTCTCCATGGTAAACGGGTTTGGCTCATGAAAGTAGTCACCTCCCGATGAGAATTTGAGGTTAATGCAAGTTAAGCAGGCGATCTCGGTAATCCCGTTTTAGATCTCTTTGGAGGAAATCGATCGACTTCATGAGCAGGCTGGCCGCTTCGGCCCGGGATAGCAGATCCTGTGGTCGGAAGGCGCCGTAAGCATCGCCGGACAGTATCCCCAATCGCTGTGCCACATAGATAGAGTCGCGTGCCCACGGGCTGATTTGCCCATCATCATAGTACGGTAAGTAAACGCTCCCCGATGGGGCTAACGTTTCCAATCCTAGTCCACGAACGATCAATGTCGCCGCCTGTTCCCGGGTCATCAGTCCATAGGGATCAAAACGGCTAGGACTAACGCCCTGCATGAGGTTGCTTTCGAAGGCTGCCTTTACCTCGGCATATCCCGGTTTTTGCGGGCTAATGTCTGAAAAAGGTGGTTGTTCCGGCGGAACTTTCTTGTTTCTCGGTATACCTGTTGCTCCGTTATATCCGGTGCCTCCACTGCGACTACCTGTACTTTTTTGCCCCGGCTCCGGCAGGTTGGGATAGCCCGCCGTATAAGCAATATTTCCGGCCGGTCCGTCCGTTGATAGGATGCCTAGTGCATTGACAAAAGCGGTGGCAAAATCCATACGCGTAATGGGCTGCCCTGGGCCGAAATAACCCGTAGCATTGCCCCACGCTTTTACCCCGGCGAGTCTAGCGATGTCAGCTTCTGCCCAGTGCCCGCGAGTGTCTTGATAGGCCGGTACGTAAAGTCGTTGAACTTTCGGTGCTGTCTTCAAGTTTAGTGACAGCGTGTCTTGGTCACGCCGTGAATTTTTTGTGATGGTTCCGTCTGAAGACGCATAGGGGAGGTCGTAACGGGCCAGAACAGCCGTACTCCCCTCTTCGTCAAGGAGGTAGCCGCCGCTGAAGCTGATGTCTACCGGTTCGTTTTCGTGATAGCTCATCTCCCGATCGGTAGAGAGATTGATGGTATAGTCGACTTGACCATCCCAATTGATAGAAGGCGTGTTTCCGGTGACTGTTTCTTTAAGCGGTTCGTAGGAAAGCGTTTGGGTCATCCGTTGGGTCTCGGACCGTCCCCAGTTATGGTCGTAGCCGACAGTCGTGCCGGAGATATCGACGGTGAGTCGGCCTTGATCCTTTTCGACTTGATAGATCTTTCGGCCTTCCCAGTTACCGCTGTAGTAATTTACGGCGGGGTGCTTATCGATGACTACGGATTTACTCTGCCGGTAGTCGACTAGTTGATACTTTACATCGTTGATCGTTGCTGATTCGCTGAATTTATCGACTTGGCTGGTGCGAACGGTTTGCCCCATTTCCGGCTGGTCCGCTTTCTTTTCTAAAAAAGTGAGACTGCGGCTTAATTTGTCGAGGCCTGTGTCCTTGTCTTTTAAAGTGTAGGTAATCTTCGTGGTCGTCGTATCCCCGCTAGATGAGACGGTTACTTTAAAGGTTCCTGTAAAAAGAATGGGCTTACCGGAGAGAAATACGTATTCCTGATAATCATATTCATTGGCTCCGCCGCCTTCAATCGTTAGGTGACTCGATTCGGCGAAGGCCGCTGCCGGTGTCCATAGGGCCATTAGAAAGAGAAGCACCGCGCTAAGACAGCGTTTCAAGGTAAATACCTCCTTGCGTCGCAAAGGTTTATTGTTTGAAGATAAAGTAGGCGATGCGGTCAGGCGATTCGCCGGAGCGTGGTTCTTTGCGGATTATTAAGCAGGTATCTCCCTTGCGCAGGTTCTCTAAATCGCTGATCTTACGGCTGTCGATGACAATAGCTTTATCGGCTAGGACGCTTAGACTAATCGGATTGGGGAGCCAACGTCGACTACTGTCGGACCAGTCTCGAACGGCCTCAAGGGTCAGCGTTTTACTGTCCGTATTGATATCAGTAACCCGAGCCAAAGTGGTCCGTTCCTGGGGAGCCTGATCGGTCGATGGGCCGCTTGAGAAGATAGAAATGGCCAGTGGACGACCGTTTTGAACAAAGGCATACAGAAAGTCCTTATCGTATTCGCCAGCAGGACCTTGGGATAGGAAATCGCGTACGGGGACTTTCGTACCTGAAAGACCACTTCGGTAATCGTAGATGATTGTATCGCGGGCTGGTTTCAGGGTAAAAGTGCTGGAACTGCCGCTAAAGCGCTCCCACTGGTTGTCACGATAACGGCTGTAGAAGTTAAGATCCAGATATCCGTCTTCATCAAAGTCTTTTACAGTTCCCTGTACCAAGCCGTCTTTGTTATCTGTCTCCTGTATGAGGTCTTTGTCTACGGTGATCAAGGCGGCCCGGTAGCCGCTAGACGAGGTGTCTGCGTAGGCTAAGATGGGGTCGCCTTCTTTGAGGTCACGCAAGTCGGTAAGGCGTCCATTTCGGATGACGATGGTTCCCGGATCGATCGCTAGATAGCTGCCATCGACGTCAAGTTTAAGAGAGTTGCCTGGAATATCGATACGGTCCACACGATCGTTGAATGACTCCAATTCAGAACCGCTGTCGATTACCGCTACCCGGGTAGCAGATAAGCCATCAAACCCATCGGCGGCACTGAAGATGATTTGCTGACCCCGGCCGAAGCGTTGGAACTGGCTTTTATTGACGGTACGGCCATTGATGGTGACCGTATCGAGGTTGTCGAGTTTAACCTGTTTGCTGACATCCACATTTGACCATGTGCCGCTGTCAAACTTTTTTAAGCTCCGTAAGGTAACCCATCCGGTGACGGGATTGATGGCGCTCACGTCACCCAGATAGACCCCTTCAACCTGCCGGTTTAATGTCGGGATTTCAATGGCCGCTACCTGTTTGCCTAGATAATCGGAAAAACGAAGGGTGACAGGGTCGCCGATTTCTACATCGTCAATACTTCCCAATTCGCGGCCGACCCGGACGACATAATCGGATGCAAGCGAGTAAGCACCTTCTCGTCCCTGCCCGTCTGCGATCCGAATAGAGTCATTGGTAATTTCCCGCACCTTTCCTTGTTGAATCAGGCTTTCCGGTACGATAGCTCCCGGCTCCGCAACGGGTAAATCCGCTGTGACAGAGGTGAGGCCATTGCCGGATCCTCGACCAACGATATAGGTTCCACCGGGAATATCCGTTAGTGGTCGCTGGACGCCGCTGATCCAAGCAACTGCCCCCGGCATTATCTGGGCAGTGCGTAGATTCCCCCAAGCATCCTGGATCACCATTTGTCCATTTGAGGAGTCGTAGTGGATCAAAGTCCCTTCTATGGTTGTGGTAGTAGGTAATACACGTACATAGTATGCCGTTAACGAAGTAGGGAAGGTTGAATTTTGACTTATCGCAGAGGTTGTGCTTCCAGCGGAGGATTCTAAAGGATATAGTTCAATTTGATCGCCGGGAGATAAAGCTTGGCCGTCGGTGGGTCCTACTTTCCACACGGCTACATTTGTTCCAAAGGGATTGTCCGGGTCAGGACTACCGAGTAGCAGGGCTGACTTTTCACCGTTGGGACCGATAATATGAATACGTTTTTGTCCTGGGAGACCGGAACTGGATGAGATTTGATCGATATCGGTGACGCTTGCCGAGATGACCGGGCGGTTTTGCAGTTGACGGGCTGGTTTTAATGCCCGGGTGAGAACGGCCGCCGCCTCGGCACGTGTCAGTGCCCGCTGAGGGTATAAATAGGCGCCATCTCCGTTAAGGAGATTTTGTTGCAATACGGCCTCCATCCATGGGACGTTGTCTGCTTTCATTTGGTTCCAGTCGTAGAACATATATGTACGAGATTGGGCACTTCCGTAGACGGGCTGTAACGGAAGTGCCTTGGCGATCCATAAAGCTAGTTCTTCTTTGGTTACAGGATCGTCTAGCTTGACTCCCCGGACGGTTCCGGGATTGTTCGATCCTGCCGTTTGATTCGGAAAAAATCCTTTTTGGGCGGCGAGAGTAAGAACACGATTCCCCCATGTCTCCCAGCTTCCCGTCGATGGAGCGGCGCGCTGGTTCGTACCGTTGCCGCCCGGCGTTTGAACGTTTTGCATCCACCCCGCTAAGGCAGCAACGGCCAACAGGCCGTCGCGCTTGTTGAGGAGTTCATCGGGACGAATCCTGCCATCCGGATCTGGCCGGAGCAAGCCGTTTACCCCGGCTGCAAATAGATATTCTTCGGCCCAGTGCCCCCGGCTGTCATTAAAGGTTCCGTTTGTCACTAGGCTTTGCGCATAAGGCACTCCCTTTATTTCAGGAGGAAGGACAGCAACTGCTGCCCATCCCGCCCCTGGTGTTAAAGCTGCTGTGAGAGTCAAGGCCGTCGATAGGATCGAAGCGGTAAAAGTTTGCCAAAATGTTTTCCTGAACATGGCAGTTCCATCCTTTTGGTTTATTCAGGGAAGACAGCGTAATATCCAGCACGGGTGATTGCCGCTGATACAGCCACGTTGTCTGTGTATCCGTCTACTTTGGTCCAGGCACGATTCATGCCGTCATAATAGTACATGGCAGCCCGCTGGGTCGGTACGGTGGCTTGATAGTTCAAGGTCAACGTCACTGCTTGGGCGTAGACCGCCGGGGTGGAGGACTGGCTGTCTTTGTCGAAAGTCAGTTTGAACTCATAGATGGGGGAGATAGGACGCTTGTAACGGTTGGCCATGAGTACTTGTTCTTTCTCCCGGCCCGTAACAGGGGTTACGAAGACTGTCGCATAAGCGTCGGTCAGCGGATTCGAATTGTAGCGAAGTGCTAGAGGCGGAATCAGCACCTTCCAATCACCACTGTCGAGGAGTACGGGGCTACTAAACCCTTGCGCATCAGGACTGAAGGCAATTGCTTTTTTGGCGGCACTGCCCATGGTCCCGGTGCGAAGATCATAATATTTTTCCGGCGGTCCTTTATGGATAACGAGTTTCGCACCGCCTGGTATGGTGACGGCTTCGTTATCAGGTTGCTCAAAGCCTTTCCAGCCATTATTGCTGCCCGTGTCGGCTGAGACGGCATCTGAGTATGGCCCAGGACCTAACGAGGAGATAGCCCGAACACGGAACCAGTATTTGGTGTCACCGCTTAACCCTTTGACGAGCACGTAGATTTGCCCGTTTTGCAAGTGGTCTTTATCAATGACTTCGTATAGCCGAAAATTACCCCGGCCACCTTCCGACACTTCCACCTCGTAGGCTTTCGCCATGTTAATGGGGCTCCAGGTAACCCGAACTGTATTTTCATTGATTGCCTTGGCGACGATGAGTGGTGCTTCTGTAGGTTGACCCTCATCCTTATAGTAGGTGAATCCTTTTGCGTAAGTGTGGGCGCTCCCGTCAGTATTAGTCACGGTGACATCAACAGGAATGCGGTTTTCTCCGGTGGGGATTGCCGGTCCTGCTGGTGTAACCAGTTTAATTTCGGTGTCGCTCACCGATTTCACTGTTGCTTGACCGGAACCGAAGGAAACTTTCGCGCCTTGAGCAAAACCGCGTCCAGTAATGCTCACTTCGGTGCCTCCCGATACAGGGCCTGAGGCAGGACGGATCGATTCGATGAGGGGCATTTTCGTATAAGTGAACTTTTGAGCTAGGATACCTTCCGAACCGTCGGGATTGGTAACGGAGATATCTACTTTCCCCGCTTCATGGGCCGGCACTTGGACGGTCAGTTCGGTCGGTGTGAGGCTGAGCACCCCAGCTTCAACGCCGCCAAACTCGACGCGGGGCATTCCGCCGTTGTTATTAAATCCTTTGGAGTTACTGTTGATGGCGGCTGTAATGACGGCAGTGATGTTCCCTTCGACCGGGGACTTATCCGGCGTCACTGACAGCAGTTCCAGGCCGCCGGCGGGGCGGGTGTAGATAAATTTGGAATCAGCCGTCCCACTGGTGCACCATAGCCGGTCGACAGCCATAACATCGACGGGGAGTTGAGTGAGATTCTTATGGTCATCATCATTCGGCCAAGGATATTCGGGGACGATGACTTCCCACTCCCACTCATCGGTTGTACTGTTGCCGGGGGTAATCAGTCGCACTGGTTCGTTCGTCAGGTCTTTGTTGGGATCCGCAGGGTAATTGATTCCTGTTGCGTCGTTGGGCATAACCCGGATGCCGCCGAAGACGAAATAGGGCCATTGCTGTTTTTTGTTCCAATCAATGAGCAGATTGGTCATTTTGATGCGAACAGCTTTTCCGCCTTTGGCGGAGGCAGTATCGGGAGTGATCGATAGGATTTGGGGACCTGATTCATTGTCAAAGAGCCGGAATCTTCCAGACCATTGAATTTCCTGACCATCGGGGTTATAGATGGTGATTTTAATTTTATTCGTATCACTGTAGGGATCGATTCCGTTGTAAAGTCCCTCTAGATTCGGAACCGTGACTCGGTATACGCCCCGCTTTGTGGTAGAGTCATAGGTCACCGTTTCAACACCAGGCTTGCTATCCGGAAGGGGAATGGGAACTCCGGAATCGCTCATACCTAGTTGGGTCTTGGTCACGTCATAAGGTCCGCTCGCGGGCTGCCGAGTGCTCTCTCCAAAACGGACGATCAAGCCTGTTCCGTCGTTGTAGAGGTCGGTTCCGGCGATGAGGATAGATGGCCGGGGTAAATCATTTATATCGGCACCACAGGGACTGATGCTTTCGATGACCGGAGAAGCCCCAATGTAAGTAAAGCCGTTCGCAACAGTAACCGAGCCAAAGTCCCAGTTGGTGACGGTAACATCTTTCGCACCGGCCTTATTCACTGGAGTGACAACCTCTAAGGTCTGATCGTCCTGGTAGAATACTTGTTCCGGCGGTACGGGTACCCCGCCAAACGTAACTGTAGGAAGTACGGTTTTTACTTCATCCGGCCCTAATGGGCCGTAGATTTCTGTATAGATGTCGACAAGATCAGGCGGATAACTCTTGATGGTTTTGCGAAAGTCAGTTCCCTTGATGACAACTGTGGTTCCGCCGATAGAGGGACCTGATTTAGGTGTAATCGAGGTGATTGTTGGTGAACTTCCTGGGGGAATGAAATAGTAGCCTTTTGGTCCCGTCGATACGGTACCGCCATCGGGGTTTGTCAAGGTTACCCGTTTCCACCCTTGAGAGTTAGTCGGTGTTTTAACATAGATCAATTTAATCGGTTCCGAGTTGGTGGAATCAGTTTCTCCTGTAGCAACTACCTGAATAATAGTGGCTTCTTTTCCACCGAAGTACACTTTTGCATTCGTGCGGACATCACTGGCTTTGATTGTGACTGAGGTGCCTCCCTGGATCGGGCCGATTTGTGGTGTCACGCTCAAGATGTGGGGAGCGCTGTCAACCATTTTGTACGTATAGGCGTTTTTCAGCAGTGCGACTGCTCCGTCAGGGTTGACAACTCGCACATCGTAGGTGCCCAGTTCACCAGGAGGGGTGAACACCTCAATTGTGTTACTGGTTACCCTATGGGCCGGTTGTTCGAAGGGACCGAAATAAACTTTTGTATACTCGCCCGGAGTTGTCTGTCTATCACCAGGATCGAGGGCATCTGATGGATCGGCGGGGTGACTGGGAAGTGGTTTTCCATAGCCCGTATTGGCTTTAAAATCACTGCCAGTAATAGTTACCAGTGTTCCACCCTTAACATCACCTGACGGCGGGGTTACGGCGTTAATTCCGGGGTGACTAAAGGTATTTTTATATTGGAAGTCAGTATATAAGGCTGAACTCCCGTCATAGGGGTTGACGACGCGAATGGGAATGTTGATACCGACACGACTACTGTCATCTTTAAAGGGGTAGATTTCTTTAACCGCGGGTACGATAACTCGAAGTTCTGTGGAACTAGCCCGTATCACTTTGTCAGCGCTTAGTTTTGTCATGTCGAAATAGACGGTGGCGTCTTCATCGAAGTCTTTACCTTTGATCAGGACTTCAATATTTCCATCCCGAGTCACTCGGTTGGGGATCACGCTGTCAATTTGCGGGTCGAGATTGGGGTCGCGGATTTCAAATCCGTCTTTAAACTCGGCCGTTTGTCCGTCGGGGTTAGTGATCTCAACGATCGCTTCTGAAGATACGCCATTTTTGAAAAAGGGAGAGGGATTTGTCGGAATGCCGAACCGCAAGTCCTTGTCTGAGTACAACTGGATGACATAGTTGTAGTCCACAATATCATCGGGTTGTTCGATCTCTTCGAAGGCACTTTTGTCGTTGTCGTAGTAAATTCTAATTTTTGGATACGTGAGTTTTCCGGCGATGACTTCTGACATATAGTCTTGGCCAACTAACTGTACGATGTTTCCGCCGAATTGAGAGACCCGGGCTGGGTTTACTGCAGTAATCTTCGGCAAACTCTTATAGCGAAATTTGATATCTTTCGTTGTGGTTCCGCCATCCTTGTTGATTACCTTAATGCGATAGTTGCCCGGCGTTTGCCAAGCAGGCATGGTCACTTCGAGCCGGCGACTGTCTTTCAAAACGACGGCAGAAGCGGGCAGTGCTGTTTCTCCAACGTATACAGTGCATCCCTCGTGGAAATCTCGCCCTACGAGGACGGTTTTTACAGGTACGTTTCTCGGGGTTTTACGAATCCAGCCATTGAATGTATCTGTAGCTACATTTCCCAGATTATCTTGATCTGTCGTCGCATAGTCGTCTTGGTGCCCCGGAAGTTCGGGATCAAAACTTGAGTCATAAGCTTTTTCCGGAGAAAAAATGCCGAATAATTCCGGGCTACTTTCCCGAGGCAGGTACAGAAAGTTTTTTACCGTTCCTGTACCGTACCTCGTGACTAGTTTGATGTCGGTATATCCGGGGTTGTTAGCTGGTACGAGTACTTTGATCTTTTTATTTCGGATATTGGGATCTGCTGCAAGTTCTTCAGCGGAGAAATCTAACTTCTGATAAAGAGTTGGGTCTGCGTCTTTGTCTACATTATAAATCGTTTTTCCCGGTTGATCGCGAAAGTAGACAACTGGATAGTTGGGTAGATTCTGGAACGTATTTCGCACGTACTTATCTTGGGTAAGTTTCTGATTGGCATCTTCGATGATTACGATTTTTTCGTTGCCGCCAGTTAAGGGATCGCCGCCATCTACATATGCCGATTTATCTCCCTCGATTTTTAGATCGTAGGGTTCATTGATAAAGCTGTAAGAACTGTTAGCCGTATATGCCAATCCCGCATTGTTTACAATCGTGACCGAACCAAAAAACTTCGGCTTCGCTTTTGTCTCCCATTGTTCGCCTAACTCGGTCGGTAAGCTTACTGCGATGGCTTGCAAAGCATCGGAACTGCTATCAGTAAGTCCTGCGAGGGGCATTAGTACTTCATCGTCGAAAACGAGGGGACAATCAACGCCGTCAATCTGAACTTTTATAGGTTGACTCGTTAGCACGTTTTTTGTCTTAAAGTTTTTCCCGACGATGATAACTTTGTAACCGGGGTCGCCGAACTGGTCTTTAATGTTGACAGTATCTAATGTACCCTCTGGCAACATATCTGATGGAATGGTTGCTCCGGTTGTGCCAATGATGCTTAACAGTAAATTCTTCAGATCATCTTTAGTTTTTGGGACCCATGATGGATCTGTTCCTGTTGAAGAATAAGGGAAAATGTTATAGGTGTTATGAATGACAGGCTCCGTGTTTCCACCGCCGATATGAAAGTTGAGGGGCCCAAAACTTTGTTGAAACGTCATTTTCACCTTGGTATTCTCTGCGGTTGTTCGTGTAAATTCGGATACGAGGTATGACTTCTGTAAGCCCGATGCTGCGGGTGTAGAGAAGGTGATCTGTGTATTGGTTACATTCGCTCCGTCTTTATCTATCGGTACTTGTACATTCCCAACAACCACCATATAGCTTGACAATGTTCCATAGTCGCCGCTAGCTAATTTAAAACCGGAACCGGTTAAGTTCAATGTAGCCGGGTTGGGGGAACCCGCACTCATGTCAATATTGTATTTATCTACTTTGGTGACGGTAAAAGGAGCACCGAAGGAAATGGCGTCAGTTGCCGTAGCGCTATTGCCGTTGCTTGGATTATAGATGTGCACAGTATACTTCCCAGTAGCATTAATGGCAGATGACGGTAAGGGTACTGTTACTAACCCCGTTGCTTCAGTAATAGTTTGGGAAGGAATAGTGTTTGGCCCAATAAAATCGATGACATAACCTTTAAGACTTGTTAAATCGGTTTTGATCATTAACATGGGTACTGATTGCCCATCGTATATGTAGGAAATCTCTTGAATGGTAAAGCTGGCAGCTTCCGCTTTTTGAATCCCTCCCACCCACATCGTAAAGGGGAACATGGTAAGAACCATTACCAATAGCAGAAACGTCGCTATTGCCTTATGAAGTTTTTGCATATGCTGTCTCAACATCAATACCCCCCCGGACAACCGGCACAGTTTTCGTTATCTTTATTTTCGAAGATTTTCTATGGTATCTTAAAAAGATTTATCGAGGATTAGTAAGAATCCTTCTATGAAAAGCTCTATTATCCTCCTGTTTTTGTTTCTTCCGCTATAGTTAACAGTTTACAAAAAAAGTGGCTAAGCGTGACCCCTACTGGGTCACGTTTTTAGATTTCAGATAAGTAAAAGCCACTGCTGTCTCGGTGGCAGCAGTGGCAACGCTCGACATTACCGTTTTAAATTGTTCGCCTGCCCTAGCATTTCATCGGAGGTTTGGATTGATTTGGTGTTAACCTCGTAGGCCCGCTGAGCCGCGATGAGGGCTACCATTTCTTCGACAACCTGAACGTTTGACGATTCCAGGTAGCGCTGAGCAATGGTGCCTCTTCCTTCTTCTCCTGGGATTCCTTCGATCGCGTCGCCTGATGCGGCAGTTTGGGTAAGCAGGTTCCGACCCTCGCGGTTCAAACCAGCCGCGTTCGTAAAGGTATAAATCTGGAGTTGCCCCAGCTCTTCTCGAGTTCCTTCGGCGTTCTGATAGGTGATTCGTCCATCAGAATTAATATCGATGTTCGTCGCCCCTTCAGGGAACGGGTCTATACCGTCGAGGCGATATCCGTCCGCATTGGTCATATAGCCTTCACTATCAATTTTGAAGCTGCCATCCCGGGTATAAAAGGGCCGATCGGCATTCGTTGGGTTCGTCAGACGAAAATACCCTTCCCCCATGATGGCCATATCGCTTGGGTTCTCTGTCTGAATCATGTTTCCGTTGGTTGCAATCGTAGTGATGGAACTAGGACGGACACCGGATCCGACGAGCATCCCTGTCGGCACTTCTGCCGTCGCCGCACGCAGGTTGGTATATAAGAGATCCTGAAATTCAGCACGGTTCTTTTTGTATCCGTATGTATTTACGTTGGCCAGGTTGTTGGCGATGGTGTCCATATTCAGCTGTTGGGCCTTCATCCCCGTGGCTGCTGAGTACATGGCTCGAATCACGATGGTTCACCTCTCTGATTCGTTATAGAGTTCCACTTAGTTCGTTTACAGTTCGCAAGGTTCTATCTCTACATTTACTACCGTTATCTCAATTATGCTCTTCCTAATTCCCCGCAAGCTTTATCCAAGGTCCCATCCTGGGCTTGGATGGCTTTTTGGTTCGCCTCGTAGGCACGAGCGGCACTAATCATCTGGACCATTTCTTGAACTACGTTGACATTGGCCAGTTCAAGACTGCCTGATTTCACTTCCGTTTCTCCGGCAGTCATCTCCCGAAGTGTTCCGTTGCCTTGCTGTTGACCCGATAAACGAAAGAGGCTGTCACCTTGTTTCTCAAGAATCGGCTCCTGTCCGGCCACTGGTTCGTCAAAACCCATGATGCGCAACTGGTCTAGTTCTTGGTCGCCGTTAAAAATGCGGCCATTCGCATCAACGTGAATTTTCGCATTAGCCGGGACAACGATGGGACCCTTTTGCCCAAGAAGCTGATAGCCGTCGGGGGATACTACGGTTCCGTCGGCTCGGACTGAAAATTGACCGTTACGGGTGTAGCGCTCCCCATCGGGTGTATTGACGACAAAATATCCTTTACCGTTGAGAGCCAAGTCGGTAGGATTATCGGTCACTCGTACCCCTGAATAGGAGAAGTCTGTCATAATCCCGTCCGGGGTAGCCCCTGTGCCGAGCCGGCCGATGACCGGATTTTTTTCCGTCTGACCCGGTTCAGGGGGGCTGAAGTCGGCCATCCGCCGAATGAGCATTTCCGGAAAAGCACGGAAGACGGCCATATCTTTTTTGTAGGAGGGAGTATTGACGTTAGCGAGGTTGTTCGCGATTACGTCCTGGTTCGTCTGCTGGACGAGCATTCCCGACGCTGATGTGTATAAGCCACGAATCATTGAGGGATGATTCACCTCCGTATTTGCCCTTGTACGTCTGGTCCAATGATTTGATCTATCGAATGGATTCAGGCTCAAGAATCACAATCTGCAAAACAGTATGTATAGCGACATGTAGTCACGTCTTATTATATCGTCAAACGCAGCCAAAATCTTTAGGGAAAAAGTCCTTTCATTTGTAAAAAATAAAAAAACCGGGGGTTTAACCCCGGCGTTGTAAGACCTCTTTGAGATAGGTAAGAAACTCTTCGGCCAAATCGTCCCGGCGCAGCGCAAAATCCACTGTCGCTTTCAGATAGCCGAGACGATCCCCTACATCATATCGAGTGCCCTCGAAAATGTAAGCGTAGAGGCCGCGCTTGAGTTGTGAGTGCAAGCCGTAGAGCGCATCGGTCAGTTGAATTTCGCCGCCCTTACCGGGAGCCTGGTTTTCCAAGATATCGAAGACGTCCGGTTCAATGACGTACCGGCCCATCACCGCTAGATCAGAAGGTGCACGCTCAGGATCGGGCTTTTCCACGATGGAGTTGAGCTTCCACGTGTTTGGCGCTATTTCCGCTTCGAGGGAGACGATGCCGTAGCGGCGGCTCTGTTCTCTGGGGACCGGTTGCACGCCGACGACGGTTCCTTTCACCTGGTGGTAGGCGTCGATCAGTTGTCCGATACAAGGTTTATTGGCGTGAATCACATCATCGCCCAAGAGGACGGCAAAGGGTTCATCGCCGATAAAGGAACGAGCGCAGTTGATGGCGTGTCCGAGCCCAAGCGGTTCTTTTTGCCGTACATAATGGATATCGGCCAAGCTGCCGATCTGGCGGACCGTATCGAGCAGTTCCCACTTTTGTCGGTCTTCCAGAAAAACTTCCAACTCAACGGAACGGTCAAAGTGATCTTCGATGGCCCGTTTATTCCGCCCGGTGACGATCAGGATATCTTCGATGCCAGCCGAAATGGCCTCTTCGATGATGAATTGGATCGTCGGCTTATCAATGATGGGCAGCATCTCTTTCGGCTGCGCCTTTGTCGCGGGAAGAAACCGCGTCCCCAGCCCAGCGGCCGGGATAATGGCTTTTCGAACCTTTTTCCGCAATACAAACCCACTTCCTCTAGAGCCCCGTCGGAGATGGTGCGCTTTTACAAAGCCTCTCCGATGGCACAGTTTACTCTATTGTTTTATGGTTTGTACTGGATTATGTGCTACATCACTTTTTTCGATAGGATCGTGTTCTTTTGCAGGTAGTTAAGCATGCCTAATGCCAGGCCTGTCCCTAATGCGACGCAGGAGATGGCATCGTCCGCTACATGTACCGGCAGCCGGGTTTCTTTGGAGATGAGTGTATCTAGTCCGTTGAGCAAGGATCCGCCGCCGGTCATGACGATGCCTTTGTTCATGATGTCGGCCGACAGCTCCGGTGGAGTCCGTTCGAGGACCTCTTTGACGCCGCTGACGACGGCTTCGATGTTTTCCTGCATGGCCCGGTATGTTTCCATCGTCGATACCCGGACGGTTTTCGGTAAGCCGCTGACAAGGTCCCGTCCACGGATCTCGGCGTATTCTTCGCCTTTTCGTCCTTGCGGGTAGGCGGTGCCAATTTTGATCTTCAGTTCTTCTGCAGTCCGCTCACCGATCATGAGGGAGTGTTCTTTCCGGATGTAACGGACGATGGCTTCATCGAACTTGTCCCCACCAACGCGGAGCGATTTGGAGCAGACGATGCCGCCCAGCGAGAGGACAGCGATGTCGGTGGTGCCGCCGCCGATGTCCACGACCATCGAGCCGGAGGCTTCCGAGATGTCCAGGCCGGCCCCTAACGCCGCTGCTAGGGGTTCTTCGATGAGATAAGCCTGCCGCGCACCGGCTTGCAGTGCCGCTTGCCGTACGGCCCGCTCTTCGACGCCAGTTACGCCGGAGGGGATGCAGACCATCACCCGCGGTTTAAAAAAGAAAGACTTGCCGCACGCTTTCGTGATGAAATAGCGCAGCATCCGTTCGGTTACGTCATAGTCGGCGATGACTCCGTCCCGCAGGGGCCGGATGGCGACGATATTGCCCGGTGTCCGGCCGAGCATCCGCCGTGCTTCTTCCCCGACGGCAATGATGGAACCTGTATCCTTGTTGATGGCCACCACTGATGGCTCCATGAGCACGATGCCTTTTCCCTTTACAAAAACCAGCACGCTGGCTGTTCCCAAATCAATCCCAATATCCACGTTTAACCCAAACACGCGCCGTCCCCCTAGTCTGCGACAAAATTTCGAGTTTCTATGTCAAATACAGTATACCCTGTCGAATACATGCAGCCAAGGGGAACTGGGAATGAAATTTTTGCGACAAGCACAATTGGCGCGATGAGGTTGCCTACAGCGCTTCTTGATACTTTTTTCGCGTAGCTTCCCCACCCCGGATATGCCGTTCTGCCTTGTTTTGTTCTAGGACGTTTTTGATTTCCTCGGCCAGTTCCGGATTGATGGACGGGAGGCGTTCGGTTACATCCTTGTGGATGGTGCTCTTGCTGACTCCAAAGACGGTTGCCGTTTGGCGTACTGTAGAGGCGGTATCCAATATGTACTGAGATACCTCCATCACTCGTTTGCGGATGTATTCCTGCATGCCCGGCCCTCCCTCACCTGAAGTCAGTTAGATTATATGAGGGAGGGAGGAAAAAAGAACGACGAGGGGCGCCGAAGCTAGGCGGTAAAATCCGGTCATATTCGGGAATTGTTGCCGTATTCGAAGGCTAATACATCTTTTTTAACTCTGTTTCCGGATAATAATGGGCAAGAATTTCTTCGTAGCTCTTCCCTTCTTCAGCCATGGTGATATCGCCGGTTTGACAAAGACCGACCGCATGCCCATATCCGCGGGTTTGGATGCGCAGTTGATTCTTTTCCCATTCCATCTGCAGATCTGTCGAGGCGAGTCCTAACAGAGAACGGAATTTCGTTCCTTCCAGGTCTGTCTGACCGATCCGGATGGTCTTCACACGCCCGCCAGCCGTTTTATCGGCGACTTGCAGGGCTTTTGCCCGGTCTTTCGGGCTCATCGCCGCTAAGGTCGTCCCGAACTTGGCATCGAGTTCTTCCGCGGTAAAGCGGGCTTCCTTGACGACTGGTTTTTCCGGGCACGATACGCTCTGTAAATAGGGGATGTCCGCCCCCCAGACGTCGGCAGCCGACTCGGTGTGGCCGCCACAAGCGGCGTGGTAGGTCGCGTCAATGACCTGGCTGTGATAGAGCAGGAACTGCCCTTGCGTCGCTTTGACCGCTTGCTCGATCCGCCAGGTGTAGAGGGGAGTTTTCAGGCCCCACCGTTCTTGCCGCTCTTCCGGCGAGAGCCAGACTTGGCAGTGGACAGTAGTACAGATGGGATCTCCCTTTAGGGCGTGGTACCAGGCGTAGCCGCGAGCAGCTACGGCCATCGCTTTTAAGGCTTCCGGGGGATCGAGCGGGGACATTTCTCCGGAGAGCACGCCGACGAGGTATTCTTCCATGGGAATGTCCGAGATGTTTCCGTCTTTTTGCTGTAGCTGTATCTTCGGTCCTTCCGGTGGAGTTTTCCAGAAGAGAATTTGCGGATTCTTGAGGATGAGCAAGGGAATGCCCAAAACCAGCAGCAAAGCAGTCATGATGGTCCCGAGCAAGTAGAGTTTCCAAGGCTTCCACCGACTTCGTCTCGCGGGCATGAAAATCCCTCCCCGTCGTCGTCCATGCGCCTACATGTTTATGACGAGGAGGGATTCAAGATACCTAGCGACTGCCTCTTGCTCCTAAAATATAGCGGTGTCAACGCTAGCGGGGGAGTTCTCTTTGAGCTTAACAGCCCCCATTATACCGGTCGATTCGTGCACCTACTGCCCGCAGTTTTCCGACGATGTCGTCATACCCGCGATCTATATGGTGAACGCAGCTGATCTCTGTAGACATTTCCGCGGAAAGGGCCGCGATGACGAGGGCCGCGCCGGCTCGCAGATCTGTCGCTTTGACTGGGGCGCCGTAGAGTTTTGATACGCCTTGCACGACGGCGGTCCGGCTTTCGACCTTGATCTGGGCACCCATCCGTTTCAGTTCATCGACGTGCATAAAGCGGTTCTCGAAGACGGTCTCGGTGACGACACTGGTCCCTTCACTGACTGCCAGCAACGCCATCATCTGGGCTTGCATGTCTGTCGGAAAGCCGGGATAGGGGAGGGTCTTGATGTCCACCGCCCGGAGGGGTTGTTCCGCTTTGACACGCAGGCTTGTTTCCATTTCCTGAACGGTGACGCCCATCTCTTTCAGCTTGGCAATGACCGGTTTGACATGGTCGATGATGACATTGTCGACCATGAGGTCTCCGCCAGTGGCAGCGGCCGCGACCATATAGGAGCCGGCTTCGATGCGGTCGGGGATGGGTGTGTAACTTGCCCCATTCAGTTGTTTGACGCCTTCGATTTTGATGACTCGTGTGCCGGCCCCTTTGATCTTAGCGCCGACGGCGTTCAGGTAGTTGGCGAGGTCGATGATTTCAGGCTCTTCGGCAGCGTTTTCGATCACCGTTTGCCCGTCGGCCAAAGCAGCAGCCATCATCAGGTTTTCCGTGGCCCCTACGGAAGGAAAGTCTAAGTATATCTGGGCCCCTTGTAACCGGCGGCACCGGGCTTCTACATGGCCGTGTTCCATTCGCACTTTGGCACCCATTGCCTCTAGGCCTTTGAGGTGCAGGTTGATCGGCCGCGTTCCGATGGCGCATCCACCGGGCAAGGAGATTTTCGCCCTACCGAGGCGGGCAAGCAACGGTCCCATGACCAAAAAGGAGGCACGCATGCGCCGGACAAATTCATAAGGCGCTTCATGGCTGATCAGTTTGCCGCAGCGAACGACGATGTTGTTCTCGACACGGGCCACTTCGCAGCCCATATGTTGGAGGACCGCGCAGGTCGTATCGACGTCGGCCAACCGCGGCACATCGGCGATGATCGATTCGCCGTCAGCCAAGAGGGTGGCGATCAGAATCGGCAGTACGGCATTTTTGGCGTTGCCGACACGAATATTTCCGACGAGGGGGATACCCCCGTTAACGACTATCTTTGTTTCCATCTTATTGCTTCTGCCGTCTTCATGTAGTGGTTCTGGAAGCCGGCGGCTCCCCCCTTCTTCCGGGTTTTCCCATTTTCTGCTGGATATGTAGAAACTTATTAGGTTTTTAGTCCAACCTGAATATTTTTCGACAGGTTTATTGCCTTTCCTGCCTAAAATAATTTTTCCGAAAACCTTTTTTCTATCCTACATCTCCTGCATGACGAGGGGGTAACCGATGGCAAAGTAGGTCCGCTGATCCACGCCGTGATAGCGAGCTAAGGCCTGTAGGTTGAGATTTTGCTCTCCCATTTGGATTCCCTTGGGAAGTAGCGGACAGTAGCCGCTGACGAGCAGTGCGTCGTTGTTGGTCACCCGTACGCGCTGAGCTTGGATTCGTTCGAAGCAGGCGTTAATGGCAACTTCTTGTTCTTCCGGCGATAAACGACCATCCCGGCTTCCATGCAATGTGACACTATAGTCAAAACCGGGATTTTTTTCGGCATATTTATTCAGCCGTTCAAACCATGATCCCGTAGTAAATTCCGGAAGCGGTTGGTTGACTGACAGGGTCAGATGGCCTTCATTTCCATCGAGTTGAAGGGTCATTTCCAGATGGGCGTTATCCGGTTCATCACAGTGAAGCTTTCCGTAGAGTCGTTTTCCCTCCATACGTACGTTCGGCTGTTCCGTGCAGTCGTGATTCGTCACGTCTTTATACGTGGTCAGCAGATACAAGCCAGCCCAACCAAGTGGATCCCTGTTCCATGGATAATGGAGCACCCTTTGACTCATCCCGTTGTTATCGTCAGAATGAGGCGCTCTGCTTTCGTCAATTTTCAACGAACTTCTAGTAAACGAAGGGGCCGTTAAAGAGGATTTTGCCTCATTATCGTTCTTTTGATCGTTCTTTTGCGGATTTCCATGTATGTTTACACTCTGATTTACCGTAGGGGTGATGGGAGAATTATCTGGAAATCTCAGTGGGATCCAGAGAGTCACCGAACCATCCGTCGGGGTTATATGAGCCTGTTCCATAGCACGATGTATCTTGTTAATACTTTCCGGATCAACTTTTTTTAGCTCTGTCGACGAGAGTTCCCCTTTCGGATCCGTTGAATCAATTTTACTATAGCTCGCTCCCGGTTCTTGAGCTTGGTCTGTTATCTTCAAACTTTCACTTTTCCAACTGTTAGGAACGGGTAATGACGTCCAAGGGATGATGCTTTCCAACTTTTCCACCATTGCTGGTATATGATTCAGTCTGTATTCTACGATGGTTTTTTCCACTTCGGGAATACGATACATGACCCACTTGGCTCCTGCACCATCATTTCGAAAGAGGAGAAAGAAGCTGATGAAGATGAACAGTGTCGTCTGAAGGATCATCTGAAAGAGGAACTTACACATGAAAAACACCCTTTTTCCGGCAGTAATCATTTCCAGTCTTGCCGTTAGGGGTGTATTTTTAATCTTTTATGGGTAATGTTCGTTTGTTGTTACGCTATGCCCAACTTGAGCCGGATCTTACGGTTTACCCGTCGCAATAAGTTCCAACCGTTGGCCGATGTGCGAAAGAGGTTCATCGTTTCGGGCTTTTGCCGGAAGAAATCCTTTTCGAAAAGGGGTAAGATCGCCGAGGCGAATCTAAACTGGGTCAAGTAAATCATGTTTTTCCAGTAAGCCCGTTCTCGATCCTCTTGGGAACCCGTATGGGTCCACCAACTGAAGGACCGATACATCTCTTCGATCGGTTTGGATTGTTCTCGCTTTAGCTCTTCCCAAGTGAGCAATCCCTGGTTGATAGCCAGTTTTTCGATGTCTGTTCCAGGCAAGAAGCTGAGCCCGTGCAGGTTCAGGGTATAGGGTTTATAAAGTTTCCGACAGAGATGATATGTGTCCTCTAAATCTTTAACGGTTTCGAAAGGACTGTCTAGTATCAGGTCGTAGACCATTTCCGGTACCTTCGCCTCTGCGAGGATCCGGCTCATCTCGATCAATTGTTCATCTGTCTCGATCCGATAATAGATGTCTTTTCGAATGCGTGCTGATCCGTGTTGAATACCGATGACGATTTGATGCAACCCCGCATTGACGAGCAGTTCGATGATGTTTTGCTTAATTTTTAAGGGGTGGCCCCAGATATTAAAGGGAAGGTTGATTTCTTGCTTATACATATGGACGAATTCTTTGACCCATTCTTCGTCATCAGCAAAAATCTCATCCCAGAACCAGACCATGCGCATGTTTTTGACCTGGCTCCGTGCCCACTTGAGCTCTTCAATGGTATTTTCGACGGAACGCATGCGTACGAAGGTTCCTTTATTTTTATAGAGGCGCTTTAAGCTGAGGCAACTGCAGTAGGAGCAGACGTAAGGACAGCCTCGGGATGCACTCATTTCATAAGAAATACTGCCAAGCAGGGGGTCACAGTCCCATAGCTTGCCGTGAGAGATATGCGTCATACCTTCCCCGCCCATGTCGGGAAAGGGTAATTCGTCCAGCTCCTGCCGAAGCTGATTCATCTCATTGATGATGACTTGTCCATCTTTTTTGTAGCAGAGGTTAGGGACGTCCGTAATGTCTCGTCGCCCTTCTAACGCTTCGACGAGATCGATGATGGCCTCGTCACATTCGCCACGCATGAGATAATCGCAGTGTTCCAACCCTTCCTTCGGAAACAGCGTCGCGTAGACACCGCCCCAAAGCAGGGGAACCTGAGGAAAAGTTGATTTAATCCGCAAGGACATTTCCTGTGCTGCCGATAGGTAAAAAGAGGACATCACACTAAGTCCAATCACGTCCGGATTCAATTCAGTGAGCTTATCGATCAACAGATGATATTCCTGTTCCGTGGGACTCGATGCATTAAGGCTGTTGAAATCTTTGAAGAAGATGAGATTTACCGAGTAGCCTTTGTTTTTTAAGGATGCCGATAGGCACCGTACGCCGAGTGCTTTTGCGTTGTATAGTCCGATGAGTACAACCTTGGTCGTTTTCATGGTTTAACCCCGTCAGCTTGGTATTTACTGCTTATGTTGCGTAAGGTATCCAGTTATTATTCCTTCCATTGTTCGAAATGAATTATTGGATTGTAAGGGTGCCTAGAAATTTAAAACACTAAAGGCCAACCCTTACTTTTTTTAGTAGTCTGACCTTCTTTTAAATTCTACGTTCTTTGATTAACTATTCTTCTTACAATTTCTTAGTTCAATTATCTCTGTCGTGAGTTCGTAAATACTCTCGGCTATCCCTATGGCTTTAAACGCATTTTCTTTAGTTGCCTCCGGCCAATCGCCAAAATATCTGCCTGCGGTCACCCAAGTAGTTAGCCATTCTATGTCTATGTCCTCAAATTTAGCTCTTGAATCTTTCGGAAGTAAATCTACCAATTCATCGAGTTTATGACTTCTTCGTATAGGAGTTTCGAATAATGTCATAAGCGCTTTTAAGGATTTTTCGCCACTTTGTTGCGCTAGAAAACAAGCAGTTCTTGGTGGTAAGTCCTCACGACTACTGAGATGTTGAGCCGTTATTAAATCTTCTTTTGCGTACTGAAGCCAGCGTAAAACATCATGTGAGGGATCAAACGGCACGTTCATACATCACCAGTCCTTCCGTGAGTGCAGAAACGTATATATATCCGTTCATATTGCCAAACTTATCGATTGTCTCTGGATTTGCCACTATGATATCTTTAGGGACTCGAAAATCCCTTAGTTCTCTTCGAATCTCGGCCATGACTTCGAGGTAATCAGCCTTTTCGCACTCCATGATGATGAGGATGTCGATATCGCTGTCAGGTCGGGCTTCTCCTCTTGCCCATGAACCAAAAATGATCACTTTTATGGGTTGAAAGCGGTTCACTATACGGTCGACCATCTCTTTTACAATTTCTGAAGATATCTGCATACCTTCGTCCACCTTATTAGACTTATTTTCTATATTTTACCACATAGGCCGTTTAATTTGCACCATTTAAAGAAAAAACGCCAACTCTTCCATTTCGGAAGGTTGGCGTTTTTTAATCCCTAGGGATCATTCTATTACTATTGGTTATGTTTTGCAGCCTCTAAGCGCAGTAACGCCCGTTTCAGTGCCATTTCGGCCCGGTCGATATCTACTTCAGAGTTGCCGGTCTGCGCTTTTTCAATGCGCTGTTCCGCCCGGCGGCGAGCTGCTTCCGCCCGGGAGAGGTCGATCTCCTGGACTTTCTCGGCCGCGGTCGCCAGGACGGTGACCTTGTTGTTGGCGACTTCCAAAAAACCGCCGGTGATGGTCAGTTTTTTGTTTTCACCGTGTTTGCCGTACTCCAAGAGGCCAATGTTCAAGGCGGTCAGCATGGGAGCATGGTCGGCCAGTATACCAAGGCTTCCCTCGGTACCGGGGGCGGAGGTGACCTCCACTTCCTCGTTGACGACCACCCGCTCGGGAGTAACCACCTCGAGGAGGTAGGTCTGGTTGGCCATGACTGGTCACTCCCCTCTTACGCCATTTCCTTGGCTTTTTCCACAGCTTCTTCGATGGTGCCGACCATGAGGAAGGCACTTTCTGGAAGATCGTCGTGTTTGCCTTCGAGAATTTCTTTGAAGCCACGGATGGATTCTTTGAGGGGAACGAATTTGCCGGGCATGCCGGTGAAGGCTTCGGCGACGAAGAAGGGCTGGGACAGGAAGCGCTGGATCTTCCGGGCCCGGGCCACGACCAGTTTGTCGTCGTCCGACAGTTCGTCCATCCCCAAGATGGCGATGATGTCCTGCAGTTCTTTGTAGCGCTGCAGCATTTTCTGGACGCCCCGGGCGACGCCGTAGTGCTCTTCGCCAACAACGTTGGGGTCCAGAATCCGGGAGGTCGAGTCGAGGGGGTCCACGGCGGGGTAGATCCCGATCTCGGCGATGGCCCGGGAAAGAACGGTGGTGGCGTCCAAGTGGGCGAAGGCCGTAGCGGGCGCCGGGTCCGTCAAGTCGTCAGCAGGCACGTAGATGGCCTGTACAGAGGTGATGGAACCGTTCTTGGTGGAGGTGATCCGTTCTTGCAATTGGCCCATTTCGGTGGACAGTGTAGGCTGGTAACCAACGGCGGAGGGCATCCGGCCGAGGAGCGCCGACACTTCGGAACCGGCCTGGGTGAAGCGGAAGATGTTATCGACGAAGAGGAGCACGTCCTGGTTCTGCACGTCACGGAAGTATTCGGCCATGACGAGACCGGAGAGGGCCACGCGCATACGGGCACCGGGGGGCTCGTTCATCTGACCGAAGACCATGGCAACGTTTTTCAGGATGCCGGAATCTTTAAATTCGTGGTAGAGGTCGTTACCTTCCCGGGTCCGCTCGCCGACACCGGCGAAGACGGAGAAGCCCGAGTATTCCATAGCGATGTTGTTGATCAGTTCCTGAATCAAAACGGTTTTGCCGACGCCGGCGCCGCCGAAGAGGCCGACTTTACCGCCTTTGGCGTAGGGAGCCAGCAAGTCAACGACTTTGATCCCCGTTTCAAGAACTTGGGTGGACGGTTCGAGACTTTCAAAGCTCGGCGCTTTGCGGTGAATGGGCCAGAATTCCTTGGCGTCCACTTCACCGGCTTCGTCGATGGGGTTGCCGAGAACGTTGAACATGCGGCCCAGGATTTCATTGCCGACGGGAACGGAGATAGCGGCGCCGGTATCGAGGGCGCGCATGCCCCGGGTCAGACCGTCAGTGGTGGACATGGCGACGCAGCGGACGGAGTTGTTGCCGAGGTGCTGCATCGCTTCGAGGGTGATGTCGATGTCGACGGTGCCCTCGTAGTTTTCCTGATCGGCCTTGCGGATCTTGATTGCGTTATAAATCTCAGGCATCTGACCGGGCGGGAACTGAATGTCCACGACCGGTCCGATGACCTGGATTACTTTTCCGAAGTTCATCGAATGCTTTTACCTCCCCTGGTAGGAGTCACGATACATTGTTTAGCCAAGCGCCGCGGCACCGCCGACGACCTCGGAGATTTCCTTGGTGATGGCGGCCTGACGGGCCCGGTTGAAGGACAAGGTGAGCTTGTCGATCATTTCTTTGGCGTTGTCGGTGGCCGAACCCATGGCGGTCATCCGGGCGCCTTGTTCGGACGCTTTCGATTCGAGCAGCGCCCGGTAGATTTGGTTCTCCACGTAGCGGGGAAGCAGTTCACTTAATACGGCTTCAGCGCTCGGTTCGAACTCATACAGAGGGCCTACGCCGTTTCCATCGTCGCCGGCTGCTTCACCGGACGGCGAGGGAATGGGCAGCAGTTGCATCTGGATCGGTTTTTGAGTCAACGCCGAGAAGAACTCGGTGAAGACCAGTTCGACCTTGTCGAATACGCCTTCTTGGTAGAGCGCCATAACCTTGCCGGCGATCTCTTTCGCCATGGCATAGGTGATGTCTTCGCCCAAGCCGACATATTCGGCTTCGATCTTTTTGCCGGTCCGCCGGAAAAAGTCCCGGCCTTTCCGGCCGACACAGACCAGGGATACGTCGTTGCGGCCTTTCACATCCTGATGGACTTTCCGGATGATGTTGCCGTTGTAGCCGCCGCACAGTCCGCGGTCAGCGGTGACGATGACGTAGCCGGTATGTTTGACGTCCCGCGTCTCCAACAAGGGATGGTTTACATCCTGGACAGCGGCCACCAGTCGCGAGAGGACCCCCTGTACGCGCTTGGCATAGGGGCGGGCTTGGGTGACTTTCTCCTGAGCCCGGCGCAGTTTGGCCGCCGCCACCATTTTCATGGCTTTGGTGATCTGCTGGGTGCTTTTAATCGAACGAATGCGGCGCTTAATATCGCGCATTCCAGCCATGTTATTTCACCTCGCTATCCTCTCGGAGTCTTTTCATTGCGTCAGACTTCGAGACTAAGCCACGAAGGTCTTTTTGAACTCTTCGATGGCTTTTTTGAGCCGCTCGGTGATATCGTCGTTGAGGGCTTTCTTCTCGCGGATATCCTTGAGAATGTCGGCCTTCTGGGTGCGTAGGACTTTGATAAATCCTTCTTCGAACTTCAGCACGTCGGCCACTTCGATGTCGTCCAGGTAGCCGTTAACAGCGGAGAAGATAATGGCCACTTGTTCTTCAACAACCATGGGGACATACTGGTTCTGCTTGAGGATTTCGACGAGCCGTTGACCGCGGTTGAGGCGGGCTTGGGTCGCTTTGTCCAGGTCGGAGCCGAACTGGGCGAAAGCGGCCAGTTCGCGGTATTGGGCCAGTTCTAGACGGAGGCGGCCGGCGACCTGTTTCATCGCTTTGATCTGGGCGGCACCACCGACCCGGGATACGGAGATACCGGCGTTGATGGCGGGACGAATGCCCGAGTTGAAGAGGTCCGACTCCAGGAAGATCTGGCCGTCGGTGATGGAGATGACGTTCGTCGGGATGTAGGCCGACACGTCACCGGCCTGGGTTTCGATGATAGGCAGCGCGGTCAGAGAGCCGGCGCCGTATTCATCGGAGAGCTTCGCAGCCCGTTCCAGCAGGCGGGAGTGCAGGTAGAAAACGTCGCCAGGGTACGCTTCGCGGCCGGGCGGACGGCGGAGGAGCAGGGAGAGTTCCCGGTACGCGACAGCCTGTTTGGACAGGTCGTCGTAGATGACCAGGGCGTGCTGTCCGTTGTAGAGGAAGTATTCGCCCATGGCGCAACCGGAGTAGGGAGCGATGTAGAGCAGCGGAGCCGGCTCGGAAGCCGTTGCGGTGACGATGATGGTGTAATCCATCGCGCCATGCTCTTCGAGGGTCTTCACGACACCGGCAACAGTCGAAGCTTTTTGCCCGACAGCCACATATATACAGGTCACGCCTTGACCTTTTTGGTTGATGATCGTGTCGACAGCGACAGCCGTTTTACCGGTCTGACGGTCACCGATGATCAATTCCCGCTGGCCACGGCCGATGGGAACCATGGCGTCGATGGCCTTGAGGCCGGTCTGCAGGGGTTCATGAACGGATTTCCGTTTGATGACCCCAGGGGCTTGCGATTCGATGGGACGGAACTGTTTCGCATTGATGGGACCTTTCCCGTCGAGCGGCATGCCGAGCGGGTTGACAACCCGACCGACGAGCTCGGGACCGACGGGAACCTCCACGATGCGGCCCGTCCGTTTGACCGTGTCCCCTTCTTTGATGTCGGTGTAGGGACCGAGAATAACGCAACCGATGTTATCTTCTTCGAGGTTCAGCACCATGCCGTAAACCTGTCCGGGGAACTCCAACAGTTCACCGGCCATGGCCTTTTCCAAGCCATAGATACGGGCAATACCATCACCGACCTGAATAACGGTGCCAGATTCGGCGGCCTCCAGGGGTTTTTCGTAACGCTCGATCTGTTGCTTGATAATGGCGCTAATCTCTTCAGGACGTAAACTCATGGACGGTTCTTCACCCCTATTCTCTTGTGAGAGTTACCAGTTATGGAAGCGACGGCAGAGGAATCTGCTGCAGGCTTTCTTTTAGGCTCCGGATTTTTCCGGCTACAGAACCGTCAATGATCCGGTCGCCGAAGGCTACGACCAGTCCGCCGAGCAGGCTGGGGTCGACTTGACGATGGAGTACCACCTGTTTTCCGGTGGTGGTACGGAGTTGTTCTTTGAGGCGTTCCACCTGTTCCTCCGACAGTTCGACGGCGCTGGTGACCCGCGCTTCGACGATGTTGCGGATTTGGTTAGCCAGGCGGACGAATTCCTGGTAGAGTTCGATGAAATAGTTCTCCCGGCGCCGTTCAATAACGAGAAGGATGAAGGCCCGTACCGTCTCAGGGAATTGATCCGCTTTGAGTACGGCGTTGACGAGCTCCTTTTTCTCGGCCATGACGACGGAGGGATGATAGAGTACCCGGCGAAGGTCATCTTGGTTGTCCAACATGTTCACAAATCGGCCAAGGTACTGTTCCATTTCGTTCAGGCTGTTGGTCTCGATGCCGATCTCCAGCAGAGCCTGGGCGTAGCGGCGAGCGACAGCACCATTTAGCATGGCAGTTTCCCCACTTCGCCGATGACTTCATCGACCAACTGACGCTGGGTGTTCTCATCCAGGTTCTTTTCAATGATCTTCTGCGCGGCAAGGACGGAGAGACCGACCACATGGGCACGCAGCTCTTCGAGGGCTTTTTCTTTTTCCCGTTTGATGTCGGTAACGGCTTTTTCTTTCAGCCGCAGGGCGTCCGCTTGGGCCGCCGCAATGATTTCCTGGGCTTTTTCCTCGCCCACTTTGGTGGCGTTGACAATCAGTTCATGAGCTTCCTGACGGGCTTTTTGCAGTTCAGCTGCATATTCGGCCCGCAAATTGGAGGCTTCCTCAAGGTCGCTTTCCGCCCGCTTGATCGATTCGTCGATTTTGCGGCGGCGCTCGTCGAGCGCGCCCAACAAAGGTTTGAAGGCGACCTGTTTCAGCAGCGCAACCAACAGCAGGAAGCTGACCAGCATTGCCAGGAATGTCCCATTTAGGTTCAAAGCCTCAAGCACCGCTGAACCTCCTTATCGGAGAAAACGCTTCGCTGTTTTCTAAGTTTTTGATTTTAGGATGACCGATGTAAAAAGGGCTGAGTGAATTACTTGCTGCCGATGTTGTAGAGCAAGAAGGCGATAACGACGGTGATGATGGGGAGCGCTTCGATCAGACCGACGGAAATGAACATGGTCGTTTGCAGAGCGCCACGAGCTTGGGGTTGACGAGCGATACCTTCAACCGTTTTGGAGGTGACGAGACCGTTACCGATACCGGCGCCGAGAGCGGCGAGACCTACAGAAAGACCGGCACCCAAGAGAGCTAAAGCTTTGACATCCACGAAAAAACCTCTCCTTTCATGTTTTCCAGCATACTGGCTGGAACATTGCACATTTCTTTTTTGGTGATTTAGTGAGCATCGGCAGAGCCGATGGCTTGGGCGATGTACACAATGGTCAAGACGGTAAAGACGAAGGATTGGATGGCTCCGACGAAGACGGAGAACGACAACCAGATTAGATGGGGTATGAACCCGCCTGCCGCGTAAGCCACTCCAAAGGGCAGGAAGGTGAGCAAGACGGAGATCAAAACTTCACCAGCATAGATGTTCCCGTAAAGACGGAAGGCCAGCGTAACTGGTTTGGTGACCAATTCTACGGCGTGTATGGGGAAAAACACCCAGTTTGGAGTAAAAAAGTGACCGAAATAGTGGCTGCCGTTGAACTTGATCCCATAGTACTGCACCAAAATAATGGTCAATGTCGCCAAGGCCATTGTCGTGTTCAAGTCTGCCGTCGGAGACATCATGTTCGGATTCATATGAATATGACCGACGCCGAAGGTGAAGTTCGGGAACAGACCGAGCATGTTGGCGAAAAAGATGAACATGATTAACGTGCACAGGTAGCTGAGCAATCCGGCCAGTTTCTTGTAGTCGGTGTTCTCTGTGATCAGTCCACTGACGAAGTCAATGACGTACTCCCAGATAGCGACGAGACGGTCAGGAACTCCGGTGGTCGCCCGTCTTCCCGCTATGTACCCGAAGACAAGCAGGAAGGCCATGACGATCCAGGTCATCAACAGCGTATCAGCCCAGAAGCTCATCCCCATAAAGTGCCACACCTGCCGTGTGTGTTCTCCCATAAACTTTCTGATTCACCCCTTTCATTTAGTCTTTTCCCACGATGATGTGGATCTTTGTGCCTCCACCATCCCAAACATCAGCGAGATCGCCGGTGTCAGGAGGAGGCCGAAACCGGTAGCCATGAGATCGAAGACGCCGGGGGTTTTGTAGGCGATGAGCAATGCCAGTACGCTCAAGCTCAGGCGAGCGAATGAGCTGAACTGGATGTTGCGCACAGCCTGGTCGGGGTCTTGATCATCCATGCGGGCGAGCCGCATGTAGAGAAGCCGCGATGCTGCGATACCGGATGCCCACCCGAGGGCTACGCCTGAAGGGAGGTCCGGCCTATCGACGAATGGGATGAGCGCCAGGCAAGCTCCCACCCCAAGGAGACCTGCGCGCCACAACCGCGAAAGAAGCTGTTGCAATTCCATGGTTCTTTGTCCACTCCCGTTTCCCACCCTACCAGGCGTGTCACGGACGGCTTCACTCCGGGAGGTCATCTTCGGTCGTCTTCCCTTTATCTTCCTTGAAAAATGTTGCGACAAGGTAGTAGACACCGAAAAACCCGCCAGCGACACCCACTAAAACACCAGTGAGCATCAGCCACGGGTCTGTCCCCCAAACACTATCGGCGTAGCGGCCTGCTAGATAGCCGATGTACACTGCAGCCGCAAACTCGGCGCCAATGGTCGAAGTTAACGCGAACGCTCTCAAAACTCGCTTGGAGGGTAATTCAAAGTTGGCCAAACCTTTCCCCCCTGAAAATATCAGCCAAAGCTAGCATGCCCTGGATGGAATGGCCTCATTCCACTCTATACCTGCTTCGTTTCTTCAACAGCAATTCGGCAAACCTCTTACGCACTAGAAGCCAACAATAGTTATTCGCGTTCAATGGCAAAAATCCTACTTTGATCCAAAAAGAATCTGCTTCGTCTTTGATGTATACATGATCCATGAATCCGATCGCTTTTCATTGATTTTGAAAAAGCTTCGTGTCTGGATCGGGGTGCATTTACTCCGTTCGCTAAGGGCTTCGCGGCTACTCGCTTGGACGCGCTGGGCGCCAAAACCTCTGGGCTTTTCTGCATGTGAACCATGGCGCCCTAAACGCTCAGCATCCTGCGCTCGCTGACGCCGCTACGCCCAAAACGCTCACTCCGTAAACGCACCCACATTTCGCCAATGCGCCCACAGGCTTTTGAATCTGCTATCGGGTAGCGATAAAATACTGGATTACTTCGCTTGATTTACACTTATTACTACACTTAGGTACTAAACTGCTTCACAGGTATACTTAGTGGATCACTTTACTGGATTAAACTCCTCGGGCTTTGCTTCGCTTCGGCCAAAATGATGTAAGATCGCCTGAACGGTGCGCTCGCTGGCCTTTCCATCGCCGTAGGGATTGACGGCGTTGGCCATAGCGTCGTAGGCGCTCCGGTCTTCCAACAAGGTAAGTGTCTCCCGGATGATGGTCTCGGCGTCGGTGCCGACGAGTTTCACCGTACCGGCCACGACCGCCTCGGGCCGCTCGGTCGTATCCCGCAGAACGAGTACCGGTTTGCCTAAGGACGGGGCCTCTTCTTGCATGCCGCCCGAGTCAGTCAGGACAAGGGTGGCCCGGGCCATCAGGTTGACGAAGGGCTCATAATCCATCGGTTCCACGAGGTGGACGCGAGGGTGTTCGCCGAGGACTTCGCTGACGACGCGGCGGACTGCCGGGTTTTTGTGGACCGGGAAGATGATTTCCGCCTGAGGGCGGGATTCTAATACGGTATAGAGCGCCCGGTAGACTTGGCGCATCGGTTCGCCTAAGTTTTCCCGGCGGTGAGTCGTCACCAGCAGAATTTCCCGGTTTTTAAAATCAATTTTATTCAAGGCGGGGTCAATAAATTCATAATCTGGACGGACAGTCGCTAATAAAGCATCGATGACCGTGTTGCCCGTGATGTAGATGTTGTCTTCGGAAACGCCTTCTTGGCGAAGATTTTGTTGGGATGTGGAGGTCGGTGCGAAATGAAGGGTGGCGATGGCGCCGGTCAGTTTCCGGTTCATTTCTTCCGGGAAGGGGGAGTATTTATTATGGGTCCGCAATCCCGCTTCCACATGGCCGACGGCGATCTGCTGGTAGTAGGCCGCAAGGGACGCCACAAAGGTCGTCGTCGTGTCGCCGTGGACGAGGACCACATCGGGCCGCTCTGCTTCCAAAACCGGTTTCAGCCCCAGCAGTGCTTTCGATGTCACATCGTACAGGGTCTGTTCCGGAGCCATGATGTTCAAGTCGTGGTCCGGCGTGATCTGGAACAGTTTCAGCACTTGGTCGAGCATTTCCCGGTGCTGAGCCGTGACGGCCACTTTGGAGATGATCTGTTCCGGGTATCTTTCGAGGGCTTTGACCACCGGTGCCATTTTGATGGCTTCCGGACGGGTGCCAAAAATGGATAGGACTTTAATCGGTGCAGGCATTTCGTTCACTGCCTTTCAACAGAATTCGAGGCTAGATAACCCCGAAAGGTGAGCTTTTCCCTGTGTTCCGCGATCAGGCTGTCCAAATCAACATCCAACTGGTACATAAAGGTGGCGCAGGTCTGCATCACGTCGAGCAGTTCCCGGGCGATGAGCTTATCGATCTCTTTCGGAGCCAATTGGGCTTCGACCTCATCGGGCTGCAGTGCAGCCAGGCAGGACGCCAAATCGGACGCCGGCACGGCTTTTCCCGGCTCTAAGAGCCGTTCCAACAGGCGCGTTAATTCCCGGGCACGCAGTTTCCGCACGACCGTCTGCCGCTCTTCTCCATTGAGCTGCCGGACTTTTCCGCAGATCTCCGCCAGTTCTCCCGCTTCTTCGACGAGCTTGATCATGGTGCTTTCGATGGTCGGCGTGAGGGCTAAACGGGGAAACACTTTTTCCAACTGTTTTACGAGTTCCGCCATTTATTCGTCTCCCTTTTCCCGCGTCGGTTTATGAACGACTTCCATCCAAGGGGCAAGGGCGAACCAGTCACAGTCGGTGTGATAGTCCCGGGCAAAGACGACTCTGGAAATCCCTGTGGAGATGAGCAGTTTCGAGCACTCTGCGCAGGGCCTGTCTGTCACATAGACGGTGGCGCCCTTGCGATCATCGGGCGCACACTCGAGCAGCGCATTGACTTCCGCATGGATCGTGCGGATGCAATGATGGTTCAACATGTAACAGCCTTCGTCAGCACAGTGGGGCAGTCGGGCAGGGCTGCCGTTGTATCCTGTCGCCTTGATGCGTTTGTCTTTGACAATGACCGCACCGACGCTTCTTCTCGGGCAGGTGCTGCGACTGGCCACTTCGAAGGCGATGTCTAAAAAGTAACTGTCCCAATCTTTTCGCATGGCAGTCCCCTTCAAAAAGGCTAACTCAATGGACGAATGATGTTACGTCATTATGATATAAGAATCATCCCGTAAGAGCAAGAAATTCGGCCCTTTCGCGGAAAACCCTACCTATTCTGAATCTAATTATTTAGACTAATTTCTCAATTTAATTACTTTATTTTTGAAATTTTATGTTTTTGTTTTTATTAATTATTCTAACTTGCGCTATTTCTTGTAAAAACATTTACGTATCTTTGTGTACCCATTACCATAAGAAAGTCGTAACTCACCCGCTGTCGGTGTCAGAAAATTCCTTATCAGAAAAGATTGCCGTATTTACATGCCTGTATTGGGTGATAATACCGTCTAGGAAATTTTCCCGCCTTTGGTTTCTCCTTCACAGTCTCTCTTGCCGCACTTTTTGCTTCTTCATTTCCCACCGCTTTTCAATAACGTTATAGCAAATGGAGTGAAACAAATGGCTATGGTAATCATCGGAGCCGTCGCAGGCGCTGTGGTTGGTGCTGTCGTCGGTGCTATTGTCGGAGGCGTCGCATCAGGGGGTTTCTTTTAAGCCTTCGATAACTTTGATCAGGTTTTGTCAGGCATGTAAAAGAACATATGCCACCGATGATGATTACTCGCTGGTAACCATCACCGGTGGCACAGTGGCACCCCCTGTCCGATGGGCAGTGAGGGTGTTTTTTTATTTCGTGCCGAACAGCCGATCTCCCGCATCGCCGAGTCCGGGAACGATGTACGCATGTTCATTCAATCGGGGATCGAGGGCTGCCGTAAAGATGTTCACATCGGGATGATCCTTCTCCACGCGAGCCACCCCTTCAGGAGCCGCGATCAGGACGACCAGTTTGAGGTTGCGGGCACCTTTTTTCTTGAGCAGCGTCAAAGCCGCCGAGGCCGAACCACCTGTAGCCAGCATCGGGTCAATGACGATCATTTCCCGTTCGGCCACATCTTGCGGCAGTTTGCAATAGTATTCAACCGGTTCTAGTGTCTCCGGATCGCGGTAGAGGCCCACATGGCCCACCTTGGCTGCCGGGATAAGCTTGACAAATCCGTTGATCATGCCCAGTCCTGCCCGGAGGATGGCGACGACACCGAGCTTTTTACCGGCGAGCACTTTCGTCTTGGTCACGGCGACAGGAGTTTCGACTTCCGCTTCGGCCAGCGGCAGGTCCCGGGTCACTTCATAAGCCATTAGCATGGCTACTTCTTCGACAAGTTCCCGAAACTCTTTGGCACCGGTCGATTTGGAACGGATAAAGCTGAGTTTGTGCTGGATCAGCGGATGATCCATGATAAAGACTTTGGCCATGGTTATTACCCCCGTTTGTTCAAAACCGTCTTAGTGAGTTGCCTTTTACGTGTAAGCCGAAGCTTGAGATTCATATGTTCGTGAATCATCGGGAGTAGCGTCGTTACGATGATGTCAAACATGATGTCAGATAGTAGTCGATGCCAGATAGACCTTGTTGTTAGATAAAAGTCGTTGTTAAGTCGAGCTCGGGCCGATCTTAGGGTAACCTTGATGGGCAGAACCCATCCCGGACATCGAGAAGACCGGCACCCTGAAGGGTAGATCATCGCAAAAAATTTATGGTTCTCCTTTGCCCTTACGTTTAGTTTAGGCGTATAAAGGGAACTGCTGGCAGAGTTCTTTTACGATGGCGCGAGCTTTGTCCAAAGCTGCCTCGCTGCCGTCGCTAAGGCAGAGGTCGATCGCTTCGGCGATTTTGACCATGGCTGCTTCGTCCATGCCCCGGGATGTGGCAGCCGGCGTACCGATGCGAACGCCGCTGGTGACGAAGGGGCTTTGCGGGTCAAAGGGAATGGCGTTTTTGTTGACGGTGATGTTCGTCTCGTCGAGACGTTTTTCGGCCACCTTACCGGTCAGGTCTTTGTTGCGCAGGTCGAGCAGCATCAAGTGGTTATCAGTACCGCCTGAAACGAGCTGGAAGCCCCGCTCCATCAAGCTTTCCGAGAGCGCTTTCGCGTTTTTCACGATTTGCGCCTGATAGGTCTTAAATTCCGGCGCCAAGGCTTCTTTGAAGGCCACCGCTTTGGCCGCGATGATGTGCATGAGCGGTCCGCCCTGCATGCCCGGGAAGATGGCTTTGTCAATCTTGGCGGCCCATTCTTGTTTGCAGAGGATCATGCCGCCGCGAGGTCCCCGGAGGGTTTTATGGGTCGTCGTCGTGACAAAGTCGGCATAAGGAACGGGAGACGGATGCAGGCCGGCGGCAACGAGTCCGGCGATGTGGGCCATGTCGACCATGAACAGGGCTCCTACTTCGTCGGCAATCGCCCGGAAGCGAGCAAAGTCAAGGGTGCGCGGATAGGCGCTGGCACCGGCGACAATCAGTTTCGGCTTGGCTTCCCGGGCGATCCGGGCCACTTCGTCATAGTCGATCATGCCGGTTTCTTTGTCGACACCGTAGGCAACGAAGTTGTAGTATTTGCCGGAGATATTCACAGGCGATCCATGGGTTAAGTGACCGCCGTGGGCCAGGTTCATGCCTAAGACCGTATCGCCCGGCTCAAGACAGGCGAAGTAGACGCCTAAGTTGGCATTGGCGCCCGAGTGGGGTTGTACGTTGGCATGTTCGGCACCGAAGAGTTCCTTTGCCCGGGCGATGGCGATGGCTTCCACTTCGTCGACGAATTCGCAGCCGCCATAGTAGCGCTTGCCGGGATAACCTTCGGCGTATTTGTTGGTCAGGACGCTGCCGGCTGCTTCCAGGACAGCTTCACTGACGAAGTTTTCTGATGCGATCAGTTCGATGTTGTTTTTCTGCCGGTTCTTCTCCCGGTCCATGGCTGCGGCCACGTCAGGGTCGACGTGACTCAGGTACTTCCAGTCGCTCACAAAAAAGGCCCCCTGTTTTTCATTTTGAATATGCGAACATGTTCTATGCCTCAATATATCCTCAAGGGATACCATTGAGTGTCACATGTAGCAGGCTCTTTCTCCGCCGATGAGTTTTGGCCGGGTGCGGGCGGCATTGAGGCGGGCATGTCCGATGTGACGAAGGCTGAGACGGACAGGGACCGCGACCGGCTTCAAATGCATGCCGATCAAGGTCTCACCGATGTCCAACCCCGCATGGGCCCGGATGCTTTCGACCACCACCGGCTGGGTAAAGCCGTTCATCGCCTGCGCCGCCAGTGATCCGCCGGCTTTCGCCACCGGTTTAACGCTCACTGGCTCTAGTTCTCGGTAGAGTTTTACCATTTCCCGCTCGACCACAAGGGCGCGGTTCAAATGTTCACAGCATTGAACAGCAAGAAAGATACGGCGGCTTTGGGTCACCGACAACAGCGCCTTGAGAATCTCCTGGGCTACCTCTTCGGAACCACCGGTTCCGATCATAGCCCCGAGTACTTCTGAGGTGCTGCAGCCTACGACAAGAATCTGTTCCGGCTCCAATCCAGCCATCTGGACTAGTTCTGTCGCAGCCGTGGTCACTTGGGCCCCGATGTTGTTCATCTACGATGTCCCCCTACTGTTCCAAGGCACGCAGTTTTTCGACGCGGCGGGCATGGCGCCCTCCGGCAAAGTCACTGGAGAAGAAGGCCGCCACGATTTCTCTCGCCAGTCCCGGTCCGATGACCCGTTCGCCCATGGCGAGCACGTTGGCATCATTATGCTCCCTAGCCATTTTGGCCGAGAAGGTATCGGAACATAAGGCGCAGCGGATGCCGGGAACTTTGTTGGCGGCGATGGAGATGCCGATGCCCGTCCCACAGATGACGATGCCAAAGTCATACTCTCCAGCGGCTACGGCCCGGGCGACTTTGGCGCCGAAGTCCGGATAGTCGACCGATTCTTCTGTGTGGGTTCCCAGATCATCCAGGATGATCTCTTTGTCACCGGCTTCTTTCGCAAAATAGGTTTTGATCTCCTCTTTCAGGCGAAAGCCGCCGTGGTCACTACCGATCGCGATTTTCATTCATTTCACTCCAGATTCTTAACTGCAACTCGAATGGTTAAACCTACACAGTTAACTCCACGTAACCATTAGCCCTATGAACGGGAAATCCCAAGGTTAGTGTAATTCAAATATAACCTAAGTTAACCCTAAATGTGTGTTTATTCGACAGAAAGTATCGTTTCCCTTTTACACCGGGAAAACCCCTATAAAAAAACATCGGTTGACAGGGCGTCAAACGATGTCTTGGCTTCCCCTTTTCAAAGACTGCTCGATCCGATCTAGTGCTTTTTCGATGGCTTCCTCGATCTCACCGGCACAACAGGCATAAGCCTGTTCATTCCGGCCAAAGGGATCGGCGATGTCTCCCTCTGTGCCAATAAACTCCCTGAGCGAAAAGACTTTCCCGTCGTTCCCCGGCGCTGCTTGCAACACCATGTCCCGGTGACTTCCCGTCATCGTGAGAATGAGGTCGGCCTCTCTGATGAGAGCTTCATCGAGCGGTCGCGACGCGTGTTCAGACAGATCAAGGTTCCGATCCGCCATCACTTTTTGGGCATGAGCTGATGCGGGCGCTCCCGGCCAAGCCATCGTGCCGGCAGAAGCTACCTTTACTTGCTCCTTTAATCCACGCTGAGCGATCCCTTTTTGGGCCAGCACCTGTGCCATCGGACTGCGACAGGTATTGCCTGTACATACGAAGAGCAGCGTAAACAGGTTGATCCCTCCGGCATTTCCACACCGGCCCTGTTTGAGCCGGATTATCCTATCAAAAGCTTAATACCTATGCCTAATAAAATCAACCCTCCGACGATCTGGGCCGTGCTGCCCAAGAGTTGACTCACTTGTCGACCGATCAACGCACCGGCGACGGTCATGATGCCTGCCACGACGCCAAAGGTCAAGATCGTCGGAACCAGTTGGGCGCCGACGGTGCCCAGAGAAAAACCCACGCTCAGGGCATCCATGCTCACAGCGGCACCGATGACGATCAGCCCCCACAAGGTCGGCGTAAAGGGGCGTCCGGCGACAGCGGTTCCTGCGGTCGCGCCAATCGCTTGACGATTTCCCCAGGTTCGATTCGACCCCGGTAGTTTCATCCCCTGCCCAGGCAGGTTGCGCCCATGAAGCGGATCTTCCGGTTCTTTCTTCCAAGCATGAAAGAGCATGCGTCCACCGAGAAAAAATAGCACCGCTGCGCCGATATAGGTGGCCAGTTGGCCGATAAAGTGTCCCAGGGTGGTGCCCAAGACGATCCCGATCCAAGGCATGAACACGTGAAAGAGGGCTACAACCAGCCCCAGCAAAAAGGCGTCCCTCCGCCGAACCCCTTCCAGGCCGATGCCGATGGCCATGGAAAAAGCATCGGCACCTAATCCAACTGCCAAAATACCTAGAGCCCAATAGCTCATCCCCAAACCTCCACTTTAGCCACATCGTGCGATGGCCTTCGTTCGCCTTGGGCCGCTGCGTCGAGCTGCATCGACTACGCTACAGGTATATGCAGGCAATAGACAAGCAAGAAGGACTATTCGCGCCAAATCCGCCCGCCAGCCGCTTTCGTCAGCCGGTTCATCAGCGCCATGCCGATGCCTTCCCGAGGATAACTCTCCGCAATGATGGCCGTCACCGGCGTCTCATCAAAGGATCGCAAAGATCCAAACAATCGATAGGCCACTGACCGTAAGTCTTCCCGAGAACCGGCTAAACGAACCTGGTATTTTGAGCCGCACTCTTGGGGCAAAAGATGCTTGATGTGCTCGTAGGTCTCTGCGGAGATCAGCAGGCCTAGTGGGTCTGTTTCTTTCTCCAGCAGTACCGTTATCGCTTGTACCTGCTCTTTCCACGACCCCGTAAGCAAGTAAACAGGCGCCTTGGGCGCATAGTGGGCATATTTCATACCCGGCGAACGAGGGGCCGAACTATCGGGCGAGGCAGCCTCCCCGTTCGTTTCTAAGAGGCAATGCTCAGTCGTTGCCTCTGAAGGCCGCTCTGATATTGCTTTGGTTACACTGGGTTCCCCGTCTACTTCGACTCCTTCGAAATGGATCGACAGCATTTCTCGGGTGATGCCGCCGGGGCGCAGAATGACGGGATGATCACCGGTCACATCGACGACCGTCGATTCCAGCCCCACCGTACACTCTCCCCCGTCGACGAGACCGTCGACTCGCCCCCAGAGATCCTGCCGCACATGGCCGGCTGTGGTGGGACTCGGTTTTCCCGAACGGTTCGCCGATGGCGCAGCGATGGGAACTTGGGCGCTCCGGATCAGTTCCCGTGCCACCGGGTGGGAGGGCATGCGAATAGCCACCGTCGACAGCCCTGCCGTCACTTCCGCTGGAACCTGGTTCGATGCCGGTAAGATCATTGTCAACGGACCGGGCCAGAACAGTTTCGCCATCTTCTGTGCCATCGGCGGAAAATCAGAGACGAGCGGCGTCAGTTCGTCCAGACTGGCAATATGTACGATCAAGGGGTTGTCGGAAGGCCGCCCTTTCGCCCGAAAGATACCTTGAACAGCTTGCACGTCTAAGGCGTTGGCCCCTAAACCGTATACTGTTTCCGTTGGAAAGGCGACCAGTTTTCCCTCCCGGATAAGTTGAGCCGCTTCTTGTAATTCGTCTATGCTAAAGTTGTGCGGGGCGACCCGCCAGATTTTTGTTTCTGTCATCGTTTCATCACACCATATCAATCACTTTAACCGCTTTTCTATCCTGTCTAACCTTGTTGATATTTGCTCATGTGCGGTCTGTATTTAAATGCAGACTTTTATTTTTATTCATGATGTCAGCAAGTTCATCCCGGAGCAGGTTCTACGCTAGAAGAGCCATCCCAGATAGCGAACCCCTACATAGACCGTGGAAATGACGATACTGATCAGCATCAGCGGGAAGGCGACTTTCATAAAGCCCATGAAGGAGATGGGAAATCCGTTCTTCTCGGCGAGACCAGCGACGATGACGTTCGCCGAGGCGCCGATCAAGGTACCATTGCCACCGAGACAAGCGCCTAAGGCTAAGCTCCACCAGAGCGGATTCAAATTCATCCCGCTCATCTCCCCCATCGCCTTGATCATGGGGATCATGGTGGCCACGAAGGGAATGTTGTCCACGAAGGCCGAGGCGATGGCTGAGATCCAAAGCACAAACATGGCGGTAGGCCCAAGGAGACCGCCTGTCAGTTTCAACCCTTCTTGAGCAATCCAGCAAATGATCCCTAAATGTTCCAAACCGCCGACAAGCACGAAGAGCCCGACGAAAAAGAAAATGGTCGGCCATTCCACGTGCAGTAGAATATCCTCCGGTTCCTCCCGGGTGATGGCTAAGAGCAGAATGGCACCAGCTAGGGCGATCGTCGCCGATTCCAGGCCGAACAGCCCATGGAGGATAAAGCCCAGGATCGTCAATGCCAAGACAAAGAGCGACTTTTTCAGCAGAGCCCAATCTTTGATCTGCTCGCGCTCATCAAAAGCGACGACCCGTGCTTTTCGTTCTTCCGTCGTGACCAAATCATTTCGGTAGAGAAAACGTAAAATCACCATATTGGCAATGAAGATGATCACGATCGGCAACGTTAGATTCAGAATGAAATCGTTAAAAGACAATCCTGTCGACGATCCGATCATGATGTTCGGCGGGTCCCCAATCAGAGTGGCTGTGCCCCCGATATTGGACGCTAAGATCTCGCTGATTAAAAAGGGCATGGGGTTCACATCCATCTCCTGAGCAATGGAAAAGGTCACCGGTACCACCAGGAGAACCGTCGTCACGTTGTCCAAAAAAGCAGAAGCGACCGCCGTAACGGTACTCAACAGCACTAAAATCCGCAAGGGCTCCCCTTTCGCCACCTTCACCGCTTTCACGGCGATAAATTCGAAGACACCGGTCCGGCGGGTGATGCCGACGATGATCATCATGCCGATCAATAGACCGAGCGTGTTGAAGTCGATCGCATGGATAGCATCTTCTTGCGACAAGATGCCTACGAGCAAGAAAACGACCGCACCGAGCATAGCTACGACCATGCGGTGCATCTTTTCAGAAATGATAAAACCATAGGTCAACAAGAAGATAATCACCGCAACGATCACCTGTGTTTGAGCAGTCACGAGAAACCCCTCTTCTTAAATCCCGACTTTTCCACATCCTAGAACAGGACCATCTTCCGAATCAATCGCTGTGCCGAACACTAGCCATAACCCAGTTTAACTTTATCCATCCGGTTCTTTTTCATGCAACCCATGACGATCCGATCATGACCTTGAAAATCGGGAAGGACACGGATCTCGTCAAAGCCATGCCTTACTAGCAGTTCAGCCACAGAAGGCCCTTGGTCGAAGCCGATCTCCAAAGCGATCAGCCCTCCTGGTACTAATACCTTGACGGCTTGCGGAATCAGGCGACGGTACACCTGAAGACCGTCATCGCCACCGTCCAAGGCCAGGCGAGGCTCAAACTGGGCTACTTCCCGCTGAAGGCCGCCGATATCTTCTGTGGGGATGTATGGCGGATTGGACAACACC
Source organism: Heliobacterium chlorum (assembly GCF_014502795.1). Lineage (GTDB taxonomy): Bacteria > Bacillota > Desulfitobacteriia > Heliobacteriales > Heliobacteriaceae > Heliobacterium > Heliobacterium chlorum. The sequence continues at coordinate 135,398 of NZ_JACVHF010000006.1, forward strand.
GCCTGTAACGGTAACCCTGCTGCGATCACCGGTTCGAGCAGATCGCCTTCCCAGAAGGTAATACGGTGGACCAGGCCGTTTCGCTCCGCATTCCCCCGGGCTGTCGCCAACGCTTCCGGGGAAAGATCGGTGGCAACCACATTGGCATGGCGCAACTCTTTGGCCATGGCAAGCGCAATCGCTCCCGAACCAGTTCCTACGTCAGCCAACCAGATCTCTTTCCCGACAACACTACCTCGAACTAGTGGAGAATCGGGATCCACCGGAGCTTTGTCAGCATTATCTTTACCCAGGCCGCCCATGTCGGATCCTTGGTCCTGCTTTTTCGGGAAACCAGCCATTTTCTCTTTCAGAGACGTTACTGCCGCTTCTACAAGCAATTCCGTATCGGATCGTGGGATCAGCACAGCCGGATTCACCTGAAGTTCCATCCCCCAGAATTCTTGACATCCTGTAATATACTGCAGTGGGCACCCCTTAGAACGCTCCCTCACGAGCCCTTCAAGCTTTTCGACCATTTCCACAGAGAGCGGATCTCGTAAGGACGCCAGCAAACCGGCTCGGCTTTTTTCCAATCCGTACGCGAAAAGTACCTCCGCCTCCAGCCGCGGTGACGATAGTTCCATATGTTTAAACAAAAAAACCGTCGCCTGCAGAGCTTCCCCAACAGTCGCCGGCTTCTTTTCCCAGATTCCCATCGTGAATCACCTTGCGTTTCTTCCAACATTGCTCTTTTCGACACCCAGCACAACCGGTAGAATCGGAAAAGCGCATAGACACCACAGTCTACCCGAATGATGACGGCGTGATGCCTATGCACTATTGAAATCCCCTTGGCAGAGATTTTGAGCCGATTAAAGATGATCAACAGACTAAAGACTACAGGCAGATAGCGAAATCTACTGCATGTTTTTCATCTTCTCCGCTTGGTCTGTGGCGATCAACCCGTCGATGATTTCTTGAATATCTCCGTCGAGGATCGCTTCCAAACGGTGTAAGGTGAGGCCGATGCGGTGGTCTGTGACCCGCCCCTGGGGGAAGTTGTACGTACGGATGCGTTCGGACCGGTCTCCGGAACCCACCATGGACTTACGAGCGCTGGCCATTTCGCCGTGCTGTTCTTCCTCGGCTTTTTCCAACAGGCGAGCCCGCAATACCCGCATCGCCTTCTCCCGGTTTTTCAGCTGTGACTTTTCGTCTTGACAGGAGACGACAATGCCTGTAGGCAAGTGGGTGATGCGGACAGCCGATTCGGTCTTGTTGACGTGCTGACCGCCGGCGCCAGAAGAACAGAAGACGTCGACGCGCAGTTCGTTCGGATTGATGTCGATCTCCACCTCTTCCGCTTCCGGAAGGACAGCCACGGTAGCGGCTGAGGTGTGAATTCGGCCGCTCGACTCGGTCGCCGGGACCCGTTGGACCCGGTGAACACCCGATTCGAACTTCAATTTCGAAAAGGCCCCTTGCCCTTCGATCAGGACGATCACTTCTTTGAACCCGCCGATGTCGGTGTAGTTCGCCGAAAGGACCTCGGTCTTCCATCCTTGCCGGTCGGCGTAGCGGTTGTACATGCGATAGAGGTCGCCGGCAAAGAGGCCGGCCTCTTCACCGCCGGTGCCAGCCCGGATCTCGACGATGACGTTCTTGTCGTCGTTCGGATCTTTCGGCAAGAGCAAGATCTTGAGCCGCTGTTCCAACTCCTCTTGTCGTTCCGAAAGTTCGTCCAGTTCCATCGAAGCCATCTCTCGGAGTTCCGGGTCCGATTCTTCGAGCATGGCCTTCGCGTCATCGATGCCGGTGAGGACGTTCTTATATTCCCGAAAGGCCTCGACGATCTCCGTCATGCCCGCTTGGGCTTTGGCATGGCGCTGCCACGTCGTTTGATCACCGATGATATCGGGGTCGCTCAACAGTTGGGTCAGTTCTTCATATTTTTGTTCAATAATTTCTAGCTTATCGATCATATCGCTTCACCTGCATCGGCAAGAGTGGTACATACCTTGGGGTAGATCTGTTCTGGTTCCGTCGAAGCCTCTTTCGCTTCGGACGTCTCCGGTTGCGGTAGAACTGCTTGTAAAGCGCGGATGGCCACTTCCACTTGCTTGTCATCGGGCTCGCGTGTGGTCATGTTCTGCAGCCACAGCCCCGGCAGAATAAAGAGCTTCATCAGCCAAAACCGAGGATAGCGTCCGGAGAGTTTGATGATCTCATAACTGATCCCCGCGACAAAGGGAACGAGGGCGAGCCGATAGGCCGTCTTCCAAAAGAGGGTCGCATCCGGTAATAAAGAAAAGACGAAGATCTTGATGACCATCACGAAGAGCAGAAAACTGGTGCCGCAGCGCGGGTGCAAGGTCGTGTGGCGCTGTACATTAGCGACAGACAGTTCTTCGCCCGCCTCATAGGCATGGATCGTCTTGTGCTCGGCGCCATGATATTGAAAGACCCGCTGGATGTCGGGCATACGCGCGATGACCGCAATATAACCAAAGAACAGGGCAATCCGGACCGCCCCTTCGATGACGTTTTGCCCGAAAAGGCTGGAAATCACTTGGCGGGTCAGGTGGGCCGCCGCCGTCGGCAAGAAGATGAATAGACCAGCCCCCAAAATCATAGCCATGGAGATGGTCACCGTGATTTCCCAGGCCGACAATTCCTCTTCCTCTTCATCGGCCGCTTTGTTCGCCGAGAAGGACAGCGCTTTGACACCGAGGATCAGTGCATCGAGCAGCGCCCCAGTCCCCCGGATGACGGGGGTCTTCATGAGGGCGCCGTTCATCCAGGATGCCACCGGCTGCTTATTCACCACGATCTCCTCATTGGGGCAGCGGACAGCGATGGCCATTTCTTGAGGGCCTCGCATCATGACGCCCTCAATGACGGCTTGGCCGCCGTATTGAAATTTCCCCATGTCACTTCTCCCCCATAGAAAAATAGCAGAGCTTTGTGCAGGCTCTGCTACTTAAGACTTATAGACCGTACTTTTTCTTGAACTTATCAACCCGTCCACCGGCTTCAATCGCGCGGGTCTTGCCGGTAAAGAAAGGATGGCACTTGGAACAAACGTCCACTTTGATCTCCTTACGGGTCGAGCCGGTTTCAAAGGTTTCGCCGCAAGCGCAGCTTACCATAGCCCGGTCAAATTTCGGATGGATGCCTTCCTTCACAGGGTTCACCTCTTTCTCAAGGATCGGTCCTTTTTCAGAATCAATCCGGACTCTGGCCTCTCAGTCAACACCCGAGATTATATCATAGCCCAAGCTATGGTGCAAGAGTCAGATTATTCGTCTCCCTGTGCAGTTTCGAAGATTATACTTTTTTACTGGTACTGCGTATATAAGCGAGCGGATTGACGGCTTGGCGGTCCAGGCGCACTTCAAAATGCAGATGAGGACCGGTGGCGACGCCAGTCGAACCGACTAAGGCCAGTGAATCGCCCTTATCTAACTTATCTCCCTTTTCGACGAGCAGCTTGGAGGCGTGCGCATAGAGCGTGGACACACCGAAGGCATGATCGACGATGACCGTATTGCCGTAGATCGGCAGCCAGCCGGCATAGCTCACCTGGCCGCTCTGGGCCACCCGTATGGTTTTCCCCGTATCGGTGGCGATGTCGACACCGTGGTGGAATGATTTATGGCGAGGGCCGAAGGTAGAAGTGATGATCCCTTCCAGGGGGAATCGCATCGAAGAGAGCAGTGCGCCGCGCGATGCGAAACGGGGGTTCTCGGCCTCCCTTTTATCGTTCGATGACGCCTCTTCCGCTGTGGAAAGCTCCGCAGTCGAATCGGCAGGGGGCTCTACCGTCTCGACCGATCCCGGGATGATCAGAGTCCGGCCAACGGCGAGCACCTGGTTCGGATCGAGATGGTTAAGAGCGCACAGTTCCGAGGTTTTTAAGCCGTAGGAACGAGCAATGCCGTATAAGGTCTCCCCTTCAGCGACCCGATGGGTCGCCAAATCTTCCGGGATGGCCTCTTGTTCGCTCGGCACTGCGTCAGAGGCTAACATCGTCAGACTGTCCCCTTTGAACAGGCGAAAGAGCCCGTCCTCTCCTTCATCGCTGTAGGCTGGTAAGGGAACAGACAAGGATAGGGCAATCGAAGACAGAACGAAGAGACGGGTCATCCCCCACGGGCGGTTGCCGTCTCTTTCTGATTTAGACATGGTAAAAAAAATCACCTCAGAATCATTTACGGTCCATTTGGTATTTTCACCAAAATCCGTAAATGTTATTCGAGGTGATGTTGCAATACTCGTTTACCAACCCGGCGCTGTGCACGGCGCCGCTGAGCCCATTGCAATATGGGGAAATAGGCTAGGAAATAAGCTGCCACCGAGTCGATGGCACTGCCGGTGAGAAAGACAGCGCCTGTCTGCCGCCAGAACTCCAACGTGAACAGGTGATGGTGCCCTCCGTGAAAATTGACTGATTCCCCCCAGATCAAGGAGCCGACGAAGATGTTCGAGGTGACAAAGAGCGGAATGGCCCACTTGAACAGGAGGGCGGTGATCACTGCGGCTAGCCGGTTTCCTCGAAACAGCGCCGCAAAAGCCCAGGCCGCGAAGACACCGAAGCCGATAAAAGGCCCGAATCCCGAAGCAAACCCGAAGGCGATACCTCGGGCCAGCGCTTCCGGCTGATCTTTGACCCGGAGCAGGCGCAGATAGTTAAGGCGCATATACCGTTTGAAGTTCACCCAGTAGGTCAAGGTGATTTCCCCCTGAATTTTTCTGTCAATACATCCGTCACCTCTATTGTAACAGCCTACGATAGAAAAAGCCAGTTTGGCGAATCACTTGACGCATGGTTATATCTATTTTTGCGGTGATCCTAGAGGAGCTATTTTTGACTGCATCGACCTCTTCCGAAGTTCGGCTTTTTATCCAGTCTATGCAGCGCATCGATAAATCGAATCGTTCCGGTGCGTCCGCGAATGACGACTGTATGGGTCCGGGCGCCTTGCGAGGTGAACTTAACCCCTTTGAGCAAGCTCCCGTCGGTGATGCCCGTCGCCGCGAAGATAACTCCGTCTCCCCGAACCATATCATCGAGCAAAAGGATCTTGCGGGGATCTTCTAATCCCATAGCCCGGCAGCGCGCTTCTTCTTCCTCAGTCTCTGGAACGAGGCGCCCTTGCATCTCCCCTCCCAGGCAGCGGATAGCAGCCGCAGCGATCACCCCTTCAGGAGCGCCGCCGATCCCCATCATGATATCCACCCCCGAATCGGGGAAGGCGGTAGCTACTGCGGGAGCAACGTCGCCGTCGGTGATCAGTTGAATCCGAGCTCCTGCCTTTCGACAGCGGCTGATCAGTTCATGATGGCGAGGACGATCCAGGATGACGACGCTGAGTTGTTCCACTTCTTTACCGAGCGCCTTGGCCACATTGTTGAGGTTTTCTTCCACCGGTGCGTCGATGTGGATGCATCCGGCCGCTTCGGGACCGACAACGATCTTATTCATATACATGTCCGGGGCATGGAGCAAGCAACCTTTATGCGCGGCCGCCAGTACGGCGATGGCCCCGCTTAGCCCTTTGGCGACGATATTCGTCCCTTCCAGGGGATCGACGGCGATATCCAGTTCCAGCCCGCCGTTCCCTAAACCGACTTTTTCGCCGATATAGAGCATCGGCGCTTCGTCCATTTCGCCCTCGCCGATGACGACAGTGCCCCGGATGTTGATCGTATCGAACATGGCACGCATGGCTTCGGTCGCCGCATCATCGGCAGCGTTTTTGTCGCCTCGTCCCATCCAGCGGGCCGAAGCTAGGGCAGCTGCTTCGGTAACACGGGCAAATTCGAGCGCCAGTTCTCTGTACATTATGTATTCCTCCCAAAAATAAAAAAACGGGCCGGGTTGGCACAATGAGCATCCCAGCCCGCAGGTTGAGTTTTGCCTTATTTGTTTTTGACCGTTTCCCAGTCTTTCAGAAACTGTTCAATCCCCTTGTCGGTTAGCGGATGTTTTACCATCTGCATGAGCACTTTGTAAGGGATGGTCGCGATCGGCGCTCCGGCACGGGCGGCAGCGGTGACATGGAGGGGATGGCGGACGCTGGCGGCGATGATTTCCGTAGCCAGGCCGTGAATGTCGAAGATCTCCACCATCTCACGGATGACGTCCAGCCCGTCATGGCCTACGTCGTCGAGCCGTCCCACAAAGGGGCTCACGAAGGTGGCACCGGCGTTCGCCGCCAATAAGCCTTGGTTCGCTGAAAAGATGAGTGTTACGTTGGTGCGGATCTTTTCTTGGGACAGGCGAGAGGTGGCTTTTAATCCTTCGGCGCACATGGGGATCTTGATGACGATGTTCTTATGGATCTGGGCCAGTTCCCGGGCTTCAGCGACCATGCCCTCTGCATCGGTGCTGATCACTTCCGCCGAGATAGGTCCGTCGACAATCGCCACGATTTCTTCCACCACTTGGCGGAAGTTACGACCTTCCTTGGCAATCAGTGACGGGTTGGTCGTTACGCCGCTGATGACACCGAGGGCATTCGCTTCCCGGATTTCATCAATGTTGGCGCTGTCCAGAAAAAACCTCATCGTTCCAACTCACCTCAAAGAAATATTCATCCATCCAAACGTTATCTGTACCATCATGACTATTGTGCGACATTTTACGGGCTATGACTCACTTTCGCCCAAATCGCTCAATCCGTCATAGCGCCCTGAATTTTAGGCACAAGAATGCTTATACTTTACCGTTAGACCCGAAAATACGAATTTTCTCCCGGATGACCTCGCTCATTTTTGTCTTAGCCGGCCCTAAGAGTTTGCGCGGGTCAATCTCTTTTGGGTTCTTCGCGATGGCTTCTTTGACGCCTTCGACAAAGGCTTCCCGCAGGTTCGTGTCGATGTTCACCTTGCGGACGCCCAGCTCGATGGCTTTGCGGATATCTTCTTCCGGTACCCCAGATGAGCCGTGCAGGACGATAGGAGCGTCGACGAGGGATTTGATTTTCTTCAGGCGCTCGAAGTCCAGTTCCGGACGGCCTTTGTATTGTCCATGGGCCGTTCCGATGGCGATAGCCAACGCATCGACGCCTGTTTCTTCGACAAACCGTTTGGCATCGTTCGGGTCGGTGAATAGGGCATCGCGCTCATCGACGTGGATGTCGTCTTCGGTCCCACCGATTTTTCCGAGTTCCGCTTCTACCGATACACCGACGGCCCGTGCTACCGCGAGGACACGGTTGGTGATGGCGATGTTTTCTTCCAGAGCATATTTAGAACCGTCGATCATGACTGAGGAAAAGCCGCTGCGAATGCATTGCATGCACTGGTCAAAGCTGGTGCCATGGTCTAAGTGCAAGGCGACCGGGACGAAGGTTTTTTCGGCGGCAATTTTCGTTAAAGCGACGATGTACTCGATACCGGCATACTTAATAGCCCCTTGCGAGGCCTGAATGATGACGGGGGCTCGCTCCGCTTCCGCGGCGTCGATGATCGCTTGGACAATCTCCATGTTGTTGCAGTTGAATGCGCCGACGGCGTATTTGCCCTCTTCGGCTTTTGCCAACAGGGGGGCCATTGGAACCAAAGGCATGTGAAACATCTCCTCCTTGATATGTGTCCATCTGTAAAGGTTCGCCATGGCGGCGATATTCCCTTCCGGTTATTATGTCCCACTTTGATAGACAAACAGGAAAAGACCGCGGAACCGGTTTTTCCGAACGCCGCGGCGGATGATTACCCGATTATGTGGTTTTTTTCGTACGACGCCGACGGTTGCGTCGGCTCTCGGGAGCAATAGGGGAATAGCCTTGGATTTGCAGTTCTGCACACCGCGATAGGGATTGCAGGTCATTGTCTGACTCGGCATAACATACATAGGTACTGTCGCAGAGTTCACAGCGAAGTTCCACCCGATCGGGATATACTTCTACATTAATTTGAAAACTGCCGCACTCACAGGAAAGAGAGCCTTCTTCAGCCAGTTTGTGCAAGCGTTCCAAAATCGCGTACATAACTTCAGGGTTTTCAAAGTAATCGGCTAAGCCTAAGTTTTCGGCCATTTCGTAGAGGGACTTGTCTTGACTGAGTATGGCCGTCTTCACTTTTTCGCGAGGTCCGATAAACCCTACTTCGACCATCGTTTCCGTGCATCGCAGTTCCGTCAGTTGTTGCGACCAAAGGCGCTCTCGGGTGAACCATTGCAGGTGTTGGGTTTCGCACATGATACAGTGAGTCTGAATCCAGAAGCGTTTCCGGTCCTTACTGCCCACCGTCATTAACGCCGCTCCGCAGGAACATTGGATCTTTTTCACTTTTCGTCCCGCAAAGGAAAAGAGAGACAAGGCATGAAAATCCATGCGACCACAGGCGGGACAACGGAGAGCGATGACCGTCATGGTGGACAAGATCATGTGGAAGAACCCCCTTTCTACCCCCAATATTCCACACCGGAAAGCAAAATCCTTTTTTGCGCACCCAGTTTACACAGGGGATCTTAGCCACAGATTGACTTTTTGGGCTAGGTCCATCACGTCAAAAGGTTTGATCACGTACTGTTCGGCGCCAAGTCGTTGGGCCTCCTCGTACAGCTTTACTTCTTCATAAGCGGTCATCATCCAGACAGGCGTCTTATCTCCACGTCTTCGCATTTCCGTAAGTACTTCCAATCCCGACATGCCGGGCATTTTCATATCCAGAAGAACAAGCCCATAGCTTTCTTGGCCGAGACGTTCCAGTGCTTGTTGCCCGTCACAAGCCAATTCGGCCGTTACACCGACGATGAGCAATGCTTCTCGCAGTAATTGACGAACGCCTTTTTGATCATCGACAACCAGAGCACGATTACACACTGATGTCATTCCTTCCTTGTTCTCCTATCGGATTAATCTTTTTTAACGATTCAAAAATGTTTTATATTGATTCGTAGCAAAAAAAGAAAATCCTGCCTCATTTTTAGATGAGACAGGATTTTTTTGCTAATTCTTAACATTCTTGCTTCCGCTGTGACGTTTTAGAAGTTCCTCTACATTATCGGAAAGCGGTTCGCAAAGGGCATGAAAGATATCATCACTGCTGCCATCAAGGCGAACAACAGGATGAGGACGATAAGGGGGAAAAAGATAACCAGCAAAGACCTTCCTGTTGAGAGATAGAGACTCTCACGGATAGCCAACACTTGCAGCACGAAACCCCATAGCGTTACAGCGAGCAGTCCAAGGGATTGGATGACTTTCCCTCCCGGCAGGTATTGACCAGCCAGATTTACGGGGGCGAGCAGAATCGAGGGCCAATAGGCCAATCCTAAGGCCGTCAATAGACCTTTAGCATTTCCCCGCCCGCCTAGAAGTTCCCCGACAAGGTTAAAGAAGCCCGCCATGACAAACCACATGATGATGCCGAGCGAGACGGCAAAGATGCTCATGCCTGCCACGACATTACCGAATACGTCGCCGGTCACGCCGGGCGGGTGAAAGGGGGCGGTACGATCGGCCAGACTCGTGTTGACGATCAAGTTGATGAGGGATGTTCCGAGGACGATGGAAAGGGCCAGCCCAAGGGGCTTTTTTTCTGCGGCAGCGGAAAAGGCCTGCCTTGGGTGGACGAGCACTTGGTAGAGGTAGTCTGTGACAGACCAATCGCGCCCGAATCTTTCCTTATCAGGGTGATTGGCTCCCCCGCTCGGCCTATATTCACCTGTTTGAGGGTTCCATCCGGCCTCTGGGCCTTCTCCACTCGACACAGGCGCTGCATAGCCTTCGTTCTCAGAAACAGGATCCATCTGAGGCCCGACCGTCCGTTTCGGTTCAGCAGGCTCAGTAGCTACCGGTTGTTCTGGCACTTGAAGATCAGGCGATTGGCCCATCGTCCGTTCAGTTCCGGAGAGTTTCTCTTCGCTCATGAAAGCCCTCCTTTTCAGGTATCCGGCACTTCAGGTACGCAGGGGCATTTTCTTTAGGGCAACGGCTGTTTCCCTTTGAGAAGTTCCATTAAGCGAAGCACGTCTTCTGCCGATAGTCCCGATCGTGTACCGCTTTGGGATGCTCCCTTCCAACGACTTTCCATGCCCAGGATTTCGTCTAAGGGGCTCCGTCGTCCGTACTCGACGATCTCCGGTTTTTCTTGCATGCCGGCCATGGTGGCGGCGAGTTGAACGGCATCATAGAAGTTGCCCAGCTCGTCGACGAGACCTAGATCTTTCGCCTGCCGCCCTGTATAGACCCGGCCGTCTGCCAAGGTTCGAACGGTTTCCTTCGGCAGCTTCCGCCCTTCTGCTACGACATCGACGAACTGATCGTAAATATCGTTGACCATCGTCTGCAAGATTTGCCGCTCTTCCGGTGTCATTTCTCGCGATGATGAGGCGATGTCTTTATGGGGTCCGCTTTTGATCACTTCCGGACGATAGCCGATTTTATCGTACAATTCCTTCAAGTTAGCTAGATCCATGATGACTCCGATCGAGCCGGTCGTTGTCGCTGGGTTGGCTACGATCTTATCAGACTTCGCTGCGATCCAGTAGCCTCCCGATGCAGCCACATCGCCCATGGAGGTGACGACGACTTTACCCGATTCCCGTACGCGCTGAATCTCTTGTCCGATTTCCTGGGATGCCGCCGATGTGCCACCGGGGGAGTTGATGCGCAGGACCACTGCTTTCAGCTCTTTGTCCTCCTGGATCTCCCGCAACGTCTCCAATAAATCAGCGCTCCCGCCTGTACCTCCCAGCAGTCCACCAGAGCTTCCCGAATCCATGATCGTCCCTTCCAGTCGAACGACAGCCACCCGATTGGCTCCCGCTCCTGTCTTCAAGCCGCCCTCTGGACGGTGCGAACCGACACGAATGACGACAACCAACAGGGAAAGGATCACGAGGCCGACGATGGTGCCGATGACCCAATTCTTTGCTTTCGCCAACTTTAGTCCTCCTTCGTATACCAGGAGTTTTCCAGTTAGGGATTATCCCGCCGTACGACGGGGTTGTAGACTCGCATGCGAAACGCTCACCATTGACGCTTTACTGTGCAACCTAGTTGGCTAAGGATACCTCGCGATTGAGCCGTTCCTGCTCCTCGGCGCTGATATAGACCCTCGGTACGTTCAAGGCCACCACCGTACGCCGAGCCGGCACTTCGGCGATGTGTCCAGGCTGAACATCCGGTATCGCCGTCACATCGACCATGGTAAACTGCATGGCCACTTTGCCGAGGACCGGCGCTTTTGCTTTTCCGATGCGGACAAACCGCGATGAAGGTCCGACACCGAAGTACGCTGCCGCCGTTTTGATGAGCACCTTCGTCAAGTCCCATAAGCCCGTAGGCACACTGACTGGCTCCAGTTGAAAGCCGTCTACATATCCCACGGGAAGAACAGCTACTTTCGTCGGCCGGCGAGTGACGAAGGCACGACCGTAGCCGATGCCATGGTCCGCCGGCAAGTGGGCCACATGAGCGATCCGCGCTTTCAGTCCCCATACTTCCCGCAAGTCGAGCCGCTCCCCGGCGGAGAGGGGAGGTTGACCGTAGAGGACCGTGCCGAGACGGACGGCATCGAAACGGTACTGCGGAAAAGCGAGGGCAGCCGCCGAATTGGCGGCATGTTTGATGGGAATCGGAAATCCGATCACCGATTCCATGGCCGCCACAGCCGCCTGGAATCTCGCCACTTGGTCATGAACAAACCGCCGATCGCCTGTGGCCGCCGTAGCCAGGTGCGTAAAGGCGCCTTCAAGCTGCAATTCCGGCCGGCTGGCGATCGCTGCCGCCAGCTCGGGGGCAGCGGCGGCAAATACACCGGTGCGGCCAAGTCCCGTTTCTATCTTCACGTGGATGGGATAGCCGCTCTTTCCGGAGCGTCCCGCTTCATCAGCAATGCGTTGGGCCATCTCGACGGTGGCTACCGCAGGCGTCAGTTTGTGGTAAATCAAGGCAGCGATTTCTTCCGGAAAGGCCGGTCCCATGACCAGGATAGGCGCCTTGATGCCGTTCTGCCGGAGTTGAATTCCCTCCGATACATGGGTCACAGCTAGCCGGTCGATACCGTTTTCCATCAGACAGCGGGCTGACTCAACAGCGCCGCAGCCATAGGCATTCGCTTTGACCACCCCATAGATGATCAACTCATGACCGAGAGTCTTACGGATAGCACGGGCGTTATGGGCGAGCGCATCCAAATCCACCTGAACCCAACAGCCTAAGCCACCGGTAGCTTCATCCAATCGACTTCGAGGTGTAAGAATTTCCGGTAGATGTAGTTGGTCCATCGGTCCTCAACCCTCCTCGTTCCATCAGGACCGCTTGCGCGATGCCAGGAGTTTGCGGACCGTGTTTTGATACAGTGGTTCTGCCACGTTCCAGAAATTATAGAAAAAGGGTTGGTACACTCGATCATATTCGCCGATGAAGTGCACATAGTCCCCGTTAAAACCGCGTTTGAAGCGAACCAGCCCGTAGAGCGGGTGATCTTCCCCGACATCCCCCGGTACACCCCGGAAGTCATAGAGGGTACAGCCGTTGGCTTTCGCCCAACAGATCATTTTCCACTGGATCAGGTAGTTGGGCATGACGTTACGATGGCGGTTCGATGAGGCACCATAGAGATACCAGGCCTTGTTCCCGAGGATGAGGGCCAAGGTGCCGGCGATGACTTCCCCTTCGTAGCGGGCGACAAAAAGTTTGGCCAAGCCGGCTGGCACGAGGTAGTCGTACATGTCCTCAAAATAGGAGTAAGCCCGGACGAGAAAATTATCCCGTTCCGTCGTCTCCTTGAGGACGTCGTAAAAGACGGGTAGATCGGCTTTGGTGCAGTTTTCATCGATAACGACGCCTTTTCGCTCCGCCAGCCGTATGTTGTAGCGGGTCTTTTGGTGAAATCGGCCGAAGACCTTGTCCAAGTCATCGGATATGTCCAGGCGAAACACATGGCGGGGCTGCACCCCTTCGAAACCTTCCCCTTTATCGACCAGTCGAAAGCCCCGTGTCGCTAAATAGTCGGTCCAAAGGGGAGAGGGTGCATGGATATCGGGGTCAATTTTTAGAAAAACAGCATTCTCCCGTCGTGCTAAGTCTTCGACAGCCTGGAGGAGACGATCAGCGATCTCTGGCTGGGCCGGATCAAACACGGGCCCCCGAGGCGCATAGAAGATATGTTTTCCGACGCCCGGGATGCGGCGCTTGAGGATAGAGATAGCCGCTACCGGCGTCCCCTTGTCCTCGATCATGAGGCGATGGGGCTGCCATCCCGTTTTCGCTTTGAGGTCTCCCCATTCCCACGATTGCAGGACATGTCCCTTAGGATGCTCCGCTAAGAAGCGATTGAACCGCTCCTTATCATTTATCGTTAATTCCCGTGTTTCCACGGTCGGCCTCCCCCTTTCAGTTTCCCCATAAATAAAGCATAACCGCCGATAAACCAAGAAAGACCTCTCCTTTTTCGGGAAAGGTCTATTCTGTCTGATGTTAGTTCTCCTCTTTAACCCTATTCAAGCTCGCACCGACAAAATCCCGGAACAGCGGATGGGGACGGTTCGGTCGGGATTTGAATTCCGGGTGGAACTGGGAAGCGACAAACCAGGGGTGGTCACGGAGTTCTACCACTTCGACGAGTCGTCCATCGGGCGACGTACCGGAAATGATCATGCCCGCTTTTTCGATCGCTTCGCGGTAATTGTTGTTGAACTCATAGCGGTGGCGATGACGCTCGTAGATGACTTCGTCTTGATAAGCGTCCCAGGTCTTCGTGCCTTTGTTGACCCGACAAGCCCAGATGCCCAGGCGCATGGTGCCGCCTTTTTCTTCCACGTCTTTTTGTTCGGGAAGCAGATCGATGACGGGATGCGTCGTCGTCTCAGTAAACTCGCTCGAGTTGGCATCTTCCCAACCGAGGACGTTGCGTCCGTATTCCACCACAGCCAGTTGCATGCCCAGACAAATTCCCAAGAGAGGAATTTTGTTTTCCCGGGCGTAACGCAAGGCCGAGATCTTTCCTTCAATCCCCCGGTCACCGAATCCGCCGGGAACGAGAATGCCGTCCACGTCGGAGAGAAAATCTTCCGGCGGGGCGCCTTCGAGGTCTGCCGAATAGATCCACTTGATTTTGACGGAGGCATTGTGGTGAATGCCGGCGTGGCGTAGGGATTCGGCGACACTCATGTAGGCGTCCGGCAAGGCGACATATTTGCCGACGAGGCCAATGGTCACCTGCTGTTTCGGGTTTTTTATCTTATGAACTAAGGCTTCCCAATCTTTCAGATCCGGTTCGCCGCAGGTCAGTTTCAGCTTTTCAATGACGATATCGTCGAGTTCCTCTTTTTTGAGGAGCAAAGGTACTTCATAGATCGTCTCGGCATCGACCATCTGGATGACGGCCGCAGGGTCGATGTCGCAGAAGAGGGCGATTTTTTCTTCCAGCTCTTGCGGGAAGGCTTTCTCGGTGCGGCAGACGATGATGTCCGGCTGGATGCCGATGCTGCGCAGTTCCTTCACCGAGTGCTGGGTCGGTTTCGTCTTCAGTTCTCCGGCGGCGGAGATGAAGGGCATCAAGGTGACATGGATGTAGATGACCCGATCTCGTCCCACATCGGACTTCATCTGCCGGATGGATTCCAAGAAAGGCAAGGATTCGATATCGCCGACGGTACCGCCGATCTCGGTGATGACCACATCCGGGCTCGATTCACGAGCGACACGGAGCACCCGTTCTTTGATCTCGTTGGTGATGTGCGGGATGACCTGCACGGTACCGCCCAGGTATTCGCCTTTTCTCTCTTTGGAGATGACCGACCAGTAGATTTTACCGGTGGTGACGTTGGACGCCTTGGACAAGTTGACGTCGACAAAGCGTTCGTAGTGACCCAAGTCCAGGTCCGTTTCGGCGCCGTCGTCGGTGACGAAGACCTCGCCATGCTGGTAGGGGCTCATCGTTCCCGGGTCGATATTGATGTAGGGGTCGAATTTTTGAATGGCCACTTTGAGGCCGCGGCTTTTGAGCAGGCGGCCGAGGGAAGCGGCGGTGATGCCTTTACCCAGAGACGACACGACGCCGCCAGTAACGAAAATGAACTTAGTTTGCATATCGATGCCTGCTTTCTTCAAGACCATTAACTCCAGTTCTTTGATAATATTGATGGCTCGTCCACTCTAATACTTTTTCTATTCTACCCAAACTCCGGGTGAGGATCAAGGAAAACGGAAAGCACCCGGGCCGCATGATGAACGTGAAAAAGCGAGCCTATTCGGCTCGCTCCCAGTCGTCGTCACGACCGCGACCATAATCGTGGTCCCGATCATCATAATCGTCGTCGTCTCCGCCTTCGCCATCTTCGTATTCAACGGTTTTGTTCAATAGTGAGATGGTGGGGATGCGGCGGGTCGATTTCGCTGGCGCCCAGTTGCGAAGGCCCCACATGCCGTTGCCAAAATGGATGAAACGCATGTCGAGGTTCATCTGGGTGTACACAGCGGCGATGGCTTTGGCGTCTTCCGGATCTTCGTATCCCATCCGGCTGAGGACTTGCACAATCAGATCTTTGTAAAAGGTGTTTTCACCTTTTTCCCGCAGAAGCTGATGAAGGACTTCAATTTCCGAGGCTTTTCGCCCTGTTGTCGGGGTGGTTGTCGGCGACACTACATACACTCCTTGTGTTCACGGCTACCACATATTTCAAAACGAGATTATACTACATCCGCTCCGGTGCTGTCAAACCCATGCTGGAAAGAACATTGCGCAGGACGATGCGGGAGTCGTCGACGAGGACGAGGCGAGCATCGCGCAAGGCTTTTTCGTCGGTCAACACACGGCAATGGGTATAGAAGCTGTGGAAGAGGGCGGCCAGATCCATCGCGTAGCGGGCCATGCGGTGCGGCTCCATTTGGGTGGCGGCCCGGGCAATTTCATCGGGTAAGTCGGCGATTTTGCGGATCAGGGACAGTTCGGCAGGATGGTCGAGGACGCTGTAGTCCACTCCGTCTACGGAAGGCACTTCGTAACCAGCGTCTTTGGCCGTGCGCAAAATCGAACAGATGCGGGCGTGAGCGTACTGGACGTAGTAGACGGGGTTTTCCGAGGATTGGCTTTTGGCCAGGTCAAGGTCAAAATCGAGGTGCGAGTCGGCACCGCGCATGACGAAGAAGAACCGGGCCGCGTCTTTGCCGACTTCTTCGACCAACTCGTCGAGGGTGATGTACTGGCCGGTTCGCTTGGACATGCGGACGATTTCGCCGCCTTTGAAGAGGCGCACCAGCTGCATGAGGATGACGTCTAGGTTTTCCGAGTTATATCCGACAGCTTTGACAGCGTTTTTGATCCGGGACACGTGGCCATGGTGGTCAGCGCCCCAGATGTTGATCACCCAATCAAAACCGCGGTCAAACTTGTTTTTGTGATAGGCAATGTCGGCGGCAAAGTAGGTGGGAATGCCGTTGGAACGGACAAGGACTTCGTCCTTCTCTTCACCCAAGGATGTCGCTTTGAACCAGAGAGCACCCTCGTTTTCATAGATGTAGCCGTTGGCCCGGAGGGTCTCCAAGGTCTCCCGGATGGCTCCGGAGTCGTGGAGGGACTGCTCGGAGAACCAGATGTCATAGTCGACGCCAAAGCGTGCCAGCGATTCCCGAATACCACTCAGTTTTTCTTGCAAGGCATATTTGACGAGCAGCTCCCGGCGAAGGGTCGTCTCCATGGGCACATACTTGTCGCCGTCTTTGGCGATGAGGCCGCGCATCGTCTCAGCTACATCTTCCCCGTGATAGCCTTCTTCCGGAAAGGGGACATCTTGGCCGAGCAGTTGCAGGTAGCGGGCTTCGAGGGACTTGGCAAAGTTTTCGATCTGGTTGCCAGCATCGTTGATGTAAAATTCTTTGGTCACATCAAAGCCGGCCAAGCGAAGCAGGTTGGCCAAGGTGTCGCCGAGGGCGGCGCCGCGGGCGTTGCCCATATGGAGCAAGCCGGTCGGGTTGGCACTAACGAATTCCACTTGCACCCGTTTTCCAGCGCCCACTTGCGAGGCGCCATACTGGTCGTCGGTCTGTTGAACGGCAGGCAGCACCGGGTAGAGCCAGTGGTGGTGCAAGGTGAAGTTGATAAAGCCGGGACCGGCGATCTGAACGTCTTTCAGCCAGTCTCCCCGGTCGATGTGGGCGACGATCTTTTCGGCCAGTTGACGCGGGTTCATGCGGGCTTGTTTGGCCATGGTCATAGCCACGTTGGTCGCAAAATCACCATGTTGTTTTTCTCGAGGTACTTCTAAGGCGACCGTAGGCAGGTGTTCAAAATTTATTTCGCCGGCGCTGCGGGCCGCTTCTAAGGCAGCTCCGATAGCACCGGTGATGTGGCGGCGAATGTCTTCAACAAAGTTCACTGGAATCTTTTTTCCTCCTTTACGGTAATCAACAAGGAGTTATCGCTCAGCTTGCGCTGATCGGCTTGGAGTTCGTAGATCAGGTTGATGGAACCTCCCTGATCATCCAATGCCACATCCACTTTCGAAGGGATGACACCTAAGTGCATGCTCCCGAAGGGGGTGTGGTAAACGCCTTGATGGAGTACCCCTTCTTCAAAGGTTTGTTTGAATTCGGAACTTCCCATGCGGTTTAAGGTCACCCGGTGAGGTTCCACCTTCAGCGTGGTGGTCGTCCCTTCCATTCCGGAGATTTCTGATTCGTTATACACAATATAATAGGAGGTGGGCTTTTTGAACATCTTTCCTTCGGTGATGAGATGGATCGTATCTTTTTCGCCGACGTCGTTCGTCTGTGTGCCGAGGACCGAAACCAGAACGTCTTTCTTCATCCCGAAACGCCCTCTTTCCTATGAAGATGCCTTAACAATTCGTGAATGAACCTCCGTTTCCTTCCTTCCTAAGACCATTTTTCCCCTATTGTTGTGATTTTAAGAACATTAAAAAGGGCCGGACTATGAAGATCCGTCCCTTTCCCTCGATCCGGTGGCCCATTGTTTTAATTCTTCCAGGTTTTTGACGGTGATCGTATGCCGGTCCACTTCAACGATGCCGAGCCGCTCGAACTCCGCCAAGATGCGCGATACGGTCTCCCGGGATGTGCCGACCAGTTGGGCCAGCTCCTGGCGGGTAAGATTGAAGTCGATGCGGGTCCCCTCTTTTTCAGGCACCCCATAGTCCTTGGTCAGTTTGTACAGGCGAGCGGAGACTCGTCCGTACGTATCTAACAGGGCTAAGTTTTTCATGTGCCGGTACGCTTGGCGCAGCCGCCGGGCTTCTACCTGCAGGCAGGCCATGGCTAAGGACGGATGGGCTTTGACGAGGGCTCGAAAATCGTCGAGTCCCATCCGGCTGACGGTGACCTCTTCCATGGTTTCTGCCGTATAGGGGCTTGGCCCATCGTCAAAAGCGGCGATTTCGCCAAAGATTTCACCGGGATTGACGATAGCCACCACTTTTTCCTGACCATCGGAGTTCATTTTCGCTAAACGGACTTTTCCCTGGTGCAGAAAATAGACGTCCTCGATCGGTTCCCCTTCCTGCAAGAGGGGCTGCCGTTTTTTCAGGGTCCGTTCGCTGATCAGGGGGGCCAGGGACTGTAGGATTTCCTCGTTGAGTACTGTGAAGACTCCCACCGACTTGAGGCGTTCCCACTTGCCCATGTCTACCGCCTCCTTCTATCGGAGAGACCGTCCTTGGGTGACAGGAATTTACACCTTGGGAATGTTCCGGCCGTGGAAAATTTCCGTCATTTCTTTTTTGACCCGCTGTTTGATCTTTTTCTTCTCACCGGGCAGGAGATCTTTCTTGGCTGTTCCGAAGAGATAATTGTCTAAGTCAAACTCTTTCAGCAGCATTTTCGTGTGAAAGATGTTGTCTTGATAGACGTTCACATCGATCATCTGATACATTTCACGGATATCCTTGGCGATATAGTTTTGGATGGAGTTGATTTTATGATCAATATAATATTTCTTTCCATTTACGTCCCGGGTAAAACCTCTCACCCGGTAGTCGGCGATGACAATGTCCGGACTGAAGCTGTTGATGAGGTAGTTGAGCGCTTTTAAAGGTGAAATCTGGCCGCATGTGGATACGTCGATGTCGGCCCGGAAGGTGCTAATCCCTTTGTCCGGGTGGCTTTCGGGATAGGTGTGTACAGTAATGTGGCTCTTATCGAGATGGGCAACGACCGCGTCCGGTCCAAGGTTGTACATCTCTAGATCATTATCATTGTCGAGTTCACTGGTACCTTCGTTTCCGTCATTCTCATCGGTGGGTTCCGATTCGATCTTGCCTTCCGAGATTAAGATGGTGACGCTGGCGCCCTGGGGATCGTAGTCTTGCTTGGCGATATTGAGGATGTTGGCGCCGATGATGTTTGATACTTCCGTCAAGATGCTCGTCAGTCGGTCCGAATTGTATTCTTCGTCAATGTATTCGATGTAGGCTTTCCGGTGTTCCGGCGTTTTCGCATAACAAATGTCATACATGTTGAAACTGAGGGTTTTCGTCAGATTGTTAAACCCGTACAGCTTCAGCTTTTTGATCGATTTTATCTCCATCCTCAGTCTCCCCATGCCAAAGTATTATTTTTATTATAACAGCATGATTATCTAATTCCTATTGCCATAGTGTCAAGAATCATCGGTGGTGGTTTTTTTTCGCGATTTTTCTTATTCCCGGGCTTTTCGGATTATGGCATAATAAAAAGTGTATGGTTTGAGGAAGAGAGGGATGGTGTAAATGGCGAACGAGCAAGCAGATACGTTGGATGTCTCCGTACTGCTCCATCAATTAAAACAAGCAAACAGCCAGATGGGACAAGTGGTCAAGACGATCGATCATATCACCAAACAGACCAACCTTTTGGCCCTAAACTCCGCCATTGAAGCCGCTCGAGCCGGGGAAGCCGGTCGAGGTTTCCGGGTTGTGGCCGATGAGATTAAAAAGCTGGCCGATCGCAGTTTTTCGGCTACGAAAGAGAGTCAGGAACTCATTAACAACATCCAGTCGAAAGCCAACGACGTCATCGCTGTTCGTACAGCTGATGTGGCTTACGATACGATCGACAAAATCGACCGCAACCTCTTCGAACGAAATTGCGACGTACAAGCTTGGGCTACCTTTGATAAAATCCGTGCTTGTCTGGTCAATGAGAACAGCCATACCAAAGAACAAGCGACGGCACTCATGAAGAAAATCGTGGATATTTATGAAGTCTACTTCGACCTCTACCTGACGGACCGGCGAGGGAAAATCGTCGCAACGGCGGTACATCAAAACTTGGTGGGGCAAGATATGTCCGACCGCGAGTGGTTTAAAGAAACTATTGCGAAAAATGACGTCTATGTCACGGATATGTATTACTCTGCAGCGGTTGGCGGTCACACTATCGCCTATTCTTGTCCCGTCCGTGCCGAAGACGGAACGGTCCTCGGCGTTTTTACGACCCGGTTTAACTGGAACTTCATTTATGATATTATCGATAACGCCCGCATTGGCAGCACCGGCGACATCTTTGTGGTGAACAAAGCCGGGGTTGTCATCGGCTCCCGGGACCGCTCCGGCATCTTGGAGAAAAACCTCAACCATCTTCAGGCGGTGAAAAAGGCTACCTCTGGCGAGGCTTACGGGTATACCCTGGAGAAGGACAACTCTGGGAAGATGCAGATTTTCGGTTATGCCCATACGCGCGGCTATAACGCCTATCGGGGAAAAGCCTGGTCGGTCATCGTTCGGGAACCGCTATAAAGCGGGGACTTTTATCCATTGAAATAAGCAAGTGCGAAGC
This sequence comes from Heliobacterium chlorum, assembly GCF_014502795.1. Classification (GTDB taxonomy): domain Bacteria; phylum Bacillota; class Desulfitobacteriia; order Heliobacteriales; family Heliobacteriaceae; genus Heliobacterium; species Heliobacterium chlorum. Next base: position 156,109 of record NZ_JACVHF010000006.1, read on the forward strand.
CCGTTTCCCCTTACATCGTGGGAAACGGGCTTTCGTATGTTCGAGGGTTCTTTTTTACTCCGACTGATTTTCATCGCTGGTGCCGGACGTCGCCTTCGAAGACAAATCCCCCGCCGAAAAGACTTTGACCAGGGGCTGGTCTTTTTGCACAATTTCTTTGCCTAAGGCCCTGTCGATCCGTTCCAGCAGATCGGATGGTTCGAACGGTTTGAGCACGTAGCCGACTACACCGGCTGATTTGGAACGAAGCACATCTTTTAAATCGTTGCTTCCCGTAATCATGATGACAGGGATAGACTGGGTCCGCCAGTCCCGCTGAAGTTCTGCGATCGTTTGAAAGCCATCCATGATCGGCATCATGATATCTAGCAGGATGATTTCGGTCTGTGGTTGCAATCGTTTGGCCATTTCCACAACATCCCGCCCGTTGTGGGCGACAAAAACCCGATGGCCGTTCCGGCTCAATATCTTTTTTAAGAGTTCACAGTTGGCCTCGTTGTCCTCCCCGATAATAATCCGTGCCATCTTTCCTCCATCTCCATCAATACCTGCTTATTCCGTCTCTTTTTTCGGGTAACCCTTCGTTTCCGTCGACGGGGAGAAGGGAAACCGGACATAGAACGTGGTTCCGTGGCTCCCCGAGTCCACAATAATGACGGCATGGTGTCGGGCGGCGATATTTTGGCAAATCGCCAAGCCAAGACCGGTTCCTTGATCTTTGGTGGTAAAAAAGGGGGTGCCGATCTTCTCCAGCAGGGACGATTCAATGCCTGCGCCTTCGTCTTGAACGGCTAATACGACACTGTCACTGTCACGGTATGTTTTGATGGTCAAAATTTGTCCGGCGGTCATCGCTTCCAACCCGTTTCGGACTAAATTCAACAGCAGCTGCCGGATTTCCTTTTCACCTAAGAGAAGATCGGGGATTTGACCTAACTCTAGCCGCAGGAATTGCTTCCCCAGAGATGCGTTCGCTTCCATCATCGGGTATATCGTTTCAATGATTTTATTCAAACTTTGTATTTTGGGATCGTCTACTCTGCTTTTAGCCAGAGAGAGAAATTCGGTGATGATCGAATTGGCTCGATCCAATTCCTCGATCATCAAGTCGTAGTAGTTTTTGTTATGTACACTTTCATCTTTTGCAGCGAGAATTTGCAGAAAGCCACGGACCGTCGTCATGGGATTGCGGATCTCGTGGCCGATACCAGCGGCCATCTGAGCCACTAGGTTGAGGCGGTCCAGCCGAGCCATTTTCTTTTCGAGCCACCGCAACTCGGTGATATCGTTGATCGCATAGAGATGACAAGGACGGCCCCCCAGTTCAATCTGTTCGGCCGACAGGAGCCATATCCGTTTTTCCCCATTTTGCGTGGTAAAGTAGGTCTCTCGGTTTCGGATGACTTTCTCCTGCGGAGCTGGACTCGATAGATGCAGATCTTCGAGGCTCCGGCCGATCACCTCTTCCCGCCTCCATCCCGTGATCCGTAGGAAGCTCTCATTCACTTCAAAGAGACAGTCCTCGTCTATGCAGTGAATGTACATCGGGTTTGGATTGGCGTAGAAAGCCTTGGAAAAACGCTCCTCCGAGATGCGCAGATCTTCCAACGATTGTCTACGGGCGGTCATATCCCGTCCGACGGCGTAGATCGTTCCGTCCACCAAGTCCGGGACGGCGTTCCATGCCATCCAGCGATAATTGCCGTCTTTGCTGCGAAACCGGATTTCTTCTCCCACCGTCGGTTCACCCGATAAGAGCCAGCGAAATTCCGTTTCGACGACCTCTATGTCACTGGGATGGACAAAATCAGTGAAGGGGACGTCGGCCAACTCTTCTTCGCTGTATCCGAAGCGATGCTCCAAGGCGGGGTTCCACCGGCGTAGATGGCCGGCGAGGTCGATGAGGATGAGAATATCGACAGATACGTCGAAGAAACGGTTTAACTCTTTCTCCGCACGGACACGCTTGGCGATCTCCTTGGTTAAACTCGATTGAACCAGCTTTATGCTGCGTGTATCCGACTCTAGTTTTTCCAAGAGCGGGCTTAGCTCAGGAAGCAACTCTCGCGGCAGCTTTTGCGAATCTAGGGCCACCGCTTGGCCGAACCCTTCGATTTCCCCTTTAAAACGGGTAAAGAACCGCCAGGCTTCAAAAATCAGCAGTATCGCCAGTACCAATTCAATCGAGATGATCTCGGCGGTCCGCAGCAGCACGGCCGTATGAAAATCATCAGGTTTCACGACAGCCCAGCAATAACCGACCAGCCATCCCTCCCGGTATACGGGATGGGAGATGTAGATCATCGGATCGTTACGCCAATTATCAAATACGGGTATATCCGGTTTGTCCGCTTCTAGGTTAAAGCCGGGCAGTTCCCTCGCCGTCTTGGAGATCTCTAAGAAGGATATCGGCTGTAAGCCCAATGTGTAATCGATGACGCGGATATGATACTCATGACGCTCGCTATACGCTACGGTTCGCCCCAGCGCATTGGAATAGTATCCGATAACCAATCCCGGGTATATTTGCGAAAGCGCTTCCGTTTCCGGCCGCAGTGTTTTTTCGAGAATTAAGGAGCGTTCTTCCCAATTTCCTCTTATACTTTCCGGGTGGATCACCTGTTCAGAAAGGCGTTGATCCAGTTCTGCCGTCACCGTTTGCAGGTCTTTCATACGTTCGAAGCGCTCTTTTTTCAAAAAACCTAAATGGACGATGCCTGTTAAAATCACGGTGTGCAGGACTACCAAAACGACCATGGAATATAAAATACGTTTCGTAATCTGTTGGGGGACAAACTGTCTCCATGAGAGATATGCCTTCAAACCCATCGGCCTCCATCGCCCTCTTCCCGGGCGCCTTCTGCTAGAAAAAGCCGTTTTGGTTTGATGATACGTCGTTCTTTGCTGCAAGTAAAGATTTGTTGTCGACCTATGTCGAAAATATCAAAGCTTGCCTGTCCCTTTTGGGGGCGAGCTCGATTTAGCAAACGATTTTACGAAGATTCATTGCTTCCCGGTCTTTTGGTTTTTACCGTAGGGAGGAAATGACCGTGCTCGATACGCAACTGTTCATCTTCAAGACAGTGATGGAGAAAAACAGTATCTCCATGGCGGCACAAGAACTGCATATGACCCAATCGGCCGTCAGCCAGCAAATTCAAAATCTAGAAGCCCACTTCAATGTCAAGCTCTTTGATCGGCTTCACCGCCGTATCATGGCCACTACCGCGGGAAAGGTCTTATATCCCTTCGCCGTCGAGTTGGACCAGCTCTATACGAAAGTGAACCATGCCATGCAAGACCTGACCGGCGAAGTGAGTGGCCGCTTACGTGTCGGTGCCAGTTTAACGATCGGCGAATACGTCCTCCCTGCACTGCTCGTGCAGTTTCGCCAGGCCTATCCCAAAGTGAATATCGCTATGGACGTCTATAATTCCGAACAGATTACTGCCATGGTTATGGCAGGTCAGTTGGATATCGGCTTTATCGAGGGACCGGACCCACTGCCTGGGCTGCTCGTCAGTCTGCCTTGCAGCGGCGATGAACTGGTCGTCATCGCTCCCGCCGGGGGCGAGCAGCCCAGGGACAAAGCCATTTCTTTGGTCGAACTACTGCAGGCCCGGTGGGTCCTGCGAGAACCCCTGTCGGGCACTCGTCGTTCTTTTGAACAGTTCTTAGAAGTACACGGGCACTCTCGGGCGACGCTGGATGTGGTCATGGAACTCGGTAGCACCCAAGCAGTCAAGGAAGCCGTCAAAGCAGGCCTGGGGATTTCGGTCATCTCTAAACTGGCTGTGACTGATGAAGTATGCCGGGGAGATCTTGAACTCCTGCCTGTCCGAGAAGGCCCTATTCTACGATCCTTTACGATGTTCTACCATAAGGAAAAGTTTACGACCCTTGCCGTCGACCGCTTTCTCGCTTTCGTCGCTGAAAAACTGTTGCCCCCATCAGCCCTTCATCCCGCTCGGTTACAAGCCGAGGAGGACGATGAGCCCTCGTCCGAAGAGACTGAGTAAGACTGAGCCCGTTATCCCCACGACCATCGGCTTCAGGCCCACTCGTCGAATATCGCCGATGTGTACATTGAGTCCCATGCCTGCCATAGCCATGGCCAGCAAGAAGACACTCGTCGAGATGATCTTTTGAGCCATGTCCGCACTGAATACATGATAGGTGTTCAACAGGGCCATGCCGAGAAAACCGAAGACGAACCAGGGTATTACCCGTTTGCCTGGATTCGCAAGACTGGAGTTCTGGGTGCGCTTGTTGTACAGCCAGTCCATGAACATCACCACCGGTGCCAGGAGGACAACCCGGCCTAACTTGACCAAAAGGGCCGTGTCACTGCTCACGGGGCCTCCCGGGGCCGACGCCGCCACCACATGGGCGATTTCATGCAGAGTCGATCCGGCGAACAGGCCATACTCATGAGGCGACCAGTTTAAGATGGGCAGCAGGGCCGTATAAATCACGGTAAATAGTGTGCCAAGCAGTGCGATGATAGCTACGGAAAGGGCTACTTCTTCATCTTTAGCTTTGATTACCGGCCCAACAGCACCGATGGCTGCGGCGCCGCAGACGCCTGTCCCTGCGGCGATGAGAGATGTCAGTTTCGATGCCAGTGCCATCTTCCGGCCTAAGTAATGGATGACCGAAATCGCGAACAAGATGACCAGCACATCGAGCACGATAGTCTTCCAACCTGCTGCCACGATGTCACCGATGTTCAGCCGTACCCCCATCAGGATGATGCCCGCTCGAAGCACATACTTAGCCGAAAAAGAAATTCCGGGGCTAAGCGGTGTGACGACGGATTCGCTGATCGCCCGCAGAGTTAAGCCAAGGAGGATGGCTGTCACCATGACACCGAAGATGCTGAGTAAAGGGAGACGGGACATCATCTGGGCAGTGGCGGCAAGCAAGGCGGTCAAGAGCAAACCGCCGATAAATCGACTTTGATTCATGTAAAACTCCCCCCGTTCTTTGGGTTTATCCTATCCCCTTCCAGCGAAGGCTGTAAAATTACTTTTCATGATGTGTGAAATAAGCAATAATGATGCTAGCAAGCCGTCGCGAACTCGGCTGGAGGCCTAAGTTTACTGACTTGTCTACGATTGTTGAAACCGCATGGCTATGGCAACGTCGATAAAAAATAGCCCCTTGATGAGCATAGGAACTCATCAAGGGGCTGTTTTGTGTACTGGAGTTTTTACCGCCTAGCTTTTTACCGATCCGAAAACAGTTCCAGAATATTCGCTAGCGTCTCTTCGGCCTCTTCATTCTGCACCTGGCAGGTACCGACGTTGAAATGGCCTCCGCCGCCGTATTTCAACATAATTGAACCAATGTTTACCTGCGAAGATCTGTCGAAGATCGACTTACCGCAGGTAAAGACGCAGTTGCCGAGCTTTCCGTTGACGATCCAAATACTGATGTTGGCCTCTGGGAACAAAGCATATGGAATAAAGCGGTTGCCGGAATAGATAGGCTCGGCGTTACGCAGGTCGGTCACGAGCACGTTCTTATGTACCTTGGAGTGTGCCGTCACCATATTCTTGAACAGTTCCGTCTGCTCAAAGTACAGGCCGATCCGTTCCTTCACATCCGGGTCTTCGATAATGTCTTCGATGGTTTTATGCCGGATATCATGGGCCAGTTTCTCCATCAACTGATAGTTGCTGATGGTGAAGTTGCGAAAACGCCCGAGACCGGTTCGAGGATCCATGATGAAGGAAAGGAGAACCCATCCAGAGGGCTCGAGAACCTCATCGATGGCGAACTGAGCCGAATCGGCCTTGTCCACCGCTGCCATGAGGGCGTCAAAATCGGGGCCAAACTTGTCCCGACCGCCGTAGTAATCATAGATGACCCGGGCACAGGAGGGAGCCGGACGAGACAACCCTTTGTATTGTTGCTGTAAGCTGCCGCGCTCTTCCTCGGAGGCGTGGTGATCAAACCAGAGGCCGCAGCCGGGCGCATAGGGCACATTGGCTGCGATGTCATTTTCATTCGCCTCAATCAAGCCGTCTTGAACATCTTTGGGATGAACAAACTTAAAGGAGTCTACCATTCCGAGTTCAATCAACAGCGCAGCACAAGCCAAACCGTCAAAATCCGAACGGGTCAATAAGCGCATATTCTCCCCAATTCACACGAAAAATCGGGGAATTCACCTCCTTATTGGATCTAGTCTCATTGTACCTGTTTTTCCATATTACCGACAAGAAAAAAGAACGTTCTTTTCGAACCAGGTCGAGAACGCTCTCTCTGAGTAAGCCCAAGTCTTTCTAACCGAAGATTTCAACCATTTTAGATTCCCTAATGAAAGGGGATCCATTTTTTATGTCCATGATATGGGTGGCACAGTTCAAACAGGGATCAAAGGATCGAACGATCCGCCCCAACACCGTAAATAACATATCGGGGCGGGGAATTTCGGTACCAACAAGAGCACTTTCCACAGGCCCTCGTTGGCCCTGTCGATCTTTCGGGGAAAAGTTCCATACGGTCGGCGTGATGATGTCATAGCGGCTCACTTGCTCGCCCTTCACCTGAGCACGATGGAGCAAGGCGCCCCGCATGGCATCGGTCACCGCCACCACTTCTTTTTTCACAGGCTCTCGATTCTGCTGGATGGGCGGGGGTCCCGGTATAAGGCGGCCTAACCACTCTTTCATCTGTTCGACGATTAAGACCGTTTCCAGGGTACGGGCGTATATGCGGTCCATCGTGGACGTCCCGCCGCGATAGAATCCGTTGATGAGCATCCTCGCCAGCGGTCCTACTTGATAAGTCTCGCCGGCGTACTGCACCGATTTGACAAAGGAATAGGCCTGCCGCTTATAAGGGTCCGGGATTATCTCATGCCTTTCACAGCTGCCGTCGTTTCCCGAGCCTTGACTTACTCCAGGATATCCTTCACCGTCAGAATTTGGGAAAACTCCCAGCCTGCGACTGACCTCAGGGCTGCATTCATACCAACTATGGGTGACCTCTTCCTGAATGAAAGATATCTGGGGAACGGTTACCTGTTGTTCTTTTAGCAGGCCGCTACGCCAGAGCACCTGTTCATTTTTTTCACCGAAGCGAAAGAGCCCGAAGGATAGCATCCGCCGGGGCGTTTGCCCGATATGAAAGTAATCGCCATAAGTCCGGGCGATTCGTTCCGTATCTGGAACCATGCAGCCTTGTACAAAGTCGTTCACTTCTTGAAGCAGCGCTAAGGCGGTCGCCACCTTATCGGCCGTGGGGGCTACGGACACGCCGCCGTGAACAAAGCTGTGTTGATGAGGTGCCTTACCGCCGAAGATGGCCAGGATCTGATGGCATTTCTGGGACGCTTTGATCCCCTCAAAGTAATGGGCCACCATTTGTCGAGTGGTCGCACTGTCAAAACGGGCGTCTGCCAGGTTTTGCTGTTGAAACGGAGGGTGGTCAGGCATGCGCACAAAATCCGGCAAGCTAAAGAGATAAAAATGCCGAATGTGGTTCTGCAGAAAGTCGGCACCGAACATGATATTGCGTAAATACTGTCCCTGCTCAGGGATGCTGTTGTTCAACAGATCGTCGAGCAAGTAACTGGCCACCGCCCCATGGGAGGTCGAGCAGATCCCACAGACCCGTTGGGTCAAGTAGACTGCATCGGTCACATGGCGATCACGCATGATCCACTCGAATCCCCGAAACAAGGTAGCGCTGGCATTGGCCTCGGAGACCCATCTTCCCTCTAAAAAAACTTCCACCGAGAGCAAACCGCTTAGACGGGTGACAGGACTAAACATGATGCGTTGCCGGCTCATGCGCGCCCTCCTTCCTTGGGACGTTTTTGGGCCAAGGACTGGTAAAAGGGGGTTGAGCCATCAGGAAAGTCCCGGTTTGTGCAACCGATACAAGGGGTATTCGCTTTGACAGGCCAACTCACATGATCGACCCACTGCCGGTAAGGACAATCGGCCAGCGTGGCCGGCCCCATGCAGCCGACGGAGTACATGCATTCCTTATCGCCCAATTTTTCTGCAAAGACTTTTTGGTCAAAGTAAGAGCGGCGCTGGCAATGGCGGTGAACCGTGTCCCTATAGAACAAGGTCGGTCTCCCCTGGTCATCCACTTCAGGCATGCCGTAGAGGATCAAGTGGGCCAAGGTTCCCACGAACCATTCGGGGTTAACGGGACAACCGCTTACCCGGATGACTGGCCGCTGCAGCACATCCTGGATCGGCCGGCTTCCGGTCAAGTTGGGCCGGGCGGCCGAGGGTCCGCCAAAGCTGGCACAGGTTCCGACAGCGAGGACGTATTCCGCCAATGGGCCCAACCATCGCAGAATCTCCCAGGCAGTGAGAGGTCGCTCCGGCGTCCGGGCGATAACCGTATATAAGCCGTCCGCTTTGGTCGGCACGGCTCCTTCCACAACAAGGGTGAATTTTCCGCTGTATTCTCTCGCCGCATTTGTCAGCAGTTGTAGAGCGTCCGGTCCTTGGGCTGCCATAAAGGGGTTGCTGTACAAGAGGTCGATCATATATGTAAAAACTTGTCCAGCGTAGGGCGAAGTGGCATTCAAAAAAGAGATGTTATTGTCGCCGCTGTCGTTCGTCTCCAGCCAGATCACGGGCAGTTTTCGCCGGTGATTTCCGAACAGGTACGTCCGAACCAAGGGAACTACAGCTCCCGCCAGCGAATAGCCGCCTTGAACAGGCCAGTTACGGCATAGATGGGCGAATTCCTCTTTGCGCATTCACCGCACTCCCTTTTTTACGGGCTCTCGGTATTTTTATGTTTTGGTTGTATATAAAAATACCAAGACAAGTCGTCTAGGATAGACTCTCCACTCGGCGGTCCATGGCGGCGAAACGACACTACGATTTCGATAGCATAAGTACCTATTGTGAATACTTCAGGGAAGCAACGTGCCGCTCTGTTGCACGGCTACCCGGACGCTCTTATTTTTAGGGATGTTATTCGAAGCGGGACGGGAGTGAAGCCATGATCAGAAGTTGGAATCCAGCGCCTCAAAGTGAGTTATTGATTCTTGGCCTTGGGAATCTCTTGATGGGCGATGACGGATTGGGCGTTTACGCCGCGGAAAAGCTGCTCCCTTTTCACCATCCACCGGAAATCGACATCGTCGACGGAGGCACCTCCCTCCTGCTCTACCTAGAACAGATCAGCCGTTCCCGTCGTTTACTGGTCATCGATGCGCTCTTCGGAAACCAACCACCGGGCAGCCTATATCGAATCCATTTGGACGACATCTCCGAAGGCACCAATAGTTTTCGCACAGCCCACGGCATCACCCTTCCCGATGTCATTGGACTGGCCCGCTTGCTTACGGGCTCCCCTTCCCAAGTGACCATCATCGGTGCGGAACCTCTCGAATGTCATCCCGGTGTGGGAATTTCCCCACCGCTAGTAGCCGCTTTACCCCGTCTCGTGGAACAGGTTATCCATGAAATCCGACGTCACTGTAATCAAAAAGAAAATGTCCTTAGAGGCCCGTAGGAGCCTCCTAAGAACACTTTCTTGCCGCCAATCCAGTTTATATAAGTGGATTTTTCAAGGCAATGACGCTTGACAATTACCCTTCGTTCTTTAATAAACTATCTGCTCGGTCCCTCTCTGCACAAGGAACTGGATGGGAGGCCGGTTGCTTGTAGCACCAGTACCAATCCACACACTGCAACCCTGGGGAAGCTTTCTCTCTTTCCAACAGTTCCCCATAGGTTCGGGGCGGCGGTACCAGTGTCGGCTGTCCGGGTACCCAGTTCGCTGGTGTAACTATTCCCTCGCGATCGCTTGTCTGCAAGGCATCCACAAGGCGGAGGATTTCCGGAATGTTTCGGCCGTTGGTAAGAGGATAAGCCAGATAAGCTCGGATGTTTTGGCGATCGTCGATGATAAACGTATTCCGTACCGTCTCCGTAGCGCTTACATCCGGCGCAATCATCCCGTAGAGCCGGGCGATTTCACCGGAACGGTCGGCGATAACCGGGAAGGGAATTTGAACACCTGTGTTTTGGTAGATGTTGTGTACCCAAGCCAGATGGGCCGGATTACTATCGATGCTCAACCCTAACAGCTGTACATTTCTCTGGCTGAAATAGGGACTGTACTTGGCAAAAGCGATAAATTCCGTCGTACAAACAGGTGTGAAATCGCCGGGATGGGAGAAGAAGACCACCCATTTACCTGCAAGGTCAGAAAGTCGAAGCGTTCCGAAGGTTGTTACCGCCGTAAAGTCTGGAGCTTTCATGCCAATGCGGATGACTGATTCCAAGTTACTTTGAGTCGCCTTCATGCATGCACCGTCCCTCAGGATTATTCGGTGCAATATACGCATCTGCTGATAGGATTGTGTCAACGGTGAGAATAAACATGAGTTGCTAAAGGAGGTTTTACGGTGGAAATTCAGCGCCCGTCCTGGGGGATTCGAAATAAACTGATCGTCGCCTTTCTCCTCGTCACTCTCATCCCCCTCTTCTCCGTCGGTTATATCGTGAAAAATACATTGACGAGGCAGGTGGAAGAAGAATTTCTTGCAGCTACATCAGGGGAAATGCAGCAAGTTGAAAATGCCGTCAATCTCTTTATTGAGAGCATCAAAGATGATACGTACTTCCTCTCGACGTATCCCCTGCTTAAGCAGACCGATCAGCGCATCACCAGTTACATCGATAAACAAGGCGATGCCAACGACTTGGTGAAAATGAACCCCCTTGAAAATGATCCTTTAGAGGCGATGATATATCGCTTTTTTGAGCAATTCGCCAAATCGCATCCCAAGACGACGGCCGCCTACCTAGGCAGTGAAGCGAACGGCGGCTACGTGCAATGGCCTCCATCCAACCGCAAAGCCGGTTACGATGCCCGCAGTCGTTCCTGGTACAAAAAGGCGATGGAGAATAAGGATAAAGTAGTAGTCACCGATCCATACCTGCTTTCCACAGGAGAAGATGTGGTGTTCAGCATCGTCACTGCCTTACAAGATGACCACCATAATGCTAGAGGTGTTGTAGGCTTAGACGTGAGTTTGAAGGGGCTTACCGATATTGTAAAAAACATAAAAGTCAAAGAAACAGGCTATGTGATTCTGACCGATAAAAAAGGGACCATCCTGGCCCATCCTAAAAAACCGGAGCTAAATTTTAAACCGATTACGGATATGGACGTCGAGGCCTTCAACGATTTACCGGACCGCACCGACAACCGGTACTTCGAATTTAATCAAGACGGCAAAACTTTCATCGCTAACATACAGACTACACCCGATTTGGGCTGGAGATATATTGCTGTAATTGAAAAAGATGAATTGCTTCATAGCACCACGTCCATGCAAACCACGATCACAACGGTGGTTCTCGGATTTTCGCTCCTCGCGTTAGCCCTTGCCGTCACTGTGGCCACCCAGTTCAGCCGTCCCCTCGTGCTCGTCATGGAACAAATGGAACGAATCGGTTCCGGCGATTTTACACAAGAGCTCCCTGCGCACTTGTTTACGCGAAGAGATGAAATCGGCAAATTAGCCCATGCCGTGATGACGATGCAAGCCGGTGTAAAAGCGCTGGTGGAGCAAATTAAACAAGCCTCTTTAACGGTCTTCGAATCATCTACAGCACTCGCCCAGATTACCGCCGATACAAGCGATAATGTGAATGAAACCACCGAAACGATCCATTCCATCGCGGCGAATGCAGATACACAAGCCAAAGACTTAGAAACAGGTGTCATTCGACTGGGCGACCTCTCGAAGACGATTGACGTTGTTTGGGAATATACTCATCAGATGAGCGAGGTGGCCGCTACCATGCACCATCTCGGTAATCAGGTGTTGGATACAGTGCGGGCATTGACGGCCCGTTCAGAAGACAGGACTCGTTCCGGTCATCGTGTCTCTGAAGTGATCGGCGCCATGAACGCCATGTCTCGCGAGATCGGTTCGATCACAGAAACGATCACACAGATCGCAAGCCAAACGAATTTACTTGCGCTGAACGCCTCCATCGAGGCTGCTCGAGCCGGCGAACATGGCCGAGGATTTGCCGTCGTCGCCGAAGAAGTGCGAAAGCTTGCCGAAGAATCGGTCAAAGCGGCAAACGATATCAAAGTGTTGATTGGAAACGTGCAAAATCAGTCCAAACTGGCCGTGGAAGCCATGGATGAAGCTCTCCAGCAGGCTTATTCCGTCAATACGGTTCAGACAAAAACGGTGCAGGAAACAGAAACACTCTTTCACGATGTCCTTCCGGCTATCGCTGCCGTAATCGAGAAAACCGAAGAGGTACAGCGGGATTTTACTAAAATGAAGCTAGAGAAAGACAATATTCTCGATATCTTTTCCACGATGGCAGCGAGCGCTGAAGAAACGTCCATAGGCGCGCAACAAGCCGTTACAGTCATGCACAAACAATTGTCATCGACGCAGCAGACCGCTGCCTACGCAGATAATTTAAGCCAAATGGCGGGAAGCATGCAGCGAGAAGTGGATCGGTTTAGAGTCTAGCCTTTTTATAGTTTATTTCGTAACTTTCGTTACATTTTCTCTTTGCTATTTTCCAATGATTCGGTTATACTTATACATGGCTCGGTTTTGCTTACGGAACGACAACCCTTCTCGATTGCCCAGTGGCTAAGGGAAGTTTAGGTCTGGTCACTTCCTTAGCACGGGCGAAAGAATATCGAGGAGGATTTCTCATGTTTCAAGACAAAGTATTAGCCTGCAAAGAGTGCGGTCGTGAATTCGAATTCACTGCTTCCGAGCAAGAATTCTACGCTGAAAAAGGTTTCACCAACGAACCTGGCCGTTGCCCCGAGTGCCGCGCTGCCCGTAAAGCCCGTATGGGTGGTAGCAGCAACAACAGCGGTTATGGTCGTCAAGAGCGTCAAATGTACCCCGCTACTTGCGCATCCTGCGGCGTTGAAACCACCGTTCCTTTCCAACCCCGTGGTGACAAGCCCGTATACTGCCGCGATTGCTTCTCTTCCCGTCGCAGCAACTGGTAATTGAACTTATTCGTTCAGCTAACATACTCCCCAGACTTTCGAAAAGTCTGGGGAGTTTTTCATTTTAGAAGCATCAAGGCTCTCGCCTGATTTTGGCTTACCCCTATGGTTGGCCATCTATGGTACGGCCATCTCTTTTAAAATCTTTTTGTAATTCTCGATGATTTCCGGCGGCACTTCTTTCGGAGAGCCGCCTTCCTGTTTTTCTATCTGCTGCAATTGCTTGAACATTTTTTTGTCTGTCGTGACGTGAACTTCATATCCCGGATAAGATTCCTTCAGCTTTTTTTCGATGCTTCCACGGATCGTCTTCAATCGTAACCGGTCAAAGCCGGTGACCTTAAGGGCTGTCGATATGTCCTTATCAATGACAACGGCTGTACTATCCTCCACACCATCCACGGTTTTCACCGCCTCTTTGACTTCCGCCGCCACAGCCGGATATAACATCGGCTTCTGATTCGAGATGGATGGCGGTGTAAGCAATCGTTGCTGCTGCGGGACACAACCGGCTGTGACGGCCATTACAAGAATGAAAAGCGAAAGGCACGACCTTATCCTGACTGTTTTTAGATGTTCAGATGTTCGCACGATGTTAACCTCATTTCAACCACCAAAGCTACGGGCACCGAAAGAATCTATGGCAAGTATTCGAGCGAGGCCATCAAGGAGCAATCTCCTAAAGCCAAAGCTATCTGCGAGTTACACTGGAAATGAGCATCTCTCGCCAAGTAATTTTACACAGAGTAATTCATCCGTAAGCGAAGGTATCAATACCCGGAACTATATCTCGTTATCCCTTAGGTTTAAATACAAGTGACGCAAGGAATCCAAAGATGATGGCTGCCGAAATGCCGGCGCTCGTCACCTCAAAGATACCTGTTAAGATACCGATAATCCCTACAGCGTTTGCTTCCACCATGGCGCCATGGACGAGAGCATTCCCAAAGCTGGTAATCGGAACGGTCGCCCCCGCACCGGCAAAATCGATGAGCGGCTGGTAAAGGCCTAATCCCGAAAGAACGGCGCCAGCGACAACGAGCGTACTCATCGTATGAGCCGGCGTTAGTTTACCTACATCCAGCATCAACTGTCCGATGACACAGATCAGGCCGCCGACGACAAAAGCCCACAGATATACTTGCAACGACGGTCCCTCCTATTGCACATTCTCGATGGCTACCGCATGAGCAATGCAGGGAATGGATTCCTTTTGCTGGAACGACAAAGGGGAGAGTAAAGCGCCCGTAGCCACGATAAGCACTTTATTCAACTCACCGCGTTTCATCCGATTTAGAATGTGTCCGTAAGTCACTGTGGCCGAACAGCCACATCCACTGCCGCCAGCCAGAACATCTCTTTGTCTTTCCATATCATAGATCAACAAGCCACAGTCGGTATATTTAACTTCCGGAAGTTCGACACCGTGTTTTTGCATCAGATCGGCACAAATGCGGTAGCCAACCTTGCCTAAATCCCCGGTGGCGATGAGGTCGTATTCTTGATGATCCACATCAAAATCCCGAAAGTGGGCCGTGATCGTATCTGCCGCTGCCGGTGCCATCGCAGCCCCCATGTTAAAGGGATCGGAGATGCCCATGTCCACGATCCGTCCGATGGTGGCTCTGGTGATGACCGGTCCTTCTCCTTTGTCCGCTACCAAGGCGACTCCAGCACCAGTCACTGTCCACTGCGCCGTTGGCGGCTTTTGACCGCCGTACTCGGTGGGATAGCGAAACTGTTTTTCTACGGCCGCATTGTGACTGCCCGTACCGGCCAGCACGTACTGTGCCGATTTACTATCTACAAACAGGGCGGCTAAAGCCAGACTTTCCATAGACGTGGAACAAGCTCCGTACAGACCGAGGTAGGGGATAGCCAGTGTGCGAGCGGCAAAACTGCTGGGCGTAATTTGGTTCAACAAATCGCCAGCTAAAAAAAACTGTATGTCCTGCTTTTGAAGGCCTGCTTTCTGAACAGCGATTTCACAAGCTTCCTCCATCATCTTCTTACCGGCTTTTTCAAAACTATCTTGACCAAGCCACAGATCACCATGCAGCAGATCAAAATCCTCTGCCACAGGTCCCTGCGCCTCATAAGGGCCGCCAACGGTAGCGACACTCCGGATAACCGGACGGTTTGCAAAGACCCAACTCTGATGACCTTGCAGCATGTCAACTCCCTCCCAGCAGCGCCAGTGTCGTTCGAACCAGAGCGACGACAAAGGCGGCAAAGGTACCAAAAACGATCACAGAACCGGCGAGCTTAAACATATTCCCCCCAACCCCTAGCACGTAGCCTTCGGTACGGTGTTCAATGGCGGCAGAGGCGACGGAGTTAGCAAATCCAGTTACTGGTACTGCTGTTCCAGCACCTGCATGTTGAGCGATGTGATCGTAGACGCCAACACCGGTTAGCAAGGTGGAGAGAAGGACCATAACTGCCACCGTTGGGTTACCAGCTGTCTTTTCGGTGAACTCGAAGTTCCAGAGAAAAAAGTCCTGAATAAACTGACCGACCAAACAGATAAAACCGCCTACAAAAAAAGCCCATAGGCAGTTGCGAAGAACCGGTCGTTTGGGTTCTCGTACTTTGGAGAAGTCGTGGTATTCTTGTTGGACAGGCGTCATTTTTTTCTTCTTCTTATTGGACATCTTTGCCCCCCCTACCCGTCAATGCTTGCCGTTATTAGTTATTACAGGCTAGTTATCGCTTTAGCACTGGTTCGAGGTCTTGAACCACATCGTTCAATATCTGCGACGAATCGGCGTACATCTGCTTTGCTTGTAGCTGTTGTGTGCTTAGGGCAAAGAGTTCACAGTCGGCCTGACTTTTTTTCAAGGTTGCGTAAAGCAATTCTTTTGTCTTCGGTTTAGGGAGTATGATGGCATCGTCAAACAAGTCCAGGTAAAGTTGGCCTGTTGAATCCACTTGGGCGATAAAAACGTTTTCTGGTGCTACACCGACTTTTTCTAACTCTGTGTGTAACCAACCCCGGTTGAGACCCATTGCCGTTAACGCCTCATCCATCATGACGCCGTCTAGGATTACGGTCTGAGGAACGCTTTCTCGACCTACATCCATTTCCAAGGTTTTCGGGGTGATGGGCTGCTTCTCTTTATTGAGTAACACACTGATGTCCCCCGTAGGCTCCATTACGGCGAATTCTACATCAGCGAAGCTGAAAACATTCTTCCGGCGAAGTTGGCTCAGTAAATCTTCGGGAGTAAGTCGGACCTCCATCAGTTTATCATCGAGGATTTTTCCGTGATTGATGAGGATCGTTTCTTTCCCTAGCACAAAATCTCGGACTGTTTTGGACTTAATCGATAGGTAATGAAGGGCAATCGGAAAACCAGCCCAGACCACTAAGGCGATAATCCCGCCCAGCATGTTCTTCATCAGATTTAGTGATAAGAGGGCCACAATGACACCGATGGCAATTCCGATCACCACATCGAAGAAGGTTAACTGGCCAGACTGGCGCTTGCCAAGTAGGCGAGCACCTACCAGCGTCAATCCAAATAAGAGGATCGAGCGAATCAGAATCATCAACCATTCCGGCATGGAAAAAACTCCTTACCTCAGAATGTCCTTAAAAACCCTTGTATTGCGGCTCTTCGTATTCCAACACTTGAAGCCGTTTTTCCATG
The DNA here is from genome assembly GCF_014502795.1 of Heliobacterium chlorum. Classification (GTDB taxonomy): domain Bacteria; phylum Bacillota; class Desulfitobacteriia; order Heliobacteriales; family Heliobacteriaceae; genus Heliobacterium; species Heliobacterium chlorum. The sequence goes on from NZ_JACVHF010000006.1 coordinate 172,758, forward strand.
TCTCCAATCACTTGGTCTAAACGGTGTAAATTGTGAGCGTATCTATCTTTCGCTTCTTGATTTTCTTCTATGATTGTAAAGGTTTCCAGAGTCGCTCTCGCTCCCTTAAGGCTAGCTATCGTTCCTTTCACTTGACTCGCAACTGTCATATAATCCTTCCCCTCGAGTGAAACTATGATCTAAAACACATGGTTATCTAAAGGTGATGTTTTGCTAATGGAGGACCATCCGAATATAGTGAAGACCGGATCCTTCGATCCGGCCTATATCGAGTGTTAAAGAAGTGTCCCTGATTAGAAACCTTTGTATTGAGGCTCTTCTTTTTCGATCTCTTTTACACGCGATTCTAGTTGATTGACGATATTCTGGGTTTGTTGAGCCGCTTGGCTGTATACCTGTTTTGCATTTTGGTTCTGGGTCTGGATAGCGAAGTTTTCCAAGCTGCCAACAGCACTTTTCAAACCAGCCACCGTCTGTTTGACTTGTGAACCGACTGTCATTTCCAAATCATCCTCCTTTTTAAGTTAGATTACCCCTAACGATTAAAGATCCTAAAAAGTACGGGGATTATCTACGGGCGTTCCTGAGGCGTTGATGGTGTATCCCTGTGGGATATCCCGTAAGTAAGTTGTCTCGTTCGAGACACGGTTATGTAGGTATTTAAAGCATCTAAGTAAAGATTTCTCCACCGCTATCAATCTTTTACCTTTTCCTTTTTTGATTTAAAAATCAAAAAAGCCCATAGCTTACTGCCATGGACTTTCTTCGTTCCTTAAAAACTACACAGAGGAGAAAATCTGATTTGCTTCCGCTACGGACGGCTCCCACGTCGTTACCGGCGGCAGAGCCGCCGACGACTGGGGTCGCCCAGTCCTGCTGCATCAAATCAAATTTTCTGGACTATAGTCATTGCGCATAGTTAAGGTCAAGTCCTCGACCGATTCGTACCCGTCGACTGAACGCCTCACGGCGTGTACATCTCGGGCCGATCGACCAGGTCATCTTCCTGGGGTCTTACCTCTTTCGAGTGGGAAGTCTCATCTTTGGGTCGGTTTCGCGCTTAGATGCTTTCAGCGCTTATCCGCTCCCGACATAGCTACCCAGCGCTGCCGTTGGCACGACAACT
>NZ_JACVHF010000070.1 GCF_014502795.1 Heliobacterium chlorum
TAAAATAATCTTGCCTATTTGCCACTTTTCTTTAGTTTAATTTGTTAGAGGCGCATAGTAGGGGTGTCGAATGTGCGATATAAGACACTTATGCAAGAAAAAAAGATGAAATTTGAAATGCAAAAGGGATTGATACGATATATATTTTTAGTTTTTGCTGGTATGCTTACTTATCTTGCAACTTATGACAAAACAAATGCAATGCCCCCAATTTTCCAAAAATACTTCTTACTTCTTACTCCTATTTCGTTTTACGTAGTTGCTTGGTCATATTACGATCACGACAAAATAGTAATATATATAGCGAAATATGTTACTACAGTTATCCGTCCTAAAATTGAACAACTCCTTAACAATGAAATCAGTACATTACAATGGGAACACTTTATGCAGGAAACACGAAAAAAAGAGAAGAAAGAATTAGGTTTTTTTGGTTGGCCTATTTTCCGAGGTAATGAACATATTCTCGCATTGTTGGGGGCCGTAGTATTAATAATAATGTATATGTTGTACTACCTAAGTCAAGACTTAGATAATATAACGTCAATTGATTCAATAGAGCCTATCTTAAGTATTCTACTATTCGTATCTGACTTGTTACTATTATATTATACTGAAGAGTTTGGTAGAAAAATAAAAACTAAATATGATGAGATAATAAACGAAAACGATCAGAGTACTAAATAATAACTTCATTTACGTTAGATCTACTATATTGACTATCTTAAAATAACAATTACGCTACCCCAGTCTGAGTAACAATCCTGCATAACCACCGAACAACATAACAGCACAACCGCTCATCTCCACGGCCACTTCGTAGCCCTTTCCGAAGAGGCCAATGGGGGTGGGCGGTTGTTTTTTGACGCCGTTGCTGCCGTTACCGGGCCAACGTCGGTATAAATGGTGAAATAATGAAGTGAATTATCACTCAAAAACTCCCATATCCACTTTAAGACCGCTGTAATTGCCCACGTCCGACTTGATCCCCGTTAAGGTATGAATGGTATGGTTGGTCGCTTTGGAGAGGCGTAGGGAGCTATGTGGAGGGGCGGTTATGTAGGGTGAAGGAAGTAATTAGGCGGTTAAAAGGTTTTTCTATAGCGAATGAAGAAAGCTAAAGCAAAAGCGAAGACGTAACAGGAGGTGAGGGAGCCATATGCTTTACGAAATTATCAACCGCCTTAATGAAGAACAGCTAAAAGACGTTTTTCATATGTGCAAGCAGGAATGGTGGGGCAAAGAGCGTGAGTATCATGATTTCCATCGGGCGGTAGAGAATTCTAACTTCGTTGTGGCTTTCACGACATCCGAAACAAATAAGGTGATCGCCTTTGCCCGAGTAATTACAGATTTCGCTTACAAAGCAATTCTCTTGGATGTTATTGTAGAATCGTCTTACCAAAAAACGGGCCTTGGTCGTGAGTTGATGGAGTACATATCTAATCATCCTAAGTTAAAGTCCGTTTATATTTTCGACCTGTTCTGTATGCCGGATTTGGTTCCCTTTTATGAAAAGTGGGGATTTGTCGACAGTCTCGGTGAAGTTCGTTGTATGCGTCGGATAGGAAAACCGCATGAATAAAGAGTAAACGGTATCAGCCCGGTCCACACGCCAGGGCTGTTTTTTTTATCCCGGAACCCAGCACTGTCGGCCTAACGTCGGCATAAATGCCGAAATAATGAAGTGAATAATCACCCAAAAACCCCACACCCCATATAAGGCCGCTGTAATGCCCACGTTCAATTTGACCCTGTTATGCTAAGAATGGTATGGTTGGTCGCGTTTGAGGGCGTAGGGGGCTGAAAGTTTAAGAGTTAAAGAAAAGGGAAATATAAACAAGTGTTCATGTAACTTATTCTTGAACAAAACCGGCAAGTATAAAGCCACGTTTGTCACCGAACTGGATTCTATACCATTTTTGTTCTTGGCTATCTTCAAAGGTACGCCATATTATAACTGGTGTTCCTTTTTCTAATTCTGCGATAGTTTGATTTGGATTTTGAACGGGTTCTTCGTAGACTTTTACAGTATCTGAGTTTATCTTACCAAGCTTATTGGCAGAAACACCAATATCGGCTTTCCAACCATCTATCGTTCTGATAAGTTTGGTTTTTGCGACGACATTTTCCCCGTAGGCCTCTATGTCAGCTCCAATTACAATAGAATTGGATGTCCTTCCTACAACACGGATATTATTGCATTCAAATAAGTTAGGGTCCTCATTATTAAAGAAGTTAAACCCGCCGGGATTTTCCGTACCTTCGAACCAGATATAATCTATGGTTTTATTCGTCCAATAGGGTTGTAATAGATTCTCAAGATCATTTTTTGATTTTATATTTTTAGGATCTAAGCCGAGTTGTCGTAGATCCTCTGGATATTGATTGAAAGAAGCAATAGCTAATCGCTTACTCGCTTCCAAAGCAAAGTTGATCGCTTTTTCATCACTCAATAAAAGGTCGGTCGGTGCCTTTTTTGGTGGAGTTTTTAGAACTTGTTTTGCGATCACTTTATTTGATGTTATTGGCGTTAACGAAGATGAGGGAGATGTGGGTTCATTTTGGGACGTACATCCACTGATAAATAAAAAGGACAACACGATATGGTTTATGATAAAGGTTAATTTTTGACCTGTTCTTAAAGTCACTTCACGACTCTCCTAGAATTCATCGTCCTTAACTATTATAATAAGGAATATTTTTACATACAACAATTAAAATGCCGTTCTGTGTACGTTAAGTCGGCATAACTACGGTTGAATTGCAGTAAATAAAACCCTAAAAAACCTCCACACCCCCCATAAGGCCGCTGTAATGGTCCACGTTCGATTGAAGCCCGTTGTGGTATGGAATGGTATGGTTGTGCGGTTTTAGAGGCGTAGGGGGGAACGTGCGGGGTCGGGGTTGATGGGTGGAGGAAATTATTAGGTAAAAAAATAGGTCTACGGTCCTTTGAACTCCAATATCGAGGCATGTTAATC
>NZ_JACVHF010000071.1 GCF_014502795.1 Heliobacterium chlorum
TGTAATTTACCGGATGGCCGCACCCATCCAGTGAACCAGACTTCTTCCCACGTCGGTTCTCGCTTTGCCATCTCTTTTTTGAATTGGGCATCATGAATCCGTTTCATGGCATCAGTTTCTTTCGGCTGATCAATGGCAATATGAAGTTTAACGCTGTTCACCTCCTTGACCTAAGAGAAGGCGGAAATACCGCCCCCTCCCCTAGAACACATTCTCGGGTTCGTTGTCATCAATGGGTTTCACATCGGCATCGGGGAGCTCCTTGGCAAAGAATTTTTCCACGGGGAACCCCGCTTTTTGCAACTCTTCGATTTGCTGTTGTCTGCTGCGTGGCTGTAGTACCGTTTCGTAAAAACTATCTTCCACCGTAGCTCCATCGAATTTATTGAATTTCTCTCGATCTTCTGGTTTCATTTTAATGATGGGATTCAGTGTAAAATTGGTGTCCACCTTAGTACCGGTACGTTTGAAGACAAAAGCGAGATCTCGCAAATCCTCCGTATACTGCTCGATCGTTTCAATGACTCCTTGGGCTTGTCCCTTGCTGGCATCGAATACTCGGATACTGCCATCATCAATATCCGCCATGGCAAAAAGGTATCGTTTTCGAGCACGTAGACCTTGATATTCCTCTACTCCCGAATGACCGGCCTCACAATGAGCACATTTCTGACCGGCAGGATGAATGCACGGTTGAGTAAAGATACCCTGCGAATACAAACCATGTGCCCGGTATTCCACATAATCTTCAGGCGTCAATAATCGAACTCGAACGGAGTCGCCGTCTTTCAACCGAATATAGACCTTTTTGAAATCAATCTGTGAATTTTTCTTGTTCGCCGATTCCTTGGCAGCCTTGCCTTTTGCTGTGATAATACCCATGAAGTTTTAGCCTCCAATGATTTATTACTATTAGAATTGTTGCTATAATGGTAATTAAGCCGCAGATTCAAGAAATTCTTTGAATCGATCTCTGGCTCGTTGTACCCGTTTCCGTATACGATCTTCGGAATAGCGTCCTCCCAGAGATTCAGCAATTTCCGAATTGGTACAACCGAATTGAAGCATGTCGATCACTTTACTATCTCGCTCGTTGGTTGTGCGAAAACCATCGAGCGATTTTTTTATTTCGTCTTGGGTGGTCACGTATTCTTCAAAGATAAAAGTATCAGGAAGGACTTCATATAAACTGTTATTTTCATCACCACTCGGCTGGTCCAATGATGTGGTCCGCTGGATATCCCGTTTTTTACTTTGATAATATCGCTCTAACTTAAATGATGCCTGTTCCATGAGATGATAAAAGCGTTGCATAAAATGGCTATCCCCGTTGTACTCTTTCGCGGCTCTCCACAAGGATTCCATAAAGTTACTTACATAGTCGTCTTTTGGGATGCTCGTGAATTGGTGTTGCTTCTCGGCTTCTCGTTGAACAACCGGGTCGAGAATCCGGTACAACTGTTCGAAATCGTCTCTTTCTCTACGCTTTGCATATCGAAGGGCCAGTTGATTTACGGTTTCGTTATCGGGTAGATTCACGACGAGTTCCTCTCCTTTCGGTAGGTTCTTTTAGCCCTACACTATATACATGGGTAAAAAATACGGCTTTGTGACCGATTTTCTTTTGGTACTTCATTCCTATCTGCCGAAGTGCAGACATACTTACGACGATGAGCAGGCAAACTACAGGCGATATCGCCTCTAAGACATCGATTCAGGAGCAACAATGATGGAGCATGAAAACGAGATCGAAATTGAGAAACGTACCCAAGAGCTTCGTCGCATGGCAGAAGCCGGAATATATTTGCGAACATTACGAAAGAAAATAGGCCTATCATTGTCAAAGTTGAGCAAAGAATTGAACAGTAGCGTACAATACCTTTCTGAACTGGAACGCGGAGTAAAAACCCCCAGTGATGACTTCATTCAACGTCTTGCGGAATATTACCAAGTGGATGTTGACGATTTATTTGCCAAATACGGAAAGATATCTGTGGAAGCGCAACGTGAATTAGAAGCACATCCGCATGTTGCCAGGTTGTTTGCCGAAATCCGGAGAATTCCCAATATAACGGATGATATTAAACAGGAAATGTATGATGAGGTAATACAAGTGATGAATAAACGGATTCGTGAAGGAGAGAATGATAAATGAACGTAAAGGGGGTGAAGACATATCCCTCTGTTTATGATTCAAGGTTTGGTTCAATTCATGGGTCGGGAAAACTTCATCCGAGCGGAAGACATATCAACCAATATTCTGGTTGCTATTGCTTCCATTATTGTCTGGACATTTTTTATCGGCTATTTACTCACGTTTGTTACCTGGGATTCCACATTGAACCGTGTACAGTTTGTCAAAAACATTGATGGAAAAGTCATCGTGAATCCAAAAACGACCATTGAAGGCGTGGACTTAATTATTGGACTCGTTTGGCATGTGCTCAATCCAAGAAAGTGGATTCGAGATGCGGACATCCATCGGGCAAATAAATTATTCTTCGGTTTTATTGGATTCATTATTTTTGTAATCCTTGTTGTTATTTACCTAGATGTTCGGGTGGAGCACTGAGTTCCAAATCAATAAGTTTTTCTCTTTCTGGATTACCCATTCTAACTCTGTACGACTCAACTCATTTACGTCTTTCACATGTTCTGGTAATTGAAGTTGCGTAATGGATAAATACCCGTTCAACTGCTGCCATACGCTTTGGGCAATACGTTGTCCCGCAAGATCGTTATCGGTAGCCAGTATTACGTGCTGAATCGGCGACTGAAGGAGCAACGTCCGTTGACGCTCGCTTAGGTTCGCCCCGCCAATCGCTATCGCCGGACAGTCCATTTGCCATAAGGTCATTGCGTCGATTTCGCTTTCCACCAGATACGCCTTAGCGGGCATAT
>NZ_JACVHF010000072.1 GCF_014502795.1 Heliobacterium chlorum
AAACGAGGAGGGCTATAACCATTTTCGGATTGAATGAAACCCTGTTATCGTTTTTGCGGCGGCAGGTGGGCTTACGAACCGACGCATCCAGTGCGACGGGAAGTGTTCATGGCAAGTTAGGGGATATAAAAGACACGTCCAACGCGAATTTTAGTACGATAAACGCAGCCCTGGCTCGGAACCCATGGGCAGCCGGGAAAAAAACCTACGCCGTGTATGGGCAGAATTATAACAATGCAGCATCGAGTACGCCGGATACCGACTTATTTAACATCACCGGCCCATTGCTGATTATTGGGGGATATATTGAGTTCGGTTCCAGTAGCTATGTTCGATATACCTTAGAGACGGATGGAACCTATTGGTTTAACGGTGTTTACGGAAGTTCCTTCGGGGGGAGTGGCGGCATGTATGTATGGAGGGACGTTGCGGTGAATGGCGGGAACCATAAATCCTTCGCCTTTGTGTTGCCAGACCCTTATCTGTTTAAATATACCGGAACGACGAGCTATAATTATGAAACCTTTTCCTCCAATGCGATTTTTACTTTTCCGTCGCCGTTTTACGTGGAACAACGGTGCCGGTTGACGTTTAATACTTCAAGCAGTGGAAACGGACCCGTAAATACTCGGTGGGGTGTTTACTATATCCGGTAAGAGAAAGGGACACGAATGAATACAGAAATTATCATCGAGAGCGGTTCCGTTTACGAGTTGCATAAAGACGGTGACGAAGTTTTTTGCAAATGCTTCAAATGTGCAGCCATGAAACTAGTCGTCACTGGGGGGAAAAGTTCTATTGATATCGGCGAAAACATCTCCTTACACGTAGAGCTTCGAGACTGGCAAGACATGCCCATCTCTGATCGGAATCAAAAAATAATCGTGAGTGTATCGCATGAGGAAAGTGATCCTGTTGTGTTAGCCCTTGAAGTGGTGGGAGGACAAGCGGAATTTGATTTTATGAGTAATTCGGCAGGAACATTTTTGGTACAAGCGGTTGCCGATGAAGTAACCCATGAACCGGGAGTGTTTTGTGTGGAGGTGCAGTAATATGGGTAAACCCACCTTGGTGATACCGAAATCCCAGAAGCAGTCAGCCACTGAACGAATCACTGCAAAAATGGCGGACTATACTGCCAAAAAAACCAGAGGCGAAAAACCTTCCTTGGACAGCGTAAACGAAAAGCTAGACCTCATAATTGAGTTGTTAACAAAATGCGATACGTAAGACGCAAACCGCGTCTTTTTTTTATTCCTGAAAAACGTGAGAAAGGGGGTGAGTCATGGACGGACTGTTGGCGGAAGCCCTCTCCCAAGGGTTGTGGGCGACGCTGTTTGTATCCTTGTATTTGTATCAACTACAAGAAAGTCGTCGTCTGCAAACCGAAGCTCGGGGAAGGGAGGATAAATTGACCGACTTTCTCCGAGACATCTCCAAGCAGTTCGAGATTCTTGCGAAGCAGTATGAGCGGCTCAGCGACGACGTGCAAATCATCAAATCCGAAATTCGAGAAAGGGGCAACTAATCATGGTAAACATCACTCAAGATTTTGTTTCTCGAGGCGCGAAAAACCGACCCGGCTATCCGATGACTCCTACGTTCATTACCGTTCATAACACAGGCAACAGCAATAAAGGGGCTGACGCCAAGTGTCATGCTGATTACATTAAAAGCACCGCTGCGGGTACAACTTCGTGGCATTTCAGCGTCGACGACCATGCGATTTATCAGCACATTCCTACCAACGAGAATGCATGGCATTGTGGCGATGGCGGTAACGGCCCAGGCAACCGCACTAGTATTGGCATCGAAATCTGCGAGAACAGCGATGGAAATCTAGCGCAAGCAGAGGCCAACGCTATTGACCTCATTATCGACTTGATGAAGCAGTTCAACATCCCGCTCACGAATGTGGTTCCCCACAAGCACTGGACCGGCAAGGACTGCCCACATCTCATTCTCCCCCGTTGGGATGCCTTTATCGCTTCGATGGCCAAGCGACAGCAGGAACGGGAGATTACCGATAAACTTGCCACCGTTCCCGATTGGGCAAGGGATAGCGTGAAAAAGCTGGTAGACAAAAGTGCCTTATCGGATCTCTCTGGGGACAACACGTTTTACCGAGTAATTGTTCTAATGGATCGATTGGGGCTGATCGCGTAATCCGGTATCCTCTACATCTTCACGCCCGATGATAATCTCCCAAATCTCGTCACTGCGTAAAATAGATTCGGCGAATACCTGGTTATAGAATTTTTGATCGTTCTTTCCGAATTCTTTTTTAAACCCTTCGTAGGCTCGAATATGCTCTGTCATGATATCTGTGAGGTGTTCGACTACATCTTCATCAAAATCCTCCGGCTCAATCTTCATATTACTGCAGAGCAACTGTAATAAGAGACGGACTCGTGCAGGTGAAGGCGTGAAGGTGTCTGTATCCTTTACAGAAGTAACCAGAGATTGCGAAAAGTCCATGAGTTTATCGTGTAATTCGTTGTAATTTTTACGCTTCGTTAAATCCGGTGTATACCCCATTCCCAAACCTCCGTAGAAAAACAATCGTAAAAATAGTATTCCAAGAATGCACGAAATTCTGCGCCATGCTTGGGCCAAGTGCATAAAAAGACAGGATTATAAAAGAGTCGGGAATAATTACCGGCTCTTTTTGTGTCACAATTCGCTTTTTTTTACCCATGTAGTATGTGGAGGCAACTTTGAAAAAAGTGAGGAGGTGATGGAGTTGTTTGAGTCCAGTGTGATTGTGGCTGTACTGATCGCCGCAG
>NZ_JACVHF010000073.1 GCF_014502795.1 Heliobacterium chlorum
TCGATGATCACTTCATCGCCCTCGTTGGGTTGAATGTTCTTGATGGTAAACGAACAGGTGTCCACCATTGAGGTCAATACCTGCTCAATGGATATGTCCTGAAGAAGAATATTTGAAATCCGCTCAACGCCCGAGATTCGAAAGGAGTCACTCATTAGAATCTCACCCCTCGCCGGGCCAGCTGTCGTTCAAGCAGTTGCCAAATTTCCTCGCCGTTACTGCCGTTAATCGTGATATTGAAACTATGCCCTGACCCGGCCCCAGCGAGTTCCGGTGTGTTTACCGCGGGTCGATATCCGGCAAATCCCTGGACAGCGGTATTGGCGAGTTGGGTCGCAGAACTGTTTACATTCGCCTGTTCGTTATTCATGCCGATCGAAAATCCTTGTGCCGTATACTCACCGATCTGCATCATCACCCGGGAGGGCGAGTGAATGTCCAACGCTCGTTTGGCGGCATTGGCGGCTCCTTCAAACAGGTTAGCTACACTGTGATATAACCACCCCGCCAAGGATCGCATCCCCTCCACGAAGCCTCTAACCAAATTCGTCCCCATGGAATAGGCATCGTTCTTCATCTCGACCCACTTCTGGTACAGCAACGCTTTAATCACCTGCATGGCTGCGGTCAGCGATGTCGGTGCGTCTTTGAAACACTGCAGGATAAGCTTCCACATCTCTTGGGTTAAGGCACTCAACGACTTGCTCGTCGCATCCCAGATACTTTTCATAATCTCCGAATCCGTGGCGATTGTAGTCGTAATCCATGTCATTGCATCACCCGTAGAGGATTCAATCCGGTTTGTCGTACTGTCCCATGTCTGCCCAATTGTGTCCCAGGCCGAGCGAACACTGCGGCTAATCGCATCCATGGCTTGGGAGAAAACAGTTTGAGTGGACGTCAACACATTGTCCGTGACCGTAAGCAAGGAATCCATGGCATGGTTCCAGTCCATCTGAACTTGCTCACTCATGGTCGATGCGATGGCTATGATTTGAACACTACCCTCCTGGAACAGAGTAACGATACTGTTCAAAACGAAGGTCGCCTCATTTGCGATCACAGACCAACAGGTAGAAAGTTTCTGCGAGATGTCTTCCCAATGGGTGTAGAGATATATCCCAGCGATAACCAGTGCTCCGATCGCCGCTGCAGCCATACCGACAGGCGATGCCAATGCTGCGGTCACCGTTCCAAACGTAGTTATGGTCGAGGCCACGCCGGACATCACTTTCTGAATCACAGCAAAAGCCGCAAATCCGGAAGCGATACCCGTTAAGATGGGGCCGATTACGCTCCAATGGTTCTGCAAGAGATCGAACAGCGTCGATACGCCCGTGATAATTCCATTCAGAATGGCCGCGACGCCCGGAGAAAATGCGGACTCGATGGCTCCCTTTAATCCGTCGGCTTTGAAGCCGGTTGAGAGCTTATCCACAAAACCGATGGCTAGCGGCATGAATTCCTTGAGTTTATCGGATACCGGCTGCAACACCTGTCCCAACAGCATATTGGTATTGTCCGTTAGCGTACTCAACATCCCGGTGAACGTCTGGCTTTGCTTTTGCATGGCACCAGAGAACTTCGAGCCCATCGCCTCAATTAAGGCGGGTACGGCTTGGTCGGCCATTACTTTGCCTTGGGCTGACAAATCCATGAGCTGCTGTTTACTCATGCCCAGCTTTTGTGCCATGAGATCCCAGGCTGGGATACCTCGTTCCGCTAACTGGTTCATTTCTTCCGCCGATACTTTGCCTTTGGTGGCCATTTGACCGAGAGCCATGGTTACGCCATTAAGAACATCTTCTCCCCCGCCAATGGCCGACACCGCATCACCAATCGCTTGCAGGTTAGGCATAACGCTCTCGGCATTGAATCCCATCGCCAGCATAAGTTTTGCCGATTTCTGTAGTCCAGGGAACTCAAAAGGCGTAGATGCGCCAAATTGCTGTACGTCTTTGATCATCGCCTGGGCTTTCTCTGCCGAACCAAGCAACGTTTCGAACGAGATCGCTGCCTGTTCCATATCTGCGTTGAACGAAAGCCCTTTTCCCAGGCTGAGGCCTCCGAGGGCTGTCATGATCGCACCGAGGGCCGGTAACGCCATATTCTTTAATGACGTAAAGGCCCCGCCCATCGTGAAGCCTTCTTTTTGCATCTGTTTGCCTGTCTTTTGGGCTTGTCCCATTGCGGACTGGATTTTAGTGTTGAAATCTGAGATGTCTGCAGTGAACTTAACCAGGACACTGGAGAGTGCGGACAAATGGGCCTCCCTCCTGTCCTACGATTGAAATTTCTGTTTGAGTTCTTCCAGAGTGTTGAGTTGGTCTATGCGGTCTACACGCTTGGCATCGGTAAATTTACCGAGCAGCTTATCTGGCGTAACGGGCCGTTTCAGATTGCCAGAGGCATTCATGATATGGCAAGCCAACCATGCCGTCCGGTGATATTCCGCTTCCTGGTGTTGCTGTTCATACTCGATGCGCGATTCTACGAGTTCCATGAGTTCCACCAACGTCAACGACCAGAACTGGTCCGGTAATAAACAAAGCGAGCCATAGGCGATCTTTTTCAGTTGATCCCAGTCGGCTCGCGTTACTCGTTTTTTCGGGTGGCCGTATCAAAGGCTTCGGCAATCTTGGCCTGGACGTATTCGAGGTTGTTGAAGTCGACCCAATCCCCCACTTCCTTTTCCGT
>NZ_JACVHF010000074.1 GCF_014502795.1 Heliobacterium chlorum
TCGATGATCACTTCATCGCCCTCGTTGGGTTGAATGTTCTTGATGGTAAACGAACAGGTGTCCACCATTGAGGTCAACACCTGCTCAATGGATATGTCCTGAAGAAGAATATTTGAAATCCGCTCAACGCCCGAGATTCGAAAGGAGTCACCCATTAGAATCTCACCCCTCGCCGGGCCAACTGTCGTTCCAGCTGTTGCCAAATTTCCTCGCCATTACTGCCGTTAATTGTGATATTGAAGCTATGCCCTGACCCGGACCCGGCGAGTTCCGGTGTGTTTATCGCGGGTCGATATCCGGCAAATCCCTGGACAGCAGTATTGGCGAGTTGAGTCGCAGAACTGCTTACATTCGCCTGTTCGTTATTCATGCCGATCGAAAATCCTTGTGCCGTATACTCGCCGATCTGCATCATCACCCGGGAGGGCGAATGAATGTCCAACGCTCGTTTGGCGGCATTGGCGGCTCCTTCAAACAGGTTAGCTACGCTGTGATATAACCACCCCGCCAAGGATCGCATCCCCTCCACGAAGCCTCTAACCAAATTTGTCCCCATGGAATAGGCATCGTTCTTCATCTCGACCCACTTCTGGTACAGCAACGCTTTAATCACCTGCATGGCTGCGGTCAGCGATGTCGGTGCGTCTTTGAAACACTGCAGGATAAGCTTCCACATCTCTTGGGTTAAGGCACTCAACGACTTGCTCGTCGCATCCCAGATACTTTTCATAATCTCCGAATCCGTGGCGATTGTAGTCGTAATCCATGTCATTGCATCACCCGTGGAGGATTCAATCCGGTTTGTCGTACTGTCCCATGTCTGCCCAATTGTGTCCCAGCCCGAGCGAACACTGCGGCTAATCGCATCCATGGCTTGGGAGAAAATAGTTTGAGTGGACGTCAACACATTGTCCGTGACCGTAAGCAAGGAATCCATGGCATGGTTCCAGGCCATCTGAACTTGCTCACTCATGGTCGATGCGATGGCTATGATTTGAACACTACCCTGCTGGAACAGAGTAACGATACTGTTCAAAACGAAGGTCGCTTCATTTGCGCTCACAGACCAACAGGTAGAAAGTTTCTGCGAGATGTCTTCCCAATGGGTGTAGAGATATATCCCGGCGATAACCAGTGCTCCGATCGCCGCTGCAGCCATACCGACAGGCGTTGCCAATGCTGCGGTCACCGTTCCAAAGGTAGCTATGGCAGAGGTCACGCCGGACATCACTTTCTGAATCACAGCAAAAGCCGCAAATCCGGCAGCGATACCCGCTAAGATAGGGCCAATTACGCTCCAATGGTTCTGCAGGAGATCGAACAGCGTCGATACGCCCGTGATAATTCCATTCAGAATGGCCGCGACGCCCGGAGAAAATGCGGACTCAATGGCTCCCCTTAATCCGTCGGCGTTGAAGCCGGTCGAGAGCTTATCCACAAAACCGATGGCTAGCGGCATGAATTCCTTGAGTTTATCGGATACCGGCTGCAACACCTGTCCCAACAGCATATTGGTATTGTCCTTTAACGTACTCAACATCCCGGTAAAGGTTTGACTTTGCTTTTGCATGGCACCGGAAAACTTGGTTCCCATCGCCTCAATTAAGGCTGGAACCGCTTGGTCGGCCATCACTTTTCCTTGAGCCGACAGTTCCATGAGTTGCTGTTTGCTCATACCGAGCTTTTGCGCCATGAGATCCCAGGCCGGTATACCTCGTTCCGCTAACTGGTTCATTTCTTCTGCCGATACTTTGCCTTTGGTGGCCATTTGACCGAGAGCCATGGTTACGCCATTAAGAACATCTTCTCCCCCGCCAATGGCCGACACTGCATCGCCAATCGCTTGCAGGTTAGGCATAACGCTCTCGGCATTGAATCCCATCGCCAGCATGAGTTTTGCCGATTTCTGTAGTCCAGGGAACTCAAAAGGCGTAGATGCGCCGAATTGCTGTACGTCTTTAATCATCGCCTGGGCTTTCTCTGCCGAGCCAAGCAACGTTTCGAACGAGATCGCTGCTTGTTCCATATCTGCGTTGAACGAAAGTCCTTTTCCCAGGCTGAGGCCTCCGAGGGCTGTCATGATCGCACCGAGGGCCGGTAAGGCCATATTCTTCAATGACGTAAAGGCCCCACCCATCGTGATGCCTTCTTTTTGCATCTGTTTGCCTGTCTTTTGGACTTGTCCCATTGCGGACTGGATTTTAGTGTTGAAATCCGAGATGTCTGCAGTGAACTTAACCAGGACACTGGAGAGTGCGGACAAATGGGCCTCCCTCCTGTCCTACGACTGAAATTTCTGTCTGAGTTCTTCCAGAGTTTTTAGTTGGTCTATGCGGTCTACACGCTTGGCATCGGTAAATTTACCGAGCAGCTTATCTGGCGTAACGGGCCGTTTCAGATTGCCAGAGGCATTCATGATATGGCAAGCCAACCATGCCATCCGGTGATATTCCGCTTCCTGGTGTTGCTGTTCATACTCGATGCGAGATTCTATGAGTTCCATGAATTCCACCAACGTCAACGCCCAGAACTGGTCCGGTAATAAACGAAGCGAGCCATAGGCGATCTTTTTGAGTTGATCCCAGTCGGCTCGCGTTACTCGTTTTTTCGGGTGGCCGTTTCAAAGGCTTCGGCAATCTTGGCCTGGACGTATTCGAGGTTGTTGAAGTCGACCCAATCCCCCACTTCCTTTTCCGT
>NZ_JACVHF010000075.1 GCF_014502795.1 Heliobacterium chlorum
CGCCTCCTCTCGAATTGATTGAGGAACAACTACAATTCCATTTTATGGGTTTAGGAGCTTTGGTGTGAACGAAAAAATGACCGCCGGGAAAATCAATCCCAGCGGTTAAACATGTTCGGTTTGGTCATTTTGATCACCATCATCACAATCCTCGGTACCCACTATTACTTTATGAAAAATTGACCCATTTTTGTGTTCTGTTCTAAGTAATTTAGCTGTTATGGTTTTTTATCCCTCACAGGCAGCATCAATGCCCTTTTATTGCAATTGGGGCACTTCACATAGCGACGGAACAACAAATGGAGCGAAAAAATATATCTTAGGATAGATACCTTAAAAGACTGACCACAGTTTGGACATTCAAAGTGGGTCTTTCTCGCTCGAACAGCAACTATGGCGAGCACTATGATAATAATAATAAAGGCTTTTAATCGATTCATTTTATTTCCTTTCCTCCGATTATTTTAATAAAATTATGCCCAGCTTCGAATTCATACACATGGCCAAAATCTTACTCCATAACATTAACTTCACTTCCCGCCCCACACGAGATAACCTACACCTGCCTCCTAGAAATCAGTTGATCAAACGAAGGAGCAGGTGTTTTTTCATGACCTCTCAACGTAACAAACCTGGACAAGGTTCCGTCTACCAACGCAAAGACGGCTACTTTGTAGCCCAAGTCCACATCGGTCAAGACGACAACGGCAAAGCGAAGTACGCTCGTCGAACTTTCAAAACAGAGGGCGAAGCCCTACAGTGGCGTGACCAAGCTTTAGTCGAGTATCGGCAAGGTATCTTCGTAATCCCATCGACAGTAACCTTCGGCGAGTGGCTCGACATCTGGCTTGAACAATATGTGAAACCTAACGTGCGTCCTAAAACTTGGGAGTCATATGAGTACATTACCCGGCTTCATTTGAAGCCCAAACTGGGCAACGTGAAGGTACAGGCTTTGCAGACTACCCAGCTTCAAAAGCTATTAAATGAAAAAAGACAGTCCGGATTATCAACCAGAACGGTCGAACTGATTCTCACCACTGCCCGAACTGCCCTCAAACAGGCCATTCACGATGAACTAATCAGCAAGAACATCGCCGACCACGTTCGTAAACCTAAACCTTCTCCCAAGCAGATCAGCATATTCACCGTAGATCAAATGAAGGAATTCATGTTCGTAACCGAGGAGGACCGTCTATGGATCGCTTTCAAACTGCTGCTCGGAACGGGAATGAGGGTAGGGGGAGTTGCTTGCTTTGAAGTGGGGCGATATTAATCTTGAACGTGGCCATATTGACGTGACCAAGGGGACCGTACTGGTGAAGAACGAGAACGGTCCCAATAGGACCTATCAGATAATCCAAGAGCCAAAAACAAAAAACGGCTATCGGAGGATTCCGATAACCGAGGATTTGGTCCGGCAGCTTAAACGATGGCAGGTACTGCAATACATTGAGCAAATGGCAGAGGGGGAGGAATACGAGGATGACGGTCTGATCGTGACAACCAAGAAGGGTCGGATGGTCTCGCAGCGGAACTTGGCCACGAAATTCCATCGACTGTTGGATAAGGCTGAGATTCCGAAGACTAATCTGCATTCACTAAGGCACACATATGCGACCCGACTGCTGGGGTTCACCCGAAGGTGGTTCAAGAACTGTTGGGCCATGGGAGTATAAGGATTACGCTGGATACATACAGCCACGTCTTACCGGTCGTTAAGAAACAGGCCATCGACAAAATAGAGGGGATGTTGAGTCCGAGGAAGATAGGGTAGGTTGTCTGCTATAAATCAGAGCTAACAAAAAAGCGTGGCCGTCGGCCTACGCTTTCTCTTACTTACTCTAGATTTTACGTTTATAAACAGAGTATCCGGTCTCATCATCTTCAATACGCATTTCAAATTCCCAATCCGGATGGTCTTTCAAATAATCGTATATAACTGAACCTAATACTGAATATTTGAAGTGACTTTCTTCGTTTTTAGGAAGCAGTGGAAATGCTCTACGAAGACGTGATGCCCATGAATCACCTAGAATACCCACGATTTCATAAGCCCATCGGTTACTGAAAATCCGATCATCCGTGCTTGTTTGAACCTTTTGTACAACTACCTGTTTGGCTTCGTTAATTAGCATTGGATCTGCTTTATTTACTGCATTTAATGTTCTTTGATAAATCGGGGCAGTTTTTTTCTTCAGAAAAAACGCCTCTATTAACATTCTTAGCGGTTAAGCAATAAACGCCAAGCCTATTCTAATATATTTTGAATAGTTTATGCTACATAATTTCCCGTAAAAGGGAGGCGTTATAAATCTGTCGACGACACACAAACGCAAAAAACCGCCGTCAGCACACTGCCTCCGTCGGTTTCCCTGCGTACCGGGCCATTTCAACCCCATGGCTTCACCGTAAGCGTCTAATAGTTCCCACATAGTAAGGAAAAAAGGTTCATGAGATAATCATCCCCAGAAAACGAAACGGGGATG
>NZ_JACVHF010000076.1 GCF_014502795.1 Heliobacterium chlorum
GTTCCGGTATATTTCTTGCCAGAGGGTAGTCGGATTTCGGCTTTGAGCGTCGACCGGCTGTTAAACACTTCATCCAAGTGATCCAACGCGGTGTCACTGCCGAGCATGAAGCCGTCGCAATCAATCGACCAGGATAATACCCCGGCAACGTTCTCGGCCCAGCCGTAAGCATCTTTGGATGTGGTTTCAATGACGTTGGCGGATCGATTTAAGGTCGCTCCGCTTTGACCGCCGACCACGGTATAAGTGGGGCTAGCATCGGTTTCGCCTGTTTGAACATATAACAACACATCAACGCCTGCGATTTTTGCCAAGTTATCAAGCCTCCTCCGTAATTAATGAAAAATTCAATGCGTAGATGGAACGGTCGTTATCGTCCTGACCTAGAAATAGCGGTGAAGATTGTTGAGCCGCGCAAAAAATAACGTGAGTTGCCCCCACGTCGAAGTCTCGTTTGCCGTTAAACGATTGATAAAGCTCGGTCGCGTTCGCCTCGGTCATCGCCGGGTCGCTAGCGCGAATTAATATCTGCAAGGAAGGGCGGTTGAGGTTCGCTTTTACGCTGCTCCTTCCCCCGCTTGTTAAGCGGACGACGGCACAATCGTCACCCATTGCCGGGAAGGAATTCGCGAAGTACTTGAGGGGGACGGTTTGCTGGAGCACGGCAATAAGCTCCGCCATTCGCACCAAATCACGCCCCCTTCAATGCTTTGTGAAGTTCCCGTTCAATGTGATCTTCGTAGGTTTGAGCTTCCCCTTCCAGTGGACGAGTGAGGAACTGATTGCCGACGGGATAATGCTTACCACTCATGCCGTACCCTCCGGGTTTCGCCAAGGAGCCGGGACCGAGCCGGTAATTCGTCTCGTGCATGGCCAAAGCGTAATTGAAGCCGCCTTCTTTCACGCTATAATCTACTTTCGCTGTTACCTGATTTGAGGCAGCGATCACTTCCTTGGCGTAGGATTTTTCCAAGATACCTTTGTCGTGCGGGGCTGTTTCGGATGACGTGCGAACGAGGTCGTCAGCACAGTCATGCACCGCTTGTTTTAACTGATTTCGGATATCCTTGTTGACTCGTTTTAGAACCTGGTCATAAATCTTCACTTGGATTTTCATCAGACCACCACTTTGGTGAACAGCGGTTTGCCAGAGAAGTCACGAATGATTGCGATACTTACCGGGGTCTTCAGAGAGGTAATGCCTAATTCATCGACCCACTCAATCTGATCACCAAATCCAACAGCCACTCGCCCTTTGAGCAAAATTTCTGCTGTAGATACTACGACTTGCCCGTTGACTTCGACACTACGCTTAGATGTAGTGTCAATCCGGCAATGATGAGATACGGCCTCCCCCCAAGACGGTTTTCCCCAGATGTCTAGCTCCCCTGCCTTGAAGATAGATACGGTCTGCTTCATGGGAATCAATCGGCATACCTCCCTACTCGGCGACCAAGGATAGCAATGACTTCCGGGGAAATCCGTCGTATCCCCTCCATAGCGATACTCAATCCGTTAACCGACACGGCTTTTACACCTTGTTCGGATTTACGAACCGTTTCATCCATTCTCAACAGCCAAAGAGCCTGTTCAAACACGGCTTCTTCGGGAAGAGGCCGAATATCGGGTTGATAGTTGCGGAATACCCGATATAGCTGGGTTTCTGCATGGAGTAAAGCCCTTTGGCGAGTGGAGTTATCCGTAGTCACCCATTCTTCGTTATGAAGCACATTGTTGGTAAAATAGGTGTTGGCTCGGTTCAAATCCACCACTTGCTCACCTACTTCGCGGCAGTTTTGGGCTTCTTATCTTCTACGGTTTCTTCCTCGATCACTTCTACGGTATAGCCGTAGTCATTCGTCAGAAGGTTTTTCAGACGTTCATCTTCAACAATGGCTTCACCGTTTTGAAAAAGTACGCCCTCGGTCACCCCGTTATAAATCACATTGGGCGTTTTAATCCGATATTTCGCCACGATATCCCCTCCCCATAAAAAATGAAGACGTGGCAGATTGGTCTACCACGTCAAATATTACTGTTGTTGTTGTTGTGATTTTTTAATATACCGGAGCCGGGCAGCTGCCCGAGGGTGGAACACCGCCATACCACAATAAAACTCAATCCGAGTGCGGAATACCGGCTTGCTGTCGATTTCCCCAAGGTCACGCACCGATACACCACCGTTACGGAGGCCCGAGACATACTGCTCTGCTCCAAACTTGATCGCGTAAATGGAGCCGGTATCCGAAGCTGTTCCGGCCCTATCCAATTCGTTAAATCCGAGAATCTCCTGACCCGCGCCATCCGTCTCGATCACACGAATGGGAATACCCGCATAG
>NZ_JACVHF010000077.1 GCF_014502795.1 Heliobacterium chlorum
GTTCCGGTATATTTCTTGCCAGAGGGTAGTCGGATTTCGGCTTTGAGCGTCGACCGGCTGTTAAACACTTCATCCAAATGATCTAACGCAGTATCGCTACCCAGCATGAATCCGTCACATTCGATAGACCAAGATAAAACCCCGGCCACATTCTCGGCCCATCCATAGGCGTCCTTTGATGTGGTTTCAATTAGGTTGGCCGAGCGATTCAATGTGGCTCCGCTTTGCCCACCCACAACGGTGTAGGTCGGGGAAGCATCCGTCCCGCTCGTTTGGACATAGAGCAATACGTCTACGCCTGCGATTTTTGCCAAAGTTTCAGGCCTCCTCTGTAATCAGTGCGAAGTTTATTGAATAGATGGTTCGGTCGTTTTCATCAAAGCCTAGAAAGGATGGGCTGGATTGTCGAGAGGTACAAAAAATGACGTGGGTGGGTCCCACGTCGAAGTCTCGTTTGCCGTTAAACGTCTGATAAATTTCGGTCGCCTTCGCTTCGGCCGTCGCCGGATCGCTGGCGCGAATCAATATCTGTATTGTAGGTCGGCTTAGGTTGGCCTTTACGCTGGCTTCTCCGCCTCCAGTCAATCGAATAGCGGCACAATCATCAACCGTCGCCGGGAAGGAGTTCGCAAAATACCTGAAGGGGATGAACTGCTGAAGAACAGCGATAAGTTCTACCATTCTCATCGCATCAAGCCCCCTTCAATGCTTTGTGAAGTTCCCGTTCAATGTGATCTTTGTAGGTTTGAGCTTCCCCTTCCAGTGGACGGGTGAGGAACTGATTGCCTACGGGATAATGCTTGCCACTCATGCCGTACCCTCCAGGTTTCGCCAGGGAGCCGGGACCGAGCCGGTAATTCATTTCGTGCATGGCTAAAGCGTAATTAAAGCCGCCTTCCTTCACGCTATAATCTACTTTCGCTGTTACCTGATTTGAGGCGGCGATTACTTCCTTGGCGTAGGATTTTTCCAAGATACCTTTGTCGTGCGGGGCGGTTTCGGATGACGTGCGAACGAGGTCGTCAGCACAGTCATGCACCGCTTGTTTTAACTGGTTTCGGATATCCATGTTGATTCGTTTTAGAACCTGGTCGTAAATTTTCACTTGGATTTTCATCAAATCACCACTTTGGTGAACATCGGTTTGCCGGAGAAGTCACGAATGATTGCGATACTTACCGGGGTCTTCATATAGGTACAGCCTAATTCATCGACCCACTCAATCTGATCGCCAAATCCAACAGCCACTCGCCCTTTGAGCAAAATTTCTGCTGTAGATACTACGACTTGCCCGTTGACTTCGACACTACGCTTAGATGTAGTGTCAATCCGGCAATGATGAGATACGGCCTCCCCCCAAGACGGTTTTCCCCAGATGTCTAGCTCCCCTGCCTTGAAGATAGATACGGTCTGCTTCATGGGAATCAATCGACATACCTCCCTACTCGGCGACCAAGGATAGCAATGACTTCCGGGGAAATCCGTCGTATCCCATCCATAGTGATACTCAGTCCGCTAACCGACACGGCTTTTACACCTTGTTCGGATTTACGAACCGTTTCATCCATTCCCAACAGCCAAAGAGCCTGTTCAAACACCGCTTCTTCGGGAAGAGGCCGAATATCGGGTTGATAGATGCGGAATAACCGGTATAGCTGGGTTTCTGCACTGACTAAAGCCCTTTGGCGAGTGGAGTTATCCGTAATTACCCATTCCTCGTTATGAAGAACATCATTCGTAAAATAGGTGTTGGCTCGATTCAGGTCAACCAATTACTCACCTACTTCGTGGGCGTTTTGGGTTTCTTATCTTCTACGGTTTTTTCCTCGATCACTTCTACGGTATAGCCGTAGTCATTCGTCAGAAGGTTTTTCAGACGTTCATCTTCAACAATGGCTTCACCGTTTTGAAAAAGTACGCCCTCGGTCACGCCGTTGTAAATTACGTTTGGAGTTTTAATCCGATATTTCGCCAAGATAGTCCCTCCTTACCAAAAGTAAAGACGTGGCAGACTGTTCCACCACGTCACAACATTACGATTTTTTGATATATCGGAGCCGTGCAGCAGCCCGTGGATGGAATACTGCCATACCGCAATAAAACTCAATCCGGGTACGGAATACCGGCTTGCTGTCGATTTCCCCAAGGTCACGCACCGATACACCACCGTTACGTAGGCCCGAGACATACTGCTCTGCGCCAAACTTGATCGCGTAAATGGAGCCGGTATCCGAAGCTGTTCCGGCCTTATCCAATTCGTTAAATCCGAGAATCTCCTGACCCGCGCCATCCGTCTCGATCACACGAATGGGAATACCCGCATAG
>NZ_JACVHF010000078.1 GCF_014502795.1 Heliobacterium chlorum
CGTATGGGCCGTGCCTCGCGATCCGGCAGCGACCTACATCCACCCCACGCAAAAGCCGGTAAAGCTGGCCGAGACGATTATTGAGAAGTCATCGAAGCCGGGTGATGTTGTACTGGTCCCGTTTTGCGGTAGTGGGGGAGACTGCGTAGCGGCTAAGCGGATGGGGCGGAGGTTCATTGCGTTTGATGTTGAGGAGCAGTACGTGGAGGCCGCGAGTAACCGGCTTGCAGTGGTGGCTTAGTTTTGCTGTTTAATGTTTGACCAATGTGTATAACAGCTAGAGCTGTAGTACCGTTTTCTAAAAATAAAACTTGCTTCCGGTCTAGGTAGCTATTGTGATTGTTGTAACAAAGTGGTATGATGAATGTGACAGAATTATCAGTTGCCTACCGCAAAGGTAAGGCATACCCTGGCTTTTATTCAAAGGCTGGGGTATTTTATTTTTGTGGAGAAGTTACTTCGCCACAGCCATGCCTGTTTCGCCACGTGTGCCGAAAGAGCCCATTGCCAATATAATTCCATTCAAATAATAACTGCGAGGCACACGTTGGCACACAGGAAGCGACGACAATGGTCGAATAATAATCGAGGACCGGCTGCATAGCTGGTTGAACTGGAACATCCACCATTCATAATTTTGATGAGTTGTTGCGGCCACGACGTTGCCAACCCAGCTGTGCGGCAGCTGAGCGAGGCGAGTGCGAGGGTGGAAGTGGCATGTCATAAGTGATTAAAAAATAACTTTGGCAAATGGCATCTAGATTGAGGAGTTACTGTTCATAGAGCGATGTCAAAAACGACGACGTCGTCAATCTTGACGTCAACCACCTTTGACACTAACTATACAGTGTCTTAACTCTATAACTAAATACACTGTTATTAAACTTTGGTAACACTATATCTATAAGATTATCAAAGAACAGTGAAACACAGTAACGAAACACATATATATACGCCGGACGCTGGCCATGCCATCCGCCCAGATATCATACCAACTTGGAAGCCTCTGTGAAATATGGGATTACTGGCGGACATTCCTGTAAGATACCTGTCACAAATCATAAGCACCCTAATTGGCGGATAAAATACTTTATTGAAAAAATATGTAAATATGTGTTATAATATCTTTGCCATTGTGATCCTCCCTTGTGGGGATGAGCCTTCCAGGAGGCTCTTTTTTTATTTCGGGTAATAGCTTGACTTCGGAAATCAGTCATATCATCTCCTTACAGGAATAAGATCGAAGAGTGCCGCTTGCACTATTAATTCTTGTAAGGGGAGGGAAATGAACAATGAACGAGATGGGCGATTTCCTAGCCGTTAGTACAATTGGCTCCGCAATTTTTGCGATCATCATGGCTATTGTCTCGATCGTTGCTTTCTGGAAGATATTCAGTAAGGCTGGATTCTCACCGTGGATGAGCTTGCTTATGCTGGTGCCGGTAATCAACTTTATCGCTTTTTTATATTTAGCCTTTGCGGATTGGCCAGCATTGAAAAACCAAAGCCAATTTATTGAACGCCCTTTAGAATAAGAAAGAGCGACATGCAGTGGAATATCGGATTCACTGTAATGTCGCTCTTTTATTACGACCATTTTCAGCGTTGGTGACGTTACACTGACGAGTACTGTGAATTGCCGATATTAGTTGCAAAGTTACAAGTAGGTTCTAATTTCACACCCAAAAGGAGGAACTGAACTGTTGTCAGATCAATCGAAGAAATACGCGTTGAACGGCTCGCAGAGACTCGCTGCTGAAATACTCGCCTCCAATGACGTCCACAAAATGACGTTGGCCCAAATTGCGGAAGAAGCCGGTATCAGCGAACGGACGTTATATCGCTGGAAGCAAGACCCCGACTTTATCGCTTACCAGAATGAGGTGGCGGAGTTAGCGATGAAAGACTTCCTAGCCGAAGCTTATAACAGCCTAAAATCCATTGCTCGCGGTAGCCAAAGCGAGAAGAATAAGTTAAAAGCGATCGAATTGGTGATGAAGAACCAGGGCCGGTTGACGGAAGTGCAGAAGGTTGAGGCTAAGATAGAGGATGCCCGTTCCAACGAAGCGAT
>NZ_JACVHF010000079.1 GCF_014502795.1 Heliobacterium chlorum
CATAATCCTTTAAATTGCAAAAAATTCCATTAGGCCAAAATTCTTTTTTTACTTACGGTAGGGGTGTTGAAAACGCGCTTCAGAAAACAAGGGCTTTATAGGTCTTATGCTTTACGCTAAGGCCAATACCAACTGTTGCGGCTGAATTCGTTCGTAATCATTCATAATAGACATTCCAGTTGCCTGTAGAAGGGTTTCCCATTCTGAATTTAAGCTGATCATACGAATCACCGGTGAAGAAATTTCTAATTGGGGAGAAGAAGGTGTGCCTCCGATAGTAATATGAAGGATATCTGTTCGATTCATTATTTTTTCATGAGTAGCGAACAACTTATGTAACGCAATGATCCTCTTAATCAGTTCTCGAACCCGATGTGCGGTAAAATCGGACAACCAATCACTTATGTGTTTGTTGTACAAATCGGTATCTTTTCGAAATGACACTTCAGCGACAAGCATATTCCGAAACTCCCTTCAAATGAATTAGGTGTTTTCAGTATATCTGCTTGTACAAAGACCGTCATCGGGTGTAAAATCGCTTTATTTGTCGATAAAAGACGTATTCCCTTAATTGAGCTCATTATCCGTAATATGGTGCCGGAGGGCTGAAGTTCATATTGATATTGGCCATAGCTCTTGATAAAATACAATTCCGTTTGCTCCGCCATAACGCCGACGTAGCTCAATTGGTAGAGCAACTGACTTGTAATCAGTAGGTTGCGGGTTCAAGTCCTGTCGTCGGCTCCATTGGTTCATATATTGTGGGTTTTAAGGCTTAAAATTGATTGGCCAGCGCGGAAGTAGCTCAGTGGTAGAGCATCGCCTTGCCAAGGCGAGGGTCGCGAGTTCGAATCTCGTCTTCCGCTCCACGTGGTATTCATTTTCGCCTTCCACATAAATAGACAGATCGAAGACAATGGAGCAGGTGCTAGAAAGGACCGTGGCATCCCTTCTGCCGGTTCAATTCCGGACCATTGAATAAATCCTGCAAAAAATCGCTGAAAAATGGTTAAAGTCAGGATTCCCCCTTTCTTTGTCTTAGGAGAAATTCTCTAGACACTGATAAGGGGTTTTTTTACACTCATAACACGACGATACCGCTGTAGCTCAGTAGGCAGAGCGTATCCTTGGTAAGGGGCACCGGTTCAAACCCGGTCAGTGGCTCCAGGAGCGAGAGTGGCGGGACTGGCAGAGGGGCGTGTGAGCAAACCGTGAGGGTTCAAATCCCTCCTTTCGCACCAGAAGTTACCGGTTGAAAAGGTAGGCCGGTAGTGATAGTCTATAACTCCTGTCGCGGACAGGACGTATCCATCAGGGTAAATATACAAGTCGGTTAGAAACCGTGTGTGCCTTTTTCAAAGCAAAACGAATGAAATGCCTAAAAATACCAGTTGAAATCAGGAATACAAAATGATATTATAATCTTCCGCCCGACAAACGGGCAAGAAAAACTTGGGTCCTTGAAAATCGAACAGTTGTAAGCAAAGCGTGCGAAACTAAGTCAATTCGCCCTGCGTAAGCAGGACGGACAATGATTTCAATTAATAAGAGCTTGACTCAAGCTTTATCTACAACATTTTTTGTGGAGAGTTTGATCCTGGCTCAGGACGAACGCTGGCGGCATGCCTAACACATGCAAGTCGAACGGAGCACGGATACTTCGGTGGAAGTGCTTAGTGGCGGACGGGTGAGTAACGCGTGGATAACCTGCCTGAGAGTGGGGGATAACAGCCCGAAAGGGCTGCTAATACCGCATAACGTTGTCTGGGGACATCCCCGGACAACCAAAGGAGCAATCCGCTCTTGGATGGGTCCGCGTCCGATTAGCTAGTTGGTGAGGTAATAGCTCACCAAGGCGACGATCGGTAGCCGGCCTGAGAGGGTGAACGGCCACACTGGGACTGAGACACGGCCCAGACTC
>NZ_JACVHF010000007.1 GCF_014502795.1 Heliobacterium chlorum
GAGTCTGGGCCGTGTCTCAGTCCCAGTGTGGCCGTTCACCCTCTCAGGCCGGCTACCGATCGTCGCCTTGGTGAGCTATTACCTCACCAACTAGCTAATCGGACGCGGACCCATCCAAGAGCGGATTGCTCCTTTGGTTGTCCGGGGATGTCCCCAAACAACGTTATGCGGTATTAGCAGCCCTTTCGGGCTGTTATCCCCCACTCTCAGGCAGGTTATCCACGCGTTACTCACCCGTCCGCCACTAAGCACTTCCACCGAAGTATCCGTGCTCCGTTCGACTTGCATGTGTTAGGCATGCCGCCAGCGTTCGTCCTGAGCCAGGATCAAACTCTCCACAAAATATTGTAGATAAGCTTGAGTCAAGCTCTGATTGATAAAGTTTCTTGTCGAGTTAATGTCTCTTATAACAGAAGTCATCCACTCGTAAGAAGTTGTCCATCCGTCCCGCTTGCGCGGGCCGAATTGACTTTGGTTTCGCACGCTTTTGCTTTAACAACTGTTTGATTTTCAAGGACCAGATGTCTTTGTCTGTCGGCACCTGCCGGCGACAGTTATAGATACTATCACATCAATCCCGGCAAGGCAACAGGTAATTTTTAGAACTTACTCAATTCGAAGATAATTGTTTATAACTATCATCCGATGAGGAAGTATCTAATGAAATAGTGGCGCGCCCGAAGGGATTCGAACCCCTGACCTCTTGATTCGTAGTCAATTACTCTATCCAGCTGAGCTACGGGCGCACTCTGGAGCGGAAAACGAGATTCGAACTCGCGACCCTCGCCTTGGCAAGGCGATGCTCTACCGCTGAGCTATTTCCGCGCACCTGCGACATTTACATATAATAACGACTTCAATCCAAGTTGTCAACACAAATTTAAGATTAATCCCACTTAAACTTCTAATTGCATGTCCGTTCTTATCCGTACCTGCTCTGTTACCCAAGAACTATCGTAATTTTAATGGACCACCCATGAGCCAGAATAGCCCTACAAAAAGCTACAAAGACTGAACAGAGGGTGAAGAAATGTCCGGGAAACGAAAATGGAAATGGAATTGGCCTTGGCATTGGTGGCAATATGGGATTTTATCGGTGATCGTGCTTATCGGCATTGGCTTTACCATCGGACGACAACCATTGAAAGGGTTGGCTTATGCCTTGGACAAGCCCGAGCTTTGCATCCTCTGTCATGTCATGAGACCCCATTATGAATCTTGGTACCACTCGGCCCATCGCAACATGGTCTGTAATGAATGTCATACCCCGCACAATTTCGTCGGCAAATACTTTACCAAAGCCCGCGCCGGGATCGTCGATACCTGGGTATACTTCATCGGTCCCATGCCGGCTCAGTTTCGGGCAAAACCCCACACCGTGGAAATCCTGCAAGATAACTGCATTCGTTGTCACACCGAGGTGATCAGCCGCATCGGCGATACCCGGCATAATGGCGGCACATACTGTTTTTCCTGTCACCGCGACGTCCCCCATGGCATTCAAACGGGCATAGGTCCCGATCCTAGGGAGTTGAGACAATAATGAGACGCTTTACAGGTATTACGCTGGGAACTTTTCGAAAAAACTTCAAACCAATCATCCTGCTGGTATGGCTGATCATCCCGCTCATTTTCATCGCCTCTTCGCCGGGTTGCTCGCCGAAACAACGGCAGGAGCCATCGCAAGGTGTAGAAATCGGCGAGTTTGAAGCAGATCCGGCCGTCTGGGGCAAGAAATACCCCGATCACTACGATACTTATCTGCAAAATAACATGACTGCCCGAACGGAGTACGGCGGTTCTGACAAGTATTCTAAACTAGAACGGGAGCCCCTCTTAAAAACCTTGTTTTCCGGCTACGGCTTTTCCAAAGAGTATACAGAGGATCGCGGCCATACCTACTCCTTAGAAGACATTCGCATGATCGATCCGGCCCGCAAGAGCGCCGGTACCTGTATCACCTGTAAAACCGCCAATTTCAAAGAGCTTTACAACAAATATGGTGAATCCTACTATACACAGCCGATCACTCATTTGCTCGATGAGGCCAAACA
Source organism: Heliobacterium chlorum (assembly GCF_014502795.1). GTDB lineage: Bacteria > Bacillota > Desulfitobacteriia > Heliobacteriales > Heliobacteriaceae > Heliobacterium > Heliobacterium chlorum. The sequence goes on from NZ_JACVHF010000007.1 coordinate 2,055, forward strand.
TCCTATCGCCTGCATCGATTGCCATGATCCGAAAACCAACGCCCTCGTCATTACCCGCCCTGCCCTCAAAGAAGCTTTCGCCCGTCAAGGGAAGGACATCACCAAAGCGACCCGAAACGAGATGCGCTCCCTGGTGTGTGCCCAATGCCACGTAGAGTACTATTTTCAGACGGGGACAAAGAAACTGACTTTCCCTTGGGACAAAGGTTTCCGAGCTGACGATATCCTTCAGTACTATCAGGAACTCGGCTTCACCGATTGGGAACATGCTGATGCAAAGACACCGATGCTCAAAGCCCAACATCCCGATTATGAACTAAATCAAAACAGCACCCATCAACGCAACGGTGTATCTTGCTCTGACTGCCATATGCCCTATGTCCGCATTGGTACCTCAAAGATCTCTTCCCACTGGATGACGAGCCCCCTGCGCTACATTTCCGAAGCTTGCGGGACCTGCCACAGACAGTCGGAAGATTACCTGAAAGAACGTATCCTTTACACGCAACGGCGCGTCTATGATCAGTTGATCAAAGGCGAGCAAGTAGTAGCCGGCGCCATCGAAGCCATTTCCTCAGCCAGCAAACTACCGACGGTGAACGCAGCCAAACTGACAGAAGCGCGCAGCCTGCACCGCCAAGCCCAGTGGTATCTTGACTTCATCTCGGCCGAAAACTCAATGGGCTTTCACAACCCCCAGGAAGCACTCCGCCTCTTATCGGAAAGTCAGCGATTGGCCGGTGAATCGCGCATACGTGCTCTTGAGGCACTGTCTGGCGCCTCCCTTCCGCCGCTTCCCAGCCCCGGACCGGCTCCCGGGCTCACCAGCACTCAAGAAGATAAGTCACCAAAGCAATAAAGGAATGGTCGTTTGTGAAGGTCTCTTTGATGATCACCTGCCTCTGCGACAGTTTTTTTCCGGAGGTCGGCGAGTCGATCGTTCGGGTATTGCGGCGCGCCGGTGCGGAAGTCTCCTTTTCTCCCGACCAAGTCTGCTGCGGTCAACCCGCCTTCAATGCCGGATACCACGACGAAGCTCGCCGTGTCGCCCGGACCTTTTTGAAAGCCTTTCGGGAAGCCGAATATGTGGTCAGTCCCTCCGGCTCCTGCGCTGAGATGGTTCGAGAAAACTTCCTGCGACTCTTTGATCGCTACCCTTCTGAATTGGAACAGGCCAAAGCACTGAGTAAGAAAACCTACGAATTTACGGAATTCCTCGTCAAAGTGGCTGGGGTCCGCTCTGTAGGGGGCCGCTTTGATCAGAAGATCACCTACCATCCTTCCTGCCACATGACTCGTCTTATGGGCGTCAAAGATGAGCCGATTCAACTCCTACAAAGCATCGAGGGCTTAACACTGCTGGAATTACCTCGCGCTTATGACTGTTGCGGCTTCGGTGGAACCTTCTCCGTCAAAATGCCGGACATATCGGAGGCGATCGTTACGGAAAAGGCGGAAAATGTCTTACAAAGCGGTGCTGATATGTTAGTCGGTGCCGATATGGGATGCTTGATAAACATCAAAGGCCGTTTGGAAAAAATGGGCCATGCCATGCCGGTCATGCATGTAGCCCAAGTCTTTGACCAGGCCCAAGGAGGTCTGTAGATGGCTGCCGGCAACCGGGATTTACAGGGTCGGATCCAGTCGGCCTTCCGCCACCCCTTCCTGCGAAAGGCTGTCAAGTCGGCCACCAATACCTTGCGCGATCGCAAAAACGTGGTTACCCATGATCTAGGGCACTGGGAAGATTGGCGAAATCTTGGCATGCAGATTCGCAACCATGTCATCGAAAACCTGGACACCTATCTGCAGCAGTTTGCCAAGAATATGCTTCAGCAGGGCGCTCAAGTTCACTGGGCGGTGACCGCCGAAGATGCATTGCGCATCTTTCAAGGTATCGTAGACAAGCACAAAGCCAAACTCGTCTTGAAGTCCAAGTCGATGGTCTCGGAAGAGCTGCATGTGAATCATGTCCTTGAAGATCGGGGCATTCACGCGGTGGAAAGCGATCTCGGCGAGTATATCATCCAGCTTGCCGGCGAGACGCCTTCGCATATCATCGTCCCAGCGATTCACAAAACCCGTCAAGAAGTGGCCGACCTCTTTGAAAAGGACTCCGGTCAAAAGCAGCAACCGGACACGGCGTCGCTGACCCGGTACGCCCGGCAAAAGCTTCGCCAGATGTTTTTAGATGCTCCTATCGGCGTATCGGGATGCAATTTTGCGGTGGCCGATCCGGGAGCCGTTGCGCTCTTCACCAACGAAGGCAATGGCCGCCTGGTCACTAGTGTTCCACCTGTTCACGTGGTGTTCATGGGGCTAGAGCGCATCGTTCCCACCTTTCGGGAGCTCGACGTGATGGCCAAACTGCTGCCACGGTCCGCCACAGGGCAGAAAATTACTTCCTACATGTCGGTCATCCGAGGACCGAAAGGGCCCGGTGAACAAGACGGCGCTCAGGAGATGCATATCATCATCGTCGACAACGGGCGCACCCGCATTTTAGCGAATCCAAAATATCAAGAGGTGCTCCGCTGCATCCGTTGTGGTTCCTGCCTCAACGTCTGCCCTGTCTACCGGCAAGTGGGTGGCCACACCTATGGCTGGGTTTACAGCGGCCCTATCGGCGCCGTACTGACGCCGCTGCTGCAAAATGACTTGATAAACTGGGGTGAGACAGCCTATTTGACCACCCTCTGCGGCGCCTGCACGGAAGCTTGTCCTACAAAAATTCCCCTGCATGAAATGCTGATCCAATTGCGGCTCGAACGTACCGTTTCAGGGGCCACCAGTTCCTTGGAACGAACCGCCTTTCGCCTCTGGTCTGAGACCTGGGGAAATCCGACGCTGTATAAACTGTCCATGAAAGGCGGCTATATCGGTCAAAAACCTTTTATGAAAGAAGGCCATTTGGAAGGCGGCCCAACACCCTTATCGGCCTGGACCAACTCGCGCTACTTCCCGCCGATCGCTAAAGAGACCTTCCGGGATCGTTGGCGGAAAGGGGAGATTTAAGCCTTGTCTCAACAGCAAATTCTAGGTAGCATCGCGAAGGCCTTAGGCCGCCCTACGCCCTCAACCGTGACGGAATCATTGAAATATACCCTCCCGCCGCGGGCCATCGATCATTTAGACGAAGCAGGCACCTTGGAAGCTTTTCGACAAGCTTTCGTCGGAATTAACGGCCGGTTCTTTCGGGTGGAAAACTGGAATGAGGCGGTCGAGCAGATTCGCAAAATTTTTATGGAACTGAATATACGTCCTGAAGAAGCGGCAGCCTGGGACGTGCCGGAATTAGCACCGCTATGGGAGACGTTTCCTGAAATCTACCGAGGTGGGGATATCGGTATTACAGCGGGCAAGAAGATCGGGATCACCTGGACCCACGGAGCCATCGCTGAAACAGGCACACTCGCTTTGCTGGCCGGCCCCCAGTCTCATCGAGGAACCAGCGTGCTTCCACCGGTTCATTTATCCCTTTTCTCGCGGCGGGAACTGGTCAAAAGCTTAGGGGAAGCCTTTGACCGGCTCGGCTCAAAGGACTTCCGGGCACTCAACTTCATCACGGGGCCGAGTCGAACCTCCGATATTGAGATGGATTTGACGATCGGCGTTCACGGTCCGGCTGTTGTACTGGTCATCTACGTAGAGAATTTAGGTTAAACAAAAGCAGAAATGGGCTGAAACCAAAAGCAACGATTTGGTTCAGCCCATTTTCATGATCCTCGCGATATCAGGTTTGTCCGCATGTAGCTCCTAATGTAGCTCCTAATGTGGCTCTTCATCGAGCTTTTCAATGAAGCTCGCTCGCGATTAAGCCAGCTCAGGCAAAAGTGCGGTCTACTTCTTTCAACACACTCCGAATCGGGATGTTTTGCGGGCACAGTGTTTCGCACTGGCCGCAGTCAGTACAATTGGAGGCCCGCAGGTGTTTCGGCATAAAGGTATGATAGGCCATCTTAGCACCAGCCACATCATCGTAGATGGACGCATTGTTTAGCTGGGAGAAGTTGCGGGGAATGTGCACACCGGCAGGGCAGGGCATGCAGTAATTGCAGTTGGTGCAGTTGACCTTAATTTTCGATTCATACATCTTTTTTACAGCAGTGAAGAGCTCAAGCTCTTGCTCAGTCAACGAATTCGGATAGCCCTTTTCGGCTGCCTTGAGGTTATCGATCACGTGCTGCATTTCCGTCATGCCGCTAAGAACGACATTAACTTGGGGATGGTTCCAAAGAAACTGGAAGGCCCATTCGACAGGACTGCGTTTAGTTTCGGCCTGGTCCCAGATCTGTTGAATGTCCGCTGGGATCCGGTTAACCAATTTTCCACCGCGCAGCGGTTCCATGACAACGACACCGAGGCCTTTTTCGGCAGCATACATCAAGCCCTTCCGACCGGCTTGGTAATGGATATCCATGAAATTATATTGAATTTGACAGAACGACCAGTTGTAAGCATCGACGATTTCCTTGAAAAGCGGATACTCGTCATGGAAAGAGAAGCCCGCATGGCGAATTCTACCGTCGGCCAAGGCTGAATCCAAGAACTCGAGAACGCCTAATTGCTTCAAGTTCGGCCATAGGGCCTGGTTCAAACTGTGAATAAGATAAAAGTCGATATGGTCTGTTTGCAGCCGGGTAAGTTGCTCATTAAGGTAACGATCCATATCTTCCCTCGTTTTAATGAGCCAACTGGGCAGCTTCGTAGCCAAATGAACTTTTTCCCTGTAGCCATTTTTGAGGGCTTTTCCGAGGAAGATCTCACTCATTCCTGCCTGAAAGGGGATTTCCGAATGGTAGGGATAGGCTGTATCTACATAATTGACCCCATGATCTATGGCGTAGTGGAGAATTTCCGCAGCCTTCTCTTCATCAATTTGGTGCGACTTCCCATTCAGTACAGGCAGTCGCATACAACCAAAGCCAAGGATGGAGACGTTCACTCCCGTATTTCCCAAAGCTCGATACAACATCAGCGTTCCTCCTTCAATTGATCCCATATTACTATGGAAAAACCTACATTTGAGTGGCATAATTTAAAAGGATTCATACATATTATCCGGTTTTTAATCGAAAACTCGGAAGCCTGGAGGACTTACGATGAACTCAGTGCTTACATTCCAAATTCCCGATAGCCCCTTTGTCCTGTTTTCCCCATCTCACCTTACGGCGTTGATGCTGCTTTTGCTGACGAGTGCAGCCTTATACATCCTTCGCAAAAATCTCGACGAAAAAAGCAAACAGACGATTCGTTACGCCTTGGCCTTCATTTTATTCTTTCAAGAACTGTTCATTCAAGGGTGGAACATGGCCAACGGGACCTGGTCTGCCGATTCCAGCCTGCCCCTGCACCTGTGCAATGTGACGGCTCTTTTGTGCGGGATCATGCTGCTCAATCGCAGCTATTCCCTCTACGAGGTGGCCTTTTTTTGGGGAATGGTCGCCGCTGTGCAAGCCCTGTTGACGCCTGACTTAGGGATGTTCGCCTTCCCCCACGTTATTTTTTACCGATTTTTCATCACTCACGGCGCGATTGTTCTCGCCTGCCTGTACATGACCTTCGTAGAAGGATACCGCCCCCAGTTGATATCCATCGGAAAAACGGTCCTTTTCTCTAACGTTTACATGGCCGCCATTGCCGTCGTCAACCATTTTACCGGCGGCAACTACATGTACATTTGTGCCAAACCCTCCGGCGCCTCCCTGATGGACTATATGGGACCCTGGCCTTGGTACATCCTCTCACTGGAGGCTGTCGGGCTCCTCTTAATGCTACTCTCCTACGTCCCCTTCGTCATCGCTGATCTTTTAGATCGGCGAAAAAAGTGGTCACAGCCCATTCGGTCGATCAAGCTATAACTCAAAGCTAAGGGAAAAGGAGCCCCGCTGTTCGGGGCTCCTTTTTATGTCGGTTACGAATGGAGCAACTGGGATGCCCCGGTAAGCGTTTTGCTTACCTCCGCCATCAATCCTTCGACGATCTCTTTGACGGGTTTAACCTCTTGCAACGGGTGAAGGCTCTGCCCCACCTGAACCAAACCGTTTTCAATATCTCCTTCGATGGCGGCCAAGCGGTTCGTACCAATGGCGATTTTATCCAGTTCTTCCTGAGGAACGCCTTTGCGCTCGAGTTCCAGATACTTTTCGGTCATGGCGTTCTTCAGGCCTCGGACGCCATGGCCTCGAGAATATCCTGTAACGATCGAATCGGTATCAACAGCCTGGATGATCCGCGCTTTCGCGTTAGGATGAAGGGAACATTCCTCAGCCAAGAGGAATCGGGAACCCATCTGTACACCGGAGGCGCCCATCAGCAGTGCTGCAGCAATCCCGCGGCCATCAGCGATGCCGCCGGCAGCGATGACGGGGATTTTCATTTCCGGGATCACGTTGGTCAACAGCGCCATGGTCGTCAGTGTACCGATATGACCGCCGGCTTCCATGCCTTCAATCACCAACGCATCAGCCCCGGCCGCTTCCACTCGTTTCGCCAGCTTCACACTGGGAACGACAGGGATCGCTTTAATGCCTGCCTCCTTTAATTTGGCAAAAAAGGGCACCGGGTTACCCGCTCCCAAAGTCACAAACGCGACCTTTTCTTCACAGACTACATCGACGATCTCATCCTTGTTCGGTGCCATCAGCATGATATTTACACCAAAAGGCTTGGCCGTCAATGACTTGGCCTTACGGATCTCTTCCCGAACCCACTCGGTCGGGCGCCCTCCCGTGGCGATGATACCGGCCCCTCCGGCATTGGAAACGGCCGAAGTTAAGTTAGCTTCCGACACCCAGGCCATACCGCCTTGGATGATCGGATACTGAATTCCCAGAAGTTCTGTCAGTTTAGTTTTCACAGACCTTTCCCCTTTCTTCCGTCATGCTCCATTATTTTGTCCGTTTACCAAAGTAGTTGTGTATGTCCTAACTTATATTAACAAAAGTAACGATGTAACTAAAGAGATCAGCCGATTCCGGTTAGTAAAAAAAGGCGCTGGTTCGCTCTTTGCGAAACCCAGCGCCTTCTTATCTTGATTTAATTTACTCGGTAATCGCCGGCGGGCCGCCTTTGCTGCCGGTTTTCTTCAGCAAAAATGCCAGCGGGAGCACGAGAACGACCGAGAGGGAAAAAGCCATAAACACATCTGCCGTAGCCCATGTATTAGTGTGCAATTGAAGTTGGTTATACATCAAGGTCAACATGGTCGGCTGGGCTGCTGACGTGTCCCCTGTGGCCGCGAGAATACCCGTCGCCGACTGCTGCATGACTTGCCAACTCGGCGAAAAGAGGTCGAGTCCTTCGACCATGCGGTGTAGGTGAAAGACCTGCCGGTTTTCTAAAAGCGATGTAGTCATGGCAATGCCGAAGGACCCAGCTACCGCCCGGACCAAGTTGTTTAAGGTCGATGCAGCTCCTGACTTCATCAGGGGCACGGCGCCGATGGCGGCCGTATTTACCGGCATAAAGGTCAAGCCGAGCCCCATCCCCCGAAGAATCAACCATACGTTAAAAACGGATTGGGGTGTATCGACGGTGATCATATGCATCAAATACGTCGAGATCCCGATCAAGGGAATCCCCACCAACGCCATGGGACGGGCTCCAAGTTTATCGTAGAGCTTCCCGGCAATGGGCATCATCAAGCCCATCGCTACGGCCTGGGGCATAAGAATCACCCCCGTCTGCATCGCCGAATATCCCCGGATGTTTTGCAGGTAGATGGGCCAGAGCAAAATTCCGCCCATGAGAAGAATGGTCAAACAACTGGAGATGACCACGCCGTATGTAAACTGGGCCACTTTGAACAGACGTAGATCCAGCATGGGCTGCGGGTGATTGAGTTCCACCACAATCAACAGCGCCAGCAAAGCCGTGGCCGTTACAAACAGCATAACAATGGAATAACTCGTCCATCCCCAGTCCTGCCCTTTATCTAAGGCGAGCAAATAGAGAAAAGCGCTGCTCGAAGATAGTAAGAGCTCCCAAAAATCAAAGTGGGAAGACGGGTTTTTCTCCGTTTCCGGAAGAAGGGTCTGGCACAGGACAAATCCCAACACTCCCAGGGGGACGTTGATCATGAACAACCAGCGCCAGCTATAGTCTTCCACGATGAAACCGCCGAGAGTGGGACCAATGGAAGGAGCCACCGCGATGGATAATCCGAAGAGTCCCATCGCCATGCCCATTTTTTCTTTGGGGATGAAGCGGAACATCAGCGCCATACTGGCCGGTTGAATCAGTCCGCCGCCCAATGCTTGAATCACCCGAAAGACGATCAAGCTTTCATTGTTCCAAGCGAGACCGCAAAGCAGGGAGCCGAGCGTAAAGGAGGCTAGGCAATAGGCATAGAGCGTTCGGTAGCCAAAGTTATCGCCCAGGTAGGACATGATCGGGATGACTGCACCCGATACCAGCATGTATGCCGTCAAAATCCACTGAATTTCTTTTGTATCCACGCTAAACAAGACCATCAGTTTGGGCAGCGCCACATTCAGAATGGATGTATCCAGGACCGCCATGAAGGTGCCGATGACCACAACCATCGTAACCACCAGCACACCGGGGTGTCCGTTTTCACGAGAAGCCATGGCCATCACTCCTTCACCTTAATTTTTACAGCGGCGCTCGTACCCGGAATCAAGGGGGCATCGGGCACTTGAATCTTCACGGTCACTAATTGGTCTTCTTTCGGTTGTTGACGGGCTGGCGTCAATGAGATCATCGGCCAAGTGATCATCTCTGTATTTCGCTTAAGGTCGGAAATCATCCCGGAATAGGTTTTTCCACCAGCTCCATCCAATTGAACTTCAACGGTCTGACCTACTTTAATTCGGTTCGATTCCTCTTCCTTAAACCGCGCTTCCACATAGGCCGCCTTCAAGTCAGCTACAGCGGCCAGTGGTTGCCCAGCCGTCATGGCTTCACCATCCCGCGCGTCGAGCCGAAGGATTTGACCACTTATCGGGGCAGCGACAGGTACTCGGTTTATGGGCTGGCTCGGCGCTGGACTTCCTTCCATAATGGCCACAACTTCGTCCTTAGCCAATGTATCCTTTTCCTGAACCTTTAGATCCGTGATTCGTCCGCCGATGGGCGCCCGGATCACCGTCAAGTCGACTCCGACTTTCGCGTCGTCTGTCTGCACATAAAAGGTATGTTGATAGCCGTAATAGGCCGAAATCAGTCCCACCGCCACGAGATAACTGCCGATGATGAGGATAATGAGCTTTTTAGCCTGCACCTCTATCATCCCCCCGTGGAAATCTTGGCGATGACGTTCATCCCGGGAAGTATACGCAGCCCCTTATCGTCAAGAATTTTTATTTTGACGGGGATCCGTTGAGTCACTTTGATGTAGTTCCCTGAAACGTTGCTGCTCGGTAGAAGCGAAAAGACACTATCGGCCGCAAAACCTACCTCTTCCACGACCCCTTTGAGTTCCTGACCGGGAAAGGCATCGACGGTAAGGGTGACCGGCTCTCCCACCGCTAACCGGTTTATTTTCGTCTCTTCAATCCGGGCGGAGACGTATAAATTTTGGAAATCAGCCAGCAAAAAGAGGCGTTGACCCGGCGAGACCAACTCGCCGTCGTTGACCGACTTTTTCATCACCAGACCCGTTCCGGGAGCCCGGACTAAGGCGGAGTCGCGGTTTTGAAGCGTAGTGTTTTTCTCTTCCAGCCGGACCATCGTCTCGCCAGCCTGGACCATATCGCCCTCTTTGGCCCGAATTTCCGTGATCCGACCGGCGATCTCCGGCCCTACTTTCAGCATATCCGCGTCCACCCGAGCATCATCGGTCGTCACATAACGGATGGAATCAACATAGCTGTAACCGGCATATCCGATGGCAGATAGAACTAGAGCGGCACCGACGACGGTGGCAATTTTTTTCTTCACTTCGCCGCTCCCCTTTCTGCGATCACCTGGATCTTGTCGCCGTCTTTCAATTCGTTTTGTCCCACGGTAATAATCTTGTCACCAGCGTTGAGTCCGCCAAGGATTTCAATGTTACTGCCGTCGGACCGGCCAAGTGTCACGGAACGGCTGCTTACGGTAGACCCATCGGTGACCATGATGACGCGATCACTGCCCCGCTTTACAAGAGCGTCTTTAGGGACAACGATCCGTTGACTCGTCCCCGCTTCGGGAAGGGTCACTTCAGCATACATACCTGATTTCCACAGACCCGATTGAGGCAGGCTCAATTTGACGGGATACTCTTTGCTGGCGCTGTTGGCGATAGGGCTGATCGCGACCACTTTGGCCTCAACAATTTCTGACGAAACTTGCTCGATGCGCACCTTCATCGTTTGGCCCACTTGGATCTGCTTAATATATTCTTCGGGAACACTCGCTTCAACGACGGGATCGCTGCTGACGATCGTCAGCAGAACGTTCGGTGCCGGCGCTGTAGAAGCCATTTCGCCTTCATGGACTGGTTTGGAAGCGATTCTTCCGCTGACAGGCGCCGGGATCACTGTCGCTTCTAAGTTCAACCGGGCCATATCGACGAGGGCACTCATCTGTTGCACCGTCGCCCGCAAGTTTTCCAGTGTTTCGGCAGTGGCGCCTTCGTTCATCAGGCTCTGCTGCTGGATGAGTTGATCATAAGTGCTTTGGGCTTGCGTATAGGCCAATTGGGCTGACTCAAGTTGCGTTTTCGGAGTTGCGCCAGCATCAAACAGGGACTGGGACCGCTCTAAGGTTTTCTTGGCATTATCTAAGGCTGCCGCAGCCGCTTCGATCCGTTCTTGCAACTGCTGCCGGTCTTGAGCGCGCGCACCCTTTTCCGTGTCCGCCAAGCGGGCTTGGGCGCCTTTTAAGTTGGCTTCCGCTTGGGCCAGGGAAGCCCGAAAATCACGGTCATCAAGATAGATCAGCGGTTGGCCCGCTTGGACTTCCTGTCCCACATCACAGGCAACCTTGACGATTCGAGCGTTGAGTTTACTCATGATGGCCGATTCGGTATCCCCCATGACACGACCAGCTACCACACGGGCTTTATTGAGTCCTTGGTCGCCCACGGTCTCTACGACCACTTTATGTACATCCGAGGAAGGGGCCGTGCCACCGCTACAGCCGGTTAACGCTATCGTGGTGGTGAGGATACATCCCACCGTAATAGCCTTGATGCGATTTCGATTGAATTGTTGCTCAGGCATGAATGTCCTCCTGTCTCCAGCCATTTAAAATTAATCTTATACTTTGGTGAATGAACTCATCGTTAATTTCGGGCAGATGTTGCATGTGCAGCCGCTCTTTGTGCAAAAAGGCATTGAAAAAGTGACCGAAAAACATTTGTACAGCAATCCCCGTGTGAATCGGCGCCAGTTGCCCCGCAGCGATTTTCCCGTCCAAATAAGATTTCATCAGTTCTGAGTTCCGTCGACTCACGTCCGAAAAAAGACTCCCAATCTCCGTGTTATGTAAGCTTTCAGCGGCGAGAATGGAAAACAGGTTTATCCGTTCCCGTAATACACTGACAAATCTCACTGCCACCTGGAACAGCCCTTCTTCAATAGGAAGATCTTCGATTTCATCAACGAGCTTTTCGAGAACGGCTGCAAAGGTGCGTTCTTGCAGGGCTTCGCGAAACAGTTCTTCTTTGTTCTCGAAATAATGATAAATCGAACCGACGGTGACACCGCATTTTTCGGCGATCCGTTTGATCGTTGCGCCATCATATCCCCGCTGGCAGGCGATCTCCATAGCTGCCGCTTTAAACATATCCCGTCGATCTGTGTTCGGACGGTCTGACAAAACTTTTTACCCCTTCCTAAATGAACGTTCATTCAACAGACTTCATTTTTCCACGAATAAAAGGGCCTGTCAATAATAAAAAATCCACTGATTATTCAATCAGTGGAAAGAATCGAAGAGAAATCGCCCAATTCCGGACCGGCGTACCTCAACAGCCCGTTCTGGGCACATCTCCTGGCAACAAAGGCAGCCGATGCACTTTTCCTTATCCAGTTGAGGAATACCTTCCATTGTTAACGCGTCTGCGGGACAACTCTGTAAACAGATGCGGCAACGAACACACTTCTGTGGAAGAAAGGCGGGCAGCGGCCGCAAGGACCGGGAGATGGGCCGGGCCAGAAAAGCCGGCAGGTAGTTTTCGACGAAATTCACCCGGCGATGAACGGCAGGTCGAAAGGGGACCGGTCTGATTTCCTTTCCGTCGTCTACCAGTCGAAAGGGGCCGACTAACCCACGGGCCTGAGCGACGCGGTCCATCTCGATATCGTCGATCCGTATGAGCGATAGCACATAGTTGTCTAAGGTGAAGGGACAGCGAGAGGCTAATAGATAACCAAAGGCTTTCGGTTCCCCCGCCGTTGGCCCGTCTCCTTCCATGCCGATGATCCCATCCATGATCGTCAGCACCGGCCGAAGAGCGAGATTGAGTTCCACCAGCAATTGTCCAAAAGGTTTTCGCTCCTGCACCCGAAAATGGTATTCGGCCTTTCGCATCCCCGGAATCGCACCGTAGAGGTTTTTAACGGCCCCGGTATAGCCTGTTTGGGCATGGGTCTTCACCTTCGGCAAGTTGATGATCGCGTCGGCTTCGTGGATCACCTTTAGCAGCGCTACTTTCCGGATCGGGCTCTGCTCGGTCAGCGCGACTTCCACTTCCGTCGTATCATGGCAAAGCTCAATGCCCAGCCGCTCAGCCACGGCAGTCATGCCTGTCTTTTTATAGACCATCCGTAGTCCCGCCGCATTAGCCGAGGGGCCGCCAGGGCTGTCGACGACAAAAGGGACGGCCCCCATGTTCATAACCGCCTTGGCGACAGACTCGACCAGTGCCGGGTGGGTCGTAACGGCCGCCGCCGGATCTTTTCCCATGACGAGATTCGGCTTTAGGGCCACCCGCATGCCGGGGCGAATGCAGCTTTCCAAGCCACCTACCCGTTCCAAAATTCGACTTACAGCCGCGTCCACTTTTTCTTGACGGTAGTCATCACAAGCGGTTATGGCCACTTCTTTGATCTTTTCTGCCAATTCCGTCACCTCATATCCATCTACTAGTATCATACCAGATGGTTTGATTTAGACGGGCATAGAGTTTTCTTGCCGGTTGAATAGCACTGTGCCGGGTGGACGGAGTGTGGTCACTTCGTAAAGCCTTGCTCTATCCAGCGTTACTCCGAGGGGGATTTCGTTTTTGTCTCACGAGTCAGGAAATAGAGGGCAGCGGCCGTAATCACGGAGACGCCTGCCAGTAAACCATACAACATCGTCTGGTCATGGACGGACGCGATGATACCGGCATAGCCAAAGAGGATGAATATCCCTGCCGAGATGTATTTGACGATCCGCTCCGGGATTTTTTTCCCCAAGACGACACCAACAAAGATGCCAATGATATTGGAAATCATCATCCCTGTCGTCGTCCCCATCCACACGGGAATCAGGTTATGATACTTGGCAGCCAGAGCGATGCTGGCTAACTGGGTCTTGTCGCCCATCTCGGCCATAAAAAAGGCGATGGTCACGGTCATAAAGGGACCGAAGTACTGTTTCTTATCTTCCCCTTCCAACTCATCGCCCCGGACGGTCCAAAGACCGAAAAAGATGAACGATATGGCCGCCACCAGTTGTATCGTCTCCATGGGAATAAAGGCGGTGAGATAATCGCCCAGCGCGACCGCCAACAAGTGATTGAGCAACGTCGCCACCAGCACCCCGGCTAGAACAGTCATCGCCTTATAGCGGGTGGCGAAAGCCATCCCCAGCAGTTGGGTCTTATCGCCCATCTCCGCCAAGACGACTAGGATCGCCGACGACCAAAAAGCTTCCATTACAATTCCTCCTTTGCCGTATTTCGTGCCAATTCAAAGGGATTTTCCGGTACATCGGCAGGAAGAAAAATAAAAAGACCTTGGACACGCCAAAAAAACGTGTCCAAGGTCTCGTTTAGCTAGATCTCCAGCCGGTAAAGCCAGGCGCAATGCCAGTTTGTTGACCTTACCCGAAAAACTACTCCCCTTGAGCAAGTATATCGTACTGATTTTCGGAAGGCTTGTCAACCTGTTCTCGGGGAAGTACAGCAATACATCGATGGATGGGCTGGCCTTTCTGGGAAAAACGATGTTCATACTCGGTCATCACCCGGGCAGATAGATCGTAGGAAGACCAGTTCGGGTCCTTATGCAGATCAAAAGTGACCGCTTCGAGGGAAAAACCGTTCGCTTTAAATTCCTCTAGAGAAAAGTCAAAGAGATCCCGGTTATCGGTTTTAAAGTGAATCTTGCCGCCTGGTTTCAAGTACTGGCGATAGCGGTCTAAAAATCTACGATGGGTCAAGCGCCGCTTGGCGTGGCGATCTTTCGGCCAGGGATCGGAGAAATTAAGATAGATCGCATCCACTTCTCCATGGGCGAAGATATCTGTCGTCGTTTCGATATCGATCCAGAGAAAGGCCAAGTTAGGCGCCTGCCACTTTTCCGCCCTTTCGATCGCAGTCAGCAGAACTTCTTCCCGCAGTTCCGCTCCAATCCAAAAATGCTGTGGCTGTTCCTGGGCCATCTGATTGATGAACCGGCCGCGGCCCACACCGAGCTCAAGATGGATTTCTTTTCGCTCCGCCGGGGTTGGGGTGATTTCCAGCCGACTGGCGATATACTCCTGCCAGCACCCTTGCCACTGCTGGGCTTCTTCTGCTAACCAAGGCGCATATTGGCGGATTCTCTCTCTCGTGCCTGGAATTCGTCGTAAACGCATGTGAAACCTCGTTTTCTCATTGTCTCTGTGTTACTTCTTCGCTTCGAGTAATCGCCGCATATCCTCAGGCAATTCTGCCGTCACCTTGACGTCCTCGCCGGTGCGCGGCTGCTGAAAGCTGACCCAGGCCGAATGCAGGGCTTGCCGTTCGATAAGCGAAGAATGACCGCCATACATACGATCGCCGACGAGCGGGATACCTAAATGGCTGAAATGGACCCGGATCTGATGGGTCCGCCCTGTCTCCAACTGCACTTCTACTAGGCAAAAGCGATTCGGCAGTATTTGCCGGACCCGGTAGTGGGTAACCGCCTCTTCCCCATCGTCGCAAACCATCCGCCGCATGGGATGGTTTGGATCCCGGCCGATGGGAGCCCGGATGATCCCTACCGCTTCTTCCGGCTCATCGACTAAGATGGCCTGGTATCCACGCTGCAGCGTATCCTTTCTCAGTTGCCGATCCATGGCCTGATGAGCAAAGGCGCTCTTTGCAAATACAACAACCCCGGTCGTATCCTTGTCTAACCGATGTAAAGGTCGAACTCGGGCTTTTAGTCCCTGCTGTTCGAAATAATGGGCAACGCCATGGGCCAGCGTAGGCCGGAAACGAGCCTTCTGTTCTGGTGGATGGACCTCGATACCGGGTGGTTTGTCTAATACGAGCACATCATCATCCTCGTAAAGGATGACAAGATCCATCTCCACAGGAGCTAAGTTGCTCTCTTCCTCCTGATGGACACAGACCCGCAACAGATCTCCCGTCTTGACCCGCCGATCGAGGTGAGCTTTTTTTTCGTTCAAGGTAAATCCGTTGGATCGAGTGAGCACCTGCACGCGCCGCCGGGAAAAACCCAAAGTATGTTTTATGATGCTCTCAATCCGCCGCCCGTCCTCTTCCTCTGTCACTCGATGGGTTAGCCATTCCTTCGACACATCTTCGACCCTTTCCTATGTGCTACCTTCGGTCCCTGGTTAGTATCCTCCGACTATATCGCGCATTATTTTATCATAAAGTCAAATGGCGTAACAAAAAAAATGGTGTAGAAAAAGCCCAGGCCAAATCGTCGCCTGGGCTCGCGTTACTTATCGGGAAGAATCGCCGACAAAAGTAACTGCGGAAAAAAGTAAAGCTCTTCCCTATGACGGAAAGAGCTTAATCATACCTGCTGCCAGACCAGTTAGACTAGACTTGAATATCCACCTTTTGCCCGAGATGGGGATTTACAGACTGCTCCATCATCTGGATCATAGCTCCACCCTGAACCTCAGAAGAGTTCATCGCCTTTTTTAAGACCAATAAGTTGATCATATCCCCGTTTGATGCTGCGTTTACCAACCCGGTCGGAACTTGGGAAACATTCATATCTACCCACCTCCATCCTTGTTGTCCCCTTCAGTGTAACACCCGCTCTACGCGAATGACATAGGATGAAAGTCCGATAAATGGTCTATGTTTTGTGATACTCTTATACTGTCTGGGCGACAGCCTGGCGCTTGTTATTGGTGACCGGCGTGTACATCAAATCATAATACTCGCGGCACATGCGATGGGACGAGAACTGCCAACGAGACATGTCGATGCTAAGCATCATCATCTCCACCCAGTGCTTACGGTTGTTATAATACATCGGAACCACTTCCTGGAGCAGCACTTGGTAGAGGGAGTTCATATCCCATTCATCCTGCTCCACGGGAGAGAGGTTTTCTCCGGGATGGAAATCGAGAAGCCAGCCATTGATCCCATCTTGGACGCCTTCGCCGACCCAGCCGTCTTCGATGCTCAGATTGAGAACGCCGTTCATGGCCGCTTTCATGCCTGACGTACCGGACGCCTCTTGAGGGCGGCGAGGGTTGTTCAACCAGATGTCACAGCCCCGAACGAGCAGTTTAGCGATGTCCATGTTGTAATTATCAATAAAGACAACGCTGTTGGGATACTTTTTCTGGAAGCTGACGAGGCGGGCGATGATCTCTTTGCCCATCGTATCAGCCGGGTGGGCCTTTGCCGAGAAGACGATCTGGATTTTACCCGTCGCCAGGTACGGGTCGATCACATCGGGATTGCGGAAGATCAAGTCGCCCCGCTTATAAGAGGCGGCCCGGCGGGCAAAACCGATGAGCAAGGCATCCTCACGGAGATTCCCCAAGCCTTTATCACGAATATGTTCGATCAGCCGGCGCTTGTTATCCATGTGGATGGAGAATAGATCGCCTCTTTTTTCAAAAGCTTCCTTGATCCGCGGATCTTGCCACGTCCCCGGGTGAACGCCGTTGGTAATGGAGAAGATCAGCGGGATGGCCTCTAAATGCCCCCACATGCGATGAACGGTCCGACCGTGCAGTTTGGAAACGCCATTGGCCATGTAGGATAGACGCAGACCGGCCACGGTCATGCTGAAGGGATCTCCCCCGAGGGCTCGCATTTGATCGTAGTTCATCCCGTCATAGGCACCCATTTGCTGCAAGATATCGTGATCATGAACCTCGTTCCCGGCGGCAACCGGTGTATGGGTGGTAAAGACGATTTCCTCACGAGTGTCATGCCAAGCTCGCTCAAAGGAAAATCCCCGTTCCATCTTTTCTCGAATTAATTCTAATCCCGCAAATACGGCATGACCTTCGTTGAAGTGATACACATCTACCTTGAAGCCCAAGGCGCGCAAAGCCCGCACACCGCCGATCCCGAGAATGATCTCTGCGGCAATTCGTTCTGTCCTGCCTCCGCCGTACAGGCGCTGTGTCATCCAGGCATAAGGGCTGCCGGGATAACCAGCATCTAGAAGATATAACGGTACGTTTCCGTAAGTGTCACAAAGCCAGACTTTACAAGTCACATCTTGTTCTTGAATCCGTACCTGTACAGTAACTCCCGTGTCTTTTAGATCACTAAAATCGTAATCATCATAGATGTCATAGGCTTGACCGTTCTCGTCGATGTGCTGCTGAGTATATCCTTGACGCCATAGGATACCGATGGCCACCATCGGACGCCCCAATTCCCGGGCGGCCTTGATGAAGTCACCGGCTAATATGCCTAAACCGCCAGAGTAAATCGGTAAGGTGGCTTCCAACCCGTATTCCATACAAAAATACGCTACATGAGGTAATTCAATACCTGTGGGACGGTATTCGCTCATACAACATCCACCTCTTCTTGAGGAATTCCTTGATCTGATCTTATCATAACTTAACTGGTCTCCGGTGGCTACATATTTCTGGATGGTATTTTCAATCTCTTAATATTCCTGAATGAAAAAGAAAATGTCGACAATAAGCATGTCGACAGCAAGTTGATGATGAGATTTTGAGATGCCTTAGGCCACTTCTTCGACAGGACGAACTCCGGTATGGTCGCAGTAGGGGCAAGTTTCAGTCCGGTTCATCTCGGTCAATATATCTTCGCCCAGCACAACATGGGGGTGGGCGGCTCTCACTTTATTCCGCACAGTACCGCATTCGGTGCATTCTACAGTCACGCGTGTAATCACTTTATCACCTCCTTTCACAAAACCAGTGGCAAAAAGGACAAGTCACAGGCTTAAATATATGGTAAGATGCTAATAACATGTATTGATTTTGGATTTGGACCGTTCTGGAGGGAATGCATGCAAAACATCATCTCCGTGGATCTTGCTCGGCTGTTGGCTGCCTTATCGATGGCTCTAGATTTTACCGCCCATGGGCTCAGTCAGCATCATCGCCGGGTCGCTTATATCTCAGTCATCATGGGAAAAGCGCTGGGCCTGGATAGTCAAACATTGCGCACCCTTTTCTGTGCGGCCAGCATTCATGATATCGGTGCCATCACTTTTGCGGAAAAGTCGCACTTGGTACGCTTTGAAATTCAATCGCCTCAGCTCCATTGTGAAAAAGGCTATGACATGCTGCGTCAAGCGCCGCACTTCCGTGATATCGCTACCATTATACGCCATCATCATGATAAGTGGAGCGAGAGAAACCCGCAAGACTTTCCTGGCGATGAGTCACTGCTTCTTTTAGGCGATCTGATTCATCTGGCTGATCGCATCGAAGTGATGATGACGCAAAACTACCTTTTAGCGCAGCGCCAATCGGTGCTAAAACGAATCGATGAACTCTTTGGTTCCATCTTTCGACCGGAACTGCAAGAGATTCTTCACGAGGTGGCTCTGAAAGAGAGCTTTTGGCTGGATATGGAGAGCGATTTTATTCAGGACCAAACCTTAAAAGCGATCGGCTCAGTCGACCATATGATGGAATTGCCCTACGCCGATTTGAAAGGATTAGCCTCCATCTTCGCCCGCATCATCGACAGTAAAAGCCGTTTTACCTTGCGTCACTCCCGGTTGGTTTCCGCATCGGCTACCCATTTGAGTCGATTGGCAGGATTTTGCTGCGCTCAACAAGCTCGGATGGAAGTCGCCGGTTTGCTTCATGACCTGGGAAAGCTGAGCATCCCCGAAGATATCCTGGAAAAGCCGGGCGCTTTGACCAACGAAGAGTACTTAATCGTCAAAAAACATACCTATTATACATACCGCATTTTAGATCATATTCCTGGATTTTCAGAAATCGCCGAATGGGGCGCCTATCATCATGAACGAATCGACGGACGTGGTTATCCTTTCCACATTCCCGGAGATCAATTGAGCCTCGGCAGCCGCATTGTGGCGGTGGTAGATATTTTTTCTGCTCTCGTCGAAGATCGCCCCTACCGGGCAGGACTGGCACAGGAAAAAGTCGAATCGATTTTACAAAAGATGGCCCATGACCATGCGATTGACGGAGAATTGGTCCATTTGCTCCTTCGTCACTATGACGAGTTTGAGGAGATCAAAAACGGGCTTCCCTGAGCAAGCCACCCCTTGCCGGCAGTCATAAGACTGCCGGACAACGTGCCCGCTTAGTCAATACAAAGGGACATGCGAAAAGCCTGGTCTAATACCAGGCTTTTCTAATCGCGACCATCGCCATCATTACTTAATGATTTCGATGGGTCCTTCACCACGCTTGAGCATTTTCACCGATGTCTCACGCGGTTTTAACACTTTAACCATGTGTTCAATCGCTACCTGTGGATCTACTGTATCGCCACAAGTGTAGCAGTCCAGGGCGGCAAACCCTTTTTCCGGATAGGTGTGGATCGAGATGTGGCTTTCGGACAACAGGACCAGCACAGTCGCACCTTGCGGATCAAACTGTTTTTTTTGGGACGAGAGCACGGTGGCACCGGCGATTTCCGCTGCCTTAATCATTTCTTGTTCCAGGAACGCGGCGTCGTTCAGTTTTTCAAAATCAACGCCCCAAGTGTCAATCGCTACATGTCGCCCGAAAGTGGAGTAATCCATCATTTCGGCCCCCTTCCCAGCAAATTTGATGCCGGGACCTACGTGATCCATCCGGGGGTGGGTCTGACCCGCCCTAACAGGACGTCGGTCTGTCACTGCAATCCAAACCCGATTTGGATGAACCCTGGTTCCCACAATGAGTATATTTTTAGCACACTTGAATACAAAGATCAATGGTTTTCTTTAGGTTTTTATAGAAAAGAAATTTACTGAACCTTGTGACGCCCTTGCCCCCTGCCGGAGAACGTGTTACGATGACAGGGAGTACACAATTTCTCATGTTCAAAAATGTCCGCGGGCGCCGAATCGGCTGAAAAGGGAATGAGGTGAAACGCCTCAGCAGCCCCCGCTACTGTAAGGGAAGACGACCCCGTTGCAGAATCCACTGGACTGCCGTCTGGGAAGGAAACGGGTGAGGATGATTCCTGAGCCAGGAGACCTGCCTGTCGTGACAAAAAACCCACTTCGGGAGGAAGAGAGGGCTTTATTTTGTTGTCTAATTTAACTGTCTATTGTAAATTCGCCTCTTTGTCAGCATCACCAAAGAATACTGAATTCTCACTAGTCTTTCCTATCACATATTCCACATTGCATGATGATTAATTTGCTGCGGAGGTCGACAGCTAATGATTAAACAAAACTATCCCGCTGCAAGTGCGGGTAAAGAGAGATGATCTTTACCATCGATCAGTGGGCCTGGTCTAACGGCCTTCGAGACACTTCACCTCGCCGCAAAGGGCTGGCCGCTTTAGTTGGGCTGATACTCTCCCTGTCATTTCCCTTACCGGCTGTTTCGGTGACTGTCATTATTCTCACGGCCCTCCTGTTGACCGTAAAGGCACGGATTCCCTTGCGAACCTTTTTGAAATTAATGACGGTTCCTGCTGCTTTTTTGCTTACCGGAACGGTGACCATCGCCTTTTCCTTATCGCCTGTCGATGCGGTCTGGCAGACTTCCATCTATTCCTATGTCATCGGTATTTCCGCCCAAGGACTGCAGGAAGCCTCCACCTTGTTGCTGCGTTCTCTCGGCGCCACGGCGAGCCTCTACTTTTTTGTACTGACGACACCGATGGTCGACGCGATAGAACTGTTCAACGATTTGCGAACACCCCGAGTATTGACGGATCTAATGCTGCTTACCTATCGATTCACCTTCGTGCTCATGGAAACGACCCAAGCCATGATCACTGCGCAGGAGGCTCGACTGGGCTACACGACGACGGCCAACAGTTTTCGCTCTTTCGGCATCCTGGCTGCCAACCTCTTTATCCGTTCTCTCCTACGTTCTCGCGACTTGTATACGGCTCTCGCCGCCCGAGGTTATGAAGATGAACTGCGCGTCCTGCCGCGTAAAAGAGGATGATAAACATCGTGAATCCTAATATACATTCACTTCTTGAAGCTGAGCATATCGAATTCGCCTACCCCGACGGTACCACCGGCCTCAACCGCCTGAGTATGACCATTCAGCAGGGCCGCAAGGTGGCCATCGTCGGAGCTAAC
Source organism: Heliobacterium chlorum (assembly GCF_014502795.1). Lineage (GTDB taxonomy): Bacteria > Bacillota > Desulfitobacteriia > Heliobacteriales > Heliobacteriaceae > Heliobacterium > Heliobacterium chlorum. The sequence goes on from NZ_JACVHF010000007.1 coordinate 23,621, forward strand.
GGTTCTGGCAAATCGACCTTGTTTTTACACCTTAACGGCACCTTGAAACCGCGCCGTGGAGCGATCCGTTTTCAGGGAAAAGAACTCGATTATTCTCGGAAGGGGTTACGGGAACTGCGCAGCCGTATCGGTCTCGTTTTCCAGGATCCCGATGTGCAGTTGTTCTCCGCCTCTGTCGAACAAGATATTTCTTTCGGACCTTTAAATATGGGCCTCTCTCCGGCAGAAGCGCGCCAACGGGTCGACGAAGCCTTGGAAGTGACCGGCATCGGCGATCTACGGCACCGGCCTGTCCATGGTCTAAGCTATGGTCAAAAGAAACGGGTCTGCATCGCCGGAATCTATGCCATGAAGCCGGAAGTTATCATCCTGGATGAACCTTTGGCTTGGCTTGATCCTGTGGGGGCAAAGCATATATTAGCCTTACTGGATCGTTTACATGAAGCTGGAACGACGGTGATCATGTCTCTTCACCAGATGGACATCGTCGCCCGTTGGGCCCAAGATGTCATCGTCTTGCACAAAGGGGAGACAGTCTTTGAAGGGAACCCTCTTTCCCTCTTTGCCCAAGATGATCTGCTTCACCGGTGTGGTCTGGAGACGCCTTGGCCTCACGAGATGTATCATGATCTCGTACGGATGGGCTTACTGCCGCCCGGGGAGGCGGCACCCGTCGATAAGAGCGGCTTGTTGGATATGATAAACCGGAAATTCTGCAAGCGTTAGCCCCAACTCTTTTACATAGGTGCTTTATTCACCGGGATACTTTTTTACGGGGTACTTTTTCTCCAGGGTACTTTCCGGCAAGACATGAACCGATATGGGTAAACACTGACTGAAAAACAAGAGGACGATGAATCAGCTGCTCCTGAGCCGCCTGATACCTCGTCCTCTTCCTGTTTATGCACTTTACGTTCAATCGTTATCTCCGTTGGCAGACTACGCCCCGCCCTTTCCCTGGATACAAGGGCGACGAGATCCCTTCCCGAACCCAATCAACCGCTTTTTTTGCCGCCTCGGGAACCGGGAAACCTAAAGCTAAGTAAGACGCCAACGCTGACGCTAGGGAACATCCTGTCCCATGCAAATCGGCTCCGGGTACACGACGGCCTTGGAGCCAAAGCGGTCCCTCTAGGCTCATCAGCAGATCGGCCATATCCTCACTGGCTTCTTTGGGTAGGTGCCCGCTTTTCAGTAACACCCATTCGACACCATACTGCAACAGCGCACTGGCTGCTGACTCCATCTCAGGGCGGTTGCGAATCGACCGGCCTGTCAACGCCTCCGCTTCGGGAACATTCGGAGTCAACACGGTGGTGACCGGGAGTAAAGCTTCCCGGAAAGCCGATAGTCCCCCCGCTTCCAAAAGGCTCACACCGGTACCGGAATGAAGCACAGGATCGACGACCAACATCTGCTGATCATGGCGATATTGGGACCAGAGATGTCCGACCCCACGGATGATATCGGCATGCTGCAACATCCCTGTTTTGGCTACCTGGGGCTCCATGTCCCAGAGAACATCTTCCACCTGAGCCAAGACCCATTCGGGGGGTAAGGGATGGACTCCGAGGACCCCTTGACTGTTTTGTCGAGTCAGCGCTGTCACTGCAGCCGTTCCGTACACACCGAGTTGTGTCATCACTTTTAAATCGGCTTGAATTCCGGCGCCGCCGCCAGGATCGGAGCCGGCTATCGTCAAGACTTTGGGTATAGGTCTGTCCATGTAAAACTCTCCGTCTTCGAACAGATATAATGAATGCATCATGGATCACGATGAGACGAGGCAAAATGGTTATACCCTTTCGCAGTCAAAGGAAACGGCGCCCCGTCATTGATATCGGGATGAACGGCTGTGATTCCATCCCCCGGTTCTGTCAGATGACCGATAACCGTGAAGTCGGTTCCCGTCTTTTTCCGTGCGGACGCCATCAGCGAGGACACCTTTTCTGGCGAAACTGTAAAAATCAACTCGTAATCTTCCCCGCCGGAAAGAGCCCAAGGGAAAACCGATCTCCCGCAAGATTCGGTCAAGCGCTGCGCAGCGAGGCTGATCGGCAGGGACGCCAAATCGATTCGAGCTCCGCAGCCGGAAGCTTTACAGATGTGGTTTACCTCGCTGCTGACGCCGTCACTGACGTCCATCATCGCCGTTACCCCACCGAGTTCGGCGACCACCAAGGCTTCCTTCACCCGCGGCGTTGGATCGAGATGGCGAGAGATGAGCATCCTCCAGTCCTCAGGCAGGTCGTCCTCCGACTTCTCGCCCTCACCGCTGAAAAGCAGATGTAAGCCTGCCGCCGAGTCACCGACCGTACCGGTAACGACGATGGCATCGCCAGGCCGGCCCCCGGAACGGGTGAACGGTTCTTGTCCTGCTACACCCAGCAGAGTTACGTTGATGACCCATTTATCAGCCCGAACTGTATCTCCTCCGGCTAGGGTAACGCCATGACAGGCAGCCATCTCTCCCATACCGGAGTAGATCTTCTCTACCTCTTCTACCGTTGCCTTGGCCGGTACGCCGATAGATAAGAAGGCCCACCCCGGTTTTCCACCCATCGCGGCGATGTCGCTGATGTTGACGGCGAGAGCTTTACGTCCCAGTTGGCGGAGCCGATGGGGAAGCCAGAGAAAATGCACGTCCTCGACGAGCATGTCCGTCGTCACCAGCAAGTCGCCACCGGCTTGCATGCGAATTACGGCAGCGTCATCGCCAATGCCGAGGCGGAGACCGGGCAGGTTCTGTTCGGAAGGTTTTTGAGCACCTCGCTGCCAAGCGGCCGCCAACCGAGCAATCAGCCCGAATTCCCCCACTTCGGATAAAGAAGTCCCCTTGTTTCCTTCGTTCATTCCGGTCTTAATCACTTCCTTGTCCCTCATCGGCGGTTCACGGGTTAACCCTCGGCCGACCCAATCGCTTTGGCCAGCAACCGAGCTGCCTCTTCCGGATCCTCTGCCGCCATGACGGCCGATACGACGGCGACTCCACTGCTTCCCGCTGCCATTACGTCAGCCGCATTGCCCCGATGGATCCCGCCGATGGCTACGACCGGGATGGACAGAGCGTAGCTAATCTGAGCCAACCCAGCCAACCCGAGCGCAGGCGCTTCCTCTTTTGTCGGTGTGGCAAAAACGGCACTGGCTCCCACATAATCGGCTCCATCCTTCTCGGCAGTTTGCGCCTCTTCCACAGAAGAAGCGGATATGCCGATGATCACATCGGATCCTAGAATTCTCCGGGCCATAGGTAACGACATATCTTCTTGACCTAGGTGAACACCCGGCGCTTTGACGGCGAGGGCGACGTCAATTCGATCGTTGACGATGAACAGAGCGCCATATTTCCGGCACAGTTCGTGAATTTTCCCCGCTTCTGCGATCATCTGCCGGGTGGAAGCCTCTTTTTCCCGGTACTGCACTACGTTCACACCGCCGCGAAGCGCTTTTTCTACGACGGAAAAAAGAGACCGGTCGCCACATATGCGCCGGTCTGTGACCAGATAGGTCCAGGGGAGACTCTTTTGCAGGAACTGGTTTTTATCCATCTTGTCTAGCCTCCTGAAGGAGTGGAAACAAAACCTTTTACGCTAATCTATTAGGATGACCGGCTCACCCGGGCCAGTTCGGCGGCACGGCGACCATCGAGAACGTAGATGGCATCAAAGAAGGCTGTTTTGAAGCTCATGGGACCCCGGGGAACAGGCCAATGCTCCGTCCCGGACTTTTCTTGAGAAAATTCCACGCGGCCGGCCGCAACCTCTCCGGCTGCACCGTAATAGGCTAAGGCTGCCGCCGACGCCGTAAAGAAGTCCTCTTCGACAGCGCAAAAGCAGCCTGTCACTGAAGAGGCCATACAGCCCGTTCCGGTCAGCCGGCCCATCCAGGCATCACCGTTTTCGATCTTCACCGTTTTCAGCCCGTCTGATACATAGTCGATCACACCGGTGACAGCCGCCACCAGCCCAAAACGACGAGCCAGCGCTTGGGCGGCCGAGGGGGCATCGCCGCTTACCGCATCGACCCCTTTGACTTCCCCGGCCTGACCGGCGAGGACTGCCGCTTCGGCCGCGTTGGCCCGTACGACAGCGACCTTGACCTCGTCGAGGATGCGCAGGCACGACTCGGTCCGGAGCTTCGTGGCACCTGCCCCGACGGGATCAAGGATCACTGGTACGCCGGCCTTGTTTGCAGCCTTTCCGGCAACCACCATGGCCTCAATCCAAGGTAGTGTCAGCGTTCCAATATTGAGGACCAATGCGCCCGACACAGCGGCCATCTCCGCCACTTCATCCGGCGCATGGGCCATGACCGGAGAAGCCCCTGTCGCCAAGACCATGTTGGCACAATCGTTCATAGTCACAAAATTGGTCAGGTGGTGAATCAGCGGACGGCGCTCCCGCATCAAGCTCAGTTTCTCTTGCAGGCATCGAAGCACATTATCTGGCATATCTTCTCCTCCTTACCGGGAGCCTATCGGTTAGCAACTCCCGGTAGGACGGCCTAAATAATCGCTCACAATTTTCATGGCACAGTAGGGGCCGCACATGGAGCAACCGGTCTCATTCCGGGTGTGCGGATGGGGATCGAACGCCTTCGGATCCATGGAAAGCCGGCGCTGTTCGGCCCAGTCAAGGTCTTTGCGGGCTTTGGCCATCGATCGATCCCAATCGGCGGCTCCTTTAATCCCCTTGGCCAGGTCGGCTGCATGGGCGGCGATCCGGGAAGCGATCACACCTTGGCGCACATCCAATTCATTGGGAAGGCCCAAATGTTCCGCCGGGGTCACATAACAGAGGAAATCAGCACCAGCGGCAGCGGCAATGGCACCGCCGATGGCCGAGGTGATATGGTCATAGCCAGGAGCCACATCGGTCACAAGGGGACCTAAGACATAGAAGGGCGCTTCTTCACAGAGCCGCTTCTGCAGCTTGATATTCGTTTCAATTTGATCCATCGGTACATGACCGGGTCCCTCAACAATCACCTGTACCCCTGCCGCACGGCAACGATCGACCAGTTCGCCGAGGATTGTCAATTCTGTGATCTGACCACGGTCAGTCGCATCGGCAAGGCAACCGGGTCGCAGTGCATCGCCGAGGCTCAGCGTAATATCGTATTCTTTCGCAATCTCCAAGATATTATCAAACTGGGTGTAGAAGGGGTTTTGGCGCTGGTGGTGCAGCATCCAACCGGTCAAGAAGGATCCGCCTCGGGAGACGATATCGGTAATGCGCGGGTGTTTGCGCAGGCGCTCGATCGCTTCCAAGGTAAGGCCGCAGTGGATCGTCATGAAGTCGACGCCGTCTTCGGCTTGTTTTTTGATAGCATTGAGGATATCTTCTTCCGTCATCGATACGATAGCCCCACGAATCTCTTGTGCCTCTACTGTCACCTGATAGATGGGAACAGTACCGAAGGCGATGGGACAGTCATCGATCAAAGCCCGGCGAACCGCATCGATATCGGGACCTGTGCTTAAGTCCATCACCGCATCAGCGCCGCACTCGATGCTGATTTCCAGCTTGTGCTTCTCGAACTCCAATCCGGAAAAGCCTTTGGACGTACCGATATTGGCGTTGACTTTCGTCCGGAGACCCCGTCCTACGCCGCAGTAGGATTCACGGGGACGACGGTTGTTGGCGGGAATCACGATCCTTCCGGCGGCGATCTCTGCCATGATCTCTTCGGGCTGCCAACCTTCGCTCTCAGCTACCTGAACCATTTCTGCTGTGACTTCTCCTCGCAGGGCCCGTTCCATCTGTGTTCCTGTTTTCGTATGCATGATTCGTCCTCCTTGTCATTCTGCCTGACCGGATAAAGAAATCCCTTCCAAAAAGGGTAGGAAGGGATAAAAAGAGGCTCTTTATCCGCTTTCCTCCGCTGGTATTCCCCAGATCAGGTGCGAAGGGTCGGAACACTCATCGCTTGTTCCCTCTCAGCCTGGGCTGATCCAGGCTCCCCTAGCGGGTTATGACTGATTTAATTGAGAAATTCCGGCTATATTTCGCCATTATAACGAATAAAGCCTGATATTGCTATTCTACAAAGAAGACGATTTTCCTTTATTCATGATCAGAGCCATCCTGCTTCCCCTAGGAAAGACAGGATGGCTCTGATTGATGTTTTACTTTACTGGGAAGTCGTAAACAGAGGTGGCCTTAGCTTTCCGCGCCGATCCCCGTATTGGCGCGAACATAGAGTTCGTCAAACTTCTCTTCTGCTTGTGGCTCCTTATATAATAGACTGCCTATAAAGGCGGCGATAAACCCAACGGGAATGCTGATGATACCTGGATTTTTCCAAGGGAAGATGGCCTCTTTCGCCGGGAAGTAGTTGGGGCTGACGGCCACTAAGGCCAAGGTGCAAAGCAGTCCGACAACAATCCCAGTGACAGCACCGCCTGTGTTGAACTTTTTCCAAAAGACCGAGTAAACGATGACAGGAACGTTAGCCGAAGAAGCGACCGCGAAGGCCAGCGCCACGAGGTGGGCCACGTTTTGCCCTTTTGACAGCAGTCCAAGCAGGATGGCCATCGTTCCGACCCCGAAGGTCGCATAGCGGGCCACTTTCACCTGGGAAGCTTCATCGACTTTCCCGCCTTTGAGCACGTTTACATAGAAATCATGAGCGAAAGCGCTCGAAGCGGCTAAGGTCAACCCGGCGACCACGGCCAGGATAGTCGCGAAAGCGACGGCCACGATGAAGGCTAACATGGCTTCCCCACCAGCGGTTCCTGCCCCACCACCGAGATATTGGGCTAACAGAGGCGCCGCCATATTGCCGCCTTTATCGGCGGCTGTGATTTGTTCTTTCGATAAGAAGAGGGATGCGCCAAATCCGAGGAAGGTTGTCATGATATAAAAGACGCCGATAAGCACCATCGCCCAGATGACCGATACGCGGGCCGTTTTTGCCGTGGGAACCGTATAAAAACGCATCAGAATGTGAGGCATGCCGGCCGTTCCCAGGACGAGGGCCATACCAAGGGATACAAGTTCGATGGGATCCTTATAGAGCAGCCCCGGCTCTAAAAAGCGTTGACCGTGCTTTGCAGAGATGGCATCAAAGAAGGATACCGGGTTGAAATTGAACTTCAACATAACCATGATCGCCAGAGCGATCGCTCCCGCCATCAACAGGCCGGCTTTGATGATCTGTACCCAGGTGGTGGCCAGCATGCCGCCAAAAGCTACATAGAGGACCATCATCACGCCGACGATGACAATCGCCGTTTCATAGGGGATACCGACGAGAAGTTGAATCAAGCTGCCTGCGCCAACCATCTGGGCAATCAGATAGAAGGTGGAGATGACGAGCGTACTCAAAGCAGCGGCCGTCCTGACGGGCTTCGGTTTTAACCGATAAGCCAACACATCGGCCATCGTATATTTCCCAGAATTCCGCAATGGCTCTGCCACGATGAGCAGAACTGAGATATAAGCCACGAGCCAACCGACCGAGTAAAGGAACCCATCATATCCATTCAAGGCGATTAGCCCGGCGATGCCAAGAAAAGAAGCAGCGCTCATGTAGTCGCCGGCAATGGCAAACCCGTTTTGAACTCCGCTTAAGGAACGGCCAGCAGCGTAAAACTCCGACGCGGAACTCGTCCTCCGGGCTGCCCAATAGGTGATACCGATGGTGATGGAGACGATCAAGCCAAACAGGCCGTACGTAATCCACTTCATTCGCTGTCCCTCCCCCGAACGTTCTCTTTGATCCGCTCTACCGTTGTGTCAAACTTTTTGCCAGCCACCCGGGCGTAGAGAAAAGCGACAGCCCAAGCGACAAAAAATTGGGAGAGGGCAAACAAGTACGCTAAGTTAATAGGTCCAAATATCTTCTTGTTCATAATATTCGGAAAATAACCGACGCTCAAAGGCAACGCGAAGTAATAGGCAAAGGAAAAAATGATTGCAGGGATTAAAAATTTAGCCTTCGCTCGCATGAGACCGCGAAACTCTTCGCTTTCACTGATTTCCGCCCACCGCGCATCATTTCCCCGGGGTTGTTTCAGTTCCCAGTGAGTTTCCCCGGCGGCCGCCATGATTTTGCTGTGACCCATCGGTCGCCACTCCTCTCTTCCTTCGGCATGTTCTCGAGACAGCCCCTCATATACTGGTTCCGCGGCACCATAATTTAGAGGCTTCTCTCGGGGCATTGCCTTGTAACCACCCCGGTGACGCTATTCTAAACGACTGGACATGTAAAAGTCAACAGATATTTTACAAAATTTCTGAATAATTAAAATATTTAGGACCTATAGGTCTTTTTCAGGCATCCTCTCGAATCCGGCAGGATTTTGTACTGACCGAAGCGAAATATTTCGAGATACAGCATGGATGTCTCAGCGATTGGGGAGGCGGCCCGGCATGAGGAAAGTTTCCATAGATTTGGTTGAACCGGGTATGATCCTCGCCCGGAACATCTATAGCGCGGAAGGTCGTACCCTACTCGGGGCTGGAATAACCCTTTCCACCCCTTTCATTACGCGGCTCAAAGAGTTAGGTGTTCCTGCTCTTTTCATCAAAGACCAAACGACGGGAGATCTTCCTGTTCCCGATGTGATCAGTGAACAGGTACGCTTGTCCGCCGTAAAGACCGTTCGCGATTCCTTCACCCGGGTTCAATTGTATCATGAGAACGGCTTGGATCCCACCGAAGTAAAAGAGGCGGCATCGGCCATCATCGATGAGGTTTTACGAAACCGTCACGTGATGGTGCACATGGCTGACATCCGGACCTTTGACGATTATACCTTTGGTCATTCCGTCAATGTCTGCGTCCTTTCGGTTCTGACCGGCATCGCGATGGGTTATAACGAGTTCCAACTGTTCGATCTCGCCTGCGGGGCTATGCTTCACGATATTGGGAAGATGCTCGTTCCCCTGGAAGTGTTGAACAAGCCCGGTCGCTTGACTCCCGAAGAATTTACGGAGATCCGCCGACATTGTGAGTTCGGCTTTGAAATCATTCGCCAGTATAAGGAGCAGTTTTCCCTGTTTGCTGCCCATGTGGCCTACCAACATCAAGAGCGTTTCGACGGCTCCGGATATCCACGGCAGCTAAAAGGGACTGAAATCCACGAGTATGCTCGGATTGTAGCCATTGCGGATATGTATGATGCTTTAGTCGCTGACCGGATCTATCGCAAAGGATATCTTCCCTACCAGGCTCATGAAATCATCCTCGCCGCCAGTGCCCGTGAACTGGATCCCACCATTTCGCAGATTTTCCTGCAAAACATCGCCATCTATCCCATCGGCAGTACGGTTCAGCTCAATACGGGCGACATCGGTGTCGTTGTAGACGTCAATAAAATCCATCAAAGCCGTCCTGTCGTTCGACTCATCTACGACCACAGCGGAAAGCTGCTAAGTCGTCCCTATGAGCTGGATTTGACTCGCCATTTGACAGTCTTCGTGGAGAAAGTACTCTTTGAAGATCAGGTCAGTCAATTGATTTCATCATCTGCATAGAGAAGGGTAGTAAAAACCCCGGTGTAATCACACCGGGGTTTTGTTTTTTAGGACTCCGTAGCTTCTGATATCTTTTTGTTTCTAACCCAAACCCCTGCCCCAATAATCACTGCCGTGAGTAGCGCTGGAATCACGATTTCAACGACAGGAAGGGCATGCAGGTGCGGGAGAATCGCTTTGTCTTCAACGACCATCTTCCCGGCTGTCCAAGCCAATACGCCGGAGCCGATATAAGCCAACCAGGGGTATTTTCCCATGGCCTTCGTCAACAGCGTGCTGCCAGCTAATACGATAGGGATGCTAAACACGAGGCCAAAGATGAGTAAGTACAAGTTGCCCTGTGAAGCGCCAGCCACTGCCAAGACGTTGTCTAGGCTCATGAGCAGGTCAGCCCAGAGAATCGTCAATAAGGCTTTCGTAAAGTTGCTGCTTCCCTGGCCCGTTCCATGGCCTTCTTCCTGCGGAAAAAGCAGTTTGAAAGCGATCAGAGCCAACAATGTGCCGCCGATAAACTGGATATAAGGAATCTGTAGAAGTACGGCAGCGACGAAGGTTAGAACGATACGCATAACGACGGCTAACGTGGTTCCCCAGAATATCGCCTTCTTACGATATTTTTCCGATAATCCCATACTAGCCATGGCGATGACGACTGCATTGTCGCCGCTCAATACGAGGTTAATGATGACGATATTCAAAATGCCGGTGAGTATGTCCAAGTCAAACATGGAGAGCCTCCCATTTCTCGATCTTTATCTGTTGTTCTATGACTGGTTTTCCCGCATCCAATTTTTAAGTACATGGTTTCCTTACTGCATGGATTCAATCCAACTTCTCTCCACCGTGAATCACCTCCTAAAAAAAGACCTTAGTTCCGAAATTTTCAGAACTAAGGTCTTAGATGGGAAGAGGCAAAATAAAAAGACCTTTGTTCCAGACTGATCTTTGGAACAAAGGTCTTGCTAAACAAAACGTCCTGATCGGCCAGACTTCCAAAGAAGCCGGCTGTTGACCAAATCAGTAAAAGCTACTCCCCTTTGATGAATAATACTATAGCACACCTTTGGAGTGCTGTCAAACAAAGACAAATTCAGTCGACAGGAAGACCAAATTGCGTAGCGGTGGCACGAGCCGCTTCCATCACAGTCGGTTCAGGCGGTTTCACACCAGCCAGAGGATCGCTGATTCCCAGTTCGGCTCGTTTTACGCTGCCCATGGTGTGGTACGGTAGAAATGTTAGTCGTTCTATATTTTGTAACGGGGCGAGAAAAGCGCATAATTCGGTAATCGAACCGGTATCGCCCGTATATCCAGGTACGATCACATGGCGAATCCAAACGGAGGTCTGTTGTTGGGATAGATATTGGGCGAAGGCAAGGATCTTATCGTTGTCGACGCCGGTCAAGCGGCGGTGTTGAAGGGGGTCCATGTGTTTGATGTCGAGCAAGACCAAATCCGTCTCCGGGAGGAATTGCTCCGCTTTCTCTATCTCACAGTAGCCGGAAGTGTCTAAGCAAGTGTGAATGCCTTCGGTGCGGCACTGGTGAAAAAGTTCTTTCACAAAGGGTGTCTGCGCGGTGGGCTCTCCGCCCGAAAGGGTAACACCGCCTCCGGAGAAGTGAAAGTAATTTTTGTAGCGCCTGATGTCCGCCATCACATCTTCTACCGTCTTCGGTTCCCCTGCTTGCCGATCCCAGGTATCACAGTTGTGGCAATATAAGCAGCGCAAGGGGCAACCCGACAGAAACAGGACATAACGGATTCCAGGCCCGTCGACAGTTCCACAGGTCTCGACGGAATGGATATAACCGATCACATTTAAGGCAGATTTATGCAAAGAAGTCGATAAGGGGGACGGCGATACAGAAGGCGACAATGGCGCATCTGTCCTCATTGAGTTTCCCTCCCCTCTAGGCCCGCTCGTGGAAGGTGCGGCGAATCACATCCATCTGTTGTTCTCGAGTCAGTTTGATGAAGTTGACGGCATATCCGGAGACGCGAATGGTCAATTGGGGATATTTTTCCGGATGATCCATAGCGTCCATCAATGTCTCCCGCTCAAGCACGTTCACATTGATGTGATGACCGCCTTGCCGAAAGTAGCCGTCGAGCAAACCGGTCAGGTTGTTGACCTGGTCCACCGGCGTGCTCCCTAACGCCCGAGGCACGATGGAAAAAGTATAGGAAATACCGTCCTGGCTGTGTTCGTAAGGCAGCTGGGCCACCGAGTTCATAGAAGCGATAGCCCCTTTGCGATCACGGCCGTACATAGGGTTAGCCCCTGGAGCGAAGGGGACACCGGCTTTGCGCCCGTCGGGGGTGCTGCCGGTCTTTTTACCGTAGACCACATTGGATGTGATCGTCAGAATGCTCATCGTCGGCACGGAGTTGCGGTAGCTCTGGCAGCGGCGAAGTTTATTCATGAAACGCTTTACGATATGGTTGGCGATCTCATCGACGCGCTCATCGTCGTTGCCAAAGGCTGGGTATTCGCCTTCAACCACATAATCCACAGCCAACCCTTTTGGGTCGCGAATGACGCGCACCTTGGCATACTTGATCGCCGACAGGGAATCGGCAACGACGGAGAGACCGGCCATTCCACAGGCCATGGTGCGAAAGATGTCCCGATCATGCAGGGCCATAGCGACACGCTCGTAGGCGTACTTATCATGCATGTAGTGGATGATATTCAGCGTGTCCATGTAGAGACGTGCGAGCCAGTCCAGCAGCCCTTCAAATCGCTCCATTACCTCGTCATACTCGAGGATATCGGCAGTGATAGGGGCAAAAGCTGGCGCGACCTGATCTCCGCTGTTTTCGTCTTTCCCGCCATTGATGGCGTAGAGCAGTGCTTTGGCCATGTTAACACGAGCGCCGAAAAACTGCATCTGTTTCCCGATACGCATGGCCGACACACAGCAGGCGATGCCATAATCGTCCCCCCAGTAAGGGCGCATCAGGTCGTCGTTCTCATATTGAATGGAAGAGGTAGCGATGGATAGGCGGGTACAATACTCTTTAAAGGCTTCTGGAAGCTGCGTGGACCAGAGGACCGTTAGGTTCGGTTCCGGGGCCGGTCCCAGGTTCGTCAAACTGTGCAGGATGCGGAAAGAGTTTTTGGTGACGAGTGTTCGCCCGTCCACGCCCATCCCACCGATGCTCTCCGTGACCCAAGTAGGATCACCGCTGAAAAGATCATTATATTCAGGGGTCCGCAAAAACCGGACGAGACGTAGCTTGATGATAAAGTCATCCATCAGTTCCTGAATCTCTGCTTCCGTTTGAAGGCCTCGCTGCAAATCCCGTTCGAAATAGATATCCAAAAAGGTGGATATCCGACCGATGCTCATGGCGGCACCGTTTTGTTCCTTCACAGCGGCCAAGTAGGCGAAGTAAAGCCATTGAATCGCTTCCTGACTGTCGGCGGCTGGTCGGCGAAGGTCAAAACCATAACCCTCAGCCATAGTTACCAGTTCCTTCAGCGCGAGAATCTGTTCATGCAGTTCTTCCCGAAGGCGGATCGTTTCATCATTCATACCCGCCGCACAAGTCATTTCAAGCTCGGCCTTTTTCACGGCGATCAGCCCATCAACGCCATATAACGGTACCCGGCGGTAGTCGCCGATAATCCGTCCCCGGCCATAGGCGTCAGGCAGCCCCGTGATTAACCCATGCCGACGTGCTTGACGCATCTCCGGCGTATAGACGTCCATGACCCCTTGGTTGTGAGTTTTGCGATAGTTTGTAAAGATCTCTTCCACTTTCGGGTTCAAGGTGCGACCATAGGCTTCACAAGATTGCCGGACCATGCGGATGCCGCCGAAAGGCATGATGGCCCGTTTTAAGGGGCTGTCTGTCTGAAGACCGACGATTCTTTCCATTTCCCGGTGGATATATCCGGGACGATGGGCTGTAATCGTGCTGATGGTCTCTGTATCGATATCCAAAACGCCGCCTTGTTGCCGTTCTTGCTTCACCAGTTCCAGCACGTGATTCCAAAGCTGGCGAGTGCGCTCGGTAGGTCCGGCTAAAAACCGCTCATCGCCGGTATAGGGTGTATAGTTATCTTGAATAAAGGCCCGTACATTGATCTCTTTTTGCCATGTTTCACCGTTAAATCCGTTCCATTGTGCAAAGTTCATATCTTTGACCTCCTGACATTCGATGTAACAGAAATGAGTCACATCATCGATGCCCGGAGACGATTTTAAAATAGAAAACCGCCTGGACATCGATTGCCCAGGCGGTCGGCTTTGCGTATAAATCACACTCCCTGTGGTGAACTCCACTTCCGCCAGTCGTGTGATCCTTTTGTTTTGCAAATTGATTATAAGCTCTTGGCGACTAGACTGTCAAGGAATCTCTGAGAGGGGGTGGGATATCGAACCGACGGAAAAGGAAAATAGGAGGCTAGATACGGAACCAGCTTATGGTGTCCTGCATCTCGCTCGCCAACTGGGTCAACCGTTTGCTTGACTCTTTCACCTCATCGCCCATCGCAACCAGTTCTTCCGTGGTCGCTGCCACCGTTTGGGTCTGTGATGTCGCATCACCACTGATTTGATGTACTTTTTTCATGACTTCTTTTATTTGCCGCGTTCCCGAGACAAGATTGTCAACTGAAGCGGCCAATTGACCCATTTGCTCGTTGATTTGTTCTGATATCTGCTCTACTTCACGAAACTCCCTTCCTGTTGCTTCGGCAACAGCGACACCTGATTTAACTACAACGATACCTTCGTTCATAGCGTCCACAGCCAATAGGGTCTCTTGTTGTATTTCCTTGATTAACTGAGCGATCTGGGTAGCCGCTTCCTGCGATTGCTCCGCCAGTTTCCGAACTTCCTCTGCCACAATGGCGAAACCACGACCCTGCTCACCGGCCCGAGCCGCCTCAATAGCTGCATTTAGCGCCAGAAGATTCGTTTGTGTAGAGATGGTAGATATGGAGTCTACAATCCCTCCGATTTCTTGAGAACGTTTGCCCAAATTCATTACAACTTTGCCGGAGCGGAGAACTGTCTCCTCGATTTCCAGCATCTTCTCTACCGTGGTGCTCACAACTTGACCGCCCTTTTGTGTCACCTGAACTGCTTTACCCGTTAAAGAACCAAAGACCGTTGCCATGTTGCCAACCTGATGAATGTCCTGAACCATCTTATCAATGACCCGGTTTGCATTATTAACGGCGTCGGATTGTGATGCAGCTCCATTGGCGATTATCATGACAGAATCGTTTACATGATTAACTGTAATCACCGATTGGCTTGCACCCTCCATGAGTTCTTGTGCGGACAGGGCCAGTTCACCTGCTGACTGGTTAATTTGGGTAACAAGTTCCCGGAGTTTGTTCGCCATGGCATCAATCGTTTTCTTCAACAGAGTAAATTCCTTCCCAGCCGTAAGGTCGGAATCGCCATTCAGCGTTAAGTCTCCCGCAGCTACTCTTTCAATCTCTTGTACGGTCTTTCCGATTGGTTTGACAATACTATTCGCCACATAAAGGATGAGGGCCGTTAATAGCAGCAGCGTAACAGCGTAGATGCCCAGGATTCGCTTGTTTAGGTCTTTGATAGTCGCAAAAAGTTCATTTACCGGTGCTTCGATGATCAACTTCCATCCTGTTTGTGCGACCGGTACCGCTACAAGGGCCTTCTCTTGGCCGTCTATAGATATCCCTTCGATCAGTTTGGGCTCTTCAATAGTTTCTCCCAACTGTTTGTACGCACCATTTTGGACTGTGTAGAGATTTTCCGTAAGCGAGTATGTAGGGTGGTACAGAAAGTTGCCTCTTCCATCGACAAGGTAGGCAAAACCGCTGTTGCCAACTTTTATTCCTCCGACAGCCGCTTGAATTTTACTTAATTCGATATCTGCACCAACCACACCGGTTGTCTTATTTCCAACGACCAATTTTCGGGAGATGGTTATGACCGTTTTCTTCGTTCTTGCATCAATATAGGGTTCAGAATAGGTAATACCTGAAGAAGCTATAGCACCGATATACCATGGTCGTTTACGAGCATCGTAATCGCTTGGTGGGTTCCATCCAGAGCCAAAGACACGATTTCCATCCTCATAACCAACGTAAGAGTCTAGGAACTCAGGATGGGTTTGATTTATATTTGTCTGAATCGCTATTTGTTCAGTTGGCGTCAATTGTTTAGCCCTTAGCAAGTCCACCAAATCGGATACGATAGTTTCCCCCTCACGCATAGGGATTTCCAATTCCTGAGCATGGTTTTTGGCCTGCGTTTTCAGTGAACTCTGGACCTGTTCTTGCAGTGTCTCACGAGTCACGTTGTACGTTAAGAGGCCCACCATCACTAAAGCCAAAACGACAGGAAGGAGAACCAGCACCATAAGCTTCGTTCGGACATTTATGTTGGTAAATGTCATAAAGGATCCCTCCGCTTGCGATCCATGAAACTGTACTAATTCGATTTTACCATGAATTACTGGGATATATTCAACAGAAATTACAATTTCTTGCTTAAACATCTATTGAGAGTGAATATACTTTCTTCACCCATTCCGTTACAAACTATGATGAAAGGGATGATTTCACAAAAAAAGCCTTGGGCTCTCGCCCAAAGCTTTTTTCGGATGGCCGGATTACTGTCAATCCTGCACAATTTCCACAGCACCGGACTGTCTCATGATCGTCCGGACACGGTCGCTTTCGTGTTTCGGCATCTCTACAGCAACAATGATGCCCTCTTTACCTCGCATTTCCGGAATCCCGTCACCGAAAGTCTCCACTTCCCCGAGCCCGTCCCGTTCCATTTTTATAAAGGCAACTTCCTTCGCGGCATCTTCGAAGTTTTCCCACTTTTGCTCTTCCCAGAGATCACTGATGATCATGTCTTTACGGTCAAAGCCGGCGTTTCGCAAAGAATCGACGAGGGCACTGACCTGTTCTTTGTTCATAAACCGGGCGATTAGACGCATCTTATCCACCTCCGGCAGTAGTGTTCACCGGAAAGGGAATATCCATTTACACTTTGAACTTAACCGTTAAATCTTTCAACTCATTGGCCATGCGGCTTAATTCAAAGGACGATGTGGAAATATCTCCCACGGCGGCCAGTTGCTCTTCTGTACCAGCGGCAGTGCTCTGCGAGCTCAAGGCGAATTCATTGGCGATTCGCTGGGTTCTATCCAAGACTTGATCTACCTGTTCCATTTCCGCAGCAATCGTATGGGTGTATCCTCGCATCTGTTGGATCTGCTCGGAGACAGGCTGGAGCCTCTCAATAATTTCGTTGAAAATCCGCCCTGTCTGCCGGCTCACATCTCGGCCTCGATTGACCTCTTGCATGACCGATTTCATGGCTCCCACAGATCGGTGAATTTCGTCCATGGTCTCCGTGATCATCCCAGAAATGCGGTTAGTCGATTCGGCCGACTGCTCCGCTAATTTGCGAACTTCCTCAGCTACCACGGCAAAACCTCTTCCTTGTTCCCCGGCCCGTGCCGCTTCGATGGCCGCATTCAAAGCGAGCAAATTGGTTTGTGCCGCGATCCCCCTTATCAACTCGATGATCTGGCCGATGGCTTTTGATTTTTCCTCTAGCAGATGTAGATCTTCTGCCAACCGATCAACATGGCTACCGATGGATTCCATCTGTTGGATCGATGTGGTGACCACTTTTTTGCCTTCTTGGCCCTGTTCAACGGCGCATTGGGCCGATTCGGCGACCATTCCGGTCTTTTCGGTGATTCGCTGCACCACGTTAGAAATCTTCTCCATGATAGAAGATGTCTCCAGAGTGTCATTCAACTGCGTCTTGGCACCGTCAGCGATCAACCGAGTCGATTCGCTGATCTTTTGGGTGGCCACACCGGTCTCTTCGACGGCGGAGGATAAGCTCTCGGCGGAACGGGCCACTTTATCGGCAATTGTCATATTGTGTTGAATGATATGGTCGAGCGTTTCTGCCATTTGGTTGAAGGAGGCACCAATCAGCTGCATCTCATCGCGAGCTTCCAATTCGACCCGCGTGGTTAAATCGCCTTCGCCTAGTCGCCGCCCCGCATTGGCTAATGCTGTAACGGATATCATCAGTGATTTATACAGTGCGACAAACACGTAAAAGGCCAGGAGAAAGCAGCCCGCATTGATTCCCAAGGCGAGGTACTTTTTTCGTTCTGCCTTATCGATGCGTTTTTGTAATAGCTCATCCAGCAGTTGTGCTTCTGTTTCATATAGACAGGCCAAGCTGTCTTGACTTTTTTGAACGGCCTGACCAAGAGAGTCGACGGAAATGTTGTTTCCTTCCTTCTCCTCAACAGTATTGAGGAGTTTCAGATAATCTTTTATCGCTTGGGTATACTCTTCTTTTGACGTCGAGATCGGCTTTGCTAAAGAGCTGTTTTCACGTACCGATACATCTAGATCGGCGTTGTTGCCTTCGAGAAGATTTTTACACCGCTCGGCCAGTAGGATTAGGGGAATCTTATCACCATGGGAATTCTTATCTCCGTTGTTGATCGTCGCGGCTTCACGATAGGCCTGGCTGAGACTATTCATCAGGTTCGGAAGTTTAAGGACAAGCCCATCCATTAGATAATAGGTGTCTAGGTCGGGATCGAGAATCAGGTTCGACTTGTCACCCACAAATGCGATAAGTGAAACGATGTTAGTAACGAATTCGTTGTAGCGCTCAAAATCGGAGTCTCCTTGCAGGTCAGGTGCTTTTCCCTTTATCTCGTTCCATCGCTTCTTTATCTCATCCCACTTTTCTTTTGATCCGAACTCTCCTCCATACAACTGCTCTACGGCGTCTACTGCAGCGATTGAGCGTTCAATACTTTCTTGTCCCCGCTTCCACTGCTCACCGGTTGTGGATTTCGATATTTGTACTTGCACGATCCTGTTACGTTGCTGCAGGACATCTTTGAGCAGACCGTTGACTCTTTTTATGTACTCGACACCCTTGTTTTCGTTTTGAGCAAACTCGATGACAGCCCTGTTGGTAATGTCGAATAGCTTATACATGGTGTATGACGCTGGGACCAATAAGAGTAAGGCGATTAGCATGAATTTGTGGACATACTTTATTCGATTTAACAGGGATACGGCTGGAGAGAAAATCAGTAACAAACGTTCTCTTCCTCCTCAATCTGCCAGGAAAAACAAAGGAGTTTCCTAAGCATAGGTCAAAATGAGCCTAGCTTAAGAAACTCCTTTGTCTCACTGTATCGCTGTATCACTTTTTATAACCTTATATAACCAGAAATCGTAGCTGATGTCAATGATCTTATCACCATTTCTTCTGTCCATAGCTATTAAACTAATCTTTGCTCTTTTGTGAGAAATTGTTAAAATATAAGGAAAGGCTAAAATCAAACTATCTTGTCGACATCTCCAATCTATGGGTGTATTGTAAAGATAACTGATGAGTATAGTTCATATGGGCGGAGTGCGGCCATGAGCGAATGTAAATGCCTTTTCAGCGGTCTGTCCGAATTAATATTTAAAATCGATAAAGACGGGATGATTTTGGACTGCATTACCGATTCCGCGGGGAGTTCATCGAAACCGCCCGACTGTTTCGGTGAACCATTGGAGTCCCTTCTTCCTGTAAATCTATGCATATCCCTGCGGCAGTCCCTGGCTGAGGCTTTCCGTACGAAAAATCTGCAACGGCTCGAATACCCAATTGCCTTACCTTCTTCCCAACCTTCTTCGCAAGCGCATATTGGCGATCGTATTTACGAAGTCCGTCTGATACCTCTGTCCGAGAGTTCAGCCCTCTTGGAACTGCGGGATATTAGCGAAACAAAACGGTCGGAGAAGCGAATCAGAGAGAGTGAAAACAACTTCCGCCAATTGGCGGAAAACCTGGTACAGGTCTTTTGGTTGCGGAGTCGTGAGAAAACTCTCTATATCAGTCCCGCCTTTGAAAGGATTTTTGGAGTGAGCCGCCAGTGGCTCTACGAAAACCCTAACGGCTTTCTGAGTTTTGTTCATCCTGACGATCTTCCCCATGTTATGGAGGCGGTGCGACATTTCGGTAATGGACTTATGAATATTAAGTACCGAATTATACGACCCGACGGGACCATCCGCTACCTCTGGTCTCGTTCATTTCCAGTTAACTGTGAAGATGGTAAGGAAGTTCGAACCGCTGGTATTGCCGAGGACATTACCGAAACTGTTCAGTACCAAGCTGCCGTCACCGCAGGGGAAGAACGCTTTCGAACAGTTGTCACCAATTTAGATGCGGTTATTTTTCAGCTCGACAAACTGGGCATCTTTCAACTTTTCGAAGGCCGCGGCTTGCAGAAGATCGGCCTTCAGCCCGGTCAATATGTAGGGTCTTCTGTTTTCGAAATCTACCAAGACCGTCTCGATTTTTTGGAAAAAATAAAAACTGCCCTGGAAGGCAACGACGTACGGGGCATTGTAAATATCGGCGGATTTATTTTTGATTATATAATTACCCCGTTAAATAACTGCGAGGGCTGCCTCGACGGGTTGATCGGCGTCATTACAGACATTACGGAGATCCAGAAAGCCTCTGAAGAGCTTGAAAGAGCAAAGGAGCTTGCAGAACAGGCGAACCGCGCTAAGAGTGAATTTCTGACGATTATGAGCCATGAGCTTCGTACCCCGATGAATGGGATTCTCGGCATGATCGATTTGTTGCTCAGCAGTGAGTTAAACCCGATCCAGCAGAGTTATGCGAAAATCGTCTTTGATTCCTCCCAGGCTTTGCTGTCCCTCCTCAACGATATTCTGGATTTCTCTAAAATCGAGTCAGGAAAAATGCTTCTGGACTCCGTCCCTTTTACCCTGTGTGAATTGGCTGAGCTGGTGATCCGTTATATCTCACCCAAAGCGAAGAAAAAAGGGCTGGAACTTCACTGGGAAATATCCACCGATTTGCCTGTCATCGTCAAAGGAGATCCCTTGCGGCTTCGCCAAGTCTTACTTAACTTGATGGAAAATGCCGTTAAGTTTACCGAACAAGGCTGGATTAAGCTGATTGTCGAAAGGGTCCCCCAACCAAATAGGGCAGATGACAGTGATGTCATCCAGTTCTCTGTCGTAGATACTGGAGTTGGTATCGCTGAAGAAAAACAGGGGATCATTTTTGATCGATTCACTCAAGTCGATAGCTCTACGACCCGACGATATAGCGGCACCGGATTAGGTTTAGCAATATCTCAGCGCTTGGTCCAAATGATGGGAGGAGAATTGAAGGTACAAAGCTCCCTCAATAAAGGAAGCTGTTTCTCTTTTTCATTATCAATACCCCGATGTGACTGTTGAAGGTCTGTGCTGTCAGAGGTTCATTTTTTAGACACTCTTGCCTTTTTTCCGCTCTCTATGTGAAGCATTTCTTTTTTTAGAGTCTCTTTAACCGATTTATTCTCCTGTATTTGCCTTTTAATAAGTTCCACTTCATTAACTTTCCTAGGATGTTTGACGACTTCAATCGCCTCTTCCCGAAGGGGTATCCGTACCGGTTCCGGGCGTTCCTCTTCATCCATGGATGTGTCGAGATCTTTCTTTTCGATGACAAGCTCTTCCCGAAGAACTGGCACGACAATATTTCTGTTTTCTGTCACAACCTCTTTCCGAACGGTTACCTCTCCCCTTTGCACCGGTCGTTTGACAATATCCAATTGTTCTTCGCGCAGTTGCATTTTCGTGTTCGTTCCATTCAACCTATGTTCGTGACCAATCGTTCGATATTTATATAACCCGATGACAGCCCCTAGGATTCCTCCTGTGATGAGGGAAATCCCGATGATCGCAGAACCGCCAAAGATCGCTAAAATCCCCCCCACTAAGGCTCCGGTAACGACACCTCCCACTATACCGTTTACCAAATATTTTGTCTTTCTCTGTCCGACCTCTACATTCATAGGCAATAATCCTCCGTATTTTTACAAAAAGTTGCACTAAATAAACGCCTCGCCAACCTCTCTTCCGGTTTGGCGAGGCGTTTCATTGTTTTGAAGAATTATTCGTTAATGGAGTTGGTGATCGGTCTCGCCGGAGATGATGTCGACATCCCCTTCTCGTTCTATGCGAGCCTCTTCCTTTTTAAGGGTCTCTTCGATCTGTCTGGTATTTTCAACTTCACGTTTATAAGCTGAAACTTCCCCGGTCACGACCGTGTGTTTACCGACTTCCACCTGTTCTTCAGTGACGGGTATGCGAATAATCTCTTCGTTACCCATGATGGGTGAGTCGCTCGGTTCATTGACGGCTCGCTGCTCGATAAAGACTTCCTCATGGGCGACCGGTACTTCGACCACTTTATTTTCTTCGACGACTTCTTTCCGCAGTCTCACTTCTCCCGCAGGAACCCTGTCTTTGGCGATATCGAGCTCCTCTTTTCGAAGATGCAGGGTCCCTTGTTCTGCCGTCTCGCTTTCGGTAGTATTTTCTAACTCTCGATTTTCATCTTCTCTGAATCCATCAAAAACTCCCATGATGACCTCCCCTTATATATCCAATCTTTCAATCCTCTCGTTAGGATACCTCACAGCTCCCCCTTTTATCTTTCCTATATATGGCATGGATTGCAGCAAACCCTTATATCGTCAAATCTTAAATTTCGCGCGCTTAACAGCTTAACATGGTTAATCTCCCTAAGGGATTTTACTTTTTTGTACAAAAGAAAAAAGCGATCCACGATAATACTCATGGATCGTCCTCGCAAAAAGAAGCATTATTACCTATTTATTCAGGGGCATCAGAACAACCTTAAAAGGCGCATAGGAATTCGGTGCGAGTCCAATGTGTAATGTGTGCGAATGTCTTCCTTTCTCCGGTAAGACATAGAACACGCTGCCATATCCCAGCGGACGGAGCTTTTCCGGGTGACTGTAGTAATCGAAGTAATTCGGATCGACGAGACGCACCGTTTTTACATTCTCCGGGGCGAAATCGAGTCCGGCCGTGATAAATTGATTATACAGGTCAACGTAAGCGAGACCAGGACTGTTGAGAGCACTCCCTTGAATCGCGATCGCCGTGGGTCCCATAATATTAAGAGTAACTTCATACATGGCCCCGTAGGAACCATTGTTCTGTACCGGCAGCGGCTGAATTTGACCTTTGGAATTTTTGCTGCCGTACTCATCGGTCCCGCTCGTCAGGTCATTCTGAAACTTCGCCGGCTCAAATCCCGGCAGGGAAGGATCGACGTCTTGAGCGTCCAAGGCTGAGTTGAAGGTGAGCGTTTTTAGGCCATCCTTTTGGCTGTTGTAGGATAAGGTAAACTGGCGGGTGATTCCGTCGGTGATCAATCCCCGCATATGGAAGGCTTCTTCAGGAGCTTGATTAAGGATCGAGTTCGGTTTGTCATTAGCCTGATAGAAAGCATCCAGATCCTCCCCGATGGGGGCGACAAAACTGCGGATGCCTATGGCTTCACCTGCTCGGATATTGTCCAGGGTCAACAACTGTCCCGTGGCGTGGTCGCGGAAGACAAAATCTCCCATCATAATCGCCCATCCATGGATCCCCACTTTATCGTAAATCCATGATTTCTCACCGGGCTTAAGGCTGCTCCATAACTGTTCTTGGGGATTTTGCTTAAGGTAGTTGGCAAAAACCACGTTACCCAGTTGGGTTCCATAGTAAACGGGAATCGTTTCTCCCGGTTTCATGGGGGCCAGGTCATCCTCATAGATGCGTGTTCCGTCCAGTTTTCGACTGATCCCGTTGGCCAAGCGTTTATAGTAGACATCGACAACTCGTTGGGTGCGGTTGACGATGGCGACGCCCATCTGGGCCGGTACATTTCGAATATTTTTCCCACTGTAGTCGATGAGTAGATTAAAGTGGGAGTACAGTAGCCGCACGTCGCCGCTTTTTGATAGACAGTTATCGACTCGCGTCATGATGCCCGGTTCCTTAACCATTTCCGGCACATTGCTGAAGAACATGGTCTGTCCGGGTACGATATCGAGTTTTTTTCCGGCACTTAACGATTCTGCTTTCGCAAACACTTCCGGCGGTACTTCATCGCCGATGCGCCAGCCTTCTCCGCTCAACGGATTCGGTGATTCGGCCACTCCTTCAAAGTTGCGATAGCCTAGGGCCAGGCCAAGACCGACGACTAAGACGCCTAGGCCAATGAGTAAGACTTTCATCGATTTTTTCCGACGTTTTCGAGGGATTGCCACTATATTGACTCCTTTTTGCATAAACTAATCTTTTTCTCTATCTCTACTAAAGGAGAACTACTTTTCGTCTCTCAAAAATAGTAACGGATTTATGGGTGGTTTCCAATACATTTTTTCTGTTCATTTTCATCATTGGTAAATTGTTCTTTTCTTTGGACTCAAAGATAATCCGGCTAGATATTTTGCTTTCACGCCCGTATTCGGTGACAACCAATGTATCCTAGAGAAAAAAAGGACCGTGAGCAACGCAATAGCTCACGGTCTAAAAATAATATTAAGCGATATGTGTAGATTCCTGTCAGAGATCCTATTCTTTCGTAACCAGTTTCAGGTCAACAGGAATTTTGGCTTCCACTTTTTCTTTTTTCGCTACTTTTTCGGCTGTTTTCACACCGATCTCTCCGATGAGTTTCGGCTGTTGGGCCACGGTGGCGGCCATTTTTCCGTCTTGAACGGCTTTAACCGCATCGGCGCCGCCGTCAAAACCAACGACGATCACGTCTTTTTTGGCAGCTTGCAGCGCTTGGAGAGCGCCGAGAGCCATTTCATCGTTATGCGCGAAGACAGCTTGGACATCGGGCTGGCTCTGCAGGATGTTTTCCATAACGGTCATCCCTTTGGAGCGGTTAAAATCGGCCGGCTGTTTGGCGACAACTTTGATATCTTTTTGGGTGTCGATGACAGCATGGAAACCTTGGCCGCGATCGCGAGCTGCAGAGGTTCCGGCAATCCCTTCAAGTTCTACCGCTTTACCTTTGTTGTTCAGTTTTTTGGCGATGAATTCACCGGCCAGTTTGCCGCCGGCTACGTTATCAGAGGCGATATGAGAGACAACGGTACCATCGCTGACACTGCGGTCAAGAGTGACAACCGGAATGTTGGCTTTGTTGGCGTCTTTGACAGCCGTGACCAAACCATCACTGTCTGTGGGGTTTAACAAGATAATGTCGACTTTTTGCTGGATCAGGTCTTCCACCTGAGAGACTTGTTTCGAGGCGTTGTCTTGAGCGTCTACGACAACCAGCTTCGCTCCGATCTTGTCGGCATAGGCTTGGGCGCCGTCACGCATGTCGACGAAAAAGGGGTTGTTCAATGTGGACAAGGCGAGACCAACGGTCAGTTTCTTTTCGGCGTCGGCAGCCGGTTTTTGTTCTGCTTTCGGCGAACTTCCGCAACCAGTGACTACGCTGACCATGAACAGGGCCATGGCCACTAAGGCAGCTAATTTCCAGATACGTTTCATTCCTGATTCCCTCCGCTAATTTTGTTTTTTGGATACTCAAGCTTGTTCACGATGATGTCAAGGCTTTTGCAGAGCAGGTTCTAGACTGTTCGAATAGGAATAGATCTTTGGGTCCCCATAGGGGGTCCTCTGTACCCCTGCTCTCCTATGTACCGTTACCGGTCCACCTCACCCCCTCGCCGCTTTTCGGCGGTCTAGTAGTACCGCGATCAAAATCACGATGCCTTTCACCGCTTGCTGATAAAAGGAAGAAACATTTAATATATTCAAGCCGTTGTCGAGTACCCCGATGATCAGGGCACCAACCAGGGTGCCAAGCACGCCGCCTGCCCCCCCGGAGAGGCTTGTCCCCCCCAAAACAACCGCCGCAATCGCGTCCAACTCATAGCCGGTACCTGCCGTCGGTTGCGCCGACATGAGACGCGATGTCAAGATAGCGCCAGCGAGTCCGGCCAGCAACCCGCTGATTCCATAAACCAGAACTTTGTAGAGGTTTGTTTTGATGCCGCTGAAGATGGCGGCATCTTCATTTCCCCCGATGGCAAAGACACGCCGGCCGATCGTCATCCGGGTTAGAATAAACCAGGCTAAGATGACTACCGCAGCCATGATGATGACCGGGGTGGGAATGGGGCCTACATAGCCGCCGCCTAAGTTGCTAAAGGTCTCCTCAACGGCGCGAATCGGACGGCCTTCCGTATAAATCAGGGTAGCTCCCCGGAACAAGGTCATCGTACCCAAAGTAGCGATAAAGGGCGCTATTCCTCCATAAGCGATAAAGAGGCCATTGATCGTACCCGCCAGCAGACCGAGGACACATGCATAGATCACGACGACAAAGGGATTCATCCCCGCCGCTAGTGCGCCTGCGGCCAGTGCGCCGGAAAAAGCCAGGATCGATCCGACAGAAAGGTCAATTCCTCCTGTGAGAATGACAAAGGTCATCCCTACGGCCAATAAGGTGTTGATGGAAACCTGGCGAGCTACGTTCATCAAGTTTGACGGGGTGAAAAAGCGGTCCGACATGAGCGTTAAACCGATGCAAATCAAGATGAGGCCGATCAAAGGACCAATTTTATACCGCTGAATCCATATTTTCAGGTTCTTCATCGTACCCCTCCTGTCGCGCAGCGCATAAAGTTCTCTTCGGTGATCGTTTCCCTCGTGAAGTGACCGGTGATTTTGCCTTCGTACATGACGTAGATACGGTCACTCATGCCCATGAGTTCAGGCAAATCTGACGATATGAGCAAGATGCCGATACCTCGTCCAGCCAGTTCATTGATGAGTTGGTATATTTCTACCTTGGCCCCCACGTCGACACCGCGAGTCGGTTCGTCGAGAATAAGTAAACCCGGTTCTGTTTCGAGCCATTTACCGAAGACCACTTTCTGCTGGTTGCCGCCGCTTAGACTGCTTACGGGCTGGGTTACGGACGCCGTTTTGATCTTCAGACGCTGGACATGCTTGTCCACCATCTGCCGTTCTCGCCGCCGATTGATAATCCCGAAACGGGAACGCTTTTCCAGCGTCGACAGGGCCAGGTTCTCGAGCACGCTTCCCATGAGGACAAGGCCTTCATCTTTTCGATCTTCCGAGACTAAGGCGATTCCATGGCCGATCGCTTCCTGAGGGTGTCGGAATCTGCCCCGATGGAGGTTCTTCTGGCCGAGGTTGAGCTTGATTTGACCTTTTACCGGATCGAGGCCGAATATGGCCCGGGCCAGTTCTGTCCGCCCGGCTCCCATCAGTCCCCCGATGCCCACCACTTCACCGGCGCGGACTTCAATGCTTACATCGGCTAGCTTCTCGTTGCAGAAATTGTCTACCGCCAGGATCTGCTCTCCTAACGCTGCGGAGACCTTTGGAAAGCGGTCCTCTACTTGGCGCCCAACCATGAGGGCCACGAGTTCATCCATATTCGTTTCGGCGATGGAACGGGAAGCGATGTATTCGCCATCCCTCAGCACCGTCACTTGGTGGCAGATCTGAAATAACTCTTCCATGCGGTGTGAGATGTAGATGATCGAGACATCATGGTCGACTAAGTTGTTCATAATCGAGAAAAGCTTTTCTTTTTCAATCTCAGTTAAAGCGGCCGTCGGTTCGTCCATGATCAGCAGCTTTGCCTTTTTCGATAAGGCTTTGGCCACTTCCACCAGTTGCTTTTCGCCGACGCTTAATTCTTCGACCGGTGTCTTCGGATCAACTTTCAACCCAACCTGTTTCAAATAGCCCGTAGCTGCTTCCAGCAAAGACTTCCAGCGGATCTGTCCAAAACGGGTAAATGGCGCTTCGTTTCCTAAAAAAATGTTTTCCGCAACGCTCAATTGAGGAACGAGGTTAAACTCTTGGTGGATCATGACGATTCCCAGTTCTTCCGCTTTTCTAGGGCCATCGATGGACACGGGCTGACCTTGATAGATGATCTCTCCGCTGTCCCTGCTGTATATGCCGGTCAAGATTTTCATCAGGGTCGATTTTCCGGCGCCGTTTTCTCCTAAAAGGGCGTGAATTTCCCTTTCTCCAACCTGAAAATTGACTTTCTTCAAAACTTTCGCACCGGGAAATTCCTTGCATATCCCTTGCATCTCCACTACCGGCATGACGTTTTCCTCCTTTGGACGGTCGGTGCTAAAAAGCCACGCCGGCATACAAGAGGATGTTGGCGTAGGGGGTCCATTCCCCTGTCCGAACGATGGCTCGAGCTTGACGACTGCGAACTTTCAATTGTTCATGGGATACGGCTTGAATCTCCACCGGCGCCAGTCGTTCCGTTATTTGCTCGACGAACTGGTGATTTCCTTGCAGTTCTTCTGCAACGATGGCTCTTTCCACCACCATTTCAGAAAGGATGGCATCCAGAACGGGCAAGAAGGGAGGCACACCTTCTGACACGGCCAAATCGATACAAGCGACACCGGGAGGCACCGGCAGTCCGCTATCGGCTATGATGAGCAAATCGCCATGACCTAAGCTTGCGATCATTGCAGCCAGTTCTCGGTGCAACACACCTTGCTTTTTCATGAATGTTCCTCCAAAAATTCAAGTACTTCATTTCGCTGGGGCAGTGACGTTTGCGCGCCTGAACGGGTGACAGATAGGGCCGCTGTCGCGCTGGCGAAACGTAACGCTTCCGAAATCGGTCTCCCCTCGGCAAGGGCAACGCTAAATCCGCCGACAAATGCGTCACCGGCAGCTGTGGTATCGACGGGCTTTACCTCGAAGGCGGGCAGCGAACGGGAACCTTCTTTGTCGATAAAGAGGAGCCCTTTATCCCCCAGCGTGACGATCAATGTTCCGTTGATCTTATGATAGAGCTTTTCAAAGCAATCTTCGGGCTCACCGCCGAGCAAAAGGGCTTCGTGCTCGTTCGGGACCAGGTAATCGATCTGGGACAGCCATTCATCCGGAATAGACTGGGCTGGTGCCGGATTGAGAATCACCGGTTTTCCAAAGCGCTTTGCCAATTCAATGGCTTTTCCTACGGTCTCCAGCGGCACTTCCAGTTGGAGCACGACGACGTCACACCCGGCGAAGGCTTCCTGAGAAGCCTCCAAGTCAGCCGGGTCAAGCTTGTAGTTTGCGCCTGGGACGACGACGATCTGGTTGTTGCCTGCACCGTCCACATTAATCAGTGCGACGCCGGTTGAATCATTGACTTCTTTTATGTAGGTCGTCTGTAAATGGTTGTTTTGGAAATACTGAAGCATTTCCCTGCCGTAGCTATCCTTGCCGACAGCCCCGATAAAGCTCACTTGCGCCCCAAGTCGCGACGCCGCCATGGCCTGGTTGGCGCCTTTGCCTCCTGGAACGGTGGTAAATCGACTTCCCATGACTGTCTCCCCTACATGGGGAATCCGCTCGGAATAGCAAACCAAGTCCGTATTGATGCTACCGATGACGAGAACGTGAGGCGTTTTCATCGCATGCCCTCCTGGTCGAGGATTTTCGGATTTCCAAAAGGGGTTCCAATTCAATATGCTGGAATTCGGGCTGATTCCGCTCAATCGAATCGAAAAGAAGCTGAATGGCCCTTTCCCCCATCCGGTATGTAGGTTGTACGACGGTGGTCAAGGGCGGGTAGACATACCGACTCATCGCGATTCCGTCATAGCCGACGACAGCGACATCACGAGGTACTCTGAAGGAAGCTTCCCGAAGCTGTTCCAAAGCACCGATAGCCATCAAATCATTGGCACAAAAAATTCCTTCTAACTGGGGGCTTCTGCGCAGTAATTCTGCAGCAGCCGCCTTTCCCGTGGTCATACGGTAATCTCCGCCCACCACCAGTTCCGGCAAAAAAGGAATCCCTGCTTCATCTAAAGCCTGTCGGTAACCTTGCATCCGCTGGCGAGCCGAAACAGATTGCTCTGGGCCGGAAATATGGCCGATGATACGGCAACCTTGAGCTAGGAGATGGCCTGTCGCAGCATAAGCGCCCTGGATGTTGTTTGAACTGATCGAATGCATGTCTAACGCAATGGTTCGATCAATCACAACAATCGGCGGAAAAGTAGCAGCTATGGAAACTAGATAGGATTCACTCAGTTTTGTTCCTACCAGAATCACTCCATCGACGCACTGCTGCTGCAGCACCGACAGGTAGACTTGTTCTTTTTCTTCGTCCCAGTCCGAATTACAAAGGATGATATTATATCCACGTTTGTGGGCCTCATCTTCTGCTCCGCGTACGACTTCCGGGAAAAAGGGGTTCGTAATATCGGGAAGGATCAGTCCGATGGTTTTTGTCTTCCGTGTCACGAGGCTGCGAGCGATGCGATTTGGCTGATAGTTCAGAGAACGGATCGATGAGAGCACCCGTTCTTCTGTTGTCTTATCGACATAACCGCTTCCGTTGAGCACCCGGGAGACTGTCGATACAGAAACTCCTGCCAACTTGGCGACATCTTTGATCGTGGCCAAAGCCGGTCCCTCCCGTGTGGTAACGTTTTCATAGAGGTAAATTCGCGATGACTCGTCTTTTTCCTTCCGGAATTTCGACAAATTGCAACAAAAATTTCAATCTCAAACATAAAAAGAAGGGCCTACACACGAAACTGTACTAGGCCCTTTTTTAATGGCTTTTATCCCTTTTGAAGAGTACTACGATGTTAAAACTTCAGCATGACGATAGGAAAAGTAACTTCATTGAACTGGGTAAAATGGTTCCGCCTAGCCCCAAATAAAGGAATTGAAAAGTGCTGCCCTATTTTTATGGCGAAACGTTTATTGCGTATACTACGATTAAAAACGAAAAAGCAACAGTGTCATCAAATGCAAATCAATGCAAAATATTTCAGATCCAACGGAGTGTACGAATCAGATCATTATCGGTCTCAGCATAAGGAGATAAGATGACAAAAGGGAAGTCTATACTCGGAACCGGATGGAACTTCGACAATAGCTATTCCCGCTTGCCAGAATCATTTTTTTCCATGATTAGCCCTACTCCTGTACGATCACCGACGTTAGTCATACTCAATGCTCCCCTGGCAGCTGAACTAGGTTTACCTGCCGAGGCACTGCAAAGCGAAGATGGGGTAGCAGTCTTTGCTGGCAACCGGGTTCCCGAAGAGGCTCTGCCTCTCGCTCAAGCTTATGCAGGCCATCAATTCGGACATTTTACGATGTTAGGGGACGGGCGGGCAATACTGCTGGGTGAGCAGATCACTCCCCTCGGCAAGCGCGTTGATCTTCAACTCAAGGGTTCAGGCGTAACCCCCTATTCTCGGCGAGGTGATGGTCGCGCAACTCTCGGACCGATGC
The DNA here is from genome assembly GCF_014502795.1 of Heliobacterium chlorum. GTDB lineage: Bacteria > Bacillota > Desulfitobacteriia > Heliobacteriales > Heliobacteriaceae > Heliobacterium > Heliobacterium chlorum. Next base: position 54,272 of record NZ_JACVHF010000007.1, read on the forward strand.
TGCGTGAGTACATCATCAGTGAAGCGATGCATGCGCTCGGTATTGCGACCACCCGCAGCCTCGCCGTCGTGACAACGGGCGTGACAGTCCTCCGTGAAACCAAACTACCGGGTGCCGTTCTCACTCGCGTGGCGGCTAGTCATTTGCGCGTTGGTACTTTTCAGTACGTTTCCCATTGGGGTACCGTCGACGATCTCCGGGTCTTGGCGGATTATGCCCTCGATCGCCATTTTCCCGACATCGAGACCGATGAGAACCGCTACCTTGCATTGCTTCAGGGAGTGATTCGTCGTCAGGCGGTGCTAATCGCCAAATGGCAATTGGTCGGTTTCATCCATGGGGTGATGAACACGGACAATATGACCATCAGTGGCGAAACGATTGATTATGGCCCTTGCGCCTTTATGGATACGTACGACCCGGCAACCGTTTTCAGTTCTATTGACGTCCATGGCCGGTATGCCTACGGTAACCAGCCATCTATCGCCGGGTGGAATCTTGCTCGTTTTGCCGAAACCCTTTTACCGCTGTTGCATGCGGACCCGAAGAAGGCTGTCAAAATGGCCCAGGATGCAGTCACAGATTTTGCCAAGCAGTATCGTGATCATTGGCTTGCGGGCATGAGAGCAAAACTGGGAATGTTTTCTGCAGAAACTCAAGATGAATCCCTTTTCGAAAGCCTGCTTTCGATAATGCAAAAGTATCGGGCCGACTATACCCATACTTTCCGAGCTTTAACTTTGGATAAGCCGGAGGATACCGTTCTCTTCGGAACCCCAGAATTTGCGCAGTGGCATGAGCTGTGGCGGGCGAGACTCGGCAGGCAGCAAGAATCGAGAGCATCTTCTCATCAGTTGATGCAAAAGAGCAACCCTGCTGTAATTCCGCGGAACCACCGGGTAGAAGAGGCATTGGAGGCCGCCGTGAAAGAAGAAAATTACTGCGTGATGGATCGCCTGGTTAATGTTCTCTCCAACCCCTACACTCTCTTACCTGAACAGCCAAGAATACGCCACCCCGCCGGAACCAGCGGCTATCCCTTATCGAACCTTTTGCGGGACCTAATAGGCAAGGCCGATCTGTTTTGGTTCAATCTGGTCAATTCTGCTGCAAAAAGTGAAGGAGGCTCGGTAAATCTATGTCGATTCTAGCTATACCTGTGGAAGGCGATCAGGTGTGCGACCATTTCGGTCATAGCAAGTCGTTTGCTTTTATTCGGTTGGAAGATGGAAAAATCGTGAATCAAGAAATCCTCCCGACTCCGACTATGCAAAACAGACACGAGGAATTCCCTCTGTGGTTTTCGTCGAAACAGGTTGATGCGGTCATCGTCGTGCGTATCGGTGGCGGGGTCTATAAAACCCTCAAACAGAAGGGAATGGAAATATTTAAAACGAGTCCGGCAAGTTTTGAGGAGGCTGTGCAACAATTCGTGCAGAATACACTCGATAAAGTCCAAGAAGATGAGCTTGTCTCCTGCGGTCATAAGCATCATTAATAGAGCAAAAAGATACAGTTTGTACGCTTGCCTAAATCTAACGGGCGAACGTTTATTGCGAATACTACGTTTATAACGTAATGAACTATGGAGGTTAGGCCTATGGCTGTCATTGGAACCGACCGTAAACCCAACCGTCTTCAGAACGAAAAAAGCCCCTACCTCCTCCAACACGCTTACAACCCCGTCGACTGGTATCCCTGGGGAGATGAAGCCTTCCAGAAAGCCCGTCAAGAAGACAAGCCTGTATTTTTATCTCTGGGGTACTCTACCTGCCACTGGTGTCATGTGATGGAGCGAGAGTCCTTCGAAGATACAGAAGTCGCTAATTACCTGAACGAGCATTTCATCTCCGTAAAAGTCGACCGGGAAGAGCGACCCGATGTGGACCATATCTACATGACCGTTTGCCAGGCGATCACGGGGCACGGCGGATGGCCCTTGACGATCATCATGACTCCGGACAAGCGGCCCTTCTTCGCCGGGACTTATTTTCCGAAACGCAGCCGTCGCGGTATGCCGGGCTTACTCGATGTCCTGGAAGCGCTCGTCGAAAAGTGGAAAGAGGACCGAGGGCAGTTGGTGGAAGCGGGAAACCGTGTAACCAACATGCTCCAAGAGGAAGTTCGAAACCGGAAAATAGGCACTTTAGACGAAGAGGCGCTGGTAAACGGCTATGAGTATCTCTCCAAAAACTTTGACGACCGGTACGGCGGCTTTGGTCACGTTCCTAAGTTCCCCACTCCCCATAACCTGACCTTTTTGATGCGGTATTGGAAGTATGCCAAGGAAGATAAGGCCCTTGCCATGGTCGAGAAGACCCTAAGTAGCATGCGGGCTGGCGGGATCTACGATCATTTAGGTTACGGCTTTTCCCGTTACTCCACCGATGAAAAGTGGCTCGTTCCCCACTTTGAAAAGATGCTCTATGATAACGCATTGCTCGCCATGGCCTATTTGGAAGCCTATCAGATTACGGAAAGGGACGAGTACGCCGAAACGGCCCGGGAGATCTTCTCCTACATTCTCCGGGACATGACCTCTCGGGAAGGGGCCTTCTATTCTGCCGAAGACGCCGACTCCGAAGGCGAAGAAGGCAAGTTTTATGTCTGGACACCTCAGGAGATCACGCAGGTTCTCGGTGAGCAGCAGGGCAATCTACTCTGCCAGTGGTATGATGTGACCGATAAAGGCAACTTTGAAGGAAAGAACATCCTCCACCGCATCGATGCCGAGCAGCGTCCTTATACGGCACCGATGGAACCGGATACGTGGGAAAGGGTCTTGTCCGATTTGCAGCAACAGTTGTTTGTAGTCCGGGAGAAACGAGTCCACCCCTACAAAGACGACAAGATCCTCACATCGTGGAATGGGCTCATGATCGCCGCTTTCGCGATGGGCTACCGCGTCCTCCATGACCTGTCCTACTTAGAGGCCGCTGTGAAAGCGGCAGACTTCATCTGGATGCGGCTTCGCAACGAAAATGGACGACTGCTGGCTCGTTATCGTGACGGTGAAGCGGCTTATCTCGGATACATCGACGACTACGCTTTCATGATCTGGGCATTGATCGAACTCTATCAAGCCGACACCAGCCCCCGCTGGCTCCAGCAGGCCTTGGAACTACAAGAGCAGCAAAACCTCTTATTTTGGGATTCCGAAGAGGGGGGTTATTTCTTCTACGGCAGCGACGCTGAAGAACTGCTTACCCGTCCGAAAGAGATCTACGACGGGGCTACCCCTTCCGGCAACTCCGTCTCCGCCCTTAACCTGCTGAGGCTGGCTCGCCTGACCGGCAGGGAAGATTTTACGGACCAGGCTGAGAAACTGTTGCAAGCCTTTTCTGGAAATATCAGCGCCATGCCTGCCGGGTATACCTTCGCCTTGATGGCCTTGCTTTTCGCCCGTCAACCGGGCAAAGAAGTGGTCGTCGTAGCCGAACGTCCCCGGGAGCACTTCCGTCACGAATTAGAACCGCTATACCGTGTCTTTACCCCGGAAACAGTCTTTCTTTACCGTCTGGCCGGCAAAGAATATGAGGAGCTCGCTTCGGTTGCTCCTTTTGTGCGGGAGATGACGGCCAGCGGAGGCGAGCCGACCTTCTACGTCTGTGAAAATTTCGCCTGTCAGCCGCCGACGACAGATATGGCAAAAGTCCGGGAATTGCTCTAGCATTAAGCGAATGCCCTCATAAAGACAGCCGCGACGATGAAGCGACGATATTGATCGCATCATCGTCGCGGCTTTTTTATCCTCCTCCCCGAAGAGTTTTCAGCCGAAACGTTTTAAGCACCGCTTTCAGTGTTTCGGCCTCTCCTCGAAACTTCAATTGAGTCACAGGCAACCGAATCACACCGAGCGTAACAAAGGTTTCCTCGGACAAAGATACCTCCCACCGATCGCCTTGAAACATCCTGGGGAGTATTTTGGTAGCGCCCAGTTCCAGCAAGGCAGATTGCAATTCGGCTTGAGGAATCCCACGCATCTCAATATTTTCTTCCATGATTTCCTTCTCCTACATGCCTTTCTATCGTTCTTATCGGATGAGTAGCGTTCCATCTTCCAATTGCTTACTCATGTAAGATTTATAGCGACGAAAGATTAGACGAGTTCTGTCTTTATCGAAAGGTATCCCCCTCTAGCCATGGCGAATTTTATAATGATTCTTTTCCCCTGTCACTTTTCCCCCACCCGTGAGGTCTATATAACGGAAACCCAAAAGGGAGCCGTTGCGCAACGGGGTTCAAGGGGGTGGTAGTATCAACGGGTATCCCATCGCCATCTCATCTCCGATATGTGGTGAGAGTATGAAAGAAGAATTTCAACAATTATATATGGAGATGTTTCCCAAGCTGGTTCGTCAAGCCACTTTCCTTTTGGGGGACCCTTCGGTCGCCGAAGATCTGGTTCAAGAGACCTTTGTCCGGCTGCACCGGGTTGGATTGTCCACCGTCGACCACCGGTCCGCTTGGCTGAGCCGAGTTCTCAGCAACTTGTGCTACAGCTACCTACGCAGTGAAGGGAGCCGACGGCAGCGGGAGGAAAAGGTCTTTCTTCATTCCACCGCTGAGACCAGCGCCACCGAAACTCTTTCGGCAGAACAGGTGGTCATGGACCGGGAAGAAGTTCGTATGGTCAGTCAGTCCCTGGGCCGGTTGCAAGCCCGAGACCGTATGGTACTTCTGCTCAAGTTTTCCGGTTTCAGCTACGATGAGATCGCCGCTGCCACAGAGATCAATCGAAGTTCCGTGGGTACGGTGCTTATCCGGGCCCGGGAACGTTTCAAACGGGAATATGAGACGTTCGCATCCCAACAGGTTGTTTTAGGAAAAAAGGGGGGAATCCCATGAAATGCCCCGATCGTGGAACCTGGCAGGCTTACGTGGATGCTGAAGTAACTGCCGATGAAAAAAAACAACTACAGGCTCACCTTACTCAATGCCCCCCCTGCCTCACTGTCGTAGAAGAACTCAGCCAACTGGAATCGTGGACGTCCCTCCGGCTGGAGATCTACGAATCGCACGCGAAAAGCACTGAGGTCACACCCGATGGTACAGTGAAGTGGGATCGCCGAGTTGTGGATACAAAAGCTTACTCTACGGATAAATCACTAGGAGGTCGCAGAATAATGCAGCACTGGAAGAAATGGGCTGGCGCTGTCGCTGCCGGCGTACTGCTGGCTAGTTCTTTGACGATTGCGCCAGTTCAGCAGGCGATGGCTGATTTTCTCTCCCTGTTCCGCGTGCAAAAGATTCAAATGATCAAAGTGTCTCCTGATGATATGGAACAGATGGCCAAAGCCGTCAAAACCCAAGTGGGAGAAGTCAACCTACAACAGTTCGGGAAAGCGGAAATCGTAAAAAAATCAGAAGAAATACAAGTAAAAATGGCGGAAGCCCAAAACAAACTGCCCTTTTCCGTAAAAAAGCCAGCTTTCGTTCCCGATGGCTACCATGCACCGGAACAAGTCTCTGTCTTGTCAGAAGGCGAAGCCCAATTCAGCCTCGATGTAGAACAAGTGAACAACCTGCTCAAGGGCTTCGGGGCCACCACCCTGCTACCCGAGAACCTGAGTGGAAAGTCCTTTGACATCCGCATCCCCGCTGGAATGCGTGCGGTCTATAATGACCGGGAAGGCCGCCGCGGTATGACGGTGAGCCTGTTCAGCAGCCCCGAATTGACCGTGCCGGAAGGGGTTGACCCCCATCGCCTGCGGTCGGCGCTGCTCGACTTCCCCCTACTGCCAGAGGACTTGCGCACCCAGTTAGCAGCGATTGAAGACTGGCAAAACACTCTAGTCATCCCCGACACCGGTGAAAATACCGAAAAAGTAACGGTCAACGGGGTCGAAGGGGTCTACGGAAAGACTCCCCGGGGATTTAGCCATCTTCTCTGGGTTGATCAGGGCGTCGTCTACCAGATCAACGGGTTCATGGACAAAGAGACGATCCTTCAGGTAGCCCAATCTCTCCACTAAAAATCTGATTGGGGTGACCTTTTTGCTGGCTATCGAAACATGCCAATTGACCAAAACCTATCAAGGCCAAGGGGGCTGCCGGGATATTTCCCTGGCAGTCCCCTCGGGATGTATTTTCGGACTTCTAGGGCCCAACGGTGCCGGGAAAAGCACCTTGGTCAAAATGCTGGTGGGCCTGCTCTCACCGACCTCAGGAGAGGCCAAGTTGTTGGGACGTCCCATCGAAGACGTATCGGTACGAAAAAAGGTGGGCTTTTTACCGGAAACTTTCCGCTATCATGATTGGCTCTCCGGTGAAGACCTACTCCGCTTTCACGGATCTCTCTTCGGCATGTCCTCTCGGGAGACGAAGGCACGAATTCCAGAGGTATTACATGCAGTCGGTCTCGCCGATCAAGGGAGCAAACGAGTGGGCGGTTACAGCAAAGGGATGCAGCAGCGAATCGGACTCGCCTGTGCCCTCCTCCCCGATCCGGACTTGCTCTTTCTGGACGAGCCTACGTCCGCCCTCGATCCCATCGGCCGAAAAGAAGTTCGCGATCTCTTAGCATCGCTGCGGGATCGTGGAAAGACCATTTTCTTGAACAGTCATCTGCTCAGCGAACTGGAAACGGTCTGTGATCAGATCGCCATCATCAAAAAAGGTCAACTGCTCTTTCAAGGCGATTGGAGGGAACTCGCTGCTTCTGGCCAACAGGTCAAGGTAGTGGTCAATGGCGACGCACCCGTTGACATGATTTCCACGCCATCCCCTTCCCACCCCGCTATCCGGCTTCACTCCCAGCAGGTGCTCACTTGGGACAACAGCGGTTATCCCCTGCGCAAGGAATGGATCCTGACTTGGAATGGAGACGCTGATGTGCCGGCTCTCGTCAAAGGACTGGTCGACAACGGTTTATCCGTCTATGAGGTGACACCGATCTCCAATTCCTTGGAAGAACTATTCTTGCAATATGTCTCGGAATGATAGGGGGAGAAGGCTTTGTTTGCAATCGCTCGTCTAACCTTTTGGGAAGCATCGAAAAAACGCGTCTTTTTCATCACTTTCCTTCTCTCCGCCGCTTTTCTCAGCCTCTATGGCCTCGCCCTGCGCATGCTGGCCCAGCAAATGGTAACGATCATCGGACCGAATTCAGCTCAGTTGATCGTGAAGCAGATCCTAGGGCAACAGGTCTTAGGCGCCGGCCTCTACTTCGCTTCCTTTCTACTGGCCCTCTTGGCTCTGTTGGCCAGCGTTGGTTCCATCGCCTCAGAGATTGAAAACGGCCTGTTGCAGGCCATTGTGTCTAAGCCGATTCAGCGGCGGGAGATCGTTCTCGGAAAGTTTTTAGGCTACGGCAGCTTGCTGGTCGCTTATGGGATCATACTGTTTGCCGGAGTGATCAGCATCAATTGGATCTATAATCAAGCGGCCCTGATATCTATGACGCCGGGACGAATGATCTTCGGAACGCTCATCTTCATCATGCAGCCTCTCGTGCTGCTTAGTGTGGCTATGGTCTTTAGCACCCTCGTCAAGACTCTGCCGGCTGGCATCGCCTCGGTCATGCTCTTCGGTCTTGGCGTCATAGGCGGCTTTCTGGAGCAGATCGGCAGCATGGTGTCTCGCACAGATCTAATGAACATCGGCATCGGTATCAGTTTAATCATGCCTGCAGATGCGCTCTTTCGAAAACTCATGTCGGTCATCGCCACGACGGAAACGAATCCCCTAGCCTCTTTGGCGGCCGGTCCCTTTGGAACAGCCGCACCGCCGAGCAACGTAATGCTGTTCTATACGATCTTATACATACTCGCCTGTTTGGCTATTTCTATATACCATTTTAACAAGAAAGACTTATGAAAAAAGGCCGCTTACTATTGCTAGTAAGCGGCCTTTCGGTTTGTGTTTTAATGTGTTAGATTAGCTTCTTCATTTTTCAACTTTTTCGCTTCGTTCACCAACTCGGCCGATTGCCGTTTAAGAATCTCCGCTGTCGATTCGATGGAATGGCTGATTTTTTGCGATACGTCCAATACGTGTCCCGTTTTTTCATCTAATGTTTCTGACTGATTGGCAATAGCCATGATAAATTCACGGATACGCTCCGTTCCCGACGAAGACTGACCCGCTAATTTTTTGACTTCCTCAGCTACGACAGCGAATCCCCGCCCACTCTCACCGGCACGGGCTGCTTCGATAGCGGCATTGAGCGCCAACAAGTTCGTTTGAGAGGCGATGTTTTGGATTTCGTCGACGATAGCTTCGGAGTTCTTCGTCAGATCTCGTATCCTGCCGGAATCAGAGGTCAACCGGGACATCTCGCCCACCATTTCCTCGGCACCGGATATGATCGTCTGAAAACTGTGAGACAAATCTTCGTTGGTCGTACCGATTTGGGCTACCGTTTCGGCCACTTGCCGATTCAACTCAATGAGACGATCGTAGGTTTGTTGTACACGGTTCCGCTCTTCCTGGTTAAGCTTGGCCAGATTTTCCGCTTTTTCTGCCTGTTCGGTCATCTGATCCAAGTGTCTTTCCGACTCTTTTAAAAGGTAATACTTACAACTTTGGATGCGATTTTTTCCGTCAAAGATCGCTTGAACCATCGACCGGCAATTGCCATAGCCACAGCTTTGGCAGTTGATGTTTCGCTCCGCCTCGGATACCTTATGAAGTTCCAACCAAATCTGTTCCTCGTCCACTCTCGACATGGTTCTCGATGAATTAAATGAAGATTTATCGCTGTACTTGCGGGAAAAATCCAGTCCTTTTTGAGACAACTCGTCATAGACCTTTTGCAAAGGATCTTTTCCCTTACTGAATAAGCTTTTGTTCTGTTTATATTTTTCTATCTGCGCCGCTTTGCGTTCTTCCATGATGCAGTCCACTTGGTACCGGCTCAAGTCGTGAGTGGTGCCGGGACCGACGTTACACCCGTGAAGACAATTGAGAATATCCACTAGAACAGGTGCCTTACCGCGCCGAATATCTGCTTTCAATTGGGGAATGTATTCCGTATACACCTCGTCGGCTCCTTCTACACGAGGTACGTCCGCTTTACGAACCGGTACCCCAAACCGGTTAAAAGTCTCTGTCAATCCCCCCGGTTGGGAATAGACAACCGCCCGTTCCGCCTCTGGTGTATCAAAGGTGGATGTTCCTAACTTTCGAAGGTCGATGCCCTTTTCGGCAAAGTATTTGTCTAAGGACGCAAAGGTTATGTTATATGAGATAGCCCCTTTGGTGTTCGGGTCATGAAATTCGCGCCGTTTGGCGAAACAAGGACCGACAAAAGCAAGCTTCAAATGGCGATAATCGGACTGATTCTTGATCCATATGGCCGCATCTAAGGCGGGTGAATGGGTCGGAGCCAGATAGGGAATTAGATCCGGATGATAGGTCTCTATAAAGGTAACGATGGCTGGGCAAGGCTGGGCGATCATGGGGCAGGGACCGCCTTGTTGTAAGGCTTTCAGGTACATATAGGTGGTAATCTCGGCTCCGAAGCTGACATCAAAAACCGCTTTAGCCCCTACCTGCCGGATGGCTGAGATCAACTGGGGTAACAAGTTCGGATAATTGACGGCTGCAGCCGGTGCAAGCAACACGCCTACAGCCTCGCCTTTTTTTATATCTTGCAAAAATTCGGTAAAGTCATCGACTCCTGTACGAGCATGATGACCTTTTTCCCGGCATATACGAATACATTCTCCACAGCCTATACACAAGTCGTCGTTGACAGAGACGGAATTCTCTTCGACGATATTGCACTGTTTTACCGGGCACGCATCCAGACAAGCTAAACAATTCTGGCACTTCTCTACATCAACCTCTACCACTTTAAGCAAGCCCAAGATAATCCTTCCTTCCCTTTTCCTCCACCCGTATTGATATATCCTCCTGCTTCCAAACGTTTCTTTGTCAATCTATTCTTCTCTAATGTATTAATTTCCTGTTACATAATTGCCTTGACGAAAAAGAACTTCTTCACAATTGAAATACACCTTCAGTCAGCAGCCTTACCTTGGTGGTCCTGAAGGTGTACAAGGTTACCGGAAGTTTCTATGCTTCAACGGTAAATTGATGCACATTTCCAGGCTTGTCCGGAGTAGCCATTATTTTTTGAAACCACCAGCGGTTGGCCCGGTTCCCTAGATTTCCGCTGCTTTTAGCTCGAATAGGTTTCTTTCATTTGTATATGCTAAGCATTAAAACCACATGGGGAGGCCCTTTGGGATGAGTGATAGCTCCAGCGTTCAAGTGGTACAGGACGTTTTTTACTTGACCAATATGATGGTGAATATTTGTTTCCTTAAAGATTCTGCCAAGCAAACCGACTGGGTTCTGGTCGATGCGGGTCTGCAAAATGCCGTTGATTCGATTCGTCAGTTTTCCAAAGCTCACTTTGGGAAAGAAATCGCTCCTAAAGCGATCGTGTTGACGCACGGGCACTTTGACCATGTGGGCGCCCTCCCAGAGTTGCTGAAGGATTGGCACGTTCCGGTCTATGCCCATGAGGCGGAACTGCCTTACCTGACAGGCAAATCGGATTACCCACCGCCCGATCCCTCTGTGGGCGGCGGTCTGTTGGCTAGTGTATCTTCCGTCTATCCTCATCAGGGCATCAATTTAGGCGAACGAGTACAGGCTCTACCTGTGGATGGAAGCGTACCCTTTTTGTCAGGATGGCGATGGATTCACACTCCTGGTCACACGCCCGGGCATGTCTCCTTGTTTCGCGAGCAAGATCGCGTTCTCGTCGCCGGTGATGCGTTTACGACAGTCAAGCAAGAATCGGCTTGGGCCGTGCTGACGCAGGACAAAGAGGTTCACGGACCGCCCTCTTACTTTACCACCGACTGGAAGTCCGCTCGAGAATCGGTCAAGAAATTAGAGGCGCTCCAGCCTAGCGTGGTTATCTCTGGGCACGGCCAACCGCTGCAAGGAGAATCTTTGCGAAAACAGCTCGATGCACTTGCCGACGATTTTGCCCATCTCGCCGTTCCACCGCAAGGGCAATATGTTCCCGATCAATGGAAACGGTAAGTCCTTCGGGAGGGTATCGCGCTTGAACATCCTATTTCTGTCTCCCCACTTCCCCCCCAACTATTATCGCTTTTGCCTTCGCCTAAAAGAGCTAGGGGCGACCGTTCTCGCTATTGCTGACGAGCCTTTTGACCGTCTGCGCCCAGAGTTGCGACAGGCCCTAACGGAGTATCGCCAGGTCGAAAATATGGAAGATTATGATCAGCTCATGCGAGCTTGCGGCTATTTTACCTATCGCTATGGGAAAATGGACCGGATTGAATCTTTGAACGAACATTGGCTTGCCGCGGAGGCACGCTTACGCACAGACTTTAATGTTCCCGGGATCAAAAATGAGGATATCGCAAAGATCAAGCGAAAGTCGGAGATGAAAAAAGTCTTTCGTTCCGCCGGCATTCCTGTCGCTCGAGGGGGGATTATTCCCACGATAGAGGAAGCGCGGCAATGGATTGCAAAGTTGGGCTATCCGGTGGTGGTAAAACCGGACATTGGGGTAGGCTCCGCGAAGACTTACCGGTTGGAGTCAGACCGGGACCTGGTACGGTTTTTCTCCGAGAAACCACCCGTCGACTATGTCCTGGAAGAATACATCGGGGGAACGATTCATTCCTTTGACGGGATTACCGCTAAGGACGGCCGGTTGCTTTTCGTCGCTTCTCATGTGTACAGCCAGGGCGTCATGGAAACGGTCAATGAAAACCGGCATGTATCCTTCTACTCGGTGCGGCAGATCCCTGATGACCTGATGGAGTTGGGCCTACGGACACTGCAGGCTTTCGATGTGCGAGAGCGTTTTTTTCATTTTGAATTCTTCCGCACTGGCGATGGTTCCCTGGTCGCGTTAGAGGTAAACATGCGCCCGCCCGGCGGGCTCACCTTAGATATGTTCAACTTTGCCAACGATATCGACATTTATCGCCTCTGGGCTCAGTTGCTCCTGGATCCTTATGTAACCTTTACCTATGAGCGTAAATACTATTGTGCTTATGTAGGCCGCAGGTTAAGCAACACTTATGTGTACTCTCATAAGGAAGTGCTTACGCGTCTAGGAGATCTCCTTTGCCATCATGAGAGGCTTAGCCCCATCTTTCAACTGGCGATGGGCGATTACAGCTATCTTGTCCGTTCCTCTGAATTGGCCGAACTCCGGGAGGCTATCGATGTTATCCTCGCGGTACGTTAGGGCACATACCTTTAAAAAGCGAAGGCCGAAACAGCGTCGAAAAAAACGCCTGTTCGGCCCTTACTTATGCTTTATACGATTTACAGTCAGGTCGTTTTTATTTTGACTCCCCTGTCTCTCTAAAAAAAGTCTTCAGCGCAGAATAGACTTCTGTTTTATCCCGGATGGTTACCGTAGAAAACTTTTCGTTTTGAATCTTTCGGAAGGCGTTCATCAAGGTACTGGAAAAATGAGACCGTACGATTTCCCCATAACCAAACTGGTTCGTTTTATTTAAAAGGTCGTTGACGAGACGTACACACGGTTCATTGTCTGTCGATAGGTTATCGCCATCGGAGAAGTGAAACGCATAGATATTATAATCCTGGGGCGGAAAGCGCTGGTCGATAATATCGTTGGCCAACTGGTAAGCCGATGAGCAGCGTGTTCCGCCTGATTCGCCTTTGGTAAAGAACTCTTCTTCCGTCACTTCCTTGGCTTCCGTGTGGTGGGCGATAAAGACGATTTTTACGGCATGATACTTCGTGCGTAAAAATCGGGTCATCCAGAAGAAAAAGGTGCGGGCAATATACTTTTCAAAGTTACCCATAGAACCAGACGTATCCATCATGGCGAGCACGACGGCGTTGGCATGCCGTTCGTGATGAATCTCCCATGTTTTGAACCGTAAATCATCGGGAAGGACGGGGAAAAAGCCGGGATTGCCACGCATGGCATTGCGCTTATAGGCTTCTATCAGAGTCCGCTTGCGGTCGATATTGCTTTGCAGTCCCTTTTTGCGGATGTCTGTAAACCGATACGATTCGGTCTCCAGTTCCGGTGCGGCTTTCTGCTCCATGTTCGGCAGGCTGAGATCGGAGAAGAGGATAGTTTCGATTTCATCGATATCGACTTCCGCCTCGAAGTAATCGACCCCAGGTTCATTGCCGGCACCGCCTTGACCTTTTCCGGGAGTCGGTTGCAGTTCGCGCCCGAGAACGTCTCCGACTTTACTGTCGCCGTCGCCTTGCCCGATATGCTTTTGTTTGTTGAAGTCGTAACGGATCCGGTACTCTTCCAAGGAACGGATAGGGACTTTTACGGTCTTTTGGCCGTCATTGAGGATCAGCGCTTCTTCACTGATGATCGAGGGAAGGTTTTTCCGAATCGACTCCCGCACTTTTTCCTGGTGCCGGGCCTGATCAATATGGCCTTTCCGGTGGAGGGACCAGTCTTCCCGATTGAGGATAAAGTCGCCCGACAATCGCTCCACCTCCTAGCGGTTGAGGAGGGAACCCGTATACCGCAGTAGCTCGTTCGCACAGACAGGGCAGTAGCCGTGATCTTCGATGAGGCGCGCGGTGACTTCGTTCATCCGCTTCAATTGTTCCGCGTTTGGCGTACGGGCCGATGTGGTGATTTTGACGACGTCCTTTAGATCGGCGAAAAGTTTTTTCTCGATGGCCTCTTTCAGCCGTTCATGGGAGGTGTAGTCGAAGTTTTTACCTTTGCGGGCATAGGTGGACAGGCGGATGAGGATTTCCTCGCGGAAAGCTTTTTTGGCGTTTTCACTGATCCCGATCTGCTCTTCAATGGACCGCATCAGTTTCTCATCAGGATCCATCTCCTCGTCCGTGATGGGATCGCGAAGCTTGACACCGTTGCAGTAGGCTTCCACATTGTCAAGGTAGTTGTTGAGCAGTGTCCGGGCCGATTCTTCGTAGGCGTAAACAAACGCTTTTTGAACTTCTTTTTTCGCGATGTCGTCAAATTCTTTTCGGGAGATGGCGATAAAGTTCATCAGCCGGTCCCGCTCCTCCTTGGTGATGGAGGGATGCTGATCGAGTCCGTCTTTGAGGGCGCGAAGCACGTCGAGTGCATTGATGCAAACTGTATCCTTGCGGATGAAGGCCGAAGATAGGCGGTTGATCACATACCGGGGGTCAACGCCGCTCATTCCTTCGTCGGTCACCTCATTCTGCAGTTCCACCAGGTCCTTTTGCTTAAAGCCCTCCACATCCTCCCCATCATAGAGCCGCATCTTTTTGACAAGGTCCATGCCTTGTTTTTTCGATTCCTTCAATCGCGACAGAACGGAGAAGATCGCTGCTGCCCGCAGGGCATGGGGAGCGATGTGGATGTGTTGAAGATCAGACTGCTTGATGAGCTTTTCGTAAATCCGAACTTCATCACTGACTCGCAGGTTATAAGGGACTCGGACCACGATCATCCGAGAGATGAGCGCTTCATTTTTCTTATTGGAAACGAAAGTTTTATATTCGCTTTCGTTCGTATGGGCACAGATCAGTTCGTCAGCACTGATGAGAGCGAAACGGCCAGCCTTGAAATTGCCTTCTTGGGAGAGAGACAGGAGGTTCCAGAGGAATTTCTCATCGGCTTTGAGCATCTCCTGAAACTCCATAATCCCCCGGTTCGACTTATTCAGTTCGCCATCAAAACGGTATGCTCGCGGATCTGATTCGGAACCGTATTCCGATATGGTGGAGAAGTCGATAGAACCTGTCAAGTCCGCGATATCTTGGCTCTTCGGATCGGAAGGGCTGAAGGTTCCGATACCGATCCGTTTTTCTTCGGAAAAGAAGATTCGCTCCACCGGTACTTCTTCGATGCGACCGGCCCACTCCGTCTCGAGACGCATCTGGCAGTGGGGGCAGAGGTTGCCTTCAATGTAAAGTTTGTTCTCGTTCATAAAGTCTTCCCGCAGTTCCTTGGGGATGAGGTGAAGTGGTTCTTCATGCATCGGACATCCCTTAATGGCATAGACAGCCCCTAGTGCTGTTCGGCTGTACTGTTCCATCCCCCGTTTTAACATCGTTACGATGGTCGATTTCCCCCCGGAGACGGGCCCCATGAGCAACAGGATCCGTTTGCGCACTTCGGTCCGGCGGGCTGAAGAATGGAAGTATTCTTCGACGAGGGTTTCCAAGGTTTTATCCAAACCATAGATCTCATCATCAAAGAATTTGTATCGGCGAATCCCGTTGATCTCCTCCACTCCCTCAGAAACGATCATGTTATATATTCGGGAATGGGCCAGTTGACTGATAAAGGGACGCTCTTTGACCAAAAGCAGATACTCCCGGAAAGTTCCTTCCCAGGCTAACTCTCTTTCCCGCTGACGGTAGTTTTCAAGCTTATGAAAGAAATCCAAAATCATTCCCCCTTGCGAGTAGTCTGAGGGTATGGTGAACATAGGCTTGTCGAAGTGGTTACTTCTACCTTATGCAGGGAGGTGAGGAAGAAACACTGAGGCTGTCCTTTGCTAGAATTTGCTTATTTTTAAGCAAAGAAGCTTTTCTCTCTCAAGACATTATGTATTCAGTTGCATTTTTACTTAAATAAAACGTTTATGCCCCATTGGGTCACAAGATATGATGAAATTCTTTCGCAAAAAAAGAGGTTGTACAAATCGCTTGTACAACCTCTCAATAAACTCTTCTTTCCGTTATCTTCTATCTAGTTTCGGTACCTTTTGAGGACATCGTCTCCGAACCATCGTTATTGCGGGCAAAGTGATGGGTGTGGGCCGCTTCCTCTACCTGCCCAAACGACCAGTGATCCGGTGAAACGTCAGGGAATAAGGCTTCGACTCCTTTTAATGGTCCCCGGCCGAGAAGGTGGTTCACCATAGTCACCGTCTCTTCTCGGGATATCTTGTCATTCGGTTTGAACAGGTTGCCCGGATAGCCATTGATGATATGGTTGCGATAGATTTCTTCGATATCCTTGGCTGCCCAGTGGCCTTCAATATCTTTGAAGTGCAGTTCCAAGGGATTTCGTTTTTCTAACTTCATGAAGTTGGCGATGGCCGCCGATAATTCTGCCCGGGTTATGGCTTCATCAGGATGGAACGTGCCGTTTTCGTATCCTTGGAATAGGTTTTTCGCCGTCGCGGCCATGATGTATTTATACGCCCAGTGCGAATGGTCTACATCGAGGTAGTCGCTTTTCCAAGGTTGATCTCCTGTGCCTGAAATTCTGATGAGCATCGTGGCTACTTCTGCCCGGGTGATATTGCGATAGGGGCCAAAGGATTTATCGGGATAGCCGATGACATAGGGTTCGTGGTGGCCTTCTCCGAAGCGGTTTGTAAACAGCAAGATTCTCAGGGAGGCCCGGCTGTCGGCAGAATCGAGCTTTTGCCCGTCTACCGAGATGGCTGCCTCTTCAGTGATAAACGTCTCCGGCGCAGTCAAGGCACCCTCTTTTACCTTGACCCTGTAGATGATGATCCCCACTTGTCCAGGCTGGATGTCACCGACCTGCCAAGTAATTTTACCGTCTTTCGTGGTGCCGCCGGCAGGGTTATCTACGCTCGTATATCCCGAAACCGAAGCGGTGATCGCCGCCTTATGGATGCTTTCAGTCGAGCCGTTCTTGTAGGAGATGGTGTAAGTGATGGTATCCCCTTCACCGTAGCTCGGGCGATCAGAGGAGTACCAAATGACCAACCCTTGATGGACAGGCGGCTTGGGAGGAAGGACCTCGGCAGGCTCGGTGGCACCGCCGTGGCTTGATGATGCCGGCTCCATCGCAAAGTCATATTTGACAAGGGCCGTTTCAACGGAAATCGTCGGACTGGTAAAGGTCTGATAGCCGTTCTTGGTCGCGACGAGGTAATAATCCGTCCTGGGAAATACCATGAATGCATAGGCACCATTGGCATCGCTATTCTGTGGGTTCGCGTTGTCGCTTGGAGCAAAGCCGGTGATTTCCGGCAGAGGCACCGTCGTACCTGGGGTCCTGCTGTTTGCTCGGTTACGAGGAGTGTCTGCATAATAGAGGACGACATGGGCGCCGGCAATTTTAGCGCCAGTCTTAGCGTCGGTGATCGTTCCATAAGGGTCAATCAGTTCCTCGATAATGGAAATCTGGCCGGCCTTATCGACGACCACTTTGGTCAGTTCTTCCCCGGCAGGGGCATCCGCTTTTTGGTTAAGGATAAGTTCCTGCGTCTGCCCTTTTTCATCGGCGATCTCCATGACCACTTCCAACTGATAAGTTCCTTCGGCTAAGGCATCGGCATAGAAGATATCGACGTTATTTCCGTCTCCCTTCGCCGCCAGCAGGTTCCTCTTTTCACCTTTTCCGTTCAACAGGTAATTCCCATTCGAATCGCGTAAGTAGACCTTCATTTTTTGGCGTAGTTCTGCCGACATTTGTGTCGTAGCCGTGCCATCGGGTTCCTTGGTGATGAGGAGGCCTGTGGCTGTTTTGTTGGACGTATAGACTTCACTTTCGCCGACTTCCCCGTTGACTTGAGCTTTTTGGGTGAAGGTGACGTTCTGCGTCGTGTCTCCAATCAAAACAGGTTTTGTTATCGAGATATCGTAATCTACGCCACCCCTGGGGATGGCAATTCGATATTTCCCGTCGGCCTCAGTGACCTGGGTAAAGGAGAAATCGTTGATGCCGTCGCCTTCAAAGTCTTTGGATACCTTGACGACGGCGCCCTTTACAGGCTCTCCGCTGTTGTTGTCCAGGACGATCCCTGTGATAAAGCCCGGTTCAAAGGTGACAAAGATGCGTTCTGTTCCATAGAGGCCCTTTTCAGTGTTATCGACAGTGACGATGACCGGGATGACTTTCCGGTTGACTCCCTCCAATTTCTCGGAACGGTACGTCTGTTGAGCGATTCCCGCTTCGTTGGTCACAGCGGTCCGTCCGTGGTCAAAAAAGCCTGCCTCCGCACTAAAGGTGACTTCAATTCCCGGTATAGGCTTGCCGAACTTATCTTTGAGGGTTGCCGTCAACTGGGTTTCATCAACACCGTCGGCTTTGATGGATGTCGGGTTGGCCGACAATTGTAAGGTAAACTGAACCAGTTCGAAGTCCTCCGTTACCGTACCGCCGGTGCTGTTCGCAAAGGTGATCGTGCTCGCTCGCCGATTCTCGCTGTAATCGGGGTGGACAACTTCGATGAGGTAGTCGTGCTCGACGAGTTTATCTATCCGGTAACGTCCCTCCCCATCGGATGTTGTTTGGGCGATGACTTTACCGGCTACATCGAGCAACCTCACTTCTGCGTTGCTGATCGCTTTTTGGGTATCCCGATCGTTAACCTGTCCCGTCAAGGTAAGTGTGCCGTCGTGGACGATGATCGTCACATTGGACTGTGCATATTGATGTTTGTCGTTGGAAATCAACACTGTAAACCGATCGTTTCCGATGAAATCATCAGCCGGGGTATAACTCCAACTGCCGTCTTTGTTCACTGTCACCGTGCCATGAGCCGGTTCTGTGAAAAGTGAACAGGTAACCGTGCTGTTGTCTTCATTCCCCGTTGCCACTTTTCCGCTTACGGATGTATTTTTGCGGGTTAAGAGTTGATAGTCTTTGCCAGCCGGCAAGGGCAGAATCGTAAAATTAATCGTTCCTTCACCTTGGCCGCCATTGCCGTCCGAGACGAGTACTTTGACTATGACTTCTTGGGTGACCGTATATCCTTTTTCGGACGTAAATGTCCAGGCACCGCTGTCTTTATCGATGGTAAATGAACCCTTGATGGGTTCCGGTGAACTGAGTTCATAGGTGAGACGGTCACCATCCACATCGGTGGCACTCAACGAGCCCTCGACAGTCAATCCCGAATAGGTGAGGAAGCTTTGATTCTCGACCGTCGGGTTGTCATTTTTCGAAACCACTGTCACCGTAAACGATTTGGAAGCCTTTAGACTTCCGTCGCTCACCGTGATGGTGATGTTCGAGTTTCCATATTGGTTGGCTGCGGGCGCGGCATAAAATGTCCGGTTGGCACCTGAACCGCTTAACTGGATGTTTCCGTCTGGAATAAGGTCCTGATTGCTCGATACCACGGAGAGAGTCAGTGTATTGATGTCGTTATCGACGTCTCCGATGATAAAGGGGAGTTGGCCGGTCGACGTATCTTCGTCAATCGTCTGATCGGCGATTGGGCTGATCGTCGGTCCATCGTTTACCGGATTTACGGTGATAGTGAACGATTGTTCCGTCGTTTCATTTATGCCGCCATAATCGGTTCCGCCGTCATCGATAAGCTTGACGTTTATCGTGGCGGTTCCGGCAGCGTTATCAGCAGGGGTGTATGTTAAGGTACCCTGATCGGAAATGGCCGGTGGTTCACGGAAGAGGGCACTGTTGCTATTGCTGCTGATTACGAAGGAGGCCTTTTGCGTCGCTTCATTGCTGGGACCTGTTGATATGGCAGTGGCCCAGTTCGGGATAGTCTGAGGAGCGGCGTCTTCCTGGACGACCTGGTCGGCTCCCTTCGTAAAGGAAGGCGCATCGTTCACGGCGTTGACCGTAATGGTGAAGGTCCGCGTGGCGGACGTATCAATTCCCCCGTTACTCGTTCCACCATCATCTTTTGCGCGTACCGACACAGTCGCATATCCAAAGGCATCGGGCGCCGTGGTAAAAGATAGAGTTCCATCGGGCGCAATCGCCGGCTGGCTGGTGAATAAAAGAGTACTGTCATTATCGACTTTAAAAGTGAGGGACTGGCTATCCTCGTCTGCCGGACCTTTCGTGATACCGGTCACCCAGCCGGTTATCGTCTGCATTCCCCCGTCTTCGTTGACCGATGGACTAACTCCTAGCGTAAAAGAAGGCGGATCATTTATTGGGGTGATGGTAATGGTAAAGGTTTGTCCCACCGAGGTGTCCGTTCCCCCGTTGGCGGTGCCTCCGTCATCAACTAGCTTTACCGTAACCGTCGCTGTTCCCGATTTGTTTTCCGCCGGGGTATAGGTCAATGTCCCCGTTGGAGTAATGGCCGGTTGAAGGGAAAAGAGGCTATGGTTATCGTTTGTGACAGAGAAGGTGACACTTTGCGCTGATTCGTTCGAAGGACCTGGAGATATAGCCGTTGCCCAGCCCAACAGGGTCTGGAGTCCGGCATCTTCTTTCACTGACTGATTTCCGCCTTTGGTGAAGGACGGGCGATCGTTTACCCCAATGACGGTGATCGTGAAGGTCTGAATGGGGGACTGGTTGATTCCTCCGTTAGCGGTGCCACCGTTATCAGTGAGCTTAATCTCTATCGTTGCCGTTCCCGAGGCGTTGGCAGCAGGTGTAAACGAGAGGGTCCCGTTCGACGAAATAGACGGTGCCGTACTAAACAGGCTCGGATTGGTATTGGAGACTACAGCGAAGGTAAGCGTTTGATTGACTTCATCGACAGGTCCTTTCGATAGATTGCCTGCCCAGTTCGCGATGCTCTGGGGACCGCAGTCTTCGTTCACTGTCGGGTCCGGTCCCTTTGTAAAGGAAGGTGCATCATTGACCGAGTTGACAGTGATCGTAAAGGTTTGTACTGCAGCCGTATCGATGCCTCCATTGGCCGTTCCTCCACTGTCTTTCATGGTAACGGTGACGGTAGCGGTTCCATTGGCATTGTCAGCCGGCCTATAGGTAAGCGTTCCAATTGCAGTAACGGCAGGCTGTTCAGAAAAAAGGCTGTTGTTATTGTTGGTTAGGGTAAATTCGACCGTCTGGTCTGATTCATTCGCCGGCCCTTGAGAGATAGCCGTCGCCCAGTTCTGAATCTCCTGCGTTCCGGCATCTTCGTTCACGGTCTGATTCGGACCTTTGACGAAAGAAGGCTTATCATTGACAGGTGTTACGTACACTTTGAACGTTTCGGTCGTGGTATCGATACCGTCATTTACCGATAAGGTGATCAGGGTTTCACCGTTCTGATCGGGCAACGGTGTGAATCTAACCGTTCGAAAAGCACCGGTTCCGCCAAAAAGCAGTCGCGATGCCGGGATTACGGCAGGATTGCTCGATGTAGCTGTGATCACCAGGCTGCCTGCGTCTTTTTCCAGATCTCCCACGGTAAAGCCGACGATCGTCGGTGTCGCCTTGTCCTCTAAAATCGTTTGGTCGTCGACGGGGCTGATCGTCGGTGGGTCGTTGACGGGGCGTACGATGAAGGAAAACGTCTTGACTGTCGTCTTTTCTCCGTCACTGACCTTGATCGTCACTAGTGTACTTCCGTTTTGGTTGGCTGCCGGTGTCAGTGTGATGCTTTTCTCGGCACCGTTGTCTGTTCTCACAATGTTGCTGTTGGGCAGTAACATCTGATTGCCTGATGTAATCGATAAGGTTAGATTTTCCACCGGTGTTTCCTCGTCACCTATCATAAAGAGAATAGGACCGGTGGCACTGTCTTCGTCGATCGTCGTCACAGGGATATCGGTGATCGTCGGCGGGTCGTTGACGGGGGTTACTACGACGGTAAAGCTACGGGTAGCCGTCAAAAAACCATCGGACACGGTAACGGTGATTTTAGCTGTACCGCTTTGATTGGTTGCAGGCGTCAGAGTGATCTTTCCGTTGGTCCCATTTGTATTTACCTGAATTCCTGCTGCACTGTTCGGTATCAAATCCGGGTTGTCAGAAGTGGCATTGACGACCAAACTATCTACAGAACTATCGATATCGCCAATGGTGAAGGGAATCGCGGAGGTGGGCTTGTCTTCCTCTGTCGACTGGTTCGGAATGTAGCTGATGTAGGGAGCGTCATTGACGGGATTTATGGTGAGGGTGAAGCTTTTTTCGGTAGTTTCAACGCCGTCGTTGACCCCAACGGTTATCGTAACTGTCCCGCTTTGATTTGCTGCTGGTGTTATGGTAAGGGTCCTAGCTTTTCCTTTTCCGCTCACCAGTAGGTTTGCATCGGGCACGATCGCTTGGTTACTAGATGTTGCCATTACGGTCAGGCTGCCCGCATCAAGTTCTACATCGTCCACATTCACCGCTATAGGTCCTGTGGAATGATCTTCATCGATCACCTGATCTTCAATCGGCCCGATGGTCGGTGGGTCATTGACGGGATCGACGGTGATCGTGAAGTTTTTGGTCACCGTCACATGTCCGTCATTGGCGGATACGGTGATCACAGCGACTCCGTTTCTATCAGGGACAGGGGTGAGCGCCAAGGCGATAATAGTCGGATCGTTTTCATCTTTATTCACTGTGATGTTCTCGTCGGGAATCAGCACCTGGTTGCTGGAATAGGCGGATACAGTAAGCCTATCGGGGTTGGTGGTATCTTTCGTATCGGCATCGGTCACGGTGATCGTTTCGTCAGATGCTTTGTCTGGGTCCTCGGCAATGTGAATGGCTTTTGGTCCGTTGATCACTGGTTCATCGTTGACAGGCAACACGGTAACACGGAAAGATCTACTTGCAGTTTCCGTCCCGTTCGGTTCCGTTGTTGCCGTCACCGTGATGTTTACTGGGCCGTTTTTGTCTGGAGCAGGGACTACCTTTACGGCTCGCTTCGTTTTGTCGCCTCCGACCACATCCTGTTGGATCATCCTATCAGGCACGATATCCTGATTATCCGATGTAACAGATACGTTATCCGCATAGGCGCTGTTGACAGTGAAATAAATCAGACCCGTATCTGTATCTTCAAATATCTCTTGGTCCATGATGTGGCTGATGGGTGAAGTTCCTACACCGTTCGGATCTACTGTTACAGTAAAAGTTTCTTCGTCCGAAAGGGAGCCGTCGCTGACTTTCACTGTGATAACTGCTATACCCATCTGGTCCGCAGGCGCTGTTACTTTTACCGTTCTATCTTTTCCGGCTCCGCCAAAGACGACGGTTACACCATCCACACCTGAAATCGTAGAGGATAATTCGAGGCTGTTAGCATCGTTGTCGATATCCCAAACATTGAAGGGTATCTCCGCTGTCGATGTGCCTTGTCCGATTTCCTGGTTGCCGATTACGCCGATCTCTGGAGCATCGTTCACGTTATCAACGACGACATCAAACACGGTTTGGTTCGTTAAAGCTCGATCACTGACGGTCAATGTGATGTGAGCCATACCGTTCTGGTTGGGTAAAGGAGTCACTTGGATCGTCCTGTTTCCCCCAGAACCGCCTAAGATAATATTTTCATTGGGGATAAGCCCGGGATTATCCGATAGGGCTGTAACCTGAAGTTCTGCCGGGTTGTTATCGATATCGCCGATGGTGAAGGTGAAAAGATCGGACGTGCTGTCTTCAGCGACATGTTTCGTCTCTAGGCTCCCGATTTGCGGAGCATCGTTGACGGGGTTGACGGTAACGGTAAAGGCTTTTACGGTCTTCGTTGTTCCATCGTCCACAGCGACGGTAATCTGGGTGCTGCCGTTTTGGTCGGCCAGCGGAGTGATTTTGATAGTCCTGGCTTTTTCGCTGCCACCCAGTTCGATGTTTTCCTTCGGTACCAAATAAGGATTGCTCGATTCGGCGGTAACAACGAGTTCACTAGGTGACGTCTCCGTATCGTCGATGCTTATGGGAAGCGGTCCGATGATCGTGTCTTCGGCGATACTCAGACTACCCGGTATAATCAGCACTGGTGGATCGTTTACGGCACGGACGGTAACTGTAAAAGCAGTCGTTTTTTTGCCGCCGTCTTCATCTTCGACAGTGACGGTGACATTAGCGCTGCCCGATTGATCCGCGGCCGGACGCAGGGAGATGGTTCTGTTCCCTTCACTGCCGCCGAGGCTGATATTACTCTCGGGAAAAAGAGTCGCGTTGTCGACAACTGCCGTAACTTTTAACTTGTCGAGGGCCGTCTCCTTGTCATATACGGCAAAGGGAATGGTTCCTGTTGCTCCATCTTCGTCGACAGTCTGATTCAATATGGAGGTGATGGTCGGCTCGTCGTTCACGGAATCCACTGTCACCGTAAACGTCTTAGATACCGTTTTCTGTTCATCACTTACAGTGACGGTTATTTGGGCGGTGCCGTATTTATCGGCAACGGGATGCATCAACAATGTTCTCGTTTTTCCGGCTCCGCCGATGACAAGCCCTGTATTGGGAAGTAAATCCTGATTGGTCGATTGGGCGGTGATACTGAGCAGGGATGTATTATTGTCGACATCATCGACGGTAAAAGTCACTTGGATTTCTTCCGTGTCTTCATTGACCCTTTGGTCGCCGATCTCGCTAAGGGTGGGCGGATCGTTTACCGGTGTAATGGAAATCAGGAAAGATTGTTCCTCCGAGCTGTTTACCCCACCGTTATCTAACCCGCCATCATCGGTGATCTGTACTTTCACAAGGGCTATGCCGTTTGCGTCGGCCTTCGGTGTGTAGGTAAGGGTTCCCTCTGGAGAAATCTGAGGCTGCACACTGAACAAGTCATTGCTATCGTTGGTTACCAGAAAGGACATCTTTTGTGCCGCTTCATCAGCCGGTCCGGCTGAGATGCCTGTGGCCCAGCCGGGGATGGTCTGCGCTCCTGCATCTTCGACCACTTCTTGATTTGTCCCCTTGATAAAGGAAGGGGCGTCATTGACAGCATTTACGGTAATCATGAAAGTTTGTTCGGTAGAGTCTACTCCGCCGTTCGCCGTACCGCCGTTATCGGTTAATTTAACGGTTACATGAGCAAGACCATTTTGGTCGGGTGCGAGGGTGTATGTAAGGATTCCGTTCAAGGCGATAGCTGGTTGCACCGTAAATAATGCCTTGTTATCGTTGGTAACGTCGAAGGACAGCGTCTGCCCGTTTTCATCGGCGGGTCCTTTCGATATACCCGTCGCCCAGTTGTTTACGGTGTGTGCTCCCGAGTCTTCCAAGACGTTTTCATCGGATCCCTTGATAAAGGAAGGCCCGTCGTTAACGGCGTTCACCGTAATCGTAAAGGACTGGGACGCCGACGTATCCACCCCGCCGTTACCGGCCCCCCCGTTGTCATTCAAGATGACCGTTACCGTCGCGGTACCGTTCGCATTCGGAGCCGGTGTATAGGAGAGAGTTCCGTTCGGAGAGATGGCTGGTGGGGCACTGAAGAGGGCGTTGTTATTGTTTGTAACCGTAAAGGAAAGAGTTTGATCGGATTCGTTAGCCGGACCACTCGATATAGCCGTCGCCCAACCAGCGATCGTTTGGGGTCCATCGTCCTCAAGAATCGATTGGTCCGATCCTTTTAAAAAGGAAGGAGGATCATTAACCGATTGAATGGTCACATTGACGGTGATCGTGTCCAAGCCGCCGTTTCCATCGCTAACTTGAACATCAAAGCTATCGGCTCCGTTTTCATCCTTCTTTGGGCTGAAGCTCACGGCGCCATTTGTCACTGCGGCTGTGCCGAGTTTGGCTTGCTTGCTGATGCTCCATAGCAGGGTGTCCTCATCGGCATCAGCTGCATGTATGACTAACTCTGCTGCATTTCCGTCTTCGACTAGGTTCATCGAAGCTGATTTTTCTTGGATCACCGGGGGATGGTTTCCCTTTATCCCCAACCACTCGGAGCACACCGTAGTTTTCTCAGTTGCCGGAGTACCTTCTCCATTATCCTCAGCAGTTACCTTGACCCGTATGTATCTATTCGAGTCAGCGGTATCCGGACTGTAGCTTGCGCCTGTAGCGCCTGCGATATCTATCGCGTCGCTTCCATCGGCATTAGCCGCTCGTTGCCATTGATAGGTGTAACTGATTTGGCCCGGATTTATGTCCAAATCGTCGTTCCATGTTCCGTTATTTACCGAGAGTGTCTGTCCAACCTTCGGCTCACCCGAGATGGTTGGCTCGGCTGTATTTACGGGTGGATCGTTGATGGGATTGATAGTTAGGTTCACCGATAAGGTATCGGTTTCTCCAGAGGTATTGCTGACCTGAACGGTAAAACTATCGGTTCCGTTGTAATTCCCATTCGGGCTGTACGTTACGGTCGCACTGTTTCCGCTGCCAGTGATCGCGGCGTTTCCATGACTGGCTTTCGTGGTCGTCCAAGTTAGGTCGTCCGTCCCCGTATAGTTCGCTGTTACTGTGAAGTTGATTGAATGATCCTCATCTATGGTGATGTTCTTCTGATCACCATCATTGATCTCGGGTACCGAATTACCTGTTCCACTTGTCGCTGGTTGTGTCGGCTGAACTGAAGGGGAGGCTTGTACCGTCCCGCTTCCCTCAGATTGGTAGACCGCCTCGGTTACAGTTTCCTTTGGCGGACTTTCTTCAGGGGTACCGCTGCTAGTTTGTCCACTTTCACTGGTAGTAGGACTCACGACAGGATTCGTCTGTACAACCTCATCGACGCTGACAGGTTCGCTGGCGTTTGCTCCCGTAATCGTCTTGCAGGGACCCAAAGTGATTTGCACAATAAGGAAGATCACAAGCAAGAACGAAAAATACTTCTTGCTCCCCTTACCTCGCCTTCCCACGTTTACTACCATGTTTACAACCACTTCCGTTCATTATCTTTTCGTATACTTTTACCATTAAGTTCAATGTTAGAGACAGATTCCAAAGACCCTAATTTTTGTACAACCGCCAAAAGGGATTACTCATGAACAATAGAAATGAGATTCCGACACTTTTTAAAAATCCTATCATTCTCCTCTGACAATACTCTTACAACTGCCTTTATGAAAAGTTGAGAAATCGCCTTCTGATTAAGTTATCTCTGTATTTCACGCATTTTTTAACTATTTCGCAATCAAACCCGTCATTTTGTCGAAATAAGGTGAAAAAAGTCGACATCGATTCTCAGTTATTTTTGTAGATAATCTGTCCATGGGAACTCCTACTTCAACTTCATGATAAAGTTACCGATTCAGATTTTTCAAAAAACAAATTGGGGTTGACTTCTGCGACGTGGCAAACAAACAATAAGATAAATTCACCTCTAGCCACGAAGGAGGTTTTCTCTCATGGCTCTTATCTATGTTGCTGATGATGAACCGCCTATCTTGGATCTAATCAGCCGCTACCTGTTAAAAGACGGTTTCCATGTTCAAGCCTATACGAACGGAAGGGATATCTTAGATGCTTACCGGCAACGAAAGCCTGACCTGATCATCCTTGACATCATGATGCCTGGCGTCGATGGGCTGGAGATCTGTAAAATCATACGCCGGGAAAGTGATATCCCCATTATCATCGTATCGGCGAAAGATGACGAAATTGACCGTATCGTCGGGCTGGAACTCGGCAGCGACGATTATCTCTCTAAGCCTTTCAGTCCTCGAGAACTGGTGGTTCGAGTAAAAAACATCCTCCGTCGCGTCACCTCGAACTCAGAACACGCCTCGGCAAGTGTGACAACACCCATAGCTGTACAAACAAGGTCTGTACAGCCAACATTTGAACAACCTCTACATATTCAATCTAGCGCTACCGCTGATGCTTATGGCCAGCAAGAGGTAAGTCAAAAGACTTCTTCCCGCTC
The DNA here is from genome assembly GCF_014502795.1 of Heliobacterium chlorum. GTDB lineage: Bacteria > Bacillota > Desulfitobacteriia > Heliobacteriales > Heliobacteriaceae > Heliobacterium > Heliobacterium chlorum. The sequence goes on from NZ_JACVHF010000007.1 coordinate 81,628, forward strand.
CTCTGACGCAGATCCACTCCCCCACGTCCTTTGTCATGACCTTCAGGTCTGGCCGGAAGCTCGGAAAGTTTCCAGCCCTAAGGGGGACTTAGATCTGACGGCTAAAGAGTATGAACTGCTTTTTTTCCTCATCACCAACCGAAAAAAGGCTTACACTCGCGACCAGTTGTTGAACCAGGTCTGGGGATATACCTATACCGGCAGCCCCCGTACCATCGATGACCTGATCAAACGACTTCGAAAAAAACTAGTCCAAAGTGGCTCATGCTTGGAGATTAAGACCGTTTGGGGCTACGGATATATAATCGAAGACTAGAAATGAGATGGAAATGATGGCGAAAACCTATTTTCGCGCAACTCCCACACTCTCTTTCGGGAGACGGATCATCGTCAGCTATTTAATCCTTCTGGTCATCGCTTTTATCATCGCCGATATATCTTTTACCACGCTCACCCGGCAATACCTTATTAAGGAGACAAAAGCCGGTCTGCTGGAGCAGGGAAACATTATCGTCTCCATGAATAAAAAAGCCACCTTAAATCCCTTAGCGGAATTGCGGGTGAACCGGATCCTGCTCAACACTCTCGAAGCGAATACGGTTGTCGTCGATACGAACGGAATCATCATCAATTCAAACCGTCCCCGCCGCTACCTGGTAGGCGAAAAGTTTGTCTATCCCGATCTGCCTAAGGTACTGGCCGGAGAGACGACAGACAAGCTGTGGAGTAATGGCAGCGAAGATATGGTCGGTGTCGGGATACCCCTATCCGAAAAAGACGGCTCTATCGCTGGCGGGGTGATTCTCTTTTCTGCGCTGGAAAATATCGATAGTATGTCCCGGCAGATCAACCGGCAAATCCTTAAAGGCTTATTCATTTCGAGCGTGATAGCGCTGTTCATCGGAGTTTTCATGTCTCGTTCCATCGTCAACCCTGCAAACAAACTAAAATCAGCTGCTCTGGCTCTAGCCGATCGCAAGTATGATGTGGAACTACCGGTCGAAGGGACCGATGAACTCGGCGAAGTGGCCCGCTCCTTTCGTATCATGCGAGACCAGATCAGAGCCTACGACGAAACGCAGCGCTCTTTTTTGCAGACGGCTTCTCACGAACTGAAAACACCGCTTATGTCTATCCAAGGTTATGCTGAGGGCATCAAAGACGGTGTTTTCGAAGGGGCTGATGCCGATAAAAGCTTAGACATCATCATCAGTGAGAGCCGGCGTTTAAAAGGCATCGTAGACGAAATGATCCTTTTATCGAAACTAGAGTCTCTCGACGGCATCTACCAGTTCCAGCCGGTCACGGCTGGACAAATTGCCTATGAAGCGGCTGAAAAAATGCGCGGATTCGCCTTGGAACTGCAAAAAGAAATCCGATTTATCGACGAAAGGAAGATCCATTCGTCACCGACTTTCTCCGGTGACCGGGACAAACTGATTCAAGCGGTGATCAATCTGTTGAGCAACGCCCTTCGCCATGCCAGGTCTCACGTTGAGATCGTCGCCGGCGATGATTTGATCCGGGTCCGCGATGATGGGGACGGTATTGCACCCGAGGAAATCCCGAAACTGTTTCAACGGTTCTATAAAGGAACTCGCGGCGACACCGGCTTGGGATTGTCCATTGCACTGGCGATCGTCGAAAAACATGGCGGCCGTATCGACCTCTCGAATCGCCCCTCTGTCGGCGCCGAATTTACACTGACTTTTGGTCCCCAAGCATGAAAATCACACAGAAATTACACAAATCCCTCATTTTTATGCCATAAGCGGTAAGTAAAATAAAAACTGTCGAAAGACATTCGAACTACCTAAACGCTTTCGCACGAAAAAGGAGGAATCTCGTATGAAACGATGGCTGACTACGATCGTCTTAGGCTCAAGCCTGCTCATGGCTCCTGCTGCTTTTGCCGCTGATGCCACAACTACGACCGACCCGGTTCTCACTCCCGTCATCACGACGGACGACAGTTCCCAGACCGATCCGGTAAGTACCTCTGCCGATTCCGGCAAAATGTCTGCGGCAGAACGGCAAGCCTGGAAAACGGCACTGGCACCGAAGCAGGAAGAATTGAAATCCCTGCGGCAACAAGTCAAAGACCTTCGGGCTAAACTCAAAGCGGAAACCCAATTGAACAAAGATACCCGCCAATCCTTGAAAGGCTCTCTGTCCAAAGAACAAAAGCAGGCCCTGAAAACATCACTTCAACCGAGTGTAGAACAACGGAAAGCCCTCCATGAAGAGTTGAAAAATTTACAGGTCCAACGGAAACAAGCGGCAGAAGCACTAAAAGCGGCCCGAAGCGCCCGCGACCTGACTGCAGCGCAAGCGGCACTGGACCAACTCATCAATTTGGAACAACAAATCCTCGATAAAGGAAACCAACTTCTCACCGTAAAAGGAACGATTCACGATATCTTGACTGGCGCAGTGCAACCAGCCCCAGTTCAATCGGCTGCGGCAAACCAACAATAATAGACGTTCCTTATTGAACAACAGCGAAGCAAAAATCCAGCCCATCATCGGGCTGGATTTTTGCTTCGCTGTTTAAATCCGTCCTTTTCCTGCCTTCACGTTGCGAATGATCGCTTTTTCCGATCGATCAGAAAATTCCGTTGCAGCGACAGCAGTGATATTTTCCGGATCCTGGGCTGCGATGTTGCGAATCGACTGGTTACCTTGGGGAGTCTCTTTTCCTGTCGTCAAAATTTATCGACCTCCCATAAAAAAATGTAGTTCCCTATAAAAATCTGTTGACGTTAGTCCCCACCTCTTCGTTACGGTATCAGTATGCCCCACAGAAAAGTGGCCCTTCCCTACGCTTTCCTACTCGGCGGTCCTTTTTTCCGTTCCCGTAATTCTAAATGGCCGGATCGATTCCCGAACAAAAAAGTTATCCCCGAAGCAGGTACGCTTCGGGGATGACTTTTGGCTACGGGGCCTAGCTATGTTCGATCAAAAAGCCGATACGACAGCACCTTTGTACTTTTCATCGATAAATTTCTTCACTTCGGGGCTGGTTAGCGCCTTCATCAGCTTCTGAACGGCTTCATTATTCTCATTGCCGGTCTTGACGACAACGATATTCACGTAGGGAGAGTCCTTCCCTTCCATGGCGATGGCATCCTTCACCGGGTTCAGACCGGCACCGAGAGCAAAGTTGGTGTTGATGACGGCAATGTCCGTATCATCGAGAACCTTAGGCAGCATAGCCGCTTCCAGTTCTGTGATTTGCAGTTTCTTGGGATTGTTGATAATCTGCTTTTTCGTCGCTTCTGTTCCTGCATTCGGTTCCAGTTTGATCAGGCCTTGGGCTTGCAGCAGTAACAGGGCACGGCCTCCGTTGGTCGGATCGTTGGGGATAGCGACTTTCGCTCCCTCTTTCAATTCAGTTAAGGCTTTTACTTTTTGGGAGTAGATGCCCATGGGCTCGATATGAACGCCGCCGACAGAAGTCAGACTGAGGTTGTGTTCTTTGGCGAAACTCTTCAGGTACGGTGTATGTTGAAAGAAGTTGGCCGTCAATTCACCATCGGCGACAGCCAGGTTTGGCTGAACATAGTCGTTGAACTCTACGATCTCCAAGTCGATACCGTCTTTCGCGAGAATGTCTTTGGCTATCTTCGCGATTTCGGCGTGAGGCACTGGGGATACCCCAAGTTTAATGGTTTTGGCCTGGCTGCCGGTGTCTTTGGCTCCGCAGCCGGCGAGACCGAAAGCGGTGATGATGAGTGCCAGCAGCAATCCGGTAACTTTGATGAATCTTTTCATTATAGTAACCCCCTGTTTTTTCGAATTTTGCTTGTCAGGAAATCTCCCATACTTTGAAACACTTGAACCATGACGACGAGGATGACCACGGTCACCCAGGTCACTTCATTATTGTTGCGCATGTAGCCTTCGCGAATCGCTAGGTCGCCCAATCCACCTCCTCCCACAGCACCGGCCATGGCCGAGTAACCGATCAGAGTGACAAAGGTTATGATAATGCCCAAAAGAATTCCCGGCAGAGCTTCCGGCAGCAGGACCATACGGATAATCTGCCACGGCGTTGCCCCCATGGCCCGGGCGGCCTCGATAATGCCTTTATTGATCTCCTTCAGCGATGATTCGATCAACCGAGCCACGAAAGGGATGGCTGCGATCGTTAAGGGAACGATTGCCGCCGTCGTACCGATGCGGCTTCCGACGAGGAACTTCGTCAGCGGTAGAATCGCCACCAGCAAGATGATAAAAGGAATCGAGCGAAAGACGTTGATGAGGAAACCGAGTGTGTTATTCAAAAGACGGTTCGGTCCGATACTGCCCTTCTCCGTTACCACCAGAAGGATGCCGAGCGGGATCCCAAGGACGGTCGCTACGGTCGAAGAGATGAGGACCATGTAGAAGGTCTCCCAGGCGGACTGCAGGTATGTTTCAACCATGGCGGATCACCTCCAAGCGGACATGGGTCAACCGGATATACTCGATGGCTTGCACGATATTTGTCTCTTCGCCAGTCAGTTCAATCAGCAACGTACCAAAAGCTGTGTCGCCAAGACTATCTACGTTGCCGAAGAGGATATTGGCATCTACATCAAAGCGGCGAATCACCGTTGAAATGAGCGGTTCATTAACTCCTTCGCCGACAAAGCTCACCCGGATGAGCACTCCCCGAGGAGACTGATGAAACAATCCCTCTTCTAAGAGGTGCTGGAGCTTGTCCCCTTCCAAAGCACCCTGGACAAACTCTTTCACGACTGATGAGCGAGGATTGGTGAAGATCTGGCGCACCGAGTCGGCCTCAATGATCTTACCTTGTTCAATGAACGCGACGTAGTCGCAAATCTCCCGGATGACATTCATCTCATGGGTGATGAGCACGACCGTCAGGTCCAATTTCTTGTTGATGTCGCTGATCAACCGAAGAATCGATTGGGTCGTCTGCGGATCCAGGGCCGAGGTGGCCTCATCGCAAAGGAGGATTTTCGGGTGATTGGCCAGGGCCCGAGCGATCCCGACCCGCTGTTTCTGACCGCCGCTCAGATTGGATACGTATGTATCAGCTTTGTCTTCTAAACCCACCAGCGGCAGCAGTTCGGCGACCCGGGCTCGGATTTGTTCTTTCGGAACGCCGCAGATTTCTAAGGGAAAGGCGATATTTTCAGCGACTGTTCGGGAAGTGAGCAAGTTAAAATGCTGAAAAATCATGCCGACTTGCTGGCGAAGGGCACGCAGTCGGCTTTCACTGTATCGAGTGATGTCCTCCCCATCGATGATGACGTTCCCCTCTGTCGGCCGTTCCAGCATATTGATCGTGCGGATGAGCGTGCTTTTGCCGGCGCCGCTGGGGCCGATGATGCCGTAGATCTTCCCTTTGGGAATCGTCAATGTGATGCCGTCCAGGGCATGCAGCGGTCCGCTCGGTCCCTGGTAGGTTTTCCTCAAGCTCTTTATCTCGATCATTCGTTACTAAGTACCTCCTTGCATGAACCATTTCTGTGTATACCATCGCAAAAAAATAAAAAACCCCTTCTAAAATAAGAAGAGGTTTGCGCGCAGGAAAATACCCTCCTCTTATCTCTCAGGACACGTACGCATCCCGCAGGATTTGGCACCGTGTTTAGAAAAACCGGTTGCCGGGCTTCATAGGGCCAGTCCCTCAGCCATCTCGTGATAAGAGCTCCGTATGCAGTTTACGAAAGAGAGTATACCAAGTGAACTTCATGATTGTCAACACATGCACAAAATCTTGCTTTTCCGTCAATTCATATTATTGAATCAATCAGAAATGGAAACTTACACTCGAATGAAAAAGCCCCAGTATTCGATGCTTATTGAACACTGGGGCCATTTACACTCAGAATTTCTAACAAGAAAGGTAGTTATTTTGCAAGTATTTTGCTAATACAGCAAACCAATGACTGATTACATCGCCTCTAACATCTCGAGAAACGCCTGCACCCGGGTCTTGATCTGCTGGCTGTCCCCTTCAGAGTAATCCGTCTCGATATGCAACACCGGTGTACCCCGGTGTTCTTTCAAATAGTCGCGGAGTACCCGGGCTTCCACGTTATAGGTGTGACATCCTTGCCAGGTGATATCGACGACGCCGTCGGCTTTGTACTCGTCGACTAACCGGGCGAGCAGTTCCATCCGGTCTGGATTGGGGCTCATGCAAGAGCATGGGGTGGCGAGATACTTTTCGGCGATGGCTTCGAGAGGCGCCTTGGTCTCATCGACCAGGCGGATGAACTGTTTCATGCCGGCGCAGTTTTCCAAAAAGACGACGGCAGCGCCCGATTCTTCGAGGATGCGAATCACTTTCTCCGTACCGACACCTGTGGGCACGCCAGTCACGATAATGCGCTTGGCCCCCTTGGCCGTAGCACCAACGCCTTCGGCGATCCGTTCATCCAATTCTTTCATCAGTTCCTCCACCTGTTCGGCAAAGGCCGCCCGATCAAAGACGAAGTTTCGGGACCAGAGTACTTTCAGCAGGTCCTGCCCAGAGAAGGGAACGGGATCATGTGTCAGATAACCGGCCAAGCGCTGCATGAGACGGCGCTCTTGATTCAATTCTTCGATGGCGGCGGTCATGGCTTCTTCCGTGATGGCCACCTGGAAGTAGTCCTCCAGATAAGCTTTAAGCCGAGCCACTTCAGATAGCCAGTAAGTCTGGCTGGCCTCATCCTTATTGCTGGGCGGTAAATTCATCACCATCAAGGGCTTAAATTTACCCATCAGTTCAAACATCTTCTTCTTGCCATCACAAGTCGTCTCACCGAGAACCAGGTCTGAATGCAGGAAGAAAGGACATTTATCGGTGATCGCAAAGCCATAGGACGACTTGATCAAAGGACAAAAGTTCCGGGGAAGGACTTTTTCCCCGTCAGCGATAGGCTCCTCTTTCGTCGCACAGAGGGCCACAGGCACCCCGCCGGCGGCAACGATCAGTTCCTGAGGAGCAAAGACACAATAGTGCCCAACCACCTTTTTCCCTTGGTTTTTCGCTTCCTGGATGGTTCCGGCAGCCCGAGGGATCGCTACATCAAAAAAGGACATGGTAAAGGGACGTTCTTCGGCAATTCGAGACATGTATAACCCCTCCTGATGATTAAATTGAAAATAAGTCCCGGCGGCAATTATCGCTATGTAAAGGAGTTTGACTATACTTTTTCCCAGGCGATCAAAGCCGCCCCTATAGCACCGGCATAGGGAGAATGTTCATTCACCTCTACCGGGCGTTTCAACTCCTTCTCCAAGGCCAACCGGATCGCTTCGTTTCGGGAAACGCCGCCTGTAAACAACAGGGGACCATCTCCATCAAAGCGGGCAACCATCGCTGCCACTCGCCTTGCTACCGAATGGTGCAACCCGGATACGATCGCTTTTCGGTCAACACCCCGGTGAATCAGGCCGATGACCTCTGATTCAGCAAAAACGGTGCACATGGCGTTGATCGGTTGGGGCGGCACCGCATCCCCGCCGGCATAGGTACCGAGTTCGGACACGTCCAACCCCAGCGCATGGGCCATGACACTTAAAAACCTCCCGGTCCCGGCAGCACACTTGTCGTTCATCACAAAGTCAAGGACTCTTCCTTTGGGACCAACCTGAATTCCTTTGGCATCTTGTCCGCCGATATCAATCACCAGTTCCACACCGGGCCGCAAGCAGGCTGCGCCACGGCAATGGCAGGCAATCTCAGTAACCGTCGTATTCAAAAATGGCAGGTTCACTCGCCCATAGCCTGTGCCGCAGATATGCCTCAGGTCTTCCCGGGAGATGTTCCACTCCCTCAAAGCCTGCCCCAGCATTTGCAGGGTCACTTCTGCCGGACTCCATCCGGTGGGTCGCTGCCAGAAGCCCATCTGTTGACCATCAAAGAAAACCAGCTTTACGGCCGTGGAACCCGCATCGATACCAGCCACAATATTTCGCAAAACTACCTGATACCACCTTAACGTACTCCATCCGATGATTTAAATAGTTCGACCAAAAAACGCGCATTCCTTTTGTGCATTTTCACCGTTTGCAAAGATTATCTTCTTTCGCGGTGCGCAAAAATCCCCGACCTCATCGGGGAGATCGGGGATGTAAGCTATGATTCTTTATTCTGTTATACTCGGTGGCGCGGCTACGCCATAGCCCATCCCTTCAACGAGGGTAAGGATCACCGTTTCCGGTCCTTCCACTTCTCTATCATTTATCGGCTGCACATCAACGTTTGTAGAAAATTTGCCGGCAGGAATATTCGCCACACTTGTCAGGGCTGTATAGTCCTTGCCCGGTGTTGCTGTACCGCTTACCTTATAGTGTACGGCAAGGTTCGTTCGAACCACTCCGTTGGCCAAAGAGATTTCAAATCTCCCCTTGTCCAGGCCTTTTTCCGACGCCCGGGGGTCTACTGCCGTCACTTTGACCAATGGCCGTTCGATGAAGTCATTGTCGGCGATGTTGACGGTAGCGCTAGGTTGGGAACCTATTTTATAAGCGGCGCTCTGGGTCAATGTCACGATGACCGTCTCTAGCGATTCTACTTCTGAGTCTTCTAAGGGGGTTACATCGATATCGACGGACGATGTCCCTTTCGGAATCGTTGCCGTTCCAGATAACGGACTGTAATCCAAGTCTGCTGTCGCCGTTCCAGAGACGGCATAGTTGACGACCAGGTCATCAGCAGTCACTCCGCTGCGCAGCAGTATGCGAAACTTACCCTTGTCTTTCCCTTGCTCAGCAGCATAGGGATCGATAGCAACAATGTTTACCGAGGGATCGGAAGCAATATCGTTATCCATGATGTTCACAGTAGCGTTGGAACTGGCTCTATAGCTGTCTCCGTCCGTCAAGGTAAGGATTACTTTTTCTGATGCTTCAACTTCTTGATCATCGACAGCTGCCACATTGATGTCGACAGACGATTTTCCTTTGGGGATTACTGCCTTTCCCGGTAAAGCTGCATAATCTTTTCCCGGTGTCCCATCGCCGCTAACGGTATATTTTACTGCCAGATCGGAACTGGCTGTGCCGCTGCTTAATTCTATCCGAAAGAGACCTTTATCGGTTCCTCGTTCCGAAATCTCCGGTGTAACAGTTGTTACCTTTACTGTGGGCAAAGACGATGATTCGTCATCATCGATCGTTACCGTAGCACTCGACAACAAACTTACCGAATAGGCGCTGCTGTTTTCTAGCTTTAACACCACCGTCTCCGGTCCCTCTACGGTCTTGTCATCGATAGGAACGATGTCGATATTTACAGATGATTTCCCTTTGGGGATCATGCCAGTTCCGGTGAGTTTTTCGTAATCGGAACCAGCTGTGGCTGAACCATTGACGGAATAAGCGATGGCTAGGTTATCCGCAGTGACTCCGCTAAGTAAGGATATTTGGAACCTGCCTTTATCCAATTTACGCTCCGATGCTCCCGAGTCGACAGCTGTCACTTCTAGGGCCGGTCTTTTGGCAGTGTCATTGTCTAAGATTGTCACTGTTGCGCTGGATGCCTGGCTGACGGAGTAATTTTGTTCGGGGGCTAAAGTAACGACTACCGTTTCGGGACCCTCTGTTTCTTTGTTATCCATAGGCGTTACATCAATGTCCACCCAAGCTTTACCCTTCGGGATGACCGCTTTTCCCGTTAATTTTTTATAATCTGATTCGGCAGTCGCCGTCCCACCGACCTTATATGTAACCGGTAGGTCCTTGTCGGTAACTCCACTTGTCAGGGAGATTTGCATTTTTCCATGAACTAGACCTTGTTCAGAGGCGTATGGATCGACGGAAGCTATTTTCAAGGTTGCTTTGGTGGAGACTTCGTTATCGCTGATGATTACCTTCGCACTTGACGAGTTGCCGATGCTGTAGCCGGTTCCCTCAGCGAGTGTGATTACTACCGTTTCCGGTGCTTCCGTCTCTTTATCGTCGACGGGAATTACGTCGATATCGGCAGACGATTTTCCTTTCGGAATTACAACTACCCCGGAAAGCTTACTATAGTCTCCGCCAGCGGTCGCGGTGCCTCCGACGGTGTACTTGACCTTTACATCTGCAGAAGCCACTGCCTTGTTTAGGCTTACTTGAAATTTACCTCTATCCAACGCCTGTTCCGAGGCGTCGGGGTCAACAGCTGTCACCGTCACCGGCGGGTTTGTCGCCGGATCTAAGTCATCATCTTCAATCGTCACAGTTGCCCTATATAACTCGTCAACCGGAGTAGACGGAGTTAGAGCGTAGGCACTTAAGGGACCGGCTAGAAGCAGGATGGGAAGCAAAAGCACCGTTCTCGCCATGCCAAAAAAGACTCCTTTGAACACGCTTTCAAACCACCTTTTGCGCAATATATCTATTATTTTTTGGTATTTATTCTCTTTAATTAAAAATATTCCTTCTGTAAAATTCTAAATCTTTTTACAAAGATTTTCGTTATTAACGAACGAAGATACGTCTTGTATGTTTTTGAGAATAAAAAAGACCCAACCTCTTCACGAAGAGATCGAGTCTTGTTTCAACAGAAGCTCAGGTAGACCGTCGAGACTACTACTCCCAACAGCGATTTAGAAATATCCGTTATAAAACATTCCGGAACTGTTCGTTAGGGAGTAATACAAGAGGGGATTTGCATTCATCTGATAGCTGTTCAACTGTTGTTGAATCATCCAGTTCTGTGTTCCCGAATCGGAGCGCAGCGTTGCGGCATTTGTGAACGACGTCAATGGCATGGAGGAAATTCCTTTGGCCAGTTGCCCTTCTTTATAGGCGAATCCACCGTAATCACCGATGGTACGCTTCACACGATCAGGATGATCAGTCAGTGCATCAGAAAGTTTAGCGGCATCCACGGCCAGGGAACCGTCTGTTCGCACATCGATTCCTATATCTTCAAGGTTTAAGCGGTTCTCTTTGACAGCACTGGCCATATTTTGGAGAAAACTGCCCTTGACTACATCTTGGTTGTCTTTCAACGTATTCACCGTTTTGTTATATACCGTGACTAGATCGTTAATGGCGCTTTTGATAGCTGCTGTATCCTGTCCCACCTTCACAGTGACGTCCTGATTGGTGACCGCTTTCAACGTCAGGGATATCTTGCCTCCGTTAAGGGAGACTGTATTACCTTGACTCGTTATGGGAGTTCCGTTTACGGTGTACTTTGCGTCCTGGGCGGAGGTCGTTTTGATGTGGGCTCCGCTGTTGGCAACAAGGTTACCTTGAACGTCGTTTATGGTGAAGGTGTTATCCGTTCCGGTTTTGTTGGCAGTCAATACGATTTGGCTCTTAGTCACACCAACCGAAGTGGTGTCGACCACTTTTGCGGTGATTCCTGTATTGGCTTCATTGATCGACGTAGCCATTTTTTGGAGGGCCGTCTTAATGGTATCACTATTGCCTATATCGGCCGTCAGCGTATGGGTCTTTCCGTTGATATTCAAAGCAAAAACATTCTTTTGGATAGCAAAGCCGGCAGTTGCAGCCATCGTCGAAGACTGCATTTGTGCACCTTGGTTTTGCTGGGCTACGGCGACTTGCGTCACACCCACTTTGTAGGTCGATGCCGTCGTCTTATCGACAGCCGTACCCGTGAAAGCCGTTGAACCTCCTGTATCAACCACCCGCTTGTCGAAGACGTTACCGGCTTTATTGAAGGTCAGCTGATCAGCCTTACTTCCGAGTTCAATAAAACGATCACGTGTATCCCTCAATGCACTTGTCACTTTATTCTTCAACGAGTCTAGACTGGAATAAGGATCGTAATAATTGTACGGATTGAATCGCGCCGTAGAACCCGTGGGGGCGTAGATCGATGGGGGTTTCCTGATTGAATTTATTCCACCGAAATAACCGACTGTTCGAATCATATGGGACACCTCCTTGAGGACGGGAGAGTCGAAGAGACGTTAGCGCTTGTATCCGATGGCTGAAACAGTTGGATGGGATATCCTTCTATCTTCTATATCGATTATCTCACCTTTTCCCTTAAGAGTAAATTCGTCAATCGTCGCGTTCCCTTTTCGTACATCTTATTCTTACGATAAATTTTTGAATCATCATTCAAAAAGAATAAAAACCTTTAATTTCCTGTGTGATTATGTTATTAATATCCTAAGGGAATCTAATGGAGGAGTGGATGGCCTTGCGACTTCACAACTGTTCCCGATGCGAGCGGGTTTTTATCGGCATCAGCGGCAAGCTTTGTCCAGAATGTATCAAGAAACAGGACGCCGCCTTGGAAAAGGTTCGCGATTACCTTTACGATCATCCAGGTGCATCCGTACAGGAAGTGATTGATGAGACCGGCATTGATGAAAAAGAAATCTTGGAGCTCGTAAAAATTGGGTATATCTGTTTCGAAAACTCCCTTTTGAGGTGCAGTCGTTGTGGTATAACGATTGAGCGAGGGTCTCACTGTTCTTCCTGTCAACGAGAGCTGATTCATGGACTTCACCATGCCACTGCTTCACTCAATAACAACGAGCAATCTAGAGCCAAGATTTACGCCTATAACCAACTTCAAAATAAAACAACCTCCAAGTGAGCAAAACAAAAAACCCCGGCACGTTACAAAAGGCCGGGGTTTATTATTTCATTTCGTGAAAAGCGACAATCCATGATCCCATCATGTGAGTTTAGTTAGTCCTCAAAGTCCTCTATCGCATGGGGGTCGCTGACGAGCTTCAGGAACAACATCCAAAAGCAAAGCAACAAGTTCAACAGCCACAATGAATCCATGGTGAATCCCTCTTTCTTCCTCAACGGGGGCTTTCGCCCTGACACCGATACAGCAGGCAGTTGCTTTGTTGCTCTACAGGCTTACGCAAAGCATTAAATATCTATTTGTCTACCTATTTTTAACCTTAACAGATTTGTTGAACCTTTGCAAGTGTGTTGTGCAGAAAATGTAGAATAAAAGGTGAAGTGAACTTCATCTGCACAAGTCTAGGATGTTTTTTGCACCGACTCTTTCAAGGAAGCGATCAGTCCCTTCTTTTTCGCTTCCTCGTAGGCAAATTCGATGGCGCTTTTCATTTCTTCTATGGTCCGTACAATTTCCTTATTCTCGAGGGTCTTCCCCAGATGCTTCAGTGCCATTTCGAACTGCTCATCACCGGAAAGGTGTCCATAGCGGTTCCGTGCATAAACGACCGCCGACAGAGCCAAATTCCCCACTGTTTGTCGTTCCTGTTCAGTGGTGACCGTTCTCATGTAATCCATCGCGGCTGGACCGAAATTCCGGGTAAGATAGGTGGTGACGACGATCACCCCGAAGACGATCACATACAATCCGATCAGCAACAAATCGACGTTCAAGCGTTCAACTCCTTTCTTTTCCTCTCGAGATCATCCCTCTCCCGCCTTATCCGATTCGGGCTATTATATATATAGAGATGTTTTGCTTTTTGTGATAATCGTGGTATAAAATAACAGTACCCACGTCACCTAATCAACATGGGTACGATTACACTTTTATACATATTTCCCTTGATCGTTCTTTCTGTCTTTTTCTCGTTTATCTCTTTTTCGAATCAATCCGATGATCGTTCGAAAAACGACCACAAGCGCCATATATACGGCAAAGAGTACGAGATAACCGGCGATACCGGCGATTACGTCTGTCGTTTCCATATTTCCACGACCGGTGATCTTCTGCTCTACCTCTATAGCGACGGCCATGACGATGACGAAAAAGGTGGTAAAAAAGAAGGAAACCGTCGATAATCCCCATTGGGCGAGGTATTTAAAGAGGCTATTGACGACCAAAAATATACAGATTCCCGCTATGCCAATAATCCAAAAATGCAATTCTTTGTCGCTTAGATGTTTTCCGACTCCGTGGTACCCTAGAATCGTGTCATGAATAGTATTGATGATGCCGGAAAACTCCATCAGCAGAGACTTCAAAAGACCACCTTCCTTCAATCATCGTAAAGGAGCTCCTACTATGCTGTTCTTGATTAAATTTCTATATAGCTTTTTGCTGCCGCCAGGACTTTTTGTGGTCATCCTAGTGTTTGTTTCAGCCTGGGATTTTTACCGCCGAAAAAAAAGTTCGGCCTATATATCCATATGGCTGGCTTTTCTGATCTACGCCCTCTCGGTGCCCATCATAGGCGATCTCTTTATCCGTTCCTTAGAAAGTCGCTTTACACCGCCAACTTCCGTGAATGGGGATGTGATTGTGCTGCTCGGCGGTGGCGCCACGTCTGATACGCCTGATGTCGACGGGACGGGCCAGTTAACAGGTTCTAGCGCGAATCGTATGCTAACGGCTGCCCGACTGCATCGGCAGACGGGTCTTCCTATCATTTTATCGGCTGGTCAGGTTTACAATGATACCGGCAACGAATCACTGATTGCCCGGCGACAGTTGATCAGTTTAGGCATTCCGGAAGATAAGCTCATCGTCGAGGGGAACAGCCGAAACACTGAGGAAAATGCTCGTTTTACGAAGAGCCTGCTCGATGAAAAAGGCTTTTCTCGACCCTTGCTCGTCACATCCGCTTTCCACATGGAGCGGTCTGTGCTTAACTTCGAAAAGGTCGGCATATCTGTACAGCCTTACCCGACCGACTATAAAACAAATACAGGAAGCACCTTTTACCTCAATAAGCTGGCTCCGTCGGCAGATACCTTGTTAAATGTGAGCCTCGCGAGCAAAGAATACCTAGGGATATTCGCGTTAAACCTGGGACTCTAGCACCTTTTCACCCCAAAAAAATGAAGCATTCCCCGGGCTGAACCCATCGGACTGCTTCATTTTTTGTACATATTTAGTATATCCTATTTTTGGTTCGATGTGTTCACCATTGGTCATTGAAAATGGCTGATAAACGCCCTTCTACGCTTACCAGCGGTTGTTATGGATGCGCTCGGGGTTAAAGCGGTTCGCGGGAGGTAATTGCTCCGCTGGATATCCTACGGGGATGAGTGCAAGGGGAATCACCTGTTCCGGTATACCGAGGAGATCTCGAAGTGCCTTGACCCGACCTTTCTCCGGATAAAGGCCGACCCAAACCGCTCCAATCCCTTTGGCTTGGGCTGCGACCAGGATGTTTTGTGTGGCTGCGGAACAGTCTTGCACCCAGAAGCCTTTATACTTTTCTAACGTCTCGTCTCCGCAGACTACAATAGCTACTGGAGATTGCTTAACCATCCCCGCATAGGGATGGAACTTGGGGATTTCATCGAGAAGTTGCCGGTCTTTGATCACAATGAAGTGCCATGGTTGTTCATTGCCGGCGGAAGGCGCACTCATCGCCGCTTCCAACAGTTCTTTGACCAATTCATCAGATACGGGTTGGTCCGTGTACTTCCGGACACTTCGGCGAGAAAGAATGGCGTCCATGTACCCATCTCCTTATGTTTAGATATTTTTTGACATGCTAAGTGATTCTTGGAACTATCCCATGAACTATAGTTTCCATCACTACGGGAAATATCCTGCAATCGTCCATCGATTCCTAGGACTCTGGTCTATTTCTCGATAAAACAATGAATGATATACTTTTACCCATAAGCAAGAAAAAATTGAATTTTTACTGTGCTAACTCTCCAGTAAATACAAGGAGGTATCGGGATGAACATTCGTAAAGGCTTCGTCGTCGTCCTTACTGTTTTTAGCCTTCTCACAGTACAAACCACCATGGCTATGGCCAAAAATGGTGGTAATCACGGCGGAGGGAACAGTTCCTCTGGAAAAAGCCAAAGCCAATCGAACCCCGTAAAACCAAGTTCCAATTCTTCTACAGATTCGAAGTCCACGATAAATAAACAGACCAAAAATGCGACAAAGACAGGCAAAGGTACCACTCATCCCAGTCTCAGAGGATTGACCCGTGCCTACCTTAACGCTTCTCAAAATGGAGCAAGCCCCCGTGCGATCGAAGTACTGAAACAGTTGATCGAGAGCCGTGGCGGCACCGTTCCGGTTCCTGACGATACAGACAACACTACTGGCGGCAATACTGACACCTCCACCGGGGGTACTACCGATAGCGGCACCGATACATCTACTGGCGGTACTACCGACAGTGGCACCGATACTTCTACCGGTGGCTCTACCGGCAGTGGCACCGATACTTCCACCGGTGGTACTTCTGGCACAGGTACGGAACCTTCTACTGGCGGTACAACGGATAGTGGTACCGGAAACTCTACGGGTGGCTCAACGGACAGCGGTACTGGCACCTCCACGGGTGGCTCAACGGACAGCGGTGCTGGCACCTCCACTAGTGACTCTACCAGCAGTGGTACAGAAACTTCTTCAGGCACTACTACTGACAGCGGTTCCGATTCCTCCACCGGCGGTACGACCGGCAGCGGTACAGATACTTCCACTGGCAGCTCTACCAGCGGCGATGAAACCAGCCAAACCACTACTCCGGTTACGAATCCGGAAACCGTGGCAGACCAGCTCTCCACCATCGCCGAAGACCCAGTGGCAATCGCTGCCGTATCCCAGGACGCTGAAGTGAAAACAGAGCTGCAAGCAGTAGCTTCAGCTACGTTGAAATCGGTCCCCACAATAAAACCAGCCAACCAAGCCAAAGTGTTGAAGAACGTGGCTAAATTCATGCAAAAATCAGGAGATCCTATGGCCGCCGTCAATGCCCTGGAACAAGCCGTTAAAATTGATTCTAAAGATAAAGCCACCATGGCCGAATTGAAGGCCGCCTGGAAATCGGCGAACAAAGCAGGCATCAAAGTATACGTAAAAGGTCAAAAGCCGAATTTTGATGGTGTACAGCCAGTCATCGAAAATGGGCGTACATTGGTACCGGTTCGAGCGATTACAGAAGCCCTCGGAGCTACGGTCCAGTGGAATGCCGGAGAACAAAAAGTGACCATCACCCAGGACAACAAAGAGATCATCCTCACTCTGGGTTCTAACGAAGCGCTGATCAACGGCGAAAAAGTGACGATTGACGTCCCTGGAAAAGTCGTCAACAACCGCACCTTCGTTCCACTGCGCTTTATCAGCGAGACACTGAAGAAAGACGTTAGTTTCGACCCAGAAAGTCAAGTGGTCACCATCGACGAATCCACTGAATCAACCAACCAATAGCTTATAAACAGACATACCGAATACTCTGCTCCTAAAACACAACCTTAAAGATGGCTCTATCAAAAAAGCCGACCCCTTAGACTTCTTGTCGTAGGGGTCGGCTTTCCCTTTTATTCTATATTTCGTCTACTGCCCCTTATTTTTTGTACTGCATGTAAGGGATTAATTCACCTGTGTAGGCATCGATGACACCGCCGGCCGCAGTAAAGTCGGGAACATAGACGAGACTCGGCTTAGGTGCTTTTTGGTCAAACATTTCGGGCCAGATATACTTCTTTTCAAAAGCTAACTTCTGAAGATATGTTTCTTTGGCTTTCTCTAACGTGATACCTGGTGTATCGAAAGGTAGTTTTTTAAAGTCGATCGGAAACGCACGGTAAGTAACCATATTTCCTGTATACTTGTCGACGGAAACAAATCCAACCATCCCTTCAATAGGAATGCCGTTATATAAAGGATTTATAAGGAATGACATTCTATCTTCCGTGACATCATTCTTCGGAATTTTTGTTTTATCGACCCATTCAGGATATTCGGGAGTCGTTAATGGGGCAAGGTCTGTTACGCGTAAGCTTACCGTTTCCTTGGGCAAATAAGTCTGGATAAGCTGAACCGCCTCTTCTCGCGCCCTATCGATCGATATGGGCTGAGTTTTATTATTTTTACCCCCCTTTTGATAACGGATACCGATGAGGCGTCCCGTGTCAGATTCTACTTCGACGGCAGCGTAGCGAGGCATTTCTGACACTTCTTCTTTATTTCTGGAGGGCTCCCTCTTCTCAATAAAATTGTAAGTATGAATCTTAGGAATGTTTACGTTCACCGGTCCCGGTTTTTCATGTAGCTCATCGGTGATGTAATCAAGTTCGTTCAAAGGTAAACCAAATTCTGCTTTGACCTTTTTCCTCACTTCATCGACGGAGGCACAATAAATGGCCTTTCCTTCTCCTTTGACCTGGACCTTTTTTTGCGGCAAGTCAGTTATCGTAAAATTGTACAGCATAGAATCCGGTTTTCCCGTAAAGGCATCTATGGGAGAGATGAATCCATCCGGTTGATAGACTAAGCGCATTGGCTGTCGTCCAAAGACCACTTCGAACCCATTTCCAGGCTTGTTCAGATTCTCTTGCGGCATATAGACAAGTTCCATTTTCATCCGGTCAGCGAACGCTTTTTTCGCCAATTCCGGGGAAACAGCAGACGAAGGGTCAGGGAAACGCGCCGAATCAATGGCCGTTTCTTTGGAAAGGTTCATACCGACGATATGTCCCGCTCCATCCACGTCGATGCTCCAAGATCCACTGTTTTGAAAGGGGATTCCATGGACGCGTCGTTCAACAGCAACACGAGTATATCTCCACAGGATCTGTTTTCCTTCATAGCTGACACTAGAGGCGCCCCCGCCGAAAGAATCGCCCACCTCGTAGTCTTTCATTTGGATTCCGAACACATTTTCAAAAAACTCCGTCGCTTTTTCCTTTGCCAGGGAAGGGCTTGGATCTTCTAAATTGGCCCAAGCCGGGTTTTGCAGGTGGAAAGATCGGGGGCTGCCGTCTTCATCGTCAAAGCTAAAAGATACTTGGTATGCGACGGCGCGTTCTTTTTCAGTCGCTTTTGGATCTATGTAGTGAACATACCATACTTTTGCCGGTTGACCGCTCTCTTCCTGATAGTTCGTTTCATGTTGTAGGTATAGTAATTTCATCTGTTTAAGTTCTGGATAGAACTGAGAGATCTTCGCGATAAAATCATCCATTTTCTTTTGAACTGGCTCCGGAGGTGTCTCCTTTTCCGGTATCTGATCTTCCCTTTGGGAAACTACAGTGCTGGATTCACTGCCTGTGGACGCTCCCATTTGGCTTTGCACGGCCAAAGCCGATTTGACTTCAGCGCCTGCCGGTGTGTTACCGTAGGCGGCAGTAGTCAGTAACCCCGCCATGAACACTCCAACGGTAAGCATACGGAAAGACTTGGCAGACAACAGAGACAGTGGTAACTTCATTGGTCATTCTCCTTACTTGTTTTTACTTATTTCGAGTCCGATGGGCTTCCTGTTCAAATGGATGAGCAAAATCACTACCTACATACAGAAAAGAACTAGATGAGTTTCCTCATTTAGCAGAAAACATCTATCCAAATATAGACGTTTATGTATTTAAAACGGTTCCAAAAAAATCTCCCTTCGACGAATCGAAAGGAGAACTCAAAAAGGAAGTATAAAGCAGTTCCCTTGATGTGATATACTTGAAAATCAAAAGCCTATTTATCGAACATTTGCCGCACGATAATAGGTATTCAGGGGAGAGCCGCGTTGAAAACAAAAACATATCTAGGGGAAGTCCAAATCCTGCGGGGGCTCGCCTTTATCGGGGTGGCCTTTCAGCATACGTTGGGGCCCTTTATGAATCAACAGGGGTTAGGTCAATCGGACGCTATCCTACTCACTATACTTTTCAATCTCGCCAAATTTGCAGTGCCCCTGTTCGTCTTTATGACGGGGATGGTTATTTTTTATAATTACTATGACACGTTAGAGTATCCCAGTTTTATCGTGCGGCGAACGAAAGAGGTCATCATCCCTTACCTTGTCTGGTCACTCATCTATGTATTCCACGGAGTTCCTTTTCCACAAGACTTCCTGTTTTTTATCAGAGATGTGTCCCAAAAAATACTGACCGGTTCCACTTACTATCACTTATGGTTTATCGTCATGATCTATCAGTTTTACATAGTCTATCCCTTTTTTCGAAGTGCCGCCAAACAGTTAGAACCGCGCCTGCGTAGCGAAAAATCCCTCATCCTGCTTATGGCATCCCTCGGAGCGGTATATTTGGGGCTGACCTGGCTCTCCTCTTCCGTCATCCCTCACCTGGATAACCTTAGTGGGTTGCCAAAGCTCTGGTCGTTCTTTTCCGAGTACCGCGACCGTACCTTCATTTTCTGGTTCTTCTATTTCATCCTCGGCGGCCTTGCCGGCCTTGCTGTGACCCAGTGGCGAGCCTGGGTGGAGAAAACCTTTCTGGCGAACAGCCTCCTCTGCCTGTTGCTTTTCATACTGGTGACCTATGAAATGTGGATTCAATCCTATCCAAGCCCCGCTGGATATGTGGTCAATTTTAATGTGTCGACATCATTAAAACCGTCTATGGCTCTTTTCTCCGTCAGCGCGATCATCTTTCTCTACGGCTTGACGCTGCGCTTCACCCGAGAGAGTAACAGAGTTACAGCGTATCTGGATCGATTAGGGAAACATTCCTTCGGCGCCTATTTAGTCCATGCCCTCACCTTGGAATATACGGCTCGAGTGGTTTATAAGTTCATGCAGCCCCTCGCTATCGCCCCAAAGATCGTCATCATCCTCGCCGGATGCGTGATCTGCGCCTACTATTTCTCCGTCATCATCAATCGGACTCCTTTGGCTGCCTACATCGTCGGTTCGGGAGCAAAACGAAAAAAATTCGTTTCCGGTTCAGATCTTCCTCGTTCGACCCAATCGATGTAGTTTGTGTTATCGTTCAAAAGCGTTCTATACAAAGAAAAACCCTGTTCTATCCATCGGCGGTAGAACAGGGTCATTTTTTATCTTGCATCGTCAAAAACCGCATTCCTCTTTTCGCCGGCCTAAAAAAAGAACATCCAATTACTCTTCACAGTGAAATTTATATCCACTGATCCCCAAGCCATCATCCGGTGCAGCATGTGCACTTTGAAGCTGGGGCCTAAGTACTTATCTTTATGGTGCTTGAGAAAGAGATAGCTGAGCGATACATCAAAAAATTCGGCCCAGAAGGCTTTCTGCCAAGGCCAGTAGTGGCTGCGGGCGTACTGGTTGCCCACAAAGGCCCTGTTCCATCGATCACTGTGATAGAACAGGGCTTTCTTCGTGAACCTCTATTTGACTGGATTAAACAAGGTGGCTGTCGGCATTGTTCGCTGTTCCGCTTCGGCCCGTTGTTGTTCCACTGCTTCCAGCGCTTTAGCTGCTAACTTTTCCGCTTCTTTCAACATCAAGGTCATCTCGTCGAGCAGATCGGCCACATTCTTATCCTGGCGATACTCCCGCAGATAGTTCGCCACGTCCTGACTGTCATGGAAAAGGCGATGATTCCGGCCTTTTAACTGCCGAATGATGAGTTGAATTTCGTTCAAAAAGGTTCCCGGTGTACACATGTTCCTTCCTCCTTGTATTTATGATTCTCAAGGTCGGATATCGAACATCCTCGTTAGACACAGGCTACGTTAGATCAGCAGATTCGCGGCAACGGATCACCAGCCAGCATATCGAGGATCCGGTGTCCTCCTAGAGGAGTCCGTAAATAGACCTGCCCAGTCCCTTCGCTGACACGTCCGATGATAGCTCCATCGCGTCCAAGCGGGTGTTCGCCCATGATCGCCAGGACGGCCTCTGCCGCTTCCGGTGCCACCACAACCAGTACTTTGCCTTCGTTGGCCAGATAGAGCGGATCAAGTCCAAGCAGTTCTGCAGCTCCTTGTACCCCTTCGCGCAGCGGTAGCGACGACTCATCGAGATAGATGTCACGACCTGTAGACAGGGCAATCTCCTTAAGGGTTGTTGCCACGCCGCCCCGAGTCGGATCGCGCATGAATTTGACGGCGCTGGGCACTTTAGGAACACGCTCCAGCAGGGTTTCAATAAGCCCGTTTAGTGGGGCACAGTCGCTCTGTACAGGGGTATCAAATGTCAGGCCTGCTCGTTTAGACAAGATGGCTAAGCCATGATCGCCTACAAAACCGTTAATCAGAATGATATCGCCGGGAGCGATGCGATGATAACCGAAGTCCCGGCCCACAGGCAGGACACCGATACCGGTGCTATTGATATAGATCCCGTCACCATGGCCTTTTTCCACCACTTTCGTGTCTCCAGCCACAACTGCTACGCCAGCTGCTTCTGCCGCCTGCGCCAAGGAATGGACGACTTGTTCTAATTCGTTGATAGGCAGGCCCTCTTCCAATATAAAGCCGACACTCAGATAGAGAGGACGAGCACCCGATACAGCTAAGTCGTTCACTGTGCCGGCCACGGCCAGTTTACCGATATCGCCGCCGGGAAAGAAGATGGGATTGACGACAAAGGAATCTGTCGACATGACCATCGGACCATTCGGCTGAGGAAGTAGAGCGCCATCGGTGAGACCATGCAAGGTGGGATGAGGAAAATGGCGTAAAAAAAGTTCTTGTACTAAGCGATGGGTTAAGGCGCCGCCATCGCCATGAGCCAGCATAATCCGTTTATCGGCCATGATCCTCCCTCTTTCACAGCTTTCGTTCATATTTATAATAGGTGGCACAGGTACCCTCTGAAGAGACCATACAAGGACCCACGGGGCGGATGGGGTCACAGCCCTTGCCAAAGAGAGCACAGTCGAAGGGACTTTGCTTCCCTTTCACGATCTCGCCACAAATACACCCTTTCGGGATCTGAGTTGGCGGTACGTTGACGTCAAAGCAAGCTTCCGCATCCCACGGAGCATATCCCTGCTTAAGCTTTAGCACACTGCCGGCCACCGTTCCCAGCCCTCTCCAGGGGCCATCGACCAAACGGTAGTACTTGTCCATCGCCTGCTGAGCTACCAGGTTTCCCTCTTCCCGGACGGCACGGCCATACTGGTTGACAACAGACAAATTTCCTGTCAAAAGAATATCGGTCAAAGTATCGATCGCGGCGAGCAATTCGACAGGCTCAAACCCTGCCACCACGCCCGGTCGTTGCAGTTTCTCCGGGAGAAAGTCCCAGGCTTTGCGGCCTAAGATCATGCTCACATGGCCGGGCAAGATAATACCATCGATCAGTAGTTCCGGATCGGGCAGCAGTGTCCGGGTCGGTGGCGGTGTCGTCTTGTGCATGGAGTAGAGATAAAAGTTACGGATATCTTCCCGGACAGCCTGTTCTAGCGTCATCACCGCAGTGGGCGCTGTCGTTTCAAAGCCGACGCCCAGGAAGATGACGGGACGATCGGGATTTTCCCGGGCTAACTGCAGCGCATCAAGGGAAGAATAGACGACACGCACATCAGCGCCTCGGGCTTTTTCCTCCTGAAGTGTGGTTCGGCTGCCGGGGACCTTCATCATATCTCCGAAGGTAGCCACAATGGCACCAGGCACGGTGCTGAAGGCGATAGCCCGATCAATATCGCTGTAATCACTGACACAAACGGGACAACCGGGGCCGCTCAAGAGATCGACCTCTGATTTGAGCACCCCGCGCACTCCTGTCCGGGAGATGGCTGCCGTATGGGTGCCGCAAAACTCCATGAACCGGGGCCGGCGGCCCAATTTATCAGCCAGGCGCTGTAACCGTTGACGTGTCGATTCGGCCATCCGCCGTCCTAAATCGGGATCACGAAATTGTTTTAGGACTTGTCCGTGCAAGACTTTGCCTCCCCTGTGATAGCCAATATTTCCTCCCACGTTTTGAGGCTCTCCCGGGCGGCTTCTTCATCGAGAATTTCCATGGCATACCCGGCGTGAACCAGCACATAATCGCCCACTTTGGCCTCAGGGACCATGGCTAGCCCTACCTTCCGTTTGTTACCGAAACTCTCTACTTCAGCTAAAAAACCGCCCTCGAAGATGACCGTAATCCGCGACGGTGCAGCAAGACACATTTCCTTATTCCTCCCTCCACAAGCCGATAACCCCTTGGCCTAAAGCTAACCCGCCATCGTTCGCCGGCACCCGCCGGGGAATGAATACTTGGAATCCTTGCCGAGACAAAAGGTGGCGAACCATCGTCAATAGATAGGGATTTTGAAAGACACCACCGCCCAAAGCGACACGCTGTAGGCCCGTCTGATCACGGGTACGCTGGACGGACACTTCGACCATCCGGGCAACCGTATTGTGAACGCGGCTTGCCAGTGTCTCGATCGTCACTCCCTGGGCTTTATCCTGAAGCAACTCTTCAAACACCGACGCAAAATCGATTAGATCCTTTTGAATCGCAAAAGGGTAGTGACCAAAGGCAAGGGCCTTATCGACCCAATCTTCCGTACATAATTTGTTCTCATCTAAACCGGCTTTCGACTGCTGTGAATGATCAGTAACGCCCAGTCGAAAACGAACCTGTTCCCCCAGCTCTAAAGGCGCCTGACCGTCATAGGTATTTTCCAAACAGACCCCTATGATTGCTGAAAGGGCATCAAAAAAGCGGCCTGCGCTGGAGACTTGAGGGCTATTCAGTTTTTTTTCGACCATCATTCGAGCTTGTTCGATCACTGGTTGCTGTTCTGGAAAAAGTGTTTTCCCCTGTTCCCATCCTCGCGAACCAAGCGCTTCGCCAAGAAAGGCACAGGCTGTCAGCCAGGGTCGGCGGACGGCGGCTTCTCCGCCGGGAAGAAGGACGGGGCGAAGGTGAAACCAGCGCTCGTATGTTCGTAAGTCTCCTGTCAGAATCTCGAATCCCCAGATGGTTCCGTCTTCACCGAATCCAGTTCCGTCGAGAATTACGCCGATGGCCCGACCGGTCACACCATTATCGGCAAGTACAGCCGCTAGATGGGCGTGGTGATGCTGTACATCCTTCATCGCCAAATCCATTTCTTGCGCCAGTTCTGCAGCTAAGGCCGAAATACGATATTGGGGATGGAGATCCCGCAGGACTTGCTTTGGCCTAATATCGAGCAACGTCTGCAGGTTTTGTAGGCTTTCTAAATAGTTCTGCCGGCCTTCCCGGGTATCGACGTTTCCGATATATTGGCTAAAATAAGCTTCCCCTCGCCCCAAAAGGGCAAAGGTATTTTTCGTCTCCGGTCCGGCGGCCAGAAGAGTATGCTTTAGCTTTCTCTCTGGCCAAGGTATCGCGATGCCTCCCGGAACATATCCACGAGATCGACGGTAAAACTGCACTTCCCCATCGATCACTCGGACGACAGAGTCGTCACAACGGCTGATGATATTCCGGTCATGGAGGACAAAGGCATCGGCGATGCTCACCAGTTGGTCTAAAGCCGCCTCATTCTCCCGCACCAGCGGAAGCCCGTTTGGGTTACCACTCGTCATCACGAGTAGATCGATCTGTTCGTCGAAAAGCATATGATGCATCGGTGTATAAGGAAGCATAAGGCCGACTGTTTTCGTTCCCGGTGCAATATTACTAGGAATTACACCCTTATCGGTACCATCGAGGAGAAAATCCTTACAGCCATTTCTTTGTTCCAGGATGACGATCGGCGCCGCAGAACTGGTAAGCAGCCTTTCCTCCTGTGCACTGGCCCAAGCGATCAAACGTACCGTATCCATATCCCGGGCCATGAGGGCCAGTGCTTTGTACGGACGGTTCTTGCGACGCCGCAGTTCAGCTACAGCCGCAGCGTTCCGGCCATCACAAACGAGGTGAAAGCCGCCGAGGCCTTTCAAAGCGATGATCCTTCCCTGGCGGATCAGTCGGCGGAAGATCTCATCCCAGGGTCCTTCCATTCTTTTTCCATCCTGGCCGCATATCCATACCTGCGGCCCACAGTTCGGACAGGCCACCGGCTGGGCGTGAAAACGCCGGTCTAGAGGGTCCTCATATTCCCGGGCGCAGTCGGGACACATGGGAAAGGCATGCATGCTCGTCAAGGGACGATCATAGGGCACTTGTCGCACAATCGTAAAGCGCGGTCCACAGTGGGTGCAGTTGGTGAAAGGATAGCGGTAGTGCCGATCAAGAGGATCGGCCATCTCCTCTCTGCAGGCCGCACAAAGGGCAGCATCGGGCGGGATACGGGCGGTTCGAAGGGCTTTGTCTTCACTTTGAACAATCGTAAAGCCTTGTAACCCTTGCACGGGGATATCACAAAGGATAATCTCCCTGACCCGGCTTAACTGGGGAGCTTGCTCCGGAAGGGCCTGCAGAAGTTTGTCAACCTGTTCAGGTTCCCCTTCCACAGTTATCTCGACGCCGGCAGGCCCGTTTAAGACCCATCCCGATAAACCTGCTTGTTTGGCCAGTTTAAAGACGAAAGGACGAAAGCCGACGCCTTGTACTGTTCCGGTGACCCTGATGAACTTGGCAACCTTCAACAGACTTCCCCCCATTCTCCTTACAGCGTTCTACCACCATCTCTATATACTTCGCATACTTCGAAGTGCTCTATCTATATCCGTACAGGATCTTGTTCAAAGACCAATTCCTTTATTGCTTCTCTGAATGAACCTGGGCCACTAACCAGTCGATCCAACGCTCCATCCCCTCGCCGGTCCGTGCCGATAGATCAAATCTAGGCAACCCGGGATGGATCCGTTCTAAATCCACGGCTAACTCTTCCAGATTGAAGTCCGTAAATGGCAGCAGGTCGATCTTGTTGAGGATCATTGCCCCTGCTTCTCGAAACATGAGGGGATATTTCGGTACTTTATCGTTGCCTTCCGTCGTCGACAGAACGACGACTTTTACCGTTTCCCCCAAGTCAAACTCGGCGGGGCAAACGAGGTTGCCCACGTTTTCGACGATGAGCAGATCCAATTGCTCCAGTGGAAAATTATCCAGCACATCCCGAACCATGGCGGCATCGAGGTGACAGGCGCCATGGGTGTTGATTTGAACAACAGGGATCCCCTGGCGGGCCACTCGTTCCGCATCTTTCGTGGTGGCCACATCCCCTTCGATCACAGCCACCTTCAAGCGGTCCTTCACCAAGGCCAATGTTTTTTCCAACAACGTGGTCTTCCCGGCACCAGGCGAGCTCATCAAATTTAAGAAGTAGACACCTTTCTGCCGGAGCTTTTCACGGTTTTCCTCAGCCACGGTTTGGTTTGTGCCGAGCAAGTTGTGACCTAGTTTGATGATTTGCATCGTCAGTCACCTTCAAAAAAATCGATTTGTAGTTCCCGCCCTTGAATGATGTCGACAGCCAAGCCACCGCATTGAGGACAAATGAACAGGTAATTGTCTTCCACTGCAAACTCTGCGGAGCAGCTTTGGCAGCGCCCTCGCGTCTCCCGCTCCTCAATTTGCAAATCCGCCTCTGGAGAGAATGGTGGATATTGGCGAAGCACAGAAAAGGCAAATTGCAGGGCATCGGGCAAGGCATGGGTAAGCTGCCCTACGATGAGCTTTACCTTATGGATCTGCCGAATATTGTGCTTCTTCGCTTCCTCGGAGAGCACCTCGACAAGGCTCTCCATCAGAGCCATTTCATGCATGGGTTTCCCTCCTGTAACATCTTCCACCAAAGGTGGACAAGAGCAGGAAAGGTCACGGCATGACTCCGTGACCTAACATACTATTTCTATGTGTTCGTTAGGAATATTTTACCCCATCTTGGGCTTTACATCTATATCCCACTGCTCAAGCTGCGCTCGCACCGCCGCAAGGACTTGCGGAAAAACAGACTGTACCGTTGGAGATAGTTGCAGACCCCACTCCAAGTTGTCCGGTTGGACACCGATGAGGACCATTTCCGGCGGCAGTTGCCCCCGGAAACTGGCTAGGGCCAACACTTCTTGAAAGCCCATCTGGTGCTGTGACATCTTTACACCCAGATACTGAGGTAGTTCGTCGCCTTCTAGACGAATAAGGGTTCCCGGTTCCTTACCCACGTTGACGGCGTCAATGCAGAGGAACCGCTCTGCCGATTCCAGTGTATCCAGGAGCAGCAGACCCAATGTTCCCCCGTCGATCAATTCCACCTCCGGCGGAAAGCTGTACGCTTTTTCGAGAGCCTCTATGGTATGCACCCCGAGGCCCTCGTCAGTGAACAAGAGATTGCCTAGACCCATGACGATGATTTTCTTCATGTTTTTCTGTCCTAACATGTAGTTTGTTCGCTTCCGGTCCTAGCCATATTACTCTTCACAGTGGAATTTATAGCCGCTGACCATGGACGATAAGGTACCGTTTCGGGCAAACATATCGTGCCGGAGAGAAAGGTACAGGTGGACCACCACAAAGGCCACGATACCCCAGGCCATCATCCGGTGCAACATGTGAACAGTAAAACTAGGCCCAAAGATGCTGAATACCCAGCTGAAGCTGTTGAAAAATCCGTTTGGATGCAGTTCACCATACATGGCAAAGCCGCTGATCGCCATAAAGACAGAACCGACCATGATGAAGCCAAAATAGGCGAGGTTCGCCACGGGGTTATGGCCGAGATGCTCCTCTTTATGGTGCCTGAGGAAAAGGTAGCTCAGCAGCACATCGAAAAACTCCAGCCAGAACTCTCTTTGCCAGGGCCAATGGTGGCTCCGGGCGTACTCGTTGCCGACGAAGGCCCAGTACAGCCGGAACAGATAGACGGCGACGAAAACGTATCCTGCCGCCATATGCCACATGAAAGTCCGGCCCATCCAAAAGACGGTAGCCGCATCACCGGTGACGACGGTCGGCCGCAGAACGGGATTGCCGATATACAAACCGGTCGCCATCAGCAGGACGATGCAAAGGGCATTGATCCAGTGATAGACGCGGACGGGAAGCTCCCAAACATAGACCGTTTTCATACAGGTGAGCTTGTTCATATCCTTCATGCCGATCCCCTCCTTAACGCAGGATGTCGACTTTAGTCGTCTCCTGGGTTTCCGTATCGACCAAGTGGGCCGCACAAGCGAGGCAGGGATCGAAGGAATGGATCGTCCGGAGCAGTTCCAACGGCTGATCCTGCTTAGCCATCGGTGTTCCCACCAAGGCCGATTCGTAAGCGCCTTTTTGGCCTTTGTGGTCTTTCGGCGAAGCATTCCATGTCGACGGTACTACACATTGGTAATTGGCAATTTTACCGTCTTTAATGTGAACCCAGTGGCTCAAGGCGCCGCGAGGCGCTTCCGTCAAGCCGACGCCTTTGCAGTCTTTTTCCCAGGTCGAAGGTTCCCATTTTTCACTGTTAAAGGTCTTCTGATCACCCGATTTGACGTTAGCGACCAGTTCTTGGAAGAACTTCTTCAGCCACACGGCAGAGAGCTTCGTCTCAATACCCCGCGCAGCGGTCCGACCGAGCGTGGAGAAGAGAGCTTCCGGACCAACACCGAGGCCGGCGAGCACCTTGTCGACTTCATCCTTGACCAGCTCATGAGCCAGGCAGTCTTTTTTGGCGTAGGCCACGAGCATCCGAGCCAGAGGACCCACTTCCATCGGGTGGTCTTTCCAGCGGGGTGACTTGACCCAGGAATAAGCTTTGTTGAATTCGCCGGACTCATCGAGCGTATCATAGGGAGGCTTAGGACCGGTGTATTTGATTTGCGTTTCCCCTTCCCAGGGATGGAGTCCGCTCTTGGAGTTATTGTACCAGGAGTGATCTGTATACTCCAAGATTTGTTGGGGATCGCGCGGATCCACGTCGAGCACTTCTGATAGATTTTTGTTGAGAATGGCGCCCCGGGGAAAGAGGAACCCAGAGGGATCGTTGATATGAGTCGTCGGTAAATCGCCAAAACAGAGGAAGTTGCCGAGCCCGCCGCCGTAGGCCGCCGTATCCTTATAGAAGGAGGCGATAGCCAAGAGGTCGGGGATGTAGACTTGTTCGACAAACTCCATGGCTTCATCGATGAGCTTGCCAATCAGGTTGAACTTCTCGATATTGATAGCGTTATCACCGTCGATGTTGATCGCCGAGGCCATACCACCGACAAGATAGTTCGGGTGAGGGTTTTTACCGCCAAAGATGGTGTGGATCTTAACGATCTCTTTTTGCCAGTTCAGCGCCTCCAGGTAGTGGGCCACCGCCATCAGGTTAGCTTCCGGCGGCAGTTTGTAGGCCGGGTGTCCCCAGTAGGCGTTAGCGAAGATGCCAAGTTGACCGCTTTCCACAAAGGTTTTCAGCTTGTTCTGGACGTCTCGGAAATAGCCTGCCGTTGACTTGGGCCAGCGGGAAAGGCTCTGCGCCAGTTGGGCCGTCGCTGCCGGATCTGCTTTGAGTGCATTGGGAATATCGACCCAGTCCGGTGCATGGAGATGATAGAAGTGAACCACATGGTCGTGAACATACAGGGCGGTAAACATGATGTTGCGGATCAGTTCTGCGTTTTTGGGGATGGTAATCTTCAGGGCATCTTCAACGGATCGTACGGAGGTGAGGGCATGGATCGTGGTACATACGCCACAGATGCGTTGAACGAGAGCCCAAGCATCGCGAGGATCCCGATCGCGCAAGATGATTTCGAGGCCGCGAATCATGGTACCGGCGCTGGCGGCATCGACGATTTTTCCGCCTTCTACTTTCGCTTCAATCCGTAGGTGACCTTCAATCCGGGTAACCGGATCAACGACAATTCGTTCTGCCATTAATTATCTCAACCTCCCATGCTGTTTTTGCAGGGTTTTTCTGCTTCGGCTTTATCATGGGCCTTCTTGGTGACCGCCGAAAAACCGGCGTGGACGGCAGCACCGGCGACGGCGGCCCCCACGGCAGCGGCACCGAAGGTGTCCACATTCATACCGATTTTTAAGCCGGGCACATCAGACAGGTGCGTATAGAGAGACTGACCGCCCGTATTGTCCCAGAAGCCTTTTTCGGAACAACCGATACAAGGGTGTCCGGACTTGATGGGATAACTCAGTCCGCCGTTCCATTCCAAATTGGAACAAGAGTTGTACGTGTTCGGCCCTTTACAACCGACCTTGTAGAGGCACCAGCCTTCTTTCGCCCCTTGGTCGTCGAAGGATTCCACAAACAAGCCCGCATCGAAATAAGCTCGGCGGTTACACTTGTCATGAATGCGATGGCCGTAGAAAGCTTTCGGCCGACCTTGACTATCCAGTTCAGGTAGGCGTTCAAAGGTGAGGAGGTGAGTGATCACACCGGCCATGACTTCCGCAATGGGCGGGCAGCCGGGAACATTGATGATCGGTTTGTCCTTAATGATGTCTTGAACGGCCACCGCGCCCGTCGGATTGGGGTTGGCCGATTGGACACAGCCTACGGTAGCGCAAGATCCCCAGGCAATGATGGCTTTTGCGTTTTTGGCTTCCTCTTTAAGAATGTCCACCGCTGTCCGTCCAGCCAAAACGCAGTAGATGCCGTCGTCCTTCGTGGGGATGGAACCTTCGATGGCCAGTATGTAGTTGCCTTTGTTCTCTTCCATGACCTTTTGGGCGGCCGCTTCCGCATGATGGCCTGCTGCCGCCATGAGCGTCTCATCGTAGTCGAGTGAGATCATGTTAAGAATGATGTCTGCAGCGATCGGATGCTGCGTACGGATAAATGATTCGGTGCAGCAGGTGCACTCTTGTAAGTGGCGCCAGATGACAGGCAGGCGCTTCTTCGTTTCCAAAGCTTCCGCAATCTGGCTCGTCGCCCCAGCACCTAGTCCCAGGGATGCCGCCATCACCGTACAAAATTTTAAAAAGTCTCGCCGATTGACACCGCGGCGCTGCAGATGTCCGTAAAAGGTATCCTCTGTTGGCATCTAATCTCACCCCTAAATTTTCTAATTCTTCACAAAATGCGGAAAGCGAACAAAAGGTCTCAAACCTCTTGTCCGCTTTACACACTGGAAACCCGTACTCTTTATACGCTTTTCCGATTGAGTTTATCTTACCTCGCAAAAAATCGGCTGGCAAGCAATTATTGCCACTAAAGAAAAGAAATATATTCACATTGCTAAGTTTGCAGTCATAAATGCAATCATTTTATTCATAGTATGGGGTCTGCATATTTACTGATTTTGTTGAATATATACCAGTGATATGGAAAAAGGAGGAAGACGCATGAGACACCATCGGCAGGTTCTCTTATGGTATCTTCCGCTCTGCTCGTTACTTCCGTTCCTGACGCTCTCATTGTCGAATACGGAGGCTTATGGGGCGACAAGACCGGAAATCACTATATCCCAGGACAGGGTTGTTCCCTCAACTATCAATTCCTCTATCACTTCATCGGAAATTCCCCTTTATCGGAGTACCATCACTGCAGAGTCTCCCCACCCTTCTGTCAGCAACATCTTAACAGACGATCAGTTCGTCCATTTAGCGAAGGAAGCCGACAAACAACTGGCCATAGCCCTTTTTGTTCAAAACCCTCAATGGCTACATGAGAACGGGCTGAAGCCGGTGACGATCAAGAGTAAAGATGACTTGATAAAGCTTTTATCCCCTTACTGGACAGAGGGGATGATCGAGGATATCTGGAGATCAGGGTCCGAGTTGATGCCTAATTTACCTTGGGGATTCTACTCGGAAGGACCACCCATGCTTTTTCTAGCGAAGGACGTACAAGTGACAGAACATCATCCTTCTCAGTCAAACCCGACGACGATTACCATCTCCGGTATCGTCCCCAACTATTTTGGGGACGAGGCAAAAGTACAACTCCGCCTGGTTTTGACCGACAAGGGTTGGCGGGCTGAGTATTAATCTACAAAAGTAGGCATATTAAAATTAAAGGGCTGTCATCGAATGAAAGCATTCTTGTATTAATCGGTACAAAAAATGAAGGCCACCCTCAAAAAGGGTAGCCTTCTTCCTTATTCACCGGAATTAACTTTCGCTAATAATGGAAAGTAACTTACCGATTAATCCAAATTCCGCAACCATTCATCCCAAGCCTCAATCGTTCCACTGATATAAGAATTCCCCAACAGGTTCTGGGCATCGCCGTCATAGTCGATGCCGCGTCCACCGACACAGGTGCGTAGCGGGAATCCTTCTGCTTTAGCGAGTTCAGTCAGGTTCTCATGGATAAGCAATACTTCCGGTACGAGCAGTCGAGAACCGACGGATAGAGCGATTAGGCGAGGCCGCATCTCTTTGGCCACTTCATAAAGGTCTTCCGTGGGCAGATCCTGCCCCAGATAGATGACGCGGAAACCGCGACGGCGCAGGTAGATGGAGAAGATGAGCAGCCCTAGGTCGTGGTGTTCTCCCGATACGCAAGCGGCGACGACGAGAGGAAGCTCCCGGTTTGCCGGCAGAGCGCTTAACATCGCAGACAGACGAGCCCGGAAAAAGTTCGAGGCAAAGTGTTCATGTGCTACGGACACTTCCCGGCGGGCCCATCGCTCACCCAGTTCCTGCAGGATGGGCAGGATCAGCTCGATAGCGACCCGTTCCATACTGAAGAGACTCAAGGCCTCTTCCATAGCGGCACTGGCTTTTTGCTCATCATAATCATCCAGGGCTAATACGATCCGGCGGTGTAATTCACCCAAGGCATCTTTCCCTGTATCGACTAAGGGGCTGATCGGGCGAAGTACATCACGCTGATGGAGCATTTTAACGGCTTGACCGATCGTCACACCGTTTTTCACTTGTTGCGCCAGCCACTGAATCGTCTGTACGTCTTCCTGAGAATAAACCCGGTAGCCTGCTTTGTTCCGATCCGGATTGATCACTTGATAACGGTGTTCCCAGACTCTGAGCGTGCCCGCAGCGACACCGGTCATTTTTTCAACAGCCTTAATGTTATAGAAGCCGTGATCCTTCGTACTCATAATCGGCACTCCTTTACCGAATCGTTCTATGACTTGTATTCCAAATTGTAAAGTAGAAACATCATATTTGCTATGACAATGATCATAGTCCATGCTTTGATCATACTATGGTGATAATAATGTATCAAGCACTAATATAGCGATGGCAATAATTACGTCTCGAAATATGCCCTGTTTAGCGTGACATTTTGTCTCAATCCAATCCGATCTCTTACCCGCATATCAGTCGAACTGCCCGCGAATATTGTCATTGTTGCCTTTCTATTTATTTTCACTTCTTTTATAATAGAAAAGGTGATAATACAATTTACGCGACGGACAGCGATGTTCGTTGCAAATGAGGTGAGCAGGGTGTTCGAGGATGCCCAAAAAGTTAGTTCTGTCTTTGCCGATAAAACCAGGTTCTCTATTTATCAATTTATAGTCAACCATCCGAATGCCACCTGTACTGTGAAGGATATCGCACAGGAATTTTCCATACATCCGAATGTGGCTCGCTTGCACTTGTCCAAACTAGAAGAAATCGGGCTGTTAGAGTCCGGCTGGGACCACCAATCGATGCCGGGTCGACCGGGCCGAATCTATAGGCTTCGCCAAAAAGCGATTTCTCTTCATTTCCCGCCGCGGGAATACCAATTGCTTTGCGAACTTACTCTTGATGCCTTAAGTGAACTCGGTGCCGGCGCCTTGGCGTCGTTGGAAAAGGTCGGTTACGTTCATGGCGTTCGCATAGCTCAAGCTGCTTTGGCAACTCCAAGCCGGAACATCCCCAACGATTCCCACCCTTTATCAGAGTTGCAGTCCATCGAATCGTTATCGGTATCGGTCGTGAGTCATGATGAGACGAAGACAGTCATCCGTATGCGCAACTGCACCTTCCGGGAAGCTGCGGAGAAGTACCATCCTTTGACCTGCTCCCTGCACCGCGCTCTTTTGCGCGGCGTCTGGGAAACCCTTTATGTACCTGTGGAGATCGAAGCGCTGACCTGCCAAGCTACGGGTGACGGCTCCTGTGAACTTTGTGTCAAACCAAAATCCTGTGGAAAGACGGTTAGCGCCTAATCAGAAGAACATAGGCTTCCAGCATCACCCCTTATTTACAAAAAGCGGGCCGATCCCTAGTGGGACCGGCCCGCTCTCTTCTTGTTGTTCGAAGCGGGATTGTTGTAGGTTAGCGGGAATCCTTAAAAACCGTTTTCCGGTGACGATTAGTATCCGGTGACGGCGATCAGGCTTTTTACAGATTCAACCGATTTGGCCAACAATCCTTTTTCTTCATCAGCCAGTTCGATCTCAAAGACTTTCTCTACGCCTTTGGCGCCGAGCATGACGGGAACGCTGGTGTATACGCCTTCATAGCCGTATTCGCCATTGAGGTATGCAGCGACAGGCAGAATCCGTTTTTTGTCCTTCAAGATGGATTCGACCATCTGGATGACAGAAGCGGAGGGGGCATAATAGGCGGAGCCGGTTTTCAGGTAGCCTACGATTTCAGCACCGCCGGTACGGGCGCGTTGGACCATGGCTTGAATTTTGTCTTCCGGCAACAGTTGACGGATGGGAATACCGCCGACATAGGTGTAGCTGACCAGGGGAACCATGTCGTCGCCATGACCGCCGAGAACAAAAGCGGTGACGTCTTCGACAGAGCAGCCCATTTCCATAGCAATGAAGGTTTTATAGCGGGCCGAATCGAGAATTCCAGACATACCGAAGACACGGTTCGTCGGGAATCCGCTGGCTTTTTGGGCGACATAAGTCATCGCATCGAGGGGGTTCGAGACGATGATGATGATGGCATTGGGCGAAACAGCAGCAGACTTTTTCGCACAATCAGCCACAATCTTAGTGTTCGTGGCAATGAGGTCATCGCGGCTCATGCCAGGTTTGCGGGCAATACCGGCGGTGATCACGATGACATCGGAGTTTGCCGTGTCGGCGTAATCGTTGGTACCGATGATGTTGGCATCAAAGCCTTCTACCGGGGAAGCTTCCATCAAATCCAAGGCTTTTCCTTGGGGAACTCCTTCTACGACATCGAGGAGGACGATATCCCCCAGTTCTTTGGATGCAGCCCAGTGTGCCGCAGTGGCGCCTACGTTACCGGCACCGATGATGGTAATCTTTTTGCGTGCCATTTTGTTGTTTTGTCCCCTTCCTGGCTCCAACGTAGCCAATATGTTAGTCGCCTGTTAGCAGCTCATCCGGTCGATGACAGCTTGGGCGAATTCGGACGCTTTTACTTCTTGGGCGCCTTCGATCTGGCGGGCCAGGTCGTAGGTGACCACTTTGTCTTGGATGGCGGCTTCGAGGCCTTTGATGATCATATCGGCCGCTTCTTGCCATCCCATGTGTTCTAACATCATTACACCCGATAGGATGACCGATCCGGGGTTGACTTTATCCAACCCGGCGTACTTGGGTGCAGTTCCATGGGTGGCTTCAAAAACAGCGTATTCATCGGATATGTTACCGCCTGGAGCGATACCGAGACCGCCTACTTGCGCAGCGAGCGCGTCCGACAGATAGTCCCCGTTGAGGTTTGTCGTGGCGAGCACGTCATACTCGTCGGGACGGAGGAGGGCTTGTTGGAACATATTGTCAGCAATTCGGTCTTTGATGACGATCTTACCTTCCGGCACTTTACCGTTGTAGGTATCCCACAGGTCCGCTTCGGTGATCGTCTGATCAGCGAATTCGCTTTTGGCTAATTCATAACCCCAGTCCTTAAAGGCACCTTCGGTAAATTTCATGATATTGCCTTTGTGAACCAAGGTGACACTTTTACGGTTATGGTCGACGGCAAATTGGATCGCTTTGCGGATTAACCGCTTGCATCCCACTTCGCTGATAGGCTTGAGGCCCAACGCAGTACCGTCTTTGAGGATCTTGACGCCCAGTTCATTGCGGAAGAACTCTACCGCTTTTTGGGCTTGCTCCGAACCGGCTTTCCATTCGAGACCGGCATAGACGTCTTCGGTGTTTTCCCGGAAAATAACCATATCCACTTTTTCCGGCGCTTTCACCGGACTCGGTACGCCTTGGAAATAGCGAACCGGGCGGACACAGGCATAGAGGTCCATGACTTGACGGAGTGTCACGTTTAAGGAACGGAAACCACCGCCGACGGGGGTCGTCAAGGGACCTTTGATGCCGACACGAAACTCCTTAAAAGCTTCTACCGTTTCATCAGGCAGCCAGGTGTCGTAAAGGTTTTTCGATTTTTCACCGGCGTAAACTTCCATCCAGGAGATGCGCTTTTTTCCGCCGTAGGCCTTTTCCACGGCAGCATCGAAAACAGCTTGCGATGCGCGCCAGATATCGGGCCCCGTACCATCTCCCTCGATAAAGGGGATAATGGGCTGATCGGGCACCTGAAGTTTGCCATTAACGTACTGAATGGCTTCTCCCTGCACAGGAACCTGAGCGTATTTGTACTCAGCCATGTTCAACGAGACCCTCCCTATTCTGTCTTTCTTCCTACGCGAAACTTTTTATTCGAAAAGCTCGCTACGCATTCCTTCCCCATCATCCCGCAAAGGGATCTGTGGAAACACTTGATGGTAATATTCAAAGGAACGCAATTGATCCACTTCCGGATCGTCGATAGAGGGGCCGCTGAGGTATCCGATGCGGCGGATGGACCCGATCTGGGTCTGGTGACAGTCGATGGCAGCCCGCTTCTGCGGTAGGTACTGCCGAACCGGTACAGCCACGTGTATCTGTGAAGTAGGACGACTAAAGCCTCGTCCCATCGTTCGACTTATGCCGGGATGCAAACAAATATAGTATAAGTATGGGCATTGATACGGCTCATATCCTCGATACGCATCGGTCGAACCACTCAACAGGTATGCCATCGTAGCATAGTGGCTGATCGACGTGTGATCTTTATGCCCCGACAACCCCTCCGGTCCAAAAGTGACCAGAACGTCGGGACGATAGCGGCGAATCAATGCGATCATTTTTCCGACGATTTCCCAAGGAGGCGCCACATTCGTGTCCTGGTCACGGTAGTCCAAAAAGTGAAGGTGATCGATTTGCAGCACCGCACAGGCCCGACGTGTTTCCTCTTCCCGGAATTGTCCAAGATCCTCAGGCCAGCAAAGGGGCGGGTCGCCACACTTGCCTGCTTCGCCACGGGTGGCGCAGACCAGCACCGTTTCGACGCCCAAATCCTTGTACCGGGCTAAAGTCCCCCCCATGCCGAAAGATTCGTCATCGGGGTGAGCGAGGATCGCCATCAGTCTTTTGCCAGCAAATCGCTTCTCCCTGTTTGTCTCCAGTTGACCATCCCTCCTGATCCATTCAGCCTGTTCAACCATCCCGGGTCCTCCAAGCATCCATGTTCAGAGGCCCCTCATCCCTATCGTTACCTATACTAGTCTCTTTTTGGGAAAAAGTCAAAGCATACCATATCTGTTTCCATTTCCTGGTGCACCGATTGTCAGACCAGTAATGGATCCAAAATTTACGTAATTATCTTTCGACAAATTTCGGGAAACTCCTGCAAGAGATTTTTCGTTTCATAAAATTTTGTGCTAAATATTACATGCTTTTTTAATAGTCATCCCATTTGATAGATATGCACCTTTTCTCCGGACGCCTGCATCGTATAGATCGTTCCATACATGGACTGGCTGTTCGTGTCATCGGTCTGGGCGGCGAGCAACCAGTCCTTTTCCGTCTTGCGAACGAGCATCAGCGTATGATAGGGTGCCCCGCTAGGATAGGCCAATTGGATAAAATCGCCCCGTTCCAGTACCTGCCACCACTTCGGCCAATTTTGAATGATCTCTTGGGACGAATGCAGCGAGTACTTGGATACCCGTTTTGACCAGTGGTTTCGAAAAGCCGTCGTCACTTTCCAGGTTAAGGTGATGCGTTGATCGCCATCTCGATCGGTGGCACCGGGCTTGCACCACCAGTACTGGGCCCAAGTGTATCGGTCCAATGGACCTTCAATCCAAGGCATGCCGCCGGCGAAAAGGCATTGCGAGATGAAGTTGGCACAATTCCCGCCTTCCCCTGGCTGGTCGTCAAAATCAGGATAGGCGGGGTTATGGTTTTTGTAGTAGCGGTTGGCATAGGCGACGGCGGCGTCACGGTCATAGTTTTCCACCTGCGCTCGGAGCTTCGGGGTACTTTTTTGGGGACAACGCAGTTGTGCAGCTACTGCCTGCGCTAGACTCGAATCAGAGAGAAAATAAAGAGATTCGTGCAAGTACCACTGGAGCAACTCTTTCCGGCTGTGCGATTGCGGCTCCCCGATTAATTTTTCTAAGATGAAAGCGACCGTATGGCGGGATCGCTCTTCAAAGGAGCGGTTTTCTACAGCCATGAGCGGGGCCAGCCATTGGCGTAACTCATTCATTTTTCCCGTTTTAAAGGTCATGTCGTTTCGTATGATGCCATCTAAAACATGCCGGAGATCTCTCGATAGAAGGGTCATATGCTTTGCCTCCTGTCTTCGCTGATTCCTCCTCTTAACTTATGTCGGGGGATTTGAGGACGCCTTCCCCTTTTGAAAAAGAGAAGCCCCTGCAGCGGCATTTTACCGGAGCAGGGGCTTCTTGCTTATTTCAGGTATGCATCTTTTTCAGTTCCTCGTTCGCTAGGAACAACTGATATAGTCGTAGCCAGCCTGGAAAGCCTTCTGGTTCAGCTCCAGGAAACGAGCCGGCACTTTAGCTTCTAAGGCTTCATCCCAGCATTGCCGGGGGATGTCCATGGACGCCGCCAATACGCCCATCAAGACCACGTTGCTGGCCTTAGCATTACCGAGGCCGGTGGCGATTTCGAGAGCCGGTACAATGGTGACCTTTTCCACACGCTGTTGGATATCATCGAAGATAGTTTCCGGATAGGTTGCCGTGCCGATGAGCACTGGCAGGGGCTCAATCTTCTGATCATTGATGATGAGGGTGCCGCCCGGTTTAAGCATATGGGCCCAGCGGTAGGCCTCCAGCTTTTCGAAAGCCACCAGCACATCCGCTTCACCTGGTTCGATGATCGGCCCGTACACTTTTTCGGCGATGCGTACCTGTGTAACGACGGAACCGCCTCGCTGGGCCATCCCATGGATTTCAGACATTTTCACGTCAAATCCCTGGGCAAGAGCGACGTGGGACAAGATTTTCGACGCCAGGATGGTCCCTTGTCCGCCGACACCGACGAGGAGTATGTTCATCCCTTGTTTCATCTTACTCGTCCCCCTTTCGCAGCGCGTCGAACATACAGACTCTGGCACAGACGCCGCAGCCTGTACAAAGGGCACTGTTGACGACAGCCTTGCGAGTGGCCCGGTCAAAAGACAGTGCCGGGCAGCCTAGGCGAATGCAGGCCTTACAGCCTTTGCATCCTTCCACCTGCAGCGGCTTTTCTGTATTTTTGACGATGAGAGCGCAGGGACGACGCGTGATGATGACGGAAGGTTCTTCTGCAGCCACTTCGGCCTTGACGACTTGCTTTACCTTGTCCACATCGAGAGGATCCACTTCCACGACCCGTTTGACACCGAGAGCTTTGACGAGGGCCACCATATCGACGGCTGGCGCCTCTTGTCCCATTAAGGTCTGCCCCGTGGAGGGGTTATGCTGATGTCCTGTCATGGCGGTGATGGAGTTATCTAAGATGATGACCGTCGAGGTCCCGCCGTTGTAGACGATATCCATGAGGCCGGTGATCCCTGAATGGAGGAAGGTGGAGTCGCCGATGACTGCCACCAGTCGGCCTTTCAAGGCAGGGTTGGCTTTTTCCATGCCTAAGGCGCCTGAGACAGAGGCACCCATGCAGACGCAAGTATCCATCGCTTCGAGCGGCGGCATTGTTCCTAGGGTATAACAGCCGATATCACCGGAGACGACGAGTCGAAGGTCTTTTAAGACGTAGAATAATCCCCGGTGAGGGCAGCCGGGACACATGACCGGCGGCCGGACAGGCGCTTCAAAAGGCTTTATCGCGTCGCCACAGTCGCAGTCAGAAGCGGCTGCGCTTTCGGCGATACCCGTTGCCTCACCAGCCGTTGTCCCTTCGGAGGTCCCTTCTTCGGCTGTTTCTACATTGGCACCGAGTGCGGCGAGTATTTTTGCCTTGACCAAACTCACCGAAAGTTCTCCGTAAGGCGGAAGGATGTCCTTACCGATGACGGAGACGCCTAAAGCCTTGATCTGGTTTTCCAGGTAAGGTTCCAGCTCTTCGACTACGAAAAGCACGTCAACCGATGCGGCGAAGTCAAGGATTTTCTTGGCCGGTATGGGATGAGTCATGCCGATGCGTAGGATCGACGCTTGCGGGAAAGCTTCCCGCACGTATTGGTAGGCGATGCCTGACGTGATAACGCCGAAGGAGGGATCTGCCATTTCAATGCGGTTCAGGTCTGACGATTCACTGTAGGCGGCCAATTGTTTATCTCGTTCTTCGATAAACACACGGCGAGTACGGCCATGGGCCGGGATCATGACATACTTTTTGGCGTCCTTTTTATAGGGCTTGACGGACCGTTCTTGAGGCTCGGTCAACTCAACGAGGCTCTGCGAGTGAGCAATACGAGTGGTGATGCGCAACAGGACAGGCGTGTCGAAGTTCTCAGAAATCTCCAAAGCGGTTTTGACCATGTCTTTGGCTTCCTGCGAATCAGAAGGTTCCAGCATGGGGATTTTGGCAAAGGGCGCGTAGAACCGGTTGTCTTGCTCGTTCTGAGAGGAATGCATGCCAGGGTCATCGGCAGATACAAGGATGAGACCGCCGCGAACACCTGTGTAGGCAGCCGTAAACAAAGGGTCAGCAGCGACGTTGACCCCTACGTGCTTCATGGCGACTAAGCTGCGAGCACCGGCGATAGAGGCGCCGATACCGACTTCCATAGCCACTTTTTCGTTCGGGGACCACTGGCTGTAAATCTCGGGATATTTGGCGATGTTTTCGAGAATCTCTGTGCTCGGCGTACCGGGGTAGGCAGCGGCGACGGTCACGCCGTACTCATAGGCGCCCCGTGCAATCGCTTCGTTACCAGTCAGAAGCGTCTTCAAAGCCAATCACCACTTTTCTATGTAATCAGTAATCGTCTTACCGTCGTAGGAACATTATGCTAAGTCAGGAGGTAGTAACTCCATTCGCTAAGGGTTCCGGCGATGTTCACTTGGGACAAGGAGGACCTGAAACGTCTATTCCCTCGGACGCAGATCTAGAATCCGCTTGGCCTTTCCGGGCGTCCGTTCGAGAGAACGCGGCTCTACGAGGCGGACTTTGGCGTTGACCG
Organism: Heliobacterium chlorum; assembly: GCF_014502795.1. GTDB lineage: Bacteria > Bacillota > Desulfitobacteriia > Heliobacteriales > Heliobacteriaceae > Heliobacterium > Heliobacterium chlorum. The sequence continues at coordinate 123,306 of NZ_JACVHF010000007.1, forward strand.
AAAGGACCGTTTTCAGGCGGTCGCGGATCGCTGCTGTCAGCGATTCCAACTCCCTATAGACATCGGTAAAGGAGCCTTCGGCCAGTTCGACCCGTACTTCCAAGTTATCCAGGAAGCCTTGACGATCCACGACGAGGAGATAGTGGGGAGCTACCCCTTCGAATTCCATGAGGACGCTCTCGATCTGCGACGGGAAGACATTGACGCCTCGAATGATGAGCATATCATCGGACCGGCCTGTCACCCGACGCATGCGCACCGTAGTCCGCCCGCAGGGACAGGGCGTCTGATCGAGGCAACTGATATCTTTCGTCCGGTAGCGAATGATCGGGAAACCTTCTTTCGTCAGCGTCGTGAAGACCAGTTCCCCTTCTTTGCCATCTTCCACGGGCTCCCCCGTCTCTGGATGGATCACCTCGACGAAGAAGTGATCTTCTAGGATATGGAGCCCATGGGTGTATTCACATTCTCCGGCCACACCAGGGCCGCCTAATTCCGTCAAACCGTAGTTATCGTAGGCTTTGATCCCCCAGGCGTTCTCGATCTCCCGGCGCAGCCCTTCCGACCACGGTTCCGATCCGAAAAGACCTACCCGCAGAGGTAGTTTTGTGGGGTCGATTCCCATCGCCCGGGCTTCCTCGGCCATGTGCAGGCTGTAGCTAGGCGTACATACGAGCACCGTCGTCTCAAAATCCTGCATCAGCATGATCTGGCGCTGTGTATTTCCGCCTGACGCAGGAACCAAGGTGCATCCTAGCTTTTCCAGACCATAATGGAGGCCGAAGCCCCCTGTGAACAGTCCATAGGTGAAGGCGATCTGGGCGGTGTCTTCATCGGTCACGCCTGCCATGGCAGCCACGCGGGCCACCTGTTCTGACCAGCGTTCCAGATCACCTCGGGTATATGCTCCGACGACAGGTTTGCCCGTGGTCCCGGAAGAGGCATGGAGACGGACCAATTCCTTTTTCGGCACAGCGAACATGCCGAAGGGGTAATTTTCCCGCAACTCCTGTTTCGTGGTGAAGGGGAACTTTCGAATGTCTTCCAGTGATTTCAGATCTTCTGGGCGCAAGCCCCGCTCGTCAAAACGCTGGCGATAGAAGGGCACCCGCTCATAGACTCGACGAATCGTCTCTTTTAACCGCGTCAACTGCAGTTCTCGCAATGAATCGCGATCCATGCACTCCATCTCTTGATTCCAAATCATGAGCTCATCTCCTCACTGGCAGGACCCAAATGAAAAAGGACAGCCAAAGTACAGGTCTTCCCAAAATCCGTCCATCGCGGCTCAGGGTAGACTGCTCGGTTGCCCAAACGTTCGCACCTCATCGTGCTTCCATCCTCCCATACTGCTGCTGCAAATGTACATGACAACGCTGTGGTCACTCGAGGCAAACCTAAAATAACCTACTTTTTTGTCGCTGCCAGTACAAACTACCGTTCTTCCATCAGGGAAGCTCAAAGGGTACATATTCGATTTCTAGTGCCAAAATCCTTTTTGTTATGAAAATATTCATTCAATCTTTGGAAAAAGAGTCTTTACACTCTCCCACTCCTTCCCCAAAGTTTTTCTAAAAAAAAAGACGCCCTTCAACCTAGTCGGTCAAAGGGCGTCGGATGGTTATGTTCGATTAGGCGCTGATGCAATCAGCTGCGCAGGAGTCTTGGCAAACGCCGCAATCTACGCAATCTTCGGTGATGGTGTATTTGCCGTTAGCTTCAACGATAGCGTTGGTGTAGCAGCCGCTAACGCAAGCGCCGCAAGCGGTGCATTTGGAAGCGTCGATTTTATACATGGTTTCACCTCCCTTTCTCCTGGGGATAATCTAATTAACACACCAGACCAGCAAATTATGTCTTACCCTTCGCTGATTGCGCCGGCCGGGCAAGTGTCGACACAGGAACCACAGTCGATACAATTGTCGTTGATGCAATAAATATCGGAGCCTTTCTCAATAGCACCTACGGGGCATGCGTCTACACAACTGCCACAGTTAACACAGGCATCGGAAATCTTGTAAGCCACGTTTGATTTCACCTCCGACGTTGATTGGGAAATAACCCGACACTTACACCATATCACGGAAGCCAGAAGGCTTCAATAACTATTTTCAAACATAATTCATCATTTAAAGTCGAATGACTAACCCAGTCGTTCCCGTGCCGCCTGAATCGCTGCTTTCACTGCATCGGGAGCGGGACCGCCGGGCACTTTCCGGTCGGCAACACACCGTTCCACTCGAATGGCGTCGAACACATCCTCTTCAAAGGCTTCCGAGCAAGCGCGGAAGTCTTCGAAGCTTAGGTCTTCCAGGGCGACGCTCTTTTGCACGCACATGAGAACCATCTTCCCGACGATCTCATGGGCTTCCCGGAAAGAGACGCCTTTTTTGGCCAGATAATCGGCCACGTCCGTGGCATTGGTGAAACCGCCTTTGGCACCCGCCTTCATCCGGTCGCTCTGTACACGCATCGTGCGAATCATCGGTGTAAAGACAGCGAGACAGCCTTTGACCGTATCAACCGCATCGAAGAGGTTCTCTTTATCTTCCTGCATGTCCTTGTTATATGCGAGAGGCAGAGACTTCATGACGGTCAATAAGGCCATCAGATCCCCATAGACACGGCCGGTCTTGCCCCGGATCAGTTCGGCTACATCGGGGTTTTTCTTCTGGGGCATCATGGAACTGCCGGTCGAATAGGCGTCATCGAGTTCGATGAAGGAGAACTCCTGACTGCTCCAAAGGATAATCTCCTCACAGAAGCGGGACAGGTGCATCATGATGAGCGAAGCAGCGCCACAGAATTCGATAGCGAAATCCCGGTCTGAAACACCGTCAAGGCTGTTTTCGGTGATACCGTCAAAACCGAGTTCCTGGGCTACTGCCATGCGGTCCAAGGGGAAGGTGGTCCCTGCCAAAGCACCTGAGCCTAAGGGACTAATATTGAAACGTTTCGCACAGTCGGCTAAGCGGCTGCGATCGCGGCCAAACATCTGCACATAGGCCAGAAGATGATGAGCCAAAGTGATGGGCTGTGCTTTTTGTAAATGGGTGTAACCGGGCATGATCGTATCCACATGTTCTTCAGCCCGCTCCAACAGCACCGTAATCAGCTCTTGCAGGAGCCGGTCTGTTTCGACAATCTCGTCTTGCAGATAGAGCCGCACATCGAGGGCGACTTGGTCATTGCGGCTGCGACCGGTATGCAGCTTTTTGCCGACGTCACCGATGCGTTCAGTGAGGATCTTTTCGATGTTCATATGAATGTCTTCGGCGGCCACATCAAACTCAACAAGGCCCGCATCGATATCGGCCAGGATCTTTTCCAGACCCTCGATGATCTGTTCCGCTTCACTCGCGGCAATGATCCCTTGGCGGCCGAGCATACGCGCATGGGCGATGGAGCCCCGGATATCCTGCTTGTACAATCGCTGGTCAAAACGAATCGAAGAATGAAAATCCTCGACGACTTTGTCCGTCCCTTTTTCGAAACGGCCACCCCATAGTTTTTTAGACACTTGGCGCTGCCTCCTTCAACTTGGTTCGCATTTGGTTTTGCAGTTATGAAATCGCAGGGGATGCGGCATCCTACACCAGGAGGTGTTCGGAAGGAAAGAATGAATCGGCAGGGAACTTTTCCACCGTCATTTCTGTCTAATAAGTATACTTCAGAACCGAAGCGAGGTGAAGCCGATGAGACCCTGTGCCAGTAAAGCAAAATGGACGCCACAAGACTGGGACTTGATGTCGCTCATGTTTATCATCATCGTTGCAGCGGGTTTAGCGGCCTTCACACATGGATAAAGCTCTGACAGAAGGCAGTGCCCTGGCTGCAACGGAATCACGGGCGGGGACGATGACACAGGTCTCCGCGGAAACCTGTGTATTGTTGGAAAACGGAAAATTCTTTCGTCTCAAGGAAGGCGTGCCGCTTTATTAACAGGGCCGCCTTTTTTATATTGATTTTCAGCGGCTAGAGCGTACAATCAAGAGGGGAGGTGGTCCGGTTCGTGATCGCAATGACGGAGAAAGCTCAGGAAATGTTAAAAGGGCTGCTTACAGAAAACAATGCTCGGTACATACGCATCTATGCCCTCAGTCGCGAACATTCCTCGTACGAACTGGGGCTCGAATGGGAAGTTAAGCGGGACGATGTTGTCTTTGAGTCTGGCGGCATATCTTTTGTCGCCGACAGTGTGAGCAAGGAATACCTTTCGGGAGTTCGCATCATCTATGACGACAGCGACGATGAACCCGGTTTTTTGGTGACCTCGACTTGCAACTCTTCCTGCGGCGCTTCAGGCTGCGATGGGGTTTGTCCTTCAGGATTCTAACCCGATGGAACTCGTTAGAAACAAGCCCAACGCAACCGTTTTCGATCCAAGGGGAGCAGAATGCCCTTGCCATTTACGGCAAGGGCATATTTCTTTCCCTTATCTTTTCTGTGCCTTATCTTCTCTGAATTTATTCCCAGTTTTTTAATCTTATACGTCATTACTGGTAAACTTATTCGTGAACCATTCTACGGACTCGATCAGACCTTTCACTTCTTCGGGGTTATTCGTCACCAAATCTCTCAATTGTGCAAACAAAGGTTGGCCGATTTCATGAATCAAGGCTTCTCCCTTGGCAGAAAGGGAGATGACCCATTCCCGCTGATCAACCGGACTTTGGGTCCGGTTGATCAAGTCTTGTTTTTCCAAGTCTTTCAAGGCCGTCGAAAGGGCTCCTTGGGTCAAGTGAAACAATTTACGCATTTCTTTTTGCAGAGCCAGTCCGCGAAAATGGATGTGATTCATAATCTGTAACTGCGTATGAGTTAAGTTGGTTCGTTGCCCCACACGGGACACTGTCGCCATAGCGCACTCGTGGAATGCTTGCAGCGTTCGGAACAGTTCTCTTTCCGTGATCATTGGTTTTCACCCTGCTTTCATGAATTAGAAGCCCCTAATTGCGATATCTCTTTTCTCTCACCGGGGCTGGATTTTCCTATTGATCGAGGAGACGCTTGAATTCGGGCAAATTCTTTACATGACCAAAATCTTCGTCAGCCTTTTCTTTAGCTGTCACCTTGCAATAAGGCATCAGTTCTATCGACTTGGCTAAGTTCTCTAGACACTCTTGGGTCTTCCCTTGCGAATCCAAAATGGACGCCTTGCCGAAATAGGTCCAGGCATGTTCGGAGTCATATTCCAGCGCCTTGTCAAACCAAGGGAGTGCGTCATCGAAATGACCGTGGTATTTTAAGGCAAGGCCTTTGTTATAATAGGCAAAAGCGTAGTTCGGTTTCAGCGCAATCGCTCGATCTAACCAACGTAGAGCTGAATTCAGATCTCCTTGAAAAGCCACAGCGATCCCTTTGCCCGTATAAGCCTGGTAACAATCGGGATCGAGTTTCAGCGCCTGATCGTATAAGGCGATGGAATCTTTTAACCGGTTCGGTCCCTGCTCCATGTCAAAAATGTAATAGCCCTTTTCAAATAGATCTACAGCCTGTTGACGAATTTCAGCAGAGACAGCTTCACCGGGTTGCTTGAGCGGCGACTGCACTTGCGTGCTTGTGGGAGAAGAAAGGCGGTCTGCTCCTTCTGCCGAGGAAAGGGACGGCGAGGTCGATGGGGAATTCGGAACCTGAGCCGGTGGATCCTGTAAGGGGGCACTCGTCTGAGACGGTACTTCCGCTTGAGACAGTGCAGACGGAGCGGGAGTTGCTCCACAACCTACAAAGACAATGGACAACAACAAAAGCAAGGACGAAACCGGTAAAAAAGACGGTACTCGCACTTGTTCCCCTCCCCATTTGCCTTATTCATTCTTTTATTCGCCAAAAACCTGGAATTTCCTACAGAAAATTATATTTTATGTTGAAAAACTATTGCTTTCCTATGGGACAACACTTGATACAGCGGCTGCATCCCTCACATTTCGTGAGATCCACCTCTCCTGTACGCAATGGCTCTTGGGGGCAAACCTTCAAACAAAGTTCGCAGTCCGTACAGCCGCCCTGTCCTAATTGTTCTTTTAACAAAACCGGAAGCTCCTCTTCGATTTCCGCTCCCGTGATCAAAATCCGGGGACCAAAGCGCCAGTGAACGAGCAAGCCAAAGGGGGATAAGTTGCCTAACCGAGCTTTCTCCGCCAACTCAGGCAGATTCGTTTTGGGAGAAAGGGGCGTAAAAATTCGGAAGGATCGTCTCTGAGCCTGTAACAGGCGCTCTAAGTCAGCTAAAAAGTCCTGGCTTCGTTGAAAGGCATCTAAATCGAATTCATCACCCTTCCAACGGTGAATAAACAGATAGGTCGAACCGATACGTCCCATATCATCAGGGCGTTGCAGCAGTTCCTCTATGGTCGGCAGCGGTTTTTGACGTCCCTTTTCCTTCCACCGCCGCCACCATGCGCGAGGATCTCGCTTGAGCATGAGCAAACTTGGGATCATATTGCCGAAAATTTCAATCGCTGTCCCGCTACGGATGACCCCGCGAAAGCGAATATTTCTTCTACTCATTTTTATACCCCCTGTAGGTAGTCTTTTTCAGTTTTATTCTCCAGAGCAGCGGCGTTTCCTTTTTTCAAACTTTACCTGGGGGTAATCATGGTTACAAAGCGATCATCCTTCTATATGCCAACCGGAAAATAGTCGGTCATCACAGTACTAAGATAGAGATTCTTTGATGTTCATATGATATACTTTGATTCATATCAATTTGTCGATTATTGTTGAATTTTGTTGAACAAGGCGGGAGTCGAAAGTCATGCAGGAATTAAAAGAGCGTATCCTCGTCGATGGCGAAGTAATTGGAAGCAATATTTTAAAAGTGGATTCCTTTTTAAATCACCAGCTTGATCCGGCTTTTATCATGCGCATGGGTGAAGAACTGGCAACCCGCTTTACCGATGCCGGTATCACGCGGGTGCTCACTGTAGAAGCATCAGGCATCGTGGTAGCCTCTGCCGTCGGACTTACTTTAGGCGTTCCGGTCGTCTTTGCTAAAAAGAAAAAAGCGAGCACCCAAAATGATGTCTACCGCTCCCAGATCTACTCTTTCACTCGCCAAGAGTCTGTGGACATCACTGTCTCTAAACGCTATCTCCAACCGGACGATACGGTGCTGATCATCGATGACTTCCTCGCTCACGGAGAGGCATTGAAAGGACTTGTAGACATCGTCAAACAGAGCGGCGCCCGCCTGGCTGGTGCCGGCATCGTCATCGAAAAGCGCTTCCAACGAGGTGCTGAACAACTGCGTGCCACAGGGATGCGCATTGAGGCGTTGGCTGCCATTGAAGCGATGGAACCGGGAAATATCCGATTTGCCTAGTCCACTTTTGTCTACCGAATCAATTAAAAAACGCCCCCAAATAAGGGGACGTTTTTTTTACATTTTTCATACTTGCTGAAACTGCAATTATTGCCTACACTGAGGTAATAGCTAAGAATATTTGGGAGGTTGAAGCGATGACTCGGATCGCCGTTGAATTAGTTCCTCGTTCGGAAGAGGCTCTGATTTCCGAACTGGAATTGATAAAAAAAGAGTTTCCCGAAGTGAACGGGATTAACGTTCCCGATCTGTTACGTTTCGACCTCCGAAGCTGGGACGCCTGCACTGTAGTCAAACGCTACTATCCGACGGCCATCCCCCATCTCCGGGCCATCGACATAAGCACCCAAGACCCCCTGCCTATGATGGAGACACTGCAGCAGAACGAGATAACGGAAGTGCTGGTCTTGACAGGCGATCCTCCCCAGAGCATGACCCGAAAGGTCTACCCGACGACCAGCATCGATATGATCCGAAAATTCAAGAAAGAGCTCCCTCATATCAAAGTATACGCCGCCATTGACCCTTACCGAGACAGCTTGCGCAAGGAATACGACTATATCCGCCGCAAGATCGACGCCGGCGCAGACGGCTTTTTTACTCAACCTTTTTTTGACCTTCGATATATGGAAATCTTCGCGGAACTGTTTGGTGGACTGGAAGTATTCTGGGGGGTCTCGCCGGTCACTTCCGAAAAATCAGTCTCTTATTGGGAGACGAAAAACCATGTCGTCTTCCCGGCTGATTTCGAACCCACTCTAGCTTGGAACAGCGACTTCGCTCGGAAAGCCCTGGCTTTTGCCCGTGAAACGAAGGGTCACATCTACTTCATGCCCATCCGGACTGATTTAAAAGACTACTTGTCGCAGGTATTTGCATCATAATGGCGGGATGTGCTCGCCCGCCGATTCGAAGGAAAGGGGACGGCCTCGGTGGATTTACCGGATGAAAGCATACAAGGTTTGATTAGAGTACTGAGTCGAATCCTCCCCTGGGAGGTTTCTATCGCCATTGCGGACAAGTCCCAATTTGTCTATTACCAGCCTAGCTCCACCTTGGATCTAAAAATCAAGCCTGGCGATCCGGTGAAAGAAGGCAGCGTGTCTATGCAAGCGCTCCATGCCGGCGGCCCTATCTCCATGTATATGGAGGAAGATCTCTACGGCGTTCCCTATTTCGCCATCAGCACTCCCTTGACCGAAATGGGCATGGAGGACTGCTGTTTGACGGCGATTATTCCACCTTTTTTAGCGAATGAAATTTCCCGCCTTCCCCGGCATAAGTTCCTTATTGGAAAAGGAGACGAACGGTGGATTCCCATCCCTTTGGAACAGATTATGTATATCGACTCTGAGCATGGAAAAACACGCATCTTTACCGACGATGACCAGTACACAAACAAGCACACCCTTTTCGAACTGGAGTGGATGCTTCCACGGAACCAGTTTGTCCGCTGTCACCGAGCCTATATCATCAATATCGATAAGGTAGCTGAAATCCTTCCAGACTTCCATTCCACCTTTCTTCTGGTGATGAAATCAAAACGGAAAATCCAAATCCCTGTCAGCCAGCGTTACGCAAGTCACTTTCGTCGTTTAATGGGTTTTTGATATTTTTTCTCGTTTAACATTGTTTTTTCTCGCTTATTAGAAAATGGCTGAAAAGCGCAAACTTTGTGTGATATCCTCCTGAGTGTTAATTTTAACATCAGGAGGATTTTTGAATGCTTTCCCAACGTTTGCGCAATGCAGCTTTACAGGAACGCGTCGTTACTGCCGAGGAAGCCTGTTCCTGGATTCAAGACGGCATGACCCTTGGTCTCTCTGGTTTCACGGCCGCCGGGGACGTGAAGGTAATTCCCAAGGTACTGGTAGAGCGAGTAAAACGCGAGGGAAAGCCCTTCAAAGTCAACGTTTATACAGGTGCATCCATCAGCTCTGAAATCGACGGCATCTTGGCCGAAGCCAACATCGTGAACATGCGCCTCCCCTACCAGTCAGAAAAACGGATGCGCGGACGCATCAATGAAGGCAATGTCAATTACATGGACCAACACTTGTCCCACACGGCCGAACTGCTCCGCTCGGGCGCTATCCCGCCGGTGGATATCGCCATCGTAGAAGCGGTCGCCATCACTGAAGAAGGGCACATCGTCCCCAGCACTTCTGTGGGCAACTCCCATATCTTTCTCTCTCAGGCGAAAGAGATCATCGTTGAACTGAACGTCGCCCAGCCATTGGCGCTGGAAGGGGTTCACGACATTTACGATCCCGGCCATCAAGGCAGCCGTCAACCAATCCCCCTCACCCAAGCCGGTCAGCGTGTCGGCACGACAGCTATTGCCGTCGATCCTGCCAAAATCCGCGGCATCGTGGTGACCGACCAACCGGACGTGAACTCGGCTATCGTTCCGCCCGATGAAGAGACGGAGATCATGGCTCAACACCTACTCAACTTCCTGAAAGACGAAGTGGTTGCCGGACGCCTCGGCCCCAATCTGGCTCCCCTGCAATCGGGTGTCGGTTCCGTAGCTAATGCCGTCTTCCACGGTTTCCTTTCATCCGATTTTAAAGACTTAGAAGTTTACTCGGAAGTGCTGCAAGATTCCGTCTTTGAACTGCTCGATGCTGACAAGATCAAAGTCGCCTCGGGATGCTCCTTCACCTTATCGCCGAAAAAACACGAAGAGGTTATGTCCAACCTCGATAAGTATAAGGACAAGCTCGTCCTGCGCCCGCAGGAACTTTCCAATAACCCCGGCCTCATCCGCCGACTGGGCCTCATCGCGATCAACACGGCCCTGGAAGTGGACATCTACGGCAACGTAAACTCGACCCATGTCATGGGCACACAGATGATGAACGGAATCGGCGGTTCTGGCGACTTCGCCCGGAACGCTCGCCTCACCTTCTTCTGCACCAAGTCTTACGCCAAAAACGGAAAGATTTCAAGCATCGTTCCCATGGTCTCTCATGTGGACCACACGGAACACGACGTAGATATCATTGTAACCGAACAAGGTCTTGCTGACCTGCGCGGTCTCAGCCCTCGGGAACGAGCCAAGCGGATCATTGAAAACTGCGCCCATCCCTCCTATCGCCCGCAACTTCTGGAGTACTTCGAAGAAGCCCTCCAACGGGGCGGCCATACACCGCATGTCATTGAAAAGGCCCTTTCCTGGCACGGCAAGTTTGTCAAGGAAGGAACCATGTTGGCCGGTTAAACGGTCTCGAATAACCCCTCTGGCAGTGCGTTCACAGATCTCCATCGCTCTTCAGACCCTGCCCGGAACGAAAATAAGGCCTCCGCTATTGACTTTGGTCAACACGGGGGCCTTTTCTTTTAGAAAAGTGCTTTGATAATCAACAAAACGAGAATGATGCCTCCAAAGAGAACACTCGCCGATATCATTCCATCATTTTCCCAGGACCGCTGCTGCTTTTCTGCTTTTCGAAGGACTGGTCCCAGTATCATTTGAGCTTTTTTGGCTTCCTCGTACCAATTAGGAGGTTTAGGCTCCTTTACTCGATATTTCTCGAGAAAAGACATTTTTCATCACCTTAAAGGCAATCTACCGCCAATCGCAGGATAATGACAAAATCTATACGGCCGGTGAAGGGATAAGTTCGCCTTCAACCTTGTCGGAAATAACCGAAAGGCGAAGAGATCCTGTGGACCTCATCGCCTTTCATGCAAAAAAATATAATATGACTACTCCTGAGTCGGGCCGTTTTCCTCTTTCTTGGCTTCCTCTTGGGATACGGCTGCTTCCTTGGAAGCGTTCGAACCCGTCGAGGAGACAATCAGACGGATCAAGCCGATGGCTATCACCAACGCGGCCGCGGAGACCAAGGACATGTCAATCGGATTATATTGGTCAGTGGTGAAGCTGATTTCGTTGGGTTGACCAGGCTTGAGATCCCAGGTCAACACCTTACCTCCCTTGTCCACAGCCGTAGCATTATGCTTTACAGCAGCGTTCGGGAGTTCTACCGTCAGAGTCAGCTTCGCTTGCTTCAGTGCCGATTCGAAAGACGGGGCCAGCCGTTCGTTAGCGGTGACGCTCATATCAGACAAATCGATGACAGAATTCAGGCTGTATGTATCCTTCAAGAAAGATTTTTGTTTGACGAATCCTTCACCGAATTTGCCGAGCAAGATGTCGTCAGAAGCTTCTGCGGAAACATTCGCCACATGCTTGGCCGCATTTAATCCGACGAGACCGTCTTTCTCAACGGCTTCGACAGTGTACCCGGCTTTCTCCGCGTTCTGCTTGAGCTCATCCATGGGGTTACCATTTTCCCCTGTGCCCAATAATGCCTGATTTACCAACACGGTATAGCGAATATCGCCGCTTCCGTCGGAATTAATCTTTACATTAACATCTGATTGGACGCATCCAACCAGGAAAATGGCACAAAGGCCGAGCAGCAGGAACACTTGAAAGACTCTCTTCATCGTTCCTCGCACATATATCACCTCCTTTTATCCCCTGTCATAATGTTATTCTGGAACACCATGAAAAAATGCGATGCAAATATATAAAAATTTCCACAAATAATGAATGTCTCAGCCTTTATTCGAGACTCTTGTCTGCATTATCAGATTAGCTGAGTTTCTTTGACGAATCATACAAAAGAAAAAGGCACCTCTAGCTCTACGTTTCTAGCTGTACCTTTCTAAAAAAGAAAACCCCCGTATGTTCCTTGGCGGCTACGGGGGTTTTCTCGTGTAAATAATCTATGAAAAAATAGTACATTCTTGTCTATCGCGGTTACTCTTCTTTGTACCCGAAAGCACAATCAATATAATATTATTGACACAATACTGCGAACTCACCTGATCATACGCAAGGGAGGCCTCACCCATGCCAAATGTCCAAGCGCCCCTTCGAATGCCTGCCAGCGCGTCCGATTTGTTTAACTATATCAGCCGTTATATCGGATGTAACCACCAAATCCACTGTATCTTAAAGGTAAACGGCTTTATCGATGTAACCCTGCTGCGAAGATGTTTGGCCTTGGCGATCGAAGCTGAGCCGGTGCTGGGATGCCGCTTTATTGAACAAAATCCCCTTTCTTTTTGGGAACGACATGATGATATAGATTCAATAGAACTCTGCTCACTCGTCGAGACCTGCCGGGCAGAAGCCGAACTGCATCGCTTCGTAAATGCACCCGTAGATTCTTATCGAGATCCACAATTACAGATCCGCATTCTGCGTACGGGCCCTTCGGACCTCCTCTGTTTCAAAATCGACCACGCTTGTAGTGATGCCGGAGGCCTTAAAGCCTGTGTCTCTCTCATTGCCTCTCTGTACAACCGCCTATGTATTGACCCAACGTACGAGCTCGAACATAAAAAAGTGGGAAATCGCGATCAAAGTCAGCTTTTCCCCCATCTGAATATTTCTGAAGTGAAAGAAGCCTGGGATCATCAACCTGACCGTTCACAATCGACGATCCTATCGTTTCCATTTCGTTCTTATGACAACGTAACCCCCGAGTTTGCCACCACCCATTTCGATCCCTTGCATTATCAAAAACTACGCAGCTATGCTCATCAAAAAGGGGTTACCATCAACGATGTTCTTCTGACGGCGCTATACCGTGCCTTGTTTTCTACCGCAGATCCTGAGGCAAGAAAGCCGATACCGCTGCAAGTAACCGTTGACCTCCGCCAGTTCCTGCCGACAAAGCAAGCCGACGCGATTTGTAATCTCTCCGGTATCATCACCCCAATGATCGAGCGAATCCCCGGAGAGTCCTTTACGGATACCCTGATGAAAGTATCGACGAAGATGCAGGAACTGAAACGACTTGCACCAGGAATTCGAAGCGTCCTGCTGAGTGAAATCTATGGTAGACTCGGTTTAGGGGAATATTACGATTGGCTCATGTCCGGATGGAATCGATCGGTAGAGACGAAATCATACCCGCCGATTTTTTCGAATATCGGAAAGATCAGCGACGGGAAAATTCACTTTGGTACTTTAGAAGTGACTGACGGGTACATGATCGGACCGGCACTGAGCACTCCCGGATCTCTAATCGCAGCCAGTACCTATCAAGACCACTTAACCCTGGCGATGGCTTTTTATGAGCCTGCAATTTCTAGAAACGAGGTTGCTCAGTTTTTTGACTCTATGTTTCGGGAAATCTATGTAGCCATCGGTGCCCTACCGGCACAAGTACCTGTACGCAAAAGCGTTATCGCTTACAACTTATCGGCTTATTGATGATTGCAACAAAACCATGGCCACATGAGGGCCATGGTTTTTTGTTATTTAGATTTAAAACAGTAAAACCCCCACTGCCCGAGCCGGGTAATGGGAGTTTTACTATTACATTATTATAACATGATCGGCTAACCAAATATATGGGTACGTTACGCCTCACCAGACACGCATGAAAACCGTACGTTCTTAGGCATCCAAACTTCATACTTATTTTTCGCTTTACACCTCGGGCAGACACAGATCATCTCGGCTAAGGCATGGGTTTCATCCGTGACATAGTGGGTGCTGCCAATGTAGATCAGATCGATCGGCTCCGTGTTCGGCATCGTATCGTTATAACTCTTCCCATTTACAGATAACTCGAAACGACCACGACAAGCCCGACAAGACAGAATCACCGGCTTTTGGCTGCTAATAATCACAAGAACCACTCCTCCTCTTTAGCTACCTATGTACTACGTGTAATGACAATGACGTTTTTTAAAGCGAAAAGCGGCCATTTCGTAGTCATCGACTCACAAAATGGCCGCTCTGCCATGCTATCCCTCTAATCACAATACCTTGAACCAGTTCTTTTTATAAAGTGATCATACACTGATTTTAGAATCAATGTCAATCAGTAGAATTCGTATTTCCCAAAATTTATTGAACAAAAACTGACCCCCTGTAATCGTAACCCTTATCTCATCCAATAGTATGCATATAGAGAAATATATCGTAAAAATTTGTCGATAAAACAGGAAATTTTCGAGTTAGATCGAACATTCGAAATATAGGAAAATTCTTTGCAAAGGAGGACACCCCGGTTGAAAAAAGAGCATCTATATTTCCAGGACAAAGAATGCGGACATCCAAATCATCTCCGTCGCACAAGAGGCTTAGTGATCACCTACCAGTGCAACCTCGACTGTCTCTATTGCTATGTGTCGAACAAGTCTGATAAACAAATGCCCCTGGACGTGGCCAAACAAGCGATTGCAGACAGCTTTGTGGACAGATCGGGGAATTCCTTTCAAGAAGTGGAGATTGATTTTTTAGGCGCTGAACCCTTATGTGCTTTTGATAAGATAAAAGAGATCGCCCTCTGGATGTGGAGCCAACCATGGCCAAAACCCTATATCCTCTTTGCCACGACCAATGGAACCCTGCTCAATGAGGAAATGAAAGACTGGTTTCATACCCACCGAGAACGGTTTGTCCTCGGACTCAGCTACGATGGAGACGAAGAGACCCAAAACGTAAACCGCTCTGATTCATCCAGACAAATCGATCTCGACTTTTTCCAAAAAAATTGGCCCCAACAACCGATTAAAATGACCATTTCCGAAAAAACCGTCCATCGGCTTGCCGATGGAATTATTTTTCTGCAAGAAAAAGGTTTCGATATTCACGCTAACCCAGCGAACGGCACGATTCCCTGGAGTGAGGCAAGTATCGCTGAATATAGCCGGCAGTTGGCCAAACTCATCGATTACTACCTAGACCATCCCGAAGTCCCTCGCGTTTCCTTGTTGGATGTGGACTTGAAAACACTCTTGACTTCCCGATCGAGTTTTGAGAACAAGTACTGCGGTGCCGGGGTCGCTTTTGACGTCGTTGATGTGGACGGCAAAGAATACCCCTGCCATCTCTTTTCACCGTTAGTTTTGTCCAAATCGAAAATCTATGCCTTGCGGTCACTCAACTTCCATGCCAAAGAACCCTTCATCGATCCAAAATGCAAGAACTGTGTCTTAGAACACATTTGCCCCACCTGTTATGGCATGAATTATCGTTCCACATCCAATCCGGCACTGCGAGAAGTAACCTTATGCAAATTATACATGTTGCAAATCCTCGCCAATAGTAAGTTGCAAGCAAAAATATTGGCAAGAAAACAAAGCTTGTCCGCCGAGGATAAAGAGATCGCTTACGTGATTCAGACCATCTATCAGTTACTGAACAAAAAAACAATGTAAAAGAGGGATCGTTGATGATAGAAAAGTCCGATATCCTAAAAGAATCTTTAGAGTTGGGCCATGAAGGAGCCGATGTGAAACCCGATGCCCTTGAGCCCTTATCCCTATCGAAAGAAGAGTTGGCCAACATCAAGGAGATCGCCGGAGAGCATACTCCCCAGATCCACGAAACCCATTCGATTTCTTTTGGTTGCTCCTGTGGCGGAAGCTGTTATCTCGTCTGCCGCAACAGTTGTGCCTCAGCATGCTTATCCTCATACAGTCACTGAAGAAAGCGGGGATTCGACGTGGCCAAATACATCCGTTATATCGGCATCGATTTTGGTACCAACAACACCGTACTATGCTGGCGATTGTACAATACAGAAACTAAAGAATGGGGACAAATCCATACCCTGAATGAAGGCACCTCCTCTACCATCCCGTCCTTAATCTATGTCTCAGGAAACGGAGAACCTCTCTTCGGCGAAAAGGTGACCTCCCGGATCAGTTACTACAAAAGTATGGGGGACAAAGGGACCTTATATAACCGCTTTAAGATGGACATCCCCAGTGAAGACGAGAAAAAGCGGAAAGCCGCCTTCGAAGCATCCGTAACTTTTTTGAAGTATCTTTACGATCGTTATAAACAGCAACCGATCGATGCCCTTCCCAAAGAGGTAAAACCGTCCGATATTGAAGAGCGAACCTATGTGAGTTACCCCACCCGTTGGCCTCAGTTCGCCCGGCGCCTTACGGAAGAGGCAGTGTCAGCGGCTGGGTTCAAAAATGTCAACGTCGATCATAAATGTACCGAAGAGCCTTATGCAGCCTTTCGATATCTCCTGTTGCATTCGAATGAACAAGTCTCTCAGCTTGAAGCGAAAGGCATCCTCATCCATGGAAGACCGGTCTTTGTGCTCGTGGTCGATATGGGGGCAGGCACGACGGACGTCTCCCTAATTCGATTTGTACCGGGAGGCGCCGAGGATAAGCGAAACGAAGTCCTGTTAAACTACCCATCGCCATCGAACGACGCCGAAGCCAAAAAATGGACCTTCGGCGGTGGGGATATCGACAACGCCTTGACGGATTTGTTGAAAAACTTCCTCGTCAGCGACGCCAAAGAAGTGCTGAACTCCTACGCGGAATGGTCGGAGGAACCTGTAGACAAGCTCTTGCAAGATCTGCTCTACCCTTTGAACATTCGAAGTTGGAAAGAAGAGAGCGTCAACTCGGTACTGTCCGACAACAAAACTTGCACCACCTTCCCCAGTTCGTTTCATGGAATGCTAGCCAAAAAACTCCCTCCCTTGCGCCTTGACCGCACGACCTATGCCAAATACTGCGGCGATGGAATGAACCGCTTTTGCCACATCGTCAACGGCGCCGTCCAAAAAGCCATGGAACTCAAGCAGATCCCCAATGCCGAAGCGATCGATCTCGTCGTATTGACCGGTGGTCATAGCAAGAGTTGGTTTGTTCGCGATTTGCTTTATGGCAAAACCCTCCCGGGCACGTCGACAACGATCGAACTACCGAAGATCAAACGAGAGCCAAACCGGATCATGCAGTGGAAGATCCCAGAGGAAACCGTCGCTCGCGGCCTTTGCACCTTATTGGAATCGAAACCTTTTCGCCACCGCCTCACCCATTCCGTTTGGATTCGGGTCCAGGAAAAGTATTATGAAAAATTCAGAGTGTCCAACTGCTCTGGCTGGAAGTGCCTCATCGATCACCGGGCAAGCGATATCATCCTTCCCGTGAAAAAGACAGCAACCCTCAATTTCACCGTCGAAAATCATCCCAAATACGATAACCTGCACTTTAATGTGGAAGTAGCCGTTGGCGAAACCCTCGATGAAGCCGTGAAAAAATCTTACCTCGCCGTCGTAGACCAATCGGTTGTCGCCAACCTCGTTGTCGACGTCATGTTATTAGGTACACGATGGTTGACGGATATCAGCGCCGACTATAGGATGGACAATACGATTCTGATCAAAGAAGACCTATCCATCGACTGGAATTATGAACTGTCAGGCTATGGCGAACATGGCAGTGGGAAAATCGAGTTAAAACCCTAATGTGCAGATTGGCGGTGAACGATAGTGAAAATTTCAAAGCAAAGCAGTCAAGAGTTCAAAAAGCTGAGCCGGCCGATTGAAAAAAACTATGAACTACATATCCTTCCGGAAGAATCGCAATGGAAAAACATCGTCAACTATGTGCTTGAACGGGCCTATTTGCAAGAACTCTCGTCAACAGAACAGTTTCCCGACGAAGCAGCCTTTGAGCAGAACCGGCAATTTTCGTGGATGCAAATCATCCGCATCCCTACATCCCCTTCTGACGCACCCCATCCGTCCATTCAAGCACAATGGCAAAGTGTACTCAGTGCCTGCCACTGCTGGGGAAGCCGCTTTGTCTTTTTGCTGATTCGTCTGCAGGGAAAAACCTACCTTTGTTTAGGAAGCTGCAACTTAACGGGTAAGCTATCCACCGAAGACGCGATCCAGCAGCTCTGCCAAGCCGTTACCAGCCAGTTGGCCGGTTGTGAGATCAAAAAAATGAGCGAAGCAGATGTCTATCGCACGATCGTAAGACCGCTCGGCCGCTTCCCTGTTTTAGGCTGCGTTACGGGGATTCCGTCTAAACGAAAAAATGTCTATGATTCTGATTTTGTTCAAACCTTAGATAAAGTTGCCTTCGGCCTGCGGGAACAAGATTTCGAAACGGACTACTCCGTCGCCATTATCGCCGATCCGGTAAACGACGCGGAAATTGCCGAGATCATCGCCAACTATCGCGATTTTAGTTCCTCTGTCCATCAATGGGTCAAGCGAACGTCCACGACCAGCCAAGGACAAGCCAAAGGGGAAAGCGTCAATGTGGGCGCATCGATCGGCTCCGGAAATCTCATCCCCGTCGATGTCAATGCCAGCGTAGGCTATGCCCGCTACAACGTCGATATCAACTCCCAATCGGTGGGCACCGAACTGGTCGACAAGATGGCCAAATATACGGAAGAACTAGTCGATAAACATATCCAGCGGTTGCAGCAAGGCCGTAATCTCGGTTTCTGGAATGTGAGCGTTCATGTTCATGGCAATGACTACGCCACTACCCAAACCATCCTCGGACTGCTCCGCTCCATTTACTCCGGCGATGAATCCTATATTGAACCGATTCGGTTGCACATCCTCCCCCCCGGCACTGGAGCGGCCACCTATGCCAAAGCATTCAGCCATATTCCCCTGTCGAGCACATTAAATCGACCCAAAAGCTCCTCCTGGGAAAATCCGCTCGGCCGCATCCTCGGCATGGCCTCCACCCCGATGAATACAGAAGAACTGTCCATCGCCTCCAGCCTTCCACGCAAAGATGTTCCGGGCCTCCGCTTCGTCCGCAATGCCGTGCGTTTTGCCACCAATCCGCCCATGCTCAAAGATAAAAACGCACCAACCATGAAGCTCGGCCGGATTATGGACACAGGCATCCGCCTATCGAGCCAATATTCCTTCAACATCCATTCACTCACACGGCATGCCTTTGTCACCGGCATCACCGGTAGCGGGAAATCGACTACCTGCCAGCAGATCCTCCGCGAAGTCGTCTCATCGACAGAGGCACCCGTGTTCGTTCTCGAACCGGCGAAAGAGGAATATGTCAAGTGGGCACAGGAAATGAATGAATCGTTGCCTCCGGAAAAGCAATTTTTCATCTATATGCCCGGAAACTTCGTCGATGCCAGCCATTATAAAAAACTACGGCTCAACCCTTTTGCCCCTGCCGTGGAAAAAGGGGCGCCTGCCGATCACTACGGTCGCTGCGAACGACTATCGACGATCTTCTCCACCAGTCTGCCCATGGATGGAATTCTCCCTTACATTTTTGAAGAAGCCCTTTTTGAAACGATGCGGATCGCCTTAGCCGATGAAAGGTGCCCCGACCACGGCGTATGCCCCAGCTTAAAGGAATATCCCACCCTCGAGGAAGTCCGAGAGATTGCCCTTTGCTTGCTTGCCACTCGAGGATATACGAGCGATTTTACAGACCAGTTGAAAGCAGCCATCACGACGCGGATTAACGCACTACAGCGGGGCTTTAAAAAAGACCTCTTCGGCTGCACAGCATCGACGCCCCCGACCGAACTCTTTGGCCGAAATGTGGTCATCAATTTGAGCCGACTCGCCAATGAAAAAGATCGGGCTTTGGTCATGTCTTTATTGTTAACGAACCTGTTTGAATACAGAAATGCGAAATATCAGCATGATTCGGTCTATCGCAGTAAAGCGAATGAAGGTGAATTATGTCATCTAGCGGTCATTGAAGAAGCCCACAGGATTCTGAGAAATCCACAGATGGATTTCAATAATACGGGAAATCCCCAGTCGGCCTTAGCCTCTCTTTTTAGTGAAATGTTGACGGAAATGCGCAGTTATGGGCAAGGCGTGATGGTCGTCGACCAAGTCCCGTCCGATCTCATTCCGAACGTCATGAAAAATACCAATTTAAAAATCGTCCATCGCTTAGTTTCCCGCGACGACTGTGAAGCGGTAACCGCATCGATGAGCCTCAAAGAAGAACAAAAGGATATCATTGGCCTTCTGCCGATCGGAGAAGCCATCGTCTGCGGTGCTTTCGATGATGCAGCGGCCTGGGTGGAAGTAGATGGTGGGGGGACAAGACAATGAAAAGCGGCCGTGAGAAAAAGCCCTCCCTTCTCACATCATGGTGGGACAAGGTGACAACTAAAAAAACCTTCGTTGACGAAACGGTGGTGGCAGAACCGGGAGACGCTCCATCGCAAGAACTCGATACACCGGTTTGCCAAGCTAACGAGGCCGATGATACAAATCCGCTCATGTCCGCCCAAGAAGAATTCCAAGCACGTCTGAGCGATTTTCGCGACTGTTACGAGCAGTTATATCGGGGGGTACAAGGAGAAGAGGAACTCCTTCGCAATGCGATCGTCGAATGGTCCTATCGGATCGATAAAGAAAAATCAAGTCCCCTATCTCGTTACTGGAATCAACTGGTTCAATCAGAAGGACTCGACAGCGAACCGAACAAGTGGAATCAGTCCCCTCTGTTTATGCTGCAAAGGCTCGGCGAAACATGGTTAGCCCTCATTCAAGCTTGGGGCGTCCGAAGAGATTCGATCGAAAATCCTACTCCCTTTTCGATCGACTTGCTCGATAAGTACAGCTTTTTGGGAACGGCTGAACCCAACCAGCCCGTGTATGTACTCCGTTACGCCTGGTTATTTGGGGAAAGGATTATTGAAAAAGGGGAACTGTCAAGAAAAAATCAATCCTTTTGATACGGAAGTAAAAAAATCCCCCGTACGACTCCAATGAGGCGGCGGGGGATTTCTATTAATTGGGAAGCAACGTTCGAACCAAAAAGTATAGTCCCCCATTCACCCCGTTTAGGGTAACAGAGGACTATTCTTGATATATCGAAAATGATAGTCAATCTTTGCTGGCCAGAGGACGAGGGCATTTTCTTCTCGAGGTGTCGGACCACTGTTATGGATAACCAGCGGAATCCCGTCGCTTCGGCGTCGATCGGAAACAACGCCAATATGCTCTAAAGAAGTCCCGAGCCCGAAGACGACGATGTCTCCCGGCTGCCACTCAACGAGATTGGCTGCATCACCAGAAACTACATCGGTCGTCAACATCTGCCCGTACCGCTTAAAGAAAACAACCAGGTTAGGAACACGGCGAAAATCAATGTTCGGATCGGGACGCATAGCCACACGAGGATAAGCCCGGGGATTTTTTCGGATGTCTTCATCGACCAAAGCTTTTAGATCATAGCCGGCGTCTCGAAAAGCCCGCCAGACCACATCGGTGCAGACGCCCTCTGTATCCGGTGGATAACCACCGACGTAGTAGTTGCTTTGATAAATAGGTTTTCGGTCTACCTCACTCCGTGCACCTGCCGCGATATCGAGAGAATCATCAAGCCCGTCCCTATCTCGATCCTGTCCTGAAAGCACTAATGAAACGTCCACTTTTGGTTGAAAGGGAAGACGGGACTGTGACAATAAACCTGAGCCAAGTTCGATGATTCCCCCAAGCATTCGCCCGGCCAATTGGGGATTTGCCGTCTTTAGCCACCCTATCGCAAGGGCAAAAACAGTGAAAATGCCTATCGCCAGGACCGCAACATGGGGCCTGCCTTTTTGCATCAGCTAAACCCATCCAATCCCAAAGTTCTCGTTTTCGCACCCTCTCACGAGGGTACATCATCTATTCCGATTCGATGTGCAGAATGCATCTATTGTCCTAACTGTGACAGAAAAACGGGGGAGAAAGTGGTTTCTATTGCCCGATTGATACCTCACCATGTTCGACAACGAGCTTCACTCGGGTCACTAGGGATCGTTCTTTGGTATTTTTGTTTTCCCGAACGATTTCTATAGCACCCCCTGCCCGTAAAACAGCTAAAAACTCATAAGGCCCCACACTAATGAGAGACTTTTCAGCTAAACTCAGGTTGCTTACTCCTTGCCAATCGATACTTCCATCAGGACGAATCACCGTAGCCCCCTCGGCTTTCCACTGGTCATACTGGGCTTGCCACTTTTCTGTAACCAACCGAACAAGTTCGTCCCGACTGACGTTTGCAGCCGTGTCGGCCATAGTCCCAGCCACCGATTGGGCTTGATTCACTACATCTTTGGCTTGATTGATCGCCGTTTGCTTATCAACGGTGCCACAACCGGCCAGCAGTATCCCTGTGAGTGTGATGGTGGTGATTAATTTACGCATACATAAGACTCCTTTAATTTCTGGTTGGGTGACTGGATCTAGCACTTTCCCTATGTCAAGATAAGAATTAGCTTTCGATAATCTGGTATTAAAGATACCGCAGAAGGAGATTTAGTGCAATCGCTTCCGACCTGGACATGTTTAACCCCCAAAATGCCTAACTCGAAATTCGACGCCGATTTGCTGTGCCAACTCCCGGCAAGCTTCGATGTCTTCTACAGATATGACATTGACGACGGATAACACAACACGGGGAATGTACTTTTTGCATTTGGCCGCAAAGTCCAAAACCGCGGGGAATGCTTTTTCCCCATAAACGGGTTTGCATAACCCTTGGTACTCTTTCGCGTTTTTTGCGTTTAAACTGATAGATATGGTGTTTATCCATCCTTCTAATAAGGGCGTTATGTCCCTGTTAAAAATCAGGCTTCCATGACCGTTTGTGTTGACTCGGATCGGGAGATTATATCTTCCTTTGATTTTCTTAGATATCTCGATAAGATCATACAAGCGAATCATCGGTTCGCCATACCCACAAAATACGATTTCACGGCATTGAGAGAGATCTCTTTTCTCGATGTCATCGAGAACTTCCTTCACGGTTGGTTCCCGCTCTAGCCATAGGTTGTATTCACCCAAACCAGCCGGGCTATTTCGAACGCAAAAGTTACAATCACAAGTACAGCGGTTAGTTATATTCAGATATAAGGAGTTATCGATTGTATAAGTAATCACCGTCTATGCTCCCTCTCTCACATTAGATCTTCGTACTCATCGTTTGGAATACCTAGTTTTCTCCCATCGTGCTAAGTCAAAGAGACCGGTTTTTCACTAGTGTAACACAAAGAGATCACCTTATTGTCCAATATGTAACTGTGAGCATGTAACATCGCCTGATCAAAAACAAAGCACCAACGACATGTATATCATTGGTGCTTTACGATATCCCTCAAAACTACACAGAGGGGATAAATTTATTTTGATTCCGCTACGGACGGTTCCCACGTCGTTACCGGCGCTAAAGCGCCGGCGACTGAGGTCACCCAGTCCCGCTGCAACAAAATAAATTTTTCTGATTTACCCGGAATCTGCCACCGGACAAGTTTTTGCCTCCCAGGGTCACCGGGAGTTATTGGCCCGATTGAACCATGTGGTCGAGTCTGGGACCTTGGTCGTGATTACGGGACATGTAGGCTCCGGCAAGTCGACAGCCCTTCGCTCGGCCATGTATACGCTCGATGTGTCCCGGTACCGCTTTATTTATCTGGCTCATTCGGGATTAACCCCTAAAGAGTTTTACAGTTCGTCTTGCACCACGTCTATGTCACCCCGAAACGGGGGATGGCGGAGAACAAACGCCTCCTCATCCAAGCCCTGATGGAATGGAGCCGAAAATGGGTCAAAACGGTGATTGTAATTGATGAAGCCCCTGAATTAGATGTCTCCATGATATCCGAACCGCGCTTCGCCCTCAACTACCAGGTCGATTCTTATTCTCCGCTGGCCATTATCCTCCTTGGACAACCCAACTTGCGGGAGACGCTTCAACTACAGGTGCTCGACTGCATTGGTCAGCGAATAACGGTCTTTTATCATGTGCCGACATTAACCGAAGAGGAAGTGGAACCCTATGTGTTGCACCATCTCCAATTGGCCAATTTTGACCGACAGATTTTTACGGATGAAGCCATCACTGACAGCAAATTAAATATGAAAGCTCACCGTCAATTGCGGTAAATTACATTACCAGTCGTGGAGGTATTTTTCTATGTCAAGCACCAGAATTTTTTGGCGAAATTCCATACTGGTTAAGGGTTTAACGGACTTTTAATCTGCGAAACTTGAGTAAATAATTCAAAACCGCCGATAAAAGAGAAACTCGCAAGCGGCAGGGCCGCGAGAAACGACCGTGACCGCTGGCAGTTTTCTAGAGAACTTAGATCAAATTTGACTTTTGCAACAGTTTTCTAACGATGGTAGCTGCCTCCGCCCTTGTGATGTTATCCTTCGGGGCGAGCAAATGGCTTTCTCTTCCTGTGATTATCCCTGTCTTTACACAGGCTGCGATGCCGTTACGGGCATACTCGGCCGAATCGTTTACGTCGAGGAATTCTTTGAGCAATGAATCGATGGTTCCGTTCTCAAAGGTCGTTTTTAATCCGGTTATGTTCATGGCCCGGTTTACCAGCGTCATCGCCTGTTCACGGGTGATGGTATCCAAGGGACCGAATGTACCGTTGCCATAGCCGGTGATCAGTCGATAGGCGGCGGCTGTTTGGATATAATCACGATACCATGCCCCATCGCTGACATCTGTGAAGTGGGGATTGTCGCCCTCTCCGGGTTTCAGCCCCAATGCGTTGACCATAATGGCGGCAAATTCTGCCCGGGTGATTTCACTGTCTGGCGCAAATTGGTCGTCTCCCACGCCACGGATAACGAGCCGGGAACCCATATCATTGACCGCTTCCTTGGCCCAATGGTTGACCGTGTCCCGGAATTCAAACGGGTGCCAGATGACAGAGTAGGTGCTGTTTGTCAGACTGTTGATCTGGGCGTAGTACCTTCCATTAATGACAATTACCTTAGTCGGCACATGCCGGACCGAACCGTCCGGCTCGACAATAATCCCCGTCGTAATTTTAGAGGGATCGACACCGTCAGGCAAGGCGATGGTTCTTTCTACGAAAGCATTGAATTGATGGATATCCACTTTTTTGTCACCGTAGGCGCAGGTAACGGAAAAATCAATCGGCGGCGCAACGATCGTATACTTTCCTTTTTCGGCTACGCTATCGATTACTTTAACCATGGCGTTCGTTGTTTTAGCTACCTCGATGCTGACTTTGATGTCAGGCAGTTGCACACCCTGTCCCAGTTGCGACGAAACGGCGTCAAGGTCGATCTGCTGCGCCGGTAGCGTATAGGTTGCGTTTTCGGTCTTTACCTCTACGAGCGCTTCTTTCAACTGCATGGTCTTCATCAATTGTCCGGTTAACTCACCTACGATGACGTCGCTTGACGCATTGACTGGGATGCGAACTACAGCCTTGTTTCCTTCTTGCTCCAGTTTTTGTTCCACTTTTTGTTGATTGACAACGATGGTGATAACCGTTTTTTCTCCCTCTTTTGTGGCTACCGCCACGCCTGCGCTTTCAGCCTTTCCGTTGACATCCACATTCACGTCCCTGTTCGTGCCATCCGGCGTGGCGCCTGTCGGAGACGCCTGGTTCGCACCGGCGTTGTCGCTGCTGTGGCCGCTACCGCTGTTATTTTGACCGCCGCCGCCTCCGCTTGCAGGCGCAAACGGCGTTGCGCTCACTTCATTAGAGTTGCCGCTCTCACCGGCGCTATTGCCGGCCCTAACGACAAAATAATAGGTTGTGCCGTTGAGCAACCCCGTGGCGGTATAGCCATAGACCGCGTCGCCTACCGTGGCTACCGGAGCGGTATATCCTCCTGCGTTGGTCGCTTCGTACACCCTGTAGCCGGTTGCGTCGCCTACACCGTTCCATTCCAGCGCGACCTGGCCGTTGCCGGCTGTTGCTGACAATCCCGTCGGATTCGCCGGGGCGCTTGGCGTCGGTGGGGTCGGCGGCGTCGGCGGGGCAGGCGCCCGGGTTACATAAATTGTATAGGTCTTCGGGCTTTTCCCTGCCTCTGTCGCCACAATGGCAATCGTCTTCGCTTCCCCAGCCGTCAGAGCGATCTCGCCGGAGGTTTGCCCACTCGGCACAGTGACCCCATCGACTGTGATTGTTCCTGCGCCCGTCGGTGTGACGGTAAGGCTGTACACACTATTTGCGACAGTTACGCCGTTATACACATAGATGTTTCCGACAAAAGCAAAGTTATTGGGGGAGCCGCTCAGAACAATGCCGGTTAAGTCTTGACTCGGCAACAATGGGGCAGGCGCCGTCGATATATCCTCCGCAGCGAGTTGCTTCTGATAGAATCGAACCACATTGCCGTTGCTGTCCACGTCGTACACCTGGAGGTATTTTCCTGAAGCCACCCCGGTCGTGATCTCGGTTCCCGAGATATAGTCGCCGGTTACGTTGACGCCGCTTGCCGGCGCCGCATCCCCCACATCCGGCGTAGGTGTTGCCGCATCGGTGAGCGTCGCGACGAATTTCACCGTCGGGCTTTCCGTGATCGTCGCCCTCGTCGAACCTGTCGTGTTACCGGGAGCTACAGCAACAGTAAGCGCCGGAGCCAGATCGGGGATCCGGATCTGCAGCTTGACGCTCTCAATGTCTTTTACGTCCTTGTCGATGATGTACATATCTTTCGCGCCAGCCGTCAGTCCGGTCAACATGATCGTGTTTTCGCTTGTGTCATTGACCGTGCCGGAACCGGATGTATCAATCGCCGGCGCTGCGGCGCCTTTCGCAACGACGGCTGTATAGTATTGACCCGCCTTGTCTGACGTGAACGTTACGGTGGCATCGGTTGAGCTGGCGCGTTGCACCGTTCCGGCTGTCAAAGCCGGCCTCGGCGCGTATCCTGGCGCTTTTGAGTCGGCGTCAATCCAAAACATCGACTTTAGATAGGGGTAAGATACGTGGGTGCGCGTATCGACAATCGACCAGGTGTTCGTAAAGTCCCAATTGCCAAAGGTGTCTTGTCTCACCAGTTTGCCTTTTGTGACAGCGGCGCTGTTGGGGTCGTTCACATCGGTCTTCAGGTAGTACACATCGGAAAGGGTGCCCCACGGCGTGCCCTCGACGCCACCGATTAAACTGGAGGAATCTCCGGTGACGTTTATTTGGCCGACATTATAGCAGTTCACGATGTTCGAGTAATCCGAGCCGACGATGCCGCCTGCATAATACGTCACCGACGCGTTAACGGCATCAATATCGCCGATGTTAAAACAGTTTGAAACGGTTCCGTCATCCAACGTGCCAACAATACCGCCCAAAACAGCGTTGCACACTTGCGTTTTTCGGATATTCGCGGAGTTAGAACAGTTCGATACGGTCCCGCCGTTCATATAACCGATGATGCCGCCGATATATGTGTTGATAACGATTGAATTGCTTACGATTTCGCTATTGCCGATAATGTGACAGTTGGTTATTGTTACGTTTTTTCCCTGTGCTACAATTCCGCCCGCCCCCGCGGATTCCAGAGCCGTTGATTCATCGAACATGTAGTCATTCAGGATCAGGTTTTCTATTTTTCCGCCTAATACATAACCAAAAAACCCTTGATCTGTCACTGCCGATGAAATCGTTAGCGTCAAATTGCTGATCGTATGGTTACCGCCATCATACACTCCCCGAAAGGCGCTTTGCGCACCTAAGGTTGAACTTCCAATGCGCTCAAAGGTGGTAATCCCGGACATATCAAGATCTGCTGTCTGCCTATAGCAGGCTGTTCGATAGGATGCATACGGTTCTGATGCGCTATTGTTGTTAATTGCGCTGGATAACCACAACAAGTTTTCCGGGGAAGCGATCCGGTAGGGGTCGTCTGTTGTTCCCGAACCGGAGGGCATGATGGGCGTCGACGGAAGGGCCTGCGCCGGCATCACCGTAGCCGGCCACAGTTGTACCATTAACGAAAACAACATGGCAAGGACCACTATAATCCTTTTTTCTCTCTTTATTGCCATAGTGAAAAACATCTCCTTTGAATAATTATTTTTCCATAATCTTTACTATTTTACTTCTAATGCATAGCCCTTCCCTTCTCACATTATAAAACGTTTAGACTTTCAAATCATCAATCAGTCCATATGCAAAGCATGTATATTTCCTTTATCATTTGTTTAAATTATAAATTATACCAATTTAGACTATCTTTTTATAAACAAAAACCGGTAGCTTGCATGCTACCGGAAGGTCAATGTCTTCACGACCCTATTTATCTGTCAAAGCCTGACGGCGACCGCGCTTTTCGTGAACGTCTCGTACTTTGATTCGGATTATCTTTCTGGTTCTACCATGGTGGGAAAGGGATTTTTCACGATGGATTCCATTTTGGAGCGTTGTGCTGGACTGGAAGTTCATCACGAAACGGTTGTAGCCTGTATACTCGCGGGACCATTAAACCCCTCCCCCAAACCACAAACTCGCACCTTTGAAACTACAACGGAAGAATTAATTGAACTCGGACAATGGTTGATGGACAACGAACGCACGCATGTGGTGATGGAGAGTACAGGGGTTTATTGGAAGCCGGTATGGAATATCCTCGAAGCCTATGATTTCACATTGCTCCTTGCAAATGCCCATCATGTAAAAAGCCTTCCTGGTCGTAAAACGGACGTTAACGATGCGGAATGGACTCGCCAAATTGCTTCGTTGCGGTCTGATCGAAAGCAGTTTTGTCCCATCCGTGGAAATACGAGAGTTGAGGACTTAACCCACTACCGAAAAAAGTTAGTCCATGATACGTAACGATCATTCTGGCGGAAATCGGACCCGATATGAATCATTTCGAAAATGAGCATCATTTAGCAGCCTGGGCATGCATTTGTCCGGGAAATCATGAGAGGCAAGAAAAAGAAGAGGGGGAGAGCGAGGTCCGGTAACAAGAACTTAAAATCTGCACTTTGTAATATTCAAAATGCTCTCAATCAACTGAACGGAGAAAATTTAATGCCAAATCAATTTTGAATGTCACGTGTTTCTGTGGTTAGGGGCCATAAACCGTCGAAATCGAGACCGTCTAAAGATATCGATGCACTGGTTAAGTTGAAGCTATGATATAAAAAAGAAGTCTATCGCTCTCTAAAGCAATAAACTTCTTTTCATACCCAAAACTGAACAGGAGTAAAAGTATTTGAGCGCATGATTAAGGTCAAGTCCTCGACCGATTCGTACCCGTCGACTGAACACCTCACGGCGTGTACATCTCGGGCCGATCAACCAGGTCATCTTCCTGGGGTCTTACCTCTTTCGAGTGGGAAGTCTCATCTTTGGGTCGGTTTCGCGCTTAGATGCTTTCAGCGCTTATCCGCTCCCGACATAGCTACCCAGCGCTGCCGTTGGCACGACAACT
>NZ_JACVHF010000080.1 GCF_014502795.1 Heliobacterium chlorum
CGCGTTTTCAACACCCCTACCGTAAGTAAAAAAAGAATTTTGGCCTAATGGAATTTTTTGCAATTTAAAGGATTATGTCAGGGTTTGTCGAATACCATCTCCCAAGGTATAGAGGGAGATGGTATTGATGAAAGAAGTAAAATATCCCGAAAATATAGATATCTTATCGGTAGGAGCCATGCCCATCATCGCGGACTATTGCAACGAACTTGGCATGCGCGAAATTGTCAATGATGTCGTACGCTGGGATAAAGATCAATGGAGCATTACGCCTGGGGAACTACTGATAGCCATGGTCATCAATTTGCTGATTTCCCGTTCTCCCTTGTATCGGATTCGTCAGTTCTATGAAAACACGGATTTGGATTTGATCTTTGGGAAGGGTCGCGTTACACTTCCCGTACTCCATGACCGTCATTTTGGCGAGCTTCTGGATCGCATGCATGAAGCGAACCCTCGATTAATCTTCGATATGATCAGCACCAATGCCATTCTTCGTCATGACATAGACCTGACACTTCTTCGCTCAGATACCACTAGCCATAGTGTGTACGGAGCCTATGACGGGGCAGAGCACAGTGCGTTGAATATCACCTACGGTCATAGTAAAGATCATCGACCGGATTTAAAACAGTTTCTCTATGGCCTTGTCGTCGCGGAAGGGGTACCGGTGGCCGGAACCGTGATGGACGGGAACACATCCGATAAAGCATGGAACCCCGAAATGATCCGTGAATTATCCGAAATGGTGGTTCATCACGTACAGCATAAGGTAATGTACATCGCAGATTCAGCGGCGGTTACGCCGGACAGCCTACATGCGTTGCATGATCAGATGTATTTTGTATCACGACTACCGGGCACCTATGGATTAACCACGAAAGTAAAGGCTCGGGCCTTTGCAGAGAATCAATGGGTGCAGGTCGGTCCCCTCAATGAACGAAACCATGCCGCCGAGTACAAACTTTGGGTGACGGAAGACGAACTGGAGGGGCACCACTATCGCTTTATTGTCGTTCAATCGACGGCATTGGCTAAAAGTAAACTCCAAACCATTCAGAGAAAAGTGGAGCAGGAACAGAAAAAGCTCCAAAAAATGATCTCCGATCAAGAGAAACGTCGGTACGCCTGTGAAGCCGATGCGCAGGTGGCTTTGATGGAATTTCTTTCGGCGTGCCCGACGGCATTTCACAATCCGGCGGCACAGGTACAATCCATCCAAAAGGAAATTCCACGGCAAACCCGTGGTCGACGGCCCACTCATTACGTGCCGGAATATGAAACGCTATGGCAAATTGTTGGACAAGTCGGTCCCATCGATCCGGTGAAGCTCCAAGCCGCTCAACACTTCGGAGAGACGTTTATTTTGATGACCAATGAATTCACCCTTGACCCGGTCGAAGTCTTACGGCGGTATAAAGGCCAGATCTCGATTGAAAATCGGTTCCGCTGGTTGAAGAATCCAACCGGGGTCGACCAGACTTGGCTAAAAACCCCGAAACGTGTTCTTTCATTGGGGTATGTGTTTCTCATTGGTCTATTAATCTACAGTTTGGTAGAGCGTCGGTTACGAAAAAATTTGTCTCAAGAAACGAAATCACTTCGTCTTCCAGGAAATCGTCTGACGAAAACACCGACAACGACAGCATTTCTTCAATTATTTCAAGATGTGTCCGTAATGACTGTCGTTAACCCCGATGGATCGATTCATCGGGTGCTTCCTCGCCGATTCAACACACCCGAACTCCAACGAGCGACTCGGCTTGTTGGCGTAAACTTCATGCGCTTTTCGCTAACTCCCGAGGAATTCGATGAACAGTTGCATACCTAAAATAATCTTGCCTATTTGCCACTTTTCTTTAGTTTAATTTGTTAGAGGCGCATAGTAGGGGTGTCGAATGTGCG
>NZ_JACVHF010000081.1 GCF_014502795.1 Heliobacterium chlorum
ATGAAGAACCAGGGCCGGTTGACGGAAGTGCAGAAGGTTGAGGCTAAGATAGAGGATGCCCGTTCCAACGAAGCGATCGAAGCCGAAATCGACAATCTGAAAAAGATGCTGGCCGATATGTAGCCAACGGGTGCTCACAGTATGAGCATCCTGTTATTCTTCCGGCAACTCATCCTCTATTGTTGCATTAGTCGCTGGGTAGAGATAAGCTGTGACCCACGAAGCCCAATACTTCGAAGGGATAACGGCTGAACTACTCAGCGTCTATGCAAGGGGATGAAGTAATGATCGCAGCATTCATCGATAAACTCCAGCGCCAAGGAAAAAGCCCAACCACCCTGCGCTCTTATCAAGACAGTTGGGCTAGGTTTAGCCGGTGGTATGAGAAGGAGCACCCCGCCCCCACCCCCACCGGGGGGCCTATGGAACCGCAGATGGCCACACAACTGGACGTAGCAAATTTCAAAAGGTTCGCGGCCAGTAACTTCAAGCCCAACACCGTCGCCCTCACATTAACCCATCTCAATGTCATCTTCCGCTGGCTATCCGATAACGGCCATGTGCCAGATAATCCAGCGGAACTGGTTGACCGCATCACCGTCCCGCAAGCAACGCCCAAGTGGCTGAACCGTAATGAGCAGAACACTCTCATCCGAGCCGTGCGCCAACATGGCAAAATCCGTGAACTGGTGATGGTTACCTTGATGCTCCATACTGGCGTCCGCGTTCAGGAACTCTGCGATATCCGGTTGAAAGACATCACAATCAGCGATCGCAAAGGAACGCTGGTCATCCCCAACGGCAAACACAGCAAATATCGTGAAATCCCGTTGAACGTGGATTGCCGTCGAGTCCTCCAGCGATATGTGGAATCCCGCAATACCAACAGTGACTACCTTTTTTGCTCCCAACGAAGCGAACGGATAAGTCCCCGTGGGGTTTCCTTTTTGATTGCCAAATATGCGAAGCTGACCGGTATCGACCATCTTACTTGCCATACCCTGCGCCACAGCTTCGGCCATGAATTAGCCGTGCGGAAAATTCCGCTGGATGTGATCGCCCGGTTGATGGGCCATATGAAAAAAGACGGCTCTCCCAATCTCTCCATGACTAGCCGGTACACGATGCCGGGCGAAGAAGATTTGGCTAGAGCCGTCGAAGAACTTTCCTGGATATAAAGGTGTAACGACTAGGTACACCCTTTTCGATTTCTCCAGTTGCCCCACAGAGCCTGGACGTTGCCCTGTGTCGCAAGAGAATGGGAAGGGTAGGGTAAATATACCAAGGCGAATATCCGTTCGAACGTGTGGCAACGTGTAGGCTCGCTGAAAATCTTACGAACGTCGGTTAAAGCGACGTTCCTTAAAAGACAAAAAATCCAGCTTCGGCTTTTTGGAAAATCTTATGCTAGTCAGTTTAACTGACGAGGCTTTATTAGCATCTTTGCTCACAGGCAACTAATATGCCTCATTCTTATTAGGCTAGTCGGTTAAACCGACGAGGCTTCTCACTTGTACCCCTTCAAATGAAACCGTTGCCCACGACAAGGCACACGTGG
This sequence comes from Heliobacterium chlorum, assembly GCF_014502795.1. Taxonomy (GTDB): domain Bacteria; phylum Bacillota; class Desulfitobacteriia; order Heliobacteriales; family Heliobacteriaceae; genus Heliobacterium; species Heliobacterium chlorum. The sequence continues at coordinate 1,559 of NZ_JACVHF010000081.1, forward strand.
CGAGCAATTGCCCATCTGGGATAATTATGCCAACAACAATTTCTGTTCGAACGTGTGGCGACGTGCAGGGCGACAGGGGTAACCCCAGTTCTTTGGTTCATAACCGGAATAATCTCTAAGATTAATCTCCGGTAATTGGCCTTGGGCAGTGTTCTGGTTATTGGTTCTTGTTGAGTGGTTCTAGTTATTATGGTTATAGTTAGTGTCAAAGGTGTTTGACATTGCGAAGTCAAAGGTGTTTGACA
>NZ_JACVHF010000082.1 GCF_014502795.1 Heliobacterium chlorum
TGGCGGTGTAGCTCAGTTGGTCTAGAGCATACGGTTCATACCCGTAGTGTCGTAGGTTCAAATCCTACCACCGCTACCAAATTTCATAAACCCATTGGAGAGATGGCCGAGTTGGTCGAAGGCGCACGATTGGAAATCGTGTAGGCGGGCAAAACCTGTCTCAAGGGTTCGAATCCCTTTCTCTCCGCCATGTCGGGGTGTAGCTCAGTTTGGTGGAGCGCCTGCCTTGGGAGCAGGAGGCCGCACGTTCAAGTCGTGTCACCCCGACCACTATCCCTTTTTGCGGGTGTAGCTTAATGGTAAAGCCCTAGCCTTCCAAGCTAGTTACGTGGGTTCGATTCCCATCACCCGCTCCATCTAAATTTCATACACCATGCGGAAGTAGCTCAGCGGTAGAGCATCGCCTTGCCAAGGCGAGGGTCGCGAGTTCGAATCTCGTCTTCCGCTCCATAAATGCGCCCGTAGCTCAGCTGGATAGAGTAACTGACTACGAATCAGCAGGTCGGGAGTTCGAATCTCTCCGGGCGCGCCATATTATGGTGGCTGTGGCGAAGTGGTTAACGCACCGGATTGTGGCTCCGGCACTCGTGGGTTCAAGTCCCATCAGTCACCCCATATTCTCCTTCGCCGGAGTGGCGGAATTGGTAGACGCAAGGGACTTAAAATCCCTCGGTCCGCAAGACCGTGCCGGTTCGAGTCCGGCCTCCGGCACCACTCAAATTAGGTTCTCTTTTTCGGGGCGTAGCTCAGTTTGGTAGAGCGCTACCTTGGGGTGGTAGAGGCCGCACGTTCAAGTCGTGTCGCTCCGACCATTAACTCAACAGATGCGGTCGTGGCGGAATTGGCAGACGCGCTAGATTCAGGTTCTAGTGGTCGCAAGGCCGTGGAGGTTCAAGTCCTCTCGACCGCACCAAATGCGGAAATAGCTCAGCGGTAGAGCATCGCCTTGCCAAGGCGAGGGTCGCGAGTTCGAATCTCGTTTTCCGCTCCATATGCGCCCGTAGCTCAGTGGATAGAGCACTGGTCTCCGGAACCAGGTGCGCAAGTTCGATTCTTGCCGGGCGCACCATTTGCCGCCGTAGCTCAGTCGGTAGAGCGTATCCTTGGTAAGGATAAGGTCACCGGTTCAATCCCGGTCGGTGGCTCCATTTTTTGCCTCTTCTCAAAAATCCTAAAATTGCCGGTTGCAATTTAGTGCTTAACGTGGTAAATTGTAATTCCGTCGCTGATGAGGCGGCCAACGGCAAGACAGATGTTGCTGATTCTGGTCCTTGAAAATCAAACAGTTGTTAAAGCAAAAGCGTGCGAAACTAAAGTCAATTCGGCCCGCGCAAGCGGGACGGACAACTTCTTGAGAGTGGTTGACTTCTGTTACAAGAAGCCTTAACTCGATAAGAAATTTTATCAATAAGAGCTTGACTCGAGCTTATCTACATTTTTTGTGGAGAGTTTGATCCTGGCTCAGGACGAACGCTGGCGGCATGCCTAACACATGCAAGTCGAACGGAGCACGGATACTTCGGTGGAAGTGCTTAGTGGCGGACGGGTGAGTAACGCGTGGATAACCTGCCTGAGAGTGGGGGATAACAGCCCGAAAGGGCTGCTAATACCGCATAACGTTGTCTGGGGACATCCCCGGACAACCAAAGGAGCAATCCGCTCTTGGATGGGTCCGCGTCCGATTAGCTAGTTGGTGAGGTAATAGCTCACCAAGGCGACGATCGGTAGCCGGCCTGAGAGGGTGAACGGCCACACTGGGACTGAGACACGGCCCAGACTC
>NZ_JACVHF010000083.1 GCF_014502795.1 Heliobacterium chlorum
CGGTTTAACCCCATTATTTTTGAGCCGATCGCCCTTATTCAAATGAATGCGTAAGATCTCATTTTAGAGAAGGCAAATGGGGAAACTTGTTAAACTAGCGCGACCTAGCCGTCAAGCCTTGACTCGCTGTGGTATTTATTCAATAGGACGGGCGAGGGTGACGGTAGACGGTAACCTATCGTTATCGCCCGTCGGCTTCCCCAGCATACCACAGCGGTCAAGGCCGCTTCGCGCCGCAAGCGGTTGCCGTCTATGTCTAAGGTAGTGCGTAACGGTCACTTTCTGAGAAGAGGACGAGCTCAGGCTCCAGCATCCGGTAACAGGGAAACCACTCTGGTTTGTACACATCGGGTTAGACTCGGACCTCAAGCGGTTTGATTGTACCTAAAGATAATTGTTTTCGAAACTCTACCGGAGACAAGTCATAGAGACTGCCGTGAATACGGCGGTGATTATAAAATAAAACAAAATCAACAACGACACGGTACGCTTCCTGGTAGTTCATAAACTCATGCCGTTGTAAACATTCTCTCTCCAAGATGGCATGAAAAGATTCAATGTGTGCATTTTTGTTTGGTGTTTTGGGCGGAATCCGTTCATGTTCAAGACTAAATTCCGCACAAGCTTTCTCAAAGGCATGACTAATAAACTGTGGTCCATTATCGGTTCGGACCACGGGTTTCATGGCTGTCTCAAACTGTTGACGCTTCCAGAGCCCTCGTTGAACCAATTCTACCGCATGGCGAGCTTCACAGGTTACGCCAATATGGTAATCGATCACCATTCGGTCATAGATATCGATAAGGCACATCATGTAGAAGAATCGGTTCTCCCCGGCAATGTATCCGTATTTCACATCGATTTCCCAAAGCTGATTTGAATGGGTAATCTGCCGATTATTCGCCCATCGTCGTGGATACGTTAATCGGATCTTACGTTGAGGTGAGAGAATGCCCAGTTCCTTACATAATCGATAGACTTTTTTCTTGTTAATTACCAAGTGATGCTGACGTTGTAAACATAAAGTAAGTTTTCGATATCCGTATGCATTTTCTTCACCCGTGATGAGTTCAAGTAGGTATTCCTTAATTTGCTCATCACTGACACGTTTTCCGTCAACCGTGCAAGAATATCCCTGAATCGGCCGTCCCCCTTTATATTGACGGACGATGGGGATATCTGATTTTCGTTGTTTTCGGTAATAGTACGTGGCTTCGTGAACCCCGACAATCCGCAGAACTGTAGCTGCGGGGTATCCCCGGGCAATCCATATGTCGGCTATTTCAATTTTGTCAGATAGCCCGGGTTTTTCTTTTTTATTAAATCTCTCAATATGGCAATCTCAAGATCTTTTTCACCGAGAAGTTGCTTTAACCGATCATTTTCGGATTCTAGTTGGACAAATTCTTTCGGAGACGGGACAAATGCGGATACTTTCTTCGCATCTTCGGGAGCGTCTTGCCATGATTTATGTTTCGATTGTTAAATCCAACGATAGAGCATGTTCACATGGACCTCATGGCGACGAGCAACCTGCGCAATATTTCCGCATTCTCGAGCTTCTTGTATTACTTGCTCTTTAAACTCTTTTGGATACTGTTTCCTTGTCATTTCCTATCCCCTCCGTATTTATAAGTTTAACTTATAAGGGGATAAGACTCAAATTCCTTTACGGGGCTAA
>NZ_JACVHF010000084.1 GCF_014502795.1 Heliobacterium chlorum
AACTGGGGATATGGGTTACTTCTCGTCCACCGGTAAGAGACCGAGGATAAAGCCGAAAAAATACCGTCATATGCAACAGGAGGGGGCGTAATCGCCCTCTCTGTTTTTTATATATCCGGGAATGACGCATCGGCGTTCACGAAACTAACTTTACTTTGAGACGACTCCTAGATAAGCTGTACCTGCCTCGCAAGAAAAGCAGGGAGGATTACAGAATGACAGAGTTTTATCAAACCATCATGGGCAGGAAGTTCTATGAACGGGACGTTCCGAAAATCGCTGAATCCCTGGCCACCATCGCCGAACAGCTGGCCCAGTTAAATCAGAACATCGAGAAGCTCAACGAGAATATGGACAAGCCCGAACAGGCTGAATAACGCCGACGCAGTCCCCCGGCAACGGGGGCTGTTTCGCTCTTTGATAATTAAAAAAGCCCAGGCCAAATAAGCGACGGTCGTGAAATCAGAGAACCCTCGCTTGATTAGTAGTCGGACGTATCCTCCGTTATGATAAGGGAGACTTCACTGTTGGTCGTGAGGACAAACTCGCCTCCATGATAAGCGGTCGAAGTCGCCTGTTGGCTTTAGGGACAGACTGGCCTCTCAGAGATATAGTCGAAGTTCAATTGCCGGCTTATCGGCAAAACTGCCATGGCCGATGCTTTCGATAACGTAGCCGGATTTTCGCCAAGTTAGGTCTAATGTAGTGACCCATCCAGATTGCCGGCCACGATCGCCTCCGTGTGATCCCGCAAGATGTTCTAAGAACTATATTTACTTAGAATAATTTGCAGGTTACGCTGCCATCGTGTTCCACCGGGGAATCAGAATTTGCGGTCATTATTGAGACCACCCCAGCTCGAACCCATAGCCCGACTGTGAAGCAACGCTTCCCATATTCGATTTTCGTAGAACTGCCGGTCCCAATTGGTGCCCTTATCGACCTCCCTATAGTTGAGAATTTGGGCGGGACCAATATTCCAGATAGTCAGACCTCCTTCGAGGAAAACTCGAGTTTAATTCGTTGCTGTCTTTAATTGAAAGAACCAGCCATCACCCGATTAAACGCCCCCTTATAATCCGGTCCATCATGCACTGGACCGGTATGAGATATGAAGCAAAATGCTTGTCGTTTGATTCGACGGTAGAATCATTAGGGAATTAATTTTTTTTTAATTTTCTGCTGGAGCCAGATATCGCTCGATAAGACTCCTCCTTGCTGCTGGCCCATCATGCACTGGGCCATTATTGAGATATATGAATCAAATGCGTGTCGTGTTTTGATTTCGACAGTGAAAAATCATTTGCGGAATTAAATTTTTAATTTTTTGTAGGGGCCAGTTATTCCTCGATATTCATTCCTCCTCGGTGGGCGGTTGCCGCGGTGACATCATCGCTCTAGTGGGGGAGGAAGTCAACTTCTTGTTAGTGGAAATAAATACCTGAAGTAGAAATTAATAAACGCGTAATACTAACATCAAAGCTATTAGCTTAACCGAGTAACCAGAATCGGTACCTAGGAAGATTTGTATGAATAAACAAAATTGGATTCAGAAATTTAAAAATATCTTTATATATAAGAAATCGACTCAGGAGCTAACGTTTTCGTTAAGCCCATCGCGGCCTCCCTTTCACTCCCCGTACGCGTTAAAAAGAACCTTAGAAAA
>NZ_JACVHF010000085.1 GCF_014502795.1 Heliobacterium chlorum
CACGTATAGGTCAACACATCCCGAATCCCACCTTGGGTTGTCCCCGCCGGGGGCAGGTAACGGTACATTTTGCGGATCATTTCGCCGCTAAACTCAATCGTGGTAAAGCCATCGCCGTACATACCATGCTTTAGTTCTCCGCTTTCACCGGAAAAAATCTTGAAATGGGTTGCAGTTGTACTTGCCCATACACCCGTCCCCGTCCGGTAATAGCAGGGATAGTTCGCGTCGGTTGCGGCTTCGCCGTTAAGCCGAAAGTAATTCATTGCATCTCCATTTTTGCGAATCACCAGCCAATACCTTGCCCCACTCGTTAGGCCAGTTAGATCGAAGGGGATGCTTACATAGGCTTTCGTTGTCGGGATAAATTCAGCAGGCAGCACCATCTTTTGCAGCAGGGTTCCGTCCGTACTGCCATCGGTAACAAGGCCGGATCGAATCTCCACCGTTACATCGGCCCCATTCCCGGCTTTGAAAACATCCAGTTCGATCCGCGAAATTTCGGTAACATTTAATGCAGTAAAATAGATTGCCATATCATAGCTCGCATTGTCGAATTGCGTTACGCCTGTGCCGGTCTTGCCGTCCACTTGCGTTCCGTCGTATATCAAGGAAAAGGGCTGCAAGGATAGGATCGAATTCATGGTGGCTTCATCGATCACGCTGATTCCACTCTTAAATGCGTTGATGATCGGCACCGGGTCACCTCCATTACACTGTCGCCGTTATCGTGATTCGGGTCTCTACGGTTAGAATGGTATTCGACGTTTTCGACCAGGGTTGAGACAACAAATTCAACATAGTTCCGGTTCCGGTCACGTTGGTTCCTCCGATAAAAATCGCCGCTTTCGAGTGGTTCCCGTTACCTTCATTCTGCAAGAGCTGCGTCCGAAAACGGATTTGATTACCCGAAACAACAATGGTTGAGACCGGCTTCCGTATCACTTCGGTAATGGTTTCACCGGAGGCTAAATCATCACCCACCACTAAATATGGGCTGGGAAGGTTGGATACAGTCTGGGCCAACAATAGCATCCCGGCACTGGTAATAAAATTAGAAAGGGGGCCGATCACGGCACCCCCTTCCACCTCGAAAAACCATTCACCTTTTATATCTAATTGTTCACCCATTAGGCGACAATCACCTCACCACATACGGTTATTGACTCTTCCAAGGGCATTTTGGAATTGAGATAGCGGATAGGACCACCATAGTTGGCGAGTTTAAAAAATCCAGGATAAGGGACTGAAATTACCTGCCCCATGTTAACCGTTTGCCAAGCCGAATAGGTCACGCCGTCCACACTAGTTTTTATCTTCGCCGTGACCGATTTAGCCTGATTCTTAGGGAGCACCTGTAAAGAAGAACCGACCGAAGGGATTGCAGGTCGTTCCCCCTCGATCATTAGGCAAAACCCGTTCAGTTTCGGTGAAATTGGAACATCGGTCGTTAGGGTTTGTCGTACTTGTATCGTTACATCCAAAAGATTCATGCCGGTTGCAAGGCCCGGCACTGGTCCACCGTTTGTGGCCGTCTGCCATCCCTGCCACATCGATCCGCCGTTTACGGAAAGGTTGGTTTCGATGATTACGTCACCGGGGTATTCCAGCACCACGAAATCTACGTCGG
>NZ_JACVHF010000086.1 GCF_014502795.1 Heliobacterium chlorum
AGTGGTAGAGACGCTATTGGTTCGATGCTGAATGCAGCAAGTATAGAACGGGTATACCTGGCCTGTGGAAGTACGGATATGCGGAAATCCATCGACGGTTTAGCCGTTCTCGTCAAGGAATATTTTTCTCTCGATCCCTTTTCCCCTTGTCTGTTTGTGTTTTGCAATCGACAACGAGATAAGATCAAGATTCTCCAGTGGGATCACAACGGGTTTTGGCTTCATTATCGCCGACTGGAACGTGGAAAATTTCAATGGCCCTCCGAAGGTCGCCATGCATCCATAAAAGTCAGTCACCGGGAGCTTCGTTGGTTGCTCGACGGTCTTCCGTTAAAACAACCACAGGCTCATCCGGCGGTAACCGCCCGTACTGTTCTATAAAAAAAGTAGAGATTTTGCCTATTTGAAAGGTTATGGATAGGATCTGTCGAATCTATCCAGCATGAATCATGCAACGAACACTTCAGACAATGTAAAACAAACGGCTCCCCTCGCGGAACTGCAAAAACGCTGTGAACAATTAGAGCAGCAGAACGCCGAGTTGATGACGAAGCTGAAATGGTTTGAGGAACAGTTTCGTCTAAGTCAACATCGGCGATTCGGCGCTTCCAGCGAACGAACCGTTCCAGAACAACCCCAGTTGTTTAATGAAGCGGAAACGGAAGCAGTAGCGGTTTTGGCGGAGCCGACCCTAGAATCGATTACGTATCAACGTCGAAAAAAGACAGGGCAACGGGAAGCATTGTTGGAAAACCTGCCGGTCGAGACGAGCGAATATCGTCTCCCCGAAGAAGAGCAGGTTTGTTCCTGTTGCGGTGGTTCGTTGCATGAAATGAGCACGGAGGAACGGCAAGAACTGAAGATCATTCCGGCTCAAGTCAAAGTTGTCAAGCATATCCGCTACGTGTACTCTTGCCGCCGTTGTGAACAGGAAGCGACACAGACCCCTATCGTAACGGCAGAACTGCCTACCCCTGTGCTCAAAGGAAGTCTGGTATCGCCATCCATCATGGCCTACGTCATGAGTCAAAAATATGTGGAAGGTATGCCCCTATACCGTCAGGAACAGCAGTTTACACGCCTTGGGGTTCCGTTATCTCGGCAGACCCTGGCGAACTGGATGCTCTACGGGGGCAACCATTGGTTGAGCCTACTGTATTCGCGGATGCGTCAGTATCTATTGGCCCAACCGATTGCCCATGCCGATGAGACCACCTTGCAGGTTCTTCAAGAACCGGGTCGGGAAGCCCAGACGACGTCCTACCTATGGCTTTACCGCACCGGGCAGGAAGGCCCGGCGATCATTCTCTTTGAATACCAGCCCACCCGAGCCGGGACGCATCCCCGTCAGTTTCTCGCTGGCTTCAAGGGCTACCTACATGTAGACGGCTATGCCGGATACAACGGAATTCCCGATGTGACCCTGGTCGGTTGCTGGGCCCACGCTCGACGCAAGTTTGATGAAGCGCTCAAAGCGCTACCTGAAGACAAGCGCTCGGCATCGGTAGTGGCCAAAGAGGGATTTGACTTTTGCAA
>NZ_JACVHF010000087.1 GCF_014502795.1 Heliobacterium chlorum
TGATCCCCATTTGCTTCACCCGAAAGAAACTGGGTGCGAAACCGCACCTGATTTCTCGATACGATAATGCTAGACACGGGTTTTCGGAACACTTCGACGATGGTTTCACCGGGATTCGTGTCATCGCCCACGACCAAATAGGGACTGGGTAAATCAGCGATGCTTTGAGATAAATGTTCCAGTCCTGCCGACGTAATAAAATTAAAAAGAGGCCCGATGACTCGGCCTCCTTCTTCAAAAAACCATTCGCCCTTGATTTCTAGGGATGATTTCATTACGAAACGACCACCTCACCGCAAACATTACTGGTTTCCTCAAAGGGCTTTTTAAGGTTGTAATATTTGATATCTGACCCAAAGTTGGCAAGCTTGATAAAGCCTGGATAGGGAACTGTGATCACACTATCCAGGTCTACCGTTTGCCATGGCGTGTAATTCAGTCCATCGATACTTGTTTTGATTTTTGCCGAGGGTGGTTGCCATGCATTATGAGAAAAAACGACGAGGCCGGAACCACAAGTGGGAATAGCCGGACGATCTTCGCCATCCCCGACAAGAATGGGTGTGAACACGCCCTCCCAACTTTCCTCGATCGTATAAGAGATTTGGCCTCTCGTTAACGTCATTTGATCCCCAATCTGTAACCTTTCGGTTCCATATACGAACTTATTGAGCAGTGCGGTTTCATTACTCTCGGTTTTTTGGGCACTAACCAATGCTTGTAAAAAATCAGGGATACTGATGAGCCTTCCCCCATATTCCACTGAATACGTCCAGGTATCCGGGGTTAAGGGGGACAACGTGACTTTCTGCACCAAGAAGGTGTTTGAGATTCCCTTATCGGGCAATTGAATGGTCACAACTTGACCAGGAACCCAGCCGGGGATTTCCGTCTCAAAACTTCCGCGCACCCGTGGATTTGCAAACTGTCGCAAATCGGCCAAACCTGCGGCCTCGGCGGCTTCCACGGTAGTTAAGGATTTTTCTACGATACCATGTTCATAAACCCCATCTCCCCCTTGAACTTGGGCGATCGCCATTTGCGAATCAACGTCGTCTACCATCGTTATGACGTCAATATCGTAACGATAGGTAAAGGTTACAGTTTCGCCGTTGGCCGGTGTTAGGGTTTGGGAAGAAGCTCTGATATATTTCTCCTGAAAATTGAGGAGGAAATCGACAGCAGCTTCATCATCTACATTTTCAATCCCAACACGTTTCGGGATTCCCGAGATAGACATGGTGATGGAATGAGGCTTATGCGGAAGCGTCCAAACCTTTGCCGTGCCGTCCGCCATGATCTCATATACAAACGGGTCAGACAGTGTCGTTCCGCCCCGTACATACACCCGGTTTCGCAATCCTTGCGTGTCAATGTTGTGCTTTAGGTTTCGAACAGGCGTATTTACGTTGACGATAACCGGAGCCGCTTGATCGCTATTCGCCGGATCGAAAAACCATAGGTCTCGGTAATAATCGACGTACCATTCCCAACCGC
>NZ_JACVHF010000088.1 GCF_014502795.1 Heliobacterium chlorum
TGATCCCCATTTGCTTCACCCGAAAGAAACTGGGTGCGAAACCGCACCTGATTTCTCGATACGATAATGCTAGACACCGGTTTTCGGAACACCTCGATAATGGTTTCACCGGGATTCGTGTCATCCCCCACGACCAAATAGGGACTGGGTAAATCAGCGATCCTTTGAGACAAAAGTTCCAGTCCTGCCGAAGAAATAAAATTAAAAAGAGGCCCGATGACTCGGCCTCCTTCTTCAAAAAACCATTCGCCCTTGATTTCTACTCCCGATTTTATGAAACCACCACCTCTCCACAAACGTTGCTCGTTTCTTCAAAGGGCTTTTTGAAGTTGTAATATCGGATATCCGTCCCAAAGCTGGCGAGTTTGAAAAAGCCTGGATAGGGAACCGTCATCACTCTATCCATGTCCAACGTCTGCCAAGGCGTAAAATTCAGCCCATCAAGGCTGGTCGTAATGTTTGCTGAAGGCGCTTGCCACGCGTTACAGGTAGAAACAATGAGGCACGAACCACAAGTGGATATCACCGGAGGCTCATCACTATCTCCTTCGAGAATCGCTGTAATTACATCCTCCCGACTTTCCTCGAGCCTATATGGCATCTGGCCTGTCGTTACCGTCATTTGATCCCCAACCTGTAACCCTTCGGTTCCGTACACGAACTTATTGAGCAGTACGGTTTCATTACTCTCGGTTTTTTGGGCACTAACCAATGCTTGTAGAAAATCAGGGATACTGATGAGCCGTCCCCCATATTCCACTGAATACGTCCAGATATCTGGGGTTAAAGGGGACAACGTGACTTTCTGTACCAAGAAGGTGTTTGAGATCCCCTTATCGGGCAATTGAATGGTCACAACTTGACCAGGAACCCAGCCGGGGATTTCTGTCTCAAAACTTCCGCGCACCCGTGGATTCGCAAACTGTCGCAAATCGGCCAAACCAGCGGCCTCGGCGGCTTCCACGGTAGTTAAGGATTTTTCTACGATACCATGTTCATAAACCCCGTCACCCCCTCGAACTTGAGCGATCGCCATTTGCGAATCAAAGTCGTCCACCATTGTAATAACGTCAATATCGTAACGATAGGTAAAGGTTACAGTTGCTCCGTTGGACGGTGTTAGGGTTTGGGAAGAAGCTCTGATATATTTCTCCTGAAAATTGAGGAGGAAATCGACAGTGGCCTCATCATCTACATTTTCAATCCCAACACGTTTCGGGATTCCCGAGATAGACATGGTGATGGAATGAGGCTTATGGGGAAGCGTCCAAACCCTTGCCGTGCCGTCCGCCATGATCTCATATACAAACGGGTCAGACAGTGTCGTTCCACCCCGTACATACACCCGATTTCGCAATCCTTGCGTGTCAATGTTGTGCTTTAGGTTTCGAACGGGCGTATTCACGTCGACGATAATCGGAGCCGCTTGATCGCTATTCGCCGGATCGAAAAACCATAGGTCTCGGTAATAATCGACGTACCATTCCCAACCGC
>NZ_JACVHF010000089.1 GCF_014502795.1 Heliobacterium chlorum
CCTTTGATATAGCCGCTAAAACTCTGCCAACCCCCGGCGGCCGTCAGGGTTGTTCCACATGCCGCGTAATAAAATTGGTTTGCATGTTCATTCGCCCCATTTGTATTCATCATCGTAACGCCATCTGCCGCCAGCCCTTCCACGCCAACGTAGCAGGCCGCTCCACCCACGGTTGGGTCCACCGCTTGACGAATTCTCGCCTTAATTACATATAACTTTGTGGGGTCAAAAGGGATTGGATTGTTCATCACATACCACACCATGCCCCCGGCACACCGCAAGCAGCTTCCACCCGTTGCCGTCGCATCACTCAGAATGAACGTTGTTACCGTAGAAGAACCACCCACGTCCATCCACGAATTGTTCATCGTCAAAAATTGATCTTCTACCAGCGATCCCGCCATCATGTCCCATTGAATTTGAGATTGGTCCGCTTTTCCCAGGTTGGATAGGGAAAACTGCTGCACCCGACTTCCGCTGCTCGCTGTGGATATAAGAGAAAGCGATCCGTCCGTATTCGCCTGCACGTTGGTCAGGGTTCCCGTTTGGAAGTCAGATTGCGTGTCTTCTATCTTGGTTACGGTATAAGGAATTTGGTCGAAAAAATCATCTTTGCTTGTCTCAATCTTGTAGGGAAGCTGAACCGTCTGGGTTACAAGCTGATCCCTGAAGTGAATTTCTTCTGTTCCATAAACAAACTTGTTTAGCAGGCTTGTTTCGTTTAATCCGGTCTTCTGGGCACTGACCAGTGCTTGCAACATATCGGGGATTCCCACCAGCCGCCCGCCATAATCCACTTGATACGACCACACATCGGGAGTCAAGGGGGTAATGGTCACTTTTTGGATGAGGAAAGTATTTTGAATGCCGCGATCGGGTAGGTCTATGGTTACATATTGACCGGGCACCCATCCCGGCACCTCGGTTTCAAAGCTGCCCCGAACCTTTGGATTTGCGTTCTGTCGCAGGTCAGCCAATCCCGCCGCTTCCGCTGCTTCAATCGTAGACAGGTCTTTGTCGGTGATCGCATGTTCATACACCCCGTCTCCGCCCTGCACCGCTGCCAGGGCCTCTTGCGATCCTAGATCGTCCACCGTGGTGATGACGTCTACATCATACTGATAGGTAAACGTCAAGGCCGCCCCATTTACCGGGGTTGCTGTCTGTTTGCAAGCTTTCACATACTTTTCATTGACATTTACTAAAAAGGCTACACTTGATTCACCGTCCACACTTTCCGTCCCCACAGTTACCGCTGCCGTCGATATTTGCATGGTCAAGTTATGAGGCTTGTGGGGAAGTGGCCATGTCCGGGCTGAACCATCCGCTTTAATTTCATAGACGAAGGGATCAGAAAGCATCGTTCCTCCCCGCACATAAATCCGGTTACGCAGCCCGGCAGTATCTATCGAGTGTTTCAGATTTCGAAAGGGAGTTATTATGTTTAGGC
>NZ_JACVHF010000008.1 GCF_014502795.1 Heliobacterium chlorum
TCTTTCCGATGTAAGAAAAGTTGAGCCAGAAAAGCAAAAAACTGTTTTGAGATACAAGGTCAGGCCAAAGGTAGTATAATATTCACCCAGCAAAAACTATCATTCTTGACTCAAACGCAACTTATGGAATTTATCGAGTCACATAGAGGCCAGTCTGCTCAAAAAAACGACAGGCGACTTCGTCCGCTAATCATGAAGGCCAGTTTTTCGTCACGACCAACAGCGAAGTCCGCTCATCCATACTAGAGTCTACGTTCGACCACTTATAAAGCGAGGGTTCTTTAATCTCACGACCGTCGCTTATTTGGCGTGGGATTTTTAGTTATCAAAGAGCGAAACAGCCCCCTTACCGGGGGACTGTTGTTGACGACTATCTGATGGACTTTTTAATCGTGGGAGAATACACAGAACCCTTAGCCGGCCTTTATACTCAATTTCTTCAAACACCGCAAAATACTCTCGTTTGCAGCCTTTTTGTTTATGTACTCTTCCATTAAAAATCTTAGCGTTTTGTTTATTTTGGGTGATCGATTCATTATCCGGTAGACTGTTAAAAACAACGAAAATATAAACGATTCCAATAACTCCAAATATTAATGTATTTTTTCAATGAAACTATACACGGCAAAAAGAAAAAACCGGCGAGGCTGCTGTGCCGTGGTTGCCGGTTATGTATGCACGTTATAGGAAACGCTTGAAGCATTAAGACTGATGGGGCGTTTTTTAAATGTGTACCAGTTATCAATCTTCTTTATTTAATAAAGCGGCCTCGCCGATGGCGTCAGGTCACCGGTGGGAAGAACAGAATTTTTTTATTGATACACGACTCTGTTCTTTCCCTCTTTTTTAGCTTTATACAATAAATCATCAGTACGTTTTAATAGCTCGGTTGACGATTCACTTTTTAATTGAGCAAGTCCTCCGCTGGCTGTAACCTTTAGGTCGTAATCAAGATTCATTGATTGAATTTTTGTACGTATTTTTTCTGATAGAGTAATAGCCTCTTTCAACTCGGTGTCGGGATATATTACTATGAACTCTTCACCACCGTATCTTCCAACAATATCATTTTTCCTTATGGCTGATTTTAGAACCTCAGATAGGCTCATTAAAACACAATCTCCCGCTATGTGACCGTATACATCATTAATTAGCTTAAAATTATCTAAATCCAATAATAATAAACAAAGGTTTCTCCGTTCTTTTATCGCTTTAATAACTTCGATATCAAGAGAATTAAAAATAGCTCCATGATTTAATAAGCCAGTAAGACTATCCGTAATAGCCTGTGTATGTAATAGACGGTTTTTCAGCTTTAACTCTTGTTCGAACTTTTTTCTATCTGTAACATCGATTACAAATGTTACTTTTTTAGCTCTCCCATCTAAATCTTTAATTAAAGTAGCATTAGCATAAATGTATATTCGACTACCGTCTTTTCTTACTACTTCCCACTCTTCGGCCAGTTCTCCATTTCCAGAGATAAAGCTATCGTGAGTACGTGATAAAACTTCCTTATTAGATTCCGTACATACTACCGTAAAGTGTTTACCAATTAATTCTTCTTTGGAATAACCATAAATCGAACAATATGCAGGATTAACATCTTCAAAAAAACCGAACTCGTCAGTCATGCAAATACCGACCGGCGTTGAATTTAATATATTACTTGTTTTAGATTCACTCTCTTGTATTTTTATCATTAATTTTCTGTAATCAGTAATATCTACCAATGTTATCATTATTAGACTAGGATCACCATTATTCATCAGAAAAGGATATGCGTTTACTAACACCCATACTATATCATTAGTGCTTTTTTGAAAGATACCTGCAACCATATTTTGAATTGGCTTTTTTTCAGCCATAACTTTACTAAATGGATACTCAGATATTTCTAAAGGATCTCCATCTGGGGATATAAACTTCCAATCAGGATCTGAAATCATTTTACCCCTTATCTCTTCTTTGTTTAATCCAAGTAAACTGGCAGCTTGAGAGTTACAGAATGCAATACTAGAGTCGGGGTAGTGTACAACTATTCCGCTATTTAATTTCTCAATAATACGGTAGTAAATATGGGTCAAGGTTTTGAAGAAGTTCCTCTCTTCCTCGACTTGTTCAAGCCGTTTTATCAATTCTTCTTTTGAGAAAAGTAAATAGTTCATACAAACCTCCGACCTCAATCATTAGGTTTATTTTAACATTATCGATTAATCTAACATAGTCCCTTGTTTATATCGTTCGTTAAGACTTAATCGGCCGTAAACATTATCACAGAATGAGCGGAAGTACGACTTTTAATCTAGGTCACTCACATGCATATCAAAACCGTACCAGATCAGCCTGGGATTTATCCAGGTGGATTTTCCAGCTCGTTCATAACCGGCAGGCTTTTTTGTATTAGACAATGTATTCGCATTTTGGGTGTAAAAAAAGTTTAAACGTAAAATGGCGTGTAAACTAGTAGGTTTAACACGCCATTTCTCATTATTTTGTTGGTATTGCACGTTTTGGGCGCAGTTACATAAGGCCGATGACCTTAAACCGTTACGATCTACGTTCAAGTAGTGTCGCAAAAAACAAACCTGCGGCTTCTTCAACAGTCATACCTGTCTTTTCCGAATAAACTTTTGCCGCATCTTCCAGTTGATCGACAGTGGTCTTGCCGAAGACAATCCAAATATGCTCGTTGTTCCCCTTCAGAAACTCATGATTTTTGGACAATCCGGAATCGACAACTTGATTCATAAAATCTCGGTTAAGCATACACACTCTCCTACCGGGACGATTATCCCTATTTTTATTCCGTTATCATATAAATACGCTTCTTGTTCGTTAAAAATAACATGAACTGGTTATTCATTTGAAAAAAAGCCCTTTGAAGTGAGAGCTTTACATGGAAGTAACGCTAATTATCGTTCCTGTACGCACGAATTAATCAATCAATTTTTGATATGTTGGGACTAAAGTCCCGAATTGTGTTAAGATATAACTAGGACATCATTGTTTTAGCATAATTAAAATGAGGAGAGTTGAACATGTGTTCATCTACTCGAAACGAAATTACCCAAACTTGCTTAAGGCCGGAAGGAAAATCATCTTGCTGCGTATTTACCCGTATAGATATACTAACAGAAGAGAACCAACTTGTGGTAAAACCGAAAGTTTCTTTAGACATCATAAACATCAACTATTTTTGTTCGTCTTTTTATGACCATTTATATTTGCTATTGCTCAACAGAAAAACCATCATATTTGACTTATCCACCATTCGTTATATTGATTCTACAGGTATTAGCTTATTACTAAAAGTCTATCTTTCTACTCAAAGCCTCGGAGTTTCTTTTTACATAGTCAATACGTCGGTTTTAGTTTTAGAGATATTTAAGATCGCAAAACTAGATGGACTGCTTTGCGTAAAATAATGCACTGAAAGAAAAAAGGACCTCGCCAATTGAGGCAAGATCGTTGTGTTCATGATCAGGTTCTTCATTGTCACAAATAAAATTATGTATAGACGGTCCTTTTTTCGGTAATTGTCTATTATAGCACCAACCTTGGTTGGCGATCCTTAAAGGTAAATCCGTACAATAAATCGAGTTCCGCTTCTTCGATTTCATCAAACGTTAATCCCGCGGCTCTCCAAGCTCTCTCCGGAAGACCGGCCCTGGCTATGCTTAGTATAGCAGAACGGTATTCTTGTTGACTGAGTCGAAAAGTCTCCTTATCCACAGTCCCCTCTGAATGCAATATATTAGATATGTGCCTCTGTCTCTGTCTCGATTCCCGATAAGCGGTGACAATTAACTTAGCGGTCTCAATTTCCTTTGGTTTAGCTATACAGGGTGTGTTCCACGCAGAGCGGCGACGTTCTGCCGCACTGTTTTCTTCACAAGCACTACATAAGTTTTGCCTGGTTGATTGAGGCCACCAGGAATCAAGTTTGTCCCCTGCGCGAAGAATTCGTTGGCATTCGTAGCATCGGGGTATCCCTTGCTCACGAATTTGTTCAGCCGAACTTTGAAAAAATTTGTGCGTTAACATTAGCTGAAGCGACTTCATCGAAATCCCCCTGTAATAATATGAAAATCATGTATGTTTTCATCATACAATAAATTATTTTTGCTACAAGGGGTTAAAAATAAGATGTTTTGTCGAATTATGAATTACGGATTTGAGTTCAAACTAATTCCCGCAATATTCATATTTTTGTATAAGTCTTAGGGCGATAAGCCTTAGGACTTTTTGAATTTCTGCGTCGATATCTGTTATAATTGAGATGTATTGACATCTTGAAGGTAAGATTTTGGTATTCTCCGCTGACTTTGTCTTTTCCATCCCTAGATAAATCCCAGGTTGTTTAAGTTCACGATTACGGCGCTTGTTGATTTCAGAAGGATGTGTTCGAATTGTCTAAACCAATTATAACTACTGGTAATCATGTACACAATCTGAAAGCTGACTGTGTAAATTGTTTTGGTTTGTGCTGTGTAGCACTTCCATTTTTAAAATCTGTTGATTTTCCTTTTGATAAAGAAGGAGGTACTCCTTGTAGAAACTTACAATCTGATTATCGCTGTGGCATTCATCAGAATTTAAGAAGTCAAGGCTTTAAAGGTTGTACGGTATACGAATGTTTTGGTGCCGGTCAGAAGGTATCACAATTCACTTATAAAGGAAATGACTGGCGAGAGAATCCCGAGTCGGCAAAAGAAATGTATGATGTTTTTCCGATTATGCAACAACTATACGAAATGTTATATTACCTAAATGAGGCTCTCAACTTTAAAGAAGCCCAGCCTATTTATCAAGAATTACAGAATGCTATTGAAGAAACTGAACGGTTAACCGAGCTGCCTCCAAAGTCAATCTTAGCCCTCAATGTACTTAATCATAGAGCGACTGTGAGCGATTTACTTATGCGGGCCAGTGAATTAGTTCGAGCTAAAGTCAAAAAAGAAAATCATCAACGCAAACAATTCAAAATAAATAAGGGGAAAAATCTGATCGGAGCTAAATTACGGGGTATAGACCTTAGCGGAACCAGCTTGAGAGGAGCTTTACTTATTGCTTCCGATCTTAGAGAAGCTGACTTACGCATATGTGATCTTATTGGCGCGGACGTAAGAGACGCCGATTTAAGAGGTGCTAATCTATTAGGAAGTATTTTTCTTACTCAATCTCAAGTAAATTCGGCGATTGGCGATATTCATACGAAATTACCACCTGATTTACTCATTCCTGAGCATTGGTTGGCAGGGGACTGATACTGCCAACGATGTTAAAGCGGGGCGGTCTTTCGTTTAAATCCTCGAAAATTAAAGAACAAGTACGATTAACGGAGACATAGGTTGTTTATTCTAGTGTTTTCGAGTAATTCAAACATAATCAAACATTATTTTGACATTGCTTAAAATCGATCGTAGCATTAGACTTATCCAT
This sequence comes from Heliobacterium chlorum, assembly GCF_014502795.1. Classification (GTDB taxonomy): domain Bacteria; phylum Bacillota; class Desulfitobacteriia; order Heliobacteriales; family Heliobacteriaceae; genus Heliobacterium; species Heliobacterium chlorum. The sequence continues at coordinate 5,446 of NZ_JACVHF010000008.1, forward strand.
GCTCATCGAATAATATCCAGGGAGGAAGCAACTTGCTTCGTAGACTGCTCATAGGGAGTAAACTCCATAACAGACAACTTTCACATGAGACGATCAATAAGCCAAAAGCCTTGGCCATTTTCGCATCGGATGCGCTTAGCTCTGTTGCTTATGCCACCGAAGAGATACTCCTCGTTTTGGCTGCATTAGGTCAGCTTGCATTTCACTATCTACCGTCCATCGCTTTTTGCATTGTATTACTTTTATTAACTGTTATCCTATCCTATACACAAGTGATTCGAACGTACCCAGAGGGTGGCGGTGCCTATTCTGTTGCTAAGGAGTTTTTAGGACCCACTTATGGGTGTATTATTGGTGCGTCGTTGGTTATCGACTACGTCTTGACAATCGCTGTAAGTATATCTTCCGGCACTGCGGCGATCACTTCTGCATTCCCCTGGTTATTCCCCTATACTGTGTACATAGCTGTATTTTTTATTGTTGTTTTGACAATTATTAACTTGAGAGGTATCAGCGAATCCGCAAATATACTCGCCTATCCTCCCTATTTATTTATATTCTCTATGTTATCCCTACTTGTAACTGGAGTTTACCGTTACCTTTCCGGAGACTTTACACCCCAAGCTACCCCTATCGAGGCGCATACGGAAAATTTGGGAAGTCTCTTTTTCGTTTGGATTCTATTAAAAGCTTTCGCTGGAGGGTGTACTGCCCTCACCGGCGTGGAAGCGGTAGCAGATGGTGTCCCTTCATTTAAGGAACCGAAAGAAAGCAACGCGATTAAGGTATTATTTGCTTTAGGCGGTCTCTCTGTCATTCTTTTTGGGGGAATCAGCATTCTGGCCGGTTGGATCCACGTTTTACCTGAACATGGAGAAACGCTCGTTTCTCAAATTGCCGAATTAGTTTTTGGCGGCAGGAATCTTATGTACTACTTTCTACAAGCCGCCACGGCAATTATTCTCATCTTAGCGGCGAATACCGCTTTTGCTGGTGCCCCTATCATGGCCGCTAAACTGGCCGCTGAGGGATATATTCCACGAATTTTTGCACTACGAGGCGATCGCCTCGTATTCAACAATGGTATTTTACTTCTCTGTGCAGGTGCAATCAGTTTAGTCGTCCTATTTCATGGTTCTGTACACTCCCTCATCCCCTTATATGCCGTCGGTGTTTTTCTCGCTTTCACCATCGCTCAAATCGGTATGGTTGTCCGGTGGAATAGGCTAAAGCCTAAGGGGTATAAGTTGAACGCACTTATCAACGGGATTGGCGGAACGGTTACTGGAATCGTTACCATCGTCATCGCGACAACTAAATTCATGGCCGGTGCATGGCTAGTACTGTTAGCGATTCCTTTATTAGTATTGCTATTTAAGAAAATCAAACAGCATTATTCCGATATCTCCCATGAATTGTCTTCCCAAAATCAGTCCCCTTATTATGTGGTGAAGAATTATATTCTAATTCCCATGTCGTCTTTGTCTAAACCCGCTCTGAACGCGTTAGAATTCGCCAAATCGATGTCCAACGAAGATACAGATATAAGAATCGTTCACGTTTCTTCAAACCCAGAGACAGCGGAAAAATTAAGAAAAAAACTCGAAGAGAAACAGATCAACTTCGAATTAGTCATTGTAGAATCGCCTTATCGAGAATTAATTGATCCCCTTGTAAATTACATCGATAACTTAGAAAAAGATTTGAAAATCGGTGAAGTGATCACAGTGATCGTCCCTGAGTTTGTTACACATACTTGGTGGCACTACTTGCTGCATAACCAGACTGGATTCCTCCTACGAACTGTATTGCTTCTAAAAAAGAATACCATCGTCGCTTCCGTCCCCTATCATTTAAAAGGTATGTAACTGACATCCATGTTTCGTTTCTCACCTGCACAGGGTTGAAGGTGACGATAAAAAAGGTTCAGGAGCAGAAAAACCAGAGATCTCGTCACTCGTGACGAGATCTCTGGTTTTTGAGGTATATTTGTATTGAGTATTTAAAATCAAAGGGTAAGCCGGATGACGGTCAATACGATAGCTATGGTTACCAGAACTTCGACGCCTTTAAGGCGTCTTTCCAATTGTTCGGGATTTAATCCTTCTTCATTCCTACTCATGTTGTCTGCCTCCTTGTTGTCGTCGAAACCATTGAATATTAGAAATATAGTTATTTTTAAGCTTACCCTGTCCCGACAAACTTAACAAAGGACTGTAGACCTAATTTATTTTAACGTTAATCAAACCTTCTTATCAATAAGTGCCCCTACGTATTCTTTAATTTTTGCAATCGTATCCAAAAATTCTTTTGGGGGAAACGTTTTAATCACCTTATCGTTCCGACTATCGTATACTTCAACCATTAACTGATGTGCTTTTTCATGCCATTTGAAACGAATATCCGTGTTGATCGCCTGTAAAAAGGCATTTGTATCTTCCATCATTTTGGTCAAGGGATCTTTCTGATACGGTAAAAGTTGACTGAATTTTTCACTTTCTTTTTCTGCCGGAACTGTTTTTTCTACAGTATCTTGCTGGGAGGTACTGTTGTTTATGTTGCTGACAGGGCCGGTTACAGAAAAAGTGTTTTGCGAGTTGACGCTAGATACGTTCATAACTATCTCCTCCGGCAGATATTCACAGAAAATGTGTGATAAAACCTACTTTTAATACCCTATTCTATTTATGTCGCCAAAATCCTTCATTAAGTTTACATTGATTTTTTATACTAAATTCTTGATATATGAGACACAATTTGCTGAGCACTGCTCACCATCGAGAGTGCCTGCACTATCGTATCGCTAGCTTTACAGGATCTGTTCACAAAATCTACAAAAGATTTTCATCTTTTTTTAAGACTTCTACGATAAAATGCTCTTTGAGAAAATCACAAGAACGAAGAGGAAATTCCTTGAAAGGCATTCATGAGGTGGCAGGACTTGCGATGATACCTGCAGTCCTTTTACATTTTGGGTTAAACGCAAAGACACTAGTCGCGGAACTGGGTCTTCGAAAAAGACCGGAACAAGAGGACGAATAATGCAAAAAGCGTGAGGCAGATGCTTCACGCTTTCTTTATGGGCTCTATCTTCCCCGTAGGTTATCTTCGTTTCTTTAACTCCTGGGCGATCTCATCTAATTCAATCCCGTGATACCGCATCAACACCAGCAGGTGATACAAGAGATCTGACGTCTCATAGACAATCTCGCCGCGGTCGTTGTTTTTTGAACCGATGATGACCTCGGCTGTCTCCTCGCCTACCTTTTTTAGGATCTTGTCCTGTCCTTTTGTAAACAGGTAGGTCGTATAGGACCCTTCAGGCATTTCCTTCTGCCGTGAGGCGATGACACGGGATAGTTCTTCCAGAATCGTCCCGATCTCGGTTGGATCGCCACTATTCTCCGGGATGGCCGCAGTCGTAAATCCGACGGTCTCCCCGGCCTGCCCGCCGATAGGGCGAAAACAGGAGAAGGAACCTTCATGGCAGGCAGCGCCAGTCTGTTCGACCTGGAACAGCAAGCAGTCGTGGTCGCAATCGTATTCGAGGGCCACCACATTTTGTACGTGACCAGACGTAGCGCCCTTATGCCACAGTTCCTTACGACTGCGACTATAGTAGTGGCATTCGCCTGTTTCCAGTGTCTTTGCAAGCGATTCTTTGTTCATATAGGCCACCATCAGCACACGGCCGCTTTTCGCATCTTGGATTACGGCTGGGATGAGGCCGTGATGATCATATTTCAGTCCCTCAATAAATGCCGGGTCTATGTTCAGTCGCGCCATTTTCGCACGTGCACTCCTTTTCCCCGAAGGTACTCTTTGGTTTCGCGAATGGTGTACTCCTTATAGTGGAAGATGGAGGCGGCCAAGGCGGCATCGGCTTTGCCATCGGTCAACCCCTCGCAGATGTGCTCCAAATTCCCCACTCCGCCCGATGCGATAACCGGTATCGTTACAGCCTCGCTTACGGCTCGAGTCAAGGGGATGTCGTAACCGTCTTTGGTTCCGTCCTTGTCCATGCTGGTCAACAGGATTTCACCGCAACCCAGTTCTTCTACCTTACGAGCCCATTCCAGCACGTCGATACCGGTCGGTTTCCGGCCGCCATGGGTGTAGACTTCCCATCCCTCTAAAAGTCGTCCTGCTTCGTCCCGCCGGCGTCGTGCATCGATAGCTACGACGATACATTGAGAACCGAACTTCCAGGCACTATCCCCGATCAGTTGCGGCGTTTGTACCGCCGATGTGTTTAGGGAGATTTTGTCGGCGCCTGCCTTCAGCATCTCCCGGATGTCTTCAACTGTTCGCAGCCCGCCGCCGACGGTAAAAGGGATGAAGACCTCTTCCGCCGTCCGCCGGACCACGTCAAGCATGATGGCTCGTCCGTCAGAGGAAGCGGTAATATCCAAGAAAACCAGTTCATCGGCGCCTTCTTTGTCATATACAGCAGCCAGCTCTACTGGGTCGCCGGCGTCCCGTAAATTGACAAAATTCGTTCCTTTTACGACGCGTCCCCCATGGACGTCAAGACAAGGGATGATGCGTTTGGCTAGCATGCGGCTTCCCCCCTGGAGATCCGGAGCGCTTCAGCCAGATCAATAGAGCCAGTGTAGATGGATTTGCCTAAGATGGCCCCTTCCACACCGTCCTTTTCCAGTGCAGCGCAAGCTTTGACATCGTCGATGGTGGCGAAACCGCCGGAGGCGATGATCTTCAGTCCTGTTTTACGGGCCAATTCAGCCGTTGATTTCAAGTTCGGGCCGGCCAAAGTGCCGTCTTTGGAGATGTCCGTATAGATGACGCGGCGAACACCGAGTTTTTTCATGTCCACAGCCAGTTCTAATGCGGTCACTTGAGAGGTGCCCGCCCATCCGTCCGTAGCTACCCAACCGTCTCGTGCGTCGAGACCGAGAATGATGCGCTGGCCGTATTCCTTACAAGCGATTTCCATCATTTCGGGATTACGGATAGCTGCTGTTCCGAGGATGACTCGGGAAACGCCGAGGCGTAAATATTTATCAATAATGTTCATATCGCGGATGCCGCCGCCCAATTGCACACCGACGGTGAGGGCCTGAACGATGGAACGGATGACGTCGAAGTTTTTCGGTTCCCCTTCAAAAGCACCGTCCAAGTCGACGAGGTGAACCATTTGGGCCCCTCTAGCCTGCCAGGAAAGGGCTTGAGCCACCGGGTCGTCGTTATATACGGTCGCATCTTCCATTTTGCCTTGGTACAGGCGTACGCAGCGCCCTTCTTTTAAATCAATGGCCGGAAAAATCAGCATGCTTCCACCTGCTTTCCAAAGTTCCGTAAAATGCGCAGTCCCAAATCGCTCGATTTTTCCGGGTGAAACTGTGCGCCAAAGACATTATCCCGCCCGGCTACGGCGCAAAAGTCAAAGCCATAATCGGCTGTGGCGATCGTCAATGCTTCCTCACCGGGGTCGACGAAGTAAGAGTGGACAAAATAAAACTCTGAGCCGGTTTCAATCCCTTCCATGATCGGGTTAACTCGCCGGACAGTCAGTTCGTTCCAGCCCATGTGAGGCACTTTCAGTCCCGGAGGCAAACGCCGGACCTGCCCGGGAAAGATGCCAAGTCCTTCGAAATGTCCGCCTTCTTCACTCGCCTCAAACATGAGTTGAAAACCTAAGCAAATGCCCATAAAAGGTTTCCCAGCAGCGACGATTTCGTGAATCGGTTCAACCATACCGGTTTCACGCAGATTTTCCATGGCGTCGGCAAAGGCTCCCACACCCGGCAATATGACTGCGGGGGCTTTGCGCACCGCTTCCGGATCGCTGGTGATGTAGCTACTGTATCCGACTTTTTCTAACCCTTTTTGCACGCTCCGCAAGTTTCCCATTCCATAGTCGATGATGGCGATCAAAGTGCCCGCCCCCTTTCGGCTTCATGCTTCCTATATGGACTTGTAATTAGATTTTATAATAGCCCTTTCGTCGACAGCACCCGATCTTTATTTGCGGAATCGATAGACACAGCCTCTTTTAGAGCACGACCAAGAGCTTTGAAGATGGCTTCAATGATATGGTGGCCGTTTCCGCCTTCGAGAAGATGGATGTGCAAGTTCATGGCAGCGGTATTGGAGAAAGCCCGGAAAAATTCCTCTACCATCTCCGTCTCCAGTTGACCGACTCGCTCTACGGGGATCTTCGCCTTGTAGACGAGAAAGGGCCGGCCGCTTAAATCAAGGCAGACACGAACTAATGTCTCGTCCATGGGCACATAGGCGTGGCCGTAACGGCGAATGCCTTTTTTGTCCCCCAAGGCTTTTGACAAGGCAGTACCTAGACTGATCCCCAGGTCCTCTACCGTATGGTGAGTGTCGACCTCCAGGTCGCCCTTACAGCTTACGGCCAGGTCCAATTGACCGTGCCGGGAGAGCAAGGTGAACATGTGGTCGAGAAAGCCGATGCCAGTCTTCCCCTCATAATGACCTTCCCCGTCAAGGTTAAGGTCAATGCTGATTCGGGTCTCTGCCGTATTGCGAACGACCGAGGCGTTGCGGCTCATCAACGCCACCCCCCAGTCGATGGGTCGGCGAGGTCCTCTAATGCGGCTAAGAGTTTCCTGTTTTCTTCAGGCCGGCCGACGGTGACGCGCAAAGTGCCGTCGAGGCCGGGTCCGCCGCCTAATTTTCGCACCAGCACACCCCGGTCCATCAGACCTTGGTGAATGTCCGCTGCTCGCCGAACCGGCTCTTCCTTCGTAGACCCAGGCAAACGTAAGAAGATATAGTTGGCATCCGTAGCAAAGATCTGCCAGGCAAAGCGACCTAGTTCTGCACAGAGGGTCTCCCGCTCGGCCAAAACTTCTTTTACCTGCGCTTCGAAAGCAGTTCGCTCTTCAATGGCAATCGTAGCCGCCCGCTGGGAGAAGGCATTTACGTTAAAGGGTTGTCTCACCTTGTGGATTTCGTTGATGATTTCGGCAGACGCTACGGTATAACCGACCCGCAGCCCAGCCAATCCAAAAGCTTTCGAAAAGGTCCGCATGATGACCATATTTGGGAATTCGTCGAGACGCCCCATGAGGCTTTTCCCGGCGAATTCGTAATAGGCTTCATCTACAATGACGATTTTGTCGGTTCCCCTGACGACGGCTAGGATGTCTTCTTCGGCGAAACAATTGCCGGTCGGGTTGTTGGGGTTGCAGATGATGATCACCCGCGCCTCTTCCCGTGCCGCCGCGGCTAACAGACCTTGGACATCCAGTCGAAAGGTATTACCCTCTTCGATCAACGGTACATCGATGACAGTCCCGCCCATGAAGCGGGTTGCCATGCTGTACATGACGAAGGTGGGATTGGAGACAACCGTCGCGAGTCCCGGGCCGCCAAAGGTGAGCAAGACCAACTGGATAGCTTCGTCGGAACCATTGCTGACCAGGATTTCGGCGGCATTACGGCCGGTATATTCACTTAAGGCTTGACAAAGTTCTTTCGCTTCGCCGTCGGGGTAACGGGTGAATGGATAAAATGCCAGTTCCTGCTGAAGGCGCTCGACATAGCGTTGGGGCCAGGGAAAGGGGTTCTCGTTGGCATCCACCTTGACCCCTTCCGGGTAGACCTTGGCCTGGTATGGAACAATATCCCGGATGTCTTGCCGCACCCAGCGCAGCGGATCAATCGTCATGCCAACATTCCTCGCTTTCTGATTCTGTACAATTTTGAAAGACTTATTGTCATAAGGCTTTTATTAAAATCTCACGGATATCATCGCATTTATGTTTGCAAGGATTCCTTTTATTTTTTGATTCGTACGGCGACTGCGTTTGCGTGAGCATCCAAACCTTCACATTTGGCTAAGGCGAGAATATCGTCGGCCGTTTGTTCAAAACGGGCTTTTGAATAGGCGATGACACTCGTCTTTTTCATGAAGGTGTCCACGTTCAGCGGTGAGTAAAAGCGGGCTGTTCCTCCTGTAGGCAAAACGTGGTTGGGGCCGGCGAAGTAATCACCGACCGGCTCCGGTGAATAGGGACCTAAGAAGATGGCACCCGCCTGGGTAAGTTTACCTAATAAGGCAAAGGGTTCTTTTGTCAGCACTTCTAAGTGCTCCGGCGCATAGCGGTTTGCCACTTCACAAGCTTCATCCAGGTCTTTGACGACGATGACGGCGCTGTTATCCTCTAAGGCTTGTTCCATGATCTCCCGGCGGGGCAAGTAATCCATTTGCCGCTGGATTTCCCCTTCGACGGCTCGGGCCAGTATTTCTGAGGGCGTCACCAGAACCGCTGCTGCCCGCACATCGTGCTCCACCTGAGACAAGAAATCCGCTGCCACATAAGCGGGTGGAGCCGTTTCATCGGCGATAACGAGGATTTCGGAAGGACCGGCCAACATATCGATATCGACAGTCCCATAGACTTGCTTTTTGGCTAAGGTGACATAGATATTCCCAGGACCGGTGATCTTATCGACGGCTTTCAAGCCAGCGCCGAAGGCCATCGCGGCTACCGCCTGAGCACCACCCATACGGTAAATCTCGTCGACACCCGCTTCTCGAGCCGCCACCAGGGTATACGGGTTGATGGAACCGTCTTTTCCCGGCGGTGTAGCCATCACAACCTGGGGAACACCGGCGACCTTAGCAGGCACGGCGTTCATCAATACGGAAGACGGATAAGAGGCCAAGCCGCCCGGCACATAGGTTCCTACCCGCTCTAGCGGACGGATAAGTTGGCCCAACATGGTTCCATCGGCTTCCGGTTCGATCCAGGAGGGGCGCAGTTGTTTTTCATGATAGCGCCGGATGTTATCCCGGGCCCGGCGCAATGCAGCGAGCACCTCCGGGTCGACTTTGCTATAGGCTTCATCGATTTCCGCTTCGGATACTTTGAAGTTTGCCTCGTTTACAGTGGCACCGTCAAAACGCTTTGTATATTCAAAAACAGCCTCGACACCTCGAGTGCGAATCGTCTCGAGAACTTGAGCCACTTGGACCGATACGGTCGCATCGTCGAGAGTCTTTTTCTGCAAATAATGATCGGCTTCGTTCGAAGGATAGGTAATCAGGCGCACCATCGCTTAGTATGTCACCTCTCTGTCTTTGACGAGACTTCGAATCCGTTCCACCACCGGCTGAATACGTTGGTGCTTTAGCCGGTAGGAGACACGGTTGGCGATGAGTCGTGCCGTCGCATGGAAGATGTCCTCCACGGCTACGAGGTTGTTTTCCTTAAGGGTGCGGCCGGTGGAGACAATATCGATGATCATATCGGCCAAGCCTACGGCAGGTGCCAATTCAATATTGCCGTGAAGCTTGATAATCTCTACCTGTATGCCTTTTTCGGCGAAAAAGCTTTCGGCCACTTTCGGGAACTTCGTTGCTACCCGGCGGTGGTTGAACTGGGTCAAGTCGCGGCCTTTCTTGGCCGCCGTCTCCGGTAAAGCGACGACGAAGCGGCAGTGACCGAATTTCAAGTCCACCAGTTCCATGATGTCCTTGTCCTGCTCGACGATGGTGTCTTTACCGACGATGCCGATATCGGCGGCACCGTATTCGACAAAGGTGGGGATGTCTGTGGGCCGGCAAATGATGTAATTCAACCGCTCTTTTTCATGGCGGATCACAAGCTTCCGGCTGTCTTCCGAGAGGTTTTTCGTGCAAAGGCCGGCTTCTTGAAGCAGCGGAATCGCATCTTCAAAGAGCTTTCCTTTGGGCAGAGCTATGGTAAGCATATCTTTCATGGGTTCGCCCCCTATCTTTCTTCCGTTGCAAATTCCCTACGGACAATTCCGTTTATGTGATGGACTTGGCCTGAAGTGTTCAGAGCAGCTACCCTTCAGTTGGGTCGTCGCCGCTTTTGCGGTAAAAAACTACTTCTTCGATTCCACGCTGAGCAGCATAGGCTTTTAGGCCCTCTTCTTCCAGTTCGAGTACGTCGATCTCAACGGATCGGCCTTCCTGACGCAAGCGGGCAGCGACAGCGATGATTTTTTCTGTGTTATCTCCGCCAATTAGCATATCCGGCACCGGAACCGGTTCGGGCTCCCGGGAGCGGGACAAGGCGAGCAGGACGCGATCCAGGCCGATGGCAAAACCTGTCGCGGGACAATCGAAGCCGACTTGACCGAGCAGTCCGTCATAACGACCGCCGCCGCAGATCGGAAAGCCGAGGCCGACCGTGTATCCTTCAAAAACAATGCCCGTATAATAGTCGAATCCTCGCAAGACCCCCAGGTCGAGCGCCACATAATCTTCTACACCATACGTTCGCAGCGCATCATAGACCTGACGCAAGTTGTTTAAGCCTTGACGAGCCCGTTCATTGACCGCCAGTGGTAACGCTTGTACCAACACTTCTCGTCCACCATGCAGGGTGGGAAGTTTCAATAGCAATTCTGCTTGGCTTTCGCAGAGACCGTCTTTGGCCAGCATTTCCTCGAGGCTCACAAAGTCCTTTTTGGCGACGAGGCTGCGGACCTTGGCTTTTTGTTCATCTGATAGAGGAAGTTCCTCCATCAAACCGTTGAAGACCTCAATCTGACCTAAAGATATCTGAAAATCTTCCAAACCCGACTGGCGCAGCGCTTCGACAGCCAAGGCGATCACTTCCGCATCTGCGAGAGGACCGGGAGCACCGATCAGTTCCACTCCCGCCTGAAAAATCTCCCTTTGACGGCCGGCCTGGGGATCGTCGTAGCGAAAGACATTGGCCGCGTAGTGAAGACGCAGGGGAAATTGGCTATTTTTGAGCCGCGTGGCCACCACCCTGGCGATAGGTGTGGTCATCTCAGGCCGCAGAGCCAGGATACGTCCTTGCCGGTCAAAAAATTGAAACATCCGGTCGTCCCGGATCTCTTCCCCTGTGTCGACAGCCAAGGCGTCCATGTACTCCACGGTAGGCGTAATCACTTCTTGATAACCCCAGGTGGTGAACAAGTCGGTCCATTTGTTTTCTAAAATGCGCTTATTTCGAGCGTCTCCCGGCAGCAAGTCTCGCATGCCCGCCGGGATTTGAAGCAAGTTTCGATCTTTAGCCATGTTACCCCTCATCCCCTCTTAACTACTTTATCGATTCATCTAAGTGAAGTAACGTTGTGATGCACTTAGGGTATCATGGGGTATTTTCGCTGTCAACCGTTTTTTTTCTTTCCTTCAAGCGGTCCAAAATGAGCCGGTAGCCGTCCGCGCCGTAAACGAGGCAGCGTTTGACCCGAGAGATCGTCGCCGGGCTGGCACCGGTCTTTTCGGCGATATGGGTATAGGTACAGTCCTGTTCCAGCATTTTGGCGACTTCCATCCGTTGCCCCAGCGCTTTTAACTCAGCGATCGTACAGATATCTTCGAAAAAACGATAACATTCGTCTTCGTTCTCCAGCAAAAGGATGGCTTCGAAAAGCTTGTCCAAAGCTGGGTCTTTTAGTTTTGACGATGTCAAAGGACAACTCTCCCACTCTTCAGAATCGGGCTAAATATAAGTTAATTCTTGTTTTCTGCTCCATATTCCTTTTTTATGTGGTAAATCGATGAAAAAGCCTATTTAGGGGTAACTATCGTTTCGGACCCTTGAGCCCTCAAATTGTTTCTGCTATACTTATACAAATGTCCGACGTCAGGAGGGAGTTACTGTGTTCACCTTCGGGTTTATCAACAGCCCACTCCAATGGCTTGTCATTTTAGTCATCGTGTTGATTTTCTTTGGCGCTAAACGGTTGCCGGAAATCGGACAAGCTATGGGGAAAAGTATCAAGGAGTTTAAAGACGAGGTGGCTCCCGAAAAAACTCCAGGTGATAAAGCGAAAGAAGTGGAAGCCCGGGTCGTTGACAACGAGAAAAAAGAGTAAAAGATCAAAGATGGCTGTCCCCGCGATCCTTTCGGGGCAGCCATCTTTTCTTTATTCAGTGAACAACCTTATTTCCTAGCGTTCTTCCCCCAACGAAAGCCATGTTTGAAAAACTCAACCGTTTTTCCAACCAACTGGTCCATCATGTCAGAATCGTTTCCTTCTGCTTCTTCTTGCTCAACTTCTTTGTCGAACTGGTTTTGAACAGACCTTTTCTCGTTCAGTTTGTCCATCGGGTTTTTCGACTGAGGCTCAGAATGCGAACGTATATGATGTAATTCTTTTCGGATCAGTTCCTCCTCTTTGCGCAGTTCGTCCCGAAGCGCTTCCGAATGGTCTAATTGGGAACGAGTGATCGCCAATTCATCTTGAAGAGACACCATCATCTCGTGCGAACAGGACCGGAGTAATTCTCGCAGTCGCTTCACTTCTCGCTGTAATTTTTCCAATTCTTCCTTGAGGAGCACGTCATGGATCTCCTCGTACAAGCGGGCTTTCCCGACGATCAGTTCTTCTTCTTCGCGCTTCACTCCTTGAACATGGCCTTCGGAAGATGTCAAATCCTCACGGAATCCCAATCGTCCCTTTAACTCCTGGTTCTCCTGCTCTAAGATGAATAGGAATTCGGACAGCTGTTCCCTCCGTTCTTCCGATCGTTCCAATTCTTGACCTAGGGAGGACAGATTTTGTTTTAATTCTTCCAGTAGCAGGGGAGTCGTTCCATCCAGTCGAGCCTGTAGCCGTTGGTTCTCTTCTTTCAAGCGATCCCGCTCTTCCTCTGCCAGCATCCGGTGAAAAGATTCCTGTCGTTTGATTTTTTCGATCTCTGCGGCCATATCCACAGGAGCTTGGGGAGTTATGCCGCCCGCTTCGAGCAAGGCTACCTTGCGTTTTAGTTCCTCTTGCTCCTGCTCCATACCGAACAACTGGTTTAGGATGACTTTACGACGTTCTTCGGACCGTTTCAATTCAATCTCAGCATGATTTAGCTTTCTCTCTAGCTCTTGCACTTTCTGAGGGTTGCAATTGAGTAGTTTCTCTTCTAGATCGCGGTTCTCTTCCCGCAATCGGTGTAAATCACCGACCAATCGAGCCCGATCTTTGTGGGACTGTTCGACCAAGGCTTCCTTTAGACGGTGTTTCTCCTTCGGTCCCTTCCAGGTTCGCCAGCAGCGAGTCACGATCAGCCTTGCCGCCGCTAGGGGACTATCGATCCATTCGTCAATCAGCCAATAGCTGAAAGGTTTTATCTTCGCCTCCGGGTGGACGAAAAGGCTGTACATGTCGGCAAGCTTTAAAGCGCTCAATAGGACAGGTGCATCAAACGTCAAGATGTTGTCTTCTTCATGCTGGATGATCAGCAGGAAGTCGCCCCCCTGCCGTGACGCCTCCAAGATGGCCCGGGCCACTTGTTCAGGCTCGTTCATATCGGCACTGTGCAAGTGAACTTGAAAGCGCCGGGCTTTTCGAAATTTGTGTTGCAACACTAGAGTGAAAGGGTTTTTTTCTCCGGCAATCAGGTGTATCTTTACGGAGCCTTTTTCAGCATCGACAGGCCAATCCCGTTTTACCCGCTTGCCGATAAAACCTTCCTCGGCCAATTGACGAACCTGTTCTTGCCTAGGGACCTCTCCCGATGTAACCGGTTCTAAGTTTTTTACCTGCAGCCATTCAAGACGTTTTCCTTGTTTGCTGGAAGGCCATAAGACCGGATGCCCCACAGCAGCTACCACCATTCCCGGTTTACAACGGGAAGCCATGTTCTCCGGCACCATCCAGTACATGGTTCGTCCTTCTTTATCGAGGACCAACCAGAGGCAGGATTGTCCGATAGGCATGCGTTCCGGTAATAATTCGGCGATGACCCGAAACTCCATTTGGGCTAATTTTTCTTTCGCTTCCTTCTCTAAAAGCCGGTTCATGCCGTCAAAAAAGGCGCGTGCCGTAAATCGTTTCAATTTCGTCGCTCACCTTTCTTTTTAGGAGCACTTTTCACCATCATATTCCGTTAGTTCAGCTAAATTGTCAATTGTCTCGACGAAGTCCTTACAAAAAACGCGCTGCTCGGTGGAACCCGGCGCGCGTTTTTTACTAGGTCATTTTTTCTCGGAGCACTTGTTTGATAAACATATCGGGTCGTTCTCGCAAATGCACCAAATAGGGACTGACCACTTTTCGTCCTTCTGTATCATCCGTCAACAAGATCGTGGGGAGTAACGGCGAATCTATGTAGAATTTAACCACATATCCCTCTTCACCCGTGTTTAAGCGGACCTTCGTATTTAGCATCAGATCGCGCATACGGTCCACAAACACATGGACGATATGTTTGTCAAGGTAGTCTTTCATCTCCTTGGCGAGGATATCGACGGCATGCAGTTGGTCTACCTTATCATGGTGACCAAAATTAGACGTGGCCATCGAGTAAACGTCTGCTACTGCGACAATCCGGGCAAAGAGATGAATCTGGGCGTATTGCAGTCCCTGGGGGTAGCCATTGCCAGAACATTTCTCGTGGTGATGAAGGATACAAAAGTACTCCTCTTTGGATAACTTCGATTCCTTATCTTGGAAATACTTCACACCAAAAACCGGGTGCTTCTTGAGCAGTTCTGATTCTCGATCCGTCAGCGGTCCCTGTTTATTGAGAATCGATTTGGGAATATAGATTTTCCCCACGTCGTGAAGAATCGCTCCGGTAGCCAACCGCCGTAAATCGTCTCCACTGACGCCGAGGTTGATCCCAATCATCGTGCTCAATAAGCATACATCGACAGAATGGTGAAGTATATGATCGTCTAAGTCCCATAATCGGGATAGGCGTAAGCTGACTTTTTCGTCTTTAACGACCGTATCAACGATGTCCGATGTCATTTTTCGGACCGGTTCTTCCTGAAAACCATTGCCCTGGCGAATGTCCATAAATACATCTCGAACAGTCTCTATGGACTCCTGGAACAGCTTTTCCTCTTGTTTCGATTTCTTCAGGGACAGAAATTTTTCGTAAAGTACTTCCTGGTTTTTATCGTCCGGCTCGCGGATACCATCGCTCTTTCCCGGCGGTAGTTGTTCCCCGGGGATTGTCGCACCGGATTCACTTTCTTTTGAATCTGAAGTCGGTCGTCTCACACTGACGGAAACTTCTACCTGTGGTGGTTGTTCCTCGCCAGTGGATTCTTCGGAATCTTCGGCGGTCTTACTGGTCAACATGCCGATTTCTTCCCACTTGAGGATTTGCTGGTAAATCCTTTCGGTGATCACTGTTCCTTTGGGGATCAGCAACCGGCCCTTTAAGGAGAAGATATCATGTTCCAGTTCATCGCCAACATTGTAATGCCGGGAAATAATCATTGTACACACCACCGGCCTTAATATCTTTTTTGACGCGAACAAATCCCTTATCCCATTCTCTCTATATAGGGAAAGCTCCATCGTCATACCCTTACCGACAACAGAACTATGGTCCGCAGTGAACCTTAGCCCTCATGATGAGTTCTCTATTTTTATTATTTTTTCCTTCTTTTTTTCTAGGTATATTTGGATTTTTTTCGCATTATCCGAAAATGCATTAAGATATAATACAAAAGAAAACTATGACGTAAGAACCTATTGAGCCTGTGTATTTCAGTTTAGATTAGGAACCCCGTTCCGCAAACCATATATTACTCTATGAGCTGCCCTTTGGGCTTGTTTTAGGACTTCTTTTTCATCGATGCAACGTAGACGCCGTTGCTCCATGACGACTTTACCGTCAATGATGACGGTGTCCACATCGGCACCGTTGGCGGCATAGGCGAGCAACGCACAGATATCTGTCTGGGGATAGAGATGGGGCTTTTCTATATCGACGAGAATTAAATCAGCCCGCTTCCCTGCTTCGATCGTCCCGACTTCCTCTTCAAGTCCGAGTGCTTTTGCTCCTTCAATGGTGGCCATACGCAGAACATCATACGCTTTGATCGCCGTCGGATCGGCCGTCCTGTTCTTCTGCATCCAAGCGGTCGCTTTCATCTCTTCAAACATGTCTAAGGTGGATGCACTGCCGGCTCCATCGGTGCCTAAGGCGACTGTAATGCCCATTTTTCGAAGTTCCACCACAGGGGCCACACCGCAGCCAAGTTTTTGATTGCTGACAGGATTGTGGGAGATACCCCCTTTCAATCCCCGCAGGAGGTACATATCATCCCGGGATAGGTTTACGGCATGAGCCAGCAGGCAGTGATGGTCCTCAAATATACCGAGATCGGAGAGATATTTTACAGGCGATTTGCCGTAGTGTTGAAAAATGTGTTCTACTTCCTCGATCGTTTCGGCGAGGTGAATGTGAATCGGGCAGTGAAAACTGCGGGCCATTTCCATGACCTCTTTCAGCTTATCGGGCGGACAGGTATGAGGTGCGTGGGGGCCAACCATGGTGGTAATTCGACCGTCCGCTTTTCCCTGCCAGTTTTCAAAAAGCTTTTGAGCCGACCGGAGGCGTCGCTCTCCCTGATCGTCGATGAAAAGCAGTCCTTGGCAAAGGGCAGCCCGCATTCCTGAATCCTCGACAGCCTGTGCCACTTCATCCATAAAAAAGTACATGTCGGCAAAGGTTGTCGTTCCTGATTTGATCATCTCTGCTGCCGCCAGCATCGTTCCCCAATAGACTGCGTCAGCGTCAAGGCGTTCTTCGGCAGGCCAAATTTTATGACTTAACCATTCCATTAAACGCAGGTCAAGGGAGTATCCCCGGAATAAAGACATAGCCCCATGGTTGTGACAATTGATGAAGCCGGGTAGAACAACTTTTCCGACGGCATTAATAATAACATCAACGCCTTCTTCCGGGAGATCTTCGCCGATTCTGGTGATTTTCGATCCTTCGATGAGAATATCACCTGTTAAAATACATGGCTCATCTGTCGTCATCGTGAGGATTCGGCCCTTTTTGACAAGAAGCTTGTTCACCTTTAAGCGCCTCCTTAGAAATTCGGAAAGTATAGCCTATTTTCGCTAACACCCTCTATTTCCATTTCAGGAGCCATATTCCTGCCGGACCATCGTCCCTATTCTCTGCCGACCCACTCCCGGCGAAGCGCAAAAATTTCCCGCAGTTCCGCTGTCGATAGTTCGGTAATCCAGGCTTCACCATTGCCGACGATAGAATCGCTCAGCCCCTGCTTGCGTTCGATCATCTCATCGATTCGCTCTTCCATCGTTCCGAGACTGATGAACTTGTGCACCTGTACCTTTTGCTGTTGCCCGATGCGATAAACTCGGTCTGTCGCTTGGTTCTCAACTGCCGGATTCCACCATCGGTCAAAATGAAAGACGTGGTTTGCTGCCGTCAAGTTGAGACCTAACCCGCCCGCCCGTAAGGATAAGACCATGATGGAACAGGCCTTTTCTCCCGTTAAGCGGGTGTCTTGAAAACGGTCGATCATTTCGTCTCGCTGGCTGCGGGGTGTGCCTCCGTGGAGAAACTCGACGGGCTCACCGAGTTCTTCCTGCAGGAACGCACGAAGCAGATGGCCCATCTCCACGTACTGCGTAAAGATGAGGCAGCGGTCACCTTCTTGGCGCAATTCTTCCACCATCTCCAGCAGTCGATCGGCTTTGTTCGACCGGGTGCGAAAATCAGTAGGCTTTTTCTCTTTTAGGATTAATGCCGGATGGTCACAGACTTGTTTCAGTCGGGTTAATGCGGCCAGAATGACTCCCCGCCGGGCCATTCCCTCTTCCTTTTCCAGCCGTTCGAAGACTTCCTGGATGACGCTGTCGTAGAGTGACGCCTGTTCCAGCGTCAAGGGAACATATTCTTTCATTTCCTGTTTCTCCGGCAGATCCAGTTCTATGGCGGGATCCTTTTTCACGCGGCGCAACAGAAAGGGACGAATCAGTTGTTGGATCTGTCCAATCTCACTAGACTCACGGCGCCGTTCGATGACGCCAACGAATCGACGGCTGAATTCCGTCAGGGTTCCCAGATAGCCGGGATTAAGAAAATCCATGATCGACCAGAGTTCGGTCAGACGGTTTTCCATCGGCGTGCCTGTCAAAGCGACCCGATGCCGTCCAGTGAGCTTGCGAACGGCCATGGATTGTTTTGTATAAACATTTTTGATGTTCTGGGCTTCATCGAGGCAAATGCAGTCCCAAGTCGTTGAGGTTAGTTC
Source organism: Heliobacterium chlorum (assembly GCF_014502795.1). GTDB lineage: Bacteria > Bacillota > Desulfitobacteriia > Heliobacteriales > Heliobacteriaceae > Heliobacterium > Heliobacterium chlorum. The sequence goes on from NZ_JACVHF010000008.1 coordinate 23,418, forward strand.
TGCTTCATCGATCTGAGCCAGGTTGTAGGAAGTAACAATCAAATCGGAACCTTCGATGGCCTTCGTAAAAGCATCCCCTCTGGGCCGCTGAGGCCCGTAATGAAGATACAGGGTAATCTCCGGGGCAAAGGCCGATAGTTCTTTTTGCCAGTTGCCAATGACCGATGTAGGGCAGATCAGCAGCGACGGACGCAACTCCTTTTCCCGACTTTTCACGTGTAAGAGATAGGCGATCCACTGAATCGTTTTGCCAAGACCCATATCATCAGCGAGACATCCACCAAGGCCGAAGCGGCGCAAAAAATAAAGCCAGGAAAAACCGAGCCGTTGATACGGACGAAGGACACCTTGAAATCCGGGCGGTTCCTGGAAGACAGGTGCCTCGTTGATCTGAGACAGTTGTTTTACCAATACAGCCAATTGCCCGTTCAACTCTACTTCAAGCCGCAAGCTATCCTCAGTCGCGCTGTTGCCCTTTTCAAACTCGTGACCCCTCTGCACGCCTCCGGCCTTAAGCATTTCATCGGTCAATTCGGTTGCATCAGCGTCTCCATCGCCGGAGAGCAAATGGAACTTAAGGATATCGGCCAACGAGAGGCCTGTGCGCTTCTGCCGCATGAGTTTTAGGGCTTGCTGAACAAATTCCGGATCCAGTTGAATCCACTTGCCGCGAACGTGCAAGAGACGCCGATTCGTGCTGACAGCCTGACGAAATTCCTCTTCGCTCAGTTCAACATCGCCTAACGCCATCTTCCAGTCGAACTGGACAATTTGCTGCATGCCAAACATTGTTTCAGCGGCAGAACCAACAGAGGAGCGGGTGGCCATCTTCAGTCGACCTTTGGTACGGCGAATCTCTTCCCACCAGCGGGGGAGAAAAACGGTGACACCCGCTTCGGCCAGCCGTAAGCTGCCATCAGAAAGAAACTCCCAAGCCTGTTCTTCCGTCAGTTCCGGCTGCAGCCAAGGCAGCAATGTCAGCCATTTACTCACACTTCTGGCGATGCGTTCGCCAAAAGGTTGCCAGTTAGGCGGGATATGGGCTAGTTCTATGGAATCGTAGCCGCGCTCTCCGTCGGCAGTAAACGTCCAGTCTTTTTCCACAGGGAGATTTCCTTGAAACAGACTTTCTGAGTCGATCTCAAAGACCCGGTTTGGATCCTCTTTGTCCTGTAGGATCACCTGGAGAGACCAGTGGTTCAGCCCCGATTCGGCTGCTTTCGCTTCTTCCGGCTCCGCCAGACGCAGTCCCACTTGAAAGGGGGTGTCATCGGAGATCCAACCGATAGTTTCGAGCCATTCCCGCTCGTCGGCAAAGGGGATGCGTCGGAGAGAATCCGGTTGAAGAAGGGGAGACGACTGGACAATCTTTTCCCAACGCCCTCTCAGCTTCGTGTTGTCTCTAACGTAAGCATCAACAATTAAGCTAATCCACTCAGGAACATAAGGGGGAAAATCGGTTTTGCTCAACCCTTTTTCCAGCTTCCAGCCCTGTTTTCCATCGCACCATTGTTCAAAATCAGGGGAAAAACGCTCTTCTATTAAGGCCGTTCTAATTTTCGGAGCTAATAGGTGCAACGTTTTGATCTCTTCAGACCAGTCAAAGGTGACAAAGTCATTGCCGGGCGGATCTGCAAACAAATCTAAAGCCATAAAGGATGGGACAAGGATTCCCACAGTTCCGTCGATATCTTCCACCACGTCGGTAAAGCTTCCGTAAAAGGATGAGCCATGCTGGGAAAAAAGGCGAAAGTTGCATTCCCGCATATGTTCCCAAGCGTCGTTGCCCAACCGTTCCGTTCTAGGACTCCAAAGGAAAAATCCCCTGTCGGGGATCCACTTGCCCTTAATTTGTAATCGAAGGACTGTCATCAGGAAATCAGCTTTCCTTTCCGTAACTCTTCTTGCAGTGCCCGCAAGCGGGAATAGCGCTCTGTCAACGTGTGGATATATCGCTCCCACTCGCTGGTGCGTTTAATTTTTTTATATAACGTACGCAGCTTTTTCAACCACTTGATGGCTTCCTTATAGGCTTGACGGTTTTTCTGGCCAATGAGACGAATGACTTGATGATGATAAAGGGGCAACAAAGAGGCTGGTTCTCGGCCCTCTACCACAGACAGTTCGTCTCGAGGCAGTTCCAACGGATTCGCTCCGTAAGCGACCCATAATTCAGCCCATCGGCGGTGTTCGCCCATCTCAAGCAGGTATTGGCTGTATAACCGTCGGCTCCGAGGCAGCCATTGCCGCAAAGCACCCATAAATTCGCCCCGTACATTGCAAGCTACGGCGACTTGATTCCAGTAGATGCAAAGGGCCTCATAATTGACTGTATCCGATAAGGATGTATAGGGAACGAGCCAGCGTAACCATTGCAGAAGCCGATCCCACTGCTGTTGTTGACTGAAACCTTCCAAATAAAAACGCAAGTCACGAACAATCGTGTACAGGTATTGACCCGATAGCTTTTCTAATACACTTCTGGCCCTATCGTCATCATCACCTGCAATGGCAAAATGGGCACGAGCAAAAAGGGCCTGATAACGACCATCGGGAGACAAGTTGTCTTTTTCCAGTAGGTCCTGCAGGTGTGTTATCTCTTGTTCTGCCCAAGGTCCTTTCTGAAATAGTTCCTGCCAAAGCAGCCGGTATAAGATTTGCCAATCAATACCTCGCACTGGGATACCTAAGAGAAGACGGTTACGCAATATGACCATGGCCCTTTCGACCAGTGGCTCGTATTCTTCGGTGATCTCATGGTTGGAGAGATTGTCTACATTGGCAAAGAAGTAATGTAGGTATTTATTAAAAAACCCCTGCATATACACCCTGTGGTCCGAACGGAACAACTGCTCGAGTCGCATCAACAAGAACAGGTGTCCGTGAAAGCGCAGCAGTTCACTTGCCACCGGCGCCCAGTGAGCGCTGCGGGCCGCCAGGGATTCCATGAAGCGGTCATATATCTGCCAAGCTAAATCATTCCACATAAAAAAAGTATTAGGCGGCTTATAAGCCCTGTCAAACTCCTGCGTAAAAAAAGCCTGCCAGTCAGCTACAGGACCTGTAGGTTTCAGCCGACCGATTTTGGTCCAGGCAGCCTTCGTATTTTTCGTTTTTTCAACCTGTTGGCGCACCTGACAGCCTCCACTCGGGATAACTTCGTCATTATCGTTCTCTTATAGCATAAAACAAATCGCCGGTCTTTACCAGCGAGGGGTAAAACCGGCGACAGATAAACTGTGAGTTTATTATATTCAGTCTTCAAACTCACCGACGTCATTTAAGTCCTTGTCAATCTGATTTAGGGTTACCAGTTCTTCACAAAGCTTATTGAGGTCTGTCAGGCTGATGCTCACCATCCCGTTTTCGGAAGCGGGGGCATCCATGGCGAGTTTGGCAGCCGCTGCCGCCACATCACGGAGAGCTTGTCGCTGGGCTTTCTTTCTCTCCGCTAAGGTCTCCCGAAAGACTCGAGCGGTTTCTGGGGAACCACCGGAGAGTTCCACCTTCTTTTTCAGTTCCATCAGCGTATCCATGGGTATCACCCCTTGCATCTTTTAGGTATTATTAGACGCAGAATACGACAAATCCTGCAAAGAACAAAGAAGAATCGATTTCCTTTCCCTCGAAAAAGAGATGTGCTTTCTAGTTGTTGTCAAAAGTTGTCGGTAGTATATTGGTAGTGTATCGCAAGTTTTTCCCCGACGATCCTTTCGATTCTAGAGGAGGAATGGTTATGGCCTTATTGCCTGAAATCGAACAGCGTGAAAGCAAACGGTCCTTTCTCCCTGACCCGGTTCCCCCGAGCATGCTCCAAGATCTGCTCGAAGCATTGCGCTGGGCGCCCTCTTGTCGCAACTACCAGCCTTGGCGTGTCGTTGCGGTAGAGAGCCATGAAAGTCTAGCGAAATTAGCTCAATGCCTCGCGAAAGGCAATGAATGGGCTGCCAAGGCTCCGTTGGCCTTTATCGTCAGTGCCGACCCGAAAGATGACGCCACCATCGACGGAAAAGAATATTATTTGTTTGACTGCGGCCTTGCTGTTCAGAATCTGCTCATTCAAGCCACTGCACTCGGCCTTTGCAGCCATCCGACAGCCGGATGGAATGAGGAATCCTTGAAAAAAACCTTCGCGATCAGCGAAAACCAACGAGTCCTCTGTGTCGTTTTCCTAGGGTTCCCCGGTTCATTAGCCGATTTAGACACAGAGACGCGAGCGAAAGATGAAACACCTCGGATCCGCAAACCTTTAGAGGAATGGGCCCGTTTCGTATAGCTGCTTCTATGGGCTTAGAATTATCGACAAAACATAAAGAAATTTAAGAGGGGCTGACCCAGTGTGTTGGGCAGCCCCTCTTCGTTTGTTGTTGGCTTAGATGTCTTCCTCTTTCGCTTTTCTTTTCTTCTTCCGTTTTGCCTTTTTGATGCTCAAACCAATTTTCTGAGTCTCCGATATGTGCCGGTTAAGATCCCGCAAGGTGAGACGCCCTTCTTCAACGAGCTGCACCATCAAAACCGGTGTCAAGTCCTTTTTAGCGACACCTAATTCAGCTGCCAAAGCATCCTTGTCCAACTCATCCTTATAACGAACTGGACGTTCTATCGTAATATGTTCTCCCCGCTCATCTTCGACGACTTGCTCCATCCATTTTTTCTGTTCCATTTCGCCGGCGATTTCCTCACGCAAGCGCTGCCTGCGCTCATTCAATTCCTTCACCGATTCGCTCAATTGCCAGTATTCCAAAACGTTGCGCTCAAAGCTCACATCCATCCTCCTTTCCTTAGAAGAGACTCATTTATTGTAACAAAAACAAAAACCGTGGCAAATAGCCACGGCCAAAGCTTTACTTCGGTTATATTTTCATGTTCGTTGATTAACCCTTTCGAACCGCATTTTCTCTAGAAATATTTATACTTTAGAAACGTGTATTTTGGGTAAGCGACCTCTCCAGGGACGAGCTTCTTCCAACTGTTTGGCCAATTGCAAGAGCGTCGCTTCATCGCCGTATCTTCCTGCAAAGTGCATTCCGATCGGCAATCCAGCGTTACTCCAACCAAGCGGCAACGAGATGGCCGGTTGACCCGTAGTGTTAAATAAACAAGTGAACGGTCCATATCGAAACATATCCGTAAACCAAGTTTTTGCGTCCATTCCCTTAGCGTTACTATTTAGTTCCCCTAATAGCCATGGTGGACAAGGGGTCGTCGGCGACAGAAGGACATCGTATTTTGTGAAGAACTGACCAACGGCTCGGGAGACGCGATTGTTAACATCGAGAGCCTTCAGTAAATCGCTCGCCTTTAGTTTTTCTCCGTACAGGTATGTGACCCAATTGGCCTGTTCTAGATTGTCTACGGAAGGTACACGGTCCATCAATTCAGCGACCGTTTTAACTGTTTCATTGACAAAAGCTGCCCAGATGGTAAAAGTCGCCCCCAAGAACTCCTCTACATTGATTTTTGGAGAATCCTCCACCAACTCATGGCCTAGTTCTTCACATAACCGCACCGTTTCTTTTAGAGCATGAATGCATTCCTCACTCACAGGTACGTCATATAGCGGATCTTTTCTCCAGGCGATTTTTAATTTACGAGGCTTGTCAAATAATTGCTCGAAGAAGGGACGTTGGGGGCGTTCAGCCCATGCATAACATCCAATATCCGGTCCCGATACGGCATCAAGCAACGCCGCCGTATCGCGAACGCTTTTGGTTAAGGCAAACTCCAGCCCCAAACCATTCACCGGTTCCGAATAATCAGGTCCTACAGGGACACGTCCCCGTGTCGGTTTCAAGCCAACCAATCCGTTGCAGGCAGCGGGGACTCTTATGGAGCCCGCGCCGTCGTTAGCATGAGCAATCGGCGTGATTCCTGCAGCAACAGCAGCAGCGGAACCACCGCTGGAGCCGCCGGTACTCCGTTTGGGATCCCATGGGTTATGGGTAGGATCATAAAAGACGGCTTCTGTTGTGAAACTATAGCCAAACTCTGGAGTAGTCGTCGTTCCGACTAATACCAGTCCGGCCTGGCGAAAACGTTTCATAAGTTCACTATCTTCTGGTGCAGTGAATCCCTTACCCAGCCGGCTTCCCATATTAACAGGAACATTTGCCGCATGCAATACGAGTTCCTTGATTAAAAAAGGCACCCCATGAAAAGGACCATCCGGAAATCCTTTTTGAATTTCCCTTTCCGCCGTCTCAGCTAAAACGTTCCATACTGCATTTAGAGTTGGGTTAATTTTTTCGATTCCCTTAAGCGATAATTCAACCAGTTCCGTCGGAGTAATCTCTTTGTCTTTGACAAGTTTGGCCAATCCGAGCCCGTCATACATGGAGAATTCGCTCAGGTTCACTATTGCCCCCTCCTCATAATCGTTTCATGACCGCTAAAAGGTCAATTTCCAGCACTCGTTGATACAACTTCCCCGAATTCCGATGCCAGGTTTCCCACCCCAAGTTCTCGGATAAAGAAGGACGACAGCCTGTCCTCCACATTCCATACAGGTCGTTGCTTTTCGAATCGATTCACCTCGCTTCACTCGCTGCCGATCCAGTTCCGTAAAAAGCTTGCCGATGGAATCGAACTGATCTGATAATTCATCCTTGTGGTTCTGTTCACTCACGATACTCATCTCCAGTCGTGCTTATAAAAGACATATATTCTCAATTCTAAAAAAGAACTTTTACATTTAATTACTCCATTAACTTGAATTACCCTTCTAGCCGCCACATTTTTCTACAAAATATAGGAAAATGTTTTGGACATACCTATATCCTCAGGCGAATAAATTGATCCCGTGTGAGGAGTGAACATCGTTTCATTGACCCTTACACTCCCACCGAAGCTTTGCTCAGCAAAGGCTTCATCCTCTCGGAGGTGATTCGCCTGACCTACGAAAAAAGAAAGATCTTTATCGGCACCACTGTACTTTGCGCCTTGTTGTTTTTCGGAACGGCAGCTGGCGCGGCACCACCGGTGACTACGGTCAACCCTTCTGTGTCGGATAATAACGTCCCTGTCTATCCGGCTACTCCGGCACAAGCAAGTGACCCCAAGTCAAACGCAAGTCCTTCGTTAACTACACAATCTAGCCCTGCGAGTACCCAAAACCCCGCCGCCCTTATACCTTTTGCTGGAGATACAAGGGCAACCACGGATACGAAACCCAATGTGACTACTCCACCAGGCTCAACAACTCCGGCGTCTCCGGTTAATCCACTAACTTCAGGGTCGGCTTCGGGCTCGACATCTGGAACAACACAAAACCAAACTCCTGGAAACTCTCCTACAGTTCCCTTACCTACACAGACATTACCTAACGGACAAAATCCTACTGAAAAACCAACTCCGCCACCCCTTGAAGTCGTCCATCCTCCAAAGGGAGGCACAGTGATCTTACATATCAGTGATAACACATTCACCTTCACCGCTGGAGAGGCCTTGTCACAACTAGAACCTGGCAAATGGTCTTACCGGCCTGCCATAAGCCCAAAAGAAGCTGCGGAAGAAGCGAATAACTTTATCAGCTGGGTGCCGGAAGGTTCCTTTCGACTGCGCGAAGGCGCTGTGGACCGTATTGCCAAAGCCTTCCTCGACGCAAAAGATTCCGAGTTGACCATCCCTTCCTGGCGCGTCATCGCAGATACGTTGATTCCATTGACCCATGTCAGCGTGTCAGGTGGACAAAACTCGAGCACAGCCTTGGGTAAGATCGACGGTTTGGTTTTGCCGCCGAAGGCGATCTTCTCCTTTAACCGGGATGTCGGTCCCCGAACAGAAGAAACCGGCTTTATCTCAGGGAATGTGCTGCAGGGAAACCAATATGTTCGAGAAGTCGGCGGCGGCATCTGTTTCGCCTCCACTATCGTTCATCAGGCAGTCGCACAGACAGGCTTTGACATCCTGGAACATCACCATCATTCCATCCGGGCTCCTTACGTCGAACCTGGAGGAGACGCTACCGTCTATTACGGCGTCTTTGATTATCGCTTCCGCAACGGAGACTATGATCTACTCTTTGAAAAGCGTGAGACTCCGGAAGCGCTTGGTCTTCGTTTATGGCAAGCTGTTGAATAAATAGTCGACTTAAAAAGAGCCGCCCTTCGACCGATAGATTCCAGTCGAAGGGCGGCTCTTCTTTTCAATCGATTAAAAGCGAATAACCCGAACAGGCTCCGAAGAGGTATCAGCGGTAGAAAGGCTGGATCCTTCCTGACAGAGGGCTGTCTCGGTCGGTTCTTCAGTAATCATAGAAACTTGTTCTCGGAACATCAGTTCCTCTACGACCGGAGAAGCCGAAGTAGTCGTCACTGGACAGGCTAAGGCGCCCACTTTGGGAATGTCATAGCCGTACAAGTGATTGAGAATAAAGATGTCCTCATACCCTAAGTGCTTCATTTCGCTCAGATCGGTGATGATCTTTTCAATCACCGGCAGGCGTTGTTGGTCTTCCGACGTAAGAAAACGATAGTGAAGCCCGCTCCAAAAGGGGTCTCCATAGCGATCATAATCGACAAGTTCATACCGCTGTGCGTGGAGATCCTGTAACAACCATTCAACTTCTGTCTGCTTGTTTTGCAGTGAGATACTCTGGCAGTAGCAGATAGGAAACAAAGACTCGATTTTGTGCTTTCGATACTTGGCCGTACCGAGCACTAATTTTTTGATATGTTCCAAAAAAGACATAGGAGAACTCCCTCTTTCCGTCAGCCGCAGAGGTAGCGGCCTTGGACCCGGAGTTTTTCCAACGATGATTGGCCGCCCCAGAAGGCGCTTGTTTTATGATGTTCTTGAATATCTCCCAGTGCTTTTTCCAACTCAAAATACTTCATGCATGCTTCCCCGGCGATGTGTTCCGGCTGACAGCGGAAGGTTCCGCTCCCGAGGCATTCGATATGTAAGGCGCTGCCGTCAGTATCACGAGCCGTCACCACAATGGCAGCCCCCTCTTGCCGCTCCGAAACGGAGTATCCGCGCTTGATCGCTTCGGACTTGGCCAGTTCGACGGCGTAGTATTTCAGTAGAATCTCTCCGTCCCGGCCGATGTACTTGGCCACATGGTCGCCGTCCCAATCGGCTTCTATCCGGTATGTTCCGTCTTCCATCTCCACAATCGCCGCGTCAAACTTTCCAGGAAGGCGAATGACATAGTCCTTGCGTTTTTTACCGAAATAATATCGACAGAAGTCATTTTCGAGCAGTTCAAAGCCCATGCGGCTCACGGCTTTGCTCAAGACTTCCAGATTCACGATAGCACTCGTCAGCACCAAAGTCAGATGACTCAACCCTATTCCTCCCCTCTATTGGCAACCTGTCCCGTTGGCCAATCGAGCGGCCCGGTGGCCCCATTCGCGCAGCGCTTCAATGCGCTGACGGGTGATTTCACTACGGCACATGGGGATGATCAAACGAGCGGCATAGAGGATATCCTCTGTGTTCACTTCCCGTTTGTCATCGCTCCAGGCGTGAAACATGCCCATGATAACGGCTTCTTCGATTTCAGCGCCGGAAAAGCCTTCGGCAGCCTGGGACAATGCTTCTATGTTAAAAGACTGAGGATCGCGACGGCGGCGGCGGAGTTGGGCCTCAAAGATCTGCATACGCTCTTCCGCGTCAGGTAGGTCGACGAAGAATATCTCATCAAAGCGTCCCTTCCGTAAAAATTCGGGCGGAAGCTGACTGACGTCGTTCGCTGTCGCCACGACGAAGACAGGACTCTTTTTCTCCTGCATCCAGGTCAAGAAGTGGCCAAAAACCCGTGCGGTGACACCGGAGTCGGTACGGTTGCTGGACTGCACTCCGGCCAGACCTTTTTCAATTTCATCGATCCAAAGGACCGCCGGCGATACAGCTTCAGCCACCGCTAAGGCATTCCGGGTATTCGCCTCAGTCTCTCCGACGAAGGAACTAAACAGACGGCCGGCATCCAGTCGAAGCAAGGGCTTTTGCCACTCCGACGCTAATGCTTTGGCCGAAAGACTTTTGCCACAGCCTGGAACCCCGACGAGCAGAACGCCCCGGGGAAAGGGGAGACCGTATGCTTGTGCCTCTGGGGAAAAGGCGGATACTCGTGTGCGGAGCCACTGTTTCAATACGGCCAGTCCTCCGACAGAGGACATGTCCAAGCCGGCGTTGACGATCTCCAAGACGCCGCTTTTATGGATGATCTGTTCCTTTTCCTTCATGATGATGGCTGGATCAAAGCTCTTCGTCATAGCTAGGGAAAGGGAAAAGGCGTTTTCTGCTTCACTTAAGGTGAGCCCTAGTGCGGCATCGGCGACAGCAGTGATATCCTGAGGCGTCTCCATCTGAGCCGCTTGGGACACTTTTCGAATAACCGGTTCCATCTCCTCCCGCCCAGGAAAAGGAATGGTCGTCACCGCTATTTCCCGCTCTAACTCCACAGGAATATCCATGATCGACGAGATAAAGACAAAGACGATGCCTCGCCGCTTTTGTACTTGGAACATGTCCTTCGCCGTCCGCCACACATCGGGAGAGCGCCAATAAGGATGAAAGTCGAGCAAGCAATAAATCGTGTTCGGCAAAAGTTGGGCTGACTTATTCAAGGCTTCCACTGGATCGGTCGCCTTCAGGCGGGCTTTTTCTACCATACCTAGTCCCGCAGAAGCACTTTTGTCAATATGCAAATAGTGCAAATGGTTTGTCGTTGTCCAAACTGCCACGTTCATGTTGAACCGCCGGGCAATCCGTTGACATTCTGACAGTACCCGTTTTTCTTCCGGTGAAAGAACCGCTACGGCCGGGTAGCCAGACTTTATGTAGTTTTCTAGCATCAATCGCACTCACTCCCTACGAAACTTGCTTTTCTATTTACGCCTTTTTTCGTTGAAATCCTTCTTTTCGCTCCATTTGTGGGGAATCGGCATCGAATCCAGCAAAAGACCTCTCGAGACGATCGTCCCGGGAGGTCTTTTGCTCATTCCCTCTACGTAGAGTTTCGATTGCTATGTTAACTTATATGGGATTCAAAATGGTTAGCTTTCGTTAGATAACCATCTTTAATTCCTGTTTTAGCATACCCTTTTCGATGTCAACATGAACCTGCCGATACTGTTCCATGGTTCCGATGTCTTTCCAATACCCGTCGGCTCGCACCCCATAAAAAGGTCGACCCTCAGCTAATAATCGGGGGAACAACTGCTTTGAAAAATCATAAAACCCGTTGGGAATGTGTTGGAAGATTTCCGGTTCCATGACGTAAATCCCCGTATTAATCGTGTTGGAAAAGACCTCTTCCGGTTTCGGCTTTTCAATAAAGCGACGAATTCGTCCGTCTTTGTCAGTGATGACGATGCCAAATTGGGTAGGGTCTTCCACTTGTGTCAATGCCATCGTGGCTAGAGCCTGTGTTTCTTGGTGATGGTCGATCACTTTTCCGAGATCGATATCGGTGATTCCATCTCCGCTGATCACCAGAAAAGGTTCGGTCAGAAAGTCCTGTGCCTGCTTGACTGATCCGGCCGTTCCCAGGGGTTCCGTCTCCATATAATAGTGAAAGCGGACACCAAAACGAGAACCGTCGCCAAAATAGTTGGTAATGATTTTCGGTTGATAGCATAAGGTCACAGCAATTTCCTGAATTCCATATTGTTTAATTAAATTAACAGCGTATTCCATGGCTGGCCGTCCATGTATAGGGACCATCGGTTTAGGCATAGAATCGGTTAATGGGCGAAGTCTCGATCCGAGACCGCCCGCCATAATCACAGCTTTCATAAGCTTTCCGGCATCTCCTTCAACACAAAAGTTTTGTAACCACACTGTTCAGTCTATTGCCCAGAAGAAAAATGTTGCTTAGTATTTCTTCCACATTCTAAAAATTTATCAGGAATAAAAGCAGGAAAAACAAAACAACCCTACTTCGATAAGGATTGTTTCTATATTCCCCATCACCCAATAATATTTTTATCTTCAAAAATATGTTAAAATTATGTGGTTCGATGGAGTCGGGTAGCTTACGTAAGGAGGGATTGACGAGTTTGACTTGGGCAAGAAGTATCCGAACCAAGATGATTCTGGGCCTCATGACGAGTATTCTAATCATTTCGCTGAGCATCATCGTCATAACCTATTTCTCTTCCAAAAACTACCTGATAAAGAGTGCACAAGAAAAGTTAGAATCAGACTTACAACTTGGTTATGCCTATCTCGATCAAAAATATCCGGGTCCATGGGAAATCAAACAGGGAGATTTATATAAGGGGAACGAAAAAATTAACGGAAACTTTTTCATCGTTGACGAGATCGGAACCATGACCGGCGGTGATACGGTCACCCTATTTCAAGGAGAAACGCGTGTCACCACAAACGTGAAAAATGAAGATGGAAGCCGTGCTGTGGGTACGAAAGTATCTGAAACAGTAGCCCAGCGGATATTTGAACAGAAACAGCGATACGTAGGTCGAGCAAACGTCGTCGGTAATTGGAATCAAACCGCCTATGAGCCTATCACTGATGCAAAGGGCGAAACCATCGGCATCTGGTATGTCGGCGTCCCTGAAAAGACTTATCTTGCTTTAGCCAAAAGTATGATGTTCGAAAGCCTATGGATCGTAGTCGGTCTATCTGTCATCATCATAAGTTTCGGCTTTTGGTTTTTACGAAAGACAATCGGTACTCCTCTTGAGTTACTTCAAACAGAATTCTCTAAACTAGCCGATAGTCACGGAGACTTAACGAAAGAGATTTGTTTTAATAGTAATGATGAAATCGGTGATTTGGCTCAATCGGTCAATAAGTTTCTCGTAAACCTTCGAGAAATCATGAGCAATATACGTTTAGAATCGTTGCGTTTGGCCCAAATATCGCAGGACTTATCCTATGTTGCTCACATCACAGAGAAAACTTCCGATACCATTGCCTGCACCATGCACGAATCTACCATAAGTGCCTCCTCCCAATCGGAATATGCCAACAATATCTTGAAGATGATGACCGATGCTCGCAGGATTATTCAACTCGGTCAACAAGAGATAATCTCATCTGTAACCAGTGCTTCTGAGTCAACACAATCAACCCAAAAGGGTTGCCTTATAATTAATGATGCTCATGACCATCTAAACGAGTTAACTGAGACCGTACAAATCGCCACTTCGACAATGAACAGGCTCCATAGCTATTCAGAGGAAATAAGCAAAATTGTTACCATGATCAGTGACATCGCCAATCAAACAAATCTACTTTCCTTCAATGCAGCTATTGAAGCAGCTCGAGCTGGCGAAAAAGGCAAGGGCTTTTCCATCGTTGCAGAAGAAGTTCGTCTGTTAGCAGAAGATTCAAAAAAATCTTCTGCCCAAATTGAAAGGATTATCGTACGTATAAAAAGTGAGACCTCGCAGGCACTTCAATCTATCCAGGACAGCTTGATCGCCGTAGAGCAGCAGGCCGAATTTATCAATCGCATAGGTCGATCATTGACCGATATCGATCGGACTGTTCGCAGGACAGAGTCAGATGCCAAGCGTATTCAACAGTTCTTCGCTTCTCTTTTAGCGACTACTGAGCAGGTTGAAAATGCTATACAAGCCATAACCACGAACCTAGAAGAAGCCGTATCTGCCTCGGAAGAGGTATCTTCCTCGGTAACTGAACAGTCATCGATGGTAGACGATATTGCCCATCGTTCAGAAGATCTATCCCTGTTAGCAACAAAACTTCAACATCAAATTTCAGGTTTTAAGTTAAACTAGTAAAAAAGACCTGCTGTAACCAAATTCGGTCCAGCAGGTCTTACCGACTATTATTTTATACGCGAGGAAGGGGGGTTTTTCCTGGACGCCTATACACGTCAAATCTATGACATGCTGATTCAATGGGATCGGGAGATGTTGAAGAAAAAAACCGGTCTTTTAGACCGGATGGCTCGTCAGATGCAAAAAAAGATCGACAACATCATTCCCGAAAAAGTGCATGCTGCTGTAGCGACCGCCTTAGAAGTCGCTGTCAAAGCGTTTATGGCCGGAGTAACTTTACTGCCTGAGCCATCTGAACCACGGCCAGCCACGTTGCAGTTAATGGACGAGCAAGCTTCCGCTATCATTCAAAAGTATAAAAAAGTGGCCGCCATCGAAGGCGCCGGCACGGGAATGGGTGGAATCCTATTGGCCGCCATCGATTTTCCAGCCCTTATCGCCATAAAAATTAAAATGCTCCAGGAGATGGCCTGGGTCTACGGATTTGATTTTCGCAGACCCACGGAGCGGTACTACCTTATCCATCTGTTTCTTCTCGCCTTCGCTTCCGGTGAAGCTCAGCAACGGATCTACCGAAAAGTTCGCCACTGGGACAGACTTCCCGTCAAGGCTCGTCCCTCAGCCGACCTAGACTTTAATTGGCGAGAATTTTATACAGAATATCGTGAGGGAATTGAAACGAAAAAAACACTGGGATTCATCCCCGTCATCGGAATGCCTGTGAGCGCATGGGCGAACTTTTCCTTGACAGGCAATTTAGGTGACGTGGCACAAAATGCTTTTCGGCTTCGCTACCTGCAGTCCCTCTGCATAGAAGAACTATATGCCGATCCGAGTTAACTCAGCTCGGGGCTGTTTCCGATCTTGCCCCCTCAATGAGGAAAAACAGCACTGCTGGTATGACGACAACGACGCTACAGAACAGGTACATGGTATGTAATCCCACCATTTTGGCGATATAGCCGAGAACGATGGAACCTAAGCCGATTCCCAAGTCAAAAGCGCTGAGAACCGTACCGTTCGCCGCACCCCTTCGATATGGGGGCACCCGATTGATCGCCATCGCCATCAACGTAGGCTGGACAATACCAAATCCGACTCCCATCATGACTGCTGAGAGAACAAAACCGGTGTAACCGTGAGACAGGAAAAGCAGCACTAGCGCCGCTGCGATGCCGCTGTATCCGATGGCCATGATCTGCCGAGGCCCTTTTCGGTCGAAGGATTTCCCGGCCCAGGGCCGAACGATGAGCAAAGTCAAAGCAAAGATCAAAAAATAGCTTCCGGCGTTTTGAATCCCGTTCTCCTTCCCATAGAGGGTGATAAAGGAAACAATACCGCCATAGACGATAGCGATAAAAAACATATTCCCTGAAAGGGAAAAGACCTGTCTTTCAAAGAGACTGTTTAACCCAAAGGCAGGTTTCTCCTGGCCCATCTCCCCGCCTTTGTGGGCGCTTTCGTCATAATCGATCCCGAAAACACAGAGCAAGGCCCCAAAAGCCAGGAGAAGACTTCCGGAGAAGAGAAGGGAAAATCCGGAATAATTCAAGATAGCGAGCCCTAAACTCGGCCCTAAAGCCATAGCCAAGGTGTTGGAAAGTCCATAATAACCCATCCCTTCCCCTCGACGTACTGGAGGAACCACATCAGACGCTACCGTACCGGCCCCCGTCGTGGTAAATCCCCAGGTCATTCCATGGATCGCCCGCAACAAAAAGAGTATCACCAAACCGGTGACGGCATGGTAGGCAGCAGTCACTATACAATAAGCGATGAGCGCAAAGAGCAAGATCTTTTTTCGGCCAACCGCATCGAGCAGGTAACCCGAAAAAGGACGCACAAGCACTGCCGTCAGCGAAAGAATGCCAATGACATAGCCTACACTGCTCTCGTCCCCTTTTAATGTATTGGTCACATAGACAGGCAGTGTCGGTAATAGGAAATAGAAACTCGTAAACATCAAGAGGTTGGTAAGACAGATAAAAATAAAATCTTTTGTCCACAACGCTTGTTTGTTCTCCATCTTTGCTCCTTACACCGTTCAAATATAATCGTTATGTACAATAGCGAAGGCTGCGACAACCGTGCACCGGATCAGAACATTGATTATTGTGGGATAGGCAGAGGGGCATAGAAATTGCCCCTCTATGATTGCCTGAAATCAATAGGCCCATTCTTTACTCATATCGCAGTGCGTCGATGGGATTTAAGCTGGCCGCTTTTCGTGCGGGATAGACCCCGAAAACAATCCCCACAAACATGGAGAAAAGAAAGGCAAAAAGGACCGGTGATAGGCTAACCTTGGCGGTTAACGGAGTGAGCCGACTGATCAATTCAGAGCCGCCAAGGCCGATTAGAATGCCGATGATCCCACCGGCTAGGCTTAACACAACCGACTCGATGAGAAACTGGCGCAATATGATGCCTCGCGTGGCTCCGATGGCTTTTCGAATCCCGATTTCCCGGGTACGTTCCGTCACCGACACCAGCATGATATTCATGATGCCGATTCCCCCGACGACCAGGGAGATGGCGGCAATGCCGGCGAGCAGTGCCGTCATCATGCTGGTCACCCCTTGAGCCGTATTTAAGATTTGTGCTTGCGAGGTGATTTGAAAATCATTATCCTCTTTCGGCGGTAGATTGTGTTGAATTCGTATGGCTGAAGTGATATCCGCTTGGGCTTGATCCATCAAGTCGGATGATTTGGCCGATACGAAAATTGTACTCACTTTGCTCATGTTAAACAAGCGGTTCATTGCCGTGGTCACAGGAATAATGATGCGATCGTCTGAACTCATTCCTCCTACGCTGCCCTGGCTGGTCAAGATCCCAATGATCGTAAAAGGCATCTGGTTAACCTCAATTTTTTTACCGATGACCTGCGCACTGGGATCTCCAAATAGATTGGCTACCACATCCGTTCCCACCACAGCCACGTTCGCTTGTCCTTGAACTTCAAACTTACTGAAAAAACGGCCCGATTGTAAATCGGTACTGCGTACCTTCGGGTAATCGGCGTTCGTTCCTTCGATGCTGGTAGAGCTATTCTCATTGCGATATACCACCTGTGCCGTCTTTCGTACATCCGGTGACACGGCGGAAACCGTATTCAGCTTACTGATCGCGTTAACATCATCTAGCGTAAGCGTATTTAAAGAGCCGGCCCCCAATTTTATGCCGCCTTGGGTGGCTTGTCCCGGTGATACTATCAGCAAATTGCTTCCTAAGCCTTGGATCTGATCGGAGATACTATTGGAGGCACCTTGTCCGATAGCCACCAGCGTGATGACTGCTGCAACGCCGATGATAATCCCAAGAGCTGTCAAAAAGGAACGCATCTTGTTGACTTTGACGCTTCGGAGGGACAGGCGTAAGCTTTCCAAATAATTCAACTAAGCCACCTCCTCAGGGAGGGCCGCCGTCCGGCGATCCATTACCGGACCGTCTTCAATGATCTGTCCGTCCCGGAACCGAACAATTCTTTTGGCGTATTGGGCGATGTCCGGTTCATGGGTCACTAAGATGACCGTTTTGCCGGCGTCGTTGAGGCGTTGGAAAATACTCATGATTTCCATACTCGTCCGGGTATCCAAGGCTCCTGTTGGTTCATCAGCCAGAAGAATCACCGGTTCGTTTGCCAGCGCTCTTGCAATGGAGACGCGCTGCTGCTGACCTCCGGAAAGTTCATTCGGTTTGTTGTGAATCCGTTCACTTAGCCCCACCGCCATTAGTGCCTCCAAGGCCCTCCGCCGTCGCTCTTTTGTACCGACACCAGCATAAAGCATGGGAAGTTCCACGTTTTCTACAGCTTCCGTCCGAGGAAGCAGGTTGAAACTCTGAAATACGAATCCTATTTTGTGATTCCGAATGCGAGCAAGTTCGTCGTCATGAGCTTGGGATATGGCCTGTCCATCAAGAAAATATTCGCCCGATGTTGGTTTATCCAAGCACCCAATCACATTCATCATCGTTGACTTTCCCGAACCAGAGGGACCCATGATGGCGACGAACTCACCCTCATGGATCGCTACACTTACACCTCGGAGGGCATGAATCTCCTGGTCACCAATGCGGTAGATTTTTTTTAGGTCTTGTATCTGGATGACCGAGTTCACCTTTATTTCCCTCCCTTGGCAGAAAGACCTCCCATTGCTTTGGAGGACCCGCCGCCGAGGCTAAATCCGCCAGTTGCCTTTTTATCGGCAGAGCTTGGAAGACTCATGGCAACTTTATCTCCTTCGCTCAATCCAGAGGTGATTTCGACCCGATCACTGCTAAAAAGACCGGTCGTGATAGGACGGAACGTAACGTTGGCGTTTGTGCTAGCTGTGGAGCTAGTATTTTTATTTTGCTTTGCCCCACCGTTAGTTGCGGCATCATTGGAATCGGAGACATAGACGCCGTCCTGCCCATTTACCTCTTTCAACACTTGCGCAGGTACAAACAAGACATTGTTATGAACACCGGTGATTATGGTCACGTTCGTCGTCATGCCTGCTTTCAGTAAGCCTTCGTTGTTATCGACGGAAAGGAGCACGTTATAACTGGTAACACCGTTTTGCGTGGTCGCTTCCGGATAAATCATCAACACTTTCCCGTTAAAAGTCTTATCGGGATAGGCCGAAGAACTGAATTCAGCCTTTTGACCGCTTTGCAGTTTACCCACGTCAGTCTGGCTGACTTGAGCCATCACCTGCAGGTTATGGGTATTCGCGTCATTCAAAATAACGACAGGATTGCTAGCCGAGGGAATCTCACCCACTTTGCCATTGACTTGCGTGACGATCGCATCAATTGGCGATGTCAACGTATAGTTGTTCAAAGCTGCTTGTTGCTGTTGAAGCTGTGCTTGCGCTTGAGCCACTACCGCTTGGGCAGCCAGAATCGTGTTGCTGTCTGGAGGAGCTTGAACTTGATTGAGTTGGGCTAGAGCAGATTGATAAGCTGCTTCCGCTTGATCGACGTTGTTTTTTACGGAATCAAGCTGCGCTTTTGCCTGTGCTCGGTTTTCGTAATTTTGTTTCGCATAGGATAGATTCTGTTGTGCTGCGTTATAGGCAGCTTGTGCTTGATCCAAAGCGGCTTGAGACTGCTTGACAGCCGCCTGCATTTGAGCGACCACATTCACATCAGGGCCTGCCTCCAGATTATCCAACTGCTTTTGGGCATTCGCCAGATTTGCTCTCGCTTGGTTATAAGCGGAACGAGCTTGGTTAAGGACAGATTGAGCTTGATCGATCTGTTTCTGAACATCTAGACTGGTCGAATTCGAAGCATTATTGGCCGATGTTGCTGTTGCATAGGCATAGTCTAACTGATTCTCTGCGGTGTTCAGTTGATCCCGGGCATTATCCAACTGTTCTTGGGCCACATCGACACTCGTCCGGGCTGCATTTACGTCTGCGTCGGAAGGCCCTTTTTGGGCGGCAGCCAGTTTCGCATT
This sequence comes from Heliobacterium chlorum, assembly GCF_014502795.1. GTDB lineage: Bacteria > Bacillota > Desulfitobacteriia > Heliobacteriales > Heliobacteriaceae > Heliobacterium > Heliobacterium chlorum. The sequence continues at coordinate 42,585 of NZ_JACVHF010000008.1, forward strand.
AGCCCCTTCTAAGCCCGCTTGGGCCGATTGGACTTGAATCTTGGCGTTATCTAATTGATTCTGTGCATTGGTCACAGCTTGTTGGGCTGCCGTCCGATCATTGTAGAGTACCCATTGATTTTCATAGGCTTGTTTGGTCCCATCCCAAGCGGTTTTCGCTTTATCTACGCTGGCTTGCTGTACTGCAATCGCCTCTGCTGTAGCTCCCTGGCGGGCTTGAGCCAGTTTTGCTTGGGCAGAGATGACGTTCGCCTGGGCATTGGCGACTTGTGCTTTTACGGCAAGGCTATCTACAGTGGCTAATACTTGACCCGCTTTGACTTGTTCGCCTACTTTCGCGGTAATTGACGTCAGTCTACCGGAACTTCCGGAAAAACTCATCTTTATTTGTTCCGGCGTCTGGACAGTGCCTGAGGCTGAGACTGTTTCCGTAACATCCCCTCGCTCCACGGAAGCCCACTGGACCAAGGAAGCCTTTTCCTTGGCTGCCACTTCTTTAGCGTAAACACCGTAGCCTGTACCGGCGATGAGGAGAACGCCGATTCCCACTGCAACTAGCTTTCGCTTTACCATTTCCGGTTTCGCTCTCCTTAATCATAGATTGTTCAGATTAACAGTGCAAAACATAGTGAGACATTTTGCATACAAGAATATTACAATTCTGTATTGACGAATACTAGGGCATCTTTCCGGGAGCAATCCCATATATATGCAAGTTAGCTGAGTGACGGATAGCAGCATCGAGAAAAACAGCGAGAGAGACTAAGAAATTCACTAATATCGATAAGGATGGTACAATCGAGCACACACGGTCTTTCAGTCGCTACGCTCGCCTCTCGAAGCGTTGGAAACTCCCGGGAATATCCTCTACAATAGTGATGAGTCAAGTCTTCTTGTAATACACATGAAACGTGACTGTCATCAGGGTACCCACACCATAGAGACTACAACCACCGGGATCTAAGAAGGAGAGTTGATTTAATCATTGGGTAGGCAAGCGTTAGACTTGCTAAAACAGGCCAACTTCACGGCGCTGCAGAGCGCCCTGGGCAACTACCTGCTTGCAGTGTTCAAGTGGGCGGCCTGTCAGGCGACTGGCTCCCCGGCTATGCAAGCCGAAGCTGTCCATAGTTTCAACGATGGTTCGGCACAGGCCGCCGTTTTTCTCGGCTCTGTCTGCGCCGCCCGCAAACCGAATCCCTCGTTCCCCAACGGTTTTGGCCGTCTGTCCAACCTAATCGTACTTTTTGTATCCATCTTTATGGGAGTAAACTCTGTTAAAACGATTCAGCATGGTTACGAGGCTATATTTCTCTACCCTCATTCAACGGCGGGCAGCGGTTTCTGGTGGAACCAGGCCGTTTTAGCCGCCTCTTTGCTCGTCGATGGCTATGTGTTATACCAGGCTATGAAAGACATCGGCAGAGAGGCCGAAACAGAGGCCCGAGGAATCGCTTTGATCAAGTTGTCTTTCGAAAAGTATCACTTAGCTTCTCCTGAAACTCGTCTCGTCTTTTTCGAGGACTTACTCGCCACAGCCGCTATCGTCATCGCCAGCACCGGCATCACCTTGTCCCATCTAAATATCTTCCCTTGGGGGGACGGATTGGCGGGACTGATCATCGGTGTATTGCTGTTTGGTATCGCTGTAAAAATCGCTTGGGAGAATATTAAAGGTCTCATCGGTTTTACGGCTCCTGAAGAAGTGGTCGATGAAATCGCCGATGCCATCATGGAAGTCGACGGTGTTGAGGATGTCTATGAACTGGATGTGGTCCAGGAAGGTTCTTACCTAGATGTGGACGGAACCATTGAACTTCCGGAACACATGTCTGTCGCTCAAGCTGAAGACGTGAAATATGAAATCGAAAATCGTTTGAAAAAAATCTACCCCAATATTCACAATGTAACGCTAAATATTCAAGAAGACGATGCATTGAGCCGTTGGGGTTCTCGGGAATATGGTCGGCTCCGCCGAAAAAGACCAACTGGCAAAAACGATTCGCTTCACTCATCTCACCGTGGTCGTGAAGATAGAGGCGCAGCGGCGGCCAGTTAGTTCATAGGTGCTAAAGGGCGCCCCTCCTTACAAAGGAGAGGCGCCTTTGTTTATTTTTGGAAAAAAGCATCAGCGGCCTATTCAACTCATAATCCTGTAGTGGAGGTGACGCCAATGAAACATATCGGGAAGAATGGGACCTACATTGGCAAGCAAACTCTCTTACGTTACAGCGATGAGAATACAACACTTGAACCGTACAAAGAAACGGACGAACAAAATGACGGGGTACATTGTGACCAATCCAATTCGAAAAACACACCCCATTCTTAAAATGAAACTCGATTCAACCGAATGCTTCCGTATCGACACTCCCAGCCCCTTCGGCTGGGTTTAAATTTTCAATAGGAGGCGCGCCAGGAATGATATTGGTGGCAAAACGAAGATGGGTATTGGCTATAGCAGCGATCATCCTTGCCGCGATCGGTTCAGGCTTATATTGGTATTTCCGTTCTACTCCCTCTCCCCCTCCCTCGGAAGAACCAGTAGCTCTTCCTCCCCTTCACGGGAAAAAAATTCTCATCGATGTGGGCCATGGTGGAATCGACGGCGGCGCGAATACCAAAGACGGAACCTTAGAAAAAACGATCAATCTCCATGTATCCTTAGCCCTCAAGCAAGCGATTGAAAAGCGAGGCGGCGAAGTCATCATCAACCGTGAAACGGATCAAGATTTAAGCAACCTCCCCCCCAATGATCCTCGCCGTTACCGCACCGATTTGAACAACCGTATCGATTGGGCCAATCAAAATAAAGGAGACTTACTGCTGAGCCTACATATGAACTCTTCCAGTAGTCCCAATGTACGCGGCTCCATTCTGCTCTATCATCCCCAAGAGCCTCACACGCCTCAATCAAAAGAATTAGCTCTGGTCTTGCAAAAAGAACTGAACAGCTTTTATTCGGGATATGCGAAACAGGGAGAAGTATACCGCCATCAGCCTGTGTTCGGTGATTACTATGTGCTAGAGTATACAAAACTGCCGTCGGTGATTGTTGAAATGGGCTTTATCACCAACGATAACGATCGGGCTTTATTCGGACAGAAGAACTTTCAAGATGCCATAGCTGAACGAATCGCCGAAGGGGTCGTTCGCTATTTCTCGAAAGCCCCAGCCCAGAAGGCGATGACCGATGATTTATCCCCCCAAGAGAGTCCGGAGATTTTGAACGTCGATAATCCCATGGAACCATTGACATCGACCGTATCCACAAACAATTCTCAAGGTAAGAAAGGGAAACTGGCCATCATTATCGATGATTTTGGCAATCATGCCAGTGGTGTCGATCGGTTCTTCTCCATCAACCGTCCGCTGACGATGGCCATCATGCCCTTTTTTGAGGACTCAAAAGAGCTGGCTGCCCGTGCCTATACCTTAGGTTTTGAGGTGATGGTACATATGCCGATGGAATCGAACCAAGTCCCTGTCACGTGGCATGGCCCTCGTTATATCGCTAAAGGGATGAGTCACGATGATGTTAAACATATTCTCGATGATGCAAAAAGCATCATGCCCTTCGCCATCGGTGTGAATAACCACATGGGAGTCGGCGTGAGCCAAGATAAGACGTCCGCTCGGTTTACCCTGGAGGAAATCAAAAAACACCAGTGGATTTTCGTAGACAGCCGTACCACTGATGATTCGGTCTTTCCGAGTCTGGCTAAGGAAGTGCACGTCCCCTTGTTGCAGCGGAATGTCTTTTTAGACCATGATAAGGGCGGCTCCGTCGAGACCGTAAAACAGCAGTTGTTGGAGGCGGGAAAACTGGCTTTGCAAAAAGGCCAGGCGATCGCGATTGGGCACGTAGGCGGTCAAGGGCCTTACACCGCGCAGGCGATTCAAGAGATGATTGCTCCGTTGGAGCAAATGGGTGTGGAATTTGTTTTTGTTTCAGATCTACTGCTGAATAACCCTTAGGAAATTCTCAGAGATTAATTTCAATTGAGCAGCAGGAAAAACTTCTACATTAAACGAACTTCTGGGCAGATTATGTAATATGTAGTGCAAGGAGGACCTCCTATGTTCACTTCTCTGCCCGAGTTCTTTCAAGTCTGGCGTGCCGAATCAGAAGGGACCCTGCGAATTTTTAGTGCTCTTACAGACCGTTCACTACAACAGTCTGTCACCGCTCAAGATCGAACTTTAGGGCGCATCGCCTGGCACATCGTCACCACGATTCCAGAGATGATGGCTCGAACAGGCTTGGAGTTCTCCTCTATAGACCCAGACTCTCCTGTTCCCGCCACTGCCCAGGAAATTGTAGAAGCCTATAGGCTGTCCAGTGAGAACTTACTGTCCTCTATCGGGCGTTCTTGGACGGACGACACTCTTCAAGCGGAACGAAATCTATATGGAGAGTCGTGGAAGAATAGCTTTACGTTACAAGTCTTAATCAACCATCAGATTCATCACCGGGGACAGATGACCGTTTTAATGCGTCAAGCTGGTCTAGCTGTGCCTGGAATCTATGGGCCCTCCCGGGAAGAATGGGGTCAATACGGAATGGAAACCCCAGAACTATAGGAATCTAGTGACTGCTTTATCGCAGTGCTAAAAAAGTCGGCCCTTTTTGGGGCCGGCTTTTTTGTATGGTTTTTCAGCAGGTTGTACAGGATAAGCGTAATGAAATCGCTGTGAAAGGGGATCGAGGGATTGCAACGAGAAAATTTAGGTATTCTGTGGCTGCTCATTCGGCTTTGGCTTGGTTACGAGTGGTTATCATCCGGTCTAGAGAAAGTTGGCAACCCCGCATGGACGGGAGAAAGTGCTGGTACAGCGGTGACCGGTTTTTTGAAAGGTGCTCTTGCCAAGGCGGCTGAAGGCCCCCATCCGGAAGTCCACGGCTGGTACGCCAATTTGATCAACAGCATCGCTTTACCGAATGCCAAACTCTTTTCATACCTCGTTTCTTTTGGCGAAGTTCTCGTAGGCATCGCCCTGATTCTTGGCCTGTTTACGACTTTTGCTGCCCTCATAGGTGCCTTTATGAATCTAAATTACCTCTGGGCCGGTACATCGAGCACTAATCCGGAAATGCTTGTCTTACAACTGCTCTTGCTCACTGCAGGTCCCGTCGCCGGCATCATCGGTTTAGATCGGTTTATTCTCCCGGTCCTTCGTGAACGATTCCGACGTAATAAGTAGATTTCCAAACCTTTTCGGGGATTTTAGATCCCCCTTTTTTAATTTTTACACTATTAGTGAAAAAGGGATCTTCGAAACTAACGGCGAAAAGTTACATAAAGAATGAATGCGGTGTTTCCATTGGAGGGATTAGGCGAATGAACTTAAGCGAAGAGGCAGCCTTTGAATTAGTTGATTTCATCTTAGAACAGACTGGTTTTGATACGATTGTCTGCGATTCAAGTGGTCGAATTATTGCCGACTCAAAACGCAACCGAGTCGGTATCATCCATATGGGTTCCCAAAAAATTATGAACGGCAACATCGATAGGTATCCCATTACCGCCGAAGATGTGGCAAATTCCAATGGGACTTTAAAAGAGGGGATCAATCTAGCTGTTAAATTTAACGGACAAAAGATTGGCACCTTTGGTATTGCCGGAACGATAGAAATAGTAGAGCCCGTTGCCAAAATCGCCTCTGGGCTGCTGGCCAAAATGCTCCAAGATGAATCGACAAAAAGGACCCTGCAGTCGGTTATCCTGGAAATGACCCACGCCGTGGAAACTGCTGCTGCTTCCGTCGAAGAGCTTTCCGCATCGTCTCAAGAGTTGGCGGCGAATAGCCAATCTTTAAACCATATTTCCGAAGAAACGTTGACTCATGTCAAGGCTACTGCAAACGCCATTGGATTTATCCAGCGAATTGCCAATCAGACCAAACTGCTTGGTTTAAACGCTTCCATCGAGGCTGCCCGGGCCGGTGAACAAGGACGGGGCTTCGCCGTCGTGGCCAGTGAGGTTGGGAAGTTAGCCGAGGAAAGCGGTACTTCAGCCCGAGAAATCAATCAAATTTTAGTGCAATTTAGAGAAAATATCGGTAAGGTGACTGTCGGTGCCCAGCAAAACAGCACCGTCGCTGAGGAACAGTCTCGAGCTACTCAGGAGATCGCCGAAATGGTCGATTCGCTAAATCTCATTTCCGAAAAGCTCTCCACGTTAGCTTCCCAGTTATAAATCGTCAACGTAAAAAAGCGAAGGATGGCGTGCTGTTCCATCCTTCGCTTTCATTATGCCTATGATGTTCTGTTACTACATCAATGGCCGTGCCGGTTCCGATATTTCGGACAGGGCGTCTCCGGCTTCATTTTGGAAGATATTCGTCACCGCTAAGTCGCCTAGAGCAACAATACCTACCAAACGATCATTCTCGACCACCGGGAGACGTCGGATTTGCCGCTCTGCCATCAAATCTGCTGCTGCATGGACATCCATATCCGGGCTGGCAGTGACGGGATCGGAAGTCATGGCGGCATGAATCCGTGTATTCTGGGGATCCTGCCCCTGCGCCACCACCCGCAAGGCGATGTCGCGGTCGGTGATGATGCCGATACATTTATCCCCCTGAACCACAGGTACTGCGCCCACGTCAAGTTGTTTCATGATTTTGGCCGCTTCGATGACGCTTTTGTCAGAGGAAATAGAGGTAATGTCCTGGGTCATTATTTCACGTAAGGGTCGCACTCAGCCATCCCTCCTCCAGCATACTTCTTCTGTTGCATCAGATAGCATGTCTCGATGAGAGACCTTTCATCCATCCGAGCGGGCCGATGGGAAAGGCTATAACGTGACCCTGCGAAAACAATGTGGTCTCTGGCTTCGGTTAGGACAGCCGTTCCAAAGCACGGCGACCAATATCTTTCCGGTAGTGAGCCCCGTCAAAATGGACCTTTTCTACTTGACGGTAGGCAAGTTCAATCGCTTCTCGAATTCCTTGTGCTTTGGCAGTGATGCCCAGGACACGACCGCCCGTCGTCACGATATGGTCCTCTTTTCGAGCCGTACCGGCATGGAAAATTTCCACTCCTGCGATGGGATTATCTAGTCCGGTGATAATATTTCCCTTTTCGTAGTCGCCAGGATAACCCTTTGCCGACATGACCACACAGACGGCGGCGTCAGTGCTCCAGGAAATAGATTGTTGTTCGAGACGTTTCTCCAATATTGCCTCAATAATATCGACGAGATCACTATCGAGACGCATGAGCACCGGCTGTGTTTCCGGGTCTCCGAAACGGGCGTTGTATTCGAGCACTTTGGGGCCTTCAGCGGTGATCATTAAGCCGGCATAGAGAACACCGCTGTAGGGGCGCCCTTCTGCCTTCATGGCTTCTACCGTCGGTTTTAAGATGCTCTCTTGGACTTGCTGGGCCAGTTCTTCCGTATAAACCGGCGCCGGTGAGTACGCTCCCATACCGCCCGTGTTCGGTCCTTCGTCATTGTCAAAGATGCGCTTGTGATCTTGCGCCGAAACCATGGGGATTACATGGTCACCATCAGTGAAGGCGAGGATACTGACCTCTTCGCCTTCCATAAATTCTTCAATGACGACACGGCTGCCAGCGGAACCGAAGGCATTCCCCTCCAACATGGAGCGGACCGCTTCTTTCGCTTCTGTCACATCTTTAGCCACGATGACCCCTTTACCGGCGGCTAGGCCATCAGCTTTCACTACACAAGGAGACCCAGCGATAGTTTTCCGGGCAGCTAGCTCGTCGACAAAAGCCAGCGCAGGTTCTACCTCAGTGAAAACGCCGTAAGCGGCCGTAGGAATCCCAAACTTTTGCATCAGATCCTTGGAGAAAGCTTTACTTCCCTCAATCTCAGCGGCTTTTTGAGTAGGTCCGAAGATCAGCATTTCATGATCGTTAAATACGTCAACAATCCCAGCAGACAAGGGCGCTTCCGGTCCGACAACAGTCAAATCGATCCGTTTTTCCCAGGCAAAGGTCAGAAGGCCCGTCACATCATCGGCTTTGATATTGACACACTTAGCGATTTTTTCGATTCCAGCATTACTAGGAGCACAGTAGACTTCAGACACACGAGGGCTCTGGCGTAATTTCCATACCAGGGCGTGTTCCCGTCCACCGCCGCCGACAACGAGGACTTTTAATCCGTTTGGTTTTAGTTTCTTCAAAGGGACTACCCCCGTATTAGTGTTTAAAGTGACGCATACCGGTGAAGACCATAGCGAGTCCAAGGCGGTTGCATGCCTCAATAGACTCGTCATCATGGATCGATCCGCCCGGTTGGATGACGGCAGTGATCCCGTATCCAGCCGCCGTTTCTACTGTATCTTTAAAGGGAAAGAAGGCGTCAGAAGCTAAGACAGCCCCTTCCGAGTCCGGTCGGCTGCTTTCCCCTTCGACCAGGCCCACCTTGGAAGCTTTCGCTTGTTCTAAAGCGATAAAGGCGGAACCGACACGGTTCATCTGCCCGGCGCCCACGCCGATGGCTACACCGTTTTTAGCGACGACAATCGCGTTCGACTTGACGTGTTTGACCACTTTCCAAGCGAACATCAGGTCGATCAGTTCCTCTTCTTCGGGTGCCCGTTCCGTTACTGTTTTCAATTCTTCTGCATTCACTTGACCTTGGTCAGCATCTTGAACGAGGTACCCACCGCGGATCTTCTTTACATCAAAGTTGGGCATTCCTGTTAAGGGACCCACTTCCATGATACGCAGATTCTTTTTCCGCTTTAATACATCCAAAGCGTCTTCATCATAAGAGGGCGCGATGATCGCTTCCATAAAGGTCTTGACGATTTCATTGGCTGTATCCACATCGACCGTGCGGTTGAGGGCGATAATCCCACCGTAGGCGGATACAGGATCAGCCGAAAGGGCTTTTACATAAGCTTCAACCAGATCTTTCCCAATGGCCGTGCCGCAGGGATTGTTATGCTTGATGATGGTCGCAGCCGGTTGAGCGAACTCTCGAACGAGTTCAAGAGCCGAATTTAAGTCCATGAGGTTGTTGAAGGAAAGTTCTTTGCCCCACAACTGTCTTGCCGTTCCTGCACCGGCTCCTTTAAAACCGACTTCTCGGTAGAAAGCGGCCTTTTGATGGGGGTTTTCCCCGTAGCGGAGATCCTGCACTTTTTCCACTTTCCCAGGAGCAAAGATCCCTGTGAAAGGATCCGCCTGGCCTTGCATTAGGTAGGCTGCAATCGCACTGTCATATTCCGCCGTATGAGCGAAAGCTTCTTGCGCCAGTGCCCGTCGGGTCTCATCGGACAGGGCTCCCGCTGCTTTCAGCTCATCTAAGACCGAGGTATACCGGCTCGGGTTGACGACAATGGTAACGTAGGCATGATTTTTCGCCGATGCCCGCACCATGGCTGGCCCGCCGATGTCGATATTTTCAATTGCCTCTTCCAAGGTGACACCTGGTTTGGCGATCGTCTGACGAAAAGGATAAAGGTTGACAGCGACCACATCGATCGGAACGATAGCGTTGTCTTCCAACTGTTGTAGATGGTCAGGAGTCCGGCGAGCTAAAATACCGCCGTGAACCTTCGGATGAAGAGTCTTCACTCGACCATCGAGGATTTCCGGAAAACCTGTAATTTCAGTCACATAAGTGACAGGAACGCCCGCCTCTTTGATGGTCTTATATGTACCACCGGTCGAGACAATCTCAAAGCCGAGTTCAACTAGGCCGCGGGCAAAATCGACAATACCGGATTTGTCCGATACGCTGAGCAGGGCTCGACGTTTCATTACCCTTCCCCTCCACTTGTCTCATTGATAAGGTCGACCTTTATGACCGTTTTACCGGATAATCACTCGGCGACCTACTACGGCTAACCGTTCTTTCGCCAACAGCTGCAATGCTTCTGGCAGAAGACGGTGTTCTTCTTTTAAAATACGTGCCGACAGAGTATCCTCACTATCATCCGGTTCCACTGGAACGACGGCTTGCTGGATGATGGGACCAGAATCGAGGCCCTCGTCGACGAAGTGAACCGTGCAACCGGAATAGCGTACGCCATACTGAACCGCCTGCCGTTGAGCATGTAATCCCGGAAATGACGGGAGCAAAGCCGGGTGAATATTGACGACTCGCCAAGGAAAAGCGTCAAGCAGTTCACCCGTTACAATACGCATGTATCCGGCCAGGACGACCGTATCCACGAGGACACTTTTCAGTAGTTCAACGACCTTGCGATCGTAAACCGGTCGCTCGGGATAATCGGCAGGCGGAAGATGAACGGCTGGAATGCCCCGGGAAGCGGCCCGCTCCAAGGCATAGGCATTCTGCTTGTCCGAGATGACCATAGCCACTTGCGCGTCCAACTTCCCAGCATCGATAGCATCTAGGACGGCTTGAAGGTTTGATCCACGGCCAGAGGCCAGCACGCCTAGTTTTAAGGTCATTCCCCTTCCTCCCGGCTCCAGGGCATCGTACCACGGTAAATTACTTTCGGCGCTGCCTCCGACCCTTCGGCACTCTCTTCAATCACACCGATGGGGAAGCACTGTTCACCCTGAGCGGTCAACAGTTCCGATACCCGTTCTGCGTCGTCAGCCCTTACGATGACGGCAAGACCAATACCGCAGTTGAAGGTCCGAAGCATCTCGCTCTCGGCTACGTTTCCTTTGGCTTTTAGTGCCGAAAAAACGGGCGGAATCGGCCATTGTCCCAGTTCGATGGCCGCCTGAACACCCTTGGGAAGAACTCTGGGGACGTTTTCAGTGATACCGCCGCCAGTGATATGAGCCATGCCTTTGATGTCGATTTCTTTGAGTACCGACAAGACCGGTTTCACATAGATCCGAGTCGGTGTGAGCAACTCTTCCCCTACCGTTTTTCCCAGTTCCGGTAGGAACGTATCCGTATTATGGCCGCAATGGTCAAAAAATACCTTGCGAGCTAGCGAGTAACCGTTACTATGCAGACCAGATGAAGGGATACCGAGAATGACATCGCCGGGACAAATGGTCGAGCCGTTGATAATTTTTTTCCGGTCGACGACTCCAACCGTGAACCCAGCCACATCATAATCTTCTTCAGCGTAAAAACCGGGCATTTCTGCCGTCTCACCGCCGATGAGAGCGCATCCGGCCTGACGGCACCCTTCAGCGACGCCGGAGACGATAGCAGCAACCTTCTCCGGTGTTAATTTTCCTACCGCGAGGTAATCTAAAAAGAAGAGCGGTTCAGCCCCCTGAACGAGAATGTCGTTCACACACATAGCTACACAGTCGATGCCGATCGTGTCGTGACGGTCCATCATCATGGCCACGCGCAGCTTCGTACCAACCCCGTCGGTGCCGGAAACAAGGACAGGTTCTTCGTACTGTTTGGCATTGAGGGCGAAGAGTCCACCAAAACCGCCGATATCGGTAAGCACTTCCCGACGGAAGGTGCTTTTTACATGTCCCTTCATCATTTCGACAGCCTGGTTGCCGGCGGTGATGTCAACGCCGGCTTGGGCGTATGTGAGGCCTGTTGTTTTTTCTGTTTCCGTCATCATCATCCTCCTAGCAGCCGCAACCTTCCATAGTGTACTTGTCCAAACCGACCGGAATTTCTATTGGATATTCCCCGTTGAAGCAGGCCATGCAATAGGTATTGCGGGAAACGTTGGCATTTTGCTCTGTCATGGCCGCGAGGAGCCCTTCCTCGGACAAGTAATGGAGACTGTCGGCACCAATCATTTGACGAATCTCTTCCACTGTTTTGGTGGCCGCAACCAGTTCTTTCCGCACAGATGTATCGATGCCATAGTAACAAGGCTGGGTAATCGGCGGCGAAGAAACGAGCATATGCACTTCTTTGGCGCCAGCTTGGCGAAGCATCTGCACGATTTTACCGCTCGTTGTCCCCCGCACGATGGAGTCGTCGATCATGATTACCCGTTTTCCTTCTACAGCCTTGGCGACAGCATTTAGCTTCAGCCGTACTGCTTGACTGCGCATCTCCTGGGTAGGCTGAATGAAGGTTCGTCCCACATAGCGGTTCTTCATCAACCCTTGGTCAAAAGCCACGCCTGATTCTTCGGCATAGCCCAAGGCAGCCGCCGTGCCTGAATCAGGGACTCCGATGACGATATCGGCCTCAATGGGGCATTCACGAGCCAGTTGACGACCCATGGCACGCCGAGCTCGGTTCACACTGATTCCGTCGATGAGAGAATCAGGACGGGCAAAATAGATATATTCAAAAATACAAGCCGCTCGGCGAGGCTGGGACAAGGCTTTGATCGAGGTCAGCCCGCTGCCGTCGACGACGACAATCTCGCCAGGTTCTACATCGCGGATAAAGGTGGCTCCTAAGGTATCCAAGGCGCAGGATTCGGAAGCGATGATATAGGCGCCGTCCAAACGGCCGATGCAGAGAGGACGTACACCGTGAGGATCCCGCAAGGCGAGCATACGGTTTTCTGTCATTACGATCAAGGAATAAGATCCTTTGATATCGACCATCGTCTTGATGAGGGCTTCTTCGAGGGAAGACTGGCCGTACCGGGCGAGCAGGTTGACGATAACTTCTGTGTCCGTCGTCGTTTGAAAGACAGCACCGGTCAATGCGAGATTTTGGCGCATTTCGGAGGCGTTGGTAAGATTACCATTGTGAGCCACCGCCATCATCCCTTTGGAATAGCGGAAAATCAGCGGTTGAGCATTGGCTAAAAGGCTGGAACCGGTCGTCGAGTAGCGGACATGGCCGACGGCCACATGGCCCTTCAGTTCCTCCAACTTACGCTCGTTGAAGGCCTCTGTTACGAGACCCATGCCTTTATGGAACTCAATTTCCCGGCTGTTACCAACGGCAATGCCGGCGCTTTCCTGTCCCCGATGCTGCAAGGCATAAAGACCAAAGTAGGCCAACCGAGCAACATCTTTCCCAGGACCGTAGATTCCGATGACACCGCACTCTTCCCGCATCTTATCCCAAGGGAGATCGTGGGTTAGGTCAATTGACATGTTTTGGCCTCCCGCCAGTATTTTATAGGGGAAAATGAATCGAAATTCTCCTGTTCAGGACGATTAGTCCTGCAATTTGCCTTCCAAGCGGCGGAGGATTTCCCGATATGCTTCTTCCAACCCGCCCAAATCACGGCGAAAGCGATCTTTATCGAGTTTTTCTTTGGTGTCTTTGTCCCAGAAACGGCAAGTGTCCGGCGAAATTTCGTCACCGAGCAGCACCGTTCCATTGTGCAAACCAAATTCTAGTTTGAAGTCGACCAAGTCAATATTCAGACTGTCCATGAATTCTTTCAAGATCTCGTTTACTTTTAAAGCGATCGCTTTGATCGCATCCATCTGTTCCGGCGTGGCCCATTCGAGAGCAGCGATATGGTATTCGTTGATCATGGGATCGCCTAATGCGTCATCTTTATAGTAAAATTCCAATACCGGTTTAGCCAGTAAAGTCCCTTCCGGTTGTCCAATACGTTTGGATAAAGATCCGGCAACAATGTTCCGGGCGACAACTTCGACCGGGATGATTTCCAGTGATTTGACCAGCATCTCCCGATCGTTCAACAGTTCCACGAAGTGAGTCGGAACGCCCTGTTTCTCGAGGTATTGGAAAAAGAGGGCTGAGATACGGTTGTTCAAGATGCCTTTGTTATCGATTTCGGCTTTCTTTTCGCCGTTAAAGGCGGTCGCCGAATCTTTGTATTGAATCCAATAGATGTTCGGATCGTCGGTCCGGAAGACTTTTTTGGCTTTTCCTTCGTACATTTGTTCTTGTTTTTGGACAGTGGTCATCGTATGCACTCTCCTTTAGTTCTTATTGAAAGCTTCAAGTACCTATTACAGCCCTACACGCTTAAACAGTGTGTCGACATGCTTGATGTGGTAGTCGTAGTCGAAAAGGCCTTCCACTTCTTGATCATTTAGCTTGGCCATGATTTCTTCGTCTTTAAGAACCAGTTCTTTGAAGGGTACTTTGATCTCCCAAGCTTTGAGGGCGTTGCGCTGTACCCAGTGGTAAGCCGTTTCGCGGAGAACGCCTTTGTCGACGAGAGCCAGCATGACCCGTTGGCTGTTGACCAGGCCTAAGGTTTTTTCTAGGTTGGCTTTCATGTTATCTGGGAAGACTTGCAGGTTCTTCACGATATCGATCATCTTAGCCAGCATGTAGTCCAGGAGAATGGTCGAATCGGGAATGATGACTCGTTCTACCGACGAGTGGGTGATATCCCGTTCATGCCAGAGGGCTACGTTTTCCAAAGCGGCGAGCGCATTGCCCCGGAGTACCCGTGCCAGACCGGCAACCCGCTCAGAGGTGATGGGGTTCTTTTTATGTGGCATGGCCGAGGAGCCTTTTTGACCTTTGGAGAAGGCTTCTTCCACTTCGTGAATGTCGGTACGCTGCAGGTTGCGCAGTTCCGTGGCGAACTTGTCCAGGGAACTGCCGATGACGGCGATAGTGCTCATGTATTCCGCATGGCGGTCCCGTTGAATGACCTGGGTCGAGATCGGAGCGGGACGCAGGCCTAATTTGCTGCAGGCAAATTCTTCGACACGAGGATCGATTTGAGCGAAGGTACCGACAGCACCGGAGATAGCTCCCACGCTGATGGTGTCAATAGCATGGTTCATGCGGTTGATGCAACGGCCTACTTCGTCATACCAGAGGGCCAGCTTTAATCCGAAGGTAACAGGCTCCGCATGAATTCCGTGGGTACGGCCGATCATGACGGTGTACTTATGCTCGACAGCCCGTTGGCCGATAACTTCGCGCAGTTTTTTCAGCTTTTGAACCAGCAATTCTCCGGCTTCTTTCATTTGCAGGGACAAAGACGTATCCAAAACGTCGGAAGAAGTCATCCCCATATGAACGTATTTGGATTCTTCACCGATGTACTCAGCGACACAGGTCAGAAAAGCTAACACGTCATGTTTGGTGATTTCTTCGATTTCGAAAATACGCTGCACATTGAAACCGGCCTTATCGCGAATGGCTTCATAGGCTTCCCGGGGGATTTTACCTAGTTCGGCCAACGCTTCACAAGCGGCCACTTCTACATCGAGCCATTTTTGAAAGCGGTTTTCATCTGCCCAGATAGCGCCCATTTCGGGCAAACTGTAACGATCGATCATGAATAGTACCTCCTCAGTTTTTCACAGCCAATATTGGTTGGCTTTTTTTCTGCAAAAATCTTTTTACCCATGAAAAGCTCTTATAAAAATATAAAAGCCCATGACGAGTTAGATTCCTCCGCTGTTACGCAAGGAACCTAACCGCCTGGGCTTTTTTCCCTCCGGTGTAAAAAGGGTTTATCAGACATCGGTCGCCTTTGACCCCTTTTTGCAGCGCTCGGTCCAGACCGTTTCCGCGGAACCCTAAGCTGCACTTCCTGTAATTTTCGATTTCTATTTTACCTTAAAAAACGGGTCTTGGCTCCCCTAATTTCGCATCTTTTTCTTCCACTTGACGAGCCATTTTTTGCTTATACCCTTTGAAAGCTTCTCGCAGTTCAGGATATTTGCCGCCAAGCATCTGAACAGCAAGCAGACCGGCGTTTTTTGCGCCGTTGACAGCCACGGTGGCGACGGGAACGCCGGGAGGCATCTGAGCGATAGCCAGAAGGCTGTCCCAGCCTTGCAAGGCGCCCGATTGAAGAGGTACTCCGATCACAGGTAGCGGCGTAAAGGCAGCCAACACACCCGGAAGATGAGCAGCCAAACCGGCCCCTGCTATCAATACTTCCAGCCCTCGTGCTTCCGCCGTTTCGGCATAACGGGCAGCCCGTTCCGGCGTACGGTGTGCCGAGGCGACCAGTATTTCTGCTTTTACACCAAACTCTTCGAGCGCTTCCACGGCTTCCTTCATGACCTTTAAGTCAGAATCAGAGCCCATCACAATGCCTACCAAGGGTTTGTTACCAATAGAACTCATGAACGCCCTCCTACGATACAGGTATACAAAAGTTATTCAACAAAAGCGAGACTTTCCCTTCTCAAGCACACAATACCAGAATAATCGACATCCTTCGAGTATGCAATCCCCAAAAAAGTAATTCGCGAAATCACAACCGAAAGAGGGATCATCCATTCTCACTCTCGGCGAGCTTTTCTCAGCTATTTAGTGTCCGCCCAGAGAAACATATCGCCAAATGACGAGTACAGTCAAGAGATACATGAGCCAATGGACATCTTTGCTTTTGCCAGTGGCAATTTTCAACAGCGTATAAAAGACGATTCCGGCGGCGATGCCGTTGGCGATGTTATAGGTAAAGGGCATGAAGGCAAAGGTTAAGAAAGCCGGCAGCGCCTCTGTAAAATCGTTAAAATCAATCTCCGTGATCGAAGAGATCATCAACACGCCGACGATGATCAAAGCTGGAGCCGTCGCTGCATCGGGTATCAGCTTAAAAAAAGGCGCCAGAACAAGAGCGAGAAGAAAGAGAACTCCTGTCGTCACGGAAGTTAATCCGGTCCGCCCTCCCTGTCCGATACCGGCTGCTGATTCCACGTAGGCTGTGATCGTCGATGTCCCTAAAAAGGCCCCTAAACTTACACCGAAGGCATCGACCAGCATGGCTTTGCCAATATGGGGAGACCGACCTCGTTCGTCGAGCAATCCCGCCTTTCCGGCGGTGCCGACTAAGGTGCCGAAGGTATCGAAGAGTTCCACGAAGGTAAAGGTAAGCACGACCGAAACCAGTCCCATTTCAAAGGCTCCCCGGAGATTCAGAGCGCCAACGGCTAAGTTGTTTAATGAAGGCCAAGTGAAGGAAAAATCACTGATTTTTGTGACCCCCATCGGTATTCCTAAGAGGGTCGTTGTCACTATCCCAATTAAGAGGGCTCCTCGGATATGCATCGCCATTAAAAGGGCTGTCAAGATTAACCCGATTAAGGCGAGCATCGTGTCGGGATGAAGCAAGCTGCCTAAGATCAGATCCCACTCGAAATAGAGTAGGTGTCCGTAACCGCCCGAACTCGTGACCTGACCTAGGGAAGGACCCAAATGCAAACTAGCCACGGTGAGATGGGAAAGTTTCATCCCGATGATCGTGATAAATAGACCGATACCGACGGTGATCGCTTTTTTTAGGGCGTGAGGAAATGCCTCCACCAGCAGCTGTCGCACCTGTGTCACCGTTAAAATAATAAAGATGACACCGGAAATAAAGACAGCGCCCAAAGCCACATCCCAAGGAATGCCGCCTGCCTGGGAGGCTACCACAGCAAAATAGGCATTGAGGCCCATACCTGGCGCCAATGCGATCGGAAAGTTCACGTACAAGCCCATAGCGATGGTGACAAGGCCTGCGCCGACACAAGTGGCAAAGAAAACAGCGTCTTTGCTCATTCCGGTAGCTGAGAGTATCCCCGGGTTAACGGCAAGAATATAGGCCATTGTCATGAATGTAGTCAGTCCGGCCAATATCTCTGTCGATAGGTCGGTTCCTCTCGCTTTCAGTTGAAACAGTTTTTCCAGCATCTCTTGGTTCTCCTTTAGGATGTAGTGATGGTGGGAAGGATATCAGGTAAGAAAGGAGCAGCCTATGAACATCGTCGAATTCTGGAATATTGCCCGTCCCAGTGCATGTTTTCGTTACGCCATAACCGTCGTCATCGCCGCCATCATTGAAAGAGCCCCTTCCTACTCACTGCCTCCCTTGTTTCTCGCAGGTTTTTTTTTCGTCGCCGGTATTTACACTCTCGATGACATCGAAGATGTAGAGGAAGATAGGATCAATCACCCGGAACGTCCACTCCCTTCAGGAAAACTGTCCTTGTCCTCTGCCCGCAGTTTCGGTTATAGCTGCCTCTTATTGTCAGTCCTTTTGACAGCGATCATGGACTCCTGGACGGCCTTGTTTATCCTCGTAATTTCCTTTGCTTCCGCTCATCCCCGGCTGCACCGGCTCTCGCAATGCCATTGGCTGGGACGAGGTCTTTCTATCTTCGTTTTTATCGTGTCCTCTTTCTACATGGGTGCTGCCGGAAGTACCGGCCCCATATCGCGCCGGCTCTTTTTGCTGGCTGTCGCGATTGGGGTTCTTCATCTGGCCACACGGGTCATCGGCGACGAAAGGGATCTGGAAGGGGATCGTGGACGGCTGCGAACATTGCCGAAGGCCCATCCGGCCCATTTTCGGTACTTTATCCGCTATACACTGATGCTGTCCGCCTTTTTGCTTCCCCTGCCCTTTTTCTTCGGTTTTACTGCTCTCTATCTGGTATTCTCTCTGCCCGTAGCTTTTCGTATCCTATTCCATGGACGAACATGGCGTGTGGACAACGCAGGTACCCGACCCAGCCATTTACTGGCCGCCGTCGTCTTTGTAGGCGCTCTGCTCAGCCGTTAGCCTTCTCTTATCGTGTGGCCCCTAAGATGCGAACTTTCACATCGAACTCAACCGGTATCGTCGGAAAAACTTCATGCCAATCCATAGAGCGCCATTCTTCGATATCTATCGGACGAACATAGCGACCGATATGAAACACATCGGCCCCCATCTGCTTTTGGGTCTTATCCATTAAAGCCTCCAAGTCGCGGTGCATCGCTTCAGTCGCCTGATCTCCCATCGCTTCAAAATCTTCTGTGGAATAGCGGACCTGAGGAGGATTAGCATCCGTTAGCATTCCGTCCATATCGACTTTAATGACGGCTCTATATTGTTTGGGTCCCACCCGCTCTACCTGATAGGTGCGCTTCACCGTTTGAACTCGCAGGGTAACATCACTAGATTTGTCATTTCGGCGATTCGCCTGTCCCTTCGTTTGAGGATCTGTTTTCTGGCTGCCTCCTTCGGGGGAATTAAAGTGAAAAGTATAAAGGTAGGGGGTTCGCTCTGATAAGACCATCATCATCAGGGCCGTCTCTTTGCTGTCCACTCGTCCGACCATCTTATCATAGTGAAATACGGCCGCTCCGTCGTAACTGACCTTTCCATCGACCAGACGGATATAGGGAGTGGTTATGCATCCGGTCCGATCAAGGTAGGTTCGATAGGCTTCCCATAGATGGACCCGGGCGATGCCCGCAGATTTTGTGTCACTGACCAGTTGGCTGACGATGATATTCCCGCCTTGTGTTCCTTCGATAGTTTTCGCTTTCTCCGTAAATAGGGATTGCAGATCGCTGGGGGTAACCATTACAAAGGCGTTATTTCGCACGGTCGGTTGAAACAAACTCCATGACAAAAAAGGGAATATCCCCTCTCGTGCCGCCCGTTCTGAAATGACAATGGCCCCAGTCAGTCCGAAGTCAAGAATCCTGGGCAGGCGTTTTTTTCCGCTTTCTATAGCGTCTTCGATCGTATCTCCCTCAAGACGGGGGGCTAAGATGGCTGGACCTGCTGTCGCTTGTGGACCTACCTGGGTGTTGGCATCAGACTGTTTCGGGTTGTGAATATCCGGAATGATAGCTACCGCTTTGTCTTCACCTTTATCAAAACCGATGACCATGACTAAGGCTCTTCGTTCGATGGGGCTCTGATCATAACAACCGGTCAGTATTCCTGCCAACAAACATAGCACAAGGATTCTACCCATTATTCCGTCTCCTTGGCTCTTCCTGAGAGAGGACATTGCTTTTTTTCATCACCGATATGATCAAAAAGAGCACCAGCAGCAGTGTCATCAGCCCCCCCCAAATGGGGCCTACATACATCAAAAAGTTACGAGCATTTTGAAAGGGCTCCATTGATGGTCGCAATGATAGAGCAGTGATGAAATAGGCCAAAACGACGGTGCGATAATTTTCCAATTGCAACCACTGACCGATGGCCCGTGCTCCCGTAACGATCAGGCCTGACATGGCCGTTGTCGTGGGAAACATCCATAACAGAATTAGAAGAATATCTATCCTCTGAAAAAAAACCATCTCCCGAAGGGTAGTCATTTTCACTTTTAGCGGTTGATCAAAGCTGGATGCCATCTCCATCCCTAACGTGCCGATGATCAAATAGAGCGTCACCAAGAGATACAAAAGCCCTAAAAGGGTCAACCCGATCAATATCCGGTAGAGTTTTTGGCTGTGGCCGATCGCGTCGTTCAGAAATAAGGCTAGGCCAAAGCCAAAAAAGACAGATAAGCTTCCATAAAACTCAGGTCTCATCCAGTAAGAAAAATCGAACTGGGTCAAAGGTCGAGCTAGGTTCGGATCAATATCTGAGGTGGAAAGAAAAAACATGATCGCCGTCAACGGAAAGATGATCACCAAATGCTCATCATTCGTCCGGGTGACGACTTCCGTTCCCATTAAGGCGATCCAACTGCTGATCGAGAGCAAGATCAGCATCAGCACGACGGGCGGTGTATTCGTTAAATGGACATCGGTAATCAATTCAGCAGCAATGCGGAATATCGGTAAAGGCAAGGCAAAGTGAATAAACACGAGTGGGGCTGTCGCGAGTATACTGATCGTGGGCCCTAACAGTTGCCGGGCAATGCCGACGATGTTGTCTCTCGGGAATTTGGCACAGATCATGCCGGCCAAGATTGTCGGAATAAGCGCCACGATAGCTCCGGAAAAAAGCGGTGCAAAAGGGTTATAATTGACCGTTTGCAGCAGGTAGCCATGATAATAGAGGCCGGCACCAGAAACAAAAAATGAGGCTATCAGCAATCCAATCTGGATCATGGAAATCTCTTCTTTATACATCAACGACCCTCTTCTTAACCATCCATGTTTTTCACCCTCTTGTATCTTTTCCCCAATCGAAAAAAGCATGCCCCAGAGGATTCCTATCTCGACAATCACAAATGATCTCGATTAGAATAGTTATTAGAGTTACAAACCCGGTTCGATACTCTCTGGGACATCAGGAATAGAGATTTTTAGGGGAGAGGGGATTTTCCAGTTGGCTAGAACAAAAAAAATAACGGTAGAACTATCCCCGGAACAACATCAGTGGCTTGAGGCTCAGTCGGAGATTACCGGTGACGATATTCCCGGATTAATCGGTAGCCTTATCAATGATGCCATCGCTAGAGACTCGCTGTCACGAATTCGCCCAGAATTAGAAACAGTCATAAAATCGACCGTTCGCAATGTGGTAGAAATGTCTATCACCCAAAAAACCATGGTAGCCGTAAAACTGTTTGATGAAGCTGTTTCGCCGGCCATGAAAGCCTTTGGCAATCGGGTTACCGAAAGCGTATTTAAACTGGCTGATCGGGTGGAACGACTGGAAAAACAAATTGGGACGATGCAAAAAGGCCAAATGAGAGATGTGTCGGAAACTTCTGATGATGAAGGGTCTCCTCCTGTCTTAACACCTGCGGCTTCGGCGGCGAAAGGTCCTCTGAAAAGCAATGATAGCACTGTCTCAGGTGAATCAACTCGTAAAGAAGGTGTCCTCGTCGATTTGCGGGATCATCTGCTCGGCGGGAAATGGCCTGAGTAAGCAAGAATATCCATAAAAAAAGGTTTCAAAATTGAAGTTACATAAACGCAAAAACCTCGTTACTTTACTTGGCGGAACGAGGTTTTTGATTTTTTGTTTTGACAGAAATATTTTCAATATTAAAATATCTCAAAAATAGACGGAATGGACTTAAAATAGATAAGCATAATTTTATTTCGCAAATAATATATAAGGAGTGATAGTGATGCAGGAACCAAAAGCGAGTCGTGAGAAATTCTCCTCAGGTTTAGCCGTTTTCTTTGCTACTTTAGGTTCTGCCGTAGGTTTAGGAAACATATGGAAGTTTCCTTATTTGACCGGCGACAACGGCGGCGGTGCTTTTTTGTTAGTCTATTTCCTTTGTATTTTGCTGGTAGGTTTGCCCGTTATGGTGAGCGAATTTTACATCGGCCGTAAGACCCGTAAAAATGCCATCGGCGCTTTTGAACAGCTAAAACCGAAAACCGCATGGAAACATATTGGCTCGATGGGGGTCTTTGCCTCCGGGTTAATTATGTTCTTTTACAGTTGTGTTGCCGGATGGGTCTATTTTTATCTTTTCAAAGCGCTAATGGGAACTTTCTCAAATATCACCTTAGAGACAGCCAAATCCCAGTTTGGCAGTGTCGTTGTCAACTCGGTTACGCCTCTTCTTTGGCAAGCGATTGTCATGGTCGTTGTTTCCCTCATCCTAATCATGGGTGTCCAAAAAGGAATCGAAAAAATCACGAAAACCTTAATGCCTTTGCTGTTTTTATTGATCATTATCTGTGATGTTCGCGCCCTGACACTTCCCGGCGCTTCGCAAGGTTTAAATTTCCTATTTCACGTCGATTTTGGCGCAGTGACGGGAACAGTGATTCTGACAGCTCTTGGACTGGCTTTCTTCAAACTCTCTCTCGGAATGGGCACAATGGTCACCTATAGCAGCTATTTTACCGATGAGGACAATCTCTTGTCCACAGCTGCAAAAGTCGCCTTTGCGGATTTGGCTGTCTCTATGCTGGCCGGTATGGCCATTTTCCCTGCCGTTTTTGCCTTTGGTATGGAGCCAAGCGCCGGTCCCGGCCTGCTTTTCATGACTATTCCCCTCGTTTTTTCAAAAATGCCTGTCGGTAACGTCCTGCTTGTGGCCTTTTTCTTCCTCAGTTCCATTGCAGCGACTACGGCGATGCTCTCCCTCGTTGAAGTACCTGTCGCTTATCTGTCGGAAGAACGGGGGCTGTCCCGAAAAGCATCGGTCTTGATCAGTGCCCTAGTCATCGTTCTCTTTGGCGCCTTAGCATCCTTATCAGCAGACAGTTCTAGCCTTTTAGGCGGCATTACCTTTTTCGGCAAAGGGTTCTTCGACCTCTTTGATTTTATTTCCTCGAATATTATCTTGCCTTTGGGTGGTCTGCTCATCGCGCTGTTTATTGGTTATGGCGCCGACAAAGACGACATAAAAAAGGAACTCACGAACCGCGGGAACTTGAAAATCGGCTGGATGATAGATCTATTTTTCTTTATCATTCGTTATATCACACCAGCTTTGCTGATTCTCGTTTTTATGAATTCCGTGGGAATTTTGTCGTAATCCGTCAGGCACGGTTTTGGGCAGGTTTTCTGACTCGGCGCTTGTGTAAACAATATTTTTTTGAAACGAAACCACTGAATAAATGTATTTTTACTGATCTGGCTGGCCCAAAAAATTGGGCCAGCCTATTTATATTTACCATAAAATATTTTTCTCATTTACTAATATTCGACATCACGACCATTATCATCACTGCTATAATTAAACATAACACTGTTTCGATGTGGTTAATTGCGTTCGAATGGTAGAAACGAAGTAAGGAGTGATTGCCGTTGCTCAGAGGACAGGAATTTATTGACGCGCTAAAGATTGTCGCCCCCGGGTTAAAAGAGATCCTTGGCAAAGACTTCGTATTGGTAATTACAGACCGTGAGCAGTTTCTTGATTACTACCCCGCAGATACGTTCGATCTCAATATTCAGCGTGGGAATCAAATCCCTCAGGGGGATCCTCTCCGGCTGGCGATGGCGCAGGGACACGCCCAAAACAATAATATTCCCAAAGAGGTGTTCGGTGTACCTTTTAAGGCTAGAGCAGTTCCCATTTATGATGATAATGGCTCTATCATGGGGGGTATCGGCGTTGGAGTCAGCATGGAAACAGAGGCATCCGTCATGGAGTTGTCTCACCATTTGCAAAATTCCATGCAAGAATCAGCCAAAGCTCTCGAACAAATCGCTTCGACTTCAGAGACAATTAACGAGATTGAACAGGTCCTCCACCAACACGTCAGGGCGATTTCAAACGCTGCAAAACAGATCAAGTCAGTTTTAGCGTTTGTGCAGAAAATGGCTGCTCAGACACAGATGTTAAGCATCAACGCATCGATCGAGTCGGCCCGCTCCGGTGAGTCGGGACGCGGTTTTGGCATCGTCGCTCAAGAAATTGGCAAGCTTTCATTAGATTCCAAAACTACAACCGATCAAATTAAGACTTTGACCGATCAAATTGAAGAAAAAATCAACGCTGCCATTAACGGATCGGAAAACGTTTTAAAAGCGAACCAGGATCAAAGCATAGGCATTCAAAAAATTACGGCGACGGTTCAGGAATTGACGGCTATATCAGAGCAGTTGGCGCTGATTGCTCAGGATCTATAAGATTCTTCTACATAAAAGGAAAGAGCCTTCCCTATGCTAGGGGAGGCTCTTTCCTTTTGTTTCTTATTATCGGCTCGGCTTGTATAGGCCGATCATCCATTTGTAGAGGTCATCATAAATCGCCCGGATCTTCGCATCAGAACTTCGACTTACAGTAACGAGGGTCTTAGACTCAGCATAATAAACATTTGTAGTTGGACCGTCAAAGCCCAATTCATGAGCACGGTTCAGTTGCTTGTAGAATAACTGATAATACTGAGGATCTTTCAACAGTCTGTCGTCGCATTCCAGTTCTACTCCCATTCGATACTGGCGTGCTAGATCTGCCGTTCGCATCATCCGCTCATCGGAACGTTTCGGATCTTCTGCATAATAGTTGGGCTGTAAAAAGGCGTAGTGGAAGCCATAGGAACGCCAATCATCATAACCATTGGCCCCATGGAAGGGAATCCAGAAAAAATTCTGTTCCTTCGCCCGAACCAGCCGAGCGGTGCCTTGGACTAGTTCTTTTTCGCCAGGAATACGCGCGTCCATCGTTTCGGCATACCAGTAGATGCCGGCCAACTCGAGATGTTCAAAATGAGCTTGTTCCCATCGACTCAACAGTTGCCCATAAAACCAGTCTACAGCAGCGAGGCGGTTCTTTAAGGCTGCTTCTTTACCCAGTTTTTCTACGTCAAAAGACAAAGACGGACCACTCTGTTCTAAACTGCCAAAACTATTTTGTTTCGGATCGGGATAGGGTATGGTGAGAATTACTTTTTCTTTTTCCGTCGTCCCCATCACTTTGTTCATCGAGGACAGGGCATCGTTTAAAGCGTTCAATTGAAGGGATGGAGTAAAGAGGTCATCTAGATAGGCTTGCCATTCATCGCGGCTGCTTCCAACCGTACTATAAGGCAGGAAGAGAATCGAATCAAACATACGGCCTGTCAGAGAGCCTTTTTGGTCCTGGTGGGCGATCATCGGTAAAAAATCAGCGCTCGTCCAGGTCCCTCTAGCCTCATGACCACCTGTATAAGCCAGCAAAATGTCATTCATACCAGGAACCTGTAAATATGTAGGTTCTGGTGCAGGCGCTGGCGCTTTAAGTGCTTCAGCAGCACGATCCTCTTTGGGTAATAGGAGTGGTTTTGAAGGTTCTGATCCTCCTGTCACAGATAAACGTCGTGCAAAAGTCCATATGTCTACAGGGAATCTGATTTTTATGTATCGCGTCGATACAGAAGGAAACTGGAGTGCTAGCGTTCGTGTCTGAACCGTCTTGTCTGAGGGAGGTATGTCATGGCGGGCTTGACCGAGATAGCTCCAGTTCTGTCCATCTGTTGAAACATAGGAACGCATATATTCTGGAAAACGGATCGCAGAGGCGATGTCTTGCATGAATTCCATTGATACGGAGGACACCGGTTGAGACGACCCTAGATCAACGATGATGTCACGGTCTTCCTGACGATAAAAGCCGGTCCAAGTATCGCTTTTTGCTCCGATGCCCTCTTCCGGCCCCGGATAGGATGTAGATTCAGTCTGTTGAAAAACCTGATCCGGTTTATCGGAAACGATCCTATAGGTAAAGGGGATTTCCTTTGCCCCATGTTCCCTATCGGATTTCCCAGAAGAAAGAGTTCCCTTCGATTTGTCCGTGTCAACCTTTTTTGCAGAACTGCCGCCATAGAAATTCACCATCACATCGTAAGCAGAATAGCCTGCATTGACGGTCACAGTTCCCTTTTTGTTTATGGAATCACCGAAAACAAATTGACCTTGCGGCGAGAGGGAACCCAAGTCGGGAACATCAGTCCCATAAACAGGTGTAAAGGGAAGTTCTTCTTTGAGTTCTGGAATCTCCAGGGGGGTTGGATAGCCTTTTTTGATATCCAGACTCCGAGTACTGATGATATCAAAGGCCCGTAATGCCTGGCTGTGCCTCCTGTTGGCGATCGCAGCAGCAACCGCTTCAGCTTCTGCTGCAGTCAGAGGCGCTTGCGGCTCAAAATTACCTGCACGCAGAGGAATCCAGCCTTGTTGTGCGATAAAGGCGACACCTGTTTTCGCATAGTCCGCTACAGCTGATCCGTCTGGATAGGGAATGTAAGACAAAGGCACCGACGGATCTCCAAGGGCTCTCCATATAAGCAAGGCTGCATCCTGTCGAGTGATCGGCAAATGGGGTTCGATTGGATCGCCCGGCGAGAGAATCCCCAGCGCAACCATAGCCTCCACATACCCGAACTCGGCTGTGTATCGAGGAACATCGCCATAGCTCGCTTTAACAGGATATAAGGGCTGAATTCCAAGTGCTTTCGCAAGTGACACGGAAAAAGTCAATCCTGTTATCGGCTGTTCCTTTGTATCCTCTTTTTCAGCCGTCGGCACAGGATTTTCTGCTCTCGCAGCAGCGATGCCAACGAGCGAGCCGTCATAACCATTTCCCGTTGGGACTATGGAAGAACTGGTAACTAAAAGAGCGGAAAGGCAGAATGCCCATTTTTTCAATCGCATTTTTTATGTACTTCTCCCATCTCGGGTATATTTTTCAAAAGGTTATGTAGAGATTTCGACGATATTGTTCTTGATTCCTTTTTATAGGCGTAAAAAAAGTCGTTGAGACGTCTTTTAACGTCAACGACTTAAGATCATTTTTTCTAACCGTAACGAGCGATCCCGTAAAGTTGCTCGATGTTTCCATGTAAATCTTCCAAAGAGGCGCTTACTTCCTCTGTCGTGGCCGCTTGGGATTGAGCTAACCGCTCTATCTCAGCTAGGTGAATTCGGTTTCCCTTAACATTTTCGACCATCTGCTGTAAGCCATTGCGGATCACCTTAGCATTCTCTGTGGTGTCATAAGCCAACTTCCGGATTTCCTCAGCCACAATGGAGAACCCTCGCCCCAACTCGCCGGCCCGTGCCGCTTCAATCGCCGCGTTTAAGCCGAGCAACTGGGTCTGCGCCGCCACTTGGTCAACCAGTTGGATGGCTTTTTCCATGATGTCAAGCCCTTCCATCAATCGTTGCCCCGATGTGGCGATAGCTTCAATCTCCGTCACCAATCCCTCAGCGGCAACGGTGATGTTTGTGCCCATGGTGGCCAATTGGTTTGTCGAATGTTCCAAGTTTTGAGCCATTGCTTCAATTTTTAATTGATTCTTCATTGCCGTTGTCGTCGAAATGGCTCCGACGACACGATTACCTTCATAGATGGGAATGGAGACAGCCGTGTAGGGAAATCCGTAGAGTGATTGTTCTTTCTCGACCCGACGAAGGATTTTTTTACCTTGTTTAATAGCTTCATAGGTAACCATTCCCGGTTTTAGGTAAGGGGACTTGTCGAAGTGAAATTGAATCTCTTTCCCGTCTTTACACCAAAGGAACTTTTCCGTATCGGAAACACCTAAAAAATTTCTTCCGTCCAGCAAGTCATAAAAGTTATCGGCCATAGACAGAACCTTTTGAATTCCCCGGGGCAATTCTGCCTCATTGCCCGGAAATATAAGCGCCATAATGCCCCCCTTTCTTGAACGAATCTTTCGTCCATTTAACGTTTATGCAATTGATTAATTCGATAATTCTGAAAAAATACCTTCTGTTTTTTCTATTATTTTCTTATTTTTGAAAATTTGTCTTTCCATCTTAAATAACAACAATGAGGAGGAATCACTAATGAAGATTTATGACATGGCATGGACAGAGATCGCAAATATCGATTTCAGTCGAAGCATACTGTTTATCCCTATCGCCCCGGTGGAAGAGCATGGCCCCCATCTACCTACCGGGGTGGATTGTTTGACTGCGGAGGAAGCCTGCCGACGTTGCGATGCTTCACTAGAAGAGCTGACCGGCTTGAAACCCTTTGTCTTCCCCTTAATTCCTCTAGGTTCAGCGCCGGAAACAGCCGATTTCCCAGGCACGATTTCCTTACCTGAGAAATTGCTGACCAGCCTTGTTCAGCAGACTTTACTCCAAGCCTCTCGATGGGGTTTTCGTTATTGTGTCGTCGTATCTCCTCATGGTTCACCGTCTCACTTAGCCAGTATTCATGCGGCTATTCGTTCCGCGGAAGCACAAGGGACCATCCAAGGGGCTGAGCCTTTCGCTCGCTGGATCTATAGCCGGCCGACAAAAAACGGTTCCATACCGGATATTCATGCCGGACAGTATGAAACATCCCTGATGCTTGCGCTTCATCCTCAGCTCGTTAAAACAACTCTTTTGCCAAATTTACTCCCCTGTTCGATCAGAGATATGCGAGGACCTGGTACCTGGAAAAGTAAAGGGGCCCTGGATGGTTACCTAGGCTCTCCTGCAGAAGCGACGTTTGAATTAGGCGAAAAAGCCCTTCCCTTTTTCCATCTTTGGATCGAAGCAGCGAAAGAACTGCATAAGGGAATAAGAAATAATCTTCCACCTTTTCTAGAGGCGAAGGTTCAGATGATCCTTTCAGAAATGTAACCTGATATAAAAGAGCCAGGCAGCGACTTTCCGCCTGGCTCCGCGAACACAAACCTAAAGGGTGGACACTCTTTCGATTCGAACTCGTTCAAAAGTGTCCATTACGGCTTTAGATATCATCTCTCGTGCTTCCTGAGAAATGGGGTGTACGATATCACGGTATCCTCCGCTGCGAATCTTTCGACTCGGCATCGTCACAATAAGCCCTTTGGGGCTTTCGACGACTTTTATGTCATGAACGACGAAAGAATTGTCGAGAGTGACCGATACAACTGCTTTTACTTTTCTTTCCGCATCAAATTTCTTCAGCTTTACGTTCGTTACAATCATATCTTACCACCCGTACTTATACGCTTGATTAAATAATTATTTTCGTATTATATTTTATTTATTTTTATGCGAGCGTCAACATATCCTAATAATTTTTTTAGCTCCTAAAAAATAAAGGCTGCCCAAACACTGATGTTGGGCTGCCTTTTTTACTCGAAAAGAGGTGCTCGGACAAGGAATAAAGTTTTGCCTAATCGGAGCTATCTGAGGTAAAATAGTCACAGGTCTTTTGTCCATCCTCTTTCTGTGACGCCCGAAAATAGGCGTCCAATATGGATTTGAATAATTTATTCCGTAACTCTCGAGAGATGGGATGAACGATATCCCGGTATTCGCCAGTGTGAGACCGACGACTAGGCATAGCGACGATAATCCCATTCGGGCCATCGACCACCCGAATGTCATGAATGGCGACCATGTTATTTATGGTGATGGAGATAATCGCCTTAATCTTCCCCTCGGGATCTAGCTTTCGGATCTTTACATCTGTAATTTCCATGGGTTCACCTGCTATCATTATGTACTAATTTTCTCTTTCACTATAATTTTACTCGAAGGACACCGCAGACTCAATAGAATTTTTAGGTTTGTTTAATGTTTGTTTAATGTTTTTGTTAAAAAATACACCGGAGCGAAATCTGATTTCACTCCGGTTCTTTGATCGTTCTATTCATTAATCAGTAAAGGAAAAGTAAAAAATCACCATCATCACGAATACTGCATTCCCGCCCAAGATACTACACAATTCATCAGCCTGATTCACTGGAGCCTTTTGTTTTTTCTTCGATAATTCTATGAAACCGCTCATGAAAATAAATATACCCATTAGTACGTAAAAGAGATATTGTAACCAAGTACTTGAGATAATGGGTAAGACTTCTTTCAGAGAAAAGAGTACTGAGGCCACAAGCAGAAGCAATACGCCCGAAATTAGACGCATCATCGATAAATACTGTCTCCAACTGCTAGCACTTAATGCTTCCATTAGGCGTCCCCTTTTTGGCTTTTTATTTGGAAATCCACCATGTTTTGTGGTATTGTTATAGTTTTTACGAAATACATACTTATCATATATAATCCTTAGATAGAACTACAAGTCCCAATTAATTGTATCCCAATTTGTAACCACATAAAAAAGCAGTCCTGCCTTTCAGCTGGACTGCTTTTTTATGCTTATTTACTCCCACTCAATCGTTCCGGGAGGCTTGCTGGTGATATCGTAGACAACACGGTTAATGCCCTGGACCTCGTTGACGATTCGGTTAGATATCCGTTCCAACAGTTCATAGGGCAAACGGGCCCAGTCTGCGGTCATGGCATCGTCAGAGGTGACAGCCCGCAGGACGGCTGGGTAGGCATAGGTACGACCATCTCCCATAACGCCGACGCTCTTGACAGTCGTCGGAAGAACGACGAAAGACTGCCATATTTGCCGGTAGAGACCAGATCTTTTGATTTCCTGGAAGACGATATCGTCGGCGTGACGGAGGATATCAAGGCTTTCCTTGGTCACCGCACCGAGACAGCGAATCGCTAGACCGGGACCAGGGAAAGGTTGCCGCCAGACGACGTCTTCCGGTAGACCTAATTGCAGGCCCAGCTCTCGAACTTCATCCTTAAAGAGGGTGCGCAGAGGTTCGATGAGTTGGAATTTCATATCTTCCGGCAGGCCGCCTACGTTGTGGTGAGTCTTGATCGTCTCGGCGGTAGAGGTTCCGCTTTCAATGACGTCCGGATAAAGGGTACCTTGAACGAGAAAATCCACCTGGCCGAGTTTGGCCGCTTCTTCTTCAAAGACATAGATGAATTCGTTACCGATGCTCTTGCGCTTTGTTTCCGGGTCGCTGACGCCGGCGATTTTCTTGAGGAACCGCTCTGAGGCTTCCACGAAGATCAGGTTCATGCCCAGTTCATCGCGGAAGGTTTTGACGATGCGCTCCGATTCGTTGAGGCGCATGAAGCCATGGTCTACATATACACATGTCAACTGTTCACCAACAGCCCGGTGCACAAGCACTGCAGCCACCGATGAGTCGACGCCGCCGGAAAGAGCACAGAGAACTTTTCCGCTACCCACTTTTTCGCGAATCGAGGCCACTTGCTCTTCGATGAAGTTCTCCATGGTCCACTCACCGGTGCAGCCACAGACGCCGAAGAGGAAGCTCCGGAGCATGTCCGAGCCCTGCGGGGTATGACGCACTTCCGGGTGAAACTGCAGGCCGTAGAAACGGCGGACAGGGTCGGCCATGGCCGCAAAGGGGGCATGGTCCGTCTTGCCGGTACCGACGAATCCGTGGGGAAGGACTTCCACCTTATCGCCATGGCTCATCCAGCACTGCACAGCGCCAGACATGTTTGCAAAAGGGCCTTCCGCTTCCATGATCGTAAGGTCAGCCTTACCGTATTCGCGAGAATCCGCTTTGACGACTTTACCGCCCAGTTGGTTGACCATCAACTGCATTCCATAGCAGATACCGAGGATGGGAACACCTAACTCGTAAATCGCCGGATCTACGGCCGGTGCGTTCGACTCATAGACACTGGAAGGGCCGCCGGTAAAAATGATCCCTTTCGGATTCATTGCCCGGATCTCTTCAATCGGCATGTTGAAGGGATGCATTTCACAGTAGACGTGCAATTCCCGTACTCGGCGGGCGATCAACTGGTTGTACTGGCCGCCGAAGTCCAGCACCAGAATCGTTTCATGCGGTTTGGACAAGATTGTTGCTCCTCTCAATACTCTCTCAACTTTTATGATCAGACAGGCGAACGATTTGTTCCCTGTCTCGCATCCGCAATGGTCTTATTTACTGTATACTTCTGGTTTTAGGACAGCCACATAGGGCAGATGGCGATAGTCCTCCGCATAGTCCAGTCCGTAGCCGATGACAAACTCATCAGGGATCACAAAGCCGTTATAGTCGGGAGTGATGGGGATTTTCCGCCGACTCGGCTTGTCCAGAATCGTACAGACCTTTACGGAAGCTGCTCCACGGGATTTCAGGTTGTCTAATAGATAGTTAAGGGTGAGCCCCGTATCGACTATGTCTTCAACGATGAGGATATGCTTTTCCTCAATCGCTCGATCCAGGTCTTTAAGGATTCGAACCGCACCGGATGACCGGGTCCCTTGACCATAACTGGATACGGCCATAAAGTCAATTTGAATCGGGATACGGATGGAGCGGATCAAATCGGCCATGAAGACGAGAGCACCTTTCAGAATACCCACGACCAGCAGATCTTTGCCTGCATAGTCCGTTGAGATGGACTCGCCGAGTTCTTTTACCTTCGCTTTTAGATCGGCTTCGGAGACGAGGATACGTTCTACCACTTGTTCCATGCTGCTGCCTCCTGTTAATACGAAAATAAGGCCGGTTCCGCAGACCGGCCAAACGAACGATTTTAGTCAAGTGTTAGGTTCGCCTAATCAAAAAAAATTATACCAAGAGCAGAAAAATGATGTCAACAGGTCAAGCCAAGATGGTCAAACCAACTTCCAACCTTTGACGACCAGTTGAGGCCAGATAAAATAACGGGAAAGATCGATCGTCAGGGGATAGCCGCAATCAAATCCCTTGGCTTGGTAGACCGTAAAGCCTTCCAGTTCAAACTTTTCGTAGCGATCAGCCACCTGGCGCTTCGGAAGTCCTACCTGGATTTCTGGAGGCGCGTCCAAATGAATACAGCATCCTACCTGTATGGGCGCATCGATACGGAGCGTGCCGCCCCGGCGTTCAATAAATTCTTTCGCCGCTGGAGTGAAAGACCATGAGGTGTATAGATCGTCGGAGGTCACTTTGATGTTATCGTTCACTCCTTTGCAAACGGAATATCCTATCTCGACTACCATATTGTAACCTCAATCTCAATAATACCATAGCGAATCTTTCGTTACATCGGTTTATAGTGAACATCCACATAATTCGGAGATTCCTTAGCCATCGCTTTAAACCAGGACCGGATTGCATCGACGATGATGATTAGAATCAGCACGATCATCATGACCATCAACACCGTATTGAGGATCATTCCTTTGGGGAGGTACGAGTTGTAAATCGATAGGATACCCGCCGTTATCGTGGTAACGCCGAGAAAAATCATCGGCAAGGCAGTGATTAGACTGTAGATCCAATTCTTTGTCCGCCGCAGGATAACTGTTGTGCCAATGGCTAGAGCTATAGTAGCCAGCAACTGATTGGAAGTTCCGAAGATAGGCCATATCGAGGATACAGTGCCGCCATAAAGAAGATAACCCCATCCCAAAGAAACAACTATCGATGATAGCAGCATCCCTGGAACCCAACTCACCTGTTTAAAGGGCGTGTAAAAATTACCGAGGGCGTCTTGAAGGATGTAGCGTGCCACCCGTGTCCCCGCGTCGATAGTCGTTAAAATAAAAAGGGCTTCAAAGACAATAGAAAATTGATACAAATAGGCCATCCATCCTTTCAAGCCGGGAAGAGATGAAAAGATATAGGCCATACCCACCGCTAACGAAACACCACCGCCGGTCCGTCCAGCTAAGTCCATATCGACCATCTGGGACAATTGTGGCAAATTGACGATGCGAAACAGTTCATTCCCCGACGCAGCCAGTTTTTCAAAGGCTGCTGGACTTGTGTTGATAGCAAAGTAATCTCCTGGAAGGAGCACACAGGCGGCCACCAAAGCCATAGATGCGACGAGCCCTTCCATGAGCATAGCACCGTAGCCCACCATTAGCATGTCTTTCTCACTGTTTAAAAGCTTGGGTGTTGTTCCTGAAGAGATGAGGGCATGAAACCCTGAAATAGCGCCACAGGCGATCGTGATGAAGACAAAAGGCCAGACCGGTCCGGGAATAATGGGACCGCCGCCATAGACAAAAGTCGTGAAGGCAGGCATATGGATTTCAGGCCGAAGCATAAGTACACCAAAAGCTAAGGCAAAAACAGTGCCAATTTTTAAGTACGAAGAAAGATAGTCCCGCGGTGCTAAAAGCAGCCATACGGGCAGTGCTGCCGCCACGAAACCGTAAGCTGGCAAGATGATCTTCAACTGTTGTTCATCAAACATAAACCATGAGGCCAACGCTGACTGTTTCACATAGGGCCCTGCAGCAACAGAAAGGAGGACCAATGTTGCCCCTATGACAGAAGCCTCACCGATTTTTCCTGGTCGAAGGTACCTCATATAGATACCGATAAACAAAGCGATGGGTATCGTGGTGCCAATGGTGAAAGTACCCCACACATTGTCTTTGAGGGCATGGACCACGACGATAGCGAGTCCCGCCATGGCGAGCAAAACAATGAGCAGAACTGCCACGGTGCCGGCCACTTTCGTCACAGGACCAACTTCTTCCCGAGCGATTTCCGTCAAGGACCGCCCCCGGTGGCGTACCGACGCAAAGAGAATGACCAGGTCATGAACTGCCCCAGCTAAGACGGCACCGGCGAGGATCCAGAAAAATCCCGGCGCATAGCCAAACTGAGCCGCCAGTACTGGGCCCACGAGGGGCCCGGCGCCGGAAATAGCGGCGAAGTGATGACCAAAGACAACCCATTTGTTGGTCGGTACGTAATCTTGACCATCCTCTAATTGATGAGCAGGCGTGATCCGACTTTCGTCAATAGTAAGGACTTTTGCTGCGATAAAAGCACCGTAATAGCGATAGGCAAGAACAAAAACAAAGGCAGCACCTAGTACCAGGTAAATCGCATTCACAATAAAACTCCTTCCTTTTTGAAAATTCGGTTAATTGTTAATTCGATGCACTCCGGTTATTTCCTTCCTTATTTATCCTTTTGTTGTTATGCAAAAAGCCCCCTCCTTAGGAGAGAGCCTTTTGTAATTCATTGTTTTGTGGAAACTGTTGGCGGTTCCACTTGGATTTGCTTATCGTAATCCCAGAATTCGATCGTCAACAGCAAACGATCTTGAGGCGCGTTGCGGCTAGTCGCCTCAATGGTACTTTTATAAAGGACTTGTTTTACAGGATCGATCCATAGCCGGTAATAGAAATCTTTCCAAAAAGCAGCGAGAAGCCGGTTTGACACTTCCACCCGGCATTCCAAGACGAGACATTTTTTATCGCGGATCGTATCCCGCCCGACTACAGTTACCCCTTCAATATTCTTGAATTCCAAGGAGTTTAAAGGGCTGATTTCCGAAAGCAGCAGGTCTTGCGGACCAAACTTATTCTTTTCGATGTTATACCAACTCTTTTTTATGGGGTCCCACAGGTAGAATAAGTCGCCTACCGTATAGATCTCAGTCGGTGACTGCAGGAGTGTTCCCTTGAGATAGAACTTTTCCACTTCTGCCCGTTCACCGGAAAAACGACTGACCACCTCTTCCCTTCCGTTCACTCGAATCAGAAAGGTGCTTTCGAAGCGAAATTGCGGGCTCTGGAGCGTACCAGCCATGGCTTTTTTCACTAAAGCCAAGGGATCTCTCGGGTTCCACCGTTCTTGATGGTCGCTCCGCATGATGTAAGCAGCGCCTACAATCGTCAACAGTATCACTACGGCCATGCCGTAAATCCACCTGCGTCTCACACCGCCTCCCCCTTCGGCTTCCCCGTATCTTCTTGGAAAAGGATATTTGTCGCTTCAGGTAGGTAGAACAGCAGGGACGAAGGGGACCGACTGGATAAAATTGTATTTTCTATCTATCATTCCATCTGAATATACAGGGTACTGTGGAACTAGCAAGGAGGTGCAATGAATTGCCTCTTGTGTTCCGCCGTTTCTCTGTAATGATCGCAGGGTTCCTGCTGTGTGCCCTTTTTGTCCTGCTTAACGATGAAAAAACTATCGATTTATCTACGGCTTTTGACGCTCCCGTCTCAAACCATAGGGAAAATGTGGGGACAGGGGGGATCAGAAAAGAGGACATCGCTAAAAAGGGACGACCTGCCCAGGGATGGACGGCGGAAGCTCAGTCTGTATTGGATCAGTGGACGGAAGCTGGAACAACTGCCGGGGAACGTTCCGCTACGTTCGGGGGAACGATCATCGTTCATGTGGCCGGCGAAAAGTATACCTTTTCACCGGGTATCTCCATGAAACAGTTAGGCCCAGGAAAATGGACCTACCAAGCTAGCGGTGATCCTCGCTCGGCTCGCAATACCGCTGCCGCCTTTGTTCGTTCCCTACCAGATACAGTCCGCGTCCTTGACGGCGGCGTGCAGATAATTACGACGGCCCTAATGCGCGGCACTGATACTGAGGTGAACCTCCCTGCCTGGACCGTAGTATCGGACGCGCTTCTTTCAACGGCCAGTGTCAGTCAGGGCGGACGGTATAACACAGGAGTCGCCCTCAACATCCTCACCGGACTTCTCCTGCCTCCTGGAAAAGAGTTTTCTTTTAACAGCATGGTTGGGCCCCGGACTCCGGAGCGCGGCTTTGCCGTAGGGAAAGTGCTCAATGGTAATAGCTATATTGACGAAGTCGGCGGGGGCATCTGTTTCGCTTCGACTATTGTCCATCAAGCGGTGAAACAAGCCGGCCTTACCATTTTGGAACATTACCATCACAGTAAAAGGTCCCCTTATGTAGAGCCTGGAGGCGATGCCACCGTCTACTTCGGAGTCATGGATTACCGATTTCGGAACAGCGATAGCCCACTGATGCTAGAAAAACGCTCGGCCCCTGGTCGATTAGGCCTTCGGTTATGGAAAATCGTAAATTACGAAAGGGCGAACGAAGATAACCGGTAAGGACCTGACAAAATTGGGTACTCCCAACAGAAGACGACCGATTGAAAAAGTTGATGAAATCGAAGAAAGAAGAAGGGACCTCCCACAATCGGTGAGAAGCCCCTTCTTTTGTTTTTTCTTTAATCTTCTTCATATCTCCGGGTTCGACTATAGTGTTCATCACTGTGCTTTTCCCTAGAATAATAATTGCCCTTATCACCGCGTCCAAAGCTGCGGTACTCACGCTGTTCGCCGTTGAATTCACCGCTGTGCCGATAACGATCGCTAGTGCCTATTCTTCCTTCTCTTTCAAGGGACCTTCCGTTGCTATTATGACAGTCCACACAGTTCTGGATCTCTCCATAGTTCGTGCTGTGATGCCTTCGCAGCATTGAGCTCTCACTGTGACAGGACGAACATGAATACTTCTTATAGTCTCCTCCTTCGTGGCACTCATTACAGGAGACTCGATGGTCACCGACCAGAGGGAAATATTTACTGTGGTCGAAGCTAGACGGTTTCCAAGCTTTCGTCGTATGGCAAGAGGCACAATCGTTGCCGAAAGCCTGGTGATCGTTTGGACCTTGATGGCATTGTTCACAGCTTTGCTCAATATTCGGCAAGCTGTGATCAAAGCGACTGCTGATGTTCGCTGTCGTTCCCAAATGTTCCGTGTGACATTCCATACAGTCGTTGCCGTTTTTTGAGTCGTGATAAGCCAGTAGTTCCCCGGTCATTTGTTTATTCATCTTTTCCCGACTATGGCAGTTGGCCGTAGTACAATTCTTGCTTTCTACATTCGACCAAGGGCTATGGCAATCATTGCAGCCTTGGACCGTCTCTGCATGGGCTTGGGCCAAATGACCTGGTGAATAAAAACTTTCCGGCAACATTTTCCACTGAACAGTAAATACTAGCGCTGAAAAAGCTGCAAAGGCGAAGGAGAAGAGGATCAGTCTTTTTATTCCCTGTGACATCATGTGTACTCCCTCACCATCCTCGGTAATAGACAGCCGATAGGATATGCAGAGCGATGAGGAGCCCTAGGGTGGCGTTCAGCGGAAAGTGTATCTGCCGCCATTGGGAGAGCATTTTCTCTCCCGCAACCATCCAAATGAGGTCTTCCTCTGCTTCATCCCGGCTTTTCCCCTTCTCCATCAGGGATTTTTTTTCAATAGTCAATTTCTTTTTGATGTAGAAATGCAGGAAATAGCCAATTTGACCGCTGATCATGACGATGAAGAAGAGGACGAACGTAGCCCAGGGAACGATGGCATGTGTTCGCCCGCCTACGTGAAAGCAAATGAGAAAGTTTCCGACGATGGTAAAAAGGACATGGATTTTTAGCCAAGTAATCAGCTTTCCCGGAAAAGTCTTAACCCGTTTTTTTACGGAGTAGCCTATGGAGACCAGAACCAACAGGGTCCCCATTATCCCAGACCAGTACAGGGTTTCTACCCGATGTTCCTCAAACCACTGGATTCCCAGTATATACCCAAAATACCATATAACGAGAACGCCT
Source organism: Heliobacterium chlorum (assembly GCF_014502795.1). Classification (GTDB taxonomy): domain Bacteria; phylum Bacillota; class Desulfitobacteriia; order Heliobacteriales; family Heliobacteriaceae; genus Heliobacterium; species Heliobacterium chlorum. The sequence goes on from NZ_JACVHF010000008.1 coordinate 80,603, forward strand.
ACGCCGGCCCATACAACGCGCCAGAGCAATCCTCCCACCTTTTTTGACCCCTCTCTTCTACGTTAAAGCAATATGAGCCAACACCAGCAGAAGGGCAGCTGCCGAAATAGTCCGATGGTAGTTATTAGTGTCTCGGTGTTGAAACTATTGTTGGTTGTTTTTAGGGTTTCCCTTTTCTTCATGAAGAGGCAGGCTGACCGAAAAGGTGCTTCCTCGGCCGGGTGTGCTTTCGACCTGAATCGTTCCTCCATGGGCTTCAACGATCCAACGAGCAATGCTGAGACCCAGTCCAGTGCCGCCCATCTGTCGAGAACGACCTTTGTCCACCCGGTAAAACCGGTCAAAGATACGCGGTTGATCATTTAAAGGAATACCGATACCGCTATCTTGAACAATGACTCGCACTTGTTGACCTTTCGTTTGCTTTGCCACGGCCAAGGACAAGGTAATCTTGCCCCCTATGGGGGTATATTTCACAGCATTATCTACTAAGATGAATAGCAATTGAGCGATTCGTTCTCGGTCACCCCAGATTGGTATCGTCGGTAACCCCTCCGCTTCCAAAGCTACTCCTTTTGAAGTCGCCTGGTGTTGAAAGGTCCGCAGGATCTGATCGATAAGAGAACGTAAATCAAAAGTTTCACGAAGCAGTTCTAAGTTCCCCGAATCTGCGCGCGCCAGTGTGAGTAGATCGCCCACTAATCGCGTCATCCGGCGAACTTCATCTTTCATATCGGACAAGACCTGCTGGGAGAATTCCGAAAGATTTCTCCTATCATCAGCTTCAATCACTTCGATAGACGAATGGAGCACACTGAGCGGTGTGCGTAGCTCATGGGAAGCATCGGCCACGAATTCCCGCTGACGGGTAAAGGACTGTACGATCGGTACCATGGCGCGGCCTGCCATATAATAGGCAGCACCAGCTGCAAAGAAAAGAGAAAAAAGAGATAATACCCCGAGAACGAACAGCAAACGCTGTAACACATGGTGGGCAGAACTCACGTCAAACCCAGCATAGGCGGCACCGATGAACCGGTTTCCTTCATAAAGAGGTTGAACAGCGATCAGAAGTTGAAACTCCTGATCGCGCATCCCCGGAATACTGACCAGCTTCGTTTCGGCCTTTGTAGGAACCCAGTCCCGAATTTGCTCTGTAACTACCGGTTGAATCGAAGGAAGCATCCCTCGACTGCGAAGGGAGTTCCCTTTTTCGTCTGTCATTAGATAGAAGAGGAATTTGCTGCGATTGGGATCATCATCCTTTAATAGACCATCCATTTGGGTACTGTCTTCGATTGCTTCCGAAACAGTGCTTTCATCATCGTCTTTTTCTGTTGGCGGAACAACCCCGATATCTCGTCTAGTTTTGTTGTAGCGTTCTTTATGATCTGTTTCATCTCTAAATGCAGGAACTCCGGGACCGCCGGAGTGTGCCCTTTTTTTCATCTCTTTCGTTTGCTCAGAAGCGATCCCTGTAAGCAGCGATTGAAGCTCTTGCTTTTCTTCTTGATAGAGCATGGAGGAGAGTACCGTATAGGTGATCACTGTGAAAAGGAGCAAAAAGATCATCATCAAACCGGTATAGATGAGCGTCAAACGGGTCCGGGTCCGGGTAAACACATTCATTCCTCCAATGTATAGCCGACCCCTCGGATGTTATGTATCAGCTTTCGAGTTTCAGGAGATTCGATTTTTTTACGCAATAGGCGGATATAGGCGTCTAAGGTGTTGTCGGTGACTCCCGAATCGTAGCCCCACACCCGTTCCATGATTAGTTCCCGGGGAAGTACTTGGCCGCGGTTTTGTACGAGCAGATCGAAAAGGTGGTATTCTCGGGCGGTGAGTTGGATTTCGTCACCGTTCCGGGTGACAGAACGACGACTCCGGTTGAGCATCAGATCGGCCACTTGAACGACTTCTTCCTGAAGGGGGATATGACCGCGCCGAGAGAGCGCCCGGATTCGAGCGGAAAGCTCGGCGAAAGCAAATGGTTTGACCAGGTAGTCATCAGCTCCGGCGTCGAGTCCTTGCACACGGTCTTCCACGGCATCCTTAGCTGTGAGCATGAGGATAGGCCCTCCCTGCCCTTCTTGCCTAAATCGCCGGCAAAGACTTATACCGTCAACGACGGGCATCATCCAATCTAAAATCAACAGGTCATAATGGATCGTTTTAGCATAGTCATAGGCATCGTCACCCCGTTGAACCCAATCCACTTCATGGCCTTCCCGCTTAAGCATGTGGTCGATCAAGTTGCCTAGTCGCGGATCGTCTTCCGCCAGCAAGATCCTCATCCCCAACCACCTCGTGTGAAACATTTGGTTCGTCCGTCTTCAACTGAATGGCAAAGATGATCTCATATTCGTTCTTTCCTTTAGCCATCCTTTTTTCTGATAACGTAAGACCCTTTTTTACCCGTTTACCCTAGACCACTATACCTTCTCAATCTGAAAAAGTAATGAAAGCAAAACCCCGGTAAATTGGCTCAGACCAATTCACCGGGGTTTCTGATTCTCAACTCTAAGGTTACTTTTCCGGCCGGGCGCATTCACCAGCTTGTCCTTTAAGGATTTCAATACCGTGAGGCAACGCTTGTAAAATAACATCTAAACATTCTGCTACAGCTTTGGGGCTGCCTGGTAAATTGATGATCAGTGTTTTTCCCCGGATTCCGGCGGTACCCCGTGTGAGCATCGCCCGAGGTGTAATTTTCATGCTTTCGGCACGAATCGCCTCAGGGATGCCGGGAACAAGACGTTCTACCACGGCCAAAGTGGCTTCAGGGGTCACATCGCGGGGCGAAAACCCGGTTCCTCCGGTAGTAAAGATGAGATCCAGTGCCAGATCGTCAGCCATCTCCCGAAGAGCCGCAGCGATCAACTCCCTCTCATCAGGAACGATTTTATATGCGGCCACGTTGCCGTCGATATGGCGAACAGCATCGCTGATCACGACGGCTGATCGGTCTTCCCGTTCACCGCGGCTACCTTTGTCTGACGCAGTAAGTATGCCTACACGAATCATCAGGCTTTTCCCTCCTCCGGCTCTGGAATCGCTTCTATAGCATCACCCACTTGGACCGGTCCGCCAGTCACCACTTTGATGAAAATGCCCTCTTTGGGCATGACACAATCGCCAGCCTGATAGTAAATCGCACAGCGGTTGTGGCATTCCTTTCCGATCTGGGTGACTTCCCCGATAGCCTCCGAACCGAGTCTTAGGCGGGTGCCGATAGGCAGGGAAAGCAAATCGATTCCTTCCGTGGTGATGTTCTCGGCAAAATCGCCTGGGTTCACGTCCAATCCCAGGTTCCGCATTTTCTGAATGCTTTCTAAAGCGAGCAAGCTGACCTGCCGGTGCCAGGGACCGCCGTGGGCATCTCCCTCTAAACCAAAATCGATTTTCAGCAGGCCTTGGTCAACGTTCTTCTTCCGCATCCCTTTCTTTTCGCTGGTGCACACGGCCACAATTTTCGCCATCACTCATTCCCCCCTGACATAGTGACCGCTTTTTCCTCCCGATTTCTCCATTAGACGGATGTCGGTGATCACCATCTCTTTGTCCATAGCTTTGCACATATCATAAATCGTCAACGCCGCCACGGAAACCGCCGTCAAAGCTTCCATCTCCACGCCGGTCTTGCCCGTCGTCTTTACACGAGACTCGATCTCTATACAAGCATGAAGCTCATTCAACGTAAAATCTACCGTGACGCCGGTAATATAGAGAGGATGACAAAGTGGAATCAATTCGCCGGTCTTTTTCGCAGCCATGATACCGGCCAACCGGGCTACTGCCAGAACATCGCCTTTGGCGATCTGACCGTCACGAACACGGCGAAAAGTCTCTCGTGCCATGACTACTCTGCCTCGAGCTACCGCTTCCCGAACGGTGTCCTCTTTAACGCTCACATCGACCATGCGGGCGCAGCCTTTGTCATCAAAGTGGGTCAACGGATCCATTTAGTCACCACCATTTCATTTTTCCAAAAGATTACCCGCCTATCTGGGACATCATCCGCGTCTGTTCTCCCCAGCCCTCTTCCTGCATGCTGTGCTGCTGCGGCTTGCTTACGATAGCTTCCCGGAAGATCTGGCCCAGCAGGTTGTCCGAAACACCCTTGCGCAAGGGGCCTCGAATATCGATTTCCCGGTTGGAATGGAGGCACGGGCGAAGTTTCCCTTCGGCGGTCAACCGTAACCGGTTGCAGAGGAGGCAAAAGTGTTTGGAGATCGCACTGATAAAACCGACTGTTCCCGACGCGTCAGGCAAGCTGGTGTACCGAGCCGGTCCACCGCCAGTGACTATCTTTTGGCCCGCTAAAATCAGCCCCGACGAAGCCAAAGTCTCCTCCATCTGTTCTACAGAGTAAAAGTGTCCACGAAAGCGTGAATCACCTTCACCGATAGGCATCAATTCGATGAACCGCACGTGAATGGGCAGCCCTTCTGTCAAGCGAGCGAAATCGGCGATCTCATCGTCATTGACGCCGCCCATGACGACAACGTTCAGTTTTACCGGATGGAGCCCTTCATCCAAGGCGGTTCTGATTCCCGCCCAAACGTCTTTCACCTGTCCGTTGCGACTGATGGCCTGAAAGCGTTCCGGCCGCATCGTATCGAGGCTGATGTTAACACGGTTCAAACCGGCCGCTTTCAAATCCCGGGCAAATTGGGGGAGCAATATTCCGTTCGTCGTCAGAGCCACGTCTTCGATACCGGGAATCGCTTTGATTCGAGCGACGAAGTCGACGATCCCTTTACGGACCAAAGGCTCACCGCCCGTCACTCGAACCCGCCGAATCCCTTCTGCGGCGGCAATGCGAATCAGATGTTCAAATTCCTCAAAGCGAAGGACCTCTTCATGGTCGACGAGAGGGATCCCCTGTTCCGGCATACAGTAAACACAGCGAAGGTTGCAGCGATCGGTGACAGAGACGCGTAAATAGTGTATATCTCGGGCAAAAGGGTCGATCATCTTTCGTCACCTCGTCTTTTGAAAGTTACAGCCGGTCATGTATTCTGCCGAGCAGCGGATGAGCAAAGGGGCTAGAAGCAGCCTAGTTCGCAGTGACGTATTTTTATTTTCAGTTCGTTCGCTAAGCGTCCGACAAGGTGATAGGGTACGGAAAACTGCTCTGCAATCGCCCGGGCTTGGCTGCATGTTAAACGGCTGTCTCTTACCGCACCAAGCATCGCTTGCCTTATTTCCTCGGCCTCGGCAAGGCTTGTCGAAACATCTAGATCATTGTTAACAGACACCACTCGTCCTCCTAACTTTTATCATAGCATATTACAAAATGCTTACATTTTCAAAATCTTTTGACCAGAATGTTCTTGTGATAATTTTATCACGGTGATTTTCTTCTGAAAAGACGAAACATTTTCCCCTGCACCGTCATAAAATGACGTGACTTGGCGGGAATAAGGTGATAGAGATGGAATGGGCTCTCGTTCTCAGCGGCGGCGGTTCACGCGGTGCCGCCCATATCGGTGTAATTCGAGCTTTAGAGGAAGAAGGCTTGCGACCACCTCTCGTGGTCGGTGTCAGTGCGGGCGCTTTCGCAGGTGCACTCTATGGTACGGGGCACTCTCCAGAAGACATGATCGATATCGCAAAAAAAGCAGCAAACCATTTTTTCTTCGACTTCGACTGGCGTTGGGTCTGGCAAGCGCTGATGGGCCTTTGGCATATGGTTCGAGGTCGGCCGAACGCTTCTATTTGGCCTGGCTTGCCCAGTGGAATTTTGCTCGGCCGCCAATTAGAAAAACTTTTTACAAACATCTGGGGAGATTGCACCTTCGATCATACCACTCCGCAGGTGGTCGTCACAGCGACCGACCTGATTACGGGGGCCTCCGTTTGTTTTACACCCCGAGATTTGATTCCGCAAAATCCGCTGCCATACCGGCGATTTGTAACCGGTATCCCCATCGCTAAAGCCGTACGGGCCAGCGTAAGCATACCGGGAGTCTTTCATCCCGTGCAAATTGACGACTTTTTTCTAGTCGACGGCGCTGTTCGAACGAATATGCCTACCGACCTAGCCCAATCCTTCGGAGCGAAAAAGGTCATCTGTGTAAATCTGCGGGATCCTGATCAACCGGCAGGGAAACCGAAAGACCTGCTCAATACGATGCTGCGTTCGATCGATATCCTGGGCTTTGAGGTCGATCTGTGTACCATCGTAAACAAAACGGACATCGTCATCGAGCCGCGTCTCGGTGCGATGGGCGCTTTTGACTTTGATGAGATTGAAGAAGCAGTAAAAGCCGGTTATATCGCAACACAAGCCGCTATCCCGGCGATTCGGGAGATCCTCCGCATTCCCGTTGGGAACGTGGAAAAAACAGAAGAGGTTGGAAATCACCCGATGGAAACAGCATCTTCGAAAATGTTGATTCGCTTTTGTTCGCGGCGCCCCCGGGAAAAATAGAAAAAAACAGAGCCGGTGTGAACCTTTTTATCGGTCCAGACCGGCTCTCTGTTTTTATGTTCGATTCGCTCCAGTTTATTTTCCGGAACTCTGCGTCGGCGAAAATTGTGTCCACTGCATCGGAGCCGATTCAGGCAGGTTGGACAAGCTTGGAGCTCCGCTATGGGTTGGGAAGGTCGGACTGTCCGAATAAGCAGCGATACCATGCTCGGCCAGATCCATGCCGTCTAATTCCTCTTCTACGGTGACACGAATTCCCACGGTCGCTTTGAGAGCAGAAAAGACAATGTAAGTGGCGATGAAGGCAAACAACGATACGCTGAGAACACCAAGAGCTTGTGTCCCGAGAAGTCCCCAGCCGCCGCCGTTGAGTAATCCTTTTTCGGAGTGGAAAAAGCCGACTGCCAGCACACCGAAGGTTCCACAGAACCCGTGAACAGCGACTGCACCGACCGGATCATCAGCACGCAGATGATCAACCCAGCCAACCGCTTCCACAACGAGCACACCGGCGATAGCTCCGATGATGACGGCAGAGACGGGACTCACGCTGGCACAGCCAGCGGTGATCGCCACCAGACCAGCCAGGCAGCCGTTGATGACCATACTCGGATCCGGTTTTCCCCACTTGAGGGTCGTATAAATGGCGCCGATGGTACCGCCAGCTGCAGCGGCTAAGTTCGTCGTGACGGCGATTCGAGCGATATTCATATCGAGGCCGGACAAGGAACTGCCTGGGTTAAAACCAAACCAGCCAAACCAGAGCATAAAAGCGCCCATGGCGGCCAAGGGAAGGTTGTGACCGGGGATTACATTGGGAGTTCCGTCCGCGTTAAATTTACCTGTTCGGGGTCCGAGAACGATGATCGCAGCCAAAGAAGCCCATCCGCCAACAGCGTGGACGGCGGCGCTTCCGGCGAAGTCGACCATGCCCATCTTCGCCAGCCAGCCTTCAGGGTTCCAGACCCAGTGACCTGCCATGGGATAAATAATGGCTGTTGCTAGAAAACTAAAAACGATATAGGGTGCAAACTTCATCCGCTCCGCTACGGCGCCAGAGACGATCGTCGCTACGGCGACTGCAAAAGCGGCTTGGAAAAGCCAGTACGCATAAAGGGGAATTTTCAAACCCAAGTGGGCAGCTTCGCCCTGTAGGAAAAAGTCACTGATGCCGATGATACCGGCTTTGTCCAGTCCGTACATGACCCCGAAACCGACGGCCCAGTAGCCCAGCATGCCGACTGTGCAATCCATAAAGACTTTCATGATGATATTAATGCTGTTTTTCGCCCGGATGAACCCTGCTTCCAGTGCTGCAAAACCGGCCTCCATAAAAAAGACGAGGGCCGCGGCCACTAGCACCCATACCGTATCGATGCCCATGGCCAGTTGATTCAATGACTGCTCCATCTTCATTCCTCCCTAAAACACTGTACCACTTTGATGAATCTGGGGCAAAAAACAAAAACACCCTCAGACCCGACCGACTGGCCGGATCTGAGGGCGTCTTTGCCCCTGTACCACTATACCTCTTCTGCCATTATAGATATGATTGGGGATTTTGACAACTGTTTTCTATGGATCAAGACAACTCTTTATAAAGCCTCCGGTCCCCGTTCGCCGGTCCGAATCCGCAGGGCATCTTCCATGGGGAACACAAATATTTTTCCGTCCCCTACTTGTCCGGTCCGTGCTGCTTCCGCGATACAGTTAAGAACCCTTTCCGCTTCTCCGTCAGACACGACCAATTCCAACTTAACTTTTGCACGTAATGTAATCGGGTATTCACAGCCCCGATAGTGGCCCACTTCACCTTTTTGCTGTCCACAGCCCATCACCTGAGTCAAGGTCATACCCCGGATACCGATGGCCTCGAGTCGCTTTTTCACAAGGTCAAGACGTTCCGGACGAAAGATTGCTTCAATCTTTTTCACTCTTTGTCACTCACTCTCTAGTTTCTAGACGTCGTAGGTAACGATGATGGCCTCTGCTACCGCTTTTACGCTCATGCGTTTGTTCATGGACTGTTTTTGCATGCGCCGAAAGGCTTCTTCTTCATTGATTCCGAGGTTTCGCATCAACAGACCCTTGGCTTTTTCTACTACTTTACGGGTCTCAAGCGTGTTTTTCAGCTTCTTAATCTCTTTCTCCAGTTTCACTACTTCCCGGTAGCGGCTGACTGCGAGGTCGATGACCGGCTGCAGTGCCGTTTCCTGGACCGGTTTGATCAAGTATGGAATCAGTGTGTCTGCTGTCCGGCTTCCATAACCGTCCCGGATTCCTCGTTCAAGTAGAAGTATGACCGGGCAGAGCCGCTCATCTTCGATTATATGGGCCACATGCTCCCCGTCTTTCATCGCCGATGACAGGGAGATAAATACCAGGTCGGGAGTCAGCCGTCGGATCATTTTCAGGGTTCCTAAGCCGTCATCAGCTTCACCGATGACAACTTGCCCCAAGGCGTGCAGCAGCTTCTTCAGTTCTGATCGTTGGAGTTCATCCGGTTCTCCGATAATGACGCGTAATCCATGCATTACCTAGCCCCCACCTTTATCTACACCGGAAAAAAATAACCGGATAGCATAATTATATTGTAAACGAGCGCCAGGACAAGCGTCAAAGGGTGGATTCCGTAAAAGAAACCCTTTCTCTTTTAATTTCTGTTCCCTGTTGCCTGAATGGTCAGATTTTAACAACTCGGCAGGAAACATGGCTTTACTGGCGAAAAACCTAGCGAAAAGATGTGGTTGATAGATCAATCTTTTTTGATCGGACAGACATGGAAGAGGTGGTCACTACGGAATCAACATTTTCTCCATCACTGATTCTCGTTCTCTCATTTTTCTTTGGGATCCTCGGCTCTTTGCTTGGCCTAGGGGGCGCGCTCTTTCTCACTCCAGTGCTGACCATTTTCATGGGGGTGCCTATCCATTATGCCATTGGAGCCGGTTTTATCTCCATTATCGCCACATCAAGCGGATCGGCAGCAGCATATGTTCGAGACCGGATTACGAACATACGAGTCGGTATGTTTTTAGAGATCGCGACTACCGTAGGGGCGATCACCGGGGCTTATATTTCCGGTTTGATCAGTTCACAACTGCTTTTCATCGTCTTCTCAGCCATGATGTTTTTCTCCGCCTTCATGATGTTCCGTAACCGAAATGTTGAATTCGTGGAAATGGCGGAGGAACATGCTTTAGCGAAAAGACTGGGACTGAGCGGAGAATATGTCGATAAAGCTCTCGGGCGAAACATTGTCTATAAGACCCAAAATCCGTTGCAAGGACTTGGGCTGATGTATGTAGCCGGAGTGTTGTCGGGCCTTCTCGGGATCGGCAACGGGGCCTTAAAAGTTCTGGCGATGGACCAAATCATGAAGATGCCTGTCAAAGTCTCCTCGGCGACAAGCAATTTTATGATGGGGGTTACAGCGGCGGCAAGTGCCGGCGTGTTTTTTGCCCGCGGCGATATCCATCCTGCCATCGCGGCTCCTGTCGCACTGGGGATGATGCTGGGCGCTACGACAGGGAGTCGAATCATGAATCGGCTGCGTGCGAAAACACTTCGCAAGATCTTTGTTCCGATCTTACTCCTTATCGCTGTCCAAATGCTGCTCAAAGGTCTGGAGGTCATGTGAGATGGGCGTAGATGAAAAGGTCCCCCGTGATTTAGAACTGTTGATCAGCAATACATTGCGCTTCGGACTTACCGCTTGCGGGATCATCACCTTAGCTGGGCTTTTGCTTCTCAACGTAGCTCCCAGTGGAATCTCTCCTCAATTTCCGACAACCTTATTCGGAATCTGGCAAGCTTTATTATCGCTGCAGCCTTACGGCATCATCGATTTGGGGCTGATCATACTCATCGTCACGCCTGTTTTTCGGGTGGCTACCTCTGTATTCGTGTTTCTGCGGGAACGGGATTATACATTCGTCGCGATTACACTTTTTGTACTCACGATGTTATTCGTCAGCTTTGTATTAGGTAAAGCAGGATAGCGCGAAAACCTTACAAGAAAGTCAACGATTATGGCCTTCGTTGTTACTCTTGAACCGCTGTATAAACCCTTATCGCATAAACCTATTTAAGTCAGCCTGCCCTGGTACATTCACCATAGGCAGGCTTTCTTTGTTTTAAAGGCCCTAGATTGGGGAAGCTGATGATGGATGATCGAAATTAAGCCTTATTGGTGTATTGTATACTTTTTTTCAAAGCAGGTAAACGAAGGGGAATCAGCAAACATATCTATCATTCAATCTACACGTAGGAGATTCGTTATGGACTATCTATTGCTCACACTCTCTGGTTTACTGGCTGGCAGCCTTGGGGCTCTGGTAGGAGTCGGCGGTGGGTTTATCGTCGTCCCGGTCTTGCTTATCGGGTTCGACTATCCCCATACCTGGACCGTGGCCACATCCCTCTCCTTTATCTTCATCAATTCCCTGATCAGCGCTTATAACTATTCACGGCAAAAACGTGTCGATTTTGCCACAGCCATTCCTTTTTCACTCAGTACAATCCCCGGCGCCGTGGCTGGTACTTATCTGGTCCCCTATTTTTCCGGTGAGGCTTTTGACAAGGCTTTTGGAATTTTGCTCATCTCTGTGTCTCTGTTCATGTTGTTTCGCCCCCAAGGCCAATCGAAAGATCGAACTCCCCACTGGATGGGACGTAAAGTGAGTCGAAAGTTTACCGATAGTCACGGCGTAACCCATGAATACAGCTTAAGTCTCGGTTTTGGCATCTTGCTCAGTTTCTTTGTGGGGTTTCTCTCGAGCATCTTCGGTATCGGCGGCGGGATTATCCATGTACCGGCTATGACCATGCTGATGGGTTTTCCACCTCACATCGCCACAGCTACATCTATGTTTATACTTACCGTATCTTCTTTTGCTGGAATGTTGCCCCACCTTATCCACGGGGATGTACAACTAGGTGCTTCTGCCGCATTGGCCCTAGGCGCTGTCGGCGGTGCGCAGATCGGTACTCATTTAGCGCCGCGCTTAAAGGGCAGACGGTTGATGCAAGTTTTTGCCGTCATCATGTTTTTTGTCGCCTTAAAACTGTTATGGCACTAATAAAAGGGATTTGAACGAAAAAGAGGAAACCTGCGCGCGGTTCCTCTTTTTCATTCATTATTCACTTACAACACTCTCGCCGCACCTTTGTAGATGAGCCCTCGTTCTGCATCAAGGGTTACGGTCATGTCATCATTCAAGACCTTTAAGGCTTCGTTGACCCCGACGATGACCGGAAGGTTGTAATTAAGGCCGACAATGGCACCGTGGGATGTGAGACCGCCTTCTACAGTGATAATACCACCGCATCGTTCAATCGCCTCGATATATTCCCGGTCAGTGCCTTGGGCCACGATGATATCGCCCGGCTTCACCTTAGCCAAGTCGGCCGTAGTTCGAATGATGCGAACAGTTCCGATAGAAGTCTTCTTGCCGATACCTGCACCTCGAGCGATCACCGTGCCCGCTACATGTACCTTTAAAAGGTTGGTTGTACCTGATACGCCCACGGGCACGCCGGCCGTCAGAACGATAAGATCGCCTGAGGTGATCCTTTTCTCTGCCAAGGCCTGATCGATAGCTTCACCCATCATCTCGTCAGTGCCTTCAACCATGCGAATTTTCATCGGTTCTACGCCCCAAACGACAGCCATTTGGCGCATCACAGTGTCTTCCGGCGTAGCCGCGATGATGGGACAATTGGGCCGGTACCGGGATACCATTCGGCCCGTCGAGCCGGATTTGGTCAAGGTGATAATAGCCTTGGCACCGAGATCGGAAGCGATCGAGCAGGTCGCATGGCTGATGGAATCGGTGATGGAGCCTAAGCCAGCCTTGCGATGCCGATCGAGTCCCTCCTCATGACGGAGCGCTTGTTCTGTACGCCTAGCGATACGTGCCATCATCTGTACCGCTTCAACAGGGTACTTTCCAGCAGCTGTCTCTCCGGAAAGCATGATCGCATCGGTACCGTCTAGGATGGCATTGGTCACGTCGGTCGCTTCGGCCCGGGTGGGACGAGGGTTTCGGATCATCGAATCGAGCATCTGGGTCGCTGTAATGACAGGCTTGCCGACGATATTGCATTTTTCAATGATCATCTTCTGAACGAGCGGTACGTCTTCCGTGGGAATGGCAACGCCTAAATCTCCCCGAGCGACCATAATCCCGTCGGACACCGCCAGGATTTCGTCGATATTATCTACGCCTTGATGATTCTCAATCTTGGCGATCAGTTGCATCGAAGCGCCCCGGTCTTCGAGGATTTTACGTATGCCTAAGACATCAGAGGCGTCCCGCACAAAGGAGATGGCTACAAAATCGATATTCTGCTTAATGCCAAATTCTAGGTCTTTTACTTCTTTTTCGCTGATGGCGGGCATGCGGAGCGCTACGCCGGGAACACTGACGCCTTTCCGGTTGCTCACATCGCCTCCGTTTTTGACAACGCACCGGATTTCATTGTTTTGTACGGATGTAACTTCCAATTCGATGTTTCCGTCGTCAATCAACACTCGGGCGCCCTTATGAATATCCTGCACCAATCCATGATAACTGACAGGCAACCGAGAGGCGGTGCCAGCCGTTCCATCGTCAGGGTATAGTATCACCTCGCTTCCCTCGACGAGGTTCACCTTTCCGCCCTCCACTTGACCTAAACGGATCTCCGGTCCTTTCGTATCGAGCAAAAGAGCGATCGGTTGTCCGGTCTGACGGGCTGCTTCTCGAACGACAGCGAGGCGGGATGCATGTTCTTCATAAGTGCCATGAGAAAAGTTGAGACGAGCCACCCGCATACCCGCCTCAATCATGGCGACCAATATGGATGGCTCGGAACTAGCCGGTCCAACGGTGCATACGATTTTTGTTCGTGGTGCCATGCTTTGGGGCTGAAGTTCTCCCTCAATCAGGGGATAGATCATAAGGGACCTCCTGCTTGAAGCGCCAAAGGGCGCCTTTTTTCCTTGCTTTCATTTCTTCAGCCTTTTACAGGCTTCCTTCCTAATTTGTTTAAGTTCTCTTAAAAATCATTTGCATGATACGGAAATTACCTTTTGGGTCCTTCTCGTCGAGCGGGGCTTCGAGTGACGATAAGGTAGACGAACCATGCAGCGCCGCCGATTAGGAACAAGGAACCCCATTTTTGATGGTAGCCAAAGAGCAAGGCTCCTAGCAGTAAGAGTATCGTCGCCGCTCCAATCTGGCCGCCGCGTACTTTTGCCCAGTTTTGATCGGAAAACACGTCATCTCACCTCGACGGTAGTTTTCCCCCAGGCTAAATAGACAGTATTCCTGCGAGTTGGTAGAGTTCTTGGTCGAGACCATGGCGCTCTGTCATGGCTTTATCGAGAGCGACTTCCACCAGTTCACCACGTCGAACGCCGAGCATGAGTCCGCTTTTACCCGCCAACAATAGATCAACAGCCCGTGAACCCATTTGCGAGGCCCAGATCCGGTCTGTGGCCGTCGGGCTGCCTCCTCGTTGGATATGCCCTAAGATGGTGACCCGCGTCTCCAGTCCAGTCTTCTGCTCAATTTGCTTACCTAACTCGACAGCGCTACCTACCCCTTCGGCCACTAAGATGATGGAGTGAAGTTTCCCTCGGTTATGGCCGCGCATCAACCGGGCGCAGACTACATCTACATCAAAAGGTACTTCTGGAACCAAGATGGACTCGGCTCCGCCGGCCAAACCGGAAAGCAAGGCGATATGTCCAGCTCTTCGCCCCATCACTTCGATCACGTTCGTGCGATCATGGGATGTAGCGGTGTCGCGAATCTTGTTGATGGCGTCGAGTACGGTGTTGACAGCGGTGTCGAAACCGATAGTGTAATCAGTTCCAGGGATGTCATTATCGATAGTCCCAGGGATACCGATGACCGAGATGCCGTGGCGCATGAGTGCTTGGGCGCCCCGGAATGATCCGTCTCCGCCGATCACCACGAGCCCATCGATGCCGGCTTCCTGCAGACGGCGAGCTCCTCGCTCTTGTCCTTCCGGCTCATAGAACTCTTTACAGCGGGCGGTACGCAATAGGGTTCCTCCCCGGTGGATGATATCCCCAACGGAGCCTAGATCCATAGGCTTCATTTCTCCGGCGAGAAGACCGGCATAGCCCCGCATGATTCCGGAGATTTTTACCTTTCGATAGATAGCCATCCGCACGACAGCCCGAACACAAGCATTCATGCCGGGCGCATCGCCGCCTGAGGTGAGCACTCCAATATGTTGAACCAACCCTATCCCTCCTGTGAAAACTAGCATTCTCGATTAGGGTATCCGAAAGGATTCTATTCCACAAGGAAAAATAAAAATCGCCACCTCTTCCAAAGAGAGATGGCGATCCAGATCATCACATATTATCAAAAGGCTTCTTGCGCTGTTTCGATGGTGTGCAGGCCTAGGTTGCGGTACTTTTCGTAGCGCTTCTGAACTAGTTCTTCCTTGGAAAGGGAGAGAAGTTGCTCCAGTTCGGCCGCAAAAGCGTCAGCTAGTTCTTTTGCGGTTCCAGCAGGGTTTCTATGGGCTCCGCCGGAAGGCTCAGGAACAATGCGGTCGATCAATTGCAATTCTTTCAGCCGTTCTGCCGTAATCCCCATAGCTGCTGCGGCTGTCGGCGCCAATCCGGCATCTTTGAAGAGGATCGATGCCGCCGATTCGGGAGATGCCACCGAGTAGACAGCATGTTCCATCATCATGACCCGGTCAGCCACACCGAGAGCCAAAGCGCCGCCGCTGCCGCCTTCACCGATAATGACAGAGATGATCGGTACAGGGAATCCAGCCATCTCGAAGAGGTTACGGGCGATAGCTTCCGCTTGGCCCCGTTCTTCGGCGCCAATTCCGCAGTAGGCGCCAGGTGTATCGATGAAGCAGAAGATAGGCCGGTTGAATTTGGCCGCCTGCCGCATGAGACGCAGTGCTTTGCGGTACCCTTCGGGGTGGGGCATGCCAAAGTTACGGTAGATATTTTCTTTGGTGTCTTTTCCTTTAACATGACCGATGACAGTGACCGGACGGCCTAGAAAACGGCCTACCCCGCCAAGGATCGCCGGATCATCACCGTAGAGACGATCGCCTTTTAATTCGAAGAAGTCTTGAATCATGAGGCGTATGTACTCGACAGTGTTGGGTCGATCAGGGTGACGAGCCAATTGGGCTTGCTGCCAAGGTGTCAGATCCCGGTAAATTTTCTGGCGAAGTTCTTCGGCCTTCATTTCCAGCGTGGCGATCTCACTGCTGAAGTCAAGTCCCTTTTCCTGGGAGAAGGTGCGAAGCTCGTTGATTTTTGTTTCCAGTTCAAATAACGGTTTTTCGAATTCCAACGGCAGTGCCATTAGTCATTCACCCCCCCAGCCATGGGCATATGCAATGAAAGCAGTGTAGCCAGTTGCGCTTTCATCTTCGGACGTTCAATGATGATGTCGACCATACCATGTTTTTGTAAAAACTCAGAACGCTGGAAACCAGCAGGAAGTTTCTGGCGAATCGTCTGTTCGATAACCCGTGGACCAGTAAAGCCGATCAAAGCTGCCGGTTCGGCAATGATCAGGTCGCCAAGCATGGCAAAGCTGGCCGTTACACCACCGGTAGTAGGATCGGTCAGTACAGAGAAAAAGGGCAGTCCTGCCTCAGAGAGACGAGTCAATGCAGCACTGGTTCGAGCCATCTGCATGAGCGACAATACGCCTTCTTGCATGCGTGCTCCGCCAGAAGCGGAGAAGAGAATGAGGGGCCAGCCCTTTTCCAAGGCTTTTTCGGCAGCACGAACGATCTTCTCACCGACAACGGCACCCATGGAGGCCATGATAAACCGGGAATCCATGGCACCGATGGCCACAGGGATGCCGTGAATATCGCCTTGTCCCGTGACGATCGCTTCCGCCATTGACGTATCACTCTGACACTTCTGAATTTTCTGGGCATAACCAGGGAAGCGGAGCGGATCTTTCGTGACCAGCTCCTTATCCCATTCAATAAAAGTACCCTCGTCGATCAGCGAGTCGATACGTTCCTGTGCTGTCATGCGATAATGGTATCCACATCTACATACTTTCAGGTTCTTTTCCAATTCTTTAACTAAAAAGATTTGTTGACACTGCTTGCACTTGACCCACAAGCCATCCATTTCTTTCATCGCGCCCCTTTTTTGCAAACTGGAACGGTATCGTTGTTTTCTTCCTACGCTGGAAAAGCAGCCAGCGGCGTGATGGGTGTTGTGGGCAAAACGCAGGGAGATGTATCTTTATCCTCCCAATGCCCCGCTTAGAATCTCATGGGCTTCTTCGGCTTCTGATTCCGGCACCAGGATCTCGACCGAACCGGAATCGCCAAGATGAGGCACCCCAACAGGTCGTAACATGACGAGGAGTCCTTCACTCGTCAGCACGTTTTTCAGCATTTCAGCAGTAGTGCGATTGGGTGCGATGTAAACAACAGTCCACAAAGGGTTTCACCTCTCTTGCGTTCCGGCTAGATTCCGGCTTCAATTTCTCCATGTTTGGTTAAGATACTGGCACGGCCACGGATCTTTATAGCCGATGTGTGTTCAGTAAATTGCGCAAAAAGGACTTCGCCTTTGTCCAGCTTTTCGGAGTGATGGAATTTCGTATCCTTCCCCCGTGTAAGTCCGATGATGGTTACTCCGTTTTCGAGTGCTTTGATGACGATGTAGTCGCCGCTGATTGCCATTTCCTTGTCCAACATGGGAACACACCTTCCCCTACGAGTATGTCAAGAAACGTTGATGCCAGATTGGTCCATGCCGAATGAGATCCATATCGAAATAAGGATAACACAATTTTGATGAATGATGCAAATATTAACCACTTTGTACCTTAGATTTCTTGTCTCATTTAGTCGACATGACTGGACATCCAAAAAACCGCTGTAATTCATCGTGCAGACCGGCTGATAGCTGCACATTGTAACAGGGATCGAGTATAAAAGCTCGCCGATCCGATAAAAAACAGAGTTGAACCGGCGTATTTCCTCGGTATTCCTGTAAGATTTGGAGCATCACCTGTATGGAGGCCTTTTCCGTGGAGGCGATAGGGACTTTTAAGATGACCTGCCTCGGGCTCAATGTGGCCTTTTGGGGTTCTGAAGTCGTAGCGCTGATCTGCTCGACTGCCTTTTGAGCCGCTTGGACAAAGGGGATGCTATCGCCTCGACTTACCGCTGCAGAAGCCTCTTCCGGATTGACTGGTGTCAGCCGCTCACAAAAGATTTTTTTATTTTCTTCTTCGTAATGAATTTTTCCTTCTAAAAGTACGATGCTATCATCACGAATTTTATCGGCAAACCGTTCATAGGCCCGTGGGAAGACGAGCACATCGACACTTCCGCCCCAATCTTCTAAGGTGAAATAGGCCATCAGTTCCCCTCGCTTCGTCGTGGTTCGCCGTAACGAGTGGATGACACCTGCCAGGATCATCTTTTGCTGATCCATGTCTGGCTGGATCCGGGCGATGGGCATGGAGATGCGCTGCTCGAGGAAAGGACGAACTTCTTCCAGCGGGTGACCACTGAAGTAGAGGCCTAAAAGTTCCTTTTCCATCGTCAAGATGTCCCGGTGAGGAAAATCGGCCACCTCGGGAAGAGGCACCGCCGTTTCGGCTCCCCCCTGCCCTTGCCCCGGTTCACCAGCATCTTCTCCGCCGAATTCGAAGAGGTTCATTTGTCCTGTCGCTAAGTCTCGCTGCCGCCGGGCAGCTACCTCGAGGCATTTGTCCAAAATCTGAAGCAAAGGGCGCCGCGTGCCGAGGGAACTCATCGCGCCAGCCTTGATTAGGCTTTCCAATACGCGCCGGTTTACTTGTCGGCTATCGACACGGGTGCAGAAGTCATCGAGAGATGTAAATCGCCCTCCCGTTTCTCGAGCCAGCAAGATAGACTCAATGGCGCCGCGGCCTACGTTTTTCACAGCAGCCAGGCCAAAGCGGATCTGTAGGGCCTTTGTCTCGCTGTCGGCGACAACCGAGAAATCCGTTTCTGAAGCGTTCACATCGGGCGGCAAGACGCGAATGTGCATGCGCTGGCATTCATCGATATACTGGGCCACTTTTTCCGTTTGATCAGCGACACTCGTCAACAGGCCAGCCATGAACTCGACGGGATAGTTCGCTTTAAGAAAGGCTGTTTGATAGGCGATCAAGGCGTAGGCGGCCGAGTGACTCTTGTTAAAGCCGTACCCGGCAAAAAACTCCATGAGATCAAAAATCTGACCAGCCGTTTTTTCAGGCACCTGGTGAGCGACAGCGCCTTCGACAAACTGTTGCCGCAGTCCAGCGATGACTTCCGGTTTTTTCTTCCCCATCGCCCGCCGCAACATATCGGCTTCCCCTAATGTGAAACCGGCTAAATCGCTGGCGATGCGCATAACCTGCTCCTGGTAAAGAATGACGCCGTAGGTGTCTTTTAAGATCGGTTCTAAGTTCGGGTGTAGATATTCGACGGTCGTCTGCCCGTGCTTACGGCGGATAAAATCTTCCACCATGCCCGACTGTAAAGGACCGGGCCGGTAGAGGGCGACTAAGGCGACAATGTCGTCAAAGCTGTTCGGTTTCAAGTCCCGCAAAATCGCCCGGAGACCGGAACTTTCTAACTGAAAGACGCCGAGGCTGTCGGCCCGGCTGAGCAGTTGATAGGCTTTCGCATCGTCTAACGGCAAGTCTTTGAGCAGGATCTCCTTGCCTTGGGACTTTTTGATCTTATCCAAGACGTCACCGATGAGGGTGAGCGTCTTCAGTCCCAATAGGTCCATCTTGAGCAACCCGATTTCCTCGACGGTGTCTTTGGCAAACTGGGTGGTGACGCCGTTTTCAGTCCCTCGCGTAACCGGCAGGTATTCGTTCAACGGCGCTGGGGCGATCACCACGCCGGCAGCGTGTGTGGAAGCGTGGCGGGGCATGCCTTCGATCGCTTGGGCTGTAGAGATCAGGTTATCGATGCGAGGATCTTCCCGCAAAGCCTGCAACTCTGGACTCATTTCCAGCGCTTTGTCGATCGTCATGCCCAGTTCTGTCGGAATCGCTTTGGCTACCTTGTCCACATCGGCTAGCGGCAGGTTTAGAGCTCGGCCTACGTCTCGGATAGCCGCCCGGGCGGCCATCGTTCCAAAGGTGATGATCTGGGCGACCCGATCAGATCCGTATTTCTGCACCACATAGTCGATGACTTCGCTGCGCCGTACGAAATCGAAGTCGATGTCAATATCAGGCATGCTGACCCGTTCGGGGTTCAGGAATCGTTCAAAAAGCAGATTATACTCGATAGGATCGATATCGGTGATCCCGAGGACGTATGAGACGAGACTGCCTGCGGCAGAGCCACGGCCTGGACCGACGAGAATACCATGATCGCGGGCGAAGCTACAAAAGTCCTGCACGATCAAAAAGTACCCGGCAAAGCCCATGCGGCAGATGGTTTGCAGTTCAAAGGCTAACCGCTGACGATAGTGGTGTCTTTCAGCAATGTCGCGCCAGACCATTCCTTTTTTACATAGAAAAACGAGGTATTGTTCGGTCTCCCCCCATGGCGCCCCCGGCCAGGGAGAGGCAGTGTTTTCCTGCTGCCAGCGTCGAAAAGCCGGATCTTCGGGAATCGGAAAGGCCGGCAGGTGATGAGCGCCAAAGTTGAATTCGACGTTGCACGCCTCAGCGATGGTCAAGGTGTTGTTCAACGCAGAGGGATACTCACCAAACAGGGCAGCCATTTCTCTGGCGCTTTTCAGGTAGAACTCAGCCCCGTCGAAACGCATCCGGTCCGTATCCTGCAGTGTTTTGCCCATCTGGATGCACATGAGCACATCCTGAATATGGGCATCCTGACGCTCCACATAGTGGACGTCATTGGTGGCCACCAGACCTAGATTTAAGTCTGAGGCGAGTTGAATGAGGCTTTTATTCGCTCGCTTCTGTTCCGGGATGTCATGATCCTGCAGTTCGATGAAATAATTATCTTGCCCGAAGATCTCCCGGTACATCCCCGCCCGCTCCCTCGCCGCCGCCTCTTGGCTGTCAAGCAGCAGTCGAGGAATTTCTCCAGCTAGACAGGCGCTCAGGGCGATCAACCCCTTGCTATACTTCGCCAGCCGTTCATGGTCGACCCGGGGTTTATAATAGAAGCCTTCCAGAAAAGCTTGGGAGACTAGGGTCGTCAGGTTGCGGTATCCTTCTTGATCCTTCGCCAGCAGGACCAAGTGACTCTGTTCGCTGTCTTTTTGCGGATCCCGATCGAGCATCGTCCGGGAAGCTACATAGACTTCACAACCGATGATGGGTTTGATCCCTTTGGCTTTGCATTTTTTATAAAAGTCGATCACACCATACATGACCCCGTGATCGGTGATGGCTAAGGCCGGCATATTTAGTTCGACGGCCCGTTCCACCAGCTTGCCGATACGGGCTGCCCCGTCGAGCAAGCTGTACTCAGTATGGACGTGAAGGTGGACAAATGACTGGGGCAGGGTGGTCACCACCTTAGAACATTTTAAAGGCGTTACCTGGAAAGTTACCCTTCGACATACTCCGCAAGGTCTACCTCTTCGCCGCCTGTGATCGCCGCCAACTGGTCTACGGTGATCGGCAAAGCTGAATTAGCGGTGCCAGCGGCGATGTAAACGACAGGAAAACGGCGCAGGCTTTCATCGATGTAGATACGCATCGGTGATGGAAGGGCGAAGGGGCATACCCCGCCGACGGGATAGCCCGTATATTGCATAGCTCTGTCAGGATCGACGAACTTGGGTTTGCCGCCAGCGACAGCTTTTAGTTTTTTTATGTTGACCCGGACATCGCCGCTGGTGACAACGAGAACCGGTTCTTCTTTGATTTGGAAACAAATAGTTTTAGCGATAGCTCCCACTTCTACACCGACAGCCTGAGCAGCTAGAAGGGAACTGGAGGTGGAAACATCAAAGAGCATCGGTTTTAAACCGAGTTGAAAAGCATCGAGATATCGGCAAACCCGCTCATAAGCGGATTCGCTTTGCTGAGCCTGTTCCTCTGATGAAACGATAACCATGAAGTGCCTCCCGATCTGTTCTTGTTCATCATTCATTTTTGACTGGTAAGTGGAACAACAAACATTATATAGTCAAATGACGTCGAATCCAATTGATTACTTCGGCAAAATTAGACCTTTCAATTGCTCCCGTAGTTCCCTCTTACCAGAGTCATTGTCCTCGGCTGAATGAAGTGTATAATGGTCACTAGCGGAACGGACCACGTCGATTCGCTTTAACATATCCAAGCAACCTAAGGTTTTACTCATCACCATATAAGCTTCTCGGTCAATGTGCAGCGGGTAAAGCTGTTGGGAGATCTGTAACAGCGAGCCTTCGCCGATCTCCCTTAAAATTTCGTAGACATCCGCTGTTTTTTGCAGGAAATGCTCGCAAATGGCCTCGATGACGGCAGGCAAGTCCTCAAAAGGCTCGCCATGGGCGGGAAATACTTTATTTACAGTAAGACCTCTCAGTTTGTGAAGGCTTTCCAGATAGATAGGAAGTGTAGGCACCCGTTCCCCTTCCACATGATAGATAAAGGGATTAGGCACAACTTTTTGCATGATCGTGTCGCCGGAGAAAAGCCAGCCTGTTCCCTTTTCCCGGAGCACCACATGGCCGAGTGAATGACCTGGGGCGAAATGAATCTCAAAGTTCATTTCGCCAGTGTTGATCATTTCATCATCATCGACAGGCACAAAGGTGACGCCAGCCGGTCGGTAGGATGATGGAATCCAGCGACTCGGATCAATTCTTCGCGAATCCCATGTGGCAGGAAGCTCCCAGCCACGGAAGACTTTTTGTGCTTTCTCACTTCTCGTTCGCTGTAAGTAGAGTTCCAATGGGTGCATATGTATGGGGATACCAGCTTCGGCGGCGATGACCTGAGCCAGTCCAAAATGGTCGGGATGAAAATGGGTGACAACGATCCCTTTGAGATCTCGAAATTCATAGCCTAAAGCTTTAAGCTTATCCCGCAGTATAGTTCGGGCTGCTTCGTCGGGCGGCCCTGCGTCGATCAGCATGGGTCGTTCGTCTTCCACAAAGTATACGTTGACGTCCCCGATCTGGTACGGTGTAGGCAAGGTAATCGGCACGATTCTAGCCACGCAAGCTCACTCCTTTTGTAAGATAAGGACTTCGACCTTCACCCCAAAAGTCCTACATGTAAAGAAAAAGCCAAATTTAGCATAAGTTTTCCTTTAGTGACGTATTTTAGAATAAAAAAGCCGCTATCTCCCGAGTAAAGGAGTGCGGTCTAGGAATACATTCCCATTATCTTGCTCGCCTTACATCCTCCAACTGGATTTCTTGCTCAATGGACCGAATAGACAGTCTTTCGCTAATCCGAACTAATCGACCATAATTTTCTGCCAGTCGATTTATCTCCTGTTTTATTTCTTTTGTTTCATTCTGCACTCTTCTAACATTTTCCCCCATGTCACAGGTTTCATTCTTCAAAACAGAAAGATCCTTCTTGATGTCGGAAACTTCGTTTTTAACAGCGGAGACATCTATTTTGACCTGGGTAAATTCCTTTTTTACATCAACCTCGAAGTCATAAAGCTCTTTTTTAACGTCAGAAACCTCTTTCCTATATCCGCTACCATCGTATTTGTATTACCAACAATTCGGATAAGATCAACCATTAAGGTCTCTAATCTTTCTAGACGGTCTTGGTTCACAAGCATCCCCCCCCTTTACGTCTATCCAAACAAAATTAACCTTATAAGAATTATAAGATGTTAAAATTTGTAAATCAATTATCCTTTAGCACTTCTTGTAGTTCCGGAAACGGTGACAAAGCTCGCTGCAGGATGCCATGAACGTGGGCGATACAAACGCCGTAATTGACGATCGGTACACCTGCTTCCTGAGCTCGCATGATTCGTGACAACATTTCCCTACGGTTGATCGTACAGGCACCGCAGTGAACGATCAGCTTGAATTCCTCTATGTTCTCAGGAAAGCGGGGACCGCTGCACCATTGAAAATCGAGATCACCGCCTACGCTTTGTCGGAGCCAGCGAGGGATTTTCACTTTGCCGATATCGTCTTCCATGCGGTGATGGGAGCAAGCCTCAGCGAGCAGCACCTTGTCTCCCGGTTTAAGCTCGTCAATAGCTTTGGCACCGGCGACAAGCGTCGCCAAGTCTCCTTTATTGCGGGCAAAAAGAATCGAGAATGATGTGAGTGGAACATCGGATGGCGTGTCGGCATCGGCCTTCAAAAAAGCTTGAGAATCGGTGATGACTAAGTCGGGCTTTTTATTCAGGGTACTGATGGACGCTTTCAGCTCTCGCTCCTTGACGACATAAGCCATAGCGTCATGATCTAGGATGTCCCGGATGGTTTGAACCTGTGGCAAGATGAGCCGTCCTTTCGGGGCGGCCAAGTCGACAGGTACCACCAGTACGACAGTATCTCCCTCTCTGACCAGATCGCCTACCAAAGTCTGATCATCCCACTGTGACGGTGCGTTTCGGACGATGGCGATCTTTAACTCACCGATTCCCTGGCGCGTTTTTGCACTGACAAGAACAGGGTCGGTCGCAAAGCGAGTTGTAACCTCTTCCAGAAAGGACGGGGGTACTGGATGAGCATCCGCTTTGTTGAGTACGACCAGCAGCGGTAATTTTTTCTCGCGGCAACGGCGGACCAAATCCATTTCATATTCACTGATACCAGTTCCGCTATCCATGACCAGCAAAACCATGTCCGCTTTGTTGAGCACATCAATGGAACGCTGAACCCGCAAGGCTCCGAGTTCTCCCTCATCATCGATGCCAGCGGTATCGATAAAGACGACTGCTCCTAAGGGCAGCAGTTCCATGGCTTTATAGACCGGATCGGTCGTCGTCCCCGGTACATCAGAGACGACGGCGATGTCCTGGTTGGTCAGGGCGTTGATTAAGCTCGACTTTCCGGCATTGCGGCGTCCGAAAATCGCGATGTGAAGCCGATTCGCTCGCGGTGTTCCATTCATTATTTTGATCCGTCCTTTCTCCCTTGATTTTTCCGATTTCCGACAACACCTGGCCGGCACAGCTCGGCAGCCTGAAGCAACCGATCTAACTCTTCCGCTTCAAAAACTCCCGATTCGAGGACCACCTCTCGAACAGGACGGTTTTCGGCGAGGGCTTTTTTTGCCAGGGAAGCAGCACGATCATAACCTAGCAACGGAGCCAACGCCGTAATCAGACTGACGCTATGGTGTAAATATTCGAGACAGCGGTTTTCGTCCGCTTCAATACCTCGGATGCATCGTTCCACCAGAAGCTTCAAGGCCCGGGTCAGCATCTCCATAGCAGGCAGCAGGTTAAAGGCCACCAGCGGCAGGAAGGCGTTCAGTTCCAGTTGTCCCGCCTGGGCTGCCAAGGTGATGGCCAAATCATGGGCCATCACCTGATAGGCGACTTGATTGACCATCTCCGGCATGACCGGGTTGACTTTTCCCGGCATAATAGACGACCCTGCCTGTAATGGTGGCAGCCGAATTTCCCCAAGCCCCGCTCGGGGTCCAGAGGCGAGAAGCCGTAAGTCCGACGAAAGCTTCGCTAGGGTTACCGCATGGGCTTTGAGTAGGCCTGAAGTTTCCACAAAGACATCGGCATTTTGCGTCCCGTCGATCATATTTTCATTTCGAGCCAGCCCTAATCCCGTCAAGGCACGAAGACGTTCGATGACCATGTATATATAACGGCGGTCAGCGTTTACACCGGTGCCGACAGCAGTTCCGCCTAAGTTGACTTGCCGCAGGCGCTCTTCCATTTTATATAGGCGCCAGCGATCTCGAGCGATCGCTTCGGCCCAGGCAGAAAACTCCTGTCCTAACGTCACCGGTACGGCATCTTGCAGTTCTGTCCGCCCTACCTTTAAGACACCAGCGAATTGGGACTCCTTTTCCTGCAGCGCTCCCTGCAAGGTCGCACACATTTCCGACAAGGGAGTGAGCAGCCGGATCGCAGCGATACGCAGGGCTGTCGGGTAGACGTCGTTCGTCGACTGTGACATGTTGACATGATTCAGCGGGTGAACCAGATCGTAATCGCCTTTCTCACCCCCGAGAATCTCAATAGCCCGATTGGCGATAACCTCATTCAGATTCATGTTGGTAGACGTACCGGCACCGCCCTGTATGGCGTCAACGATAAACTGATCGGCCCATTCCCCTTCGACTACTTCAGCGGCAGCCTGGATGATCCCATTGCCCCGCCGTTCATCAAGAAGACCGAGTTGTAAGTTCGTCTCTGCGGCCGCCTGTTTCACTAAGGCCATCGCTTTAATCAATTCAGGATGGACTGACTGTCCGGACACATGAAAATTTTCGGCCGCTCTGGCCGTATGAATTCCATAATAGGCTTTATGGGGAATTTCCTTCTCCCCGATAGCATCTTTTTCACGGCGATACATTTCCCATCCCCCAAAAAGAAAGCAACCCCTTGGCCAAGGGGTCATTACATTCAGTATACCGTTCTTCGACAATTCATCGCAACTGTTGCCTTTGTGTCTTGACTTAGGCTTCCCTGAACCGGCCTTGAATTATCGTCTCTATCCCCATGTGACAAAAGTTCCATCTTTTTTTCGTTGACAAATGTCTATTCAAAAATTATTCTTGCCTTAGATGTGAAAAGTTCCGATGAAGGCTGTAAGCTTATAGGAATATATGAAGTAACAGAACCGGCCGAAATACTAGGGGGGTATGAAAAATGTTCAATATCGGTGTACCCGAAATGCTGCTCATTCTTTTCGTTGCACTTATCGTCTTTGGTCCTGGCAAACTGCCCGAACTAGGCCGCAGCCTCGGTAAGTCCATCAATGAGTTTAAAAAAGCTACTTCCGACGTCAAGTCAACCTTGCAAGAGCTTGACACGAAAAAAGATGCTTAATTCACTTCATGACGAAACGTTCTTACTGGGAGGCCAACCCTGTTGCAGCATCGTGATGCCCTGATCTCTGATCTTCCTGCGATCATCGAGATTTACAATTCTACCGTACCTGGACGGATGGTCACGGCTGATACAGAGCCCGTTTCCGTAGAGAGCCGTCTCCAGTGGTTCCATGAACATGGCCCCCATAAGCATCCCCTCTGGGTCGTTGAAAAAGAGGAGACCATCGCTGGTTGGCTCAGTTTCCAACCCTTTTATGGACGTCCCGCCTACAGCGCTACAGCGGAGCTAAGCATCTATATCGACGAAAGGTACCGCCGGCATGGGTTCGGCCGTTACCTCATCCAACAAGCGATGGAGGAAGCTCCCCGGTTAGGACTGCGCACCTTATTGGGTTTTATCTTCGCCCACAACCAACCTAGTGTTCAACTTTTCCAAGCCTATGGCTTTCAACAGTGGGGTCATCTTCCCAAAGTGGCCGAACTGGACGGCGTTGAACGAGACTTATTGATTTACGGGTTACGAATATGCCCGTGAAAATTACCGGGAAGCACTGGAAATATAAGAGTGATTAGAAAGACCCGCCTCTCTTCTAAAGAGGCGGGTCTTTTTTTGTCG
Source organism: Heliobacterium chlorum (assembly GCF_014502795.1). GTDB lineage: Bacteria > Bacillota > Desulfitobacteriia > Heliobacteriales > Heliobacteriaceae > Heliobacterium > Heliobacterium chlorum. The sequence goes on from NZ_JACVHF010000008.1 coordinate 107,580, forward strand.
TCTATCGTCTCATACTAAAGCTGGAGGTGATGAAATGAAGGACGAGAAAAAACCTTTGACTTCCGATGAGGATCGCAGAGAGTTTATGGAATCAGCCGCTCAGCTCCCAAAGGCTCATATCGATATGATGGTCCGTTCCAATATGGGAGTTCTCCCAACTCCCCTTTACCCCGCCGTACCTGATGGGAGAAGGGAAAGAGATAGAGACTAAAAACCACTCCGGGGAATTTTTATCACAACTGTTCCCGTTCGTACGTTAAAACTAGGACGATAAAGAGCAGGACGAGGACAGGCTTTTACTTCATACAGCCTGTGTTTCGTTCTGTTTCATTTTATGACTACCGAATTAGGCCGAACTACAGGGATACTTTTTTTTACGATACTCCTCATACTCCCGAAGAATCTCCGGGCGGGACTTGAAAAAATGCAGGAAATCAGCGAGACAGGCTAACGTCTTCTCACTGACCGTATGTTCAATCTTTTCCGTTTCCTGCAGGACGTCGTCAGGCAGGCCGATTGTCCGCAAAAAGTCTTCAATCATATTATGGCGCTTAATCAAGAATCGTCCCGCTTCCCGACCTTTTTCACTGAGCACGATAATTCCATAGCGCTCGTAATTCACCCAACCGGCCTCTGAAAGCTTTTGGACCATTTTCGTGGCCGACGGCGGCTGCACATTCAAAGCGGCGGCAAGATCGTTAATCCGAGTGAAACCTTGTTGGTCCTGGCAAAGCCGGTAAATCATCTCTAAATAATCTTCCATGGACGCCGTCAGGGAGGTCTCTTCTTTTTTCATATATTCCCGAAAGGTATAGAACTCATCGCCAGCCACGAGGTACCACCTCCACTTCGCTCGCATGGAAAAGTCTTTATTACATCTTAGTTGAAAGCGAATGCAAAAATGCATAATGACAAGCACCGCTGAGATATATCCCCATATGTTATAGCGAGCTAAAACCATTAGCAGTGGGTAACGGAGCACATCATTTACCAGTCTCTCAAAGTTCAGAGCGTCTCTCTCACTTAGACACCACTATAGGAGAAGGATTCCATAAGGAGGAGCAAGATGAATCACTATCTTCCTCTTTCTCACATTCCGATAGGCCGTAAAGCGAGAGTCATCAACCTTGAACTGGAAGGTTTTTCTCGGAGGCGTATCCTCGATATGGGACTTGTGCCGGGAACAGAAGTAGAAGTACTTCGCCGAAGTCCCTTAGGTGATCCGACAGCTTATCTCATCCGCGGAACCGTCATCGGGCTGCGTAAAGATGAAGCCTCCCACATCATCGTCCAGAAACAATAAAAAGAGGTGTGTGTTCAATGGGAGAGGTGTGCCGTTCTTGCGCTGCTTGCCAATTATCGAGTACCGATTCCCTGCGAGTACAATACAACGTAAACAGGGGTTCAGAAGGTGACCTGATCATCGCTTTGGCAGGCAATCCAAACGTGGGAAAAAGCACCATTTTTAACGCTCTAACCGGACTCCGTCAGCATACAGGCAATTGGCCAGGCAAAACAGTAACACAAGCTCAAGGTACGTACCGGCATCGCGAGCAAAAATTCGTCCTTGTCGACCTGCCGGGGACTTATTCTCTCCTATCTAACTCAGTCGACGAGGAAGTTGCTCGTGACTTTATCTGCTTTGGTCAACCGGACGCCACCATCATCGTCGTCGATGCCACTTCTCTAGCCCGTAACTTAAACCTGGTCCTGCAAGTCCTGGAAATCACTCCAAAAGTCGTGTTGTCGGTCAATTTGATGGACGAAGCCAAAAGTAAAGGCATTCGTGTAGATTTGGATGCTCTATCCCAAAAACTAGGCGTTCCCGTCATCGGCACGACAGCCCGTTCCGGCGCCGGATTAGATGAATTAAAAGAAAAAGTCTACCAGGTGGCTCTCGGATACCTGGAAACGAATCCGATTTCCGTCACTTATGATCCGGAAGTGGATGAAGTGGTGCAAAAGTTGCTGCCGAAAGTAAAATCGCTGGTCCAGGGGATTCACCTCAATCCTTACTGGGTAGCCATGCGTTTAATGGATGGTGACGAATCTTTCTTACAACGCTTAACTCACTATACCTCTTTGGGAGAAGTCTGGCCTAAGGGAGAGGCTGCACTATGTCCTCGCTGACACCTTTTCAATCTCTCGCCCAGGAAGCCCGCCGACAGTCAGGAAGGGTTATCGCTGACCGGATCGTTGAAAATATCTACCGTCAAGCAGAGTTGATTGCACAAGATACCGTCCAAATCGATCCGGAAAAAGCCCGAAAGTGGGACCGGAGGATCGATGAACTGCTCACCTCTCGCTGGTTCGGTTATCCACTGATGCTCGGCTTGTTGAGCGTCCTCTTTTGGATCACCATTGAAGGAGCCAATATCCCCTCCTCCCTCATCGCCGATGGACTTTTTTGGGTCCAGGATCGATTGTCCGCACTGTTCCTTGCCTCCGGCTCTCCCCTTTGGCTCCAGGGTTTTCTGGTGGAAGGCGTTTACCGCAGCTTAGCTTGGGTCGTATCGGTGATGCTGCCGCCGATGGCCATCTTCTTCCCGCTCTTTACGATGCTCGAAGATTTGGGATACCTTCCCCGGGTGGCCTTTAACTTAGATCGTCTCTTCCGGTTAGCTGGTGCCCATGGAAAACAAGCGCTGACGATGAGCATGGGCTTCGGTTGTAACGCCGCGGGTGTGGTGGCCTGTCGAATTATCGAATCGCCGCGGGAGAAGCTTATTGCGGCTTTGACCAACAACTTCGTTCCCTGTAACGGCCGTTTTCCAACACTCATCGCAGTAGCATCCGTTCTCACCGGTGGTTTTCTTGGGGTAACTTGGGGAGCAAGTATGGCAGCACCCATCGTCTCAGGACTCGTCGTGTTCGGCGTAGCGGTCACCCTCTTCGTCTCCTGGACACTTTCCAAAACCCTACTGAAAGGGCAGCCTTCATCATTTACCCTCGAGATGCCGCCGCTTCGGAGACCTCAAATCGGCCGTATCATCGTCACCTCGATCTTTGACCGTACTCTCTTCGTACTGTGGCGAGCTGTCGTCGTAGCTGCTCCCGCCGGCGGCGTCATCTGGCTATTGGCCAACATCTCCACCGGTGAACAGAGTCTGCTGACAACCTTCGCGAATGGCCTGAACCCGCTCGGCGTTGCCCTAGGCATGGATGGGTATATTCTGCTCGCCTTCATCCTAGGACTGCCCGCCAACGAGATCGTGCTTCCGATCTTGATTATGAGTTATCTAGCCGGAGGAAGACTCGTTGAGTTAGACAGCATTGAGGAACTGGCCCGGTTGTTCATCGACCACGGTTGGACCTGGTTGACCGCTGTAAACGTGATGCTCTTCTCTCTGCTCCACTTCCCTTGTGCGACAACACTTCTGACCATGCGTAAAGAAACGGGAACCTGGCGCTGGCCCCTCCTTTCCGTAGTCATGAACACCCTGTTGGCAGGATTCGTCTGTTTTATCGTGGCTCAAGGAGCCCATTGGCTGAACCTCGTTTAACGAGCATCCAATTCCCCGCGTTTAAGGAACCATTTTCTCGGCAATGCGTTTCAGCACATCGGAAGCAGGTTCTCTGACGATCCAAGCGGCTTTATCATCCAAGGGCGTCGGCGCGGCATTGATGATGAGCAGACGCCCACCGCCCTCGGCAGCCCAAAGCGGACAGAGATTCGCAGGACCGACGACGAGAGACGACCCAATCACTACGAAGAAGTCGGACCGCCGGCTCCACTCTACTGCCTTCATCCAACTATCTTGAGGCAATGACTCGCCGAACAGGACCACATCTGGCCGGAGCATTTTGCCGCACTTGGGACAGCAGCACTCCTCTCCGTGACGATATAACCCCGCCCGGTATTCAGCCTCCCAGGCTTCTCCTTTCGGCAACAACTGGCGGCTTTCAAAACGGGCGTGACAGTGGACACAGCTTACTGTTCGCAAGGTGCCGTGAAGTTCGATCACGGACTGAGATCCAGCACGCTGGTGGAGAGCATCGACATTCTGGGTGATGATGGTCTTTACGCGGCCTTGCCGTTCCAGTTCGACCAGACGCTTATGACCATCGTTAGGTTGAACTTCCCACAAACGGGCGATGCGCCACTGATAAAAGAAGTAGAATTCATCAGGTTCTTTGCGCATGGCCGTGAGGGTCGCTAGACTCTCGGGCTGTTGTTTCCAGAGCCCCCGGGCTGACCGAAAATCAGGCAACCCCGAAGCGGTGCTCATTCCTGCTCCCGTAAACACTACTGGATTCTCAGCGTCCCTCCAGGCTTGGACGATTTCATCCAAGCGATCGCTCTCCACCATCGGTGTCTCTCCTTCTCACTTCATCGCTTTCTTTTAGCAACAAAAACTCCTCGTTCAGAAGCTTTTCCCATCAGAAGAGTACTTCATGAAAGGCCCCTTAAAGTTCGATGAAAAAGGCCCTTTCCCTAATATTAAGGAAAAAGGCCCGAGAAAAATGTCGAAACTTGCGAAAACATATCAACAATGCAATAGGTTATGCCGTCTCTATATTGGCCGCGTCCTCCAATCCGAGCTCACGGATATAGGTCTCTTGCAGCTTAAACTTCTGAATCTTCCCAGAAGCGGTCATCGGAAAACTATCAACAAATCGGAAATACTTTGGAATCTTGTAGCGAGCGATTTTTCCTCGGCAGTACGTGCGGAGTTCCTCTTCGCTCACTGTCTCGTTTTCTTTCACGATGACGCAGGCCAAAGCTTCTTCCCCATACTTGGGGTCAGGCACACCGATGATTTGTACGTCTTTCACTTTCGGATGGGTGTAGAGGAATTCCTCCACTTCGCGGGGGTAGATGTTTTCTCCGCCCCGGATGATCATATCTTTTGCCCGGCCTGTGATGCGGCAATAGCCTTCCTCGTCCATCGTTGCCAAGTCTCCCGTGTGGAGCCAGCCTTCGTCGTCGATGGCTGCAGCCGTAGCTTCGTCGTTTTTATAATACCCCTTCATGACGCCAAAGCCTCGGGCCCATAGTTCGCCTTGTACTCCCCGGGGGACTTCCAGACCTGTATCGGGTTGGACGATTTTCACCTCTACATGGGGAAGTTTCCGGCCCACCGTACAAACCCGTCGCTCCAAACTATCTTCCGGGGTCGTCTGAGTAAGCACCGGTGAGGACTCTGTCTGTCCATAAGCGATAGTAATTTCCCGGATGCCCATTCGGTTGACTACTTTCCGCATGACTTCGATAGGACAAGGTGAGCCTGCCATGATGCCCGTACGCAGCGATGAGAGATTATACTTCTCAAAGTCGGGATGATCCAGTTCGGCGATGAACATGGTTGGAACCCCATAGAGAGCGGTGCATTTTTCTCGCTCGATCGCCTCTAAAACAGCCTGAGCCGAAAAGTATTCTAAAGGAACCATCGTCGCCCCCTTGGTGACGCAGGCGAGCGTGCTCATCACGCAGCCAAAGCAGTGAAAGAGGGGGACCGGGAAGCAGAGTCGGTCATCAGCGGTCCAGCGCTGGCAATCAGAGACCATGTTCGCGTTATTGATAATGTTGTAATGGGTAAGCATGACCCCTTTGGGAAAGCCTGTCGTGCCCGAGGTATACTGCATGTTGATGACGTCATCATAATGCAGGGATCGCTGTCGATCATCCAAAGCCTCATCAGAGATACTCCCGCCCATGTCCAGCAGGTCTTGCCAACTAAACATACCGGGATGTTTTTCCTCGGGATTACGACCGATGAAGATGACGTTTTTTAATTTGGGCATCCAGGAACAGTGAAATTTCCCCGGTTCAGCCTCTTTTAACCCCGGGAACAATTCATATACGGTTTCAACAAAGTTATTCTCCCGAAAGCCTTCGATCAGCAAGAGGGTCGTCGAATCAGATTGGCGCAGCAAGTATTCCAATTCAAAGGACCGGTAGTTCGTGTTGACGGTGACCAAAACCGCCCCCATTTTGGCGCTGCCAAACTGCGTTTCGATCCATTCAGGGTAGTTTGTGGCCCAGATCGCGATATGTTCACCTTTATCAATCCCTAAAGCCATGAGACCCTTGGCGACCTGGTTCGTTTTCTCCCGAAGCTGGCTATAGCTCAGCCGAAGATTGCGGTAATCGGTATACACAAGGGCGTCTTTGTTGGGGTAACGATCGGCCTTCTCATCCAACAGGTCCCCGATGGTGATCTTCAACAATTCCGTCAAGGGTCTTCACTCCTTCATCCGACCATAGCGTACTTAAACAAAAAACCCCCTACGCCTCATCGAAATGAGACGAAGGGGGTTGCCTCCGTGGTACCACTCAAATTAACGGCACAGTTATGCCGTTCACTCCATAGGATACGGGAACTAGGTTTGTTCCGATATCCCCTTCCTTGTAACGGTGGAAGTCTCCGTCCGAGCCTACTGTCGTCACACGAGTTCGGTCGGCAACTCAAGGGAGAGTTCAGTTTCTGCATCGATCGCTTCGCACCATCCAGCGATTCTCTGAGTCCAGCAAGAATACTTACTATTCCCTATCATCGTTATTTTCACATATTATTGAATATACTAGCAACCGTAAAAGGGAATGTCAATCCATGAAATCACAGGAAATCAGAAATTCTCAATCGCTTGCAGTGGTTAGACTTTCATTCAACAATAGTTTCTCAAATATGTATAATCTAAACCCTGTGACTTGTCAAGAAGGTTTTTCGGAAGAATTGATCACTTAAGCTCAGAACTTCCGGGTACCGGAACCTACCCAATGCAACCACAACCCGATGACGAGCAGATAACCGAAGAAATAGGCCATCCCGTAGCGATCAGGAATCCACAATCCCGCCACAGCAATGATCAACGAAGCAGCGCTCATGGTGAGAAAATGCAGCCCCACCCAACGAGCAAGTCCTGCCCGATCCTTAGCCTCAGCAGAACCGGCGATCCACTCAAGTTTCCCCTTCCACCAGATGACGTGCCCCCAGGCAAAGAAGAAGGCCATATTCAACAGTGGGAGGAGGATATTGACCTTTATCGCTGCCACCCCCCCAGTACGATTTATCTTCTTTTAAATAGAATATTATCCGAACCTCGTAGATAGTACGATATTTGGAAAAAATTTACGAAAAAATGACGCCCCAAATGGGGCGTCATTTCCCAATACTATTTACCAACCCGGGGCGTCTGTTCGAGCCTAGAAAAATCGATAAGTTATAGTCCTCTACTTTGCGCCAGCTCCTGAACAAAGGATGCCACAACGGGACGCATCTTTTCAAATTCAATCAAGAAGGCATCATGACCGTGAGGGCTTTTCAACTCCCAGTATTCCACTTGACCCTTTGCTTTTTTCATGATTTCAGCCATCTCTACCATGTACAGAGGGGGATATAGCCAATCCGAGTCTACTCCGATGAAGTAGGTTTGGGCTTGGATCGATGCTAACGCCGCTTCATAACCGCCATGACCTCGGCCGATATCGTGAAGATCCATCGCCTTACATAAGAGGATAAAGGTGTTTGCGTCAAAGCGCTCAACTAGCTTTTCTCCTTGATAATGGAGATAGCTTTCAATCTCAAAGCGGTTTTCAAAGTTATAGTAAGCTTCCGGGTAGTGGTTCGTCATGCGCCGCCCAAATCGGGCCGTGAACAATTCATCACTCCGATAGGTGACCATACCCAGCATACGGGCAATGCTGAGACCTGCCGCCGGTCCGGTTCCTGGGTAGTAGTCACCCCGGTTCCAGGCAGGATCGAGCATGATCGTCTGGCGCATAATCTCGTTAAAGGCAATGTTCTGGGCGGTCATACGTCCTGATGTAGCGATCGGCATGAGTCCGTCCATCATCTCCGGAAATGTTACGCCCCATTCCAAGACCTGCATCCCGCCCATCGATCCACCCGCGACCAGTAGGAGATGATCGATACCCAAATGGCTTATCAATTCACGTTGCACCCGGACCATGTCCCTGATGGTGTAGACGGGAAAATCCATTCCAAAAGGCTTTCCCGTAGCAGGATTAATGCTAGTCGGACCCGTTGTTCCCCGGCAGCCGCCCAATACGTTAGAACAGATCATATAAAATCGGTTTGTATCAAAGGGCTTCCCAGGACCGATGAGTTCATCCCACCAGCCGGGAGCTTTGTCGGCGGGATCGTTTTTCCCCGCCGCGTGGTGATCCATCGTCAACGCATGGACGATGAGGATCGCGTTGGAACGGTCAGCGTTTAATGTGCCATAAGTTTCATAGACGATATCGATCGGCCCAAGCCGCTGTCCCGATTCCAGCAAAAACTCGTTAGGGGGTTGCCCTAAAGTAAAGATCTGGGGCCGGGTGATCACTTCTCCCTGTGTTCCGGTCCCTGGGCTATATGGCGACTTGTTACTCATTCTTCAACCGCCTTTTCATCAACCTTGCTTATCCATTAAAACAAAAAAACCTCTGCACAGACGCAGGGGTACTTTCTTTCCGCCTCTCATCTGCCAGGACAAAACGTCCTGAAGGAATTGGCACCATGTCTCCTGTCCTTGTCGACGAGAAGACGGGTTGCCGGGTTTCATCGGGCCCTTTCCCTCCACCTCTCTGGATGAGCATATTTTGTTGTGGTCAGCATTGTGGTCAAATACATGCTAAAGCTATGCGTTATATTTTACATCAATTTTTGCACCCTGCAAGATATTTTTTGAGAGTCTTTACCGGCTCTCCTCTTTTTTTACCTTTTCGTAACCTGCCTCAGTCTCTTAGACAAAGGCCGAGCAACGATTACTCATGATTGAGTAATCTCCTCCAGCACTGCAGGCGGGATATGGTACGGTTGCGACTATAGATATCAAGCCATCCTATACTGCATATACTTGAAAATGCCCCCTGTTAAGAAAATATGAAACCCAACCTTGGACAGGTTGGGGACAAGTGAATTTTTAAGGAGATGATGTCCATGGTATTAAAAGGACTAACTACCTGTAAGGTCTGTCACCAAGACGTTGCTGCGAAGGAGAAAACCTGCCCCCGTTGCGGAACTACTCTTCGTTGGAGATGGGTCAAAAAGATAGTCATTGGTATCGGTGGGTTCTTAGTCTTCATTATGTGTACCGGTGTCTTTGGTGACAGCATGGAAAAATCGATCTCCAACATTCATTCGACTAGATTATCCTCATCAACTCCGACTGTCGAATTCATCGGTAACCCTCGAGAAGAAGCAAGCAGAGTGGATAGCGGCGATTTATTATCTGTAATGTACGTATGGAGAAACCTAGGCATTTCGAAGGCAAAATCGGATATCTTCTAAGGTTCTGGAAAACAGGGGATCCGCTCATGAACATATCCCGTACTAGGCCAAACCCCCGTCCTCACTCCGAGGAACGGGGGTTTTCTGTAAACAAAACACCAACGCTCTCCAATTCAGATTCTATCTCCATCATACGCCAGAAGGATCTACGATATTCTTTTTCAAACACCTCACTTGACGGTTCCTCCTCTGTCCAAATCGTCAAATAGGCTAACCGGTATAGAGTCGAATAATATTGGTTCTTTCGCAGTTCTAACTGTTCTTTAAAAATGTCTTCGGGACCGTTCTTCAACTCAATTAGTTTCGGTTCCATCGGAAGACCTCCAGCTAAAGAGCTTACGTACTTTCGGTCCCATTCTATCCAATAAAATACTAGGGTATAAGTCCCAAATAGTTGTTTTGCAATTCGGACAAGTACATCTCCCGGAAATGGATTTAAAGCAAAAAACTGAGCCAATGCTCAGCATAATCTCTATGATTCTATAGATTTATAAACTTTATTTTTTCGGTTATCATTTTTCCAATGACATCTTTCAGACTTGTATTTGACTTTCTTTCTTCCCGAATCTCTTTGATCGAGATACTCACTTTAGCGTGTTTGATTTGGAAGGTCCAGTAATCCCCAGAAGGGATAGCCGTCAACAATATATCTTCTTCTTTGAGTTCGCTAATCAAATCCCTGACCGAATTTTCAATGTTGTTTTGCTCTTCCTGAAAACTGTTATGTTTTTTAAGTAATTGTTCTTTCCAATCCATTGATAACACCCTCCCCCTCCCATCATAGGGCGAGTCAGGAGGTTATATACGCGCTTTTACTCGTCAAATTCCCTTCGGTTTCAGCTGGGATCGCTAAGAAAGGATGATGCTCCATGTGTGGCCGTTTCACCCTCACCGTCAGCCCGGCAGAATTGTTAGAAATCCTCGGTGTTCCTTCTGCGACAGCGCAAGAGTTTACTCCGCGATTCAATGTATCACCTGGTCAAGACATCCTGATGATCGTCCAGGAAAAGGGGCCCACAGCCAGGATGGCTCGTTGGGGCCTCCTTCCGCGTTGGACCAAGGATATCCGTATCGGTTATAGCATGATCAATGCCAGAGCAGAAACGCTTCGTGAAAAGGCCGCCTTTAAAGACTTACTCTTTTCGCAACGCTGTCTCATCCCGGCAGATGGTTTCTATGAGTGGAGACAAGCTGGTAAAAGCAAAATCCCCTATCGCTTTACCCTCCGAAATCGAAAGGTCTTTGCCTTTGCTGGACTCTGGTCTTTATGGAGGTCACCTGCTGGTGAAACCATCCATTCTTGTACGATTGTCACTACAAAACCGAATGAACTGGTCTCATCCGTCCATGACCGGATGCCAGTCATACTCCCCATCGAAAAATGCCGAATCTGGCTGGATCCAGGGCCGTCGAAAGACTATCCCTTTACCAGCCTATGGGAGCCCTACCCCGCTGGCGAGATGGAGATGGTTGAAGTATCGACGATGGTGAACTCATCGCGAGAGGATCGGCCTGAGATGGCTGAACCAATCACGCAACTGACGCTTTTCTAGTCTCTTCTTACCCGTTTATAGATGAACCTTACCTATTCCCGCCGAGTGAAAATGAGTCCATCTTCTCATAGGCGGGCGCTCTTCCCCGCTCGATGCGGCTTTCCATGAGAACAAACTCGTTCACCTTAAAACTCGGAATCGAGGGAACCGAAATACTCCAGTTTTCCGGCTCTCGCCAGAAAATGTCTCGAGCGACTGTGACATGGGGTTCGTAACGTTTCTGTTCCGGTGGAAAACCGACTGCGGTCAACTTCCGGGCAACTTCGATCTGTAGTTGCCTTAACCCCGACTGCTCCTCCTGCAAGCCCAGCCATAAGACTCTCATCGGATGAAGGGGCCCAAAATGACCTAGCCGCTGTTCCCAACGGAGGGAAAAAGGCACAGACGCTTCGCCCGCTTTCTTGAGGGAGGATTTAATCGAAGGAAGCTTGTCTGGGGTGACTTCGCCGAGAAACTGCAGCGTCAGGTGGAGATTCGCTGGGGACACCATACGGGCTTTTATCACTCTCTGTTCAATCGTTCGCTGAAGTTGTGCCAGTTCAGCAACTACTTCGGTGGGAAATAGAATCGCCGCGAAAAGACGCATAATTGTTCCCTGCCTTTTCTCCTAGGGGATATCTTTCCTCTGGCATCGTATCTCACAAAACCGATCGCCATCAAGAACATTTTTGAGATGGACCAAGTCGCTATCGGGGTGGAATGCTTCATACTTGGCCTGGTCGATGGCACAGTACAGCCGACCTAGTTTTTCAAAGCCGTGGTCTCGCCATTCAGCGGCAAAGGGACAATAAGTAATGCGAATATGAGTCGGGTCTTCCCCGTTCACTCCTTCCACATCCCAGCCGAAAGAGGGTAAGTCAGGCAACTTGCCATAGTTCTGTGGTTCATGAGCGTGCCCGGCAGCGAGTACACGTTGTCGCTGCTTCTCCCCCCGCTCAGAGCCGTAGTTTTCAATTGCTCGGCTGATAACCTCTTTTCCGCGTTCTTCCCCTATTTCATCGACAATGGATTGGGCTAAATGACGATAGAGCGACGCCATCATCATACCCATCTGACGCACTTGCTCTTTCGCCACCTCTACCGGAACAACAGGCGCATCCCCATTCATCTCACATATCTCCTTTTAAACCGATCGTTTCCGCGACCCTTTGCATCCCTTGGATCGTCTCTCCGATGACGGTTTCCAGATCCATACCTAGTATTTGAGCACCCTTTTCGATGATTTCGCGGTTCACACCGGCAGCAAAGCTTTTTTGCTTCCACTTCTTTTTCACTGATTTAACTTCCAAGTCAAGGATACTCTTATTCGGACGGAGCATCGCCGTGGCAGCGATCAAACCCGTCAATTCGTCAATCGTATAGAGTACTTTTTCCATTTGCTCTACCGGTTGAACATTGACACAGATACCCCACCCGTGGCTTTGAACAGCGTGAATATAATCTTCGGGATAGTCCTTAGCTGATAAAATTTCCTTCGCCTTCACACAATGTTGCTCGGGATACATCTCATAATCAATATCGTGCAACAGTCCGATGACGGCCCACTTTTCCGGATCCCTTTCGTTGAAGAGCTCTGCAAAATGTCTCATGACGGCCTCGACCGCATAAGCGTGCTTAATGAGGCTGTCATTTTTATTAAACTCCCGTAGTAACGCATCTGCTTGTGCCCGGGTAGGTCTTACATTCTCCATATGGTCGCTTCCTTTCATCCCTGTGATGTTTACTAGTGAAAAAGCATGGAAAACGTAAGCAAATACTTTTTAATTCGCTTACGTTATTTTCTTTTTCTACCTGGAAATTCACTTTACATAGTTAGTACATTATATTATACGCCTTTTAATTTAAATCAACCAGATGACAACGGCCCTTATTGCATTGTCTGTCAACGGGATAAAAAAGACAACCCCGCCAATCGGCGAGGTTGGGCTATATTCTCAGGTGGTTCATTGGTAGTTCATTGGTAGTCCAGAGGCAGTTCAATTCGAAAAGAAGCTGACTTCAGCTTCAATGACAAACTGTTTTTTCCCAAACGATTCGATGCGATTGATGATGACTTGAACTGCACCTTCATTCCTCTGTTCGTCCAGAAACTCCTTTACGCCATCTTTAAGCTTTTCACTGCCTTCCAGTTGGAGTTCATAGACGACAACGCGTGTTTTCATTTTCTCCGCCTCCCCCCACCCTTCTACATTTATTATACGATGAAAAATGTCTAAAAAATTATCACTTTCCTTGAGTAATCAAATAATTTACCGAACAAGAGAAAAAAGAAAGCACCCCCAAAAATAGGAGTACTTATCTAACACACTGTATCTCTCTGTATGGCTATTCGTTCCTACACCGCTTTGCCGAAATCAGCCAATACGCTCTGTTTTTCTTCCTGGGACAAATCATCGGCAGCCTTTTTTTGCTTCCAAAGCAAATCTACGGCATCTAACTCACCGTCACAGGAACAAGAACCTTGTCCCATATGGGGTGTACGATTGGCGAGTTCAGCTAACTTGGCATCGTTGAAGCGATCTGTTGTGCTTAGATATCCCGTTATTCGCCGAACCCGGGTGATCGGATTTTGACCTAAAACTTGCAGGCATAGTTCTCCCTTTTCTTGAAAAACCCGAACTGCTTGAGGTTCATGGACGTTCTCTTCACAAGCAATTTCTCTCGCTTGAGCGAGGATACTATCCTGTTGTTCATCAGTAAGCAATAGATCAGTTATGATTCGCATAGCTCACGACCAACCTTTCATCGATTCTTATAAGTATTCTCGTCTATGATGATAAAACAGTTGCTCTCGATAATCAATATCTGATAGTAATTACTACTATTAAATTTTACAATTTTCTTGGGGCATACTAGGCGTGGAGGTGAGCACAATGGGTAAAGGTAAGGACAGCAAGAAATCTAAAACCCAGGCGACCGAAAACCCGCAGACAAAAGTTCAAAGCCCCGGCGAACCGGAAGTTCGCAATCATCCGCAGAACCAAGATCGCTAAAAAAAGTCCACTCCGCAAGGGGTGGATTTTTTCATCGAAAATCCTTATGTGTCCTTTCCTTTAACGATCTCCCGGTAGGTGGTGTAAAACACGACGAGTAAGGTAAACCACAGGATGCTTCCTCTACTATTCATCTGGTACACCCCTCCTATCCCGTTTCCCTGATTTATGATATGTTCTCATCAAGGGTTTTTCCCAGAACCAGCATTAAGGAGAGATCATCCCATGTTCGGATTCGGCGTGATGAACAAGACCGTAAAGGAATTGCGTAAAAACCGCTGCTTGACAGCAAAGGAACTGGCCCAACGACTAAAAGTGGACACGATCGAAATCCTCCGGATCGAAGAAGTCAAACTAAAAGATGTCCCAGAGCCATTAAAATCAAAAATCACCCCGATCCTGCGGGGTGATGAAACAGATAAAATACCCTGGTTGTAAATCGTATAACCTATTGGAATCGGTCATTGATCATATTCCTACACTGATTGCTCCCTTCACGGTATCCGAGAAAATAAAAAAATCCACAACAAAGAGTGATTAGACTGCACGCACCAATTGTCAATAACATTTGAGTCTGCCTCCTTCTGCCTCTGCCTTTTTATGTCATATATCTCTAATACAGTTATACCACGAATCTCCTTGGCGAATGTTATGTAACGATTATTTTTTTAGCAAAACTCTTTACGTTTATGGTGCTTCGTAAATCTTCGAGAAAAATCTCCTCTCGACAACAATTCAACCTGGGATAAAGGAAGCCCCAGCTATGGACTCCACACAGCTGGGGCTTCCTTTAAAGCGTGAGCACTTTTTTTGCACATTTTATTTTTTCCGGTTACTCTCCAGTCCGCTCTCGCAAAAGCGTCGGTTTGCGCAGTTCAGCACATCCGCATTCTCCCACTGCCGGCGGCTTTTCCGGAAGTGCTGCTAAGGCCATGAGCAGTCGCCGTCCTGCTAAAGCTGATTCTTCGAAGAAGATATCTTTCAGTTCCTGGTGGGACCAGTCTGTAATGATGCCTTCGGCGTAATTGACAACCAGTTCTAAGCGGGCATAGCAAGCTCCGATTTCTCGGGCTAAGTAGACTTCCGGCGCCACACTCTGCCCGATCACATCGCCCCCGGCCATGCGGTAGTACTGTACTTCTGCAGGGCTCTCAAAGTGGCGTCCATCGGTAACGACATACTTTGACCGATCAAAAACCCGCCCTTGACCAGGTAATTCTTCCGATACCTTCAAAAAAGCGCGCCGCAGTTCCGGACAAAAAGGCTGGCGCATGATGAGCAGATAGCCTGTTCCCAAATCCACATCTTTGCGCATGGAAAAGTCCAAATAGTCGTGAGGGATGACTAAATCGCGAGGCCGAAGCAATTCGTTGATCGCCCCCACGCCACCTTCAGAAAGGACTTTTTTTACGCCCGCTTGCTGAAAGACCCAGAAGATTTGCCGAGACGCATCAGCTCGCTTAACGCCAGGCCGCCAACCGTGCATCACACAAGTTAAGGTACGACGGCCATTTAAATCAAAGAGAACAAAAGCAGGACTGGGACCAAAAGGCGTTTCCCAACCGGGATAAGTTTCAAGCACCGTCACACCGGGGAAATCGATAGCTTCCGGAAAACGCAATGAGTTCGTGCTGGAACCACCGATGATGGCGAAATCGGCAGACGGTATGTTGTTCGGTGCGTACAAAAATGATCGACCTCCACAGTCATTCAATAGATAATTGAAGCAGCATCAATCCCTGTTTCATCGGCTTCATAT
The DNA here is from genome assembly GCF_014502795.1 of Heliobacterium chlorum. Lineage (GTDB taxonomy): Bacteria > Bacillota > Desulfitobacteriia > Heliobacteriales > Heliobacteriaceae > Heliobacterium > Heliobacterium chlorum. The sequence continues at coordinate 123,124 of NZ_JACVHF010000008.1, forward strand.
TAGCAGAATTATGGCACTAATCGCCGAATGATATTCCCACCGATTTGGCCGCTTTGACAATCTGCCCATCGGTATTGACCTGTTTGGCCGTACCTACCGCCTCTTGTAAGGGAACAGCCAAGATCTTCGGAGTTCGCAGGGCCACCATGTGGCCAAATTTCCCCTCCATCACCGCATCAACGGCCGCTGAACCATAGCGAGTGCTCAGGATGCGATCTTGCGCCGTCGGCGAACCGCCCCGCTGTACGTGACCTAAAACAGTGACCCGCGTTTCCATTCCGGTGCACATCTCCAGCTTTTGTCCGATCGACTGACCGATGCCGCCGAGGCGAACCGGATCGTGACTCTGGGCGACCATTTTCTGGACGACCATCTCGCCGCCGATCTCTTTGGCTCCTTCGGCGATGACGACGATGGAGAACTTGCGTCCCTTTTCGGCTCGTGTACGAATATGGTTACAGACTTTATCTAAATCAAAAGGTATTTCCGGAATCAGAATCACGTCCGCTCCGCCGGCTACCCCGGAATAAAGGGCGATCCAACCGGCATAACGGCCCATGACCTCCAAAATCATGATCCGGTGGTGCGATTCGGCCGTCGTATGGAGCCGGTCTAAGGCTTCTGTAGCCGTAGTGACGGCCGAGTCAAAGCCAAAGGTCACATCGGTGGCAGACAAGTCGTTATCGATAGTTTTCGGCACCCCGACGACGGGGATTCCTTTTTTATGAAACTCTAAAGCGATAGAGAGACTTCCGTCACCGCCGATGACGACCAGCCCATCGATCCCCCGGCGGCGCAAGTTCTCTATACACTGTTCCGAACGATCTTCAAAAGTAAGCTGACCCTCTTTTTCGACGGCATAGCGAAATGGATTGTCTCGGTTCGTCGTGCCCAGGATCGTTCCACCGCGGTGAAGGATTCCGGCGACCTTTTCTTCAGTCATTGGTTCCATGATGTCATTGACGAGACCATAAAAACCATCGATAATTCCGATGACCTCCAAGTTGTAACGACGAATGGCCGTCTTCACAACGGCACGAATGACAGCGTTCAATCCCGGACAGTCGCCGCCTCCTGTTAACACTCCGATCCGCTTGATCTGTCCCTCCATCTCTTCGTCCTCCTTCTACATTAAAACTCCTTGAAGATTAGACTAGATCGGTAAACCCCGTTTGTCGCAGCCCCTCGAATAGGACAACCGATACGGCGTTGGACAAATTGAGCGAACGAGCATCGCCGACCAAAGGGATGCGAACCACCTGTTCTGGATGAGCCTCCAAAATCGCTGACGGCAGGCCTTTCGTTTCTTTGCCGAAGACAAAGAAATCTCCAGGCTGGTAGGCGACATCACTATAGCGTTTATGACCTTTCGTGCTCAATAAGTACAAATTTGCTTCCGGATAGGCCTTTCGAAAAGCTTCCCAGTTGTCATGGTAGTGGATCTCAACGAGGTGCCAATAATCAAGACCCGCCCGTTTTAGTTGTTTGTCATCCACAGAAAAGCCGAGCGGTTTGATCAGATGGAGCACACAACCGGTGCCGGCACAGAGACGGGCTACATTTCCCGTATTCGGTGGAATTTCTGGCTCAACAAGTACAATATGAAACATGATGCATACACTCCGTATCGAGCCTGAGCATGGTGATCGCTGCAGACTGTTTTTTCAATTCGTAAAAAAAGTTTGGGAAACGTATCCGGTTGTTTGTTCTCTTTGGCAACCATAAAATCCTGCTAATTTTTCTGCACTTCACTGTGTGCAGTATACTTCTCGATAGTGTCATCATTTAAATTGACGCCCTCTGGAATATTTGTTACATTGAACAAGTGATTAACCATAGGAGGGGAAACTGTGGGCAAAAACCTTGTACAAAAGATCTTGGGAGCACACCTATTAGAAGGTGAATTGGTTCCCGGTAAAGAAATCGCGATTCGCATCGATCAGACATTGACGCAAGATGCAACGGGGACAATGGCCTATCTACAATTCGAAGCCATGGGCGTACCAAAAGTAAAAACTGAGCTATCCGTCTCGTACGTTGATCATAACACTCTGCAAAGCGGTTTCGAGAATGCTGACGACCATCGCTTCCTGCAAACGGTCGCTGCCAAGCATGGCATCCATTTCTCTCGTCCCGGCAACGGCATCTGTCACCAAGTCCACCTGGAGCGCTTCGGCGTACCTGGGAAGACGATGCTCGGTTCCGACTCTCATACCCCGACGGGCGGCGGTATCGGCATGATCGCTATCGGTGCCGGTGGACTCGATGTGGCCGTAGCCATGGGCGGCGGTCCCTTCTACTTAACCTGCCCGAAAGTCGTCGGAGTCAACCTGCTTGGACAACTCTCCCCCTGGGTCTCGGCGAAGGACGTCATTCTCGAAGTCCTACGCCAATTGACCGTCAAAGGCGGCGTCGGCAAAATCGTCGAATACTGCGGCCCCGGCGTAGCGACCTTGTCCGTTCCCGAACGGGCGACCATCACGAACATGGGCGCCGAACTCGGTGCGACCACGTCCATCTTCCCGTCCGACGAAGTCACTCTGGCTTTCCTGAAAGCCCAAGGCCGTGAACAAGCCTGGAGCGAACTGAAGCCCGACGAAGATGCCACCTACGAAGAAATGATCACCGTTGACCTTTCCTCGCTGGAACCGATGGTCGCCTGCCCCCATTCCCCTGATGCCGTCAAAACTGTCCGTGAAGTGGGTTCCATCAAAGTGGATCAGGTTTTAATCGGTTCCTGTACCAACTCTTCCTACGCTGACCTGATGAAGGTGGCAGGCATCCTCAAAGGAAAGACCGTTCACCCGACAGTCAGCTTAGGGATCGCCCCCGGCAGCCGCCAGGTCTTTGAAATGCTTGCTCGTAACGGCGCCCTGGGCGACCTGATTGCCGCGGGGGCACGGATCCTTGAATCGGCTTGCGGCCCCTGCATTGGCATGGGTCAGTCCCCGAACTCCGGCGCTGTTTCGATCCGGACCTTCAACCGAAACTTTGAAGGCCGCAGCGGAACTGCCGACGCCAAGGTATACTTGTCCAGTCCGGAAATCGCTGCCGCTGCCGCACTGACCGGTGTGCTCACCGATCCTCGTGAACTGGGCGAAGCGATCGACGTCGTCATGCCGGAAGAATTCCTCATCGATGATCGGATGGTTCTGGCTCCTGCCGAAGATCCTTCGACGGTGGAAGTTCTCCGTGGACCGAACATCAAGGCGCTGCCGATCAATCAGCCTCTGCCCGAGTGCCTCAAGGCGAAGGTCATCCTCAAAGTGGGAGATAACATCACCACCGACCACATCATGCCGGCAGGCGCGAAGATCCTCCCCCTGCGTTCCAATATCCCCGCCATCAGCCAGCACGTCTTCGCCGGTGTCGACAGCACCTTTGCCGACCGGGCGAAAGCAGCCGGATGCGGGATCATCGTGGGTGGACAAAACTACGGTCAGGGCTCGTCTCGGGAACATGCCGCGCTAGCGCCTATGTATCTAGGCATCAAAGCTGTCATCACCCAGTCTTTTGCCCGTATCCATCGGGCCAACCTGGTCAACTTCGGCATTCTGCCTCTCACCTTTGCTAGTGAAGCCGATGCCGCTAAGGTGAGCCAAGGAGATACCCTTGAGATCGCCGATTTAGCCGCCAAACTGGGTACGAGCGAGACCTTGGAAGTGCGCAATGTGACGACCGGCGAAACCTTCTTAGTGCGCCCTGATCTTACGGCACGTCAAGTGGCGATTATCAAGGCAGGAGGCCTGCTGAACTATACCCGTTTACAAGGCTAATTCTATCTTCAGAACTCGATAGAATGATTTGAGCACCCTTGATATAAAGTAAAATAAAACACACCCCTGTTGATGCCGTGACGGCCCGGGGGTGTGTTTTTATTTTACACCTGAAACTGTTCAACAGTCCTCTTTAATTCTGTGGCCATGCCATTGACCTCGCCTACACCGGTGACAACGTTTCTCATGGAGTACAGCGTTTCATCGGTGGCTGCTGCCACTTCCTTCACTTGAAGGGCCACATCATCCATGATTGATTTCAATGACTCCATCAGGCGAACAACCTGTTCAGAATCGTTGGCCACATCGCGGTTGATTTTGACCATGTCATAGACATCCGATGCCGTCTGTTCCACTGCCGCCAATATATTTTCAAGAGCCTTTCCCGCCTTACCTACGACGGCCGTTCCTTCTTCCACCTCATTTCGGCTGCCACGAGTCGCAGCGACAGCCAAGGCAGTTTCTTCAGACACCTTTTGGGTCAACGCCGCTACTTCTGCGGCACCTTGATTCGACTGTTCAGCCAGTTTTCGCACTTCTTCGGCCACTACGGCAAAGCCTCGCCCAGCTTCCCCGGCACGGGCCGCTTCGATGGCTGCGTTCAGCGCTAATAAGTTTGTCTGGGCTGCAATATTGGCAATGGTGTTCGTCACCGAACCAATTTGTTCGGAATACTTGCTAAGTGTGGTGATGATTTCCTCTGTCTCAACCATTTTTGAGCGGATTTGCTGCATATACGTTACCGTTTCATTTACGGTCTGATAACCTTCTTTGACTGCATTCCGGGTGATTTCGGAATTTTTCACTCCATCAGCCGCTTGATTCTCAGCAGCTTTGATCAGTCTGGACAGGTCAACGACGACGTTAAAGGTGTCCCTCACAGCATCACTGCCTTTGATGACATCTTCTGCAACCTGCTGAATGTTGCCGGATACTTGCGTCGACGCTGAAGTTACTTCTTCACTGGCAGTAGCAATTTCATTAGCTGCAACGGCCAAGTGCACCGAGGAACTGCCGGCTGTGCCAATGATATGGCGTAAGTGTTCTATCATTTGATTGAACGCATCTATCAAGCGACCCAGTTCATCCTTACGTTTCCCCTCAATACGATGAGACAAGTCACCGGCAGCTACGGCTTGCAAGGCAGTAATCATTTCGTTCAATGGACGGCTAAAAGCCCGGGCAAGAATTGATCCCGCTATTCCCGCAATTGCAATAGCTGCAACGACTGATAACCAAGCCAGATTTTTGATCTTGGCGACGCCTTCTAATGCTTCCGCCTCAGGCAGTGAAGCATACACGGACCAACCGGTTAGGGGGACAAATGAATAGCCAGCCAGCTTTTTCTCCCCTTCGTAGCTGTAGGCCGTAGCACCTGAGCCGCCTTTCATGGCCTCCATGACAACGGGAACTTGGCTCATATCTTTTTGTTCTTTTACATAATCGCTATCGGGATGAGCCAATGTCCGTCCCATATTGTCTGTCATCCATACATAACCTGTGCGGCCAATTTTCACATGACTAAGGAGTTCGCTGATCACTTGTAAATCGAGAGAAGCACAGAGTGAACCGATGAGTACACCCTCGCCGTTCCGGATGGGCACGGATAGCACCGTCGTCGATTTGCCTGTTCCTTTGGCGGTGACGACCTCACTGACCGCATACTGGGCACCGGACTTGATTCGTTTAAAATAATCCCGATCGGAAACATCGCTCAATGTCCCTTTGTTGCGAAGGATCTGTTTACCTTGACTATCGGTGACGATGACCGATAAAAAATCAGGAAACTGCTCGTTGATTTGGTTCAACACTGGCAGGATCGAATTTGGATTCATCATCTGAATTTCCGATGATTTGGCGGATATGTTCAGAGTTTTTAGGCGATCATTCAATAGAAGATCCACTTCTCGGGACACTCCGGCTGAGATGAGTTGGTTGTTGAGATAAACCTCTTTCTCCAGTTCGCTTGTGCTAAATTGACTGGTTAGGATGGAATACAAAAGAAGCGGCAAGATTCCGACAACAGAAAAGCTGATTAGCAACTTCTGACGGATCCCCATCCTTCCAATTCTATTGCTCATGCTATCCCTCCCGCAGACTCGATCTTTTGTCTGGGTTTATGTTTACAATTTAATTAAATTATTACATCTTTAGGGTCATCAAGCAATAGTTAGAACAAATCGTTTTATCTATGATTCGCTTTAGATGACAGTACTATAAATCAGTTCGTCAAAAGTAACGCCGTTTTTGGTCACGTTTTTTCGCAACCGGGCTTCAAAAGTATACCCGCTTTTCTCGAGAACCCTCATCGAAGCAGGATTCGTCTCAAAAACGCTGGCAAAAATCCGGCATACGTCAAAATGCTTAAAAGCATAGGTAGTCATAGCTGGTACAGCCTCAGTCATTATTCCTTGTCCCCAGAACTCTTCACCGAGCCAAAAGCCAATTTCTGCGGATCGCCAATAAACATCGGGCTGCAGATTGAATCCAATTCCCCCGACGATACTGCCGTCATTTGTGATCGCAAAATTCGTTTCCGGTTTGCTTCGTACAACCCAGTTTAGCCAGTTATCCCCATCCGATTCTGTATAGGGATAGGGAAAATGGTCCCGTAGGGTTTTGGCTACATTCCAGTTATTCGCCTGTACTAACAAACCCGCATTATCCTTTAGCTCCCAACTCCGAATCGTACACTTTGACAAGTCGATTCGCATAATATGACCCCTCCATATTTATCTTATTGCCTCCAATTACGAGGCTGCTATTATGTACATGTGGTGAAACCAAGGCAGCCCGTTATCCCACAGGGACAAAAAATAATCTTCTTGTAACGTCCGGTTTCCAGGCATAGAGCCGTTTTCGTCCGTTTCTTTTTTGGAATCAAAAAAATAGAGCTCTCCCTTTTCATCGTCGTACCCAAGGATCGTCATGTAATGCTGCCAAAGCAATCCATTACCGACAAGGACAATCACCGGATAGCCAAGCCTTATTCTTTCTTTTAATGTATCTATCGTCCCCTGGAATATGGACGGATGTAGTCCTTCTTGTTCAAGATAGGTCATAATCCCCTTGGGCAAAACATAGCCTGAAAGAGGAATTTTGAAGTTGATCTCACGATAGACTTCTGCTCCCTTAACATCCTTACCGAGACTACGCAGCAAGCAGGCCGTTGAAAAAGCGGAACATTGGTTATGCCCTTGCACTTCAAAACTGGCTTCCCTGGGAACATGATAACTAGAGGGATGTCGTTCCATAAGAGACGGATTACCTTGCGCAATCGATAGGTTACGTTCTAAGATCGAATCTGGTGTAGGAAACGGTCTCAACAGATAAACAGTCGCTCCGATTAGGAAGCATGCGCTCACAGCTAAAACTGTGATTAGGACTCGAAATACGTTTTGCCTCATTGTTAGGTTCATGGTAGCTCCTTTTTCGCTGTGTACTTATTCATTCTTTTGCATAGTGACATTCGATAGCCCCCCTCTCGATTTCCTTTCGTTGCCGAGTAAAATTGTAACATTGTATTAAAACAAAAGGTTTGTGTCCCCTTGGATCACAGATATGATCATACGAATTTGTATAAAAGAACCCGATCCCTTCACATAAGTGTGAAAGGTCGGGTTTTATTCAAGAATTTGCTGTTACATGATTAACTTCATTGTCCGATAGACCTTTACACATGGTGGCAAGCGACAAAACGGCCGTTCCGCTGCTTAAACTCCGGTTCTGTCAATGTACAAATCTCTGTGCATTCAGGGCAGCGGGTATGAAAACGGCATCCATTCGGCGGATTGGCTGGACTCGGCACGTCTCCCTGCAAGATGATACGGTTGCTCTTCTGGCCCGGTTGCGGTTTGGGGATCGCCGAGATCAGTGTCCGTGTGTAGGGGTGCCAGGGATCGGTGATCAATTCGTCGCCTCCGGCCAGTTCGACCATCTTGCCAAGATACATGACGCCGATGCGATCGGAGATGTGTTTTATGACGTTCAGACCGTGAGCGATAAACAGATAGGTTAAACCCATCTCCTGTTGCAGTTCTACGAGAAGGTTCAATATCTGCGATTGAATGGATACGTCCAATGCGGAGACCGGTTCATCACAGACGATCAACTTCGGATTTACAGCCAGTGCCCGGGCGATGCCAACTCGCTGCCGTTGGCCGCCGGAAAACTCATGGGGATAACGGCGGCCATGGTGCGGTCCTAAACCGACGAGGCGAAGCAGCTTTTCCACCCGTTTTGTCAAATCGGGGCCCTTGGCGATGCCGTGGAGGATCATGGGTTCAGCGATGATATCTCCCACAGACATGCGCGGATTTAACGATGCGTATGGGTCTTGAAAGACGATCTGAGCTTGGCGGCGAAAGTCTTTCAGTCGACTTTTGTTAAATTGGGCCACGTTCTCCCCTTCAAAGAGGATATCGCCGCTCGTCGGTTCCAGCAAGCGCAGGACCATCATGCCTGTCGTAGACTTACCGCAACCGGATTCACCGACTAAACCTAGCGTCTCCCCCCGTTTGATGGAAAAGGAAACCCCGTCGACGGCCTTGACGGTGCCGACCGTCCGGCCAAAGAGACCGCCTTTGATCGGAAAGTGTTTGCGTAGATCATTCACTGTCAACAAATTCGAGTCCCGGTTGCTCATGGTTGGTCACCTCCCGTCAGGTTCAGCGGATAATAACAAGCAACCTGACGACCACCGTCAACGGTCCCTAGTTCCGGTTTTTTCTGACCGCAGAGAGCCTGTCTATATTCGCAACGGTCGGCAAAAGTACAGCCTTGCGGTAGGTGAGCCAGATCGGGGACCATGCCCTCGATGGTGTGTAGACGCTGTTTTTTCATACCGTCGAGGCGCGGAATCGAATCGAGCAGTCCCGCCGTGTAGGGGTGATGAGGACGAGCAAAGACATCGGTTACGGCTCCCTGCTCCACCACTCTTCCGGCGTACATGACGGCCATTTTTTGGGCCATCTCGGCCACGACGCCCAAGTCATGAGTGATCAGCACAAGAGCGGTGTTGAATTCCTGGGCTAATTCACGGATTAGGTCCAAGATCTGGGCTTGTATCGTCACGTCAAGAGCGGTTGTGGGTTCATCAGCGAGAAGCAATTTTGGGTTGCAAGCTAAGGCCATGGCAATCATGACCCGCTGGCGCATACCGCCGCTCATCTGATGAGGGTACTGCCGGGCTCGTTGGGCAGCGCCGGGAATACCCACTTTTTCCAACATCTCTACAGCCCGATCCCAGGCCGCTTTTTTCGATACTTTTCCGCCGTCCCGGTCGTGAACACGGACCGTTTCGGCGATTTGGTCGCCGATTTTATAAGCCGGATTCAAGGAGGTCATGGGCTCCTGAAAGATCATGGAGATCTCTTTTCCCCGGATGTTCTGAACATCTTCCATGGACATGTTCAAGATATCGCGACCTTCGAAAAGAACTTGTCCAGAATGTTTTGCTGGCGGAGAAGGAAGCAAGCGCATGATGGACATGGCCGTTACACTTTTACCACAACCTGATTCGCCGACTATGGCCAAGGTCTCCCCGGGTTGAACGGAGAGGGTCACTCCGTCAACGGCCTTGATGACCCGCTTGCCTATATGAAAATGGGTCTGTAAGTTCTTGATTTCCAGTAGTGCAGTCATCCTTATCCTCCTACTTTAGCCGGGGATCGAGAACGTCCCGCAGACCATCCCCAAGCAAGTTGAAGGCCATAACGGTCATCGTGATGGCTAGACCGGGGAAAGTGACGATATGGGGTGCGTTAAAAATCGTTTGCCGTCCTGAACCGAGCATGGTGCCCCATTCCGCCGTCGGTGGCGCCACACCGAGTCCTAAAAAGCCGAGAGCCGCCGCTTCCAAGATGGCATCGGAGATACCGATCGTGGCCCGAACGATGATGGGAGCGAGAACGTTCGGCAAGATATGGACAAAAATCAGCCGTCCGTCCCCGTTTCCAATTGCCCGAGCCGCCGTGACGTAGACGTTTTCTTTGACTGACAAGACGCTGCTTCGGACGATGCGGGCATACTGCGGGATAGAAACGATACCGATGGCGATGACCGCCTTATCGATGCCCCGTCCTAATACAGTCATAAAAGCAATCGCCAAGAGGATGCTGGGAAAAGAAAGCATCACATCCATGAAACCCATGATCACCGTGTCTACCTTACCGCCGTAATAGCCCGCCACGGCACCGAGCACGACACCACAGATTAAAGCCAGCGACACGGCTTGCACACCGACAACTAGGGAGATCCGCGCACCATAGAGAATGCGGGAAAAAATATCTCGTCCCAACTCATCAGTCCCCATCAAATGAGCGCTGCTCGGTGCGGTGAGCGCGTTAGGCATGTTGCTCTCATACGGGTCGTAGGGCGCGAAAACAGGCGCGAAGAGGGCTGCTGCGACGAGGATCAGCAAGAGGACAAGCCCAATTATGGCCGAGTTCGAACGAAAAAATCGCTCGAGAAATTCAACGGCTGGGCTTTTATGTACCGCTAGCGAGGCTGCATCCGATGTATTTGAATCTTTTAGCTGTATTTCCATATTTCCACCACCTTAGGAGTGCTGAATCCGCGGATCTAAGACGCTGTAGAGAATGTCGACGACTAAGTTCACCAGCACAAAGATCGTGCCGATAAGCAACACAGCGCCTTGAACCCGGGGATAGTCGGAAGCCATGATACCTTCGACGACATAGGAACCGATACCGGGCCAAGAAAAAACCGTTTCTGTAAGCACCGCTCCACCGAGCAACGAACCCATCTGCAGTCCGATGACGGTTACGATAGGAATCAGCGCGTTCCGTAAAGCGTGTTTGATGATGACCACTTTTTCGCTAAGCCCTTTCGCGCGTGCCGTTCGAATATAGTCCTGACGAATCGTCTCCAGCATCGTCGCCCGGGTCATACGGGCGATGATAGCGGTAGAATAGGAACCAAGCGCAACCGCCGGAAGGATCAGATGCTTCAAGGCATCGGAGAAGGCTTCCATATCGCCGGTAATCAACGAATCCAACAGATAGAGTCCCGTTAGGTGTTCAGGAGTCATGCCAATGGAGATCCTTCCTGACGAAGGAAGCCATCCTAAGGTAACGGAGAAGACGATGATCATCATTAATCCGAGCCAGAAGATCGGCATGCTGACGCCCATCAGCGCCGCCACCATACTGCCGTAGTCGAAGATGGAGTTTTGTTTGACCGCAGAAATCACGCCGGCCGTAATCCCTGCCACTGAGGCGATGAAAATAGCTGCCAAGGCCAGTTCCAACGTGGCCGGAAAACGCTTCATCAGTTCGTCGCTGATGGAGGTCTTGGTGATGACCGATTTGCCAAAGTCTCCCCGGACGGCATCAGACAAGTAATCAGCATACTGTACATAGATCGGCTTATTTAATCCCAACTCTTCCCGCAGGGCTGCTACCCGTTCCGTCGTTGCGTGCTGGCCCAAAATAATCTCGGCTGGGTCTGTCGTAAATAAGTGCATGACCATGAACGTGGCCAGCGATACGCCGAACAAAACAGGGAACAACAGCAGGATCCTACGGACGATATATTTTGCCACATTCATTCCTCCCAGAAGAAAGAAGGTGATTTCGTTGTGAAACCACCTTCTGCTTAAAAACCGTAGTGATTACTCTTTGGTTACGATATCTAGCCAGTGAACCCCCGTCGGGTGCAAGTCAAAACCTTTCACATTGGGACGAACGGCGGCCATGTCCACACTGTGGCTGATGGGCACCCAAGGAACATCATCATTGATCAGTTGCTGGGCTTGGGCATAAATCTGAGCCCGTTTGACTGGATCCATCGTTGTCCGGCCTTCTTCCAGCATCTGATCCAGCTTCGGGTTGGAGTACTTGGAAGAGTTAAGGCTGCCTTTGATCTGGGCTGTGTCGAGGAGCATGAGGAAGTTGTCGGCATCGCCGTTGTCCCCGATCCAACCGTAGAAGTAAGCATCGCCTTCGCCGTTTTTCAAGACTTCTTTGTACTCTTTCCAGGGGTAGGACTTGATGTTCATCGTGACGCCGATCTTGGCCAAGTCGGCTTGAATGGCAGCGGCCAGTTTTTCGCCGTTCACAGGATTATAGGGACGCGGGTTGGAGTAGGTGATCGCATTAAAAGAGAATCCATTGGGATAGCCAGCTTTAGCTAGTTGTTTTTTAGCTTCTTCCACATTGTAGTCGAGATATTTCGCATCTTTGCTGTACCCGGGGATGAAATCCGGTAGAACGGAGTTCGGAAGCTGGGCGTTGCCTTGATAGAGGAAGTCTACCAAATTTTTGCGGTTAATCGCCATTGCGATGGCTTTGCGAAGCTCTAAATTGTTAAATGGTGCTTTGTTTGTGTAGAAGCCCATGTAGTTGATGTTCATCCCTGGGGTCTTGATCAGTTTCATGCCCTTTTCTTCCAGAGTTTTCACATCGTTCGTATCGACACCGTCCATGATGTCTACAGAACCAGTCATCAGGTCGGAGGCACGAACGGAGTTTTCCTTAGTGAATTTGTAGACTACATTTTTGGTTTTTGCTTTTTCGCCCCAGTACTCGTCAAAGGCGGCCAGCTCGATCATCTGACCCTTTTCCCACTTGACAAACTTATATGGTCCGGTGCCGACGGGGTTTTCCATCAATTTATCGCCATACTTTTTCGCCGCTTCCGGGCTGACGAGAGGCGCCGCGATGGGCATGGCCAGGTTGGCTAAAAAGGCAGCCGAAGGTTTATCCAAGGTGATTTTTACGGTGTAATCGTCGACAGCGTCAACCTTCTTTACACCGTCATATGTAAATTCTGCGTAAGGCATATCGGCGTTGGCATTGGGAGGCAACTGCCGCTCGATATTGAATTTGACCGCTTGGGCATTGAAGGGGGTTCCATCGTGGAACTTTACGCCCTGGCGGAGCTTGAATGTCCACTCTTTTCCATCAGGACTGACGTTCCATTCGGTGGCCAGCAGAGGTTGAATCTCCGTACTTCCCGACTTGAACCGTACGAGTCCTTCGTAGATCTGGGTGATGATTTTTGCGGATTCACCATCGTCAACAAAAGCCGGATCCAATCCCCGAGGGTCGGAACCTTGGGCATAGACGAGAGCTTTTCCGGTGCTGCTGCTTCCGCCTGTCTTCGCGCCACCGCCACATCCAGTGACGACTAAGCCGGCGACCAGCACCATCGATACCAATGCGGCCCATCCTTTTTTGTACAACCCTATTCACTCCTTGTATAAGTTTGAGAATGATGTTTCATTCTCAACATGTAAGAAAATTATACATAACACAGCAAGTTATCGCAAGGACAATGTCCATCTACTGAGGATTATTTATAGGACATCGGTGGTGACATCAATTACTTCGACTTCACCGGTCCCTTCGATTTGTCGAACTGCTGCATCAAGCACCTGCCGAATGTGGGTCCGGTCGCTGCTAACGACAGCCAGCCCGATGACTGAGGCTTGCCATAGGTCATGTTGATCCACTTCGGAAACAGAGAGATTGAACTTTCCTCTCAATCGTTCAATCACACTTTTGATCACGCGGCGCTTTCCTTTTAAGGAATCGACACCATGAATATGTACACTGACTTCACTATACCCGACCGACATCGTTCGTCTCCTCGTTTATCATCTTCTATTATCCAGCACGGATGCTTTTCCTGTTAGTTGCTTCTCCTAATTCCTATTATAGTTCGAGGTTAATAAAAGAAATATTCCTTTACCCAAGTAAAACTCCCGATAATTTGGATGAAAAAAAGTCCGAAAAAGACCTTAAAGGTTACTTTTCGGACTGGTGATGACATTCTCATTGTTCTTAAAGCTACTCTCTCACATTCATGATCAGTTCTAGATACTTGCCCGCCTGTTTTATCTTTCCAATCAGTTCCTCTGTGATAATTGTACCAGCCTCGGCCAATACATCGCCCAGGCTATTGGTGATGGTTTTCGTTACGATTTTGCCGATAAAGAACTTGTGTTGCTGTTCCCCAAAAAGAGGGACCCGTTCTTGGGTTTTGCTCTCTTCGTTGTCCCTGACTTCCGAATCGTTCGAATTCTCCAGATCACCGTATTCTCCCTTAACCATCGGTTCCGTTTTTTGCGAATCCATATGCAGCGGTCGAAATGGGATAAAGAGAGGCTGATCCGGTACTTCTTTTTCGTCTTGTTTAGAAGGTGGTTCCGGCCGGATGGGACGTTCTGTCGTGGAAGGCACTGCATCAAGTTCATCGTCGACGATGAGCACATCACGACCATAAGTGACGACACTCTCTGCGGGGATAACTGGGACATGACGCCCTTCTTGTAGCGGCCTTATGATGGAACCGGTAATTTTTCCGGTGATTTCATCGACCAGGTATTCATCGACCATGCCAAGAAGGCGTCCTCTCTTAGTTAGGACTTTCGTTCCGTTAATCTTTATGTTTCGTTGAATCAGCGCCAGTACTTCCGGCAATTCACTCAACCGCCGCAAAGCCTCTTCACTTTCTATGGTTACTGCATGCTCTCCAAGACCGCGCAGTTTTTCAAAGGGAAGAATCAGTGCACCGAGATACCAAGTGTCATCCTCAACCATCAGGTACTCTAGGGCTCCCCGGTCAGGGTTGACGACGACATCGCGCACCATTCCTAATTCCCGGCCATCGCCGATACTGATGATGGCCAGTCCGATTATCTGTTGACTCTTGATCATGATCGTCCCCCAGTTCAGTACCTTTTCAATTTACAGTTTAAAGGAATAGGCAACCTCTTTCCTAATCGGAAAACAGGTTGCCCAGACTATTGATGGCGCCACCATCACTTTTGGTTGCCCCAGCGTGGGCCAAGATTTTACCAGCCAAATTGGCGAGCGTCAGCGTTTGAATCCATACTCGCCCGGGACCAGTTAACGTGGTCAGGAAGAGTCCTTCTCCGCCGAAAATGACGTTCTTAAACCCCTTGACCATTTGAATATCCATCTTTACAGAGGACTCGAGCATAGCCACATGGCTTGTGTCAACCAGAATCCGTTCCCCTGGTCCTAAGTTTTTCTCGACGACTTCCCCGTCAATCTCCACAAAAGCCATGCCTTCGCCGGACAACTTTTCCATGATAAACCCTTCACCGCCGAAAAAACCGGCTCCTAGCTTTCTCTGGAAAAAGATGCTTAAATCAACAGACTCTTGCGCACAGAGGAAGGCTTCTTTCTGGCAGATCAATTCATAGCCTCGCTCAAGTTTCACAGGGATGACTTTACCCGGTACCGTAGGCGTAAAGCCAATATTGGCCGGACCGCCGACAGCTTGAAAGAAGGTGAATGTAAGCGATTCGCCAGTGAGGGCGCGACTGATGGACTTAAAAAAACCACCTTTGAAGTTGGTATCCATTTTAACATTGGACGACATCCAGGTCATGGCACCGGACTCGGTGTAGATCTGTTCGCCAGGTTCTAAATCGATGTTTAGCGCTTGCATCGTCGTCCCGAGAACCTGATAGCGCACGGTATATCCCTCCCTCTGGAAATCTTTCGGCTAATTCCAGTATACCGTAGCTGCTTATATCCAGACAAGGCTACAGGCTGCGGGCGACAGACACCTTTTGTATCGCTTTTTCGTAAAGATTCATGTACTCCTGGGCAGAGTGATGCCAGGAGAAATCCAATTCCATCACCTGTTTTACCAGTTGCCGCTGGGCTTCCTTTTTCCAGTAATGCTGCAGAGTTCGTCGAATCGCTTCCAGCAGTTTTGCCGGATCGTATTCCTCAAAGACAAAACCATTTCCTTGCGGTCGGTCGATATCGATCACCGTATCGGCAAGGCCTCCCGTAGCCCGTACAATCGGGATGGTTCCATAGCGAAAACTGATCAACTGCCCCAGGCCGCAAGGCTCAAACCGAGAGGGCATCAGGAAGAAATCACTTCCTGCATAGACCCGCTGGGCAAGGGGCGCATGAAAGCCGGTATATAATCCCACTTTTTCAGGGTACTTTTGGTGGAAAGAACGAAACATGCTTTCATAGCGTGGATCGCCCTGGCCTACGACAACCAACTGCAGGTCTTCTTTGAGCAGTTCTTCACCGATCTCATTAAACAGATTCAGTCCCTTTTGATCGACGAGACGAGACACCAGTCCGAAAAGCGGAACGTCCTTGACAGGGAGTTGAAACTCTCTCTGTAGATTTTCTTTATCTTTTTTCTTAGGGTCAATGTCTTTGGACGAATAATGATGTTCAATATAGGGGTCCGTCAAGGGGTTGAAGTGTTCATCATCGATTCCGTTGACAATACCGAAGAGGTCCGTTCGGCGATTTCGCAATACCCCTTCCAATCCCCAACCGTGTTCTGCCGTCTGGATCTCCTTCGCATAGGTCCGGCTGACCGTATTAATCAGGTCAGCAAAGAGGAGGCCCCCTTTGAGGAAGTTGACTCGACCAAAAAACTCCATCGCGTTGGGATGAAAGAGATCATCAGACAGCCCCATAAAGGAGAGTATATCACGGCCAAAATGGCCTTGATACTCTAAGTTGTGAATGGTGATCAGCGAAGCGGTATGACGATAGAAAGCGGAACGGCGATATTCCTTTTTTAACATGACCGCAGCAGGTCCACACTGCCAGTCGTTGAGATGGATTACGTCGGGATAAAATTTGATTTTTTCGGTCAAAGCGAGGAAGGCGCGGCAGAAAAAGGCCCAGCGCTCACCGTCATCAGCATAACCATATATCTCATCACGGCTGAAATACTGGTAATTGTCGATAAAATAGACCGGCACCGGTCTCCCCCCGGGAGTGGACAATTTATCAATCTTACCTTCCCGGACAATAGCCGTTTCAGTCCGGTTGTCGATCTTCACCGGAAAGTCGCAGACATAAGGTCCTTGGGGGATGTTCTTATGACGGGGCATCACGACGCGGACATCGACCCCTAATGCGGCCAAGGCTCGCGGCAACGAACCAGCTACATCGGCAAGGCCTCCGGTTTTCGCGAAAGGCGCTACCTCGGCCGACACATACAACACCTTCAAGGCTTGACCGTTCACCCAATTATCCCTTCCTTTACTGCATTTGTTTCGTACTATGTATGCCCTTTTTAGTCGACTTGAATGAGCATGGCCACTTCATCACAGTTGGGGAATTTGGGGCAGTCGATGCATTCCTTCCATACTTTATGAGGCAGTTTATCTTTACCGACGACTTCAAATCCGCACTTCTTAAAAAAACCTTCCTGGTAGGTCAGCGCAAATACCTTAGCAATCCCTAGGCTTTTGGCCTCTTCCAAGAGCTTCTCTACGATATCCCTGCCGATCCCTTTACCTCGGGACTCCTTTTGAATCGCGAGCGCCCGAATTTCAGCTAGATCTTCCCAGAGGATATGCAAAGCCCCCGTACCTACGATGACCTCTTCCTCTTCCGCAACAATCATGTCGCGCAGATTTTCGTAGAGTAGGCTGCGGGAGCGAGCCAGCATCAGCCCTTCCTCCGCGCTCTCACCGATCAATGCGTGGACATCTTCTACATCGGACATTTTCGCTTTTCTCAATATCATCGCCGACTCCACCTTTATCCTTCTTATTGCTACTCTATCCCATCATAGACTCGTAAAAGCTCTCACTATGGATAGTCAGAGCGGTTCATCATGACGAAACCACAGTATTCATCCAAGCGATTTCTCGACGGTAATCGTCGATTTCTCCCGGTGTCTCTAGATTAATCGGGATTTCTACCAGAACTGGATGCTTTAAGATAGCTGACAATCCGTCAAAGCCGATCAATCCTTGCCCGAGCAGAGCGTGACGATCTTTGTGAGAACCTAAGGGCTGCTGACTATCATTCAT
The DNA here is from genome assembly GCF_014502795.1 of Heliobacterium chlorum. Taxonomy (GTDB): domain Bacteria; phylum Bacillota; class Desulfitobacteriia; order Heliobacteriales; family Heliobacteriaceae; genus Heliobacterium; species Heliobacterium chlorum. The sequence goes on from NZ_JACVHF010000008.1 coordinate 140,701, forward strand.
ATGCATGGCTTTCAGCCGGTTTACGCCGACAATGCGATCAAACTCGGCCAATACACCAGCAAAATCTTCCTTGACGTTATAACCAGCTCCGAGTAAATGACAGGAGTCGAGGCAAACGCCCACTTTATCGGGAAAGGCTAAGCCTCCGATGATAGCGGCCAGCTCTTCGAAGCGGCCTCCCACTTCCGTTCCCGCTCCGGCCATCCCTTCGAGCAGCACCGTGACGGCTTGATCGGGCTTGAGGATTTCATTTAAGGCTTGGGTGATTTTTTCGATGCCTTGTTCAATGCCCTGACCGACGTGACTGCCGGGATGTACCACGATATAGGGTACTTGAGCTTCCGTCATGCGCTCAATATCTGCGGCTAAGGTCGTTTTGGCAAAGCTCCAAGTGTCTTCCTTCGGGGCCGATAAATTGATTGTGTAGGGGGCGTGGGCGACTAAGGGTCCAAAGCCATGTTCTTTACGCAGTTCAACGGACTTGGCGATATCTTGAGGGTCAAGGGCTTTTGCCGCTCCGCCCCGTGGATTGCGAGTAAAAAACTGAAAGGTCTTAGCGCCTATAGAGATAGCTTCTTTCGTAGCCGACGTAAATCCTTTAGAAATCGATAGGTGTGCGCCAAAGTACATCTTATAAACCTACTTTCTTGTGACTGAGATCGACAATTACATCTTTGGACAAATCTGCCTGTCGTTCCTGCCACGAAGTAAAATATTTATCATAGATTTTGTTTTAGACTGTGAGCGGCCTTTTTCGGGTCATCCTCGTTAAAGATCGCTGAAATCATGGCAACTGCTCGGCAGCCGGTTTGAGAAATCCCTTGGATTCGTTTAGCATCGAGACCACCAATGGCCACGACAGGCAGTTCGATTGTTTGACAGATTTGCTGGAGCCCTAAAAATCCTAAGGATGGGACGTCAAGGCTTTTCGACGTCGTCGGGAAAACTGGTCCGGCTCCCACATAATCGGCCCCGGCTTGTTCGGCTGCTTTGGCTTGTTCTTTGTTTCGAACAGTTACTCCTAGTATCCCCTGAGGCCATATGCGTCGAACCTCTCTAGCGGGCATATCTTCTTGCCCGACATGGACACCGTCAGCGCCGCAAGCCATGGCAATATCGACGCGGTCATTAATGATTAGGATTTTGCCGTATTCGGCTGTAAGCGAGCGGACAAGGCGCGCTCGGTGGAGGAATTCGCCGGTGGAGATATTTTTTTCTCGGAGCTGAAGAATGTCACAACCGCCTTCCAGCGCCTCCCTAACCTTTGTACATAAGCTGATGTCATCAGGAGCTTGGCTGCTGCCGATGATTCCGTATAAAAGGGGTTTTTCGGCGTGTTTCCACAGACGAACACGCCGCCTAAACAGACTCTTTTCCTTCTCAACCGATTTGTTCTCTTGTAAGGAAGAGACCAAGTCTTTCGCCGTATTTCGAGGGTCTTTCGACCTCATCATCGATGTCATGACGGCCACTCCGGCGGCTCCGCTTCGGAGGACTTTTTCGATCCGGTCCGGCCGGATACCTCCGATGGCGATAACCGGTAAAGGAGAACGCTGGACGATTTCACCTAACCGTTCAATCCCTTGGGCCGGTTTACCGGGCTTGCATTCCGTCTCATAGACATTGCCAAAGAGCAGGTAGTTGAGATGAGCTATCTCTTCGGTCATAATCAACTGTTCCACTTCAGCCAGGCTATGGACGGATCGACCGAGGAGCATCGCCGGACCGGCAATTTTGCGCACCTCTGATGGCGCTAAATCACTTTCGGTCAGGTGGATCCCGTCCGCTTCAACAGCTAGAGCCACCGCAATATTTCCATTGATGATCAACGGGACATGGGCTGTCGAAGTGTTATTTTTAACTTGACGGGCTAACGGCAGCAACTCGCTGCTTAACAGATCCTTTTCGCGCAGGATAACAGCATGAACTCCGCCTTCGACGGCGGCAGAGAGAACATGGACGATATCAGTCTGGCAAAGATGTCGGTTCGTCACAACAAAGAGAGCCAATCAAATCACCTTCCTTGCGGCAGTACTCACCGAGTGGGCATTCAAAACAACGAGGACGGCGGGCTAAACAGACCCGATTGCCATGACCGACGATCTGGGCGTGATATTCCTGAAACAGGTATAAATCCTCATCCAGGTGGTTAGCAAACAAATCCTGCATGGCCTCATAAGTCGCATCTGTCGGTAAAAGTCCGACTCGGGAAAAAGTCCTCCGGGTATAAGCATCTACCACGAATATCGGTTTTTGAGCGGCGTAAAGAATGATACTGTCGGCTGTCTCTTTACCGATTCCCCGGATGTCTAGGAGCCGTTTTCGCAGTTCTGGGACATCCGGTTGAAAAAGGTTTTCTAATTTCCCTTCGTATTCAACCAGAATCAGCCGGGCAAATTCCTGCAATCGAGCCGCCTTTTGATTGTAATAGCGGGTAGACCGGATCAAATCAGCCAATTCCGGCTGGGCGATGGACGCTAAGGCCTCAAAACTGATTTGATTTTCTCTTTTTAAGTTTTCTATGGCCGTCTCGACATTTTTCCAAGCTACATTTTGGGTGAGGATTGCGCCGATGACGACCTCAAAAGTCGATTCCGCAGGCCACCAATGACGGGCTCCATAACTATTCAATAATCTTTGGTAGATCTCCAACAGCAGAGTACGGGTGTCCAAAAATGTCACCTCGTTGCCAATAAATTATAGCAAAAAATAAAAGGGCGGGGCTCCAGATTCGACCGGAGTTCCCCGCTGTTATTGTACTCGATTTTTGTCTACGATTTGGGAGAAATTTTATCCTTAAAGGTAAACTTGCCGTTTTTCACTTCCACAATAACCGCCGATTTAACCGGGTTATGTTGTCCGTCAAAGCTGATGGTCCCTGTGACAGCTTCCAAGTCTTTCGTGCTCGCCAGGGTTTCGCGAATCTTCTCCGGCTCGGCCGAGTTCGCACGCTTGATCGCATCAACCAAAATCACAGCAGCATCATAACCGAGGGCACCGAGGGCTTCGGGAGCTTCACCATATTTGTTTTTATAGGCGGCGATAAATTCTTGTACTTTGGGCGATTTTTCTTCTTCTGAGTAATGGGTGCTGAAATAGGTGTTGTTGAGTGCGTCTGCGCCAGCGATCTTGACCAGCGTCGGGGAGTCCCAACCGTCACCGCCTAAAACAGGAACGTTTAAACCTAATTCTCGGGCTTGCTTGACGATGAAGCCAGCTTCTTCGTAATAGCCAGGTACGTAGATGAGTTCGGCACCAGAACCTTTTATGCGGGTGAGAACGGAACGGAAGTCCTTGTCACCGGTCACGTAGCCCTCTTCAGCAACGACCTGACCGCCTTTTTCTACAAAGAGGTCTTTAAACGCTTTGGCTGACCCTTTGCTGTAGGGGGACTGGTTGTCTACGAGTATGGCCGCTTTGTTCAGTTTTAAATTCTTCTGGGCAAAAACCGCCATCACTTCGCCCTGGAAGGGTGCTGTGAAGCAGGCACGGAAGATATAATCTCGAGTTTTACCCGACTCGTCCACAGTAACTTCCGAAGCGACCGCTGACGACGAGATAACAGGTATCTTCCGGTCGTTGGCTTGTTTTACGAAGGCCACTGTGGCACTCGATGCGGCACCGCCGAGAATGGCCGATACTTTTTCCTGATTGATCAGCCGGGCAGCAACGTTGCTCGCTTCGCCGGCTTCCGATTTGTTATCTAAAGATACAAATTTGATTTGCTTACCCAGAACTCCGCCCTTTGCATTCACTTCATCGATGTAGAGCTTGACACCGTTCACAGCGGCTGCGCCATATGTGGCGTTACCACCAGAAAGCTCATAGTTCCCACCGATGAGAATCTCATTGGACGTATTTTGAGGACCTGCGCCCTTTTCGCTTGCCGGTCCACATCCAGCTAGCAAGCCCGTCGTCAGCATGCTGACAGTCAGCGCCATAGCCAGCGGTAAACTCCATTTTTTCTTTTTCGACAACATGGAATATCCTCCTTTTTATCGATATCATGGACTATGTTAACAGATTCTCACCTTCAATTCCACGATATTCTTCGCTTATCTTCGATTAAATACGATTATTTTCGACACATATAATGTTCATCACCTAACCATATTAAGGCTAGGAGGTGTATCCGAGATTATGGGAAAACCCGATGTTGTTTGCGAGGTTTCCACATGCAACCATTGGTTGCCGGGGAAGCTTTGCGGTGCCGCTAATATTGACATCCTTAACGAACAAGGGGACATGCCCCACAGTTCAGAAAAGACAAAATGCAAGACCTTCTCGAAACGTGGACTCGGTACCATGGTTTCTTCTCTAGATAACGTAAACTGGTCCGGCGTTATCACAGAGGCTGTTTTACCAGGGAAACAATCTGTTCCGTCGATCACCTGCACCGTTCAGAACTGTAATTTCTGGGGCTCAGGAAATATATGCAATGCTACAGGAATTTATGTCACTGGATCGGGCGCGAATAACGATCAGGAAACTGATTGCCACACCTTCGTCCAACGAGGGAGTCGATAAATCACTTTCCATTCTCTTTACGGTATAGTTTCCGAGGAATAAGGGACCTCCTAGACTATTGTCGGCGAGGTTCCTTATAATTTTATTTTTTTGCAGTAATCTCATCCTCAAACAGGATCGATCTATAAAAAAATCCCTTTTCACGTGTCTGAAGAATTACATCTCAGACGCATGAAAAGGGATAATCCTATCGACCTATCATGTAGACAATCGCTTGCAAGGATTCGCTGTTTCAAATCCAACTTTTCGCTATCAAAACGTCTCCATCAGGCCTGTTAGCAGGATTTATTCAATGGGTCAGTATCGAAACTGACAGAAGGGATGCCACGGTCCTTTCTAGCACCAGCTCCATTGTCTTAAATCTGTCTATATAGTCTTTGATGCGGGTAACACCAATGATTACCGAATGGAGCGGAAGACGAGATTCGAACTCGCGACCCTCGCCTTGGCAAGGCGATGCTCTACCACTGAGCTACTTCCGCGTGGTGCGGTCGAGAGGACTTGAACCTCCACAGCCTTGCGACCACTAGAACCTGAATCTAGCGCGTCTGCCAATTCCGCCACGACCGCATCTAGAGGGATAAGTCCCTCAAAATCAAACAGTTGTGTTGCATAGCGTGCGTTCGACCTCGACATCTCACTGCGTAGAGGTTTCATTCTCTACTAGAAAACCTAGCAAGGTCACCCTCTACCGTGACGAGTCTCCATAGAAAGGAGGTGATCCAGCCGCACCTTCCGATACGGCTACCTTGTTACGACTTCACCCCAATCATCGACCCCACCTTCGGCGGCTGGTTCCTTACGGTTACCTCACCGACTTCGGGTGTTGCCAACTTTCGTGGTGTGACGGGCGGTGTGTACAAGGCCCGGGAACGTATTCACCGCGGTATGCTGACCCGCGATTACTAG
>NZ_JACVHF010000090.1 GCF_014502795.1 Heliobacterium chlorum
CCTTTGATATAGCCGCTAAAACTCTGCCAACCCCCGGCGGCCGTCAGGGTTGTTCCACATGCCGCGTAATAAAATTGATTTGCATGGTCATTCGCCCCGTTTGTATTCATCATCGTAACGCCATCTGCCGCCAGCCCTTCCACGCCGACATAGCAGGCTGTTCCGCCCACCGTTGAGTCCACCGCTTGACGAATTCTCGCCTTAATTACATATAACTTTGTGGGGTCATAAGGGATTGGATTGTTCATCACATACCACACCGTGCCCCCGGCACACCGCAGGCAACTTCCATCCGTTGCCGTCGTATCACTCAGAATGAACTTTGTTACTGTCGAAGACCCGCCCACGTCTATCCATGAATTGTTCATAGTTAAAAATTGATCTTCCGCCAGCGATCCCGCCATCATGTCCCATTGAATTTTAGATTGGTCCGCTTTTCCTAGGTTGGATAGGGTAAACTGCTGCACCCGGCTTCCGCTGCTCGCTGTGGATATAAGAGAAAGCGATCCGTCCGTATTCGCCTGCACGTTGGTCAGGGTTCCGGTTTGGAAATCGGCTTGCGTGTCTTCTATCTTAGTTACGGTATAGGGGATTTGGTCGAAAAATTCTTCTTTGCTTCTCTCAACCTTGTAGGGAAGCTGAACCGTCTGGGTTACAAGCTGATCCCTGAAGTGAATTTCTTCTGTTCCATAAACAAACTTGTTTAGCAGGCTTGTTTCGTTTAATCCGGTCTTCTGGGCACTGACCAGTGCTTGCAACATATCGGGGATTCCCACCAACCGCCCGCCGTAATCCACTTGATACGACCACACATCGGGAGTCAATGGGGTAATGGTCACTTTTTGGATGAGGAAAGTATTTTGAATGCCGCGATCCGGCAGGTCGATGGACACGTACCGACCCGGCACCCATCCCGGCACTTCGGTTTCAAAGCTGCCTCGAACTTTCGGGTTTGCGTTCTGTCGCAGGTCACCCAGTCCCGCCGCTTCCGCTGCCTCAATCGTAGACAGGTCTTTATCGATGATCGCATGTTCATAAACCCCATCTCCGCCCTGCACCGCTGCAAGGGCTTCTTGCGATCCTAGATCGTCCACCGTGGTGATAACGTCTACATCATACTGATAGGTAAACGTCAAGGCCGCCCCATTTACCGGGGTTGCCGTCTGTTTGCAAGCCTTCACATACTTTTCATTGACATTTACCAAAAAGGCTACGCTTGATTCACCATCCACACTTTCCGTCCCCACCGTTACCGCTGCCGCCGATATTTGCATAGTCAAGTTATGAGGCTTGTGGGGAAGGGGCCATGTCCGGGCTGAACCATCCGCTTTAATTTCATAGACGAAGGGATCAGAAAGCATCGTTCCTCCCCTCACATAAATCCGGTTACGCAGCCCGGCAGTATCTATCGAGTGTTTCAGATTTCGAAAGGGAGTTATTATGTTTAGGC
>NZ_JACVHF010000091.1 GCF_014502795.1 Heliobacterium chlorum
CGATACCGTTTCAAAAAGACAATCCAGAAGCATTTCAATTGATCACTGCGTATTGCCGAAATGTGCTTCAGCGAGCCGATGAAGGAATTGGACTATATTTATACTCCGTCCCCAACGCCATCAACCCCAAGGGAACGGGTACGGGAAAAACGACGGCTTCGGTGGCAATCCTTCATGAGTATCTGGTGGCGCGAACGATTCAACATGTTAAGCAGATAAAACCTATTGACCAGTTACCAGCATTGTTTGTAAACGCATCGAAATACCAGAACCAGTTCAACGCCCAATTTCGTGGACCCCGTGAGATGCAAGAAAATGCCGCTGCCGCCTTTTACCAACGCAAGATCGATATGTTGCAAGCAGAACTACTTGTCCTCGACGACGTGGGCGTACGTGAAGCGACAGAGGCATATAAGAATGAGTTCTATGAGGTGATCGATGAACGATGCGCTGAAGTAAAAGCGACTATTTTCACCTCGAATGAACCGTTAGAACATCTAGCGAGGATCTTAGACCCTCGGATTTCTAGCCGTATCGGTGGAATGACGATTCCCGTTTCTTTCGAAGGAGAAGACCAGCGAAATCGAAGTTTACTCGGTTGATACCACATGAACAAAGATTGAACAAAATGAAAATTATTAGGAGGACAAACTCAGTAATGAACATGCAGAAAGTATTCAACTATGAAGGTACTAAGATACGGACAGTAATCATCGAGGGCCAACCTTGGTTTGTGGCGAAGGACGTCTGTGACGTACTTGAAATCAACCACTTTACTAATGCCTTTGAACGATTAGAAGAGGATGAAAAAAGAAAAGTAAGTGTATCTGATTTGAACCTCGGTTCAACGGAGGTTCAAAGAGGTGGTGCACGATTTTACACAATCATTAATGAACCTGGACTCTATTCTTTAATCTTAGGTAGCCGTAAACCTGAAGCCAAAGCATTCAAACGCTGGGTGGTTCATGAAGTTCTGCCGAGTATCCGTCAAACCGGATCTTATTCCATCCAAAATGAAGAACGGCCTAGGTTCGAAGGTCGACTCCTTCCTCAAAACTATGCTGAAGCTTTAGACGCTCTCGTCCAGACAGAAAAAATGCGGCTAGAACTCGTCACTAAGGTTGAGAAGGACGCGCCAAAAGTGGAAGCTTTCGATACATTCATCGACTCTCTCGGCTGGCAAACCGTGTCTGAAGTGGCCAAATCGATGGAGAGAGGGCGGAATGGAACCTATGAAATCCTTCGGGATGCGGGCATTTTAATCAAAAGCGGAATGGACAAAAATTTACCTCTTCAAAAATACGTCGAACGTGGCTATTTCGCAGTAAAAGAGTACACTTTTTTCGCAAACGGACAATGGATGACGAGAAGTCGCACGTTGGTATCACCCAAAGGTGTAGAGTTTATTCGGCAAGTCCTTCAAAAAAGAAAGG
>NZ_JACVHF010000092.1 GCF_014502795.1 Heliobacterium chlorum
AACTGGGGATATGGGTTACTTCTCGTCCACCGGTAAGAGACCGAGGATAAAGCCGAAAAAATACCGTCATATGCAACGGGAGGGGGCGTAACAGCCCTTTTTTAATGACAGAGTTTTATCAAACCGGCTTGGGCAGGAAGTTTTACGAACGGGATGTTCCAAAAATCGCTGAATCCCTGGCCACCATCGCCGAACAGCTGGCCCGGTTGAACCTGAACATCGAAAAGCTTAATGAGAACATGAGTAAGACCGAAAAAGCTGAATAACGCCAAGACAGTCCCCCCGCAACGGGGGCTGTTTCACTCTTTGATAATTAAAAAAGCCCACGCTAAATGAGCGTCGGTCGTAAGATTATAGAACCCTCGCTTGATAAGTGGTCGGACGTATCCAGTGGAATAGATGGGCAGAATTCGCTGTCGGTCGTGAGGACAAACTGCCCTTACAGGTGGTTCCTTAAAAAGCCAAGTTCACGTGATGTTCACACACCTTTCAGATCGATTTCAGTTTTCTTCTGTAATCTATAAACACAGAGGAAATCTAAACATCATCTGGGAGGTTATCAAAATGAGTTCCGTAACCAATCAAACCCTCGTGAATCTGAATGATAACAGTAAGGTAGCTAGCCGGTCCTTGGTCGGCAAAATAAAAGGCATACTTTCAACATCGTTAGCTTCTCTAGGATTGATTGTAACTGTGACCGGGCTGGGGTTAATGGTCGCCCCTCACGGACCCGCATTTTCTCAAGGTTGGACGTTCCTTGGAATGAACGTTCCTGTTATGAAAGACCTGCATATCTGGCTAGGATTTGGGATGGTCGCGTTTATTATCGGACATCTCACCCTCAATCTGAAAACTCTATTCGCTGAGCTTAAACTCTTTTTCCGGTAAAACTTTGATACCCAGCCCCGTCAGTTTCGTTTCTGGCGGGGTTCTCTATTTTCCGGCTGGTCCGATAAAACTCCCCCTTATAACCCGGCCCATCATGCACTGGACCATGATGTAAAATACCTGAAGCAAAATGCTTGTCGTTTGATTCGACGGTAAAGAATCATTTGCGGAATTTAATTTTTTATTGGGGCCGGTTATTCCTCGATATTCATTCCTCCTTGGTGGGCAGTTGCCCCAGAGACATCATCGCTCTGGTGGGGGAGGAAGTCAACTTCTTGATAATGGAAATAAATGCCTGAGGTAGAAATTATTAAACGCGAAATACTAACATCAAAGCTATTAGCTTAACCGAGTAACCGGAATCGGTATCTAGGAAGATTTGTATGAATAAACAAAATTGGATTCAGAAATTTAAAAATATCTTTATATATAAGAAATCGACCCAGGAGCTAACGTTTTCGTTAAGCCCATCGCGGCCTCCCTTTCACTCCCCGTACGCGTTAAAAAGAACCTTAGAAAA
>NZ_JACVHF010000093.1 GCF_014502795.1 Heliobacterium chlorum
TCCGTACTTCCACAGGCCAGGTATACCCGTTCTATACTTGCTGCATTCAGCATCGAACCAATAGCGTCTCTACCACTTGGCTGAGCAGCACCGGATCAAACCCGGGTTTAACCTCGATACAGGCTTTTCCTAATTTGATCACGATAGGGCTTCCTAGTCTATCGTCTTTGGAGAAAGAATCCACTTCTACCGATAGCCATTGTGTGGGTTTGACGGCAGGAATGGTTGCTGTTTCTTGCTTATGGAGCCAGTACCGTAATTGATGTGGCTTTAGGTCATGATCGACACACCATTCCGTGAGGCTCTGGCCGCTCGATTGATAGGCAGCCACTCGTGCACCCCACTCTTTTCGCAATTCTTCTCTTGTCATATAAAAATAAAAAACATCCCCGTTTCGTTTTCTGGGGATGATTATCTCATGAACCTTTTTTTCTTACTATGTGGGAACTATTAGACACTTACGTCACCTCCTGGGGTTAGGTTACCTATGAAGCATAATAAAACCGCCTCTCCCCACTGGCCTCCCAATTACGTGGCTTATTGGAAAGGATGTGAGGAAGGTCAGTCCATTACGGTCTTATCAAAATCAAAAATCACGCAAAAAAAATACCGGGAGCTAGACATCCCGGTAGGCAGATGGATATTTGAAAAGAAGGCATTTTTAGATTAACATGCCTCGATATTGGAGTTCAAAGGACCGCAGACCTATTTTTTTACCTAATAATTTCCTCCACCCATCATAATCGCCCCCCGCACGTTCCCCCCTACGCATCTCAAACCAACCACCTATAACATTCATATTACAACTGGGTTCAAACTGGACACAGGCCATTACAGCGGGTGTGGTGGGATTTGGGGTTTTTAGGTGAAAAAAAGGCGACCTCATCGAAGGTGACGAGATCGTGGTTCTTAGTTAACTTCTCCGTAGAAATACTCAAAACTTTTTATAGTACTGCTTATCTAAAGTACCTAAAACTTTCAGCCCAACTTTTATTGTATTTATCTTTTAGACGTTGCTGTTCTTCGAGTAATCTATTTAATCTTTCACGCTGCTGTTGTATAAGTCGTTGCCTTAATATTTGATTGTTTCGCTTTAATATTTCGTTATTAAGTTTTCTTTGACTTGTTGACATTTGTGATTTCGCCTTTTTTGTTTTATTGGTTTTCGCGGCATATAAAGGAGTAGATTTACTTAACTCAATCGTTCCATTAGTCTTACTCACTTCGCGAACAATTGGTTCGCTAGCATAAATGATAGCTGTAGATCGGTTTAACCCCATTATTTTTGAGCCGATCGCCCTTATTCAAATGAATGCGTAAGATCTCATTTTAGAGAAGGCAAA
>NZ_JACVHF010000094.1 GCF_014502795.1 Heliobacterium chlorum
GAGTCTGGGCCGTGTCTCAGTCCCAGTGTGGCCGTTCACCCTCTCAGGCCGGCTACCGATCGTCGCCTTGGTGAGCTATTACCTCACCAACTAGCTAATCGGACGCGGACCCATCCAAGAGCGGATTGCTCCTTTGGTTGTCCGGGGATGTCCCCAGACAACGTTATGCGGTATTAGCAGCCCTTTCGGGCTGTTATCCCCCACTCTCAGGCAGGTTATCCACGCGTTACTCACCCGTCCGCCACTAAGCGAATCCATCGAAACTTCATCGCTCCGTTCGACTTGCATGTGTTAGGCATGCCGCCAGCGTTCGTCCTGAGCCAGGATCAAACTCTCCACAAAAAATGTAGATAAGCTTGAGTCAAGCTCTCATTAATGAAATCATTGTCCGTCCCGCTTGCGCGGGCCGAATTGACTTTGGTTTCGCACGCTTTTGCTTTAACAACTGTTTGATTTTCAAGGACCAGAATTTTTCGCCCGTTTGTTAGGCGGAATATTATAGTATCACGTTTTATCCTCTAATTCAACTGGTACTTCTAAGCAATTTTCTTGTTTTACTTATCAACCCGTTGGTTGGATCACAAACGGAATCATGTATCGTTTGTTCATTACCCCGAGTAGAACGCCCTATCGTCGACAGGTATTACATCGTATCACTTGCGCTCCATCATTTCAACTGGAAATATTCGGTATCATTCGTAAAACCTTCGGAAGCGGCAATTCGCTTGGTTGCGGGGGCAGGACTTGAACCTGCGACCTTCGGGTTATGAGCCCGACGAGCTACCAGCTGCTCCACCCCGCGACAATATGGATCCTCGATTAGGATCTGAACCGGCAACCAACCAGTTATTAACCGGTTGCACTACCGTGAGCTATCGAGGAATAGTATGGCGGAGCAGACGGGATTCGAACCCGCGATCTCCAGCGTGACAGGCTGGCATGTTAGGCCTCTACACCACTGCTCCATTGATATGGTGGGTTGATGACGAAATCGAACCGATAACCTCTTGCATGTCAAGCAAGCGTTCTAACCATCTGAGCTAATTGCCCTTAAGAGATTCCCATTGTTATGGTCTCCCTCAAAACTACACAGAGTTAATTTTAAGTAAAGCATAAGGTCAAGTCCTCGACCGATTCGTACCCGTCGACTCAACGCCTCACGGCGTGTACATCTCGGGCCGATCCACCAGGTCATCTTCCTGGGGTCTTACCTCTTTCGAGTGGGAAGTCTCATCTTTGGGTCGGTTTCGCGCTTAGATGCTTTCAGCGCTTATCCGCTCCCGACATAGCTACCCAGCGCTGCCGTTGGCACGACAACT
>NZ_JACVHF010000095.1 GCF_014502795.1 Heliobacterium chlorum
CGAGAAAGGGGCAACTAATCATGGTAAACATCACTCAAGATTTTGTTTCTCGAGGCGCGAAAAACCGACCCGGCTATACGATGACCCCCGCGTTTATCACCGTTCATAACACGGGCAATAGCAGTGCAGGGGCCGATGCAGCTGGCCACGCCGCCTTTATTAAATCGCCGGGTGCTGGAACGACCAGTTGGCACTTTACCGTCGATGACCATCAAATTATTCAACACATCCCCACAAACGAGAACGCTTGGCACGCTGGTGATGGAGCCAACGGCCCCGGCAACCGCACCAGCATTGGCATCGAAATCTGCGAAAACAGCGATGGCAATCTGGCGCAGGCTGAGGCCAACGCCATTGACCTCATCATCGACTTGATGAAGCAGTACAACATTCCGCTGACGAATGTGGTTCCCCATCAGCACTGGACCGGCAAGTATTGTCCGCATCTTATCCTGCCGCGTTGGGATGCTTTCATCGCTTCGATTGCCAAGCGACAGCAGGAACGGGAGATTGCAGATAAACTTGCTACCGTTCCAGATTGGGCGAAGGATAGCGTAAAAAAGCTAGTAGCTAAAAGTGCCTTATCGGATTTTTCTGGGGACACCACATTTTATCGATTAATTGTTCTAATGGATCGATTGGGGCTTATCGCGTAAGCCAGTATCCTCTGTATCTTCACGCCCAATGATGTTCTCCCAAATCTCATCACTGCCTAAAATAGATTCGGCGAATAACTGGTTATAGAAATTTTGATCGTTCTCTCCAAATTCTTTTTTAAACTCTTCGTAGGATCGAATATGCTCTGTCATGATATCGGTGAGGTATTGGACTAAATCTTTATCAAAATCCTCCGGCTTAATTTTCATATTACTGCAAAGTAGCTGTAACAAGAGACGGACTCGTGCGGGACCCGGTGTGAAGTTGCCTGGATCCTTTATTGAAGTAGCCATAGACCGCGAAAAGTTCATGAGCTTATCGTGCAATTCGTTGTAATTTTTACGTTTCGTTAAATCTGACATATATCCCATTCCCAAACCTCCGTAGAAAAACAATTGTAAAAATAGTATGCCAAGAGTGCACGAAATTCTGCGCCATGATTGGGCCAAGTGCATAAAAAGACAGGATTATAAAAGAGTCGGGAATAATTACCGGCTCTTTTTTGTGTCACAATTCGCTTTTTTTTACCCATGTAGTATGTGTAGGCAACTTTGAAAAAAGTGAGGAGGTGATGGAGTTGTTTGAGTCCAGTGTGATTGTGGCTGTACTGATCGCCGCAG
>NZ_JACVHF010000096.1 GCF_014502795.1 Heliobacterium chlorum
GCTCCGACTGCTTGTAAGCATACGGGTTCAGGTTCTGTTTCACTCCCCTTCCGGGGTGCTTTTCACCTTTCCCTCACGGTACTGGTTCACTATCGGTCGCTGAGGAGTATTTAGCCTTGGAGGGTGGTCCCCCCGGATTCCCACGGGATTTCACGTGCCCCGCGGTACTTGGGATCCCTTCGGAATGTCTCGTCCTTTCGCCTACAGGGGTGTTACCTGCTGTGCCGGGCCTTTCCAGACCGCTTCGACTAGGATGATTCACTCATGATGAAGGTCCCGCAACCCCGCCTCCGAAGAGACGGTTTAGGCTTTTCCCCGTTCGCTCGCCGCTACTGGGGGAATCTCGCTTGATTTCTTTTCCTCCGGGTACTTAGATGTTTCAGTTCCCCGGGTTGGCTTCGCTGACCTATGGATTCAGTCAGCGATGTCCGGATATGACTCCGGACGGGTTGCCCCATTCGGGTATCCACGGGTCTATGCCTGCTTACGGCTCACCGTGGCTTTTCGCAGTTATCCGCGCCCTTCTTCGCCTCTCAGCGCCTAGGCATCCACCGTATGCCCTTACTAACTTGACCTTATTTTCAATGAATGATCGCTTCGTCTATCTTACTTACCGAGGTGATTCATAATTGCAGTGAGACACTTCGTCAAAAGACGATACTGTCGATACTGTAATAGGACATCACCATTGAGTATGAAAGCTTGACGTATAGATCATCATCGTTTGCGCTTTACTTTTACCTCTGTGCAGTTTTCAAGGAACAACACCGCTACATAGGAGCGGTCATATGAAAACCTGACGTTCGTCAGGTCTGCCGGGTATTCCCCGGTCAATCTAGCGACGACCTACTCTCCCAGGGACCAACGTCCCAAGTACCATCGGCGCAGGAGGGCTTAACTTCCGTGTTCGGGATGGGAACGGGTGTGACCCCTCCGCCATTGCCACCAGATCATTTTTTAGTTGTGAGGTCCGTCCGGCTCAACACCGAAATTAGGAGTTTACTACACTCAGTTGAGGTTTTCAACCGGTACGTTTCTCCAGTCCCTCAAAATCAAACAGTTGTGTTGCACTGCGTGCGTTCGACCTCGACGTCTCACGACTTCGATACCGGTTGCCCAGTATCAGTCGTGATAAGTCTCCATAGAAAGGAGGTGATCCAGCCGCACCTTCCGATACGGCTACCTTGTTACGACTTCACCCCAATCATCGACCCCACCTTCGGCGGCTGGCTCC
>NZ_JACVHF010000097.1 GCF_014502795.1 Heliobacterium chlorum
TGGATAACGGCTATCGTCTCCGAGTAATCGGTCAGTTTTGGCGGCTTTACAATTCGGTAACCATCATCGTCCGTTTTTCGTTTCTCTTTTTCAGCAGACCCTGGTGTTTGGTGCACAACCAATCCGGCGACCTCATACCGGCCAAATAACTGGCGCAGTCGCCGCGATGTGTAGGACATGGAATCCCGCATCTTGCCTCTCCCATGGTTCATTAGATTAAAGCCATCGATAATGACCATCTTTACATTCGGATTCATTTGTAAATCGGCTTCGATGGACTCTACGGATAAACCGTCCGGCAAATCTTCCATCGTTTTTATCAGATAGGGAGACAAGGACATTTCAGGGGAAAATGCGCTTAGGTACGAAAAATACTGCGATTCATTCTCCAATAATCCCCGGCGAAGTTTTACGTTATCAAACTTGCCCATTAGCGTGTCAAGCCGTAACGCCTGTTGCCGCTTTGACAGTTCTGGCGAATAATGCAGGACCCCGAATTGGTTCTCCCATGCCGACAGACCGATGTGTGAAGCCAACCAAGACTTCCCCCGGTTGGTAAAGGCCATGAGCAAGATATAATCGCCGATCTCGAATCCACCACCTAAAGCGTCCGTCAGTGACGGGTACGGCGTGGGGATATAGGATCGTGATCGTCGCTCCTTCGCTTGGTCATACCACTGCTTCCGCTCTTCCCCGTTCACGGCAAAGTTAGTACCCACGTCAAATCGAACCAACGTGGTGACTTCAATTCGCAGGGTTTCTTCTTTGAGCCACTGGATAAACTTATCCCCGGACAATTCATTAAACTTCTTTGCTGCCTGATGTTGAAGCAATTCAAAGGCTCGTCGTTTAGCGGTTTGCGCCTTGAGACGGCTACACAGATATTTGAACGAGTCCTGCACATCCGGGATATAGTCAAACTGCTCAAATTGAGCGATCACCGTTCGGTAATCTGGTGACTGCTTGTTTTCTCGTACATACTCTCGGATGAACAGATAGACCTCGCCCAGAGTCGGAAAATCGGTAACGTTAACATTGAAACGATTCAACACAGTAAAGGCGTTTTCATCAATGACCTTGGAGAGAAGCTGAGCCTCCTGCATCTCGTCCATCCTTTCTTATTGATTTGTTACTTTTGAGAGGCTCAAGCCACCTCCTTTCTTTTTTGAAGGACTTGCCGAATAAACTCTACACCTTTGGGTGATACCAACGTGCGACTTCTCGTCATCCAT
>NZ_JACVHF010000098.1 GCF_014502795.1 Heliobacterium chlorum
TGGATAACGGCTATCGTCTCCGAGTAATCGGTCAGTTTTGGCGGCTTTACAATTCGGTAACCATCATCGTCCGTTTTCCGTTTCTCTTTTTCAGCTGACCCTGGTGTTTGGTGCACAACCAATCCGGCCACCTCATATCGCCCAAATAATTGGCGCAGTCGTCGCGATGTGTAGGACATGGAATCCCGCATCTTGCCTTTACCATGGTTCATTAAATTAAAGCCATCGATGATGACCATTTTTACATTCGGATTCATTTGTAGATCGGCTTCGATGGACTCTACGGATAAACCGTCCGGCAAATCTTCCATCGTCTTTATCACATAGGGAGATAAGGACATTTCGGGAGAAAATGCGCTTAGATACGAGAAATACTGTGATTCATTTTCCAACAGCCCTCGGCGGAGTTTTACGTTATCAAACTTGCCCATCAGCGTGTCTAGGCGTAACGCTTGTTGTCGCTTAGACAGTTCTGGCGAATAATGCAGGACCCCAAACTGGTTCTCCCACGCCGACAGCCCGACGTGTGAAGCCAACCAGGACTTCCCCCGATTGGTAAAGGCCATGAGCAAGATATAGTCGCCAATCTCGAATCCCCCACCCAATGCCTCGGTTAGCGATGGGTACGGCGTTGGGATATAGGATCGCGATCGGCGTTCCTTCGCTTGGTCATACCACTGCTTCCGCTCTTCCCCGTTCACGGCAAAATTAGTGCCCACGTCAAAGCAAACCAACGTGGTGGCTTCAATACGTAGGGTTTCTTCCTTGAGCCATTGAATAAACTTGTCCCCTGTCAACTCACTAAACTTCTTTGCCGCTTGATGTTGCAGCAATTCAAAGGCTTGTCGCTTGGCTGTTTGCGCTTTGAGACGGGTACAGAGATATTTGAAGGAATCCTGCACCTCGGGGATGTAGTCGAACTGCTCAAATTGAGCCACGACCGTCCGATAGTCCGGGGTATCCTTGTTTTCTCGAACATACTCTCGGATGAACAGATAAACCTCGCCCAGAGTCGGAAAATCGGTACCGTCAACATTGAAACGATCCAACACAGTAAAGGCGTTTTCGTCAATCACTTTAGAAAGAAGCTGAGCCTCCTGCATTCCGCCCATCCTTCCATATTGATTTGTTAGTTTTTAGAGGTTCAAGCCACCCCCTTTCTTTTTTGAAGGACTTGCCGAATAAACTCTACACCTTTGGGTGATACCAACGTGCGACTTCTCGTCATCCAT
>NZ_JACVHF010000099.1 GCF_014502795.1 Heliobacterium chlorum
CCGGTTCCCATTCTAAAGTCGATGTGCTTGGAATCAGCCGTAGACGAATCTTAGCCGTACAGTCCAAGCGAACCAAGAGATTATCCATGGCCGCCTATCGAAAAGAGATCGCCGATATCCAAGCGACCATTAAAGAACACAACATTGATAAAGTAATTGATTTTGAGTTCTGGGTGTGGGTGGACCGACAGGGGTTTCGGAAGTGGAAGGTCACTGCGGACAGCGTATCGGAGGTGGCATAATGACCACGGTTCGGATCGCTGGATTCAATGACCTAAACACGTCCGACGCCGACGGAATAGCCTTCAGCATATTTTTTCAAGGATGCCATCGGCGGTGTCCTGGCTGCCACAACCCTGAGCTGCAATCTTTTGACGGTGGGGAAGAGATGGATATCGACGAGATTATCCAACGAATTCAAGTGAATCAGCGATTCTATGATGCTGTGGTCTTTGTGGGCGGAGAACCGATGGACCAGCCCGATGCGTTGAAGGTATTGTTGGCGGCAGTCAAATACATTGGGTTGAGAACATGGCTATACACCGGCCACAACGTCCTCTCAATTTCCGACGACATTATCGACCTATGCGACGTCATCATTGCCGGGGAATACCGTCAGGACTTACACACTGGCGGATTCCCGGCCAGTTCCAACCAAATTGTACTCGATCGACGGAAGGAGAAGGTGGCTTGAAAATATCCCTGACGTTTGAACCAGGGTTCGATACGCTCTATCAGAAGTTTGCGAAAGACCCTGTTGGACTGAAGATGTTGGAACTGGAAGGTATTAGCCCCAATAAGGTCGATGTGGGGCAAATGTCTCACGATTACTTCACCAAGCGTCTAGCAGATGCCAGTGTTGATCAGAACGCCAACTCCAATGAGGAGCTGTCAGCCAACAACTATCAAGCGGAAGTAACCAAAGGCATCTTGAAGCTGGAAGGGTACTATCTGCTCTGGAGGTACAGCAAGAAACGTTTCGGGCTTCACCGGGCTAATAAGCTAATATCGGCCATATGGCGAGGTGAGTTATATTTCCACGATAGCTCTGGGCAAGGGATTCAGATTCCGTACTGCTTCGCTTTTTCCACGGCGAACTTGATGGTTGAAGGTCGCCCATATGGGCAACTGCGGAGTCTGCCGCCCAAACGCTCGGACAGTTTTATGGCTCAAGTGACCGAGGTAGTGATGGA
>NZ_JACVHF010000009.1 GCF_014502795.1 Heliobacterium chlorum
GAGTCTGGGCCGTGTCTCAGTCCCAGTGTGGCCGTTCACCCTCTCAGGCCGGCTACCGATCGTCGCCTTGGTGAGCTATTACCTCACCAACGAGCTAATCGGACGCGGACCCATCCAAGAGCGGATTGCTCCTTTGGTTCCCAGAGGATGTCCTCCAGGAACGTTATGCGGTATTAGCAGCCCTTTCGGGCTGTTATCCCCCACTCTCAGGCAGGTTATCCACGCGTTACTCACCCGTCCGCCACTAAGAGCTTCCATCGAAACTTCAGCTCTCCGTTCGACTTGCATGTGTTAGGCATGCCGCCAGCGTTCGTCCTGAGCCAGGATCAAACTCTCCACAAAAATGTAGATAAGCTTGAGTCAAGCTCTTATTGATAAAGTTTTCTTATCAAGTCAAGGCTTCTTGTGACAGAAGTCATCCACTCGTAAGAAGTTGTCCATCCTTCCCGCTTGCGCGGGTTAAATTGACTTTGGTTTCGCACGCTTTTGCTTTAACAACTGTTTGATTTTCAAGGACCAAAGCTTCTCCTACCCGTTTACCGAGCAGATGTTTATGATATCACGCTTTACTCGTTATATCAACCGGTATATTTAGGCAATTATTTGTTTTACCTTATCCGTCTTTTGACTCCAACCTAATTGACAGACCACAAACAATACTATCCGTTTGTGAACTATTCCCGAATAAAACGCCCGTCTTCGACAGGAAATTTAGTATATCATCTCACCTTGTGTATTTCAACTGGAAATATACGTCTGAAATGAGTTGTTTAAATGATAAAAAGCCGAATAGGGTTAATTCCCTACTCGGCCAGTTACTTTATTTAAGGCGTTTCCAGAAAGACTTATGTCACCGATTTACTTCATGGAACCTTCTTTAACAAACTTAACATGCCAGGAGAGGGCTTTTTCCAGATTGTGCGGCGTATGACCGCCTTTTTGGAGAGCCTCTTCATAATACTCCATGAGCATGGGTTTGTAGTCCGGGTGGGCACAGTTTTCGATAATCCGTTTGGCCCGTTCCCGGGGGCTGAGGCCGCGAAGGTCGGCAAAGCCTTGTTCAGTGACGATTACGTCTACGTCGTGTTCAGTATGGTCTACGTGAGAAACCATCGGTACGATACTAGAAATCTTGCCGCCTTTGGCTGTGGACATGGTGCAGAAGAAGGTCAGTCGGGCGTTACGGGCAAAGTCGCCGGAACCGCCGATACCGTTCATCATCTGGGTACCCATGATATGGGTGGAGTTTACGTTCCCATAGATATCGACTTCAATGGCTGTATTGATGGCGATTAGACCTAAGCGGCGAGCAATTTCCGGATTGTTGGAAAGTTCTTGGGGCCGCAGGACTAGTCGATCGCGGTATTTGTCCAGGTTTTCCAGCACTTCATCATGTTTAGCCGGGGAGATAGTCAGGGAACAACCGGAAGCCATCTTGATTTTACCGGCATCGAGCAGATCGAATACGGCATCTTGAAGCACTTCCGAGTAGACTTGCAGATCGGAGAACTCCGAATCTAGGAAGCCATAGAAAACGGCGTTAGCTACGGAACCGACACCAGATTGCAAGGGAGCTAAGCTGGGACCGAGACGCCCGGCAGCCACTTCATCACGAAGGAAGTTAATCAAGTGATTGGCCATCGTCGCCGTTTCTTCGTCAGGAGGTGTCATGGCTGCGTTCACATCAGGTTCGTTAGTGACCACAATGGCTTTAATCTTACCGGGCTCGACAGGAATCACCGTCGTACCGATACGATCACCCGGTTGCGTGAGGGGAATCGGCTCACGGGATCCATGGGGATTGGGGATATAGATGTCGTGAAGACCTTCTAAGCCTAGCGGTTGAGCCAGGTTGAGCTCGACGATGACTGTTTCTGCCTGTTGAATAAAGATCGGTGCGTTACCGACGCCGCAACCGGGGACAATAAAACCCTCTTCTGTAATCGCTACGGCTTCAACAATCGCTACATCGACAGCGGGAAGGGCACCGGAGCGCAAAAACTCCGCTGTGTGGGACAAGTGCTGGTCAATATAGTTAACTTCACCGGAATTGAGGTGTTTACGCATGCCTTTGTCTGACTGATAAGGGAGACGTAAGTTGATAATACCCGCATCAGAAAGCAAGCTGTCCACTTTCGAACTGATGGAGGCACCGGTAAAAAGATTAATTTTAAAGGGTTGTCCCTCTTTTTTTACCCGTTCAACCAGCGCAAAAGGTACAACCTTGACGTCCCCAGCCGGTGTAAAGCCGCTAAAACCGACGGTCATTCCATCCTCAATAAATCTTGATGCCTCTTCCGCCGACATGATTAATTCTTTAAGTGAATCGTTGCGCAATCGTTGTGAAAGCATTACTCCAAACCCCCCAGTAAGAATAATGATACAGTCATCGGTTTAATGATCAGACCACAAGTTCGATTTAACTCTAGCATAGGAGTTTGTGAAATTCAACACTTTTCGATTGCAACGTAAAAAGTCAAATAAATGCGAAAAGACATCGATTCTCATTCGATGTCTTAAGGTGTTTTTTTATGTTTTCGATTCGCCACGGCCTTGTGATAGCGAGCAATAGAAGAGACAACTGCCAAGCCGGCTGCTATCGCGATGGCGATTAATCCAGCCTGTGTCGATTTCGCGATTCCTTGTGTGTACTCACCGCGAAGAAAGTCGCCCATCGCTTCATAGGTAGTCAGCCCCGGAACGAGGGGAATAAAGCTTGCGACCACATAGACACTGACAGGTACCTTCTGCCAACGTGCCATAATTTCTGCAAGTACGGCGATGACGACAGCCCCGAGAAAGGAGGCCATCGTCGGAGCTTGGCCGTGATAACTGCAGATTAAAAAGATGGCTCGTCCGGCCACACCGATGAGCCCGGCCGAAAGCAGTGTTTTAGGTGGGATTTGCTGAAGTAGACCAAAAGCAACGGTCACGATGAAGGAATAGATCAGATCTCCTGTAATGGCCATGGTTAACTCCCTCCCCAAAAGGCGAGCACAAATCCACTGCCACCAGCAAGAGCACCAGCCACTAATAGGGCATCGATCCCTCGAACCACACCGGCCACGAGATCTCCCGAAATCAGGTCTCGGATGGCATTCGTCAAGGTTACACCAGGCACGAGCAAGTATAAGGTTCCTAAAATGATTTTATCCGGCTGAAAAAAGACAACTTGTCCACCAAAGATACCGATGAATTTAACTAAAACGAGCGACAGTATTGCGGCGAAAGCTCCGCCAACAAACTCCTTCAGGAAGTGGGTTGTTTGCAACATGGTCAGCCGATGCAAGAAAGCCATCGTCGAGAAACCCACTAGGGCTCCTAATGCTAAATCCTGCACTCCACCGCCGAGGAGCATCGTCGATGCGGCCGCGCCCACAGCCGACGCAGCCAAGGTCCATCGTTCGTTATAGGTTACTTCTTTGCGGATCTCGGCGAGTTCCTCCATCCCCTCTTGGACAGTCATACGCCCTTGGGCAAAGCGCCGGGAAAAATCGTTGACCCGTGCGATTTTATTCAGATCGATAGTGCGAACGGGAATTCGCCGAACCATCGATAGAGGCGGTTCGCCTTTGATGTCGTCAACGGTTAAAAAAATGCCCGTCGGGGTTACGAAGGCTTCTTCTCCCGTCAATCGGCCAGCCTGACAGATCCGTCGAATCGTGTCCTCAACCCGATATGTTTCCCCTCCATTGACCAGCATGATCTCACCGGCTGTCATGGCGAGGCGCAACACGTCATAACGTTCCATCTTCTCCCTCCGAGTATATTGTACTCTTTCTGACAATCAAATGCCAAGGCCGGATACCCGTTCATACGAGATCCGGCCCGTTATCAAAAGGTTCCTGCTCATAGCTTGGATCGGGTGGTTCTTGATCTTCCGTCGCACGACCCATCTCTTGGCGGAATTTGGCCAGGTTTAGTTTCACCGTAGATTGACATGTTTGCCAGCGCTCATGAAAGCCCAACAGCCATTGGTTGTAGACGGAACGGGACTGTTCCCACTGATAATAGGCGATGTTGGCGGCGTCTTGAAAAGATTGGCCTCGTTCAAACTCCATGTTTTTGCTGGCTTTCTTGGCCGAATTCTGTAAGGCCTCTACGATCCGGCTGATGCAGCGCTCCATCCGTTCGTAATGCTCCCGAAGAGCAGTATTTTCCCGTTTTGCCCATAGATATAAGGCCTGATAAAAGTCACGGTTTCTTTTCTTTGTTTCCATCAGGATGTCCGGTGTGCTGTTGTTGGCATTTAATTCAGACATATGGATGGCCAAAAAAGGATCGGAGGGAGTCACCAGACCCGCGTTAGATTCCAATAGGGGACCTAATTGAGCGATAAAAAGCTGCCAGCGCTTTTCTTGATTGATCAGCCACTGCTGGTAAATCTGTTTAGGCCTTTCCCAGCGTTGATAAACTTCGGTTAAGGCATCTTGAAAAGCCCGAGCGCGGATATGTTCCCCGGATTGCCGAGCGCTGTCCCACTGGCTCTTGAATTGTTCGACCACCTGCAGCAAGCAGTCATCCATCTGTTTATATAGAGAGGAGAGGGAACCGTTCTCCTGTTGCAACCAGTCGTACAAATCACCGAGAACGATCGTCTCTTCCTCAACGCGGGCCCTCACCTTCTCTAGTGCTTGATAGGTCCTATTTTTTTGCCGTGCCAAGAATAGATCGAAGTCTTGCTGTCTGATGCGGTAATCCCCTTTTCCTTCGAGGTCAGTCGCCGACAGCATCCCGGCAAGGATCCATGTAAGCACTCGCTCCTTGGAGACCTTCATCCGGCCGACAATATCGTCGACGGTGTACCATTTGTCCATTCGTTTACATCTGCCTACCTCTTACGCGTTTCGGGGAACCATGATGGACTGGCCAGCTTCAATCGGATCGTTTGGGCCAAGTTTGTTCAAAGTACGGATAGATTCTTCCGAAACACGGTTTCGCCGGGCGATACTGCTGATCGTGTCACCAGGTTGAATCACGATAAATTTCCACTTTTTCTCGGGTCGTTTGCCCTTTTGTTTTTCTTGCTCTCCAACGTTTGCTCTAGGACTGGCAGCTCCAATGCCCCCCGCTACATCGAGATTTCTACTTTTCTCTGGTGCAGAGGGACGGGGAAACCGGCGAACTTCTGCGGGTTTGGTCTCAACAATCTGAGGTGATTCAATGAACTCTGTTTTCGCTGCCGGAGTCGAAGCGGTTTGGGCCAAACGACGACCAGTGCGGGGTGACGGTGCCGGCATCGGCTCTAGACGGGACGTCCGAGGTGAAGGGATGCGTCGGGGGAACGAACTTTCTTTAGATGGGGTCGGGGGAACTAAATCTTCAAGTCGGGTTCGAGTTTCATTCTTCGTACTACGACGGCCTTCTATGTTTATGAGGGGGCGTTCTCGACCGAAGGAGGATTTCGTAACGACCGATGATGTAATATCATTTCTCCCATCACCATGATCATATATCAAAAATTCCTCAACGAGTGCGGCTTCTGTGGCAGCCAATTCTTCTTCCGCGGTTTGGATCTCATTTAAAACCGGAGCAATATCAACGGGAATAGGTTTGTCATGGGAGAGTATGGCTTCATCGTCGGTAATAATCATTTCTTCCTGGGCACGACGAATTTCGTCTTTTGCAACGGTTATGGCGGCTGCGTCTTCCATGATGACATCTTTTGTCGACGCCTCTTTAGTGGGAAGTTCATTGAGGAAAGATTCATTAACGGGGACTTCATTCGTGCATGCCACATCAGGGGTTACTTCATTTGTAGTTACTTCGTGGCTAGATATTTCTGCACTGGACTCTACATCGGAAGATTCCCTATCAGTAGATTCTGTATCTGTATGTTTTGTATCATTAGATTCTTCGGCAACAGATCTTTCAATAAGAGCTTCATCAGCTTTAAACTCTTCAACGGTGGATGCTTCAGCGGTGGATCCCTCAGCAACGGATTTCTCAGCAACGGATTCCTCGGCTATAGAATCTCTTGCTATGGATTCAACATCAATGGACGCTTGATAATGAGGTGATTGACTAGCGGGAATATCACCAGCGATTTCCGGCTGAATAGAGGCGGCAACTTCCGTCAGAGTCGTCGACCACGGTTGATTTGCTCGGATCCATTCTCCCTCTTCCGGCGGCCAAAGTTGAACGACGGGTCGCCAGGGATGTTCTACAATCGGCCACATCTGACCTGCAGGTGACCATTGCGATTCCACCGGGGGCCAAGCCTGGGATGATTGTTCGAGAATTTCTGTGATCTCTTGATCATGAATTTCTCGGGAAGAGCCGTCGTCTTGATTTTCATACTGCATAAGGGAGAAATGTTCATCGCTTTCTCTAGGCTCCGCCGATGATGGGGTACTAATCTCTTCGATAGAATTTTTGAAGACAGCAGGATAATCGATAGCTTCCGGAGCAGGAGGCATCACCCGCATTTCTGGATAAAACAAAGGGTTCGGATAACCGGGGTATCCGATATAATTCTCCCCATCAGACGTCGTAATGGATAGCTCGGGAAGAACCGCTTCTTCGTAAGCTGTCACCGGTTTACCAGAGCCGGCAGATGTGGTCTGTTCTTCCAGGACATCCGGTTGTTCTTCTAAGAGAGCCGCTTGTTCTTCAGATCCAGGGGACTGTTCTTCTGCAGCAGATACCTGCTGCTCGAAGGAAGTCGCCTGTTCTTCATAAGCATTTATTTTATTTCCTAGAGGACTTGCCGAGTCTGTTAAGACAACGGGTTGTGGATAAAAGAGCCCCGGTGGTTCATAAAGGGACGCTGCTTGTTCGTATAAGCTGGCCTGTAGTTCGTCGGCAGCAGCACCCTCTTCGTTAAATTGAAGTTCCAATCCTTTTGCCGGTGGGTATTCTGCTTCTTCACCTAAAACTGGAGGAGCCGGATATTCGGCAGATTCGATACGTTGAACTGGCGAGGGATATTCGGACCAAGTCGGCTCAAATTCTTCCACAGATTGGTTGAGTATCGGAACCTCACCTGTCATGACGGGAACTGTGATGGGGAAATCGTTTACATTTCCTGTTGCTGCTACCTCATCAAAAGCAGTAGGGTTCGAGCCAAAACTACTTTGTGGGGACAAGAATGCATCTGCATAGGGCGACGCCGGAAAAGGTTCGCTACATGCGGTTTCTTGATCATTTAACTCATGAGTGGAAAGCTTCTCCCTGACTTCGTCTTGTAACACTTTGTCTTGCAACACTTCATCTTGAACAGCTTCGTCTTGAATGCATTCTTGTACAGTTAGCTCTTGAGCAGCACCCTCCTGGGCGGCCGCCACTTGTGCGACTGCCTCTTCTATGTCTGCCTCTGACCCGGCAACCACCTGTATATCTTCACTTTGATAAATTGCTTCTTGTACAACTTCCTCTTGCCGAGGCGAGTCTTGTTGCACTGCCTCTTGGTTCATCGCCTTTTCGAGAACTGGCTCTTGAGCAGGTGCCCCTTGGTTAACCGCTTCTTGCGCAACTACCCTTTGAGCGGATTCCTCATCCATAGTTATGTTTTGTGCGACCTCAACGGGCAGAACCTGTGCCGATCCCACCAGTTCCCATTGTCCCCCGTCTGACCTCCATTGGGGTTCCCCTAGGAGCACAGCACCGTATTCCACGATATGGACCGTCTCCAGCAGGTCTAATGGACTCTCGTCCCCAATATCAACAATGGTCTGCCCTCGCAGCTCTACAAACCCGTCCAGTTCCGTTTTTTCGGCCCGCCAAGCAAAAGCAATCACTTCTCCTTGACTCGGAAAACCCTCTCCTGTAAGGCGGATGTCTCTTTCCTCATAATCGTTCGTCCTATAATCGGAGTCCAGCTCCTGTGGTACCCCTGCTGCAAGAGCCACATCGATCTTCAGTTCTTCATCGACCCAATGAGGATGAACATGTAACACTGATAAAGCTTCGATCTCGCGAGCAGTGATCGCATCTTTTTGTTCTATTCTGTCGAAGGGAATCGGGATCATCAGCAGTTGTTCCTGATGCTGTATATCGGGCCCTGGCGGAATCTCTTGATCTAACAGGGATAAGGCAGATGCAATCTGATCCTGACTTTCAGCGTTTGTCTCATCCTGGCCTGCCGTCCGAGCACGCTCTGGTTCCAAAATGGCATTAACTTGTACTTGCACGTTTAGGTGTAATTCATGATTATCGGCTTGCAGCACTTCGAGCAGGTGTACTTCCGCCTCTGCCGACCCTACACGCTGCTGCTCGCGGTCCACTTTTCCCAGATCAAAGGTGACGATATGCAAATCGAGGCTGTTCAGACCTACTAGGTCTCCCTCTTCTCGTCGTTCTACCCACTGATTAACCATCTTTTTCCCTCCCTGTGAACATTTTTGGGCATTGCCCGCATTGTCCAATCTATCTCAAGCGCAAGAAAACATCTCGGGTCGTGAGGGCCGCCCGACGCCAACTGAAGCATCTCGCGCGCTGCAATCCTTTCCGACCTAGTTCAGCGGCTAGTTCAGGGTCGGTTAAAACAGCATAGATCAGTTCGCTCAACTGCTCCGTCCGAATCGGCGAGAACAGTAGCGCCCCATCGCCGGCCACCTCAGGGAGAGAGGATACGTTAGATACCAGCGTCGGCGTGCCGCAGGCCATGGCCTCGATCGGCGGCAATCCAAATCCCTCATAGAGGGAGGGATACACAAAGACACTCGCCCCGTTATAGATCCATGGAAGTTCATCGACATTGACGAACCCCAGAAAGCGGATATGTTCTTGCAGTCGCAGTGCAGCCACCATAGACTCCAAATCGTTATACTCTTTGGACTGTTTGCCCGGTATGATCAGGCAGTACTCCTCCGGCAGATAGGGCCGGACTTGATGAAAAGCATGGATCAGCAAACGTATGTTCTTGCGTGGAGAGAAACCGCCCACATAGAGTATATAAGGTTTATCTACACTGAAACGCTCCTTCATAAACAGGCGCGCCTGCTCCCGATCCATCGGTTGATAGATCGGTTCGGCCGCCTCGTAAATGACGGTAATTTTGCTTCGAGGCACCCCGGCGATCTGCTCCAAGTCCCGTGCTGTGCAATGAGACGGAGCGATCACATGGTCTACCACCTCCAGGATCCGGGGCATCTCTTCTAAAAAAATCTTGAGATAGCCCTTTCCCACCGTTTCCGGGTAAATATAGGGAATCAAGTCGTGAATTGTTGCCACCAAGGGGCATTCTTTCGGGTAGGGCAAGCCGATGCCGTTTTGGGGAACGTGATAGAGATCGATGTTTTCTTTTTGAATCACCTGTGGGATGTGTATTTCCTCCCAGAAACGATCTTTGTTTTGTTCCACTTGGCGAAAGACATCATCTTGGGTGATATGGAGGTTTCGAAACTCATCACCCGGCCAGAAAAAACGTAATTCTTCCTGCTTACAGACATCGTACAGATGCCTGCACAGTTGGTATGTGTACGTACCTATCCCTGTCCCCCGGTACCAAATCGCCGCACGGGCGTCGATTCCTATCTTCACAATCCACCTCCCCGACTGCCCGCCGGCTTTTTGCCATTAGGGACTTGATATATTACGCACTGCCTGATGAAAGTGTTCCTGCGATAACCCTTTTTTCGTATCGCTAAGAAGATACGCGACAAAACTTGTACCTATGCCCTAGAGCGAACCGCCAAACTCTCGCAAAAAACGGCGGCGGTATTTTTGCTGGCTGCAAAAACGCTTCAATCGCTTCGAGTGGTACTCGGCAGGCTGTCGCAAATTCTCAAAGTAGTAGGAAAAAGCATACTGCCAGAAGTCGTTCGGGAAGGCCAACAGGCAGTACATCACCTTTACGTGATCGTCTGACAAAGGGTAAACGATACTGTAAGCCTCCAAGATCTTATAGGCTCTGTCGATGGACCAGCGATCTCGTTTTAAAGCCCGGATGATCAAACTGGCTAGATCATGCAAGCGGGTGTCCTGTATGGAATGATCAAAATCAATAAAGCAGGGATCTCCCATTTCGTTGATGATCACATTGTGGTGAGCCAGGTCATGATGGCAAAAACCGCCTACAAGAGCTTCCCGTTCCATCAACTTATGGTAAGGGGAAAATTCAAGAATTCGGTTAGCCTCCTTGGCTTCTTCTAAGACCCCATCCAGATGGTCGAGAAAGAGCCGGTCAAACTCCCCCTGTTCCGCTTTTCTTCGGGAGGCCAACCGGCATTCTTCCAACTGCTTGATTTTGATATCGAAGATATCCGGCCACCGGCCCCATAAACTCCGGTTCCCATATTCCGGTGCGAAAAAGCCGCGACTCATCCGGTGCAGTTCAGCAACAGCACCAGCTGTTGCTCCGAGATCCTTCCAGCGGTCATAGTCACATTCTCGTCCTTCCATCCAAGCGGTCAGTATCCACTGGTATTGTTCAAACTCCAAACTTAAGGCGCCCTGTGGTGTCAAGCAGATTGGAGAAAATCGGCGATATCCCGACGCCACCAGATGTTGCTGCACCTTATAAATGAATTGGAGATCTTCGGCACAATGGGGAAACCGTTTTAACACCCAGATGCCCCTACTGTCTTCCACCCGAAATGCACCACGCATCGGTTCAATGCGGCGAGGTCTCAGATCGAAGGCCAGCAAAATACGAGGATCCAGTTCGCCGACTGCTTCAGCGGCGCTCACCGGGACCACCTCAAGCCTGACTTCAATACAATACGTTGAGTTACTTTTCCCATGGATTCTTCTCCTCTACGGTTAAAGGCACAATGATGTCATGCTTACCTTGCTGAGATACTACGCCGTAAGAACAATCTCTATGACAAAAGGAAAAACCCCTCACTCGTCCATAAGGAGTGCGAGGGGCTTTTGTTCCTCAGAGTCTACTATTTAATCGTACTACTTTCCGAGATCATTTTCGTTTTTGTCGGCATCCGGTACGAAGAGGGGTTGCCCGTATTTGCTGACACCAAAGTCTTTGATGATCGCCTGTCCTTCCGGAGAGACGATGAAGTCAGCAAAAGCTTTTGCGCCGTCTTTGTTTACTTTGGGGAACTTCTCCGGATTCACTTCCATTACGTGGTAGATGTTCAATAAAGCTGGCTCTTTCTCTAAAACGATATCTAAGTTGATGTTTTTCTTTTGGGCTAAGAAGGTGGCCCGGTCAGTTAAGGTGTAACCCTTTTTCTCGGAAGCTACGTTTAAGGTTTGGCCCATGCCGGCACCAGTTTCTTGGTACCAACTGCCAGTTGGTTGGATATTCGCTTTTTTCCAAAAGCTTTTCTCCATCTTGTCGGTACCGGAATCGTCGCCACGGGATACGAAGACTTGCTTCAACTCGGCAATCTTTTTCATAGCGTCGACACTGGTCTTGACCGTTTTAATCCCGGCGGGGTCTTTGGGGGGACCGACGACGATGAAATCGTTGTGCATGACCAGACGGCGATTGATGGCGGCTCCCTTCTCGACGACTTTCAGTTCCGCATCAGGTGCATGGACAAGCAGGACATCGGCTTCTCCCTTTTCCCCCATGGCAAGAGCTTGTCCGGTTCCGACGGAGACGGGCTTTACCTTATAGCCGCTCTTCTTTTCGAAGGCAGGGATGAGCACATCCAACAATCCGCTGTCCATTGTACTGGTGGTGGTCGCCAAGATGATATCGGGATGAGCAGGCACAGCAGCAGTTGTCTGGGCGCTAGTTTGAGCTGTTGGGGCGGAATCACAGGCCGCCAGCAAGAGCGATAGGGCAACTAGCATCGCAGCAAAAACTTTGAGTCGCGATATTTTTCGATACAAGACGATTACCTCCCTAATAATAACTTTTGTTTCATCATCGAGAATCAGATTCAAGGTTCAGCCTATATCTAGCTCCCTCCTCCCTTACCGTATACGTAAACGAAAGCCCTTTATTCTTCGCCTCGCAAGCAAAGGATATAGGTTCCCTCACCGCTGTCTGGGGCAGGCAGTTGATACCGCCCGTTCGAGGTCATCACTTCTACTTTCCCGTCACCTCGCGACAGGACGCGGCCGACGATGACCGGCCTTCCTCCGAAAAACTGGGCTACCTCATCGTTGGCGGGGTTGTCCAAGAGTTCCTCCGGCGCTCCCGCTTGCAGAACTCGACCTTGCGAAAGCATCACTGCTCGGTCGGCTAGTAAAAAAACTTCTTCCATCATGTGCGTAACGATCACCGCTGTGATCCCTTCCGCTTTGATGACTTTTCGCAAGTCTCGGCATAAGGCGTCCCGTGTAGGGGGATCGAGGGAGGCGAACGGTTCGTCCAGCATTAAAAGTTCCGGCTTACAGGCCAATGCCCGGGCTAAAGCGACCCGCTGTCCCTCGCCGCCGGAGAGTTGGCGGGCTTGTCGTTCAAGCAGGTGATCTACACCAAAGCGCTGAGCCCAGTGGCGGACGATAGGATCCATCTCTCTCTTCGGGAACTTGCGAAACCGCAAGCCGGCAGCAATATTCTCATAGACGGTCGTTTGAAAGAGGCAGGGGCTCTGAAAGACCATCGCCATTCGCCGGCGGATGGCCATTAGGTCCCTTCCGCTCACAGCTTGTCCACGAAAGAAAACGGTCCCGCCGTCCGGCTGTTCGAGTCCATGGAGAACCCTCAGAAGGGTACTCTTGCCGGCCCCGTTGGGACCGACTAGGGCAGTGATTTTTCCACTGGGAAACTCTAGTGTATCGATCTGGAGAATCTGACGGCGGTTTTTGATCAATTCGACGTTTTCCAAGGAAGCGCAGATCGAATCCATTATCCCGTTCGTCTCCCTTGCTGGATCAATGTAAGGATCAAGGTCACCCCATAGGCGAGGGTCAGCAAAATGATGCTTAAAGCGATGGCCACATCAAGGTTTCCCTTGGACACTTCCATC
Source organism: Heliobacterium chlorum (assembly GCF_014502795.1). Classification (GTDB taxonomy): domain Bacteria; phylum Bacillota; class Desulfitobacteriia; order Heliobacteriales; family Heliobacteriaceae; genus Heliobacterium; species Heliobacterium chlorum. The sequence goes on from NZ_JACVHF010000009.1 coordinate 12,828, forward strand.
ACCGTCGCCGTTGTTAACACCCGGGTCTGCCCTTTTACGTTTCCGCCAACCATCATCGAGGCTCCGACTTCGGAGATGACACCGCCGAATCCAGCGATTACCGCTGCCAAGATAGACAGACGTGCTTCTAAGACGAGCCGCCAGACAACTTGGAGTCGAGTGGCTCCCAGGGATAATAGTTGGTAGCGCAAGTTGGGATCCAATTGCTCGACGGCCGCAAAAGTCAAAGCAGTGATGATCGGCGATGCGATGACGGCTTGGGCCAAGATCATCGCCGCTGGTGTGTATAGAAGGCCGAAGATCCCCAATGGACCGCTTCGCCAAAGAAGGATCGTTACGAAAAGCCCTACGACCACCGGCGGCAGACCCATACCGGTGTTGACTAGGCTGACTAAGAGGGATTTTCCGGGGAACCGGGACAGAGCCAAAAAGATTCCAAGAGGAACTCCCATAAGGACACTGATCAGTGTGGCGATCCCCGATACTTTTAAGGTGAGCCAAGTGACAGCCCAGACTTCTGGATCCCCCTGTAATAATAAATGAAGCGCTTGCCAGATGCCGGAGAGAATTAACTCCACAAACTCACTGCCTTCCACCTCTGCTTGTCGGAGCATATCTGAATATTCGTCGAGCTCTGAAAAAAATCCTCTCTCAACATGTGAAATGGAGGACGATTTAATCTTCGTCCTCCATCGTTATCAAGGGAATCTCCCCGACCAGTCCCTGCACATGCTTTGCAAACAATTCGTCGATGGACTGCAATACTTCGTCGTTAAAGGCCTGGAAGCGCTGTAGAAGTTGGCGTCCTTTTTCGGTCAACGCCGCTCCCTGTTCTTTATGACCTGGGAAACGTTCCACCAAGTTCAGGCCCAGCCGTTGCTCAGTAGTCGTCACTTTTCCCCAGGCAGCCCGGTAGGACATACCCATCTTGGTCGCCGCCTGACTGATGGAACCGGTTTCATCAATCGCTTCCAAAAGACGCATCCGCCCTTGACTGAACAGAACATTGCCGTCGACTTCAATCCACAGTTTCGCCTTTACCTGAACTGGCGCTGTTGTCTTCAGGTCCCTTTCGTCCATGACCGTCGACTCCCATCGTTCGGGAAATTTCGTACCTCTTTATTCTGTCTCGGTAAAGAAATTTCCTGCCCAGAGACAGCCCAGCTAAGGCGGCGTTTTCTATAAATCGCACTCGGTCTTTATCAAATAAGTCTTCTCATCCTCTGCACGGAAGTTCGATTTCGCTTTGTGCCGCCAGGCGATAGGCGGCAACATAGGTCCGGTTGCACATCTCCAGGGCTCGGCGAGCCCGGCGATACCCCTGATCCTGTAGTTTGCGATCGGGGATGATCTCGATCGTCTTCGATGGTGCCTGTTGTCTCTGCTCCATGTATTCCCATAGGCCAACGGGGAACAGCAAATGGCCTAGAAGAATCATCCAATCGGACTGTCTCAACTTCTCGACCCATTCATAGCCTTCGATGATATTCACGGCGTCTTTCCAACCATCGCGAGACCTGCGGGACACTGAAGCGACCAATTCCGCTAAATCCAGTACGGGGACATCACTGCGACAATCGTTGAATTGTTCGACCCAGTAGCCCTGATGGTTTTTAAGGAGTGCCTCCGTCCCGTACCGACCATGACAAAAAGCACCCTCCTCATCAACCTGCTTACGTCTTGCCTGATAGGCCTCTTCCATCCAGGCAAAGGCTTTTTCTGCCCGCTCGGTTAGTTTAGGCGTATCATCCATAAGCAGACGATCGGCATCAGAGAAGAAACGCTGACTTCGAACTTTTTCTAGCCATTTTTCCGCTGCTTCTTTTCCCTGCCGATACCGCAGTAAGATGGACTCTTCTTCTCTTAAGCTGGGGTAAAGGCATTGAAATCCCCGTCCACTGCGATGAAGCAAGCCTAATGTACGTCCAGCTTCCCGGAAATCACGGGTACTTTCCAACTTCACCGCACGGCCGAGAATCTTGGGGTAGATGTAATACGCTTGATCCCCCCAGGGAATGACCGTTTCACCGTACTTGGAAAAGAGCGGATTTGGGCAATGGGAAAAACCGTTTTCCTGAAGATGCCGCAACGCGTGGATGACATTTTGGACCTGGCGAAAAGCATGAGGACCGTGGACCGTTTCCACAACAAAGGATCCTAGATCGGTCTCGATGAGCCGTCGTTCCCCTTGGCGCAGGACGTTCTGCATCTTCATATCATGTTCCAGAAGCACCTGCTCGATCGCTTCTCGATCGGAAAGCCGTTCCAGATCTTCCATCACCGTCACCGGCGCCTTAAAGTTAGCTACGCGTTGGTTCGCCGAACGATCTGTCTCTACATCTTCAAGCGGCTCCGGAAATAAGGGGATGACCAAATCTTCTAATGGTGGTGTTTCTGGTAAAGGCGAGGAAACTAGCGGTATTTCTTCAGCCATCAGGGGATTCTCGACCTCTATCGTTTCCGTTAGGGGCGAGCATCCCTCAATGTGATCGGTTTCAGCGCCTTTGAACCCTTCCGTTTCATCCTGTTGGTTTATCTCGTATTGGTTTTCATGGTTTGCTTCCGCCAAAGTTCCCTCTGCGTTGGCCGTGGTTTCAAGTTCAAGTGATAAGGGTTCACAGCCCGGGATGGTTCGATCGAGAACCGGTTCTTTTAGCAATCGTTCAAAAGCCGCCTCATCGACATTGGGAATGCCCGGTTCTACCTGACGGGACCGCTCGATTATATCACGCCGTTCCGGGCGCTTTCTTCGCTCCTGTCTCTCTATTGGTCGTGAGCGGTTTTTTTTCCGGGGCTGCCGGAATCGTGGATCGACGCCGACATAACGGCTTTGCATCAACACAGTCTATCACCTCCACTCCTATTTACTTCGTTGATCCTTACGGTACGAATCGTCGAAATTCTTCTAGGAAGGTCTCCCGTTGCTCTTCTTCACTGATGCCTTCGCGGAGCCGGACCGTCATCTCCTCTACGTCTCGACGGCCACGAAAATAGTCGGCGACAGTACCCCAAAAATGCTGGGGAAAGGCGAGCAGTCCGAGGAGAATCTTTTTCTCTTTTCCACCGAGAGGAGAAATCTCTTCATATCCGTTCAGTATTTCCCGACCTAGATCGACCTCCCAGGATTTCCGGGTTGCCATCGCTCGTCGGATAAGTTGACTTAACTCCACTACAGGTAGATCGGACCCACAAGCGTCCCAACCGATAACGTCCAACCGGTGTTCACCGTTAAAACGCAAGTTTTCTTCCCGCCAGTTCCGGTGGCAGACAATGCCCGTTGATCGCACCTCACCGGCGATTCGTTCAATACCTCCATCGGACAATTGCTGGAGCGCCTGAGCAGCTTTCCTCTCGTATTCGTCGGCCCGTTCTAAAAAGAGTGCCTCAAATTCGTTGGAGTGCTTTTTGGCTTTAGCTAAACGGCGATACCACTGTAACGATTCTTTGCGCTCGGCCAGCTTCCGATTCCACTCGTTTTCTTGGGAAGACGATGGACCGCTGTTGATTGGGCTTCCCGCCCCTAAACGGTGAACTTCCGCTAAACTCTGAGTCGCCCGTTGTAAATCCGATTCTTGGCGGAAGTCAGCGGGCCTGCCTGTTACCCAATCGGTTAGGACGTACGTGTATGTCCCTCGATACACATAGGGCCAGCCATCACGGGTACGGATGAACCTGTTGGTACGCCGAAATCCCCGGGCTGCCAGGTGCTCTAACAGGGCATGCGTCTGTGACACCTGTCCTGCTTTTGCCTCATACCGGTACAACGCCTTGACACCGCGATCTGTGTCCAATCGCCACGTGTTTCCCCGCTGCTCCGCCCCTACGATTTGGTAGGGGTATTCCTGGAGCACATCTAGCTCCCATTGGGAAAGTGTACGGCTTTCCTGTTCCTTTTCCATCGCATCTCTCTCCTTTCCGGACTGCCGGAGCAGGGATGCTGTATATTATGTGAAACCCTTGAAAGGGTGACAAAAAACCGCCCGGCACTCTAAGGGTGCATGAGCGGTTTTTGTGCCTTTTGTCTAGCTTAATGAAAAAGGTTCGTTTTCTAGGTTCACTGTCCTGCCGTCTGTACCTGTGCCTCCGGCACTGTTTCACTTCGAGCCACTGCAAGGGCATTTTCCCATTTACCACAGCGGTCTCCCCAACGGGCCAACAGTTGACCGGCTTCCTGTATTTCGATAACTTCGCACAGGTTTGGGCAGTCGCCGCATTCCCAAGAGTTAGCGACGATCTGCTCTTCAGCCATAGAGAATCCTTTAAACTGGGTGAATCCGCCGGCATGGTTGACCGTTTCCTGAGCCAGTAGTGCCGAGCCGACTGCGCCCATCACCTTGTGGTGCTCTGGGATGAATATTTCATGGCCTAATGCTTTTTCGAAGGCCTGGCGCATGCCAACATTGGCCGCAACACCGCCTTGGAACACCATCGGAGCCTCTAATTTTTTGCCTTTCCCCAAGTTATTTAAGAAGTTTCGCACCAGCGCCTCACAGAGACCGGCGACGATATCCGAGAGAGAGTGGCCCATCTGCTGCTTATGAATCATATCTGATTCGGCAAAGACGGAGCATCGTCCGGCGATGCGTACGGCATGGTTCGACTTGACAGCGAGTTCACCAAATTCTTCAATCGATATTTGCAGCCTTGCAGCTTGTTGGTCTAAGAAAGATCCCGTCCCGGCTGCACAGACCGTGTTCATGGAGAAGTCCGATACGACACCGTCTTTTAATAGTATGAGTTTTGAGTCCTGTCCGCCGATCTCCAAGATCGTCCGCACCCCTGGAACGAGACGGCTTGCGGCGACGGCATGGGCTGTAATCTCATTTTTTACTACATCAGCTCCGAGGACGACCGAGGCAAGGGTACGAGCAGAGCCAGTTGTACCGACACCGCCGATCTGGTGGTCTTCATAGCGCTCTGCCAGGTTGGCTAAGCCGCGCTGAATCGTCTCTAGTGGACGTCCCTGTGTCCGCAGGTAAAGGGCCTCTTTGACATCGCCCCATTTGTCGATTAAGACCAGGTTGGTCGAAACGGAACCTACGTCTACCCCGAGGTATAAGAGGTCTTTTACCATGGAACGTTCTCCTTCATACGAAATCTCAAACTAACAAAGAAGATGTAGATTGCTAAGCGTAAACAGTGTTTGTAGATCCAGAAGCTATCCCTGCAACCCCGATTCGACCTGAATCCGTTTACGCCGTTCAAGCATGTCTACAAAAGCTTCGAGGCGAGTCATCAGTCCCGCTTCGCCAGTCTGTTCGTCTACGTAGATGGTTAAAACAGGGATGTGAAAATCTTTTTCTACGTTCGGCATGATAGACTGAGCGACAATCTCAGGCATACAGGTCAACGGACCTACCTGGATGACACCATCATAGCCTTGCTGGGCATATTCGATAGTCGCACCGATCGATTCCTGACCATGGCCGCCCACCATACAGTTCAAGTAAGGCTGAGCTCTCTTACGGGTAAGCTTGTGCCCCTTGACCGGCAACAGCCCTTTAAGCAGATGTTCGTTTACCCATTCACTCAGATAGATAGACCGGCTCACTTCGGCACCGAGGCGGCCCAAGTTCTTCTCCATAAAGCCGTTAGAGCTCGGTTCAAGCAGTGTATAGATCTCGCCGACGATGCCGATACGAATCGGACGTTTTAGATGATCCAGAGGCAGCGAACGCATTTTTGTCAAATACTCATCGCGGCACTGCACGATTTCCTTGGGAGTGGTAGCTTGGTCGATCGCTTGACATCCCTGGGCGTAGACCCGGTCCACATCACCCCGCTGCAGCTCCCGGCAACGTATGCGCGAAGCCGCTCGCTCCAGGTCATCGAGGGCTTCGCACTTGGCAAAGGCGAAACGAATGGCTTTTACCACTCGCCACCAGGAGTTCGACCCGGTGAGGGTGCGGAGACGTTTAAGGAGTTCACCGATATGGTTATCGGGCGGCTCCAGAACGATCATATTCAAGTTGACCCCGAGGTCGTTGAGAATTTCCCGCTGGACCTGATTGTAATAGCCAAAGCGGCAAGGTCCGATCCCACCGGCCATGAGCACCGTGTCGGCTCCCTTCTCGGCAGCTTCTAAAAAATTGCCGATATTAATCTTTAAGGGCAAACAGGCCGACTCGGGGGCATGCTGTACCCCCAAAGAGAGCGTTCGCTTTGTGATGGGCGGCGGCGGGATGAATTCGATATTCAGCTCTTTTAATAGGGCTTTAATGACGATGGACATATTGCCCATGTGGGGGAAGGTGACTTTCATATGGTCGCCTCAACAGTTATTTCTTTTATTCCGGATATTTCTTTCCCAATTACGCTTTGGCCGACAGCAAATGTCCTTCCTTCTGCCGCATAATCAAGTCTAGGAAAGCTTCGATTCTGGTTACCACGCCGGCTTCACCGGTGTGTTCATCGATGGTCAGCAGTAGATAGGGGACTTGACCAAGACGGCGAGCATGACGTTCCACCATCTCTCCGATCATGCTGTCTGGACCGCAACCGAAGGCGGCCACGTAGATGAGGCCGTCGATCGGTTCGTTCATGAGATGAAGGGAACTTCCAAGCAATTTCTGACCGAAGGACCAAAAGAGCCGTTTGGGGAGAATGCGGGTCGCCTGGCGGCACTTTTCATCATCCATCGCCAGCGGGGTAATCACCCGAACACCTTTTGCCTTCAACCGGCCTAGTAGATTCATGCTGGTAAAGGAATCGAATAACTGATACGAATGGCCCATAACAGCGATGTGGGGGCCTCCAGAAGGAATTGATTCCCGTCGCTTGGTGCTCCTCGGCAGAACCCCCCCCGGTTCAAGAGCCCGTCCACTTTTTTCCCAGATCGCTAGGGCTGATGGCGGGTATTCCCCCTGTATCAAACGATGCTCAAAATCCTTTTGGGCTTTCCAGGCAATTTTCTGGGCCTCTCGAATCCGCAAGCGGGAAAAACCAAGTTCTTCAGCCGCTTCCGTTAAAGCCTTATCCCAGCCGCCGCCCGAAAGCCGACTGTTCACGTTCGCCACCAGCATCTGGGGGTAGGTTGAGTCAAAGGCAGCGGCACCTCGCAGCATATCGGGAATGCCGAGAAATTTCGGGCATAAGTAGGTCTTCGATTGGACGCTGATCATGCGGGGCACGAAGACATAGTCTGCTTTCCCGGAAAGAGCCTTCACGTGACCGTAGTACAGTTTTACAGGTAAGCAGGCCTCGTCGACAGAGGCCTTCACTCCTTGATCCAAGATAACTTTGTTCGTTACTGCTGATAAAACAACGCTGCATCCAAGGCCTTCAAAAAAAGCTCGCCATAGTGGCAAGTATTCGTAGTAACCCAGGGCACGAGGGATTCCGATAATCGGTGGGCGCTCCGCTTCCACTTTGGTCGGACTTAAGGTGAGAACCGAGGTGATTTTCACCGTTTTTTGCCTCCCATTTTTGTCTTGAACCAAGTCCAGAGCCCTCGTCTATGGTGGCGCCAACGAGGAGAGCCTAAGCTTTGTTCATTATCCTGATTTGGAGCCTCTTTTTTCGAGGCTCCTATCATCGGGATGACTTTAGAATCATTTTTTTTTACCTTATTGACTTTTTCCCGTTCCGTCTTACTCGGTTTTTGGCCTTTGCCCTGTTGGTTTTTTCGGGTCTGAGGGGTGCCTTGCGCTGTACCGCCAGCGGCGCCCGCGTAAGCATCGGGCAGACGATCATAGTCAATGGGATCAAGAATCTGCGGACGAAGACGCTTTGCCGGTACAGGTGCACGTAACAGTGCCACAGGGATCATCTTGGCGTTGATCGGTGCTAAGGGCCAGAAGTAAGGTTTACCAAAAGACCTTGTCCGGATGACCAGGACCAGAAAAGCCAAGATACCGATCAGCAATCCAATCCAGCTAAAGGCAGCCGTCATCAGAATGAGAAATAGACGAACGAGTCGATTGGCCTGCCCTAACTCATAAGAGGGGGTGGCGAAGGATCCTACAGCTGCCACAGCCAAATACAAGATGATTTCGGGGTTGAAAAGTCCTACATTGATGGCGACCTCACCGATCATGAAAGCCGCAATTAGACCGAGAGCTGTGGCGAGCGGCGTCGGTGTGTGGATCGCTGCCATCCGCAGCATATCTAAGCCGAATTCAGCGATAAGCACTTGGGCGAGAATCGGAACATTTCCCATTTTCTTAGGCCCGATGAAGGCCAGCCCCGGCGGTAACAATGTCGGATTTAAGGTGACGAGAACCCATAGGGGTAACACGAATAGAGACGCGAAAATCGCCGCGTAACGAACGATCCGCAAATAGATCCCAACCGGGGGATTTTGACGGTACTCCTCAGCATGTTCGAGGTGATGAAAAACCGTTACCGGCGCGATCATGACGGATGGCGACGTATCACACATGACGAGCACGTGCCCTTCGAGAAGGTGTTGGGCTGCCACGTCCGGTCTTTCCGTATAACGCACACGGGGATAGGGGTTCCAATCGTTTCCTGTGATGAACTCTTCCAGTGTTTTTTCAGCCATTGGTAGTCCGTCAATATCAATGCTGTTGACGCGTTCCATGATCTCATCAATCAGATGGGGGTCAGCAATATCCTCAATATAAGCGATACAAACGTCTGTCTGCGAACGACGGCCCACTTGAGTCAATTTAAAACGGAGTCGGGGATCTCGGATCCGGCGGCGTATCAAAGCTGTATTCGTAACGATAGTCTCTGTAAAGCCATCACGACTGCCTCGGACGACCCGCTCAATATCTGGTTCCTCAGGCTGTCTGGCTGGCATTTGGCGGGCTTCGACAATTACTGCTTCTTTTTCGCCGTCAAAAAGAATAGCGATCCGCCCAGATAGGATGTGATAGTAAATTTGGCGAACCTTAGACTCTTTCGTCACCTGTAAATAAAAAAGGTAACGGTCTACGAGACGGTCAATAATGAATTGCTCTTTTTCTTTAGCGTCTTTTTCGAAATCATCCAGACTGCGCATGATCTGGAGCATATCGAGATCTTTTGTAAAACCATTGACGTAGTATAAAGCCGCCTTCCGGCCGGCAAGATCCATCTTTCGACAGCCTACATCAAAGCCCACATTTACACCCAGTTCCGAATCGATTTGCATCAGATTCGTCTGTAAGTCATCGCTAATCTTGGCTTCAGAAAACTCCGGTTCTTTTACTTTGTGGGAAGCGCCGGCTCCTTGGGCTCTGTCTCTCTCATCCATGCTGTAACTCCTATTCCATGGATTCCGCCCTGCGCAGGATTTCCCGGAGGGCTTTTGTCGTTATCGGCGCACCAAAACGCACATGGTCGGCGCCTTGCATTTTTCCGATATCACCCGTGCCGACGATGACCGGAACGGATAGATTGCTTAAAGTCTCCACAGTGTCTCCTTCGAGATAGCGGTGACCTTCCGGTTCTGGATAGCCGTTTTTGTCGACGGGTCCAGGCCAAACTCGACCATGACGGTCGATGGAGGCATGAACTTCGACGCCTTCTGCACCGATCGTGTTGGAGGCGACAGCAACGGCACCGATCACCTGAATCCGAGGATCCTCTGCCAGTTCCTGTAAAGCTTGTTCTCCTGCACCCATACCGACGACACCACGGTCATCAACCATCACTACCACAGGATCATGAGGTGTGGATAAGATTTTTTTGGCAATTATTTTTCCGCTTAACGGTGTGGGATTGCCTGCTGAGAGGGAAATGCACCGACCGCCAATGTTCCGGGTGGCAATCTCGATGGCTTTCTTGGCTACACGGTCGCCATCGGTGATCACGATGACCCGTCGTTTCTTGGTTTTTCCCATCCTTCGCTCCTTATCATTACAGACTGCTGCCGAGACCGCCCGCTCCTTCTTGTATTATTGAATGATTTACTAGGCTTTTATACCAAAAAGAAAGACCACCCTCGTCTTTTCGAACTTGGGCAGTCTCTGCTTATTTTCCATCGAGTGATTCGCTCATTTTTTAGCTAACCATCGCTAAGAAGGCTTTGTTTTAATGGGGAATAAAGGATAAGTGTGTGCATATCGAACCGTTTGAGCCGTTTTTACCAATAAAGACTCCTTGGGAGGCTTATTTCTCTGCCATAACCACCATATCCCTAGACCGAAAAGCACAAGGAACATTATGATTCCCAGGACCCATGTGCGTTTTTTGGGGCGAATCATATGCATCACCATTTCGGGAGTATGCCGGGGAAGTCGAATTCGAACTGCTACGTTTCCGCTATCTTTAAGCTAACCTATTTAGGTTGCAGCTATTCTCCCTTTATGTTTTTTATCCTCCGCTACCGTCGCCCGGGGGAGCCACATCATCGGGATAGTCTAACATGTCGCGAATCTTCTTTAAGGCGGCACGCTCAATCCGTGAGATCTGGACTTGGGATAAACCGATGAGGTTTGCCACTTCAGTCTGGGTCTTGTCTTCAAAGAAACGCATCTGCAAGATCTCCCGCTCCCGCGGTGATAAGCGAGAGAGGACATCTTTAAGGGCCAAATGATCGAACCAGTTGGTCTCTTCGGCATTATTAGAAGCGAGTTGGTCGAGAAGAAAAATGGGATCGCCGTCATCTTGATACAATGTTTCGTGGATCGAAGTGGGAGCCTGCACCGCTTCTAACGCCTCGATCACGTCTTCCACAGGGATATTCATGGCCAAGGCGATTTCGGGCACTGTAGGTTCCCGCCCTAGTGTGCCGTTCAACTCTTGGCGGATCCGATGAACCCGCTGGGCCACTTCCTTGTAGGATCGGCTGACCTTGATCGGGCTGTCATCCCGCAGAAAGCGCCGGATTTCACCGATGATCATCGGTACGGCATAGGTGCTGAAGCGTACGTTATAGGATAAATCAAACTTGTCGATGGCCTTGATGAGACCGATCGTGCCGATTTGAAAGAGATCTTCCAATTCATAACCTCGATGTTGGAAACGCTGGACCAGGTTAAAGACGAGGCGTAGGTTACACTGGATTAAGCGCTCCCGTGCTTCGCTGTCTCCATTCTGGGCAAGTTTAAGCAGGCAAGTCGTCTCCGCCTCACCTAACAGAGGAAATCGAGGAAGGTTCATCTCTGAAAGCCGTTGATTCATGGTGGTCCCCTTACTGGACGGCACGCATCGCTTGTAGGGATGCTTTAAACATCCGCACCCGCGTTCCGCGGCCCACTTGAGAGTCTACTTCCAGTTTATCCATAAATGACTTCATAAAGACAAAACCCATGCCCATTCGTTCCGGAAGTGTCGAAAAAGCCGGTTCCATGGCCTTCTCCACATCTTGAATTCCTCGACCGTAGTCCTCGACGATGATCTCCAGTCCTTGCGGTTCTGCTGTGATCGTCAGATAAACCAAGCCATTGGATCGATTTTGATAGCCGTGGAGGACCGCATTGGAGACTGCTTCCGATACTGCGACTTTTACATCGTCCACATCGGTGAGGGTAAAGTCCATGTTCGCCAACATCGTGCCGACGACAACCCGGGCGAGAGCCACATTATCGGGGATACTGGGAAACTCCAGCTTGACCGTATTTTTATGTTTCAACCCTGCTTCCCTCCTTCCAAAGCCTTTAAGGCCTCCGACTCATTGGCAAAGCCGCTCATCACTTTGTACATACCGGACAAATCCAAAATGCGATGAACAGATCGATTCGGTCCGGCTAAGGCCACCGTTCCGCCTTGCGCCTTTACCTTTTTGTACCTTCCCAAGATAAAGCCGATGCCGGAACTATCGATAAAGTCGACTCCCCGCAAATTGAATAGGAGGTGTTTTACTCGCTGCCTGTCCAACTCTTTATCCAGGCGAGGCCGCAAGTTATCGCTTACCCTCAGGTCCAGTTCACCATAGAGGCGAACGACCAAAGTCTCACCGGACAAACTGGCATCTAAATCCACCTAGGGTCACCGTCCTTTTTATGCCCAAAGATTACCTTATATATCATTCCCTTCGACGACGATTTGGGAATTCCTTCCTCTAGGTGGTATGAGGAATAAAATTATAGGTACGGCATAGGCCGTACCTGCAATGACGATATTTTACAGTTGACGGATATATCCCTTGAATAACTACGAAGTGTACTGTTACCATAAGCGGCTTGCTAGCTTATTGGAATCCATACATTTTCTGCATCATCTTGGTGAGCATCGTTGAGAATTTCCCTTGAGCGACCTCTTCTTTCGCGACGAGATCAACCCTGCGGATTTCGTTGCCGCTTTGGAGGATGACCAGTTCGCCGATCTTCTGACCTGCACTGACCGGTGCGTCCACATAAGGTTGCAGTTCAATCCGTGATTCGATACCTTTTTCTTTCCCTCGTTCCACTAAAATTCCAGGTATTCCCTGTGGTATAGCAGAGACAGTTTCTTTCTCTCCTTTACCCACCGGAACGTTGCCGAGAATTTCACCTGCTTTGGCCACCGATTTATAGGTATAGCGAGCAAAACCGTAGTTGTACAGCTTCATCGTTTCTTTGAAGTGTCCCCGTATTTCCGGTACTCCAAAAACGGCGGCTACGAATCGCAGGCCCTCTCGTTCGACCGTCGACACGAGACAATACTTGGCCTCACTCGTCCAGCCAGTCTTAAAACCGTCTGTTCCGGGATACCACCAGAGGAGCTTGTTGTGGTTGTCTAACAGCATGGGTTTGGAGCTGTCAGGACGAATTTTATAGTGTTTGATGGAGAAAAACTCACGCACTTTTGGGTATTTCAAGGCTTCCCGAGCGACGACAGCCATGTCGTAAGCCGAGGTGTAGTGGTTTTCGGCCGGCAGTCCGTGAGGGTTCGCGAAATGGGTGTTTTGCAAACCCAGGGATTCGGCCTTTTTGTTCATCTCTTCGACAAAGGCCTCATAAGAACCGCTCAAATGTTCGGCCACAGCCACACAAGCGTCATTGGCCGACTGGACGGCGATGGAAGTAAGCAGGTCCTTCATGGACATCTCTTCGCCCGGTTCCAGGTAGATCTGGGAACCTCCCATTTCGTAAGCTCGTTGGCTGGTGACCACCTTATCTTCTAAGCTGATTCGCCCCTGTTCCAAAGCTTCTACAGCGATCAACATGGTCATCAGTTTGGTCACACTGGCCGGAGCGACCCGTTTATGGGGATTCTTCTCAAAGAGTACCGTACCTGTCGTCGGATCCATGAGGACGGCCGAATCGGCCTCCGTTTGCAGCGGAGCAGCCGGCGTTGGTGCGGGAGCCGCCCAGGCTCCAACGGGAAGTACATTAAAGAGAACAAGGAAGGCCACAAAGACCGGAAGCCGTTTCCAACATCGATGCAATGCCTATTCCCCCTCTATCTGTTTCCGTCTGCTGGTCAGTATCAGTATTTCCTTTGGGGGATAGGGTCATTCTGGCAGTCGATTCGTTCGTTCCGCTTCCGGTCAGTAGGGCTTTTTCATCTTTTTGGTATTTGGAACCGTTCCATCAGGGGTGGAAACAAATTCGATGACCGTATCCGAGGCGGCTGTTATCGGTGATCCACACTTCTCGCGCAGTAAACTGATAGATTTCGTTTTTCTGAAGGCTTTTGAGCAGCCTTGGTTCCTGAAGAAACCGGGCGAAAAAAGAAAATCGCAATCCAAAAGCAGTCATCACTCGAGCACGGTCACCCCTGCCGGTAACTCGCTCAAGGTGCCCTTTCATCTGCAAACCCTGGATGTGACCGTATTCGTCAGGCTCGTTGTATATGGCGGCACTTGCGCTCACCGAGGGATATCCCTCGGTGAGCGCGAGGACAGAAGCATGCCGGGAGGCCGGATCGGAGAAAAAGTAAAAATGAAAATCCTTATGGACGTAGTATACCGGTGCCAACCAGGGAAATCCGTCTCCGTCGACAATCCCCAAAGTCATGGCGTTATGTTGACTGATGATGGACTCGGCAAGGTAGCGATGAGTTATTTCTTGTTCGTTCACTGCTCGGGCCGAACCTCACCAAGGATGAGCGGGAGTGTGGGCGCCTGAGCACTTCCCTCGGAAATGGTATAGGCGCTATATACCAGTTGCCTTACTTCGTCACGACCTCGACCGTTGGCAAAAATCTCGGCCAGCACATCACCAGGCTCTACCGGATCACCGATACGCTTATGGATGACGACACCGACGGCAGGATCGATGGCATCCTCTTTTTTACTTCGCCCGGCTCCGAGCCCTGCTGCCGCTTGGCCGATGATCAACCCGTCCAAGGACGTGACGATACCCGCTTTTTTGGCTCGTACCGGCTCTCGATAGGTGCTGCGCGGTAAGATTTCCTCCGGGTTTTCGACGACTCGTCCGTCACCGCCTTGCGCCTCTACAAACAGACGGAACCGCGCCAGCGCTTCGCCGGAACTCAGTTTCTCCTCAGCGAGAACCATCGCTTCCTCAACGCTACTAGCCTTTCCAGCCATCCAGGCGAGGCGGGCGGCCAGTTCCAGGGTGACCTTTTTTAAATCCGCTGAAACGGGTCCAAAGCCGCAGTCGCTTTGATTGGCCAGAATGGCTACGGCTTCGGCGACCTCCAGGGCATTGCCGACCGCGTTGCCTAAGGGCTGTTCCATCGATGTAAGCAAGGCCATCGTGCGACGGCCTAATCGACTGCCGATATCCACCATCGCCTGAGCCAGTTTTAAGGCCTCTTCTTTTGTCTTCATAAAAGCGGCTCGGCCGACTTTGACATCAAGCAGGATGGCATCGGCGCCCGAGGCCAGTTTTTTACTCATGACACTGGAAGCAATGAGCGGTATCGATTCGACCGTCGCCGTCACATCCCGTAAAGCGTAGAGCTTTTTATCAGCCGGGACCAGGTTCGCTGTCTGCCCGGCTACGGCGATGCCGATGCGTTGTACCTGCCCGATGAATTCATCCGTTGACAAGTCCACCTTCATGCACGGAATACTCTCTAGTTTATCTAAGGTTCCTCCCGTATGGCCGAGCCCACGTCCAGACATTTTAGCCACGGGAATTGCCATCGCTGACAGGAGCGGTGCCAGGATCAAGGTGGTCGTATCACCGACACCGCCGGTGCTGTGCTTATCGACCTTTACACCGTCAATCGGCGACAAGTTCATCTGGTCTCCCGATGTGACCATCGCTTCGGTGAGAGCCGCCGTTTCTTGGACGTTCATCCCCTTTAGATAGACGGCCATAGACCAGGCTGCAGCCTGGTAGTCGGGAATATCACCTCGGGCGTAGCCATGGATAAACGTACGGATTTCTTCTCCTGTCAGCGCCTGCCCGTCCCGCTTTTTGGCGATGATATCATAAGCCCGCATGAGCTTCCCCCACTCTATTTCAGCATCGATTCACCGACACCTAAGCTCGGCAAGTCTAGCCAAGCGAGGGCCGTTTCTCCCACATCGGCAAAGGTATTGCGCACGCCCAGATCGGTGCCTGCCGGAACGGCAGAGCCAGCCAGAATCACAGGCACGTATTCTCGCGAGTGATCCGTCGAGGGGGTCGTCGGATCACAGCCGTGATCCGCAGTCAGAATCAACAGATCCCCCTCTTGTAAAGCATCGTGAATCTCCGGGAGCCGCTGATCGAAATCTTCCAGGGCCCGGGCATATCTCTCCGTATCGTTCCGGTGACCGTAGAGCATATCAAAGTCGACCAGATTCGTCACGATCATCCCCCTGTCCACATCTCTCATAAAGGACAAGGTTTGGTCGATCCCTTCCATGTTGGACTTGGTCGTCACACGCTTCGTGATTCCCTGTCCAGCGTAAATATCATAGATTTTTCCCACCGCAGCTACATCCTGGCCAGCCTCTTTGACGACATCGAAGATCAGGCGGCCCGGTGGTTTCAAGGAGTAATCGTGACGGTTTGTCGTCCGGGTAAAGCTTCCCGGACCGCCTACAAAGGGCCGAGCGATCACTCGTCCGACCGCATGATCGCCGGTGAGGATATCCCGGGCGATCTGGCAGTA
Source organism: Heliobacterium chlorum (assembly GCF_014502795.1). GTDB lineage: Bacteria > Bacillota > Desulfitobacteriia > Heliobacteriales > Heliobacteriaceae > Heliobacterium > Heliobacterium chlorum. The sequence goes on from NZ_JACVHF010000009.1 coordinate 28,713, forward strand.
ACGGTAGAGTTCTTCCAAAGGAATGACTTCTTCATGAGCTGCGATTTGAAAGACTGAATCGGCCGATGTGTAGACGATGGGATAGCCTGTGTGCATATGTTCGGATCCAAGTCGTTCGATGATCTCTGTTCCCGATGCAGCTACATTGCCTAAGCATTTTCTTCCGATGGCTTGCTCAAAGGCATCGATCACCACTTGAGGAAAGCCCTCTGGATAGGTGGGAAACGGTTTTTCCAGGGTGACCCCGGCTAATTCCCAGTGTCCTGTCGTCGTGTCCTTCCCGGGAGCCCGTTCCGCCATTTTCCCAAAGGCTCCCGTTGGACTGGCCGCTGGAGACACTCCTTCGATGGGCGTAATACGTCCGAGGCCTAGACGTCCTAAGTGAGGAAGCTTCAGCCCTCCGACAGCCTGGGCGATGTTTCCTAATGTATTACTCCCTTCATCACCATAACGACCCGCATCAGGCAGCTCTCCAATGCCCACGCTGTCTAACACGATGAGAATAACTCGTTTGTTGCGCATATAGAACCCCTTCTTCTACTTTTCATTACATCGGGAATCGACGGGAGCCCCTTCTTCCCGCTTATGCATGCGGGCTCGAGGATGACTGCGATCGTAGACCTCCCGGATACGTCCAGTCGTAAGATGGGTGTAAATTTGCGTCGTCGATATGTCGGCATGTCCCAACATTTCCTGAACTGCTCGCAAATCGGCTCCGTTTGTCAGCAAGTGTGTCGCAAAGGAGTGTCGCAGGGTGTGTGGCGTCACTTCCTTCAAGATACCTGCTTGATCGACATAGGATTTTAAGATCTTCCAAAAGCCTTGCCGTGTCAGTGCTTTTCCTCGCTGATTTACAAAGAGGTGTTTTTCCCCTACTTGTCCTAGTAGCTTACCACGGCTTTTTTCCAGGTATTCCTCGATGGCTTGCCGGGCGTGACTGCCTAGGGGGACGATGCGCTCTTTAGAGCCTTTACCGATGACCTGGACGAATCCGAAGTCCAGACGCACTTGGTCCGTCGTTAGTCCGACCAGTTCACTGACCCGCAGTCCGCAGGCGTACATCGTCTCCAGCATCGCCTTATCCCGTAAACCGACGGTGGTACGGGGGGGCGTTTCGAGCAAGGCGATGACTTCCTCCACGTTGAGCACATCTGGCAAGGGGCGTTGTAACCGAGGACTGTCGATGAGTTCAGTCGGATCTTCCCGTTGGAGGCCCTCTTCCAGCAGGAAGGCAAAGAAACCTTTGATCGCGGCCAAGCGGCGAGCCCGGGTAGCCGGGGACAACCCTCGCTGGTGGATGTGGTAGAGATAGGCCACCAGATCGTTACGGTTGATTTCATCGGCATCTTTACTTCCCTGCGCTCGCAAAAAAGCAGACAAGTCGTCCAGATCACGACGATAAGCCTCAATGGTATTGGCCGACAAGCCTCGCTCCACGGCCAAGTGGGTAAGAAATATTTCTACATGCTGCAGGGCCTTCAGCCTCCTTGTCGAAAGATGTTCGACCTGATCCAGGGGCATTCCTTCCAACATCGTTTTTGTGGACAAAAGAAAAGGCCGCACTTCGTCGATTGTGCAGCCCTTTTTTATCTGCAGAGGCCCATGTTTCCCGGGTTTGATCTTCTGTGATGATTTCATTCTACATAAGGGTTTACCGCTTGATATACTCCCACATCTTCTCCAAAATCCGCTGCACGATAGCCATAAAGAAAGGCCAAAAGCTGGGGAGAACGATGATGTCCGGCTTTCTAAAAAGGCTGAGTGCGATCGTTTTGCCGATTCCTTGCGGTGTAATCTGGATCTTCAATTGGGCCTCTTCGGCAATGTCTGTCTTCAACTTGACGGTGATCACTCGGACGTCCCTGTTCCTTAATCGTTTTCTAAGCCCGTCCAAGAAATGAGCAAAGGCATTTTTCGCAGACCCGTACAAGTAATTACCGAGGTTAGTTCGATCACCTGCTCCTGAGGTGACGCCGATGATAAACCCCTTCCGTTCCTCAGATAGATAGTTGGCTGCCGCCGTTAGGACCGAAACGATGCCCAGATAGTTAATTTCGATGATCCGTTTGGCCTCCAAAAAGCGTTCGACTGCTTCGTTATGAGAACCTCTTTCGTCCAGGGCCACGACAACCCCGTCGATCCCGTCCATTTCTTCGACTACACTGGCAAAAAAAGCAGGATGCTCTTCATATTCGGAAGCGTCGAAAGAACCGTAGCGAACAAATGCATTCATGCGAATCCAAAGGTCTGAAGCGATACGAGAAATCTCCTCGCTGTTCGTATCGGCGAGATACAAACTCGCCCCCTGCCGGGCGAACTCTGCTGCAGTAGCCCGGGCAATCGGTGATTGGGCACCTAAAATCAATATTTTTTTTCTCATTGCTCCACCCCCGTAAGCTGCAGCCGCCGACCTAGGTGGGACATAAAGCGATTATCGGGGTCATACTTGTGTTTTATGCTTTTCCACGGGTGCACCTCTGGATACATCTCCTGAAATAACTCGACACTCAATCGATTATCATGGATGAGGGACGTCCGTCCACCGTTTTGAAGGACCCATTGGTCGAGTTCGTCTAACACAACGAGCAACCCTGGTCGGACGGGGATATCGACGGTCAATGCCAAACCAGTCATGGGAAAAGACAATAGCCCAGCTGACTGGCAGGGTCCACAGATGTTCAGCTTGGCTAAGGGGGATACTCTTTCCAGACGGCCGAGCTTCTCCAACAGTTTTACGAGGGCATTACGGACCCGCTCATGGGGAATGACACATTCGTATTGTACAAAACCGGCTTTACCGTAAAAGCGCTCTCTATAGCCAAAACGATCGAGGCCATAGAAAAAACGATTACAATCGACGAGGCGATTCGGATTTCTTCGGAACATAGAAACCGTATAATAAAGACTGTTTACCAGTTTAACGCTTTTTCTGTGCCAAAGGAATTCAGGCAGGACACAGGGAAAGCAAGTGGATTTCTCTGCTTCCAGATTCAAGGGAGTGTTTTTCATTTCTGGCGGAAGCTGCTCTACCACGGCGTGACTAGCCTGGATTACAATCCCTCGGCCCAAGTCACTGCCACCGGCCGAACAATCAATCCAAGCTGTCACGTATTCATCACTTTCATCAGCCTGCAGCAGACGGCCCAAAAGCTGATCTAAATCGCGTGCTCTTTCATAATTGACGCTCATCTGGGCCGTGGGAACCTTTCGAAGTCCTAGATCGATCGTGAGGATAATCCCTGTCAACCCCATGCCGCCGATGGTAGCACTGAAGAGATCGGCATTTTCCTCACGGGAACAATAAACGACTTCTCCAGAGGCGACCATAATTTCAAGTCCCGTTACATGTTCGGAGAGACATCCGCTCTTGTGGTGGTTATTCCCGTACGTATCGGCAGCGACCATACCGCCCAGGGTCGCCTGTTTTGTATCTGTAGTGACGGGCAGAAACCAGCCTTGCGGTAGAAAGATGTCCATAATTTCTTTGATGGTCACACCGGCCTCACAACGGAGCGTACCGGTCACCTTATTAAAGTTCAAAAATCGATTCATCCGATCCATAAGGACCAGTGTACCCTTGCTGTTCTGCCGAACTTCTCCGTTGTGAAGGCTTGTCCCTCTGCCGAGGAGGGACCCGTCGCCCTCCTGCAGCAATCGACCGATTTCGGCCCTCGTATCGGGCCGGGCCCATTGGAAAGAATCGGTTGTCATGGTTTCTTCTCCGTCCACTCCTTCCATTTGATTACAAACTGATCTAGAAGTTGAGGTTCTTCGACCCGTAACGGCTGTCCCGTGGGCCGTTCTTCTTTCGGTACGGCTGCATAGCGCTCGTTGATGGTAAACAAAGATGGGATCAAAAGTGCCAGGACGAGCAGCACTACCAGCACCCGTACAAATGTCCGGAGCCGACGCTGAACTTTGGTAATCATCACAAAGAGCAAGTCTCATCCCTCCCGACTAATAAAATTTTATGTAAACAGAAACCAAGCTAGAATATAATTCTATATTTTTCCAAATATTTTTTGCTTAGATCTTTTTTCTCTTGGTCAAACTAAGTCCGATCAATGTCGAAAGGAGGAATTTTTGATGGCTCGTCGTCGTAATTATATCGTCGCCCGCTCCTTGGCAAATACAAATGCGCTTAACGCCACTCCTGTCAACGCTACTCCTGTCCATACAACAGGGAATCAATTTTCACAGAGTGTAGCCAATACGCTCCCTGACTATGGGGCCCCGAATATGCAATCCGGTGGGACCGGCCTATACGGCAGCATTCGCCCTTCTTATGAAATCTACCCTGGAGAATAAAATCGTGAATACAAAAAACCACCGATAGGGAATTTTTCTTCCTTACCGGTGGTTTCTTTTTTAAGATATCGTCGTAAGCAGCTATAAAACGGATGGTTTGTAACCTGTTTATCCCGAACCCTTCAACCATAAAAAATGCGCAACAACCCTGGCGTGACATACGCGTCAATCAGCCCTGCCGCCGTTGCAAGCACCATCACACCGGCACCAGCGCCGGCATAGAGGAGCAAAGCTTGGCTTAAGGAGACGGGGCTGCGCTGACGCCCTTTCACCAACCATAAGGTGAAGGCCAGGGCCATGACACCGGCGAAGATCAGCGCCGGAAGGAAGACCAAGCTGGATGGAACCAGGGTGAGTAACACTACAAAAATACCATCCGTTGGCCGAGTTAGGATCAGAAAGCCCACGGCAAAACCGAGTACAAAGCCACGGAAAAAAAGCAATGCCGCGATGAAAGGCAGCCCCAACACGGTTAACCCCAAAAAAAGGATGAGACCGATCGCTTTCAGGTTTTGTGTCACCGCAAGTGAAAGGAGTGAGGAATAGTCGACACCATTCCTGGCGCTTTGAAAGGCGCTGATCACACGGGTTTGCAACTGCTCGGCCTGTCCTGGCGGCAATATTTTTGAGGCTATGGCGCCTGAAGCAATACCGACTGCGATAATGGCGATGACGACAATATACAAGGCCCAGTGGCTATGTAAGTGCCGGCGTCCCGCCGACATGTATCCTCCTTGCAGCATAAGCACCACGAAACAGCCTTCCTTCCCTTAGAACTGGATACTTATGCATATGCAAAAGAAAAGGCTCCATTACAAAATTTGGTTGCTTTAGGCCGATTTCTGCCTATCGGCGGGAGCAAAAAAAGATAGTTTTCGCTTGCACTTTTACAACGACCGTGCTACCATTAAGTTACTCCCTATGGAACTGGAAGCACTTCCTACGCTTCCCCCCAAACAAACCTGTTTGGGGGATTTTTTTATGCCGTTTGTTTTTTGTAGTTTATAAAACATTCATAGGCGACAGGGGACTCTTGAGCAAGAAGCTGGTAAAAAACTTTTGCTAATGAAGAATCAGACTCGTCAATGACATTCAGGTAGTTGTCGACGACGTAATCAGGAAGATAACCGTTCATTTTTGTCATGACTCCGAGGGAATAGACGGCCCGCTGTACATCTTCCAATCGAAACCACGCCATTTTAGCGCCTCCTCTGTTTCTCTCGTCTGAATGGTTCGACGGAGGGGTGCCATTCCCTTCCATGATATATAAATAACTTAAGCGACCTCGCTGGGAGGTCGCTTATTTCATCTGAACCCTTCCGTAACGACCACCGCCGCCATCGGTCCACGTCAGTTCTCCGTGACGCTGTGCCAAAAGGGGCGCCGCTATTTTCGGCCCCACCAACCGTAAGATCTCCTCATCGTTTACCCGGTGAAGCAGGTTCATTTCCGTGCCGAAAGCCGCTAGGAGTTTTTGCCGTGCCTTCGGTCCAATCCCCGGGAGAAATTCCAGCGGAACCTGATGAACGTAAGGCGGCCGCTCAACAGTTTCTGAGGCAGTTGACCTGTTTCGTGCAGACCGGTTGCCATGAAGAAACAACCATTCGATGCGATCAAGAACCCCTGGCGTAAGCACTTGAGCGCCGCAGTGTGAGCAGGGACCAAAATGGGGCGGCTCTTCCGTAGTGATGGTCTCACAACGAGGACAGGCACTACGGTGGTACTTGCCTAGCCGGGGATCAAGTCCATAGTTGGCGATGACATGACGTCCTTCTTGCCGGCGCAATGCTTTGACCCATTCAGAAAAGGTGGGGGAGTCGAGTTCCAGCGCATTGTATTCACGGGCGATTTTCGGCAATGAGTGAGCATCGGAGTTGGATAGGTAGGTAAAGCCATTGAGTCCGGGAATGCGATCGGCCAGCGTCGTATCAGAAGAAAGGCCCAATTCCAACGCCCATATGTGCTCCAGTTCCCCTTCGGTAAAAGCTTCTGCCAAGTCGTCCACACCTTGACCCAAAAGCCCTTTATGAGGAGTAAAAGCGTGGGCCGGTACAAAGACCCCCTCCAGTTCAATAACCCGTTTCAATACAACAGAAGCACGGCAGCGACAGTGCTGAGAACTTAAGTTGGGATTGGTCACCCAATCGCATAAGCTCTGGGAGAAGGCTTTCAAGCTTTCTAACGTGGGGAGGTAGGCAAGAAAATGGGCTGGACCGCCTTTTTCCTCGGTTTCCACTTCCGCACCGGCGAGAAAGGTCATCTCCTTCTGGTAGCGAAAACCGCCGCCGGAGAGTTCCTCCAGTTCTCCTCGCTCGATGAGCCGCTCCAAATCGGTGATCACGGGCAGACAAGCTGCATCGATGACTCCTAGCAGATCTATTCCTTTATGATGCTTACCTTCCCAGAGTGCAGCTTCCAAGGTGAGGTTTTTGGCTGCTGTAATTTTAATGGGCCGCCCCGCGTCGGAGCGACCCAAGTGTACATGAAAATCTCCAAAATATGTTCCCATTAATCCTCTTCCCGTTGCAATATGCGAGCGGCTTCCAACAAGCCGATTATTGACTTAGCATCGGTGATCTCACCAGTCTCAATCATTTCCAAGGCCGCTTCCAAAGGAACGACCAGCGGTTCGACAAACTCGTCATCATCGGGCTTTGCGTCGGCAATGACCAGTTCACGGGCGATGTAGAGATGCATTTCTTCGTTACAAAAGCCAGGACTCGCGTAGAAGCTGAGCAGGTGCTGCCATTTTCTCGCGGCAAAACCAGTCTCTTCAGCGAGTTCTCGTTGAGCACAATCGAGAGGTTCTTCGTCGGGACTGAGTTTTCCCGCAGGGATTTCAATGGAAACCTTTTCGATAGAATAGCGCCACTGTCGTACCAGAATCACCTCGTTGCGCGACGTTAGCGGGACGATGGCAGCAGCACCAGGATGCTCCACGATTTCTCGGTAAGAGGACGTACCGTCGGGCAGTGTGACCCGGTCTTTACGGACACTGATAAACTTACCTTGGTAAATCTGTTCACTTTCCAAGGTCTTTTCCTTTAGGTGTTCCATTCGTTCTCCTTTCGGGATCTCTTTTCGAAACCTTACCTACGAAAGGGAAGGTTTCTTCGCGAACTGTCGAATAATCTCAATAACATAGCGGCTGTTTCGTTCCAGGTCATCTATCGTGATGAATTCTTCTTTGGTATGGACTTTTTCCATGGCTATTGCCAGATTCGCCGTAGGTAGACCGGCACCGTTATAGATATTCGCGTCAGATCCTCCTCCTATGGGCACCAGTTGCGGTGTAAAGCCAAGATTTTGGGCTGCTTTTACCGCTAGAGCGACGACAGGGTCTTTTTCCGTCAAGATAAAGCCGGGGTATACCTGGTTCACCGTGACTTCGGCCCCTCCTCCCAAGTCCTTCGCTGCCTGTTGGAAGCACTCCACCATATGTCTCGTCTGTTCTTCCAACTTCTCTTCCCGCAAACTACGGGCCTCACCGGTGATGACGACCCGCTCTGGAACAATATTTGTCGCTGAACCGCCGTTGATCGTTCCGATATTCGCGGTCGTCTCCTTGTCGATGCGGCCTAAGCGCATCCGGTGAACAGCACGAGAAGCAATTTTTATGGCGCTGACACCTTCTTCCGGACAGATACCAGCATGGGCAGTCCGCCCATATAGTACGGCTTCGACATGGTTTTGGAAAGGTGCGCTGGTGATGATCGTGCCTGGTTCTCCGGAGGCATCGAGCACATAGCCCATTTTGGACTGAAGACGCCCGATATCAAAGACTTTAGCCCCTTTAAGGCCTCCTTCTTCCTGTACGGAAAAAATCACTTCGATGGTCGGCCGTTTCTCTCCCGTAGCGAGCAATACCCGCAATGCTTCCAAAATAGCTACAATGCCGGCTTTGTCATCAGCTCCTAAGATGGACGTTCCGTCAGAATAGATGGCTCCATTACGGACGACGGGCGTTACCTTATCACAAGGGACGACTGTATCCATGTGGGCGCTGAAAAATACCGCTCCATCGGAACCATTCCCCTCAAGGCGGCCATAGAGGTTGCCGGCATTACCGGGGATTTTCGTACCGGCGTCGTCTTCTTCGACTTGAAAGCCCATCTGTGTCAGTGTCGCTGTCAACCGATCAGCGATCTGACGTTCGCCACCACCGGGCGAAGAGATCGTACATAATTCGATGAATTCTTCAATGATTCTTTGTCGATCGATCAAGCTCCCGCATCCTCCCTTTTTTCGGTTAGGGTCTGTATGCTCATCTCGTCAAGCAGTCCTTCTTCATACAACTGGACAAAGATTTTTACGATTTGCGGATCAAACTGTACACCGCTACAACGGATGATTTCGGCGATAGCCACTTCTTTGGGCAACGCTTTTCGGTACACCCGGTTCGCTGTCATCGCTTCAAAACAGTCGGCCACAGCGATGATCCGCGCGCCTAAAGGAATTTCCTCCCCTTTCAGCCCTTCGGGGTAACCCTTTCCGTTATACCACTCGTGGTGGGCACCGACAACCGGAGCCAACTCACGGAAATGGGCTACTTGAGAAATAATTTGCTCACCGATGGTCACATGCATTTTGATTTCTGCGTATTCTTCTTCTGTCAGCGCACCCGGTTTCTGCAAGATGTTGCTGTTGATGCCAATCTTTCCGATATCATGTAAAATCGCTGCTGTGGCGATTTGCTGTGCTCTCTCCGCTGAGATCTCTAAACGCTCAAGCATTCGCGTTACGTAGCGGTGAACATACTCCGAATGGCCTCGTGTATAAGAGTCTTTCGCGTCGATGGCCGCAACAAAAGCCTGCACGATAGCCAAGTGAAGATCTTGTTGTCGCTTGTATAAAGTGGCGTTTTCGATAGCGTTACCGACCTGGTTGGCCAAGATGTCCATCAACTGAACTTCGTCGTCAGAGAATGCGTGCGGTTCATCGGCGAATACGGTCAATACACCCAGGGTGCGGCTTCGACTGATCAGGGGGACCGAAAGGGCACAGCAAAATCCTTCTTTGATTAAGAGATCGCCGCAGGATTCATCAAGTTCTGATTTCACTATGTATACGATGGGATTTCTTGTGTCGACCGCTTTTCCCATGAAGCACTTTTCCATAGGGAGCAGTTGTCCCCGCAGTGAGGGGAAACCGAGTTCGGCCACAGGCCGGAGCAATCCGGTCTCCTCTTCGAAAATGTGAACAGTACAAGCCTTCACCTTCATGACAGAGGCTGATAACTCTACGATCGATGATAAGACCTGGGGGAGTTCGAGGCTTGAGTTCACCGTGTGTAAGACTTCCGTTAAGGCCGATAATTCGCCGGCTTTACGTTCCAATTCTTTCCCCGTCTTTTTCACAGTATCCGACAGATACCCCGCCGCCGCTGAGGTCACTAGCAGTGTAACTCCTCGTAAAGCTAAATCGCCCCAATAAAAACCTTCCGGCAGGGGTATGTTGATTATCAGATACAAAATTAACGATAGGAACGCCCAAAACAGACCTCTTTGCAGGCCAAAATGAGTGCTGTACAGGACATTGATAAGTATGTAACCGAGATAAAATTCGCTATGAACGCCTCCTGTCAAGGAGACGATTTCAGCTAGAAAACACAAATCAAGGACGAAAGCACACAGATAGATCTGTTTCACTAGGTGTCTTTTTGCAAAAAGCAGTAACGTTAAGCATGCACTATAGAGGATCAAAAAAGTAATTCCACCGGTTAAGGATTGGGGGATGACGACGTCTGGTTGAAAACAACTCCAAATCACCATAGCAATAACTGCAATGGTTCGAAATAACGCGAAAACTTGGTATCCTGGATTGAAGAAGTTCATATATTTTTCCTCCTGCCTCTTACGGTCACCACGTGGTGTGGATTTTAACCGCGGCAGCGCTCGTTCTAACAATGACCTTCGCCGTTAGAGACGATTTTTCCTTTTAGGGACCATCAGATTATCTTTTCGCCATTATCGTCTGTTCTGGATCGTAGCGAGTTTTTGTCCGATCTTGCTTTGATTTTCCTTGATCTTTTGGAAGTTCTCCATGGCTTCCGCATACCCGTCGTCGCTCTTCTGGGCGAACGCCGATGAGAAATCGCGAATGGAAAACTCCAATCGGTCCAATTGCACTTCCACCATTCGTCGCAGTTCCTTATCCTCTTTCGGATCATGCTCATTGCTCATTTGTTCTTTCAGCAATTGGACTTGCGGTAAAATCACGTCAGAAAACCATTGGGACGTTTCTAAATGTCCATAGCGATTGACATCTTTCTCCACACGGTCATTGATTTGATCAACAATTTGCTGCATAAACCAATATCCGTCTTGAATACGGAGGTTCGGATCGGCACTAACCGATTCCTTGCTGTCATCTTTCGGATCAGCAGGGCCCTCTTGGCTTGAGGACGTTGATACTTCGGAGGTCGTCGTCACCGGTTCTTGTGGAATAGAGGCTGATTTAGACGTGACAGCGCAACCGGCGAGGACGATGGCTACCGTACAGATTGCCCCGATAAGTCCTTTGTTCAATGGGTTTCACTCCCACCAGTGTCAATTATTAAACTAGTTCTTATTATAGCAGGAAAAAAACAAACCGGGAGTCTAAACTCCCGGTGATACGCAGGACCTGATTAAAGGATCTTAAAGACGTCTACGGTTTTCTTCAACTCTGTCACCATAGCGTTAGACTCTTCGGCGCTATGAGCGATAGTATCCATTGAAGCTGACGTTTGCTCTGTCGAGGCAGCTACTTCCTGGGCGTTCGCAGCCGTATTTTCCATGATCCGAGCGATTTCTTGAATCAGTTCGAGGATTTTACCAGAAGTATGGACCTCTTCTTCGGTCACCCGTCCGATTTCTTCGATATCCCGAACTGTCTTGTTGACGGCGGAAAGAATTTTCTCCAAGACGTCTCCTGCTTTGTTGACAACCACTACGCCCTGTTCAACCTCTGAGCGGCTATGCTGCATGGCCAAGACGGCGGCGGCTGTGCTTTCGGCGATTTTCCGGACTAATGCGGCTACCTCGGTGGCGCCTTGGTTCGATTGCTCCGCTAATTTTCGAACCTCTTCAGCAACAACTGCAAATCCCCGGCCAGCTTCACCGGCACGTGCCGCTTCAATGGCCGCGTTGAGGGCGAGTAAGTTGGTCTGGTTGGCTAAGCTGGTGATCGTGTCTGTGATTAAACCGATCTGTTGGGAGTATTCACTTAGCGTAGAGATATGGTCCTCTGTTTCGGCCGCTTTTTCTTTGATTTTTTCCATCCGTACGACCGTTTCTGCGATGGTTCTTTTGCCTTCTCCAGCCGCTTGCTCTGTCACCTTCGAATTGTCGGCTGCTGACAGGGCCTGCTCTTTAGCCTTTTGAATTAGATTTGAAAAATCGTGGAGTACTTTCGTGGCTTCCATGATGGATTCGTTCCCGATAGAAGCGTCCCTGGCGACATGCTGGATATTGCTGGCGACTTCCGATGCAGCTATGGATACCTGATCACTAGTGGCTGCCACTTGTTGTGACGAGTGAACTAACTCGTCGGCAGCCCGGCGAACCGTACCGACTAGGTTCGACTGCTCTTCAATCATCTGGTTAAACCAGCGCGTCAATTCTCCAATTTCATCGGATTGGTTATGTTCGCTGACTCGGGTTGTCAAATCCCCTTGAGCCAATCCCTTGACTACGTTGACAATGCCATCGAGGGGCGTGCTGACATATTTTCGAACCATCATGTATATAACCATAACCGTCAACAGGAGCACAACGAGTGTGACGGATAGGTTAATCATGGCCACTTTCTCTTTCGACAATCCTTCCAGTTGAGCCGTTACACTGATCGCTCCCCGGAGTTCACCGACTTTGTAGCCTTCTTTTTCATGACCGAGAGGATCCAACTGGCCCTTTGGCTCGCCATGACAGGGAAGACATGCTTGCTGGATGTAGAGGGGCTTTGCAAAACGCAATACACGGTAACCGTTGGAACCGAGCACTTCGGAATAATGATCCAAGTTCATATCCTTTGAAATCCGTTCAATCATCTGCTTTTCCCAAGCATCAGGCGCGTCTTTCGGGTTGCGATACTTGTCTGAAGTATACTTGATGGTAAAAACAGGGTCTTCCGGGCGTTGTCCCGTTACGTGTTTAGCCAAAAAAGTCTGTACATCTGCCTGTTTTTCGGCTATCATTTTCGATTCTTGGATCCTGTTTTGTTCCGCAATGGTCACAAATAAGTCGGGCAACCAGGTAATCGCGACGGCCATGATTACCAACAGCGGAACGACTCCAAGAATGAATTTAGGCGCCAGTTTTAGTCGATTGTAAAATCCCATAGGTCGACCTCCCTCACTGCTGCTTCCCTCTTGGCACCACCAAAGGTTTTATCGATAATTTGTACAGCTTTTATTCGCCATTCGTTTAAGGTTCTCCTTCCAAAGAAAATAAAAAATCTTAATACAAAGTAAGACTTCTTATCAATCATCTAATTTCATGCTTTATTTTCTTTGAATTCCAATGGAAGCAATAGGGATCGCGGAAGAATTTTATTTATATCCGTTTATCGCTGTCATGTTAGAGATTGTTCTATAAAAAGCAAATACACCCAACTGTAAAAGCAGGGTGTATTTTCATCTATATTAAAGTTTAAGTTTTAAAGGCCTTTGCTGTGGCCTTAACGTTTTTTAGAGCTAACAAGGATTACGGAGCATATAAAACCGAAGAATTAAACAGACACAGTAGAAATACAAAAAACAAATTACGGAAAAGTCCAAACAATCCTAATCTGTTCTTCGAAATTAGCCCACTTTCTGACCCAATCGAAGCTTATCAGCGACCATCGCGATGAACTCGCTGTTAGTGGGTTTTCCCCGCTCTAAGTTGATCGTATAACCGAAGAACTTGGACATCATCTCGACATTTCCGCGATCCCAGGCTAACTCTATGGCATGGCGAATCGCCCGCTCCACCCGAGAGGGAGTTGTCATATACTTTGTTGCAATCATGGGGTATAACTCTTTTGTTACAGCGCCGAGCAGGCTGACTTCACTGATCACCATGAGAATGGCGTCACGCAAATACTGATAGCCTTTAATATGTGCTGGAACGCCCATTTGATGGATGATATTGGTTACCTCCACATCCATGTTTCGAGGACGCGAAGGAGGTGCAATCACAGGAGGCGGAGTGACGACGGGGGTATTGTTGCTGCTTCCGGTGACGAGCTGGCGAATGCGGTTCCCTAGGATCTCCAAATCAAAGGGTTTAAGAATGTAATAATCAGCCCCCAATTGAACGGCCCGCTGGGTCATCGACTCCTGACCAAAAGCGGTTAAGATGATGGTCCGCGGGCGATGTTGGAGGTTCAGTCCGATCATACACTCCAAAACGCCGATGCCATCCAAATGGGGCATGATAATATCGAGAATAATCAGATCGGGCTCTTCCTGTTGGATCAGTTTAATCGCATCTTGTCCGTTATTCGCTACTCCGACTAATTCCATGTCTTCTTGTTGACTTATGTAGTCTCGAAGAATATCACAGAATTCTTTGTTATCATCAGCAACAATCACTCGAATGTTATTTAACATTTTCTGTTCCGCCTCCCAGCATTTTCACTGCACATAGCTTTTCGACAAGGCCTATGGATATCCTTCTTCAATCCTTGGAAAATCGTTCGTAAAAAAGCGCTTAGATGTGACAAATTTTTCCACAAATGCTGTCACTTGCTGTTCTTTGTTAATTCTAATTGTTAATGTACCACAATTATGCGCAGAATTTTATATCCGTCGATTGAATACACTTTAAAGGACGAACCGACAAAAAATAAGGACTTTGCCAAAAGGGCAAAGTCCCCACTTGTTGCATCCCGGCTTTCCAGAGTCCGGCTTCCTCCAGCATTTTCTCTATCAATACACCATAGCCTGTAGACGGGCTATTGATAAAAACATGAGTCACGGCTCCAACGATTTTTCCATTTTGGATAATTGGACTGCCGCTCATACCCTGGATGATTCCGCCGGTAATGTTAAGCAGACGAGGGTCGGTCACACGGATGACGAGGCCTTTGCCATCGGTGCGATGAGGCATAATCCGATCGATGACGATCTGAAAGCGCTCCAGCTTATCTCCCTCAACGACGGTGATGATTTCAGCGGGTCCTTCTTCGACTTGTGCCGACAAGGCGATTGGAAGTACATTCGGATAGTGCGGGTTCTCTAAACTCCCTTCTAAGCGTCCAAAGATGCCCACCGTGGTGTTGTGCTGGATGTTGCCCGTATAAGCGGGGTTGTCTTCCTGAAAGGTTCCTACTTTCTCACCAGGGGAACCTCGTTTTCCCTGTTGGATCGATTTGACTAGAGCGGGGACGATTTTGCCGTCAGCTACATCGATGCGCTGGTTCGTATCGGCATCATTGATGACATGTCCTAGCGCTCCATAGGTTTTTGACTGCGGTTCAAAGAAGGTCAACGTACCTACCCCGGATGCCCGGTCCCGAACGTATAAGCCGATGCGATGTCGTTTCGTTTCTCCGCAGCGTACGGGTTCTACCGTTGTTTGGTACATTTGGCCATTTCGAGACAGTTCCATGTCCACCTTTTTTCCGCTCTGTCCCGCTTCATCGATTATCCTGGCCAATTCGGCATCACTTTTCACCGCTTGTCCGCTTACCTTAAAGATGGTATCGCCCACTTGAATCCCAGCATCTTTTCCGGGGTAATGCTTCTGTCCCTGTTCATCGATGATGGGCGCCTGCCCGACCACGATGACCCCTTGCGAGTGAAGCATGACTCCGATGGAGTGACCTCCGGGAAGAAGCTGCATCGGCGGGAGGACATCGACTACGATGTTTTTCAATGGGATAAGACCAAGAAACCGCAAGGTCAGATTCAGCCTTCCTGGTTCCTCTGTGGCATTCGCAGGTGATACGGCGGTAAATTGGTTCACCGCTTCATCGGAAAGTGCTTGTGAGGAGGGATGAATGTTAGGAACGGCCGATCGCTGAACATCCATGGTCACATGGCGCAAGACATTTTGGGAAAACATCCGTTGAATCGGGATATCTTCTCCTACGGTCGTCCGCAATTGAGAAGGCGAGAACCAGAGGCTTAAGGCTTCATCGGTCAGGCTGCCCGTAACCAACAGCAGAGCCAACAATATTCCCAGGACGTGTTTTACACGTTCTGTAGACATTCGCCACCTCCTTGGTCAAGCTTAGCTCGGGAACGGTCATTTAACGGGGCGTCTCTAGCTTTTCCCGAGCGAGGCGCCATATCCCGCTAACCCGTGGTTATCCCGAAAAGCCCTGCCAGTCGAGCCAATAGGGCAGCCAATGAATAAAGCGACCCCGCTATTTCATGCAGGGTCGCTTTTTATACTGGGAATTTCTAAACGATAATCCAGCCATCTTTCCAAAACCATCATTTAAGAATCAGAACCACTCGGTGGAAAACTTGCCTTATTAATAACAGGATTAATCAGTTAAAGACAAATCCCGGTTGTAATGACAAAGTAAGCCTTTTGGGCGGAGTGGCGTCGTGAGCGAAAGTTGTGAAGCGGAAAAGCGCGCCACGGTTTACATGCAGAAAAATCCAGAGATTTGCTGCGCTCGCGGAGCAACAGAGCGGACAGCCATGTAGCCTTAAGCGAGCGGGGCGTCACACCCTGATGAACCCGCTATGTATCATTAATAACGTAATTGTTCAGGGAAAAGTCACCATCTCTAGATTGCCTCTTCCGGTTTACGAGCTTTTCTTCGCCCGGGCAAACATTTCCTCGGCATGGCTGTGGGTAAGTTGGCTCGCTCCGTCACCGCCGAGCATGCGGGCCAATTCTTTGACGCGAGCGCTTTCGTCAAGATTGACGATTTTGGTGATGGTTCGCTGACCTCGTAGAACCTTTTGAATCAAGAAATGGTTGTCCGCATAGGCTGCCAGTTGGGGCGCATGGGTCACGCAGATGACCTGCACATCTTCCGCCACTTGAGCCATCTTTTGGGCCACAGCCTGCAGAGCTTGTCCACCGATACCGGCATCGATTTCGTCGAAAATTAGGGAAGGTATCCCTTCCACTTTAGCCAGAAGAGTCTTGAAGGCTAAGAGTATACGTCCCATTTCGCCGCCGGAAGCAATCTTCGCTAATGGCTTGGGCGGTTCGCCAGGGTTTGGCGTAAACAAAAACTCCACGTCTTCAGCGCCTGCAGCAGAGGGTTCTGTGCGAGGATCTAAGCGCACCTCTAATTTTGCTCGGTTCATGCCAAGGAAGGCCAGTTCCTTATCGATGGACTTTTCCAACTGCTTGGCCATCTTTTGACGTAAGGACGATAGCTTTTGGGCCTCCTCGGCATATTTCTTCTGCCGCTGTTCCCGTAAAGCCATCAACGCGGCCATCCGCTCGTCCCGGTTCTCCAACTCTTTTAATTCCTGCCGGGCTTGTTCCAGATAAGCCAGGATTTCTACGATAGAACCACCATATTTTCGCTTCATCCGGCGCAAAAGATCGAGGCGGTCGTCCACTTCTTCGAGCCGTCCCGGTTGAAACTCCAAATCCTCCCGGTAGTCTCGCATCCGCTGCGCCACATCTTCCACCTGATAATAGGCGGCTTCCAGATTTTGCGACAATTCGGCTAAAGCCTTATCGAAGGCAGCCGCTTCTTCGATGGCTGTTCGGGCTTTATCGAGCAAGTCCAAGACTCCGGCTCCCTGTCCCCCGAAAAGAGACTCATAAGCGCCGTTGGCCTGAGCCATCAGTTTTTCCATGTTTTGCAGCCGCTTTCGCTCCTGCTCCAACTCATCCTCTTCACCGTCCACAAGGGCTGCCGAGTCGATCTCTTCGACTTGGAAGGCGAGCATGTCCTGGCGCTGGATGCGATCCCGCTCATCTTTTTGAAGCCGTTTCAGTTCCTCCTCGACCTCTTCCAAGGCTCGGTAGGCCCCTTCGACGGCACGGAGAATTTTTTCCCCATCGACGCCGGACAGCCGATCCAACAGAAGCCGGTGTTTGCGCGGGTTCATCAGGGATTGCTGCTCATGCTGCCCCTGCAGGTCCACAAGGCGTCCTCCCACTTCTCGAAAGAGCGATAAGGGCACACTGCGTCCGTTGATTCGGCAGACGCTCTTGCCTGTTTTGGTGATTTCCCGCGTCAATAAGAGGCTTTCGTCATCGTCCACATCGACGCCGAGTTCCGCCACTTCCCGGCAAAGATCGCTCTCCCTCTCATCGATCCGGAAAAGTCCTTCGATCCGAGCTTTCTCAGCACCGCTGCGAACCACATCAGGCATCGAACGTCCACCGATGAGCAAACCGACAGCATCGATGATCAAGGATTTTCCGGCACCGGTCTCCCCGGTCAGCAGGTTCATCCCGGGAGACAGTTCTAACTCCGCTTCCTCAATGAGCGCGAAGTTTTCCACTCGAAGTCTTTCCAGCATAAGCTTCCCCCCTTACCGCTCCTCTTCTTCATTGAGCCAGCCTGTAATTTTATCGACGAGTCCTTCCACAGCTTCTACTGGTTTGACGACGATGAAGATGGTGTCGTCACCGGCTACGGTGCCGATGATTTCGGTCCACTGACTGTGATCGATCGCAGCCGCAACAGCATGGGCATGACCGGGAAGGGTACGGACGACGACGATGTTAAGGCTGTAATCGACATGGGTCACCGTATCTCGAAGCAGACGTCGCAAACGATCGGGAACAGGATGAGGGGCCGATTCTCCCGGGGCCGCGTAACGAGATTCATCTTTACTGACAGGGACTTTGAACAGTCCCAGTTCTTTGATGTCTCGAGAAACGGTCGCCTGGGTAACTTCTATCCCTCGATCACGCAGCCGTTGGGCTAATTCTTCCTGCGTGCTGATGATCTCACTGTTGATGACGTCAAGGATAGCTCGATGACGTTTACTCTTCAAGTTAGCGACACCCGCCTTTGAGTGGCTTTTTTTCCGCGACCAGCACATAAGGCGGTCGTCCGGTCCGGTTCGGGTATTGGATAGAGACGGTATCCCAAGCTTTCGGAGACAAGTTTCTCCACCAACTGCCGACGGCGGCAGCCTCCCCTTCGGCTCCTTCATGGCCTACATAGACTACAACGACGATTCTTCCCCCAAAAGCCAATTCCTCTGCGAGAGCCTCTAGCGCAGCCACCGTTGTCTCCGCTTGCGTCACCACTGCGTGATCGCCTCCAGGAAGGTAGCCTAGATTAAAGATGGCACCTTTTAGGGGAGGATGCTCCTTCGCTTTGAGCAAGGCAGCCAGCCGGCTGTGATCGCATCGAAACAGGCAAATATCCGACGATGAAAGGCCCCCATGCTCTGCCGTAGGTTCCATGGCTTGTGCCAGTTGGTTTAGGGGATGTAGTTCTGCATCATCGCTTTCCGAGCTGGTTAACCAGAGGGCTGCCTCGTAGCCGGACTGCTTCAGCCGGGCGGCTGTGGCGTCAATCGCCTTTTGCTGGATATCAAAGGCCCAAACTTTCCCCCCCGGTAAAACCTGTTCCGCGAGAAATAATGTATCCTGTCCGTTTCCGGCTGTTCCGTCGATGACAAAGTCGCCAGGTTGGACTATCTCTGTTAAGAAACGCCGGGACCAAGTCACGGCTGATGTGAGGGAGTTCACAGTTTACCTCCCCTGCCTCATTTTTTCACGTAATATTCGAAAGAAGCTCCGGTCGGCCAGACGGATGAGCCGGCAAGTGACGGGCGCTTTTTTGACGAGCACCTGATCTCCGCATAGCATAGGCAATCCGGGCTGACCGTCCACGGTCACCACGGCATGACCATGGGCGTTGGTCACGGTTAGTCGAATCGTTTCATCTTGCGGAACGACGAGCGGGCGAGCGTCCATCGCATGGGGACAGATGGGCGTCAAAATCATGGCATGTATTTCCGGCGAAACGATCGGTCCCCCTGCGGAGAGGTTATAGGCTGTCGATCCCGTCGGCGAAGCCACGATGAGTCCATCGGCAGCATAGTTGCCCACGACTTCGTTCCCGACGGTCGCTTCCAACTGGATCATGCGCGGGTGATCCCCTTTGGTGATGACGACATCGTTCAGGGCGTAGACGGGATCACTGAACTTGTCTTGATGAACTAACACAGCTTCTAGCATCATTCGCTCTTCAATCCGGTAATCGCCGGCAATCAAGCGCTGCAAGGCAGGAAAGAGATCGCCAATCTCGATTTCTGTCAAAAAGCCGAGACGTCCCAAGTTGACACCCAAGACGGGTATGCCGTAATGGGCCACCAGGCGTGCCGTATTGAGAAGTGTTCCATCTCCCCCTAGGACCACGACCCAGTCGAGCTGACGTAAACGGGAACGCAGTTCTTCGGAAGGGGACTGCACCAGTTCGGTCACCTTCGTCAAGGGAATTCCCATAGCTATGTTCCTGTCAGACAACCATGCGGCCATTTCTGCGGCTACTTCTTGGGCTTGCGGTTTTTCGTCGTTCAGGACCACTCCTACGGTAGGCACAGGCTCAGCCTCCTTTACGAAGCATATTCGAACTCGATTCGGTGGATCTTTTTCGCCGCCATATCGACGAGCAGTACTCCGTCTACCTGATACACCAAAGAGTATTCGAGGAGTTGTCGACGCGTGTCTCCATGGGTGGGCCGGGGTGCTCGGTCGCCTGTCTTAACCTCTGCAATAAAGGTTTTGCCTTTTCCTGTGACGAGATAGTCGGCACGAACAGAGATCTCCACCGGTCGGCCGTCGACACGCATAGTCATCCGCCCCGCTGGTTGAGCTTTGATCACAGAATAACCTTCTTGTTTTAATAGCTTGGCCGCTTGCTGTTCCCCTACTCGGCCGGCTCGCATTCGCCAATAGGTGATCCACTGGACGTAGAGTCGTCGCAGGAAGGAGAAGACGATCGCACCTGCGATTAAGGCGATGAACAGCAGCATCGCAAGCTGTGGCAAATCCATATGTAACGTTTCCGGCACGGCAACCTCCATCATCAAAAGGGATATCACCGGTAACTGTTCATTTTCTACACCGACCGGATCTTGTCCTGCTGAAATCTCCGAATCGACAAGAAACCACGAAAAAGAAAGGACCCCGTCGGGTCCATTTTCTGGCGGTTTTGTCCCCTCTTTTTCAGTGGCAGCCAAAACCGAAATTTGTACTTATTGTTCCTTATCGCACCGCTTCATGGGCTTTGTTTACAATATCGGCGATTTCCTCGGTAGTTTTGAGGTGATCGGAAAAGAGGATCGGTCTCTCCGGTTCGATTCCCGGCTTTTGCAACAAAAGCAGGTATTCGATGTTGCCTTCAGGTCCTGTAATCGGTGAGAAGTCAAGGCCTAATATAGACCATTGCCGTTCTCGCGTCCATTCGACGAGCCGTTCAATCACTTCCTGGTGCACCTTTGGGTCCCGAACTACCCCTTTTTTACCGACCTTCTCTTTGCCGGCTTCAAACTGGGGCTTGATCAAGGCCATCACATACCCGGGTTCCTCTATCAATTCGGCAACGGCCGGCAGTACCTTTTCAAGCGAAATGAAGGCCACATCTATCGTCGCAGCCTGGGCTTTTTCTCCCAACTGTTCTGCCGTCAAATAACGAATGTTCGTCCGTTCGAGACAGCGAACCCGGGGGTCGTTGCGCAGGGACCAGGCCAGTTGTCCGTAGCCCACGTCGACGGCGATCACCTTAGCAGCGCCGTTTTTCAAGGCTACATCCGTGAAGCCTCCTGTAGAGGCACCCACATCGAGAACGGTGTATCCCCTAAGATCGAGTTGAAAAGACTCGATCGCTTTGGCTAGTTTGAATCCGCCACGACTCACGTAAGGACAAGCGTCGCCTGTAACTGTAATCGGTACGCCTTCCGGGAGCATGGTGCCTGCCTTATCAACCCGCCGTCCATCCACTTGGATCAGACCGGCCAGGACGGCTGCGCGGGCTTTTTCCCGCGTCGGCATGAGGCCCTTGTCCACGAGCAGTGTATCGAGCCGCTTTTTTTCTGCCATCTATCGTAATTCTCCAGGGAAAACGATTTTCATAGGTCCTCTTTTTCGGCTCAAGGAGGCACCATCCAGCATCTCTCGAGCCGTACGAGCCAGGTTGTCCACTGTCAGTCCATAGGTTTCCCGGAGAATCGAAATCGAACCATGTTGAACGAATTCGTCAGGTATGCCGATCCGCTTAACTTTGCAATCGACATTCTTGGCTTCGAAGAGTTCTAAAATGGCGCTGCCGAATCCACCGGCCAGAATGTGCTCTTCTATGGTGATGATCTTCCCGATATCTCGGGCTAGCTTGAGAATCAGCTCTTCATCCAAGGGTTTGACAAAACGGGCGTTCACTACGGCAGCACGGATGCCCTGCTCCTCCAGTTGGTTCGCCGCCTCTTCAGCAATTCTGACCATGTTGCCGATGGCAATGATGGCCACATCGGTGCCCTGACGAAGCACTTCTCCTTTCCCGATGGGCAGGAGGGTCAGTTCCTTGTCCAGGGAGACGCCGACACCAGCGCCCCGGGGATAGCGGATGGCGATGGGTCCATTATATTCGACGGCCGTGTAGAGCATGTGCTGAAGCTCGTTTTCGTCTTTCGGAGACATGTGTACCAATTCGGGAATATGCCGTAAATAGGACATATCGAATACACCATGATGGGTTTCACCGTCATCGCCCACCATACCGCCGCGATCGATCGCAAAGACGACTGGTGCCTTGTGCAAGCAAGCATCGTGGAAGACCTGATCATAAGCACGTTGTAAAAAGGTAGAGTAAATGGCGACGACAGGCTTAAATCCCTGCAGCGCCATCGCCGATGACATGGTCACGGCGTGCTGTTCGGCGATCCCAACATCGATAAAACGGGAAGGGAAATTCCGGGCAAAAGCACCTACGCCGGTACCATCAGGCATGGCGGCAGTGATGGCCAAGATGCGTTCATCCTGCCGGGCCAATCTCAGCAGTGTCTCACTGAAGACTTGCGTATAGCTCGGGGGACCCTCACTCTTGTGCACTTTGCCGGTAGCCCGGTCAAAGGGGCCCACCCCGTGAAAGAGGCTCGGATTGGATTCGGCCGGCCCGTATCCTTTCCCTTTTTTCGTCAACACATGAACAAGCACAGGACCTTTCAGCCGGCGGGCATTAGCCAAGACGGCTCGCAGTTCCTGCAGGTTATGACCGTCAATCGGCCCTAGATAGGAGTAACCTAGTTCTTCGAAAAGCACACCAGGCACCATCAAGTTCTTCAGGCCGTCTTTCATCTTTTCGAGCACCTTTAGGACGTGAGGCCCGATGGAAGGAATGCGTTTTAACACATCTTCCATCTCTTCTTTGTTGCGGAAATATCTCGGATCGGTGCGGATGCGTGTCAGGTATGTAGACATGGCACCGACGTTATCGGCGATCGATTTTTCGTTATCATTAAGAACCACGATCAGATCGGTCTGCACATGTCCGGCATGGTTTAATGCTTCAAGGGCCATCCCGCCGGTCAACGCACCATCGCCGATGACAGCGATCACAGAACTGTCTTCTTTTTGGAGATCGCGCGCGCAGGCAAACCCCAGCGCGGCCGAGATCGATGTAGAACTGTGTCCCGTATTAAAAACATCGTGTTTGCTCTCAGAGCGCTTTGGAAAGCCAGCAAGGCCCCGGTGCCGTCGGAGAGTGGAAAATTCCTTGTAGCGACCTGTTAAGAGCTTGTGTACATAGGATTGGTGTCCCACGTCCCAGACGATTTTATCCTTTGGCGTCTTAAAGACCAGATGTAGGGCCAGCGTCAATTCGACGACACCCAGGTTTGGTGCCAGATGACCCCCGTTGTTCGATGTGGTCTCGATAATAACCTCGCGAATTTCTTTGGATAACTGCTCTAACTCCGCTGAGGTCAGCTTGTGTAAGTCAGCAGGTTTGTGAATTTGGCTAAGAATCTGGGGCATGTTAACGGCCACCTTCTCTCCGAACTTTTTGTCCTTTTGGACGCCATCCCTACTGTGAATGACCGTCACCCGTTTCATCATACCTGTCCATGATTATATCATGAAAAATTCTGCCCTTCAAAGAATGTTGAACGTTTTTCCAGTCCGTCAGTGGAGGATATCGGGCAGTTCGTGTCGAAACGAGTGACCGTTTGGGACAGGAGGTTAGTATAAATTGCATACGTCGTCAAGGTTATTCCGGCAAATCATGGGTATCATGTTGGCATTTGTCCTTTTATGTCAAATGGGGTACCCAGAGATTGCTCACGCAGGGGAATCGTTCCCCTCCGACGTTTCCGTCGTCGATGTCACTAAGCCGGCTGTTGTTGAAGTCCAAGCGGGAGCCACAGCCACTTTCCGCTTCTCTGACCGAGCCTGGCCTGTCGCCGTCGGCGGGGTTGCTTCCGGCTTAGTCGTCAATCCAGACGGAGTGATCATCACTTCATCGCGCATCGTCGATCTGCTGAAAAAGGATCAGACCAGCATCCGGCAAGCTCTCGCGGACCGTTTTTTCGATGAAGTGCAAAAGCAAGTGGGACGCCGCCTTTCCGAGTCAGAACGATTGGGTATCGCCCAGAATACGACCCTGATGGAGGAAGTCAAAACGTACCAGCAGGTGCTCTTGTCAGATGGACAAAAGTATGATTTTCAACTGCTTTGGGCAGGAAGCCCGCCGCAGGAAGTTGTCCTCAACAACGCACCAGTAGTTTCCTATCGTCCAAAGGCTTCTACCGCAAAAACAGTGAAAGAAGAAGGCGTTGAACCCCGGCAAGATGAGGGTGTTTCTCCTGTTCCTACTCCTGCAGAAGAACCTACCGAAGTGGAACAGCCCGTTCCGGTAACATCTTACCCGAGCAACCGAGAGTTTGACGCACTCCAAGAAGTGGCAGTCGTAAAAATTCAAGCCGAGAAAATGCCGTCCATGTTGCTGAGTCCCGCCGGCGAATCGGACTCGTCCAAAGCGGCCACAGTTATCGGCTTCCCGGGCAATGCCGATCCAACGGCCTTATTGACACCAGGAACAGTTACAGAAGTCGCTGAAAATCCCGGCACCATCGTCTCGTCGAAGACAGGAAAAGGAAAAGAAGCCTATGGTTCTTTGCTGGATATCGAAGCGACATTGGCGCCTGCCGCTGCCAGCGGACCTGTCGTCACCGGTGATGGTCGTATCGTCGGATTAGCTGGGAAAACGGCTAAAGGGACCGGCTTGTACCCCATGGTCAACAGCCAGGCTGTGCTGGAGGCCCTGCAGAAAGCAGGTCAATCGAACAAGGCCTCTGACACCACGTCGGTCTATGCCAAAGCCCTCTCCATGTATAACCAAGGGTATACGTCAAAAGCCATTTCCATTCTCGATGATGTCCTCGATATGTTTCCCCACCACGGCCCGGCAAAAGCCTTGTTAGCCGATGCGAAAGCTCGCCTGGAAAACGGTGAAGACCGGATCTATTGGCCTGACTTCATCCTGCATAGTGTGATCACCCTGCTCATAGTTGCCGCTGGGGGTGCCTATCTCTGGATCAGGTACAAAAAAGGCCGACGGAAGCAATCTTCCACTAAAGGAACCGTTCCCAGCAATTCTGAAGATATCACTTCATCGACTTCAGAAAAGAAGGCTTCTTCATCACCCATTTCATTCTTAATTTCGAAAGAAGAAAAAAACTCTCCCACCAATGAATCGCCTATAGATAATAATATGGTCGATTCCGCTTCAGAATTACCATCTATTGGTATGGATAGAAGCGTTTCTGGATCCATTTTGGATGCTTCCGTTGATAGGAGCGATTCAAGGGCGTTCACAGATTCGGCTGCCACTGATGACTCTAACGGGAAAGGACCAGAGAAAATCCCCTCCCCTGCTGCATCGATAAAGCAACAGAATGCTGTCATCCCGGTCATCGAATTTTTTTCGGGCATGTTAACCGGACGTAAATACGTCATCCCTAAAAAAGGTCTCTTGATTGGACGAGATCCCTCTGCCTGCCAGATCGCCTTAAAAGACCCGGTCATCTCCAAGCAGCATCTCTTTATCGGTCCCGATCCTTTCGATCACAATTCGATCATCGTCACCGATAAAATGTCGACCAACGGAACCTTTATCAACTCCCCTGATGGAGAGAAACTTGTCGGGTCTCTCCCCTTAAAGGATGGCGATAAGGTGTTCCTCGGGAAGCAAAATGGGTTTGTGCTTCGTTTGACTGATGAAGAATAAACAGGCGCAATAATCTTCAAAAGACCTTGATCAAATGGAAAAAGCCCTATGAAGCATTCGCATGCTTCATAGGGCTTTTTTTAATTCTAATTTTCTCGCACCAGTAAAAACTTGGCCAGCTCGCGCAATATGTCCGCTTTTTCTTCAAACATCTGGAGGCTCTCTTGGGCCGCTTGAACGACCCGGCAGGCCTCTTCCTGGGCTTTTTCAATACCGAGGAGAGAGGGGTAGGTTGCTTTGTTGTTCTTTTCGTCGCTACCTACCGGTTTGCCGATCTTCTCTTGATCTCCTTGGATGTCGAGCAAGTCGTCGGTGATCTGAAAGGCGAGTCCCAGATAATCGCCGTATTCCGATAAGGCACGAATCTCTTCATCAGTGCCGCCGCCTAAGATGGCGCCGATGCGCAGGGATGAACGGATCAGAGCCCCTGTTTTGTGACGATGTATGTACTCCATGGTCGATAAATCGATCTGCCGGTTTTCCGACTCCATATCGACAACTTGTCCGCCAATCATGCCCATCGTTCCGGAGGCTTCCGCGAGTTCGGCGATCACTTGCAGGACCCGGGCCGGCTCATGGCCTTCCCGGAGGGCTTCCTCCGCGACGAGACCGAAAGCTCTTGTCAACAAGGCATCGCCAGCCAGGACAGCGGTAGCTTCTCCGAAGACTTTGTGATTCGTCGGCATACCCCGCCGCAGGTCGTCATCATCCATAGCCGGTAGGTCATCGTGGATCAACGAGTAGGTGTGGATCATCTCTAAGGCGCAAGCGGCCGACAGCACCTTTTCTTCATCGCCGCCGACGGCTCGGCAACCGGCCAGTACCAGGATCGGGCGAAGGCGTTTACCGCCCGCGAAAATGCTGTAGCGCATCGCTTTATGGATGACAGCTGGGTACGTCTCTTCCGATGGAAGGTAACGTCCGAGCGCCTCGTCTACCTGTTGAATCATCAGCTTCATTTCGGCTTTGAGATTCACAGCTTTATTCCCCCTCCTCCAATACGAATAGGCCTGCGACGGTGGTTTCGGCAGACGGCTGAGCCGGTTCTTCGATGATCGTTACACCCTTCGGTGACTCTATGAGCTTTTGTACTTTTGCCTCATAGGCATCCAACTGAAGGTGACAGTGACGGACCAGGCCAATGCCTTCCTGAAACAGTTTTAAGGAATCATCCAAGGGGACTTCGCCCGTTTCCAAGGCCCGCACCACTTCTTCCAAGCGAGCAATCGCTGCTTCGTAAGCTAGTCCAGGCTTTCCCTTTTGATTTGCCACCGACGATTCTCCCTTCTTTCTTCCACGCGGCAGGCCAGCTCGCCGCGATGTAAGACGATATCCACAGTGTCTCCCGGCGCGATCTCTTTCGCGTCACGGACGACTCGTCCATCTTGATCCATGCAGAGGGAAAAGCCGCGATCCAAGACAGCGAGCGGGCTAAGCGCGTCCATGAGGCTCGCTTGCAAAGCCAACTCTTTCCGTTTTTCCTGAAGTCCCTTTTGGGCGATCATCACCAGTTGACGTTGCAGTTCTTCCAGGCGCTGCCGCCGCGGCAGCAGCCGCTGAGGCGCTCCCATCGTACGGAGCCGCTTCTCTAGGTCTGTGACGCGGCCGCGCATCATCGATAGCCGAGCCGGCGATAGGACTCTGCGCAATCGCTCCTCGAACTGATCGACTCGCTGGCGAGGAACACGGAGACGGTGAAGCGGCTGGGACAAGGAAGGCCGGTTTTCCAGCGAAGCCACATTTCGCCGGGCTCGCTCCAGCCGTGCGATCATCGACCGTTGCAGTTGTATCGTTAATTCATTGACTCTGTCTTGCAAGGCGGCATAGAGCGGTACCGCCAGTTCAGCAGCGGCCGAGGGCGTAGCAGCGCGGACATCGGCCACTAGATCGCTGAGTGAAACATCAGACTCATGGCCTACCGCCGAGATAACCGGAACGGGAAACGCAGCGATCGCGCGGCAGAGAGCTTCATCGTTGAAGGCCCAGAGATCTTCACGAGAGCCGCCGCCCCGGCCGATGATGACCACATCCACATCCGGTTGTCCTTCGAGTCTCTGCAGTGCCCGGAGGAGGCTGGGGACCGCCTCCTCTCCTTGCACAATGGCAGGAGAGAAGAGGATATTCATCGCCGGGAAGCGCCGTTGAATGACTGAGAAAAGATCGCGGATAGCCGCACCTGTCGGAGCTGTCACGATGCCCACTTTGCGAGGCAAAGGGGGAAGGGGACGTTTGCGATCTCGTGCAAAAAGCCCATCGGCCTCCAAGCGCCGTTTCGTTTGCTCCAGAGCGAGGAAGATGCCTCCCAGCCCGGCCGGCTCCATCTCATCGACATAGATTT
Source organism: Heliobacterium chlorum (assembly GCF_014502795.1). Classification (GTDB taxonomy): domain Bacteria; phylum Bacillota; class Desulfitobacteriia; order Heliobacteriales; family Heliobacteriaceae; genus Heliobacterium; species Heliobacterium chlorum. The sequence goes on from NZ_JACVHF010000009.1 coordinate 56,494, forward strand.
GATAGTTGCCGTCTCGTGCATATACAGACACCTGGCCGCGGATGATCACATTCAATCCGTTTTCCGGGCGGAAGGAGAGAAAGCGGTTTTTGCCGCGAAACATCACCGCCCGGACCGTACTTTCCTTATCTTTTAGAGTAAAGTACATATGTCCAGACGTGTGATGCTTATAGTTAGAGATTTCCCCTTGTATCCATACGGCCGACAACAAGGGTGCATTCTCTAAGAGTCCTTGGATATATTGATTGAGTTGAGTTACGGACCAGATTTTATCCATTGCCGGCCCCCTTGTATCGCAAAGCGGCCCGTAACGAGAACTCACCATTCCCTCCGGTACCGCTTTGACTGTAGTGGATATTAGATTGCCTTTTCCGCCGTTTTTGCCATCACGTATTCGTCGATAGCCCGAGCTGACTTTTTACCGGCTCCCATGGCCAAGATGACCGTTGCTGCACCCGTGACGATATCGCCGCCGGCGAACACACCGGGAATCGATGTACGACCATCTTCATCAGCTACGATATTTCCTTTGCGGTTCAGTTCCAGATCAGGGACAGACTTCGTTGCCAAGGGGTTGGGGCCGGTACCGATCGAGACAATGACTGTATCGATATCCATGATGTATTCCGAGCCAGGAATCGCCACGGGGGAGCGGCGGCCCGAGGCGTCCGGTTCACCCAATTCAAAGCGAACACACTTCATCGCTTTCACCCAGCCGTTCTCATCACCGATGATCTCCACAGGGCTCGTGAGCAGTTGAAACTGAACTCCTTCTTCATGGGCATGTTCAATCTCTTCGGCCCGGGCGGGCATCTCTTTCTCCGAGCGACGATAGATGATGTGAACTTCCTCTGCGCCAAGTCGCAAGGCTGTCCTCGCGGCATCCATGGCCACGTTGCCGGCACCAAGTACGGCAACCTTGCGACCCACCTTGACAGGCGTCTGGTATTCCGGGAAACAGTAGCCCTTCATCAGGTTCGTCCGGGTCAAAAATTCATTGGCCGAAAAGACACCACACAAATTTTCCCCAGGAATACCCATGAAATTGGGCAAACCGGCGCCTGTGCCCAAGAAAACAGCTTCATAACCGTTCGCTAACAGTTCATGGACATTGGTCGCTTTTCCTACGACGGAGTTAAACTGCATCTCTACACCGAGCTTACGCAGGTTATCGATCTCCTGCTCCACAATGTCCTTGGGCAGTCGAAATTCAGGAATGCCATACATCAGCACACCGCCGGCGGTGTGCAGCGCTTCAAAAATAGTCACATCATAGCCCAACTTGGCCAAATCAGCGGCACAAGTTAATCCGGCCGGGCCGGCGCCGACGACAGCCACCTTTTTCCCTTTTCTCGGAGCCTGCTCCGGGAGCGTCGCGCCTTGACGCATTTCCCAATCGGCCACAAACCGTTCGAGGCGTCCGATGGCCACCGGTTCTGACTTAATGCCGACGATGCACTTGGCTTCGCACTGGCTCTCCTGGGGACATACGCGACCACAGATGGCCGGAAGAGCGTTTTTCTCTTTCAACAGAACTGCCGCCTGGGCGAAATCCCCATCAGCCACAGCCTGGATAAAATCAGGAATCAGCACTTCTACAGGGCAGCCTTCACGACATTTCGGTTTTTTACATTGAAGGCAGCGGCCCGCTTCCTCCATCGCCTGTTCCTTTGTATATCCCAGAGCTACCTCTTGGAAATTATGGCGGCGGACTTGCGGATCCTGGCAGGGCATCCCTTGACGGTCAGCTCTTTGCTTTAATGACATCCGCATCCACCTCCTTGATGTTGATGTTCCAGCGCGGCTAGGGCGCGTTTTTCCTCGTCTTTATAGATAGACAGCCGTTTCATGGCTAAGTCGAAGTCAACCATGTGTCCGTCGAACTCAGGGCCGTCGACACAAGCAAACTTGGTCTCATTGCCCACTTGAACCCGGCATGCGCCGCACATGCCCGTGCCGTCCATCATCAGCGGGTTCATGCTGACAATCGTCTTTACGCCCCATGGACGGGTCACATTGGTGATGGCTCGCATCATCGGCATCGGTCCGATGGCCCAAACATGATTCAAATTCGAGTTCGCTTCATAGACATCTTTCAGCGCGTCCGTGACAAAACCTTTGCGTCCGTACGAACCGTCATCAGTACAGACGATGAGTTTACTACTGACAGATGCCATCTTCTCTTCCCAGAAAAGCAGTTCCTTGTTCCGGGCGCCGATGATAGCGAATACCTCGTTTCCGGCTGCTTTTAAGGCCTTGGCGATCGGATAGATAGGTGCAATGCCTACACCGCCGCCGACAATCGCTACCGGTCCGTCAAAACGCTCGATTTCTGAGGGCACGCCCAGCGGTCCCACCACATCCAATATATTGTCGCCCACTTCCAGTTGACCGAGCCTCTTGGTACCGGCTCCCATCTCCTGAAATATGGCTGTAATCGTTCCCTCTTCCCGATCAAAATCGGCGATGGTGAGGGGAATTCGTTCCCCTTTTTCGTCGGCTCGGAGTATAAAAAACTGTCCAGCCTGGGCCTTTGCGGCGACGAGGGGTGCTTTTATATCAAAAAGCTTAACTGTCGGAGAAAAAATCTCTTTCCGCACGATGGGGTACATTCGCCTCTGCCTCCCTTATAATTTTATTTTGTCTGCTGCCACATACCCATGAGCGGTTTGTTTCATGTTGCAAAAAAGATACAAGATAAATTAATTCGGGGTCGGAAAACAGGATCCTTTTTTTGCGAAGTACGAATGGCAGGACATTGGTCTCTGTAATGAAAAACTGGCTCCCTTTTATCCAAGAGCCTGTACAGATCGCTAAACCGGGACTAATTCGTATCGTGAATCCCGTATACATATCGGCAGACAGTAAAATCGCATCAGAAAGAAAAATACCGCCCGTCGGCGGTACCACTGTGACAATTTACAGGTCTTGACCAACGCAATTTTCAGTCTACCATTTGCTATTTCTGTGGTCAACGGGAACGGTTGGGATTTTTCAGAAAATGGCACCCCAGTGCGGCTACACCGACAGCGTTGTCACCGGACAGTTCCGGTGTAGCAAAGTACAACTTCCCCCCTACGGCACGATGTTCCAGCCGTTCTTGTATGCGCTGTCGCAAAAACCGGTTCGCCGCTACCCCGCCAACGATGAGCACATCCTGTATCCCTGTTTCTTCGATCGCTTGTCGTAGCACTTTCTCCAAGGTCGATGCCAGGCACCGCTCGATCCCCCGGGCGATCGCCGGTCCCATCGGCAGTATCCTTTCACCTTGCCCATTCGTTTCCAAATCTACCTTATCTTCAACGCCCCTTTGATTGGACATTGGATTCTCTTCATTCCGATTGTTGCCAGACTGACAGGTGTATTTATCAATCAGGCGCAGCGCCTGCGCTTCGGCACCAGAAAAGCTGACGGCGTACTTTTTGACGGAGGCAGGAAAGGTCTCTCCGGGGCCGTCACATTGAGCGGCCAGCCTCTCCAGGTGAGGACCGGAAGGGAAGGGGAGTCCTAAGGCAACACCGACCCGATCTACCAGTTGTCCCGCATGAAGATCCCTGGTCCCTCCCATTTTATGGATTTCAAAAGCCGACTTCTCTGTACAAGGCTGTACTCGAAGCAGTTCTGTCGTGCCGCCGGACAGGTGCACCGCTAAAAAGTTCCTTTCCATTAAACCTTTTCTTATGTTTCTGTTTTCCAACGAAAAGAGACCTGCCATTAGGTGGCCTTCTTGATGGGACGTCGCAAAGAAGGGGATATTCATCGAAGCGGCTAGAGAACGCCCTACTGCCTCTCCTGCCCGGAATACAGGCAGATAAGAGCCTTCTTCCGGGCGAGGCCGAGTCGACACGGAGACTGCTTCCAAGCGAACCTCTTGACCACCTCTATACAACTCGGCAAAAAGGTCTTCCATTAGTTCGGGAAGCTGCTGGCCATGTAAAAAAAAGGCGTCCCCCTGTCGGAGACCCCTTTCTCCCGGTTTCACCGGCAATAACCGCCGACGCTGGGCTCGAAGCTGCCCTGTTTCATCGACAAAAGCTAACGATGTGGTGTAGCAACTGGTGTCAAGCCCAAGGATACCGCGCAACAGACTAGACAGCGGTTACACCTCTTTCTTATGACCGCTTTCCCGGAGTTCTCGGGCGAGCTGGCCTAAGATCCCGTTGACAAACTTCGCCGATTCTTCCCCGGAAAAGTGTTTGGCCAATTCAATCGCTTCGTTGATGGCTACGTTTAAAGGAACATCTTCCTGATAGAGCATCTCAAAGATGGCAATGCGCAGTAGGTTGCGGTCTACGTTCGCCATACGTTCTAAGTTCCATTCCTTGGCCAATCGACGGACAATCTCATCGATGGCTTCCCGGTTTGCCATGGCACCTTCGACGAGTCGCCGGGCAAATTCTGCCGTCTGTTCGTCTACGCCAAACTCTTTGCAGGTGTATTTTAGGGCAAAATCGGGCTCCACCCGTCCTACATCAACTTGAAACAACGTTTGTAAGGCAGTTTCCCGCCCCAGGCGCCTGCTCAAATTCTCGCCTCCTCGAATATATTCAACGGACTCTGGCCCTTTTTTCCGCTTCGACTCGTTCAATCGTCACTTGAACATCATTACAGTCGATGTCTGCCAGTTTTAATGATTCTTGTACTGCTTGTTGCAATTTGTCACCCAACCCGGCCAAGCCCACATCCAAGTCCGAGGCTACCAAAAGGGTTACAGCGAGACTTCCTTGGACCGTTTGCAGGTGGACTCTCAATCCTCGAATTCCGACGATCCCTTTCGCAGCGCCACGAATCAACGATTCGACAGCTGAACGGGTGATTTCGACCTTCCCCAGTGGAGAAGAAAGGAGAATCATCCGGTTCTGGTATCGGCGAGGCCAGGAATAAAGGTACTTTCCGAGGGCTAGGAGATAAAGGATCGCCCCAAACCCCAAGGTCCAGCGCAAAGGGCCTCTCTCCCAAGCGGCCAGTAGCGGTGTCAATGGTTCTACGCCCGCACCGCCGAGAAAGACAGCCCAGATCAGATAGAAAGCAGCCAAAAGCGGCAGTAAAAGGACAGTGAGCAATAACAGACGGTTAGATGTCTCCAACCCACATACCTCCCCCATAGGTTGCCCCGGTGAAGGGATAAAACGGGCAAAAACCCCCCTAAGATCTGTTCTCAGGGGGGCCTGGACTATTTTACTCGATCGTCCTCTTTCGGCTCCTGGGTGGGGAAATGTACTCCCTGGATATGCACGTTGACTTCCACGACAGCCAACCCGGTCATGCTCTCAATGGAGCGCTTTACGTTTTCCTGCACCCGTTTGGCCACTTCGGGAATACGGCTGCCGAAATCGACGACAATGTTCAAATCAATAGCGGCTTCTTTTTCGCCTACTTCAACTTTGACGCCCTTCGTCAAGTTTTTGCGGCCTAAAATTTCAGCGATTCCGCCGCCAATGCCGCCGCTCATGGCGGTGACCCCTGCGACTTCCGTAGCGGCCAATCCGGCGATGGTGGCCACGACTTCGTTAGAGATACGGACGTGACCGATTTCTTGTTTCGTATGGACATGATCCATGTACACGGGCACCCCCTAGGCATATGGTTTCCGATGGAGAGTGTCCATCAGTATTATTGTACCAAAGTGCGCCATTCTATACCAGATGGGGGATATTGTTTCTTCAAAGCTTGACATAAAACGGGGCGGGGATGAATAAACCCCCGGCTCTTCGCAATGAGAGCCGGGGGGATGTACGTAACAGGACAATCAGAACGTCTTCCCTATTCTCCCATCATCCGGCGTTGGATGAAGTTGGTATAGACTTCACCCTTTTGGAAGAAGGCGTTTTCAAGAACCCTCTGCTGAAAGGGAATCGTCGTCTTCACACCTTCGATGACGAACTCGTCGAGGGCTCTTTGCATCCGGGCGATCGCTTCTTGGCGATCCCGTCCCCAAACGATCAACTTGCCTATCATGGAATCGTAATAGGGCGGGATGGAGTAACCCGCATAAGCGGCGCTGTCGAGACGAACACCGAGACCACCGGGAGGACGGTATGTCTTGATTAAACCGGGGCTAGGCATAAAGTTTTTGTTCGGATCTTCCGCGTTGATGCGGCATTCGATAGCATGTCCATCGATTTTAATGTCCTCTTGGGTGTAACCGAGAGGTTCGCCGGCGGCGATACGGATCTGTTCTTTGATCAGGTCGATACCGGTGATCAGTTCTGTGACAGGGTGTTCGACCTGGATACGGGTGTTCATTTCAATGAAATAGTACTGACCGTGCTTGTCGAGGAGGAACTCGACGGTGCCGGCATTGCAATAGTTGACCGATTTAGCCGCAAGGACGGCTTGTTCGCCCATCTCTTTGCGCAGTTCCGGCGAAAGGGCAGGAGAAGGTGCTTCTTCGAGCAGTTTTTGGTTCCGGCGCTGCACAGAGCAGTCCCGTTCTCCCAAATAGACCGTGTTGCCGAATTGGTCGGCCACGATCTGAAACTCGATGTGGCGGGGCTCTTCCACATATTTTTCAATGTAGACGGCTTTGTTGGCAAAGGCCGCTTCCGCTTCCGTTTGAGCGGTATGCAGGGCATTGAGCAGATCTTTCTCCGTATGGGCGATCCGCATGCCCCGTCCGCCGCCGCCGGCAGAAGCCTTGATCATGACAGGGTAACCGATCTCTTCAGCGATCCGTTCCGCTTCTTCGTCAGAGGTGACGATGGAGTCAGAACCGGGAACGACGCGAACACCGGCCTTGATCATAGTCTCCCGAGCCACAGCCTTAGCACCCATCGATTCAATGGCCTTGGAGTTGGGACCGATGAATTTGATCTTGCAAGTTTCGCAGATTTCCGCGAAATAAGCGTTTTCCGAAAGGAAGCCAAAACCAGGGTGAATCGCATCGGCACCGGATACAGCAGCGGCGCTGATGATGTTTGGGATGTTCAAATAGCTGCGGTTCGACGGCGCCGGTCCCACACAATAGGCTTCGTCAGCCAATTTGACATGGAGGGCGTCTTTGTCCGCTTCCGAGTATACGGCAACCGTACCGATGCCTAGTTCTTTACAGGCACGGATAATCCGAACGGCGATTTCGCCGCGGTTGGCGATAAGAATCTTTTTAAATAGGGTGTGGTGTCCCATAAGCGCCCCCCTAGGCTTTTTCCACGAGGAACAGGGTCTGACCGTATTCCACGGGTTGGGCATTTTCTACACAGATTTCGACGATAGTGCCTTTGACTTCGGCTTCGATCTCATTCATCAGCTTCATCGCTTCGATGATGCAAACGGTGGACCCGGTGTCCACTTTGCTGCCTTTTTCCACATAGGGACGGGCATCGGGAGCTGGGGCACGATAGAAGGTACCGACCATGGGGGAGGTGATGGCAACCAGATTGGGGTTGCTGGCCGGATCGTTCGCAGCCGCTTTAGGGGCGGGCTGTTCAGCAGCCGGTGCTGCCGTTGCAGCAGCAGGAGCGGATACGACGACAGGGGCCGGTGCCGGCGCAGGGGCTGGAGCTACGACGACGCTCTGAGCGGAACCTTTGCGGATCAATACTTTGACTCCCTCAGTCTCCAACTGCACTTCCGAGATATCGGTTCCATTCATGACTTGAATCAGTTCTTTTACTTCTTGAACTTTCACCGTTAGCTCCTCCTTCTTCGCATTCCCATTTGGGACAATAGTTTTACGAACCCCTTCCGACGGTGCTTCCCTTCTCTCTTCTTGGGTTTTAACCGTAGGTGCGACCACATGGGCCTGGGGATTTTTGCGGTAGTCAAAAAATTTCAAGGCCACTTGCGGGAAGAGCGCATAAGACAGCACATCTTCTTCGCTGTGGGCTAGGGGACCCAGTTCCCGGCGGCACCGATCCATGCTCGGCGGTAGAATGTCTGCAGGACGCCCTTGAATCGGTTCGTCGCCTTTGAGAATTTTGGTCATCACGTCCTGCCGAATGGGAGCCGGCGGCTGACCGTACAAGCCTTTTACATATGCTTTAACTTCACCGGGCACAAGTTTATAGCGTTCCCCGGTGAGGACGTTCAACACGGCTTGTGTGCCCACAATCTGGCTCGTCGGTGTGACTAGCGGAGGATAGCCCAAGTCGGCCCGCACTTTCGGCATTTCGTTAAGTACTTCGTCGAGTCGGTGGCGAGCTTTTTGCTCTTCCAACTGGGAGATCAGGTTGCTGATCATGCCGCCAGGCACTTGATGATCAAAGACCAGCATATCATTTAAACCGGTGACCCCGCGGGAATACCCGAGGCGTTTGCGGAGGTCCTCGAAATATTGTGTTATCTCAAATATTCTGTGAATATCCAAACCTGGGTCGTAAGGCGTATCGGAAAATGCCCGTACCAGCGTTTCAATGGGAGGTTGCGATGCACCGAAGGCCAGCGGCAGTGCGGCCGCGTCGATCACATCGGCTCCCGCCTCTACACCTTTTAAGAGGGCACCGACGGCCATACCGCCGATGTAGTGGGTGTGCAATTGTAGGGGCAGGTCGACTTTCTCTTTGATCATGGTGACCAGTTCCCGTGATTTAAAGGGAAGGAGCAAACCGGCCATATCTTTAATACAGAGGGAGTCAGCGCCCATTTCAGCAAGTTTCTGTGCCGTCTCTACATAATGCTCCATGGTATGTACAGGGCTGATAGTGTATACGATCGCCGCCTGTACATGAGCACCGGCTTGTTTCGCGCTGCGCATCGGCGCTTCCATGTTACGTATATCATTTAAGGCATCGAAAACGCGGATGATATCGATACCGTTTTCTACCGCTTTATGGACGAAGGCATCGACAACGTCATCGGGGTAATGGGTGTAACCGACGAGAGATTGCCCACGCAGCAGCATCTGCAATGGGGTCCGCCGGAAATAGCGCTTTAAGATACGCAGCCGTTCCCAGGGATCTTCATTTAGGTAGCGCATGCACACGTCAAAAGTAGCGCCACCCCATACCTCGACAGAATGGTATCCGACTTTGTCCATCTTTTCGACGATAGGTAGCATATCTTCTAAGCGCATACGGGTCGCCCAGAGACTTTGATGTCCGTCCCGCAGTGTGGTCTCCGTAATTTTAACCCTACGTGGTTCCTGCATGTCGCTATCCCTCCGTCTCTCTCAAGCGGCTTATTTCTGTGGGAACAGCCAGCAACCGCGCTGTTTCGCCGCGTATAGGCAAAAGATAAACTCAGGCCGTTGTTGGAGCGACAACTCCTGAGTTATTTACGTTCTAGCAAGCTGTATGCTAGACACCTAGATTACATTATATTGTGCCCAAGAATAAGACGCAAGTCATCCATACATTGTATACAGAATATCTGACAATTTTTCGAAGGACTTATTCTTTCGTCATGACGACGATGTTATTTGACTTGATCCCGATCGTTTTGGCAACCGCTTCCGTAAGGCCTGTCCTTTCTTCCGTCGTCAGTTCTTTCGCAGCCACGACGACAGAGACCGAATCCGGCTGAACGATGACTACGGCGTCCTTATACCCCTTAGCTACGATCAGTTTCTCAGCCTCCATCTCCTTGTTCATGAGCGTCGTCAGATCGATCAACTTTTTCTGAGCTTCTTTTCTCGTTTCACCGGATGACTGCTCGTTGTTGACGATTTCACGCAACAGCTCTATCTGCTGGCCCCGGGTACGCTCCCGCTCCATTCGGTAGTCGGCAAAGAAATTATTCCCTGCCTTGGCTTGTCCGCTCCCCCCTTGACTGAGCCTCGGTAGAGAGATCGAGGGTGGGTTGGAATTGTTTCCAAGGTTGTTTGATCGGCTGCCGGCGTTGTTCTCGATGATGACCGGCGGCAATGCCGGACCGCTTGAGGATGAAAGGGATAGTTCGGTCTGATCTAAGGCCCTGGTGAAAACGATATCCCCAAATCGGTACACACCAAAAGCGGTGATAACCAGTGCGAAAACACCGGTTATCACGGCCACCATTGTACCCGTTTTTTCCAAAGGGGCACCTGTCATCCAAGAGGGTTTTTTAATGATCCTTATCTTCATTTGATATCCTCCTTGGGAAAGACGCTCACCTTATGGGGAGGGATATCGAGCAGGGTGCAAACAGCACGGGCGACATTCTGCTTGATGTTTGGATCTTTTGCTCCTTCCGCTACGACCAACACGCCAGCCACTTGATAACGCATCTCCCGGACCACCACAGGCTGCTCCTTGACGGCGCCGCCCTCCTTCATCACAACGACAGAACGAGTGTCCGTCTTATCCGTCGTTACCCTTGTGCCCCCTTGTTTGTCTTTCTCTTCGACCTTCTTGTCATTGGCATTCGTGTTGATGGCGTATTCAGACTGCGTCCCCTGAGATAAGCTGACGACCACCTCGGTCGTGCCTACTCCAGAGATTTTAGAAAGAGCGGATGCCACCCGGTCACCGAGGATTTTTTCTTGGGCCGCCAATTCAGAGCCGCGGTTAACTTGCAGCCCCTCTGTTGATGTAGACGCCGTCGTTGGCGCCGCTTTCTTTTCGGACCATAAGCTTTTCCCGTCATCCATCGACATCAATGCGATGCCAAAAAACAATGCTACCGCTAGTGCGGCCATCACTTTATCTTTCGGTTGTTTTAACAATTCCATCACCGATTCATCCCCTTTCCTGCCGAAAAGTTTTTACTCCCACTGAACTCGAACCCGTTCTGCGGGAACTCCGTATAGTCCAGATAGGGTACGGGCGATTTCCTGAGCCGTCTCCTGGCGCTTACTGTCATGGGGCACTGGCTCACCTGTTGCCGTTCCGTTCTGTTCCGCCTTGTCAATCTTGACGGGATCAACCATGACGGGCGCCACTGCTTCGTCAGCGTTGCCCCCGCCGCCGTCTGTCTGCAGAGTGACCGTGATCTGCCCAATGCCGGCCTTTTCACCCGCTTTCGCCTCCCATTCCACCTGCGCTGTCGCCTTATGTACGCCTGCTTTGAGTCCGGCCAGGGCTTCCACCTGCCGTTCGAGCCGGACTTTAGCTTCTTCCTTCGCTTGAGACAAGCTCTGTTCCCGCAGTCGTTCCCCTTGACGGCGGATGTCGTCGTAACTGGTTCCATTTACAGCCAGTTCCTCTTCAGGCAGCCCCCGGCCCAAGGTCTGAGCCCAATCGCTCCGGGTCACCCAACTCATGACGGGATTGAGGACGGCTACCATGATAAAGATGCCGACAACTAGCCGGATGAGCGATTGCATCCGTCCATTCGGTAGAAGCATGTCCAAGATGAGACCGACGATAATGATGAGGATCACCTGTTGGATGATATCGCGGAGGATGTCCACCCTTTTTCCTCCCTTACCTGAGCATGACCGTCAAGTTGCCGGTACCGACGACGATGGTGAGCGCTAAAAAAAACATCAATCCGACGGAAGCGACAGCGCCGAAGACAAGGGTCAAGCTGCTGCCGATCGTCTCGAGGCTGTCGGCGACAGGGCTGTTGCCGGCTGGTTGAAGCAAGGCCCCTGCAAGCCGGTAGATCAGCACGAGGGCTAAAATCTTTAAAGAGGGCAGGACAGATAAGACGGCAATGACGACGACACCGATCAGTCCAATACCGTTTTTCAACAACATGGATGAACTGATCACCACTTCAAAGCTGTCAGCAACTAAACCGCCTACGACCGGCAACAACGCATCCGTCGCATACTTAGCCGTCCGCAAGGTCAGTCCGTCAGCGACGGCGCCGACGGCGCCATAGATGCTGATGACACCGAGGAAGACCGTGATAAAAAGCCCCATCACCAGCTTATAGCCGTCTTTAACGAGCCCATGCAGATTTTTGACCTTAAACTGCGGGGAGACATGGTTGAGGATCCCTAAAGCAGCCGCAAAAAAAATGAGCGGAAAGATCCAGTTCTTGATCAATGTACTGATCAAGGTGATGGTACCGAAGATGACCGGATGAAAGAGCGCGCCTGAGGCGAGTCCACCCATGGCCGTCAGCAGCGTCAACAAGATCGGCAAAATCACCTGCATGAACCGCACCATATCATCGATGGCACCTCGTCCTGTCTGAACGGCTGTGTAGAAGCTGTGGACACCGATCGTGATAAGGACCATGTAACCGACGGCAAAAGCCACCTTGGATACGGAACCTGATTCAAAAGACGCTTGCAAATGGGTCAAGATGGCGACGACGACGGCCAAAACGATCAGTTCCCCGAGCAGCACACCATTGACGAGTACTTCTTGAAACAGGTACGCTAATAGGCCTTGAAATACTTCACTGACCGATAAGCTCAGCTTTCCACTGCGAATGTCGTCAAAGAGGGTCTCCGGATTTAGAGAAGGTAAAAATCGGCCCTTGTCTCTTTCCAGTTCCTCTAAGACCCTGCGCAGTTCCGACAGATCAACCGTCGAAGGTTCTATAGCCGGTAGGGAAGCCGATAGAGAAGCAGTCGTCGATGTCTCTTGTACCTGGCTTTGGGTTAGGGCGCTTTCACCAGCCCTCCTTGGCTCCCCTTCTGCGCAGGCCCTATCGACGATTGGAAAAAGAAGCATGAAAGAGAAGAGGAACACCAGAAGTAGCCTCGAACAGTACTGTTTTCTCTTCGTCATGAAGGCCCACCACCAGGCAACAAGGTCAATAGCGAATCCATGAGAGCCATGATGATGGGCAAAGCGAGCACCATGACGAGGATTTTGGCGGCCAATTCCACTTTGGTAGCAATGGTCGATTCACCGGCGTCACGGCAAATCTGGGCGCCAAATTCGGCGATATAGGCGACACCGACGATCTTGAGCAGTGTCGTCAGATAGTAACGGTTGATCTGGGCTTTGTTGGCCAGGTCTTCCAACACCTGAATGACGGCAGAAATCTTCGTCAGTACGAACAAAAAGAGGATGACACCAGCGGCAATGCTCAGTTGTACAGCTAACTCCGGCCTCTGTTTACGTACGATAACCAGGAGGACCGTGGCGATGATGCCGACACCTACGACTTGGAGAATCTCCATGGACTCAACTCCTCACCATCGCTCAGTACAAGGAAAAGACTGACCGAACTTCATTGAACAAATCGCTGATGAGACGGAGGACCATGAGCGTGACGAGAGCCACTCCGCTGATGGCTAGGAGTTGGGCCAGTTCCTCCCGTTTCGCTTCCTTCAAAATGGAATAGAAGATAGCCACAACGATACCGATCCCGGCGATCTGAAAAATCTGTAACATATTCATCCTTTTTCGTCCTCCATATCACCAAATCACCAATACAATGACTGAACCGATGAGAGCCCCGCCGTAAGACCAGACTTTACCCATCCGCTCGACCAGCTCTCGGGCATCTCTCTCCTGGAGGGCAAGCCGGTTTTTTACTTCATGGATGCGAGCCAGTTGATCATCCCGCGGTGCCGTTCCTAATCCCAAGGCGAGTCTTCCCAACTCTTCGCCATCGCTCTTTTCCAAAGAGGTGCCCGGCAACCACTCGTCGAGACAGCTTCTCCAGATTTCAGCGGCTGAACGGCCTTGGGCCTCCCGGAGTCGTTGTCCAGCGACCGCAAAAAGCCCGTTAGCCGGCCTTGAAGAGCAACGACTGACCTGTATCATTGCTTCGGGCAACGGAGTAGCACCATAGGCGATCTCTGTGGCTAGCACACCAAGCGATGCTTGGAGCCCAGCTAATAGGCGAGGCCGGTTCCGCAAGTCCCTGGATCGCATCCATCCAGTCCCAGCACAGGCGCCGAGGATCAAGGTAGAGCCGAAGAGTTTTAACATAGCCGACCTCCTTCTTCGACGGCATTTCTGTTTTCATCAAATATGCCTTCTACGGTACCCGGCCCCCGCCTGCGGCTGAGCACTACGAAACGTTGAAAGGCGTTCATCCGCAGCATTTCCGCTAAGCCTGGACGCCGGACGATGTCTTCAAGGTTTTGACCGTGAGCAGTAGCGAACAGGGCGACTCCGCTGTGAATCGCTTCTTCGACGGCACGAACATCTTCCATTCTCCCGATCTCATCGGTGGCAAGCACCTGGGGACCCATGGAACGGAGCATTCGCTGGAGTCCTTCTGACTTGGGGCAGCCGTCGAGGACATCTGTCCGGGGACCTACATCGTTTTGGGGGCTTCCCCGGTAACAAGCAGCGATTTCCGATCGCTCGTCAACGAGACCCACAGTGACACCGGCCAGTCCCAGATCAGGCCGGCCGCTGCTAATCTGGCGGACGAGATCGCGCAGGAGCGTTGTTTTCCCTCCGCCTGGCGGCGAAATGATCAAGGTGGAAAAGAAAAGTCCCTCTCCCACCGGTACTATTCGAGGCAAAAGCCAATCAGCCGCCCCTGGGAATTGACGGGCGATACGGATGTTTAATGACGAGACAGGATGGATGGTTTTTACCTTCCCACCGTCTAGCACGGTACGACCGGCTAAGCCGACCCGATGACCCCCGGGGAGAGTGAGAAAGCCCTGACGGAATTCCTCTTCAAAGGCGTATAAGGAACACTGAGCGATCAGGTGTACGGTCTGTAGGAGTTCTTCATCGGTGACAGTTCGCAGGAGCCGGTCTCCACGATAACCGCAGAGTGCCAGCGGGCGGCCGGCTCGAAGGCGGATCTCCGACGTTTCACTGAACAAGTCGGGGAAATTGCTATAGGTTTCATCTAAAAGAGGACGGAGCGACGGCGGAAAGTAAGGCAGCAACTGGTCGAGCCATTTCTGTTCGGACCGGTTGGGGATAGTTTCTTTCGGCACCCTATCGTCACTAAGCAGCCCCTTTGCCTGAACCCATCGCATCCTTGTCCCCCCTCTATCTATAACAAACATATGTCTTCGTTCCAGGATTATGCAAAAAGGGACGGCCCCTGCTTATCCAGCGGGACCGTCCCTCAGTGGTTATATAAGAGTATATGCGTTGAACCTTTGACCAGAAGCAACAATCACTTCAATCAGTGTTCTGGAGCGATGTTGTTCTTTGAGCGGATTAATGGGGCGACTCTTGCCACTGCGCACCCTGCGACTCACATTCACAGCGGTCTCCAGCAGCAGACTCATGCTCAAAGTCGGCTTCGTCCCCTTCTTGGATAAAGACTACCTGATCACAGTTGGGACAACTGACTTCTAGATAATCTTCATCATCAAGCAAGTCCGCATCGAAGTAGACCCGCTCTTGGCAAGAAGGGCACTCGATTTCGACCAAATCCTCATCTTCATCGATGTCGCAGTCACAGTCGTCCTCATAGACATCCTGCTCCAGTTGCAACAGGTCATCATCCATGCTGTCGATGATCTCTTCGAGTCGATCCTGGTCTTCCTTCAGCTGGCCGATGCTGTCGGTCATGTCTCCCATCAGGCTGAGCATTTCCGTCAGCAGCCGCCCTTCCCGGGAATTGGCTCCCACATTTAACCCTTCGGCCAGTCCTTGAATGTACGAAAGGCGTTCTCGGAGCTCTTGCAAAGCAAAATCCCTCCTTTTGGGATCTTTCGGTATGCCCAAACGGGCTTACTTTAGTATCCCCAGGAGGGATTTAATTTAGGCACGAGATACGTATGCGCCGTTGCGGGTATCGATGATCAGCGTTTCACCTTCGTTGATGAAGAAGGGAACCTGAACGATGGCACCCGTTTCCAAGGTAGCCGGTTTGCTGCCGCCGGTAGCGGTGTCGCCACGTACACCCGGTTCGGTAGCAGCCACTTTCAGTTCTACCGTATTGGGCAGTTCCACACCCATCAGGTTGCCATTCCAGGTAAGTACATGGACGTTCATGTTCTCTTTCAGAAAGCGGAGTTGTTCTTCGATCTGTTCCTGTTGCAGGGCGATCTGTTCGAAGTTCTCCACATCCATGAAGGTGTAGGCTTCGCCGTCATTGTAGAGGTACTGCATTTGGCGGCGCTCCAAGCGGGCTTTGGGCACTTTTTCGCCCGCACGGAAGGTGCGCTCGACGACTCCACCGGTTTTGATGTTTTTCAGTTTTGTGCGCACAAAGGCAGCGCCTTTGCCCGGTTTGACGTGCTGGAACTCGATGACTTGAAATGCATCGCCGTCCAGTTCAATCGTCGTACCGGTCCGGAAATCGTTGGAGGAAATCATGGACGAAAGAACCCCTTCCCGTTAATGAAATCTTTTTGATATGAAAAGCTGCTTTCAACGCGGCGACGCATTGGAGAAGCAGACATTCACGACTAAAGGACACATAATTCCTTCGGTGACGACGTTAAATTCCGGCAACCGCCGTCCGTCACGATGACTAAGTCTTCAATGCGGACGCCTCCCCAGCCAGGGACATAGATGCCCGGTTCGACAGTCACAGCCTGTCCCGCTTCTAAAATATCTGAGGAAGAAGGTGACAGTCGAGGGTTTTCATGGACGACGAGACCAACGCCATGACCCAAGCCGTGGCCGAAGTGATCGCCGTAGCCGGCCTGCTCGATCACTTGTCGTGCCAGGCGGTCCAGTTCACGACCGCTTTTCCCGGCGGCGATGGCAGCCAGCGCTTTTTCCTGGGCTTCGAGCACTGTATCGTAGACCCGTTGCTGTTCTGTCGTAGGCTGACCAAAAAGGACCGTTCGAGTCATGTCAGAACAATACCCATCCAGAATACAACCGAAATCGAGGGTGATCAACTCACCTTTTTCGATGACCTTTTCCGAGGCCACCCCGTGCGGTAAGGCCGACCGTTCCCCTGATGCGACAATAAACTCAAAAGATGTTCCTTGCGCACCTTGCCGGCGCATAAAAAACTCCAGCTCTAAAGCTACTTCCCTCTCGGTCATGCCGGGACGCATGACCCCGAGAATGTGTTCAAATCCTCGATCAGCGAGCGTAGCCGATCGGGCGATAGCGTCCTGTTCTGCCGAGTCTTTACGGATCCGAAGCTGTTCGATCTTGCCTGATTGACAAACCCAGTCGACAGTGGGAAAGACTTTTTCCAGCTTTTCCTTCTGTTCAACGGTCACGTAGGCAGCTTCGATGGCGATGGTTCTCCACCGCTGCTCCACTGCCAATTCCTTCAGCGCCTCTGTCCAAGCCCCCTGCTGTTGATGGAGGGTCCAATCAGGGCTCTGTAATCGTGCCTGTTCCCAATAACGAAAATCGGTGACAATCCACTTTTTTTCTGGGGAAACGATGAGAAATCCGGCGGAACCGGTAAACCCAGAGAGGTAACGGCGGTTTTCCGGCTGCTGGATCAGATAGGCGTCAATGCCGTCATCCCAAGCGGCACGCAGGCCGTCGACTCGACTCAAACAGCGGACCTCCTCTGGAGATAATAGCGGGCAGCTTCCATAGCCAAACGGTACCCGTCGGCGCCAAAACCGCAGATTTGCCCCACAGCGATCGGCGCGATTAGGGAACGATGCCGGAACTCTTCCCGTCCATGAATATTGCTGAGATGTATTTCTATCACCGGAATCGCCACGCCTGTCAAGGCATCCCTTAGGGCGATCGAGGTATGGGTATAAGCACCGGGATTAAAAATAATCAGATCCACTTGCCCAAAAGCATCATGGATGCGGTCGATGAGAGCCCCTTCATGATTCGATTGGAAGCATTCCACTTCCCAACCCCAGGCTTGACCGAGAGTTTGCACCATCTCTTCAATTTGCACCAAAGTGGTTGCTCCGTAGAGATGGGGTTCCCTGCGACCGAGCAAATTCAAATTAGGCCCATTGAGCAGAAGAATACGCGCGTTCAGGTGATATCCCCCATTTCCTTCAGCATTTTACCACAAAAGGCCCCATGGGAACAGGTTCTAATTCCCGCTGATGGCCATTTCTTTAATCCGAACCGTCGGTGCACCCTTGCCGATGAAGAATGTCAGGTCGTTGCCGATGCCGTCAATCCGGTGAAGCCACTCTAACAGATTGCCGGCGATGGCGACACCTCGAACGGGCGTCGTGAGACGTCCTTTTTCGATGAGTATTCCAGCCGCCCCGACAGAAAAATCGCCTGAGATCGGGTTGGCCGTGTGCATGCCCATCACTTCTGTCACGTAGAGCCCGGAGGAGATTTGACCGATCAAGTTATCGGGAGCTACGTCGCCTGCCTCCAGGTAAAAATTCGTCGTTCCTACGTCAGGCGTGCCCCGGAAGGAACCGCGGCTTCCGTTGCCGGTGGAAGCTGCACCGTCTTTGGCAGCCGTATAGGTGTTATAGAGAAACCCGTTGAGTTGGCCCTGTTCGATGAGGATCGTCCGGGAGGTCGGCACCCCTTCGCCGTCAAAGGGAGCCGACTGAATCCGCCCGGGCAGACGGCCGTCGTCAACCAGGGTTACTTTGCCCGAGGCAATATTTTGGCCTACTTTGCCGGCAAAGAGAGACTTGCCCTTCTGAACGGCTTCCGCAGTGAGGGCGGGGGCCAAGATGCCCAGGATCTGTGTCGTCACATAAGGGTCGAAGACGACAGGCACCCGGCGAGAAGGCACTGACTTTGCTCCGAGCATGCGGACCGCTTTTTGAGCAGCTTCACGGCCAATCTTCTTGGGGTCGATGTCATCAAAATGGAGCCCGTAAGAGAGCGCAAAGCCGGTCTGATTGTCGCCCTTTTCCTCAGCCACCAGGTAAGCATAGGCGCCGAAGTAGGCCCCCCGGTAGGTGGCGTCGATCCCTTGCGAGTTTACGACGGTGACGTTGTACTCGGCATCTTGGTAGGACGATCGCTCGGTGATCTTAACGCGAGGGTCTGTGGCCCGGGCCGTCGCTTCGATCTCTTTGGCCAGTTCGATCTTACGCTCGACACTCACTTGAGCGATAGCCGGATCATAGGTATCCACTTGGGGATACTGGTCCACTTTGGCTGGCAAGCGCCAGAAAGGATCTTCCCCGGTAAAGGCGGCATTGGCCAGAGCCCGGTCGACGGTGGCCTCGATGGCCGCCTCGGTTAAGTCCGATGTATAGGCATAACCCATCTTACCGGCTTTGAAGACGCGAATGCCGATGCCCCGGTCTTCAGCCAGTTTCATCGTTTCGACAACGCCCTTAGATACTTCAATCGTCAGATCTTTGGAATCAAGGCCATATGCCTCAGATAATTGAGCCCCTTTCGACTGGGCTCGTTCCACCATTTGACGGGCGAGTTCACCCATTGCGAACACCCCGACACCTCCTGTCGTCCATCGGCCGTTTCCTGAAAAAGGCCATACCCTCTTTTGAGCATGGCCCTATACGTCGCTAAAAATTTCCTAGTGATAATTTTAAACTGTGTCATCGTTTTTCTTATAGCCGGCGGATCCGTCCTTCTCCGCCATGCAGCAATTCCTGTACTGAAATCCGACGCAGTTCGCCGGCCTGTCCGGATGCTTCCGCATCATTGCCGCTGCCGCCGGCGGTGCCGCCGACGACAAGGGAAGCGATGCGCAAGGTCGGCTGCGCATCGGAGACCGGTACGCCTTGGCCCTCTTTCCCGCAAGTGCCGATCGCAAAGCCTAAGTCGTCGCCGACACGGTCGATCTGCTGGAGCACTTCCGGTCCGTTCCCAGTGAGCGTAGCACCTCGAACAGCGTGCTTGATTTCTCCATTTTCGATGATGTACCCTTCGGCTACATCAAAGACAAAATCGCCGTTCGTCGTATTGACTTGGCCGCCACCCATCTTTTTGACAAAAAGGCCATGCTTGGTGTCTTTGATGATTTTTTCCGGGTCCTCATCTCCGGCAGCAATCAAAGTGTTCGTCATGCGCGGAACCGGCTTATGCTGGTAAGACTCGCGACGGCCATTGCCCGTAGAGGTGCGGCCCTCCTTGCGGGCGGTGAAGCGATCGTACATGAAACTGGTCAACCGGCCTTTATCGATAAGGACATTCCGCTGACCGGGAACACCTTCATCATCAAAGCGAATCGTACCATATTTCCCAGAGATCGTCCCATCGTCGATGACCGTCACCAAGGGAGAGGCTACCTCTTCGCCCAGCTTACCTGCATACACAGAAAGACCTTTTTGCACCAGGTCTGCCTCGAGGCCGTGCCCGCATGCTTCGTGCACCATGGTGCCACCAGCTTCACCGGACATGACGACGGCCATGCGCCCCGACGGGGCTGGTTTGGCCGTGAGCATGAGGAGCGCCCGGTCAACCGCATTTTTGGCAAGTTCCTCCGGTGTCTTTTCCTGGAAGATCTCAAAGCCCCGGACACCACCTAAAGCTTCGTAACCTGTCTGAATAACCGGGCCGTCAGCAGCTACGGCGTGAACGACAAAGCGGGAACGGATCCGTTCGTCTTCCACATAATCGCCGTCAGAGTTGGCGATCTGAACCTCCTGAACGATGTCGCCATAGCCGACGGTAACCTGCTTGATGCGTTCATCGAGGGAACGAGCATGTTTGTTGGCGGCGAGCACTTTTTCAACCTTGTCTTCGATAGACACCTGGTCAGGCCGCAATTCCACATTGATTTCCACCGGCGAGAGTACTTCTCGCAGGTCGATGGGCTGCACTGCCCCGCCGCCTTTGGCCGCGTGGCTCGCCACCTCTGCGGCATGCAGCAGTCCTTCTTTACTGACGTCATTCGTATAAGCGTAGGCTGTTGCTTCACCGGCGATCACGCGGATGCCCGCTCCGATATCGACACCGGTGGTAAGACGCTCAATCTTGTTGTCTTCACAGCCAATGCCGCTCATCATTTTCTTTTCGATAAAGATGTCTGCAAAGTCGCCGCCCTGTTGCAAGGCTGCCTGCAGCACATCACGAAGGTCCTCCTTCGAGGGCCGAAGATTCAAGCTTTCCACCATCCTAATTTGACGCTTTCCCTTTAATGCAGCCCAGGATTTATTCCACGTAAACCGGTTCTTCCATTCGGGGCTTTGGGCTGCTGTGGCGAGGGTTTTTCGCCACGACCATCATCCCGTTGGCGATCGCGCTGATAACATCTACACGGAACTGGCTGATCAAAACGTTCACTTTAGAATAGACTTCCCCTTTTGAGGTCACTACATAACGGGCTGGGAGGCGATTGAGCGCCGCCGCAATGATATCGAGCCGGCATTGGTCACAGGAACAGACTTCGGGATGTTGCGGCAGCAGTTCATCCAGTACGCTTAGAACTACGTCTTCCATCAAGTTATGCAACATAGGTGCCCCTCCCCCATCCTTATAGAATGCAATTTTTCTCAGGGAATGTTACCACGAGGAATTATTTCTGTTTGAAATTCGACGAAGGGCTGGGAGTTCCTTCTGTGCCCTGCCTGTTTTATCCGGATTTGAACGGGTTTGACGGCAGAGTTAGCCGTAGAGCGAAGGGATATTTTAAATTGTTCGATACCGGAGGCGAGAGGCTTTACATCGAGATTCTCTTTTCTTTGCAGCGTTCCGTCAGGGTTTAGATAGTATGCAATCGCTTTCCAGCTATTTACTCCATATTCATCCCGAACCATGACGTCACATTCCACTCGATTTTCGTTGATGATGCGTATATTTTTTCCGAAGCGTAAATCACGACTAAGCCAGTGGAGGGCCCACTGAATGCTGCTGTTTCCCTCCATTCCTTGTGTTTGTTCAGTGAGATGAACCATGGCTGAGTTTAATAATCCGATTCCCATAGTACTCACGATTCCGAAAATCGCCATCACCAGCATCAATTCCACTAAGGTCATCCCGGCTGAAGTCTGAACCACCTTCAGCACTCTTCTCATGAGTCAACGCCGCCGGACGGTAACACCGTATCGATGCGGACACGACCGTTACGGGAAACAATGATGAAACGCTGCTGATTCGTATCGCTTGTCAGCATGACGGTACCTCCCATAGGCGGTCTTCCGGACCTTCCATCTAGCGCAAACACTAATGTATTCGGCCGTTCCGAATAAATCGGGAGCGTGGTCAGTTTGATTTGGATTCCCTCCGGAAGAACCCTGACCCGTTTCCTTCCGTCATCGAGTGAAAAGATTTCGTAGGACCTATCGTTGCTGTAAAAGGTTAACCCGTAATGACGGCGCTCTTTCACGGTTTGATCCCGCGTCTCAAGGATGTCCATCTGTACTTGCCGGGCAGCAGAGTTTAACAAGAAAAGGTTATACCATTTGGACAGGATGGGACCGGTTATCGCCATCACGATGCCTAGGATACATAGGACTGTGGTCATCTCAAGTAACGTAAAACCATTGTGGTTACGGACTTTTTGAACCATAGAGGAACTGCTTGATTTCGGCCCCATCCTTTTCACCTCAAGAAGTCCCATCGTCGCCGTATACGGTGGCATGGTCAATCGATGATATGTAAAAGGCTCCATCGCTGCTTTGTTCCCAAGTGACTACGACGAAGTGAACGTACTCGCATTCCTCCTGGTTCGCCTTGGCGCGGATATAGACACGATTTGATTTCAGAGAACTTGTATCATACGTCATAGTGACCTGAATTTTTGCGACTTTTAGAGATGGTATTTTGTCCTGCAGGTAGGTCACGAGGACATGATTATCTACCTCTTCTGATCTTTGCAAAAAATCTTCGATAGCGGCGATGGACGCTTCGACACCGGCCTCAGCGCCGTAGATGGTCTGTTCCATCTTGATTTGATCCCCAGTGGCTGTCATAGAGTGCATCGTCATCTGTGCCATCGTTGCGGCTATCAGTCCCAGAGCTGTGATGAGAAAAATAACGTACATAAGGGTTCCGCCTCGGCGGTGAAACGGTGCCGGCGGGCGGTCGGTCAAGGTGTCTTTCGGCGGGCAACCATCGTAGTCAGTTCGTATGGATCCGTTACGTCGGGGATCCATATTCTTACTGACACCTCCTTTACAGTAAAAGGGGCCAATTCCGCAGCGTCTTCTATTGTTATCCGGGCACCGAACCCCGTCGGTACGTCAATTCCTGTCGGAACGTCATTGTTTGTATTTGTCCATTCAACCTTTAACTGGGCGATTTTACGTTCTAATATCTCCTGGGCGAGCAGCAACGCCTGAGTCGCTTTTTCACTTCGCCGTTCTAACCGTTCTGCGGCAACGACAGTGCCGAATAGGGGCACGAGAACGATCGTAAGAAGAGTTACCGCAATCAGGACTTCGATCAGGGCGAATCCATTCTGTGGGTTACTTCGCTTACGTTTCACGAAAAGTACCTCTCCACGAGCAATTTCTGCTATGGTGCTAAATGGAGGTAAAGGGGTTCCTGCGGCTTTGTTTGGGTGCCTCTCCATCTGTGGGATCTACAGGAGCTTTTACCATAGGATTGGCCTGACCGTTTCGGTACGTGTAATAGGCGATTTCAATCGCCGCCACCAGTCGTTCCCCTTTTAGCTCGTCCGGTTTCGGCTCTTGTTCTGGTTGTGGTTCATCTTTCTCTTTGTTCGGAATGGCTTCCTGGATTATGTTTTCCAGTCTGTCATCATGTCTGTCAGCTTGAGACCTTTCGTTCTTTGTGCCGACGCCAGTAACTCGATAGTCTCCTTCTTCCTTTTTTATCAAACAGGATCGCAGAGAAAGGCTGCGGTTTTTTTGTTCTATCTCTTGTAAAAAGCCCATAATTCCACCATAAGTTCCTTCTACGACGATGAGATACTGCCTTTCCCTGATACTCCCATCGTTCCCATTGGTTTCGCCGGCGTTTGCTTCGTTGACAGGTAACAGGTTTTTACTCTGCCCTTCGTCAATCGGAACATTTTTTTGTTGTCCCTTTTCCGGTTCAGCCCTTTTGTCCGGAGTGATTCGAAAGATACGTACTTCGTTGTTTAACGCCGCTTCTCCAAACTTGCTGACTAGTCCTCCGTGCTGACTGTCGGCAGGTAGCTGACTGATCCGTTTGTTCCACTCGATCGATCGTTCTTCTTGATTGCGCCGTTGTTCTGCGAGAACCTCCCCTTGCTGCTGAAGTTCTCGAAACTGCGATTGGGCCGCTTCCAGTTGGTGAGATAACTTTTGGTACCGTCCCCAGCGAGGTTCCAAAACTTGCATATAGAGAAAAGCACTGAGCAGGAGTGTCATCATCACCTTAAAAAGACTCTTTTCCCTGGCTGTACGATTTTGCCACCAAGAAATAACTTCTACCATTTAGGCCACCGTCTTTGTATTTTCGTTATCTTCTCCAGTCAGTTATTTAGACAACTGACACCAGATGTTGAAATGGACCTCCTGTGGTTCTTCTACCTCCGAATCAGCTTTTAACAGATAACTGTCTTCCAAGGATACTTCGGCGATCTGTCCGATTTGGTTGAGGCTGTCCATAAATTCGCCTACCGCCTTCATGTCAACGCTTTTCCCGCTTATGGACAAAGATCCGCTTTTCGCTAGGTCGCATGCCTCGACAGCTTCGAAGGTGATCTTCTCCGAAGCCATCGCCCCGATCCGTTGAAGCAAATCGGTGATCTCCCACCTCTCCTTCCCCAGCACAGTAGCCAACCGGGCTGCTTCTCGTTGCGACTCTTGGTCCATTCCCCCAACCGGTTCATCGTGAATCTGTCCTTGTAAATCAGCTATCTTTTGCTCCATTGCGCTCACTTGTCTTTGCAAGAAGAATAATCCGTATTCAGAGAGACCGTAGACCAAACAAGGCAACAATAAAACTGCTAGAATTCTCAGAAGTAGCTGTCGTAGAAAAGATTTTCGTTCTAAGCGAAGTTCCAATGGCAAAAGATTGATTTCATTCATCGATTCCACCCACCTCAGATTCGGTTCTTCCAGTTAGAACCCCTGCGTCGTAGTAACCAGCCTTCCGTCGAGAACCGTGATCGTCATTTGAAGATCGTCGTTACCAATGTTACCGTCTATACTTTGAGAAGTGATTTTCACGGTAGTGATGGAGGGTCTCGGTGAGGCAGGTTCGTAGGAATAAGGCTTCCCCCAGGGATCGAGCCATGGCGTCGTCGGAGCTGGATAGGTGCCTTCCAAATCCTTGTCCAGCAGTTTGCTGTTTTTCAAATCTGCCGCCGAAGGCAAGACTCCTTTATCGACAAAATAGGAGCGCACCGCCAACTCTACCGTCCGAAGATCATTTAAAGCGGCAGACATCTTGGCCCGGTTCGGCGCTGCGCTGATTTTGGGCGTAAGGACGAGAAAAAGCACAGATAGTATGGTCAAAACGAGAAGCAGTTCCAGCAAGGTGAAACCTTGTTCGTTCATCCATTTTCGCTTCATGGGAAGGTTAAAGTGACCATCAAAGGGTCCCCCCATCAAATCTTGCTGATGGCTTCGAACATAGGCAATAACATGGAGACAGCTAAAAAACCGACAACGGTCGCTAGAAAAATTAACAACAGCGGTTCTAAGAGTGCCATCGTTCGCCCCGTATTGTAATCGACTTCCGTCTCGTAGTAATCGGCCGCTTTCGCCAACAATCCGTCCATATTACCGCTCTCTTCCCCGACAAAAACCATCTGGAGCAAAAGAGGCGGAAACAGTCCGGAAATCTGCATCATTTCCGTCATTGTCTGTCCTTTTCGTATCCCCTCTTCGATGAATTGCACCGCTTGCGCCATCAGTGGATTTCCGGAGACTTGCCGGACGATGTGCAACGATTGCATAAGATGCATCCCATTCGATAAAAGCATGCTCAACATCCGGCTCATACGAGCGACTACCGTTTGCCGGCGCAATTCACCAATCAGGGGAAGACCGAGAATAAGCTTTTCCGTCTCAACTTCCCATCTAGGATTTTTAGAGGCCTTCCTAAGGGCGATAAAGGAAGCAACGGGGAGCATCCCCCACAGGAAGCCGTATTTCTTCACCATCTCCACAGTGGCCAAGGTCAACTTGGTCATTTTCGGCAAGGGGATCCCGAGACTCATTAGGACTTTTGCGAAGGTAGGGAGTGAGAAGAGAAGGAAAAAAAGAATCGAAGCCAAGGCAAGCACGAAGACCAACAGGGGATATAGCATAGCCATCCGGACTTTCCGTTCCGTCTCAGATTCTTTGTCATAATAGGCCGCCAGTCTCGATAGAACGCCGTCTAGAACGCCACCGACTTCTCCGGCTTCGACCATATGTACAAAAAGCTCTGGAAAAAACTTTGGATGTCCTTTCATGGCTGCCGATAGACTTATTCCCTCATGTATCTTTTGCGCCACCTGAAACAATGTCTGTTGAAACAACGGATGGTTACCCTGATTGGCCAACAGAATCAACCCGCTATAAAGAGGGACACCCCCATCGATAAGTGTTGATAACTGTCGACAAAAGAAAGCCATCTGTTTTGAGGTGATTTTTTGTTTCCCACTAAATTTATTGGACAACCACTGCCATAGCTGGCTAATCCTTTGTGATTTCGTGATTCTGACGACATAAAAGCCCTGTTTCTGTAGGATGATGGCGGCATCCCGCGTAGTCTCCGCTTCGATGATCCCCTCGAAAAAGAGCCCCTTCGCATCCCATATCCGATAGGCATATGCAGGCATACCATCTCCCCCCGAGGATTCTAGTCCTTTGACATGTAGGCTACGCGTATGTATTCCTCTACCGTCGTCTCTCCGGCAAGGATTTTGCGAATCGCGGCTATCTGTAGGTTCTCCATCCCCTGGTCAATAGCGGTCTTGCGGATCTCTTCCATATTTGCTTTCGCCATGATCAATTCTCGCAATCCAGAGTTGACAGGCATAACCTCCTGGATAATCGTGCGTCCTCGATAGCCCGTGTTATTGCAGCTACTACAGCCTTTACCCTTCGAAAGGGTCGCCTTGATACCGAATTCCTTACAAAGAAACTCTTCTTCCTCGGAACCTTTTGCCGGTATGTATTCGGTCTTACAGCGGGAGCATATTTTCCTCACCAGACGTTGTGCGACGACACCCTTGACTGCCGATGCCACCTGAAAAGGCTCTACACCCATATCCAGCAGCCTGCCGATCGCTTCCGCGGCATCACCTGTATGCAACGTAGAGAAGACGAGATGTCCTGTTATGGCCGCTTGGACTGCGATGCGGGCAGTCTCTCGATCTCGAATTTCACCGATTAAAATGATGTCGGGATCTTGACGTAAGATAGACCGCAATCCACTGGCAAAGTCCAATCCCGCTTTCGGACATACCTGCACCTGATTAACGCCGGGGAGGACGTATTCGACGGGATCTTCGATAGTGACAATGTTCTTTTCTCCCCGATTGAGAGATTTCACCGTAGCATAAAGGGTCGTTGTTTTCCCTGCTCCGGTAGGACCGGTTAGAAGGATCATCCCACCGGTGTTATGAGTTAAGGTACGGTACTGGGCCATCGCTTCTCTGCAAAAGCCTAGATCTTCCAAACCGAGCTGCATTTGATGTTTATCTAACAAACGAATGGTGCATTTCTCGCCGTATAAGGTAGGGAGGGTAGAAACACGCAAATCGACAGCCTTGTCTTTCCTGACATATTGAATCCGCCCATCTTGAGGAATCTTCTTTTTGGCGATATCTAAACCTGCCATGACTTTAATCCGAGAAATTACAGAGGCATGCATGGTCACGGGGAGTTGGAGAACTTCTCGTAGAAGACCGTCTGTGCGGAAGCGAATCCGAATCGCTTCTTCTTGTGCGTCAATATGAATGTCCGTAGCTCCCTCACTCAGGGCCTGATCGAAAATGCTATTTACCGTATGTACGACAGGCTCTTCTACTGCTTCAGTCGCGATTTCATCGGTCCTCTCTGAAAGCTGCGTGACGGTTCGATTCCAGAAGTTTTCCCTTGAAAATTGGGGTTCTTTTATCTCACCCTTGATGATGTCCACCGGTAACCGCATGCGAGTAAGCGGAGTGACAAACGACATAATTCACCCACCTCTCCTATATTACCTGGAATTTTATTACATTTTTCTTTCTTCTACGCACTTTCTAGAAATCCTCTAATTTCTGGTAATTTTTTATCTTTCCTAAAAAAATACGCTTCCTTTCGGCATGTTTTCCGAAAGGAAGCGTTCATCCTTCTGATTTCTTATCCCCAATGGGCTACGAATGTTTCATTTCACGCATGGCTAAACCTAGGGCGATCGACATATCGGAGGTTAACCGGTCTATCCCATTTGGTCGGACCGGCAAAGTCAGCTTCGATAATCTCAAGGGGATGGAGGGAAAAGGAACAGCCCTCGATAGGCAGTCTTGGATGTATTCGGTGATTGCCGGCGAGCCGTTTAAATAGAGGCGGTTAAAAGAATAATCATGAGATTGACTTATGTACGATTGGATGATGGAATTTACATTTTTCACGA
The DNA here is from genome assembly GCF_014502795.1 of Heliobacterium chlorum. Taxonomy (GTDB): domain Bacteria; phylum Bacillota; class Desulfitobacteriia; order Heliobacteriales; family Heliobacteriaceae; genus Heliobacterium; species Heliobacterium chlorum. The sequence continues at coordinate 84,501 of NZ_JACVHF010000009.1, forward strand.
AAGTATTTATCGCTTCTTCCGGACTATCTGCCCAATGGATGGTCCCTATCGACAAATACCGAAGGAAGCGAATTTTTGATTCCTTAATGATTCCCACCAAGGTACCCTTGTATCCGATATCCAGAAAACTATAGCTCTGTGCATCCGTCTCTATCAGGTGGTTTAGAAGTCTACCTAATGCTGTACAAGATGTTTCCACGGCTTGCACCTGAAAACCTAACTCGGTCAAAACGTCATAAACGGTCAGTACTTCCTTTTTCGGTAAAGCGATGAGCACTAAGGGTACCGTTTTTTCCGATCTATTCCCGCTGCTTGCGATCACATAATCATAGACATAATCTGTCACCGGTTGCGGTAAGTATTTCTCAACTTCCCACCGTAAGGCCGAGCGCAACTCCTGCTCGGCAATGTTCGGCATTCGTATATGACGGAGTAGAAGATGATCAGACCGAAAACTGACGACGACCCGCTTACCCTTCCCATCGTTCTCTAGAAAACATTCCTGCAAGAGTGCCCTATCTATCTCCAGTCTTCGCTTTTCCTCTCCTCGCACTTCTGGTGGAACTGTTTTTTGAATCGCTCTCGTGATTTCGCAACGATTCTCCCGGTAGGTTAGCTCGACCAGACGAATCCCCGTTCGCCCCATGTCTAAACCGAGTATTTGCTTTGGACGTTTCATGATTCTGTACATGGCGATCAAGGCAAATTCGTATAGGTGGTCTCAAGCAAACCGTTTGCGTTCTTTGCGATCGTCATCGTAATATCATCCGTATCTGAAGTACCGGTCGTTCCGTTCGGGCCATAAGAAGTGATTTTTACCTTGCCTGCCTCTCCTTCATAGGTGTATTTATGTTCCCAAGGATCGAGCGTGCTGACGGGTGACTTATCGATGTACTTCCCCGTAACCAAAAGGGATGATGTATCTTTTTCCTCGTCTGTAGAAGGAAACTTGCTTTTTTCCATGTAATACTGCCTTAAAGCAGTTTCAAAGGCGCGAAAGTCATTTTTGACTCCCGACAGCTTTGCTTTTTCAGTAGCTTGACCCAGCCTTGGGACGATAACCGCAAATAAAATACTGATGATGGCTAATACCAGGAGCAGTTCGACGAGAGTAAATCCCTGCGAGTTCATTCGAGGCGCTCTACGAAAAAAAGACCGCTGCATCGACACTCCCTCCTAACGTCTGAAAATAACAGGGGCCGTCATCTTCCTTCTTCGATTAAATATTAACTTCAAAGTACATATTTGTAAATATTCGACAAAAGTTTTTTTGGGAAATACAGCGTTCCTAATCCGTTAGGTCATCGCCAATGGTCAAAAAATTTCACAAAAAAATAGCCTGCTCTCTGGCAGGCTATTTCAATTTATATCGATTTCAAGTTGTCAGGATCTCAATCGTCTCCAAGGCAAGTGAGAGCGAAACCTCCGAGGTAATGCAATACTCACCGATCGAAGTGGGTACCACAAAGACCACGCCGGAGTCGGTGTTTTTCTTGTCCATCATCAAGGCTTCTTTCCACTTCTCCGCCGCAAAATCAGGGAACCTTGTCGGCAGTCCCGCTGCCTCGACGAGCTTTCTCACTCTCTCCGTCGTATCCGGCGAAAGGCCGGTCACTTTCTCAGCCAGTTTGCAGGCACCGATGAGACCAACTGCCACCGCCTCGCCATGCTTGTAACCTTTATATTCCGTCAACGTTTCTATGGCATGGCCGAAAGTATGGCCTAAGTTTAAGATCGCCCGGAGGCCTAACTCCCGCTCATCAGCGGCTACCACTTTCGCCTTAACTCGGCAGCAGGCAGCGATGACATGGCGCAGTGCATCGGCCTCCTGATTGACGACGGCCTGAGCCTCTTTCTCAAGGTAGGCAAAGAGATCCTTATCTCCTAGGATGGCCGTTTTCAATACTTCGCCGTAACCGGCGGCCACTTCCCGTTTCGGAAGGGTGGACAAGGTGTTCGTGTCGATGATGACGATTTTCGGTTGGTAGAAGGCGCCGATCATGTTTTTCCCGTGCCGGTGGTTTACAGCCACTTTGCCGCCGACGCTGGAGTCTACTTGGGCAAGAAGGGTTGTCGGTACCTGAACAAAATCGATCCCCCGCATGTAGGTCGCTGCCAGATACCCGGCCACATCACCAGCGATGCCTCCGCCTAAAGCCACAATGGCTGATGAACGGTTCAGCTTGGCCTCTACACAAGCATCATACAGTTTCGATAAGGTTTCCAGGTTTTTATATTCTTCACCGTCGGCCATCTCTGCCGTTGCCACCGTATATCCGGCGGCGATTAACGAGCGGCGCAGTTTTTCTCCCCAGAGTCGATTGACCACTTCGTTCGTCACGATCAATATCTTTTTCCCGGAAAGCCGCCCGGCCAGCAGCTCGCCGGCCTGGTCGATCATGCCGGGGCCGATTTCGATGGGGTACGTACGGTCATCCAGTTCGACCATCACGGTCGTCCGCGCTATCGGCGGGTTTTCTGTCGTAGGAGCTTTCGTCAATTACCTTTCCCTCCTCGGTCTCTTCCGGCAGGGGACGCCAGTCCTCGCCTTCCCGCCGGTTCAGGAAGTCCAGGATGTATTCTACGATCTCCGGTACGGTCCGTTCCGATGTATCCACATCCAAATCGGCGCAGCCGTAGTAGGGCTCGCGGACGGCCATCATGCCTTCGATGTCTTCTGGGGAAATGTCTTTTTTGATCAAAGGTCGATGGGTTCGCCGGGCTACACGGGACCAGATCACTTCCGGGCGGGCGCTGAGCCGGATGAGTATCCCTGTCGAGCCTAAGGCGTCTATGTTCGCCCGATTCAAGACGATCCCGCCGCCCGTGGAGACGATAGCCCGCTCCATGGCCGCTACTTTCTGGGCTACGAGGGACTCTTCCGAGCGAAAGCGCACCTCACCGAAGCGATCGAAGATCTGGGGGATCGTCAGCCCGGTCACCCGCTCGACCTCTGCGTCCGTATCCAAGTAAGCATAGCGGAGCCGAGCAGCCAGTTTCTTGCCTACGGTGGATTTTCCCGTTCCCATGAAGCCAATGAGGACGATATTATGTTTTTTTTCCCTGTTGTCGTTCATATTTTTCCCCGCCTTAAAAGCGTTCGGCCTGCTCTCGCATAGCGGCTACACGGGTTTTGACCTGTTCGAGCGTGTCTCCGCCCGTCGTCTCTAGGAGGCTGTCGGCGATCGTCAAGGCCAGTACAGCTTCGGCAACGACGGCCGCTGCCGGCACGGCACAGACGTCGGAACGTTCCACCGTCGCTTCCACAGCCTGATGGGTGTCAATATCGACAGTTTTTAAGGGGCTGTACAGAGTTGGAATCGGCTTCATGGCGATGCGTACGACGAGAGGTTCGCTGTTGGTGATGCCTCCCTCGATGCCGCCGGCCCGGTTCGTGCTGTGCCGGTATCCCTCGCCGTCCCGGTAGACGATTTCGTCGTGTACTTTCGAACCGGGCAGATCAGCGGACCGGAAACCGATGCCGATTTCGACGCCTTTGATGGCTTGAATCGACATCATGTCACCAGCGATCCGTCCGTCCAGCCGCCGATCACCGTGAACGTGACTGCCAATGCCATAGGGCAACCCGGTGACAGCCAGTTCGATGACGCCGCCAAGGCTGTCGCCTTTTTCCTTGGCTCGGTCGATGGCTACCATCATCAGCGCTTCAGCCTCGCTGTCAGCACAGCGAACCGGTGAATTTTCGGCCCGTTCGGCGATGGTCAACCATTCGCTGTCTGTTCGTTCGCTGCACATTTTCAGTCCGGCGCTGTAGACGCCACCGATGGATAAAACGTGGGAACAGACTTGAATACCCAACTCAGCCAGAAACCGACGGGCTACGGCCCCGGCAGCTACTTTTGCCGCCGTTTCACGGGCGCTGGATCGTTCTAAAATATTTCGCATGTCCCGGTGGTTGTATTTGATGGCGCCGGGAAGGTCAGCATGACCCGGTCGGGGGTAGCTGACGCGCCGTTCATTCAGGGTAGCATGAATATGGGGGGCCATGATCTTCGTCCAGTTTTTCCAATCCCGGTTTTCCACCTGCAGGCAAATGGGGCTGCCCAAGGTAAGACCACCGCGCAGTCCCGATTGGATAGCCACATGGTCTTTCTCGATCGTCATTCGCCCACCGCGACCATGACCTTTTTGCCGTCTGGCCAGTTCTTTATCGATATCGTCGGCCTCGATGGGCAGTCCGGCTACCATTCCCTCCATGATCACCGTCAAGGCCGGGCCGTGCGATTCACCGGCTGTAAGGTACCGCAATACTGTCATCTTCTCTATATCCTTTCTCCGGTGCGGTAAATTATGGTCAACTTTGATACGCATAAACTGTCAATCTTCGCCTAATTCCACGTCTAGACGAAAAATTCCTGCATCCCTGACCTTTTCCTCTGCTTACACTTAAATCGTCTACCGTTGAAGTCCTATCGTTACGTCATTTTCGCTTTTAGTACCTGCTGCATCACTTCTGCCGGCGCTTCTCGGCCCGTCCAAAGTTCGAAAGCCCGCACCCCTTGATACAGGAGCATGGGTAACCCATTTTGGCCTTGCAGACCTCGCTCCCGACCGGCTTTAAGCAATATTGTGTCCACAGGGTTGTAAACGAGGTCGGCGATAAAGGGACTTCCCGTGAGCCACTTCTCTATCGTGATGGAATAAGGCTCAATCCGGCCGCCCTTCACCATCCCTAATGAGGTGGCGTTGATCAGCAGGTCCGCTTCTTTGAGGTGACGTTGCAGTTCTTCGGCCTCCCAAGGGCAGACATTGAAGTCTATACTCTGCGAAGGGACTCCCCCACCGGAAATGTTGCCGATGGACGCTTCGACGACATTCAAAAGGGCCTCTGCTTTTTCAGTGGAACGATTCACGACGGTGAGACGACGAAGGCCAGCATCGACTAAGGCGAAAATGACGGCCCGTGCCGCTCCGCCCGCACCGAGGACGACGGCCGATTTGCCAGTGACAGTGACGCCCTCTTCAGCAAGTCCCCGCATAAATCCGATGCCGTCCGTGTTGTAACCGATTCTTTTTCCCTCTTCTGTGAAGACAATCGTATTGACAGCACCCAGGCGCTGTGCCACCGGATCGATGGCGTCAAGATGTTCCATGACCGCTTCTTTATGGGGAACAGTGACGTTAGCACCGCGAAAGCCAAGAGCCGCCAAACCGCGAATCGCTTCTCCCAATTTTTCCGGGGGGACAGCAAAAGCTCCGTAGCGCCAGTTCATCGCCAGGTGGGAAAAGGCAGCGTTGTGCATAGCCGGGGAAAAGGAATGTTTTACAGGATAGCCAAGCAAAGCTACCCATTCTGTGGCTCCGTCGATCGTCCCGGTCGGAACAACATTCATCCGATTCACCTCAATTTTTACTCGCCTTAAGGTTGGAATGCAAAGTAACGGGGAATACTAGTTTTTAGCTGTAAGATTAGCCTGTAAAGGAGGTTTTCCTCGATGGAAGATAAAAAACTGCCTTTCGCCGATCTAAGTTCCGAACAGATGAATACCCTCTCCCAAGCAGAAAAACAACTCAACAACCAACTGGGCGGCAATGGGGAAATCATCGTTCTGGCTTACAAAAACGAGCACAAATAGGAAGAGAAGAGGGTCAACCGGTTATGGCTGACCCTCCCTCCTTTTAAACATAAAAAACTTTTTTCGTTCTGAACGAGGTTTCTTTTCGCGCAAGACCATCCGCTCGATACGGCGAACCATACGAGTTCCGAAAAACTCCCGTCGGCTGATCGGGTTGACGAGAACCGTATGGATGCCCGAACGGTTGCCGCCGAGGACATCGGTGAAGATTTGATCGCCGATCACGATCGTGTTTTCCGGTGTTGTCCCCATGATCTGCATCGCTCGAATAAAACCTTTGCGCCGCGGCTTGCGAGCGCCGGAGATGTAGTAGGGTATCCGGCATCCGGCGGCGAAGGGTTGCACACGCTTTTCCTTGTTATTGGACAGGATGCAAACTTTTATGCCTTGAACTTCCAAGTCAGAAAGCCACTGGTTCACTTTCGGGCAAAGATGATATTCATTCCACTCGGTCAAGGTGTTGTCCAAGTCGATGATGATCCCCTTGATGCCCCGAGCGGTCAATTCGCTGACGTTCAGTTCATGAACGGCTTCCACCCGCTGAGCCGGCTTTAATAACCTCACCATGATCCCCCTTCCGGATCACCGACACTTTTATTATAAGCTAGAACTGCCTCGGAGGCAAAGCTAGGTGCGGCTTCCCGGTTTAATGGCGGGAATTCCTTCTTTACATAAAGGGCACGCTTCCGGTTCCCAGGAGATGACCTCCATAGACAGGGCGCTTTGGAAGGGGACACCAAAATCTACAGCACCATTGGAGCGGTCGATGAGGGAAGCGACAGCGAGAACTTCACCGCCAGCCTTGCGGACCACTTCCATCACTTCTTTCACAGAACCGCCGGTGGTGACGACGTCTTCACAGACGACAACCTTTTCCCCAGGTTTAACGGTGAAGCTCCGCCGCAAAGTCATGGCGCCGTTCTCCCGTTCCGTGAAAATCGAGCGGACGCCGAGGGCTCGTCCCACTTCATAGGCCACAAGGATACCGCCCATCGCCGGTCCAACGACCAAATCAGGCGTGCCTACGGCTTCACGAACTCGCTCCGCCAAGAACGCGGCCAGTTGCTCCGTGTACGCAGGATATTGAAGAACTTGAGCGCATTGTACATAGCGGTTGCTGTGCCGGCCTGAAGTGAGGCGAAAATGTCCTTCTAAGAGCGCGTCACTTTTGCGAAATATGTCTAAGACTTGTTCGTTCGTCATCGATGCCATGGATAGCAACTTCCTTTCTAATTATCGCTGCTGCTGCTCATTTGTTACCGAGACCTTGCCGCCAGGCCCTCGGCCATCTCTTCCACGATCCGCCGCGCCGCTGCCGCCTGATCCGGTGCGGCTGTGATCGGTCTACCCACCACCAGGTAAGAGGCACCCGCTGCCATCGCTTCTGCCGGTGTCATGACACGAGCTTGGTCATCCCCACCTGCCCAGACCGGACGGACACCTGGGGTGACAATGACGAAGTCGTTCCCGCAAGAGTGACGGATCGGTTCGATCTCGCGAGGGGAGGCTACGACACCAGTGACACCAGCTTGTTGAGCCAACCGGGCAAAACGAACCACATGGTCTTCTACGGGGCCGGCCAGTCCGATTTCCTCATTGAGCACTTGTTGGGAGACCGAAGTGAGCACCGTTACAGCCAGGACAACGGGGGAATTCCCCGAACAATTGGCCCCCTGAACCGCCTTACGCAACATGTCCGCCCCGCCAGAAGCGTGAACGGTAAACATGTTGACGCCCCGGCGACTAACGACTGAGGCTGCCTTACCGACGGTGTTGGGAATGTCATGAAATTTTAGGTCGAGAAAGACCGGATAGCCCATCGCCATGATTTCCTCGGTCACGGAAAATCCGGCGTTGTTGTGCAGTTGCATCCCTACTTTAAACAGACCGCAGGAATCGCCTACGGCCCGGACGATTTCTATCGCTTCTTCTCGGGTGTCCACGTCCAAAGCAACGATGAGTCTTTCTTTTGCTTGCACGATTTTTCCCCCTTCCGGGTGATCTGTGGATGATATGTGCTGTCATATTCTACCCGTTTTTCTTCGCCCTTGACGAGCCTTTTTCCTTTTTTCTTCCTTGAAAAAGAAAAAGAGCCCACCGGATTATACAGTCCAGCAGACTCACTTTATCTAGATCTACCGTGGAGACGTTGTGTCCAAGGGTACACGACCGTTAAAGGGGTAAGAGTAAGCGATAGGCTCGTCAAAAGTGACATAATCGACATTGATCATCTTTAGCAGGTACCGCCGGCCTGTTCGGGGATCGCTGAGGATGAGGTGATCCCGACCGGCCGCTTCGATCACTCCACGGAAGATTTTTGCGTTCCATTGCTCGTTATTCTCAAAGGTCATATAGACGGTGGCTACACGACCTCTGTTCAAGCGCAGGATGTTTTCGATGTAGGATTGTTCGGCAGGGAGCATACCCGGCATTTCGCCCATCCCCGGTTGGGTCATACCGGGAATTCTACCACCACTAGGCGGGGCCGGAACGGTAGGTACTTGTGTTTCCGGTCCTGTGATAGGGGATGGTACCGGAGCAGGTGCTGGTGTCATCGGCTGTCCGGGGACTACCGGCGTCATATCCATCGGTCCTGGCATCGACGGCATAGGCATCATCGGCACCTGTTCCATCGGCTGCTGCGGGCATACTTGATGAGCTGTATAGGGGTAGGAGAAGTCGTAGGAATGCATCTCCGACATATAGCTCTCTGGATGCCCACAGGGACCATAGGACATGGGGGATTCATATGGCATATGAGGCATTCCTGCCATGGGGCATTCATAAGGCATTTCGGGCATACGGGCTATGGGAGACACGAGAGGTCTTCGCGGACTGCACTCTGTCGGTGATTCGTATTGGACCGGCGATTCATAGGCCATTGGTGGCGTATAGGGTCGCTGAGTTTCCATCGGTTGTCTGCGATCGGGTCCACAACCGCAAGGACTGTTGCTGGCGGACACCTGTGAATTGCAGGCGGTGCTTACCTCTTGAACCAGTTCATCGTTGGGGCGTTCTTTATCTACCATTAGGCCACTCCCTTTCTCATCATATCAGTAGACTCGCGGGCAATCTTCCCCTGTCGGCGAAAAGAAACAATGGGCTTTATAGCGCCCCGTATTTCTTTGGTTAAACCACTCGCCGGGACACTCCCCCTCGGGACGAAAAAACCATAACGCGTTGCTGGCCGGCCATGTCCTCTCTCCGCCGATCACACGTCGGGCTAATCGTATGTCCTGTTCCCGAGCACGTTGATAGAAATAGGGCTTTTCCACGGCTTCGAAGCCGCCCGGCGACTGGTATATCATCTGGGTGAGGTTCCGAATATCTCGAAAGTCCAAGCAATTCGACAATACCCGGTTTACGCCCACATTGCCGACCATGAGCATGCCCAAGTCACCTTCGCCTTCAGCTTCGGCACGCATCAGCTGAGCCAATAATCTAACCTCATTCTCCGGCGCTCTGATGACGGCCATTTTCTCACCCCTTTTAATCACCGGATGCGCTGGCATTATATTCGTCAAAGATTTCAAGTGTGCTTGTCACTGCACTTGTTGCATGGGGAAGTAATTTTTTTCAAAATAAGAAGAGAGTGGACGCCCAAATTTGCCTTGGACGTGCACTCTCTTTTTTACTCTCTCACAAGTACTTGCTTCAAATTCAATAACTAGGTATCGAATAACTACGTCATAAAATCTGGTTTTCGGTTTGTTTCGCAGGTTTTTACGCCATTACTCCAGTTTAAACTTGCTGACCATACCGTTCATTCGTTCGGCCAAAGCCAACTGAGCGGAGGCCGATTCAGCAATTTTGGTCAGGGATCGGCCAGCCAAGTCGATCTCTTTCGCGATCCCAGTGGCACCGATGGTCGATTGGGAGACCATACTGGAGACCGTATCGAAAGCTTTGGTGACTTCATCGACCATATGGAGAACATGGCGGCTCAGTTCGCCCGTCTCTCGAGCGACAGCTAAGAATAAATCTGCATCATCTTTATAGTGATGACCCACACGGGCGAATAGGTCATAGTCTTGACCCACCTTCTCATTGATGAACCGAAGCATCGCATTTGCGTTGGTCACCAGTGAGTCAATGGCATGTCGCACCTGAGCGATGACCGCTTGAATGTTTCCTACCGTCTCGGCTGAGTCGGCAGCCAATTTACGCACCTCTTCAGCGACGACGGCGAAGCCTCTCCCCTGATCGCCGGCACGGGCTGCCTCGATCGCAGCGTTTAATGCCAGCAAATTCGTTTGGGAAGCGATTCCGGCAATAGAATCGGCCAGTGTAGCGATCTTTTCTACCACTTGAGCTTCTGCGATGGCCTCTTTCATGTGGTTGTTAATGCTGCTGGACAGTTCCCGGGCCGATTTTTGGGCTTGGTCGGCGTTTTCGAGAAGTTCAAGCGCTCTGTCCCCAACTTCCCTGGCCTTTTGAAAAGATTTTTCTGCTTCTCGGTTCAATTGAGCCAGGGAACTGGCCATCTCTTCCGCCGCTGCGGTCACCTCTTCCGAAGTAGCCGAAACGTTTTCGATGCCGGCGGTTATCTCCTCCGTCGAAGCAGTCACTTCTTGCATGTTCGCAGAAACGGACTGGGAAGCCGCTGACAATTCTTGCCCCGATGTGAGGATCCTATGGGCCTCTTCTGTAATTTGCCCGATCGTCTGGCGCATGTTCTGGTTCATCTGGTCCATCGCCCGTGCCATTTGACCGATTTCATCTTTGCGGTTGAGGAACTCAGGCCGTACATCCGTCGAAAAGTCGTTTTCAGCGGCTCGAACAAGGCGGGCGGCGGCGATTCTGATGGGCTTACTGATCTGCCGAGCGATGACCCATATGACGGCAGCCAGCAGTACCATTCCTCCGATACCGGCCATGACCTGCAACATCATCAACTGTTTTGATTGGGCAAAGATCTCATCTACAGGAACCAGAGTGCTCAACGACCAAGGGGTTTCCGTAGTCCCCACCTGGACGGGCACGCTGACCCGATAGATTTCTTCGTTCCTAAGCGATGAAAAAGCGCTTTTGGAATACATCTGCCCACTCTTGATGAACTGATATACACCGGCACCGTCCGGTTCGCTGCTCTCTTGAATCCGTTTTCCTATGTTCGCAGGGTCTTTATGGGTGACAAAAATTCCGCCGTTGGAAAGGAGTTCTAACCCGCCAGACTGATAAAGCTTAATTTGAGAGATATCTTCCTGGATGTTCCCTAATGCCATATCAATTCCCGTAACCCCGGCGAATTTTCCGTCGATGATGATGGGACTGACTAGAGAGGTGATGAAGACGGTTTTTCCATCGACCGGATAGTCGTACGGCTCGATGATTTGTTCTTTACCGCTTTTTTTGGCCAAGAGATAGTAATCACCCGGCCCTGGGGTCTCATATTCCACCAAGGGCTCTAAGTTAATCTTTCCATTAAGCCGGGAAAAATAGGGTACATAACGTCCCGACTGGTCATGGCCGGGTTGGTTGATAAACTTCGCATCTTGGTCGTCAAAGGCATTCGGTTCCCAACAGGTCCATACAGCCACAATGCCCGGGGTGTTTATGAGGACTTCCCGAAGCATCGCGTTCGCCCGTTCCCGGTCAGAAAAACCTGTTTTTTTCATTCCAGCCAGCGAGTCGGCCAATGTCCGGGTGATCAGGAGTGGTTTCTCCAACTGGGACTTGACCATACTCCCTTGCTCCTTGGCCAGGAGCGCTGCATTTTCCTGGGCGTCCGCCATCACAATCTCCCGCGTTTTGAACACGCTAAGACCGATGACCATCGAAAAAACGAGCAACACCACCAGCATGATCGATACTTGCATGCGGGTTTGAATGTTCATTCCGGACTCACTTCCTCTCTAGCACTGTTTCACTGACACTACGAACGCAATTTGGCATAAACAAAAAATCTCAATGGCGAGCAGTCAACCAAAAGGTTGGTTTGATCTCACCCTTGAGATTTCTTTACCAGGGATATGGTGTAAAACCTTTGTCAAAATAAATGATACTGAAAGATCGCTTTCTGGTCAAGATTCTCTATGAATTTTTTGGTTATCCATCTTTTTTAGTTCATCTGGATCTTATGACTTCAGGATTATAATTGAAGTCATTATTGAATAAGCCGTTTTTCCATCATCCGGATTGGTAACCACGCCAAGAGGATGGACAAAGCGATCAGTATGATCACATGAACCAAGAGGAACGGTTCGAGTCGCCCTAAGCCCAGGCTACGGACCACTTCGACGCTATGAAAGAGCGGATTGAGCCAAGCCAACCATTGGGCCCAAGCCGGAAGGGTATTCAGCGGAAAGAAAATCCCTGAGAAAAGGAACAGGGGGGTGGAAAAAAGGGTGATGTAATAGTTGAAATAGTCGATGTGCTTGCACCAACTGGTAAAGGTGAGGGCCACGGTGGCAAAAAAGAAGCCATGGATCAGCATAAAAGGAAAGATGAGCAAAGCCCAGACGGAGTGAACAAGCCCTATGGCCGTTACGACAAAAAGAATAACCGTTCCGAAAATCAAGCTTTTCAACGCGGCGAAGAGCAAGTCGCCCAAGACGATGTCTGCCACTGTGGCCGGTGTAGCCAGCATGGCATGATAGGTCTTCTGATAGTGAAGTCGGACGAAGCTACCATAGGTAGCTTCAAAAGTGGCTGCCCACATGGCAGACGAAGCGATCATGCCGAGGCCGATGAACTGAAGGTAGCTGATGCCGTCCACTTCCTGAACCAAGTTCCCGAGACCAAAGCCCATAGCGAGCAGGTACAAGAAAGGTTCAATAAAATTGAACATTAGGTTGTTTAACCAGGTTTTTTTGAGCACATTTAGGTGACGCCGAAAGACGCGCCAAACGTTTATGGTCATTGGCCCAGATTCCCTCCTGTCAGAGTGAGATAGACATCTTCCAGGTTGCTGGGCCGGTGGATACAAGAGCGCGGGTTAAGTCCCAATGAGGAAAGTTGTTCCCACAGTTGGTCTCCGGCGGGCGTGAATAGAAAGGTCATTTCCGGGAGGATAACGGGGTGAGCCTTTAATTCTTTCACTCGCTCTACTAACCCAGTCGGTAGGCTGGTGGAAGGCAGGTTCACCTGGATGACTTCCGGCGGAATCAAGGTCTGAACCAGCCAGTCTGGGGAGCCTTCGGCCAGGATCTTTCCCTGGTTGATGATGACAAGGCGGTCACAGAGTTGACTAGCTTCCTCCATGTAGTGGGTCGTGAGCAGAAGGCTGATACCCCGCTCTTTAAGCTGACGAAGCTTTTGCCAAACTAGGTGACGGGCTGCCGGGTCAAGGCCTGTCGTCGGTTCGTCAAGGATGACGATTTTAGGCTCGTTGATGAGTGCACGGGCGATCACCAATCGTCGTTTGAGACCGCCTGACAAGCTTTCTACATCATCATCTGATTTGACATCCAGACCCATAAATTCAAGCAGTTCTTTGGATTTCGCCTCTGCCTCGCTAGAGGGGATGCCGTAAAAACGAGCATGAGCCAGAAGATTTTCCATCACGGTTAAATCCGGATCTAGGTTGTCTTCTTGGGGGACGATGCCGAGTTGCGCTTTGATGGCCGGGGGAGTGAGGCTGATTTTTTCTCCTAAGATCGTCAGTTCTCCTGCGTCGACCCGAGATAATCCATAGAGCATGCGCATGGTTGTACTCTTTCCCGCGCCATTGGGACCGAGAAAGCCGAAACATTCGCCTTCGTCAATGCAGAAGTCGATGCCGTTGACGGCAGTGAAATCGCCATAGCGTTTGTACAGGTTCTTTGCTTTGATAATACTGGTCATGCTGTTCCTTTCGTCGATTCCGTGAAGAAAAATTGCGGTACCCCAGAAAGGGTGTGCATTATTAAGTATAACCGAAAGCAGTTCCCCTTGGGATCGGATTAGCGGGCACGATTTAATTCGAGAGGTCTCGCAAGGCTAAGCCAATTGCCACTTCCGTATCAGGACCGACGAGAGGAAGAGCCGCTTTCTCGACTCTATCTCCTATCGAATGAAGCAGGTCTCCATCGGCGACGACCATGGAAAACTCTTCCAATAGATAATCGGTTATCCCCTGAATCCCGGCGAAACTGCCTGCCAAGATGAGTCGAGTAAAGTGACTATCCCGTGATTGCAGTTTATAGAAGTCTATGGACCGACTCACTTCCTGAACTAGATCCTTCAAGAACGCTCTGGGAATAGAGTCTACCTGTACGGAATCGGGATCTTCCCCATCACTAGCCGTCAGATTTGTTTTTTGCAGCGTCAGATACCATGCTTCTACGGAGGTGATTTTTTCCACTTGTATATCTCATCTTCGATAGGGCCGTATCCCAATGAAAATCAGTGCCTTCCCTGTTTTTCTTTTAGCAGGTTTACTATGGCTTTGTGTAAAAAATCTCGTTGCTTAGCGTTGTCCCTTGAGTGACATTGTTTAACATTACACAAGAAGAAAGGCTGTATACGTTAGCCATGTTGTCGTCTTTCCCTTGTAATGTAAAGGTAAGCTTGTATGCCTGGTCTTTTGATATAGCACAACTAAAAGCAGTTACGTCTTGATTGCATAAATTAGTACTAGCTGTTATCGCACCCGTTCTGGTAAGCGTTTCCAATCGTAAGCTTTTCGACGAATCCGTCCAGATATGATAATATTGGTTTTCATCACCAAAAGCAGTATTGCTAACACGAACTGCATTTCTCAATTCGCTTGTGATTTTGTTAGAAGCCGTTTGAATTTCTCGTTGAACGTTAGATCGACTTTCCCCGTAAACAAAAGAGGTGTTCATAAATCCGAAAGCGTTATAACCAAAAGTAAGAACAACCGATAAAAGAGCTAAAACAATGAGAAGCTCAGTAATCGTAAACCCTCGACGGTTTAGAAAAAGACGTTTTATAATCCAATCACTCCTCCCCACCAAATAAAGTGTATTAGCGAACAGGGATTTGAAACTGCCTTGTACGTACCAGCGGAGTACTCGTACTATCAGTAACCTTCAGGGTGAACGTCGAGATAACACTGCTCATAGGTGTGCCAGTTATAGCACCTGTGGTCGTGTTCAGACTAAGACCATTCGGTAAGGATCCTGCAGTAATCTCAAAATGGTAGGGAGTTGTTCCTCCTTTTACTTGGAATGTAAAGTTGTAAGCCTGCCCCTTTGAAGCACTTGGTATTCCATTGTCCGGCAGCAGTATTCCAAACTCATTCGGAATAAATACTTTCCATGAGCTTCCTACGGGTTGTTGAGTTGTCCCATGTACGGTTATATTTCGTGTAATATTTGCAAACCGAATGGTTAAACTGTCCGTCATACCTACAGGGGTTGCCGCAAGATTATTCTCGATACTTTGCTGGTATTGAGATTGATTATTGCCCATCATCCCTGCCTGGATAATGCTATTCGTACCAGTTCCAAAAAGAGGGACCATCGCCGCTACTACAATTACCAAAAGTGTAATGCCCACTAAAACCTCAATTAAGGTAAAACCATCGTTTGAAAGGACGTTTTTTTTCAATAACTCCACCTCCGGTTTATAGGCACTACACTTATTTCCACAACAACTTTCGGTAATAGGTCATTGGACTAGAAGTAGAAGTGATAGAATCGGTTCCACCGCCACTTACAATATAAGAAGTATCGATTGGGAAATAGCTGAACGAATTATCATAAATTATAGTTGTGCCTCCATCAGCAGTTAGTTTTGTGCATACAATGGCACCCTTAAAAACTGCGCCTTGAGTGAAATTAACCGTTGCATTAGGTGCAAATAATGCCTGAGTATATGTCATAGTGCCGCCGCTTAACTGCACAGAAGAACCACCTGTGATTATGTTACCCTTAATAGAGTTACCTGCGGTTAGCGTAATGTTAGCCGTGTTAGCATACAAAGAACCATATAATGAGGTATCGCCAGCTAATGTTAACGAGTTAGTTCCCCCATAAAATAATGTTAGTTTGGACGGATCCCCTCCATTATTGATACTTCCACCACCAAAAACAAATACATTATCTACATATAGCTCCAATTTCCCGGTACCTATTAGATTAATATGTCCATACGGAATGATGAGTGAGCTTGTACGAATCTTTCTAATAGTATTTCCGACATCTACTGTTAGAGTTGAATCATTATCAATAGTGATGCTAGAATACTGACCATCTTGTGATATTGTATAGTTACTAATATAAGGAGTGTTTTTAGTTTTACTCTGAGGAAGAGTTAAGCTTCCGTTATTCACTACAGGAATATCATCCGTTGGCGCTGGAAGAACCGGAAATGTAGGATAACTGGGCAATGTGTAGGTACGGGTAGTTCCCAAATCGGTGACTCCGCCACTCACAAAGTATGTTAGTGGATAACCCCAGCTTGGATAGCTAACCACATTTTGATTTCCACCGGGTGTGACTAACGTTCCTATAATTTTAGCGCCGCCATCTAAACTGATGCTTTTAACCACTGTGGAATCTGAACCGACATCCCCTTGGATGACGGCTCCTCCAGAAAGATATATCGACCCTTTTGAGAAGGTAGCTTTGTCAAATGGTGATGTCCCCGAAGAAACTGTAACTGTGACCGGAGCTGTCGTCTTTTCTTCAAGGGTTAATGTTACAGTTTGACTAGTTGTATCTACAGTGCCAATAGATTCGACTTGAATAACACCTGTAGATACATCTCGATTAACTTTAACCGTAAAAAATCCGTTTCCCATATATGTTTTTTCCGAACTAATATTCTTCAGTGAATTTATGTAATCTTTTAATGCTTGTTCCGTTAGATTATCTGGATTTTTAAGAATATAATCAGCTACAGCATCTGCACCGGAGCGTGCAATGTAATAAGCCTGTTTAATGTTATCATCTGCGACCACTTCTTTAAGATCCGTTGTACCATATGTCCATAAAGCTGTTCCTAAAAGGGATATTAGGAGGGCGACCATTAATGCAAGTGGTATTACTGCTCCTTTTTGGTCGTTAATGGGCACTTTAATTACCCCCTTATCGTAAAAAGAATCCCTTGTAAATCTATTATTAATATAAGCAGCAATATGTTTGTTACATTAATTTTGTTATTTTCTTTACATACTCAAACTTTTCTATATAATTAAGCTTCCTTCGTACGTTAACCAAGAATTTGTTTTAATAATGCATTACATTACAATTAATCAAAGTCTAATTTCGTGAAATTTTGTAAAAAACCAACGTATAGAATGGACCCGATTAATCAGTTGTTATTAAATTATAATACACCGAGATCAATTTTAATGAAATAGCCGGTCCAACGGGTTTATTGTCCGATGAACCGGCTATTATTTCATCTGTCGTTAAGTAACAAAAGAGATTCCTAAGATTGTGGAACATAGTGTCCAGTCCAACCACCGGCTGGACCTATTGTAGGTCTAGCTCCGTTAGTGCCAGCTGTAAAAGTATAGTTTGCTGATCCTGCCCCGGTAACGCTAATCCCACTTGGAATTACCAAAGTCGAGGCCCCTTTTACATAGGTATTTAGATCCGATAGTTGTGAGGGCCATGCTCCTACAGCTGCTCTGTACTGATCTATTGCACCGTCTAAGGTACGTAAGTTCGCATCATGAGCCTGTTGAGATGCTCCGGTAGTTGTGCTATTGAACATTGGAACCGCAACCGCTACCAAAATTCCGATTATCGCCACAACTACCATCAATTCTACCAGAGTGAAACCTTTTCTGTTCTTTAACGCTTTATTAACTACGTTAAACATATATCCACCTCCTTCCAAAAGAAATAGTAACCTTCTTTATCTATATCTGTTCTTTAAAGTTATACCATCGTTCGCTAAATATAGACACCTTGCCTTATTTTTTTTCTTCTCCACTGTCTTTCTTATCCACCACATCTTCAATCAAGTCCTTAATTAACTGAATCCGATCAGGTGTCTCCTCCACCCATAAAATATATTTGCTGTTCTCCGCATCCGACTGAGGCTTGATGTTATCGGAAATATGGAAACTGCCGATAGGCACTCCCGACATCTCACTAGCCAAGTCCCGCGCTTCATTGAGGGTCTGGGAAGAGTTGGAATAGGCTACTGGAGCCTTTACTTTGGTTAAGGAAACATCCATTCCTGAAAGAAGACTGCGAACCTCTGTTTCGGCATATGGCGGGCAGACGATGATGATGTCCCGGGCAAACTGTTCACTATTGGGGACCACTGCCTTGACATCTTTGATTCCAACCTGTTCTAACCGTTTTTTCGCATCTCTAGCTACGATATTTCGCAATTGATAAACAAAGGTCTTATACTCTTTTCCGCTTTGCACATCAAATTGCTTGAGTACACTTTCAATCTGTTCCCATTGACCGAAGAAATTGCTGTCAAAGACTAAGATTCGATTGTCCAAGATGACATAGTGTTTCAGCGAAATCCCTATCTTGTCCAACAAATCAACAGCCCGCTGTGGCGGAATTTGGTTGAGGGTCAACGTACGATATTCTAAATTAAATGATGTTTGCCCTTCAATATCGATACTGTCGATTAGCTCTTTTGCTTTTTTGAGCCCCTGCACTGTACCCTGCAGCCAAATCTTTTTTGGCTGTGAATCGACTGAGAAAGCCTTTACGGGGATTCCAAGTTGACCAATCAGCGCTACGATTTTATCACTGGTGACGAAATATGTATCGATCCGCGTTAATATCATTTCGGTAAAGAAACCCGTTTGCAAGGTTTCTGGTTTTCCTACGACCATTGTATCCTCGTTCTGAATGTAGTTAAGGCCGTAGGATTGCATAATCTGTTCAAAAGCCTTTTTCACTGGTACATTCTTTAAATTAATATTTACAACTGTCGGCGTGCTGTCCACCAGTACGATGTTTACACCCATCTTTAGGGCCAAGGCGGAAAGCACATCCCGTAGGTCTGCTCCTCGAATATCCATCGTGATGATGGCCGTCGAATCAAAAGAGCTGAGCGGAATCTCGGAACTTCGTGCCGGAGAAGGAAGGCTTGCAGCGCAGACAATGCTACCCGCTAGCAACAGCGATGTGAGGGTAGCCCATTTCTTTTGCTTCATCAGCGGTCCCCTCCTTGAGTCTTTTCATTGCCAGAAGCGCTCTTATCTGACTTCCCCGCTGTTGAATTTTTATCTGTTTGACTTTTTCCATCATTCGCGGAAGAGCTCTCCTTATGCTCAACTGCGGAAATCTGACGACCGGTAAAGTTCAGTTTCAACTCTTTATTTGCGCTTTGTAACAGGACACCGTCTTGCCATATATCTTCTACCGTCCATGTGTCTCCGATCTTAGTCCCAGGCGAAACCACAAAAACAGTTTTATTTATTTCAATGATCGCCTGGTTGCTTCCACCCCCGCCGACGATCACTCCTTTGAGGACCATCGCACTGGCAAAAGGATCACGAGGGCGTTTTTCATCGTCACCGTTCTCAGAAGAAGCATCTATCGTTCGTTCTTTTTCCGGCAAAAAGTCCAGGGTCTTCGCATTTTGCCGTTCCTGTTCCGTCAAACCCTCTGGTGTTTCCTTCCCGCTTTTCATGGAATGGGTTCTGTAAAACAACACTGCCATCAGTAGGATAATTACACCGCAAGCTCCCAAGACAACCGTACGGTTCTTGGGGTCATTAATGTATTGGCGGATTTCAGGTAGGTTCTTCGGAAGATTTTTTAGCCAATCTGGTTTTTCCAGCGCCATCTTGCCGCCCTCTTTTCAAATCTCCATCTAATTATTATTTGGATATAAAAAATGCCGCTGTCGTCAATTCTACCTTAAGCAAAGAATCGTCGGGGGACGCCTTATTGATATTTACAGTGTCAATCCGAAAGGCTCGTTGCATAGACGTTAGCTTAGCTATAAGCTCAACGGTTCCTAGATATTTGCCTTCGCAAACGATGTGGAGCGGTATTTCCGAGTAACCTTCTTTTTTTATTCGACTTCCAAAGCGTACCTCTTTTAAAACCATGCCGGAATTGAACACTACATCTTGAATGTCACGAACCAGATCGTCTTCCTTGGGCTCTTTGGGTATCATCCGTACATACCGAATTTGATCAGCCTTGTGTTGCTCCATCTGTTCCTTGCTCTGGATTAATTCAGCGACACTTTGCTTCGATAACGTCAGTGCTTCTTGCTCTTGTCTTTTCTCTTCTATCGAACTCTGCCAAGAGCCGTATTGATAAACGAGCAAATATACCATGGCCATCACTGCGAGAGGCCCAAGTGTAATGACAAGCTTTCGATTCGCATAAAAAATGCTCTTTTTAGCCATTGTTCAATTCACCACCTTCGGTTTTGGTGGTTCAGGTAGGGTTTTCGGAATGATCGTCGCTCGGATTTCAAAGCGGACTTGACTTGGTTGCTGGGCGTTTTCATCGGCGGCGTATTGGCTTCGTACGTCGCTCAATCCTTTTACCTGTCGAATCGCTTCAAGCCAATCGGCAACAGCATAATAGCTAAAGGCAACGCCATGAATGATCATTTGGTTTTCACTAGATTCATTACTTGAATTTGTGCCGTTTGTGGCATTCATCACACCGTTTACTGCATTGTTAATGATGTTGCCGTTGTTCTGTCCCTTATCACCTGAATTATTCACCGGGGAACTAGGCTTAAAGGTAGCAGTCAAATCGGTAAGCCAGACATCTTCTGGAATATTGACACCTATACTCTTTAACATTTCAGCCCAATCCGCGGGAGTTCCGACCGCTTGATTGGCTATGCGTTGGTTTGCCTTTATGTCTTCAAGAGCTTTCGCGTAGGGTTCATATAATTTTACGCGCTGTTCCCAGTCCTTTCGTTCTACGCGAAGACGATTTGTTTCTGACTGATTTATCTTTGTCAGCGCAAATAGGGTTCCGAAAGCCGTAATAACCAGAAGGCAAAGAGCCCCTACAACGATAAGAAGTTTGGTTCTTTCTTGTTTTTTCTTCTGCAGCTCCACAACTTCCGGCGGTAGTAGGTTGATACGTATATTTTTCACCGCTTAACCCTCCAATCCCCGGAGGGCGAGTCCGAAGGCAGCCGCAAATTCACGTTCCTCCGAAGGGTCTGTCAGCCACATCGTCGAATCCAGGTTCATTTGCTGAAAAGGTGATAGTACATCAACGGGTAGTTCCAGATCTTCCGCGATGACTTCCTTGACGCCCCTGATTCGTGTGCCCGGTCCGCTTAGATAGATCTTATTGATCGAACCACTGCCAGGCTGATTTGAGTAATATCCAATTGTGGTGCGTAGTTCATTAGCTAATATCAGCGCCCACTCATCGTCGACTGCCGTTGCATTACCCCTATCTGTATGTTCCGCTTTTGACGACGAACTGGTTGCTACAAAGACTTGTTCCAACGGTCGCCCCAAGCCTTCGGCATAGGTGATGATTCCATAGGGGATGACACGGCAAATTCTTGGAATATGGTTGTCCACCAGTAAAATACCGGCCACACCATAAGCGATATCGACTAAAACATAAGAGCCCGCTTCCGGGGGAATCAATCGTGTCAAGGCAAATAGTGAAGGATCCACAATGTCTGGAGTCAGTCCAGCATTGGTCATCGTCTGAATCGATTTATTTAATTCTTCTTGCCGTGCGGCCACCAAGAGGACATTCACCATAGTGCCTCGTTCACCTGTGGTTTCGCCAACAACACTGAAATCAAGAACAAGTTGTTGTAGAGGAATGGGGAAAAAGTCTTCTGCCTGATACCGTATCATTTTTGCCAGCTTATCTAAAGGAACCTTTGGAAACGAAGCTATGCGAATCCGTAAACTATTGTTCGCCAGCCCCAGTACAACATTGTCCCGAGGGAGTTTATTCTCGTCCCAATAGTCGTGAAGCACTTCTGCCACCATGGAAACATCTTGAACGACACCTTCGCGCACTGCATCCTCGGGAATAGGGATGCGTCCCACATGTAAGAGTTCCGGCTTAGAAGACTTCCCTTTGAGAGCGATTACACGAATAGCACTCATATCCATATCTACACCGACTGCACCGGATGTCTTCCAAAACGGCATCGTTCATCGTCCCTTTCAACTTGCTCCCAGCAAGCAGGAGAATGGTCATCCCACAGACATACGTTTGGCTATTTCAGCGAGGCTTTTCTGTAAAATTCGTGATACCTTCCTCTGACTAATCCCCAATTGATCAGCAGCCTCTGTTTGCGTCATATCTCGAAAAAAGAGCAGATAAATCACTTTTCGCTGGAGATCGCTAAGCATTTCTAAGACTTGATATAGGGCAATTTTGTCTTCTATCGGCAATTCAAAATTTCGATAGTGGATATGTCGAATTTTATGGACGTTCAATTCATCCAAGGGGACCCAACCGGCTCGTTGGGCTTCTAGAATCCCCCCCTCCTGAACGTTTAGTTTATCTGCAATTTCGGAAAGGGTGGGAGTCTCCCCTGTTTCTGTGATTGCGGTCTCGATAACTCTGTCAATTTGCTTTTGCAACTCTACGGCCCAAACGGGACGACAATATGTTGCCTCTTTACGAATATGATGCCGGATTTCACCGATGATGCAGTGACTTGCATAAGTGCAAAAGGTGGCTTCTCTATGTGGATCATAACGGTGAACCGCTTTTAGCAATCCTTCGTAACCACATTGAAGCAGATCTTCTGTGACTCGCTCGTGCGCATATAGTTTGGCGAAATGGTACACTAAACGCCGCCCTGACTCCATGATTTGGTGTAAATTCCGTTCATCTGACTTATGGATATAACGGTTAAATGCTTCTTCAAGTTCAAGGGTTTGGGCGCTGTGTTGTCTATCACTATCCAACGTCAGTCCCCCTGTTATCTTGCTCCTTGAGTAATCGTGGTGAAAATCGGCATATACACAGCGAGGATAATAGAGCCAACGATAACACCAATGACCATGACTAAGATGGGTTCCAACATGGCCGTTAAGCCCTTAGACATGATGGCGACTTCTTCTTCGTAAAACTCAGCGAGCCGGTTTAATAGCGAAGAAATTTGACCTGTCTCTTCACCGACAGCGATCATATCTGTCACCATGGGCGGGAAAAAACCACTCTCTCGAAGCGGGCGGGCGATACTCTTCCCTTCCTGGATGCTGCTAGATGCATCTTTAACCGCCTTGGCAACTTGATAGCTGCCTGTGGCCGGGCCAGCTGCGTCTAATGCTTGCAGAACCGGAATCCCTCCTGCAAGAAGCGTGGACAATGTCCGGGCGAATCGAGCGATCGTCGCCTTCATCAGCAAGTTGCCGAAGACAGGTAAGCGAAACTTTACCCGGTCCCACAAGCGTTTTCCACTTTCGCTGGATGTATAACTTTGGATACCGAACAGGACCGCCGCTACGGTAAATATGTATAAATACCAATACCCATGGAGGGAGTCGCTCAAGGAGAAAATCACCTTTGTGGGCAACGGAAGCACGATATCCTTGGGGAAGAAACCTTTAAAGATAGGAATAACGAAAAGTAAGATAGCAAGTACGACGACAACTGCAAAGACTAGGATCACTGATGGATACAGCATGGCGGACTTCAGGCTGTCACGCAAAATTTTATCTTTCTCCAACTGAACAGCCAAACGGCCGAGCATCTCCTCTAAAACCCCGCCCGTTTCTCCCGCTCGAACCATATCTGCGTACATCGGTGAAAACACTTCCGGATACGCTCGCAAGGATTCGGAAAAGCTCATCCCGCCTTCCACATTGCGTGCGACCTCATTGATCACCTGTGAGAATTGCGGGTTTTCGGCTTGGGCGCTCAAGGTGAAAAGGGACCGTGTGAGCGGGATTCCAGCGTCCAACATTGCGGCTAACTGCCGGCTAAAAAGTAGTAGTTCTCCCACTTTCACTTTCTTACCGATTTGCAGAAGTCCTGGAAAGATGGGTTTTCGGCTTTCTTCCAGCTCTATGATGGTGTATCCCATCTTTCGCAACCGAGAAACGGCAGCGAATTCATCTTCAGCTTCCAGTTTGCCGTTGTTGATCGTGCCTGCGCTGTCAAGTACTTCATATTGAAATAAGGGCATGTTACTCACCCCCTTCTCGTCAGATAAGAACCTCCATTGACCGCCGAGGCTTCGCTCTGTTACGGTTAAAAGTCAAAGGATGACTTCCGCAGCGCCCGCTCCAGTTCCGCTTGATCGACACAGTATTCCAACGCGGCCTCCCTTGTGATCAGTCCTTTCGCAAATAAATCAGCCAGTGCCTGGTCCATCGTTTGCATACCTGCAGCACGGCCTGTCTGCATGACCGAGTAGAGTTGATGTTCCTTCCCTTCCCGAATGAGATTACGAACAGCGGCGGTGCTCAATAAAATCTCTATGGCGGCCACCCGGCCTTTTCCATCCCGTTTGGGGATCAACTGTTGGGCTACAATCCCTTGCAAAGAGCCGGCTAATTGCTGACAAATCTGGTTTCGCATGTGGCTGGGAAACACGTCGATGATCCGGTTGACCGCTAGTGCGGCTGTTTGGGTGTGGAGCGTAGAAAAAACCAAGTGACCCGTCTCTGCCGCGGTAATCGCGATTTGAATACTCTCTAAATCTCGCATCTCTCCCACTAGAATTACGTCCGGATCATGCCGCAGGGCGTGCCGCAGCGCATTGGCAAAGGAGTGCGTATCCCCACCGACTTCACGCTGTTTGATGATGGACTTTTTATGGGAGTGAAGGTACTCAATGGGATCTTCGATCGTGATAATATTCAAGCGGTTTTCTTCATTGATCTGTGCAATGAGAGCCGCTAAAGTGGTCGATTTTCCGCTCCCCGTAGGCCCTGTCACTAGAACTAACCCTCGCGGCAGCCGCCCCAGTTCCGCGACGGCGGGAGGTAAGTTTAGGTCTGACAAACGAGGAATGTTCATGGCTACGGTTCGGAAATTTGCTGCCAGTGATCCTCGCTGCCACATGATGTTGCCGCGAAAACGGCTCACCTTAGGCAAGGAATAGGAAAAATCCAATTCCAAATCCTGATCAAGCTTTTCCCGTTGACTCGGACTCAGGATCGGAAGAATCAAATCTTCAATATCCTGCGGCATCAGTCGAGGCATGCCTTCCATATCAATAAGATTGCCGAATACCCGGACGGTCGGTATTGCTCCCGCCGTCAGATGCAAATCAGATCCGTTCATCTCAACTGTCCGGCGTAGAATTTCGTGAATGTCTAAAATGGGATTCATACAATCACCCTCATCATCTCTTCTAATGAAGTGATTCCTGCTTTCACTTTTTTCAAGCCATTAGAGCGCAGTGTCTGCATGCCTTCTTGGACTGCCTGTCTTCGGATATCTTGGCTTGAACGTCTTTGAACGGTCATCTGTTGGATATCCTCACTCATGATAAGCATCTCGTAGATGCCAACTCGTCCGCGATAGCCTGTATTATTGCACCGGATGCATCCGGCGGCACGGTAAACAACCGCCTCCTCTTCCCCCGGCTCCCATGGAAAATCTGTGATGTTCAATTCCCTGCGGAATATGACATAAGGCTGTTTACAGTGTGGACAGAGCAGTCGCGCCAAACGCTGTGCCAGTACACAAAGTACGGAGGATGTCGTCAAAAATGGTTCAATCCCCATCTCAGTCAGCCGGCTGATCGCCCCTGCCGCGTCATTTGTATGCAGCGATGAAAAGACAAGGTGCCCTGTCAGCGCCGACTCAATTACGGTCTGGGCTGTTTCTTTATCTCGTATTTCTCCAACCATGATGATGTCCGGGTCGCTGCGCAAAATCGATCGCAATCCCGATGCAAAGGTCAACCCCGCCTTAGGGTTGATCTGGATTTGATTGATTCCATCAAATACATACTCCACAGGATCTTCGATAGTGATGACGTTTTTCTCCAGGCGATCGACAGCCGCCAGGGTTCCATACAGTGTGGTACTTTTTCCACTTCCTGTGGGACCCGTTACCAATACGCAGCCGTAGGGAGATTTAATCAACGACTCAAACTGGGCCAGCATGTCTGCATCCATCCCTAATTCATGCAACGACATGAGCCGAGTTGAACGGTCCAAAAGACGCAACGTCAGCCTCTCACCGTAAGCACCCGGCAAGGAGGCTACGCGCACATCGACGGATTTGCCACTGATATTTAAAGACATGCGTCCATCTTGCGGAATCCGTTTATCGGCGATGTCCATATTCGCCATCACTTTTATCCGGGAAACAAGAGCACCGTGAAGGCGCAGGGGCGGTTGCATCATTTCGTGTAAGACCCCGTCCATGCGAAAACGAACCCGTAGACGTTTCTCATAGGGCTCAATATGTATGTCACTCGCTTTAACATTAATCCCTTGGCTGATTATGGCATTGGCTAGCTGAACGGCCGGGCGCTCATCGTCCTGCTCTTCCCCCACCATGATCGTCGATGAATCGGCTTCCTCCTCTTCCTCCACAGAACGGAAGTCATCATTACGACTGTATTTTTCTAAGGCCATTTCCAATTCTGTATCAGGAATGACTATGGGAACGATATCGAAACCGGAGAGAGCCCTCAGGTCATCGATGGCCATGATGTCTCCAGGCCTCTGCATGGCCACGAGAAGCTTGTCCTCTTTGAAATCAACTGGTAAAGCCCGATAGCGTCGAATCGCTTCTGGCGGAATTGATGCTAAAGCCGCCAAATTTATCGGATGCTTTTCTAAGGAAAGATAGGGTACGCCTGCTCGACGAGCAATTACTTTAGCGATATCTTCCTCTGTACAGTAACCCTTTTTAACTAAGGCTTTGCCTAGGGGACCTTTTTCCCCTTTGTGGACGGCTTGACTCTCTAATGCCTCATCCAACTGCTCCGGTGTGATGATGCCTTCTTTAATCAACCAGTGACCGAGTAAGTTTCTTGTACGTTCAGGTCTCATGATTTCATCCACCATTTCATATCGGTTAGAATGAAGTTTTTTGACATGTATCGTATCTTTGATAATGCGTGAACGAAACCTTAGGAGTAAATTCTTAAATACCAGGATATCAAAGGAGGTCCCCAAAACATCGCTATATAGCCGGCAACCGCTAAAGAAGGTCCAAAAGGAATCATATCTTTCATGGTTTTTCTTTTGGTAATCAGTAAGTAAATCCCCACGGAGGCGCCAATCAGAAAGGAGAGGAACAGTACAAGCAGTATTTGGGTTTTTCCCAAAAAGAGACCGATCACCCCTGCTAGTTTAATATCGCCTCCGCCCATGCCGCCCTTGGAAAGGATAGCAATCGCCAGTAAAATACCGCCTCCGGTCAACAGCCCCATTATACCGTTGACAAAAGTCGTCCAAGACTGGCCAGCCGTTAACAAAATTCCGGCAACAAAACCAAAAAGCATCAGTTCATCGGGAATGAGCATGGTGTCCAGATCGATGAAAATCACCACTAGCAGTATAGAAAACAAAACCATATACGCTATTGCACTCACTGTGAGACTCATCTGATAGCCAATCGTCAAATAGGCTATCCCATTGACTAATTCCACCCAAAAGTATCGGATGGGGATAGGCTTCCTACAATACCGGCACTGTCCGGAAATGGTCACGTAAGAAAACAGTGGTATTAAGTCAAGCCACAGAAGTCTTTCCTTACATTGAGGGCAGTGAGACGGCGGTGATACCAAGGACAGGTTCTGCGGCAGTCGACATATGACGACATTCAGAAAACTTCCAATGACTGTCCCCAGAATGAATAGAACCAAAAGAATTCCGATGTCCATGATACCTCCTTGCTCATCTATATACCTATTTGTCGCACTAGTTTGTTCATCGCTCCAGACGATTCTTTCCTACTTTACAGATATTTTTGCTATATAGGCCTGTTCATTTTTATCTATCCAGTACTTCCAACCGGGCTTTTCGACACTATAACCGGCGATAACATATGAAGAATCCCCCGTCGGCGAAAGGGGGAAGGGACTCGACCATTTGTCGTTATGCATTGTAGCACGCGATTGGATCGCGCCCGTTGAATCTGTTTCCATAATCACCAGATCATAACGAGCTTCTGATTCTATCCAACCTGCCGTTTGAAATCCTCCGTCTTTCTTGGGAATGACAGAGGTAATCATGGTTACTTCGTCCGGTGCGAAAATCCGTTGCCACAATAGATTTCCGGCGCTATCGATCTTCGCCAAATAACCACCAAAAACTCCATCACTCCTTGACGATGATTTACCCGAAATTATGTAATGACCCTCTTTAGTTTGTACCACTGCCGATGGAATGTCCCAACCAATACCGCCGAAACTTTTTGACCATTCCATCGTACCCTGCTGGTTCATCTTGTAGAGAACAACGTCATACCCATTGCCTGATGAGAACTGGCTACCTACGATGAAATACCCTCCATCAGGCATAAGCAGTAAGTCAATGGCCTTTTCATCAACATTACTGGACAACGTTTTTCTCCAAAGGACGCCCCCTTGAGAATTCGTTTTAATGACAAAAATATCTCCGCCATCGTGGTCGGTTGTTTTTTTGTTGCCTAAAACAACGTAGCCGTCGTTCACTTCATGTATACAAATGATTTCATCGTCCGTTAAGTTCTGGCTATCCTCTTGATCATCTGGGGGATAGTCTCTCTTCCATTGCAAGAGTCCATCCGATGATATTTTGATAACAAAAGCATTTCGGTGGTCCTCCCAATTTGAACGACTCGTACCGCCGATAATGAATCCTCCGTCTAAAGTTGGACTGACACACGTTCCAATGTCATCTCCGTATCCCCCATAGTATTTCTCCCACATCTTGTCGCCGGAAGGATTTGTTTTTACAACGAAGACATCTTTTTTACCGTTTCCCTTCATATATTCTGTCTCTTTTTCTCCAACCAGTAAAAAACCGCCCTCAGCTATCGGTAGAGCGGCCGTCGCTCGTTCGACCATTTTTCCGCCGATTTCTTTCTCCCAATCCATGCTTAATCCATAAGCTACAGCAATAGACGGAAAGAATGCGAGGCTTGTGATATATGTAAGAATAATTACTATCGAACTCTTCCTATTGAACATTTTCTTTACCATACCCGTACCACCCCTCATAACTTTCATAGAATAAAATGGTCTCCGAATAGGTTTGACAAATGTTTCTTTTAATATCTCATAGATAATGCAAAAAAACAATAGTCATTAATATTAATATAAATTAACTACAAAATAGGAAATATTTGTTTGTTACAATGCTTTATATATATGCATATTTCTAATGAATTTCATATAGTTGTATTTATTTGTATTAAGAGGAAATCGAGACTCTGCGTTGAATAATCATTGCAGAGGATACCTCCATGCTATTGTCCCTAGCGAATACGAGGACTGAGGTACTCTGCTTCAACATTTTGGGAAGGAGGGTTTTCCGACATAGGTTTGAGTTATTTATCAAAACCAGATTGGAAATATTTGTATTGCGGGTCATCGACATTCCGTCCCCCTAATCACACCGTCCCATCAAACTTATTTTAAATGCATGAAAGGAGCCATCTTCGTGAGGAAAAAGATCATCTCTGTGCTTTTTCTCTGTTTTTTCCTATTCAGCATCGTCACCCCTACCTGGGCATCCACGGCGAAGGAGGAATATAAAAACTATATAAATCAACAATATGACTATACAACGATAGACGACGTATCATTAAAGGGTAAAATCAACATCGATACCTTCGCATTAAAGACGAAAAAAAGTGACCCTCAACTCGATCTTTTCTTAAGTGCATTAAACAAAG
Source organism: Heliobacterium chlorum (assembly GCF_014502795.1). Taxonomy (GTDB): domain Bacteria; phylum Bacillota; class Desulfitobacteriia; order Heliobacteriales; family Heliobacteriaceae; genus Heliobacterium; species Heliobacterium chlorum. The sequence continues at coordinate 113,731 of NZ_JACVHF010000009.1, forward strand.
CCACTTTGGATTACGATATATCTATGGATTTTAAGAACCACAACGCCAAATTCCTTTTGGCATTTAAGAACGATATGTACAACCTGCCTCTTCATTTCTTTATTACCAAAGATCAGGTACTTGTCGATCTCGATTCGATAAAAAAAATCGTCAGCTACTTTGACCCCGTCGTAAAAGATAAATTTTCCAAGATTCCTTCTACTAAGAAATATGTAATTCTAGTCGACAAAACAGACGCCGGAGTATCCCGTATGTGGGATGACATGGGAAAGGCACTTAAAGATGCCCAACCTGACCCAAAAGCGCTCGAAGCGTTGAAGGAGTTGAACCGTCTCTTCATCGATTCATTGCCCGACGGCATCGTGAAAAAATTTGACGACCAGATGATCGGACTGGAAATCAAACAAGAGAATCTAATTCCCATCCTTTCTTCCTTGATCGAGATCGTGAAAGAAAACCCCGATAAAGTGAAACAATATGTGAAAGCAATGAGCGGAGACCCGACCAAAAATTTCGCTATCGAAAAGAAAGAAGATCTGTCGCCGGAAAAAGTCTCGGAAGCACTGCAAAAATTATCTAATGAAATGAATAAGAGCTTTTATCTGAACTTATTGCAAATGGGTGGCAAATACATCAACAAAAATCAGACGGAAGGCTTTTTTACGATTGATCTCAATATCCTGGAAGATAAAAACAGAGACTTTTCGGGACTCATCCGCGTCAAATCGGAAAACTCTAGTAAATGGAACACCCCAGATAGAGAAGGTTTACCCCAAGCCACAAACTCAAACTGCATAACCACCGAAGAACTGGATCGTCTAGTTTCTCCGAAATAATACGCTTTCCGTGGATGGGCTTTCTAAAGATGAGCTATCAAATAAGCTATCAAATGGCCAACCTATCTTCTATTTAGGCAACTTTTCGTGAGAGGATACATAAATTGTAGTAAAAGGAGGCGGTGCTATGACGTATACTGTTCAGATAGGAAAGAAACGGGTTGACTTACGACTTGAACAAGGATACGTAACCACTCCTGACGGAGAAAAAATTTATTGGACTAAAATTCCTTACTATTATAATGTCTTACGGATATCTGCTTAAATAAATCCCCGGCTTCCGATTTCTCGGGCAGCCGGGGACTTTTTTTATCTCTTCTATCGTTCGTAATAGTGTTGGACCTGTTCTTTATGCCGCTCTACTTCGAATAATAGCTTCGCTAGATCCTTTTGAATCTTTTCCATGTTTTCTTCCTTGGCCGATAATTCCGACCGGTAAGCCAGTTCACGGACTTGTTCCATCCGTAAGTTGGACGCTGACCCTTTCAAGTCGTGAAAAAGTTCTTCCAACAGGGCAAAGTCGCCTCTGTGAATGGCAGATTCACAGCGCTCCAGAGTCTCTGTCGCTTCCTCAAAGAAAGCCCAAAAAATATCCTGTAAATCTTCTGGAGCAAGCGTCAATGCGGCAGCAGCTTCCTCAATGGAGTATCCCATGTCCTATCCGTCCTTTTTATGCTTCTTTACTAAAGCTACCCTCTAAAACGTAAGATAGCCTCCTGATCTCTAAAATTATTATCCTTGACTATCTTCCCGGCTTAACCATCGAAGGAGCGTCTCCTTCAGTTTTTCTGGTGAAATCGGTTTACTGATATAATCATCCATTCCCGCATTTATGCATCGTTCTCGATCGCCTTGCATGGCGTTGGCCGTCATCGCGATGATCGGCGTGTGCTTTTTAGCCATCAATTCGGACCTACGGATTAGGCGGGTCGCTTCAAAACCATCCATTTCCGGCATCTGACAGTCCATCAATACGAGCGCATAGTCGCCTCCAGCACAAGCTTCCACAGCCGCACGGCCATTGCTTACCGCCGTCGCCTCATAGCCCATCTTTTTCAACAGCATGAGGGCCAACTTCTGGTTTGCTTTGTTGTCTTCGGCGAGTAGAATTCCCTTACCTATGTTCTGTATTTCACCCAAAGGTCCCGTAGGTGCGCTTGCTTTCTTTTCACTGAATCGCTCTTTGGCCCGCTCGTCCTGAAGAAGGCTCGCCGTATCCGTTAAGCCCGGTTTTTCTTCAGCACCATCCGTTCCTACAGGCAAAGTTTTATGATCTTCCGGAAGCACCAGATTGGCAATGCAGTCCATCAATTGAGACTGCTTCAGCGGCTTTGTCAGATAGCCATGAAAACCATTATGTAACGCTTGTTCTCCCGTTTCGCGGTTGTTAAATCCCGTCAGTAATATCAGTTTCGTCTTGGATCCGTCTATCTGGCATAGAGAACTTCCTAGAGAAATTCCTGGTTGTTCTGATGTCGGATCAAATCGTCCTAGATCCACCTGTGAGGAACGAGCCTCCTGCGTGGATTTACTGATCTGAGAGATGTAATCTGCGCCAAGTGGACTCCATTCCACGATGGTTACATCATAGGGTACCTGCTTCTCCGCGGCATGACTCAAGTGTCGAAGGGCTTCGTCTAAATGGGTAGCAATATCGTTGTTGATACCCCATGCCTGCAAGTACTGTCGGATCGGTTTACAGGTACTGTCGTTTGAACTGACGACCAAGACTCGCAGTTGTCGAAGTTTAGTTGCCGGGTAGGGTGGCTTCTCCGGTAGAATCTCTTTGGCAAAGGGGATCTCTGCCCAAAAGGTGGAGCCTTTTCCCATTTCGCTCTCTACACCGATCATCCCGTTCATCATCTCTACGAGCCGCTTCGAGATGGAAAGACCCAGACCGGTGCCACCATATTTTCGCGTCGTTGAACCATCGGCCTGGGTAAAGGGTTGAAAGAGTCGCACCCGAGCTTCCGGTGATAGGCCAATCCCCGTATCGGAGACTTCAAAACGGATGGTTACCTTTTCTTTCGTTTGCGAAACCAGGTGTACCCGTAAGGCCACTTCCCCGTTCTCGGTAAACTTAAGGGCATTCCCCATCAAATTAAGCAAAATTTGACGCAGTCGAACAGGGTCGCCGAGAAGTAGGTGCGGTACCTGCGGATCAACAAAAGTAACGAGATTTAATTTTTTCTCATCGGCTTTCGATGCCAGCATTTCACCGATGCCCTCAACAATAGTCATGACATTGAACGGCGTCAGTTCCAGCTCCATTTTTCCCGCTTCCATCTTGGAAAAGTCCAAGATATCATTAATGATCGTCAGCAACGAATGAGAAGAATCTTTGACCACTAAGGCCAATTCCCGCTGTTGATCATTTAAGGGCATTTCCAGAAGAAGCCCTGTCATCCCGATGATCGCGTTCATGGGAGTGCGGATCTCATGACTCATATTGGCTACGAATTCCGACTTGAGTTGATTCGATCGTTCGGCTTCTTCTTTAGCCGCCAATAATTCCCGATTCAAATTCTCCAGATGCGCCGTCAATCGGGTTTGTTGTTCCATCGAATGAAGTAATTCTTCTTCTGTTCGTTTCTTTTCGGCCAAGCTATCCAAGAACGTATTGAACCAACGAATCAATTCTCCAATCTCATCTCGTGCGCCTTCGGGTAGACGGACTTGAAAATCGATCGTCCCTTCGCGGATTTCCTTAAACAAATAGGTGATGTGTTTAATCGGAGTTACGTTCTGCTTGCTAAAGCGATACGCGAAAAACAGGGAAAAGGCCATGGACAGCACCAGCACAAATAAGGTGTTGTTCCAAATCCCGCTCGTTTTGGCGGTCAATTTGGCAATGGGAATAAAGCTCAAGAGCGTCCAGCCTTGTTTTTCCGAACGGCTATAGGTGATAAACATATCCTTTCCGTCGATATTTTCTGTGAAAGCTCTCCTGTTTTCTGAGGCTGCATCGAGCAAGCTTCGGTTAACTTGACTGCCGATCTTATCCTTTCCCGGATGGAAGATAATCCGGTCTTTGCTATCGACAATAATCATGAAGGCGTCTTCGCCAAAATCGGTTTGGATGAAATGGTCATAAAAAGTGTCTACGCTGTAATTGATGAGCAGCAATCCAATTGGTATTTCCCGCATCGTTTCCCGATTGAACGTCTTCAAGACCTTGGCTGCTGTGATGACTTTCTTTTGTTTTGAATTCGCATTGACGTTGTCTTCAATACCTGTCCAGAGGACAGACTTGTCCGAATCTATGGCTTGCTGAAAAATTTTATCTTTGATGTCATTGCGAATGGTCTGCACATTCAAAGTATCGCCCACATGATAATGAGCTCCACCTAGCGAAAAGATGTCGATGGAGACTAAGCCTTTCAGATTGGTATAGCCGCTTAAAATGTATCCAATCTTCGCTTGTGTGGCTAAACTGGCATAATCATTGGGCGACTGTTGGCGATCATCCACCACGGCTTTGATATCTTCAATGCTCGAGATGTTGGCAATCAGGCTTTCCACTTCATCGAGCATCCGTTCCATATAATCGCGTTGGTTGTTCATCAATTCATGGGTATAGTTGCTGACCTCTTCTTGGATGATCGTCTTAGATATGCTGTACGAGGTTATACCCACCCCCACGAGAGGGATAATGCTGCTCAGCAAAAGATAAAGGATAAACTTTTGCGTAATGTTGAGACTCGGTAATCTCATCGTCTTTATTCGCCCCTGGCCTGCGATTTATTCCAGGTTACCAGCATGAATTACCTTTACGTCGATCATCGTTTCCAAGGGATTCTTTTCTCCTCGAATCGCTTTATAGGCATACTCGATCCCGGTATATCCCTGAAGGTCCGCCTGCTGGTCGATGGTCGCAGCTAGTTTGCCCGCCCGAATCGCTTTTTTGGCTTCATCTAAGGCGTCATACCCAGCGACGAGAACACCTTTCTTCTCCGTCTTCTCTAGATATTGAATCGCACCTAATGCCATCATATCATTGGCACAGAAAATCGCCCCAATATTCGGGTGGCTTTGAAACAGCTTAGCCGTTACTTCATAGGCTTCATCGATTTTCCAATTGCCCGTTTGGGATGCGATTACATGGACGTTTTTGTTCTCTCCCAAAGCCCGCAGGGCGCCTCGTTTGCGTTGTTCTCCGTTGTCAGTGCCTTGTATACCTTCCAAAATCACTGCTTCCGTCGGGGAGTTGATCTTATCGCTGATCACTTTGGCCGACAAGTAAGCACCTTGTTCGTTATTGACGCTGATAAAAGGAACGTCGATCAGACCTAGTTCTTTACAAAGTTTCGGATCGAGCCGGTTGTCAATATTGACGATGGGGATTTTCGCCTCTTGGGCCTTTTTCAGAACTGGTATCAGTTCGGTAGAGCTTCCCGGGGCGATGACGATGGCGTCAACCTTATCACGGATCAGTTCATCGACGATGGCGATCTGTTGTTCAATCGAGGTCTCCTTAGCGCCCACCTTAACGATGAGATCGACACCTAATTCATTCTCCGCACGACGTGCTCCTTTTTCCATTTCCACAAAGAACGGATTGGTCAAAGTTTTCATCACGAGGGCAATCTTCTTTTTGTCCGTCGGGTCTTTACCTTCTTTATGTTCACGGCTCTCATCACTCGAAACAATCAGCGAATTCGTTCCCTTGCTGGCTGAGTTACCGCAAGCGACAAGCAGTAGGGCGATCAAGATCAAAAATACAGAGAACACTTTTGCCTTCATGGTTCCCATCCCCTTTCTAGCCCAAAATAAGTAGAATATTTATTCAACAGGTCCTGAGAAAATACCTTCCTCAACGGAGGTTCACGCTTCCTAAAATCCAATCATTTTCCGACCTTTTCCGAAACGAGGCAAGAAAAAAACCGCAGCACCAATTTCCTGCGGTCTCTTTTCGTTATTTCGTTTATGTCACCACAGATTTCCGGTTAGGTACCGACTCAAAGGTAATAGTACATCAGAAACATAGTTACCGTGGTCATCGCTGCAGTGATTACACTACCGACGAGATAATAGCATGCTTCGGTTAGATCGTGAGTCCATAGACTCCGTTTAACTTTATGAAAGTGCGGAAAAGCGACCACCTGAGTGTAATTGGGAAAATAACCGTACCGGACAAGAGAAATTCTTTTGGCTAACATATGAATCGCTCCTCCCTCTAAAATATCCGAAAAAGTGAAGGCCGCATCCTATTCTTTCATGACTGTACGCCTTTACTAAAAGCTGAATCCATGGTTTGGAAGGTAAACCGAATGGTTTCGTGCAACCAAATAACATCCTTTGTTAATAGTATCGATGATTTATCTATTTTGCTTTAGCGATTAATGGATTTTTTTAATTTTTATTTTGTGTTTTTTTGCCCCTATCCGCTGTTACACACTCGTACGTAGAGTAGCCGAATACGTAAAAAACCGCAGCGTTGGCTGCGGTTTTTTACGTTATGTGACTGGTGGGCTAACCCGGCTACGCCCCATCAACGGTCCCCAAATCCTTCATCAGCTTTTGAACGGCCCTCTTTTCGATCCGGCTTACATAACTGCGGGAAATCCCTAAGTTTCTGGCGATCTCCCGCTGTGTCTGCCGGCAGCCGCTCAAAAGCCCATAACGAAGTTCGATGACATACCGTTCTCGCTTGCTCAGGCGCTTCAGTTTGCTGAGCAAACGGGCCTGTTCCATAGCGTTTTCCACCACGTCTGATACTGTTTCCGGATCGGTTCCGAGGATGTCGATGAGGGTGATCTCGTTGCCTTCCTTATCTACGCCAATAGGGTCATAGAGTGATACTTCACCTCGAGTTTTTTTCATGGCTCGAAGGTGCATCAAAATCTCATTTTCAATGCACCGAGCTGCGTACGTAGCCAGTTTCGTCCCTTTATCGGCGTTGAAGGTATTGATAGCTTTAATCAGTCCGATGGTACCGATGGAAATGAGGTCGTCATTGTTTTCTCCCGTGCCGTCAAATTTCTTCACCAAATGGGCAACGAGGCGTAAATTATGTTCGATTAATTTATTACGGGCCTGCTCATCGCCTTCTTGCAACCGTACAAGACAGTCGGCCTCCTCTGATTCCGAGAGCGGTTGGGGAAAAGCATTATTAGAGATGTAACTCAATAGAGCGGTGAGTCCCTTAATAAATGGAATGATCAAAGCCCCCACGATCGTCGGTATCATCACGCCACCTCCGGTCAGAATGCTGTCTTACATTGTATGGAGGTGACTATTGTACGGTGCCTGTCTCCTGTATTGTTACTTTTTTTACCATAATGCCGAACAGACATTCAATGTTCGAGTGTACGCACATATAAAAAGCTGGTCCAAAAAGACCAGCCGAAAAGACACCGAATCATTTATGAATCTCTCTTTTTGTTTTGGTCATGAATAGATCCATTCCCCTGAAAAAACGATAATATCTCGATCGGCAACGGAAACAAGATCGTACTGTTCTTCTCCACTGCGATCTCTGTCAATGTTTGCAAGATTCTCAACAGAGCTCCCGTCGGATTTTGACTGATCACCGACGCTGCCTCTAAGAGCTTCTCCGACGCCTGGTACTCCCCTTCTGCGGAAATCACCTTGGCCCGTCGTTCCCGCTCGGCTTCGGCTTGCTTCGCCATAGCACGTTTCATTCCTTCGGGCAAGTCGACGGCTTTAATCTCTACGCCAGTCACCTTAATGCCCCAGGGGTCAGTGGCTTTATCCAATTGTTCCTTCAACACGAGATTTAACTTTTCTCGGGCGGTGAGCATTTCATCGAGATCATGGGATCCCAGCACCGACCGGAGAAGGGTCTGCGCGTACAACGTAGTCGCTTGCCGGTAATTTTCTACATTGAGGATGGCTAACTGTGGATCAAACACCTGAAAATAAACAACCGCGTCAATCGAAACAGGAACGTTATCTTTTGTGATAATATCCTGGCGGGGCACATCAATGGTCGTCGTTCGCATCTCTACAAAAAGAGTCCGGTCAATTCCAAACGGGAGAACCACATTCAATCCTGGCTGCAAGATTCCAGTGAACCGGCCTAACCGCAACAAGACAGCTCGTTCGTATTGACCGACGATTCGTATACCGGAAATAATCGACATTAGAATCAACGGAACGAGAACAACAATCAAAATGATCGTAATCATGGCTTTCACCTTCCCATCTTGATAGACTGTAGGGTATTTTTTGCTCGCTTTCTTTTGTACACTAGGCAAAAAATACTCTCACAGGGGATACGTTAGCGAATGAGTGTAGTGAAATTATCCCCCCCTTTCCTAAACCGATGCAGGATACAAGCGATTTATGTGTAATAATTTCTGTATAGCCCGAAAAGACTTACTTATAATGAAGGAAGAATTACTGTGGAAAAAGTCGCGATCTTCGATTTAGGATCCAACTCTGTTCGCTTGATGCTGGTCGGCATTTCTTCAGACGGTTCATACAAGCTTATTGACGAAGCCAAAGAGGGAGTCCGCCTTAGCGAAAACATGGGCCCCGAGTTGACGCTCAAACCGGCCGCCATCGTGCGGACCATTGAAGCGTTACGGCTGTTCCAGCACCTCTACCGTGCCCACGGCATCACTCATGTCATAGCCGTGGCCACTGCCGCCGTTCGCCTAGCCAGCAATCAAAGAGAATTCCTGCAACAGGTAAAGGACGCCACAGGCCTTGAGTTTCGGGTTCTCTCCGGACAAGAAGAGGCCCAGGCGGCGTACATGGGTGTCGTCAATACGTTAGATGCCTCCGACGGGCTGATCATCGATATCGGCGGCGGTTCGACGGAACTTATTCAGCTTAAAGATCGCCGGGTGGTTGCCTCCACCAGTCTTCCTTTCGGTGCCGTTACCTTAACGGAATCTTTCTTAGATAAGGTCAAGCCGACGGAAGATCAAGTAAAAGCATTGGAAAGCTATCTTCGGGAGAACTTTTCTTCCGTAGAATGGCTCCGGGATATGAATAGTCCCATCATCTTCGGACTAGGCGGTACAATCCGGAACTTATCTAAAATCGATCGCAAGCGAAAAAAATACAGTCTCGACATCACCCATAACTACCGAATGTCTGGCAAAGACGTCTTCGATATCTATCGCCTTGTCCGCACAGCAAGTCTGGAGCAGCGAAAGAAAATCCCCGGGCTCTCCAAAGACCGGGCCGACATCATCATCGCTGGCTTGGCTGTGGTAAGCGGGCTAGTCCACTTTACCCAGAGCCAGGAACTTGCCGTCAGTGGTTCCGGCCTTCGAGACGGTTTATTTTATCAACATCTGCTCCGTAATCATGAAGTTCCCTATATCGACAACCTGACCCAGCACAGTGTAGAAAATCTCATGCGTTACTATAATCTCGAACTGGCTCATCCTCGTCATGTAGCCAAGTTGACCTTGTCCATGTTCGACCAACTCCAGTCGCTTCACGAATTAGGTTCGGCGGAGAGGAGGATCCTTGAGGTCGCCTCTTGGTTGCATGATGTGGGTATTCTCGTCAACTTCTACGACCATCACAAGCACAGTTTCTACCTCATCACCAATTCTCGCATCAACGGCTTGACTCACCGGGAGATTCTCGTGGCCGCCTATGTGGCCATGTCCCACTCGAAACCCCTGCAAGCGAACATCTTACCCCACAGAGACATCCTCAACGAGGACGACGGGAAGACCATCAAAATGCTCGGCGTCATCCTCCGCATTGCTGAGGCCTTAGAACGAAGCGAAGCCGGCGTGATTCAAGATGTACGCTGCCACCAATATGTGGACAACGTTCATCTCGTCGCGCTCACCCGCCATTCGGCTGAACTGGAGATCTGCGACGCTTTTAAAGGAGCCGCAGATTTTAAAAAGGTCTTTGGCAGAAATCTCTTTATTTCTGCCAAAAACCTGTAACAAGCGGCTTTTTCTAAAAGCATTAAAAGGGGCTGACCCGCGTCGATTCGGGTCAGCCCCTTAGCTGTGGATTTTTTTCTAATGTAGGATATCCTTAACCGTTCCCTGCCCACCCTGAGCTACTACCGGGAGACGAGCGCGGCGGTTACGGCGACGTGATTGCCGGATGAAATAGCTTTGGCTCTGGAGCAGTTCTTCCCCGTTTCGCTCGACCCGAATATAAGTGCCATCGGGTTGCAAGCGCCGGGCCTTGCTATTGTCTTTGAGCATCGTATCGAGAATGTGTTTAACTCGCTGGGCTAATTCCAACGATTTGACCGGGAAGATCAGTTCCACCCGGCGATCGAGATTCCGGCCCATCCAATCGGCACTAGACAGATAGATCTCTTCGTTACCGCCATTTTGGAAATAGAAGGCGCGGTGATGCTCTAAGAATCGCCCTACAATGCTGATCACCCGGATGTTTTCGCTTACACCGGGAATCCCCGGGCGAAGGCAGCACATGCCCCGGACGATGAGATCGATCTGCACGCCAGCACAGGATGCGCTATATAGTTTTTGAATGATCGACGCATCTGTTAAAGAATTCATCTTGGCGATGATTCGCCCCGGCTTTTCCGGCGTGCTCAAGGCGATTTCCCGCTCAATTAAGTCGTACAGCTTTTTCCGCAGTCCTAAGGGGGCTGCCTCTAATTCTCTCCACTTGGCCGGTACAGCATATCCAGTCACTTCATTAAAGAAGTCCGTCGCGTCCGAACCGATATTCTCATCACAAGTGAGCAGCCCAAAGTCCGTATAGAAACGGGCCGTCGTGTCGTTGTAATTCCCCGTCCCTAAGTGCACATATCGGTGAATATGGCCTGCTTCCTGCCGAACGACCAGGGTGATCTTGGCATGGGTCTTTAAGCCTACAAGTCCGTAGATGACATGGCAGCCGGCTTTTTCCAGCATTTTCGCCCAGGCAATATTCTTTTCTTCGTCAAAGCGAGCTTTCAGCTCTACCAGTACGGTCACCTGTTTCCCGTTTCGGGCCGCCTCCGCCAAGGCAGTGATGATCGGCGAATCACCGCTGACCCGGTACAAGGTCTGCTTAATCGCGAGCACTTGCCGATCCCTGGCTGCCTGCATGACGAATTTCACGACTGGTTCAAAGGACTCATAGGGATGGTGGAGCAAGATATCTTTTTTGGCGATAGCCGCAAAAATATCCTTTTCTCCAATCAGATCAACCGGCTCCTGAGGAACCATTTTTTCGTGGCGCAGCCCATCAAAGCCAGGTAGGTCAGCAATGCGAAAGAAAGCCGTCAAATCCAAGGGGCCTGAAATGTAGTAGATATCCTCGTCATCTAATTCCAGGTCCGCTTTTAAATAGTCTTTCATCGCATCACTCACACCAGCTTCCACTTCCAGCCGAACTTCCGCACCCCATTTACGTTTTTGCAGTTCCTTTTCGATGGCCTCCAGCAAATCCTCGGCACCCTCTTCATCGACAGTCAAGTCGGCGTTTCGGGTAATCCGGAAGATGCAAGAATCGAGAATCTGATTGCCCCGGAAAAGGTCCTCCAAGTGGGATTGAATTACGTCTTCTAAGAATACAAAGGCTTGCCCCTCCGCGTAAGGGATATCAATAAACCGCGGAAGAACCGAAGGAACTTGCACGACGGCAAAAAGATTCGGTTTATAGGTTAAATGAGTTTTGGATTCGACAAAGACAGCGATGTTCAAACTCTTATTCGCGAGGAGAGGAAAGGGACGGCTTTGGTCGACAGCCATAGGAGTTAACACAGGATAGACGGTATGTTCAAAATAATTCTCAACAAAGGCCCTTTGCAGGCCCGTTAAGTCTCTATAGCGCAATATATGGATACCTTTGGACTCAAGTTCCGGCAGGATCTGTTCTTGCAGATGACCATACTGGTCACTTACCAACCGGTGAGCCCGTTCTGCGATTTTTTTTAGCTGCTCCTCCGGCGATAACCCGGCAGCGTCTTTTTTCCGAAGCTCTGCCACTACCTGGTCCTGCAGACCGGCCACACGGACCATAAAAAACTCATCCAAGTTTGAACTGACGATAGCCAGGAATTTTAAACGCTCCAGGAGCGGGTTCGTCGGATCCATCGCTTCTTCCAAGACCCGATGGTTAAACTCGAGCCAACTTAACTCCCGGTTGATATAATACTCCGAACGGATAAAAGACTTTCGTTCCTCAAGGATCTCGGAATGATTGCCATCGATCGGCAACAGGCTACATCGTTGATTCATCACACAACGCTCCAAAATCAAAGTTTGGTCGTCAGGACGGCCTCCCGCTAGTGCTTGTTATCATATATAATACCGAAAATTCGCTTTTTTTGGTACCCCCCGTGTGCGTCCATTTGGGATATACCGGAAATTACTGGTATCCTTTCTTCTGTGTTCATTGGGCTCGAGTACGTCCTACATTCCTGATTATAGACTTCTCCGAACAAAAATCCGTGACTTTAACCGAATCTTGGAAAAAGCTTAACAATCTTAATAAATAAAAAGAGATCTAACGAAGAAACAGCTGCAGGGATACATTTGCCCCTGTAATAGTTTCTTTACACATTCAGCAACTGGCTTTTGTTTTTCTGAACTAGAAATCTCCAATCAAATGTGGATAAGTCCTATTGATCACCCTGTGGATAATGGGGATAAATCCGTGAATAACTCTAACACTGGCCTTTTTTTCGTAAAACATGTGGATAAGATTAGGGATAACTCACTACATTCAGGCTAGCAAATCGAATCGATTTCAAAAAATGAAAATAGACGCCGCAAATCTCCTCAAAATCATTGAGGGTTTCACGGCGTCTACAGCCCATAGGCAAGAACTATCATTTTTGGCTTTTGTAACCGCTCACATGAAGAAGGCCATTACGTACGTCATGATGCTGATCACTAATACCATGCCGATACTGTGTTTTAAGGTATACCGGAAGATGTCTGACTCTTGCCCGACAAGACCGGTCGCTCCAGCAGCCACAGCCAAGGATTGAGGAGAAATCATTTTCCCGGCTACACCGCCCGTCGCGTTCGCAGCCACGGTAAGGGTGGAACTGACCCCGATCTGCTCGGCGGTGATCTTCTGCAGGTTTCCGAAGAGAGCACAGGAGGATGTATCACTCCCTGTCAGAAAGACACCGAGCCAGCCGAGAATCGGCGCCATAAAGGGAAATACTTTTCCACTTTTGGCTGCGGCCAACCCTAAGGTGGCGCTCATGCCGGAGTAATTGGCGATATAGGCAAAACCTAAGACACAAGAAATCGTAATCAGGGGATACATCAGCTCTTTCAGGTTCTTGCCATACAAGGAAATCCAGTCGCTGAAGCTCAGACGCACGAGGAACATAGACAGCAGTGCCGCCAACAATATTCCTGTTCCGGCCGCCGCCAGGACGTCAAAAGTAAAAACTGCGCCGTAAGGCGTCGGCTTCGTAACAATCGGTGCTGCCTGCATGATCAACTTATCTAAACCCGGTACGGGGATAACTACGTTCTGTAGCTTCAAGATGTTTTTAACAGCGGGCAATGCCCACAAGGTGATGAAGCCCGTCAGCACGATAAATGGTGACCATGCCTTTACGATCTGTCCCATTGAATATGTATGTTCCGTTCCCGCCTTCACTTCGGGGTCATCGTCGAAGCGGAAAATATGCTTAGGTCTCCACAGTTTGAGGAAAAGGGCCAGTGCGATCAAGGACACAACAGAAGCAGCGATCGCTGGCAGTTCCGGGCCAAGAAAGGTCGCTGTCAAAAACATGGTCAGGCCGAAAGAGAGGCCCGATACCAAAATGGCCGGCAAGATTTCCATGGCACCCCGGATCCCTGTCATCGCGACGATGACCCAAAAGGGAACGATAATCGCCATCAAACCTAGCTGAACCCCGGCGATACGGGCGATTTCCATGACCTGCAGCCCCGTCGTCTTGGCTGCTGTGACCAACGGAATCCCTATCCCGCCAAAGGCGACCGGTGCCGTGTTGGCGATCATGCATAGACCGGCCGCGTAGAGGGGGCGAAATCCAAGACCGACGAGCAAAGCGGCCGAGATAGCCACCGGTGTGCCAAATCCGGCAGCGCCTTCAATAAATCCGTTAAAGGAAAAGGCGATCAAGAGCACCTGCAATCGCCTATCATTGGTAAGCGAGCTGATGGAAGAACGGATGACATCAAACTGACCTGATTTCACCGTCAGTTTGTATAGAAAAACCGCATTGATCACGATCCAGCCGATAGGCCAGAGTCCGACAAAAGCGCCAAAGACGGTCGACGTGACAGCCATGTTGGCAGGCATACCATACCCGAAGATAGCGATTAAGACGGTCAATATAACCGTAGTCAATCCGGCAATATGTCCTTTCATTTTTTGAATTGCTAAAGCCCAAAAGAAATAGACAATAGGAATGAGTGCGATGGCTGTGGATAGCAATAATCCTCCCATGGGGTCGTAGTTCTGCGTCCATGTCATAGTTATTGCCGCCTTTCTTCTCGTAACGTTCACTGTAGTGATGAGTGCTGTACCTGGTTAGATAAGTGGTTTGGCATTAGCAATTGGACGGCCCTTCGTGTGCCCTTCCCCCCTTTTTGCATTTGATGTAGTTTTCACAAGGTTATATTTCTTTGTAATTTTCAAATAACCTGCCTACGCTTAAAGAGGAAGACTTTTTTCATAATTTTCAATTGATTTTGGGGTTTTCAAATGAAAAAGGCAACCTCCGTAATGGAAGGTTGCCTTTTTCATTTAAAAACCGTTCCAATCGACACGACCCGGTTTACGCGGCGGCGACGGCGGGGACTGGTCGGGATAGCCCAAGGTGATCACTCCGACGAGTTCCTTGTTGGTTACCCCTAAAAGCTCGCTGATCTCCTCGGCCACGTGCAGAGGCCCTGTCATCCAACAGGTGCCTAAGCCGGCTTCATGGGCCGAGAGCAGGATGTTTTGGATGGCAGCAGCGACACTTTGCTGATTCGTAGTCCGGTCGATATGGAAAATACGCAGTTCTTCCGGAGTTAATCCAAGCGGCGGGTCTTTGTATTCGCCAGGGCCGAAGCAGAAGATGAGAATCGGTGCTTTTCCTAGGTCATGGAAAAACTCCAAGGTGAACTTGATCACTTTCGGCTTTTCAGCAAAAATCCGCTCGAGCTTCGGTAAGATCGATTGACCTGAACGGGAGATCACCGAAAGCAATTCTTCCCGCTTTTCGCCACGGACGACGACAAAGTGCCACGGTTGAACGTTCATGTTCGACGGTGCCCAGAGCCCGTCTTCCAAGATTTTTTCAAGGATTTCCTTCGGCGGTTCTTCCGGCTTATACTTGCGGATACTCCGTCGATCGCGAATGGCCGATTGCAGCTCCATACAAGGCCTCCTTAAAAAATTCGTTTAACTGGCTTGTGCGTCGCTCTCTTTCGCCGTCTCCGGAATTAATTCGGAGACGATCTCCGCCAGATCGAGCACAGGGATCTTGTCGGCGAGTTCTTTCGCTTTGACGCCGTCGGTCAGCATCGTCAAGCAGAAGGGACAGTTGGCAGCGATTCCTTCGGCCCCGGTAGACAGTGCCTGTTCAGTCCGGTTCAGGTTGATGCGGCTACCCAGGGTCTCTTCCATCCACATGCGGCCACCGCCGGCACCGCAACAGAAACTATGTTCATGGTTTCGCTCCATCTCGACGACCTGCACACCAGCCTGTTTCAAGACGTCCCGCGGCGCTTCAAAGACACGGTTATACCGTCCCAGGTAACAGGAATCATGGTACGTATAGGACTTCCCTTTTTGACCGTTTAAGCGGAGTTTGGCCGATTGTAAGAGTTGGGCGATCAATTCCGTATGATGGATTACTTCGAAGTTTCCACCCATCTGCGGATAATCATTTTTAAGGGTGTTCAAACAGTGGGGACAAGCGGTGATGATCTTCTTGACGCCGTAGTTATTCATCGTTTCGATGTTTTCCATGGCGAGCATCTGATACAGGTACTCGTTGCCGATACGACGGGCAGAATCGCCGCAGCACTTTTCTTCAGCCCCTAAGATAGCGAAAGTCACACCAGCTGATTGGAGGATTTTGACAAGCGCTCGAGATACTTTTTTGTTGCGCTCGTCGAAGGAACCGGCACAACCCACCCAATAGAGGTATTCCACTTCGGCAGGGTCATCCAGTTCGCCCATCTGAGGAACATCCAGATCACCCAGCCAGTCGGCACGTTTGGCCCAACCGATACCCCAGGGGTTGCCGTTGTTTTCCATATTCCGAAAGGTTGTCTGTACTTCCGCTGGGAAGTCGCTTTCCATCAGGACTAAATTTCGACGCAATTCCACCGTTTTTGGGATATGTTCTACATAGGCAGGACAGACTTCCTGGCAGGCCCGGCAGGTGGTACAGGACCAGATGGTGTCTTGTTCAATCACATCACCGATCAAGGACCGGGTAACGGCTTCCTCGACGGACGGAGCTGTCGTTTCTTCCCCTTGACCTTCCCCAGATAGTTCGGCCTTCGCCTTTGCTATCAGCTCCGGCGCCTTCTGATTCAAGGCCTCTTTTAGGTCCTGGGTCATTTTCTTTGGTGAAAGCGGTTTACCCGTCAGGTAAGCCGGGCAGTTATCTTGACAACGGCCACAGCGGGTACAGGCATCCAAGTCCATCAATTGTTTATGAGTAAACTCTTCAATTTTACTGATGCCGAAGGTTTCCGCATCTTCCGCTTCCAGATCGACCAGCGGCAACGTTTTGGCGCTGCTCTCATCGGCGTAGTATTGGTTTAGCGGGGTGGTAAAGATATGCATGAGTTTCGATTGCGGAATGTATCCGATGAAGGCCATCGTCGCCAGCATATGGGTCACCCAGAGGCCGAGATGGGCTGAGCGGAGTGAGTTTTCGGAACTGCCCCGGAAAAGTTCAGCCACAATGTTGCCCACCGGTGAATAATCAGCCCAAATATCGTTGGTTGCGGCGACACGAATTCCTTCGACGAGGAAACCGGTGACGATAATCCCTAGCAGGAGCAGAAGGACGATGGCGTCATCTGGTCGATTGTCGAGACGATCCGGTTTTTGCACGTACCGACGATACAGGGCCATCAATAGACCCGTCATGGCGGCGAGACCACCGATATCGGCGATCAAGGAAAAAAACAGATATAAGTTGCCTGTAAATACTTCAATCTTCAGTTGTTCTTGGACGGCGATGATGACTGTCGTCAGGAACATCACCGTAAAGCCCCAAAAGATGGCTCCATGTTTGATCCCCGGATAAAGATCTTTCAGCACTCGCCGCTGGAGGAAGGTTTCCCGAATACACCGGCCAAGATCTCCCGCAGGATTTGTTTTTTGTCCCACCATCCAATGCTGGTACCGTTGATGGAGCCCATAGGCCAAATTGGCAACGGCAAACAGCAACAGTGTATACATAAGAATCTTTAACGACGGCGGGATGTTCCAATAAATCTCCCGACTTGCAGTATTGAGCATCTTGACCCCTTCCTGTCTGTCCATTTTCTTTTACTCTGTCATTTTTCTTCTACAAGGAAGAAAGAAGGCTTGTAGAGCCTTCCTTCTTCGAGTACGTCGAATCTGAAATTGGCTATTTAGTTTCTAAATCTATGTATCGACGGATTAATTTATGACATTCCTCTTTGAGTAGTTACCCTTTGACTTCCATAGCTAGAGCAGCGACTTCTGTTCCCTTCGCTCTGTTCCCTTAGCTCAGCAATTTCTTGAATTCTGCCGTGAGCATGGGAACGACTTCAAAGAGATCGCCCACGATACCGTAGTCGGCCACTTTAAAGATGTTGGCCTCGGGATCTTTGTTGATGGCGACGATGACTTTTGAACTGCCCATGCCGGCTAAGTGTTGAATCGCGCCGGAGATGCCGCAGGCGATGTAGAGGCTCGGCGAGACGGTTTTCCCGGTTTGTCCGACTTGGAAGCTGTGATGACGCCAGCCCGAATCAACGGCAGCCCGGGAAGCACCGACGGCAGCACCAAGAACGTCGGCCATTTCTTCTAAGATGGCGAAGTTTTCCGGTCCTTTCATTCCCCGTCCGCCGGAGACGATGATGTTCGCCTCAGTCAATTCGGGTCGACTCGATACTTGCTTCACCACTTCTTTAACAATCGCTTTCAGATCGTCGGCACTAAAGCTGGCTGCAACTTCTTCAACCAGGCAAGAGCCGCCACATTTTTCCGCTGCCGGGAATACGTTCGGACGCACCGTGACGATGGCCGGGCAAGCGCAGGGGGATACTTTGAAGAAGGCTTTACCGGAGTAAACAGGGCGAATGAATTGACCCTCTTGATAGTCCATCACATCGCTGATTTGACCGGCGCCGATGCGCTGAGCCACACGAGGCGCGAAGTCCCGTCCTTGGGACGTGTTAGCGACGAGAACGATTTCCGGTTTTTTCTTCTGAATGAGGTCTGCCAGTACACGAGTATATTTTGCTGTGGTGTAATCTTTCAGTTCAGCACAGTCGGCCACGAAGACTTTAGATACACCATATTCGCCTGCTTCCTGGGCGAGGCTGCTTACGCCGCTACCCAGCAGGACTGCTTCCACATCCCCTAATTGTTTGGCCAAACCGATCATTTCATAGCTGACTTTTTTGATCTTCTGATCTTGTGCTTCGAGAATAACCCATACTTTAGCCATCTTGTCTTCCCCCCTAGATTACTTTTGCTTCTTCTCGTAGAGCTTTGACGAGTGCAGAAACGGCATCGGCCATGTCGTCTTTATAGATTTTCCCGGCCTCTTTGGCTTTGGGGAGGAAAACGTCTTTGACCTCCACTTTCGGCTGGGCGGAGATGTTCAAATCGCTTGCATTGACGACTTTCAGTTCTTTTTTCTTCGCTTGCATGATGCCCTTCATGGACGGATAGCGAGGCTCGTTGAGTCCGCGCTGGGCTGTGATCAACGCCGGCAGGGGTACTTCTACCACTTCCATACCGCCTTCGATTTCGCGGGAACCCGTCAGTTTACCATCAGCCAACTCCAACTGAGTGACCATGTTGATTTGAGACAGATTGAGAATTTCAGCCACCCGGACACCTACTTGAGCCGAGCGGTCGTCGATGGCCAGCCAACCGGTGAGAACCAGGTCAAAGTTGCCTTCTCCGACGGCTTTCGCCAGGGCTTCCGCTACGACGCCTTCGTCAACAGCTACACCGTCCAGCTCAACTCGGACGGCCCGATCGGCTCCCATAGCGAGAGCTTTCCGCAAGGATTCGGTCACTTTGTCGCTCCCTGCCGAAAAGACGACCACTTCGCCGCCCACTTTTTCTTTGATTCGAAGCGCTTCTTCGATAGCGAATTCATCATAAGGGTTGATGATGACATTTACGCCAGAAGGATCGACCTTGCCCTCTTTCACGACGATCTTTGCTTCCGTATCGAAGGTTTGTTTTATCAAAACTGCGATTTTCATGGCAGAACCTCCCTATGCGTTTGTAAAATTCGGTTTGCGTTTATTCAGAAATGCGTCCATGCCTTCTTTTTGGTCTGCCATCGAGAAGCACAAGGCAAACACTTCCGCTTCATAAGCCAAAGCTCGTTCCAGATCCATATTGAGGCCCTCGGTCATAGCCGCTTTCGTCAACCGAACTGCACCTTGCCCTTTAGCCGCAATTTTCTTGGCGATCGCTTTGGCTTTATCCATCAATTCAACTACAGGTACGACCTTATTCACCAGGCCGATACGCAGCGCTTCCGCACTGTCGATCATGTCCCCTGTAAAGAGCAGTTCTGCCGCCAGCCCTTTCCCAACCAGGCGGGGAAGCCGCTGGGTCCCGCCGAAGCCGGCAGTCACAGCCAAGCTAACTTCGGGCTGGCCAAACTTGGCGTTCTCAGCAGCGATACGGAAATCGCAAGCCATGGCCAGTTCACAACCACCGCCTAAGGCAAAGCCGTTGACGGCAGCGATGACCGGTTGAGGCAGGCGCTCGATGCTGCTGAACACTTGCTGCCCTAGTTTAGCAAATTGACGAGCTTGAACCGGCGTGAATTCGCGCATCTGGGCGATGTCAGCCCCAGCGACAAAGCTCTTTTCTCCAGCACCGGTTACAATGACCACGGAGATATGATCTTTTTGGGCGATCTCATCGAGAAGCCCCTTCAATTCTTCCAGCACCTGACTATTTAAGGCATTGAGTGCTTTGGGGCGGTTGATGGTGACAATGGCTAGAGCCTCTTCTTCCTCATAGAGCAGATAGTTCATTTCCAAGGCTTTTCTCCTCCTCTTCCGTCGTCAGTGGCAACCACCCGCTGCTTGGGTCCTATCTTTTAAGGCCGCAAAAAGTTAGCCTTCGTAGTTGTAAAAACCGCGGCCTGATTTTCTGCCGAGCCAACCGGCTTTTACATACTTCCGCAACAGCGGGCACGGACGGTAGCGGGGATCTCCGTAGCCTTCATGCATAATTTCCAGAATGGATAAAACCGTATCGAGACCGATCAGGTCAGCTAAGGCCAAGGGTCCCATGGGGTGGTTGAAGCCGAGTTTCATGATGGTATCAATACCTTCTGGATTGCCGACTCCTTCATAGAGGCACCAGATGGCTTCGTTGATCATCACTTGGGAGATCCGGTTGGAGACGAAGCCAGGCACGTCATTGACCGCAACGGGGACTTTCCCCATCTGTTTGGCCAGATCTTCAATCACCTGATAGACCTCGTCGGAAGTGGCCAGTCCGCGGATGATCTCGACGAGTTTCATCAAGGGCACAGGGTTCATGAAGTGCATGCCGATGACTTGCGTCGGCCGTTTGGTGCAGGCAGCCAGTTCAGTGATGGGCAGCGAAGAGGTGTTCGAGGCTAAGATAGCGTGAGCTGGAGCGACTTCATCAAGGGTACGGAAGATCTGCGATTTGATCTCCATTTTTTCACTAGCCGCTTCGATGATGATGTCACAGTTTTTCGCATTTTCCAAGTTATCGGACAATTGAAGTCGACCTAGCGTGGCTTCCATATCCTCAGCAGTGATTTTTCCTTTTTCTAAGAACTTGCTCAAGCTCTTTTTGATGGTGTTTAAACCTTTATTGGCAAATTCGAAGGAAATATCATGCAGAACCGTTTGAAAACCGGCTAAAGCAGCCGTCTGGGCGATACCCGAGCCCATTTGCCCGGCGCCGATGACCATGATGCGTTTGATTTCCATCGCTCTGTCTCCTTTCGTCTAGTTACTTCAATGAATCTCGCTATCGTTACTCGACGCGCAGGAGGACGGCATCGCCTTGAGCAGCTCCGCTGCAAATGGCCGCCATGCCGTGACCGCCGCCGCGCCGGCGCAGTTCATAAATTAACGTGGTCAGGATACGGGCACCGCTCGCTCCGATGGGGTGACCAAAAGCGATAGCGCCGCCGTTGACATTGACTTTTTCCATGTCATAGCCGGCGACCCGTTGGCTGACAAGGGGGACCGCTGCAAAAGCTTCGTTGACCTCGATGAGGTCGATATCAGCAAGACTCTTACCGGTCTTTTTCAGCAACTTGTTGATGGCATGACCCGGTGTAGCCGCCATCAGTTCAGGTGCCATCGCCACTTCTGCGTGACCGACGAAAGTCGCTAACGGTTTCAGTCCCAGTTCGTCTGCCTTTTCCCGGCTCATAATGACCAGGGCCGCCGCACCGTCGTTGACGCTTGGAGCGTTGCCAGCGGTGACGGTTCCGTTTTTATCAAAAACGGGGCTTAGCTTAGCCAAAGATTCTTTGGTGGTGTTGGCACGAGGCTGCTCATCTTTGGCAAAAAGGATCTTTTCCTTTTTTTGCGGGACTTCGACAGGGATAATCTCTGCATCGAGGCGACCCGCTTCCATCGCAGCCGCTGCACGCTGCTGGCTCACAACAGCCCAATCGTCTTGTTCTTCTCGAGAGACACCAAATTCTTTCGCCGCCGTAGAGCCGTAGATGGCCATGTGGTGATCGTTAAAGGGACACCAGAGACCGTCATGAACCATTCCGTCGACGGCGTCAAAGTTGAACATACGCTGTCCCCAACGAGCATTGGGCAGGTAATACGGGGTATTGCTCATGCTTTCCATACCGCCGGCGACAGCCGCGTCCACTTCACCAAGCATGATGAGTTTTGCCATCGTGGCGACAGAAATCATGCCGCTGGCACAAACTTTGTTCACCGTCAAGGAGGGAACTTCCCAGGCGATGCCGGCCTTGTGCGCCGCTTGACGGGAGGGAATCTGTCCCGCCCCCCCCTGCAGCACTTGACCCATGCAAGTGTATTCAATTTGATCTGCACTCAAGGCAGCTTTGTCCAAAGCGCCTTTCATAGCTGCAGCGCCTAAGTCAATCGCTTTCAAGGAAGCCAGCGTACCGCCGAACTTGCCAAAAGGTGTCCGGACCGCGCTGACGATGACCACTTCACGCACGTCTTCCATCTCCCTTGTGTTACTTCAACAGGCTCGCCGCAATGACGAGGCGCTGGATTTCACTGGTTCCTTCGTAGATCTCAGTGATCTTCGCATCACGCATCATGCGCTCCACAGGGTATTCACGGGTGTAGCCGTAACCGCCATGAATTTGAACTGCTTTCGTCGTAACCCACATAGCTGTTTCGGAGGCGACCAGTTTGGCCATGGCCGCTTCTTGGCTAAAGGGCTGGTCCGTGTCTTTCAGATAGGCCGCCTTATAGATCAACAACCGCGCTGCTTCAATTCGGCAGTGCATATCGGCGAGCATCCACTGGATGGCTTGATTGGCGCAGATGGGCTTGCCGAACTGTTCGCGAGTTTTGCTGTAGGCTAAGGCTTGGTCAAAAGCGCCTTGGGCAATCCCCAGCGCCTGAGCGGCAATGCCGATACGGCCGCCGTCGAGGGTCTTCATGACGATTTTGAAGCCCATGCCTTCTTCGCCCAGCAGGTTTTCTTTCGGGATGCGGCAGTTTTCAAAGACGAGTTCATATGTATTCGACGCCCGGATGCCCATTTTGTGCTCTTTTTTCCCAAAGGAAAAGCCGGGAGTTCCCTTTTCCACGATGAAGGCCGAGGTGCCTTTATGTTTTTTGCTCGGATCGGTGCTGGCGATGACGACATAGACATCAGCCCGCTCACCGTTGGTGATGAAGATCTTCGTTCCGTCCAATACATACTCGTCACCGTCGAGTTTCGCCGTCAGTTTCATCGCTCCGGCGTCAGAACCGGCAGCAGGCTCGGTCAATCCCATGGCACCAACTTTTTCACCTTGAGCCAAGGGAACAAGGTATTTTTTCTTTTGTTCTTCCGTGCCGAAATTATAGATGGGCCAGAGGCACAAGGAGGTGTGTGCAGAGAGCAAGACGCTCGATGAGCCGCAAACACGACCCAGTTCTTCGACAGCGATGGCATAGCTCATGTGATCCATGCCCACACCGCCGTACTCTTCCGGGAAGGGGATACCAGAGAGGCCGAGTTCAGCCATTTTATCCCATAGAGACCAGTCATACTCTTCCTTCTCGTCCATTTCAGCTGCTTTCGGTGCAATTTCGGTCTCGGCAAATTCCCGTACCGTTTTGCGAAGCATTTCCTGTTCTTCGGTGAGTTTAAAAATCATTGTTGAGTCCTCCTTACAACTTTTTGAATTCTGCAACCAAAACGGTCTTTTGACCGGGTAGCAACATAAACATGTCCATTCATTAAAGTGAATATTTTCTTTTGTATAAATTTTTGGACTATTTAAACAACATGTTTGTGATTCTACCAAATCTCCAAAATTCCTCTTTTGTTTTCAAAAAAAGAAAATATTCTCTTTAACTATTTGAAAAAGGGATAGCTACCATATTTATACCGTAAATAGAAGCTTAGAGAACCTATGCTTTCGATGGATGCAAAAAAAATACCTTCTTTGTGAAAGAAAATTATTTGAATTATTTAAATATTCCTTTCATACTTTGTTAGCTAACTCACCTAGTTTTATCGGCTCGCTACCGCCCGTGTACGCAAGAAATCAAATTCAGTTCTACCCGATACTACAGGGCCAACCGTTTACTTTAATCTGGAAATAACCTACTTCGCAAAAAACCCATGGCATCAGCCATGGGTTTTTTGCGAAACATTTGTTATGTGATTTGAAGTCTTAATTTGGCAACTTCCTTACCACTAATTTTTAAAACTAAAAAAACTACCTACTCGGTAGTTTTTTTACACTTGGTTTCTGTTCTTTCAAAACTGAACAGAAGTATCATAAAGCGATGTAAGGTCAAGTCCTCGACCGATTCGTACCCGTCGACTGAACGCCTCACGGCGTGTACATCTCGGGCCGATCAACCAGGTCATCTTCCTGGGGTCTTACCTCTTTCGAGTGGGAAGTCTCATCTTTGGGTCGGTTTCGCGCTTAGATGCTTTCAGCGCTTATCCGCTCCCGACATAGCTACCCAGCGCTGCCGTTGGCACGACAACT